>NZ_JARUXR010000001.1:1367084-1390982 GCF_031451215.1 Caballeronia sp. LZ034LL
GAGGAAGTAAAGAAGGTCGCGGTGTAACTAGTGTCCAGGATTGGTGAACCACTACACCCCCGCCCCGGGGAGGGGCAGTGCTAATAGACCGACGCGAAACCGGGAAGTCCATCGAAGCGCAGGCGAACACAACAACCCACGCGAAGGACCAGAGCGAAAACCGAACCGCAAGCGGAAGACAAATACCTGCCGCCCCGCCCAAGGGGCAAACCACATTCACCGCCCCGAAACCGCCGGCTGCCTGACCGGCGCCCCCAACGCTCGGAGCGTCTCCTTCACCGTCCCAATTCTCACGGCAAGATCCGGACTCCTCGTCTCGATCCGCAACTTGTCCTGCCCAGCCAGCTTGATGTGCTTGTGCTTCTGCACCATCTCGATGATCTTCATCCCGTCAACCGGAGGATTCGGGACGAACTGCAACGAAATAGCCTGCTCCCCAGCATCGATCTTGGAAATGCCCAACGGCTTGGCGGCAAGCCTCAACCGATGCGTCTCCACCAGCGCATGCGCCTGCGGCGGCAACTTGCCAAACCGGTCCACCAGCTCCTCGAGAATCCCGTCGATCGCATCGCTCGATTCGCAGTTGGCCAGCCGCTTGTACAGCGACAGACGCTCCTGCACATCGCCGCAATAGTCCGCAGGAAGAATGGCCGGCGCATGCAGATTGATTTCCGTCGTCGCGGCAAGCGGCGCATTCAAGTCCGGCTCGCGCCCATCCTTCAGCGCCCGCACGGCATCGTTCAGCATGTCGGTGTAAAGCTGAAAACCAATCTCGTGAATCTCGCCCGACTGCTTGTCGCCCAGCACCTCACCCGTGCCGCGAATCTCCAGGTCATGCATCGCGAGATAGAAGCCCGAACCCAGTTCCTCCATCTGCTGGATCGCCTCCAGCCGACGCTGCGCCTGCTTCGTCAGCGACTGCGGATCATGCACCAGCAAATACGCATACGCCTGGTGATGCGAACGCCCGACACGCCCACGCAACTGATGCAGCTGCGCCAGGCCGAACTTGTCCGCCCGATGCATGAGAATCGTGTTCGCACTCGGCACGTCGATGCCGGTCTCGATGATCGTCGTGCACAACAGCACATTCGCACGCTGCCCGACAAAGTCACGCATCACACGTTCGAGTTCGCGCTCATGCATCTGCCCATGCGCCACCGCAATGCGCGCCTCGGGCACCAGCGCCTCCAGCATCGCGCGGCGATTCTCGATGGTCTCCACCTCGTTGTGCAGGAAGTACACCTGGCCGCCGCGCTTCAGTTCGCGCAGCATCGCCTCGCGAATCACGCCGTCTTCCTCGCGACGCACGAAGGTCTTGATGGCCAGACGCTTCTGCGGCGCCGTCGCAATTACCGAGAAATCGCGCAAGCCTTCCAGCGCCATGCCGAGCGTACGCGGGATCGGCGTGGCGGTCAGCGTCAGCACGTCCACCTCGGCGCGCAACGCCTTCAAGCCTTCCTTCTGGCGCACGCCGAAGCGATGCTCCTCGTCGATGATCACCAGCCCGAGCCGCTTGAACTTCACATCGCCGGACAAGAGCTTGTGCGTGCCGATGACGATATCCACCGAGCCATCGTTGATCTGCTGGACGGCCGTCGAGACTTCCTTGCCCGTCTTGAAGCGCGACAGCTCCGCGATGCGCACCGGCCAGTCCGCGAAGCGATCGGTGAAGGTCTGCGTATGCTGCTCGGCAAGCAGCGTCGTCGGCGAGAGAATCGCCACCTGCTTGCCCGCCATCACCGCGATGAACGCGGCCCGCAGCGCCACTTCCGTCTTGCCGAAGCCGACGTCGCCGCACACGAGACGGTCCATCGGCTTGCCGCTTGTCATGTCGCCGATGACCGCGGCAATCGCCGCCGCCTGATCGGGCGTTTCCTCGAAGCCGAAGCTCTCCGCGAACTTCGTGTAGTCGCGCGGCTCGAGCTTAAACGCATAGCCTTCGCGCGCAGCACGGCGTGCATAGAGGTTGAGCAGTTCGGCGGCGGTGTCGCGGATCTGCTGGGCCGCCTTGCGCTTGGCCTTCTCCCATTGTCCCGAACCCAGCTGATGCAGCGGCGCGCTCTCCGGATCCGCGCCGCTATAGCGCGAGATCACATGCAGTTGCGACACCGGCACGTACAGCTTCGACTCGTTCTGATACTCGAGATGCAGGAACTCGGTCTCGCCCTCGCCGAGATCCATCGACACCAGCCCCATGTAGCGGCCAATGCCATGCTGCGCATGCACGACCGGATCGCCCACCTTCAGTTCGGCGAGGTCGCGCACCATCGAATCGACATTGCTCGCCTGTTCCTGGCGACGCCGTCCGGGCCGGCGCGCCAGCGGTCCGTAGAGTTCGGTCTCCGTGATGATCGCGAGCTTCTCGGACGGCAGCGAAAACCCATTTGCCAGCGGCGCGATGCCGAGCGTGAACTTGCCGTCGCTCGTCAGCCACTCGTGGAAGGTGTCGTGCATCTCGCCACGCAGATGATTCTCGGCGAGCAGCTGCTGGATGGTTTCGCGCCGTCCCGCCGATTCCGCCACCAGCATCACGCGATTCTCCGTCTGCTCCAGGTAATGGCGCAGCGCGAGCAGAGGCTCGTCGGCGTGGCGATCGAGCGCGAGCCCCGGCAAGGGCGCGGCCCAGCCGCCTTCGGGCACGGCCGGGAACTTGAGCTGCGCGAACGGCTTCGCGAAGGTGAAGAAGTCGTCGTCCGTCAGGAACAGGCGGCGCGGTTCGAGCAGCGGCCGCTCGCGATCGTGCGAGAGGAAGTCGTGGCGCTGCTTGGTGTCGTGCGTGAAGCGCTTGATCGCCGCATCGAGGTCGCCGACGAAAGCCAGTTGCGACCCTTCGGGCAGATAGTGGAAGAGCGTCGCGGTGTCGTCGAAGAACAGCGGCAAGTAGTATTCGATGCCCGCCGACGGCACGCCGTTGCCCATGTCCTTGTAGATCTGCGAGCGGCTCGGATCACCCTCGAACACTTCGCGCCAGCGGCTGCGAAAGGCCGTGCGCGCGGCTTCGTCGAACGGAAACTCGCGGCCCGGCAGCAGGCGCACGTCCTTCACCGGATAGAGGCTGCGTTGCGTGTCGGGATCGAACGCGCGGATCGAATCCACCTGGTCGTCGAACAAGTCGAGCCGGTAGGGCAGCGGCGAACCCATCGGGTAGAGATCGATCAGCGAGCCGCGCACGCAGTATTCGCCCGGCCGCACGACCTGGCTCACATGCTCGTAGCCCGCCAGCGTCAGCTGCGCCTTGAGCTTCGCTTCGTCGAGGCGCTCGCCCTGCTTGAACGAGAACGTATAAGCCGCCAGAAATGACGCCGGCGGCATCCGGTACAGCGCCGTGGTCGCCGGCACGATCAGGATGTCGCAGCGGCCTTCGCCGAGATCGTGCAGCGTCGCCAGACGCTCCGACACCAGGTCCTGGTGCGGCGAAAAGGTGTCGTACGGAAGCGTTTCCCAGTCGGGCAGCAGCCGCACGCGGGCATCGGGCGCGAAGTAGGGGATTTCGGCCGCGAGACGCTGGGCGTCGACCGCGCTGGCCGTGACGATCGTCAGCAGCGGCACGCTGTCGCGATACGCCGCGTGATAGCGCGCGAGAGCGAGGGCGTCGGACGAAACGGTCGCGCCGGAGAACACAAAACGCTGACCAGGCTTGACTAGGGCGATGGGAGAACTGGACTGCGCGGTGACGGCTTTGGAAGGCATAGGGTGTGCATGGAGCCGTCCGGCGGGCCGTTCGAAGGAGCGAACTGGCGTGCGCCGGACGTGGTCGCGATGGACCTATTATAAAATCCGGGCTTCGACTTTGACTTGGCCACGTTAAACCACGTTACCCGCCCGTGACTTCGCGCCTCTTCTCACTGATTCCCTGCGCCGGCACCGGCAGCCGTTCCGGCGCGCCGATGCCGAAGCAATACCAGACCGTCGCAGGCCGCCCGATGCTCGCCTACACGCTCGCGGCATTCGACGCATGTTCCGAATTCTCGCAGACCCTGGTCGTGCTTGCACCGGACGACCCGCACTTCGACGCGCGCCGCTTCGCCGGCCTGCGCTTTGTGGTGGCACGCTGCGGCGGCCCGTCGCGGCAGGCCTCGGTGTACAACGGTCTGCTCGCGCTCGCCGGTTTCGGCGCGCGCGACGACGACTGGGTGCTCGTGCATGACGCCGCGCGCCCGGGCATCACGCCGGAGATGATCCGCAAGCTCGTCGCGGAACTGCGCGACGACGCAGTGGGCGGCATTCTCGCGCTGCCCGTCGCGGACACGCTCAAGCGCGTCGCACCGAACATGCCCGATGTGCCCACCAACGATGTCCATGATGTACGGATCGCCCGCACGGAATCGCGCGACGGCCTCTGGCAGGCGCAAACGCCGCAGATGTTCCGCGTCGGCATGCTGCGCGAGGCGATCGAACGTGCGCGTCACGACGGCCACGACCTGACCGACGAAGCCAGCGCCATCGAATGGCTCGGTCACTCGCCGAAGTTGGTTCAGGGCAGCCTGCGCAACTTCAAGGTGACGTATCCGGAAGACTTCGCGCTCGCCGGCGCGATGCTCGGAACGCACGCTTGAAGCTCGTCCACCTCTCACTCAACCAAGGTTTGCATCGATGGATTTCAGAATCGGACAAGGCTACGACGTCCACCAGCTCGTCGAGGGCCGCCCGCTCATCATCGGCGGCGTGACGGTGCCTTACGAACGCGGCCTGCTCGGCCACTCGGACGCGGACGTCCTGCTGCACGCCATCACCGACGCGCTGTTCGGCGCGGCGTCGCTCGGCGACATCGGCCGGCATTTTCCGGATACCGCGACCGAATTCGCCGGCGCCGACAGCCGCGTGCTGCTGCGCGAAGCGATGCACCGCGTGACGGACGCCGGTTTCGCGATCGTCAACGTGGACAGCACCGTGATCGCCCAGGCGCCGAAGCTCGCGCCGCATATCGAGGCGATGCGCGCGAACATCGCCGACGACCTCGACCTGCCGCTCGACCGCGTCAACGTGAAAGCCAAGACCAACGAGAAGCTTGGCTATCTCGGCCGCAAGGAAGGCATGGAGGCGCAGGCGGCCGTGCTGCTGCGCAGGACGTCCATCGACGCCTGAAGCGTCGAACATGTCACGGGCGCGCGGCGCGCGCTCAGAGCGTCGTGCCGCCGGCCGGGCGCTCGCAGGCACACAGCTCGCCGGTTTGCAGCGCGTCGAGCACCCGCAGCACTTCCTCGGGGCTGCGGCCCACGTTCAGGTTGTTGACCGACACGTGCTGGATCACGTTCTCCGGATCGACGATGAAGGTCGCGCGCAGCGCCACGCCCGCTTCCTTGTCGCGGATGCCCAGCTGATCGATCAGTTCGCCTTTCACGTCGCCGAAGGCGTAGTGATTGAGCTTGCTCAGTTCCCGGTGCTCACGGCGCCAGGCCAGCTTGACGAACTCGTTGTCGACGCTGCCGCCCATCAGCACCGCGTCGCGATCCTCGAAATCCCGTGCCAGGCGCGCGAACTCGATGATCTCCGTCGGGCACACGAAGCCGAAATCGCGCGGGTAGAAGTAGATGATCTTCCACTTGCCCGGAAAGGATTGCTCCGTGATGTCCTCGAAGGCGAACTGGCCGTTTTCCTCGTAATGGTTGAAGCCCGGCTTCGCCGCGGTGACGGTGAATGCCTCGACTTTGTCGCCGACGGTCTTCATGTAAAAACTCCTGAGGAAGGAATAGAACGCGTTCGAATCAGACACGCATGACGTCGCCGGGTTTCAAGCCGCGATTCAGCCTTCGAAGCGCGCGCCGCCCTTCATCGACGGGAAATCGATCGTCACCTCGAAGCCCGCCAGCGGCGCGCGGTTGCGCAGGCGCAGCGTGCCGCGCTGCCGCGTGACGAGGCGCTGCACGATCGCCATGCCGAGGCCCGTGCCGTTCGCCTGGGTGCGCGCGGTATCGACGCGATAGAACGGACGCGTGATCAGCGCGACCTGGTCGTCCGGAATGCCGCGGCCTTCGTCCATCACGGAAAGCTCCACCTTGCCGTGCGACACGCGCGTCTGCAGCGTGATGCGGGCGATGTCGTCGTGCTCGCTGCGGCCATACTTGCGCGCGTTCTCCAGCAGGTTGCCGACGACGCGGCGCGCATCGGTCGGATCGCCCTCGATCACGGCGCCGGGTGCGAGATCGGTGCGCATCACGACGCCTTCGTCGGCGTGGAAACGCGCGGCCAGTTCGCTGGCGATCATCGAGAGATCCACAGCCTCGGGCATGCGCTGCATCGGCCGCGCATAGTCCAGGAAGCGGCCGATGATCATGTCCATCTGCTCGATGTCGTCGATCATCGCGAGCTTGGTCGCCTCGTCCGACGGACTCATTTCAGTTTCGAGCCGCAGCCGCGCGAGCGGCGTGCGCAAGTCGTGCGAAATGCCCGCGAGCATCAGCGCGCGATCTGCCTCGAGCTGTTCGAGGTCCTGCACCATCTGGTTGAAGCTGCGGTTGGTTTCGGCGGCGACGCCCATGCCGCGCTCCGGCAAGGGTTCCGGCGACTGTCCCGAGCCGAGCTTGCGTGCGGCCAGCGCCAGCCGCGCGAACGGCCGGTTCACGAGACTCGTGATGAACGCCGCGCCGAACAGCGACAGCGCCAGCGCGAACACGCCCCAGCCGGCCCATTGCAGGCCGGTGACGGTGTCGAGCTGATCGCGGTCGAGTGCGACCCAGTAATCGTCGTCGTCGATCTTGAAGCTGATCCACACGCCGGGAATCTCGTTCACCGACTGCGCGATGATCGTGTCGTTGCCGAGCCGGCCGCGCACGTCGCGCTCGATCAGCCGGTTGAGCGATTCGTCGGGCTGGAGCTTGTACTTGTCGGTGGTTTCGCGCGGATAGACGCGCACGCCCTCGTTGCTCTCCAGATCCTGCAACAGCGCGCGGCGCAGGTCGGGATCCGAATAGAGCAGGGCGGTGCGCGTCAGCTTGACGACCGCGACGAGCTGCAACGCCACGCGCTGCGCGCGCGGTTCGCGTTCGATCACGCGAAAGCTCTGAAACCACGCAGTCAGGCTGACCGCGATGAGCAACGCGATCAGCGCGAAGGTACGCCAGAACAGGCCGCCGAACGCGAGCGCCAGTAGCCGCCTGTCGATGCGCATGGGTCTGTCGGGTTCAGCTCGGGTAAGGGAAGAAAGCGTGACCAAACGCGCTCAAGCTCAAGAAGGTCAGGAACACTCAGGCCGCGCCGTCGGGAATGAACACGTAGCCCAGGCCCCACACCGTTTGAATGAAGCGCGGACTGCTGGGATCGGGCTCGATCAGTTTGCGCAGACGCGAGATCTGTACGTCGAGACTGCGGTCGAACACTTCGTATTCACGGCCGCGTGCGAGCTCCATCAGCTTTTCGCGCGACAGCGGCTGGCGCGGATGACGCGCGAACACTTTCAGCACCGAGAATTCGCCGGTGGTCAGCGGAATTTCCTGGCCGTTCTTCGTGAGCGTGCGCGTTGCGAGGTTCAGTGCGAATTCGCCGAACTCGAACACCTCGGTGGTTTCCGAAGGCGCGCCCGGCAGTTCGGACGGCGTCTGGCGGCGCAGCACCGCATGAATGCGCGCCACGAGTTCGCGCGGATTGAACGGCTTCGGCAAATAATCGTCGGCGCCCATTTCCAGTCCGACGATACGATCCACATCTTCGCCCTTCGCGGTCAGCATGATGATGGGCGTGCGGTCATTGCTGCCGCGCAGACGACGACAGATGGAAAGGCCGTCTTCGCCGGGAAGCATCAGGTCGAGCACCAGCAGGTCGAAACGCTCGCGTACCCAGAGCTTGTTCATGGCCGGTGCGTTTTCCGCGACGTACACGTTGAAGCCTTGCTCGCCGAGGTAACGGCGCAAGAGATCACGCAGGCGCGGGTCGTCGTCGACTACGAGAATTTTTGAAGGGTTCTTGGTTTCCATGGCGGCATCTTAGCGCGATTAGTCAAACGTCGAGTTTGTAACAAAAGCGAGTGTAACAGTTGGTTACAAAATTTACGGAGCCTGTGGCACGGCCTAAGGGTTTGGGCCGTACACTGCGTAACCTAAGCCCGCCATTCGGTAGATACTCCATTAGACCAGCGCGTCGTGCGGCCCGACCAGCCATGGCAGGACGTGCATGAAAAGACTGAGGCTGTCCGGTTGTCGAGCAACGAAGGGAACAATATGAAGGGAGCGCGGCAACGCGGACCCGTGCGCGCCGAGCGCATTTTCAGAAAGACACTTCTTGCCAGTGCGCTCTATGCAGTACTGAGCACGCCTCACGCCCATGCGCAGAACGCCGGTTTCCCGCTCGACGGCAACCGTTCCGACCATTTCGACCGCAGCGTCGCCACACCCAAACGTTTCGATGGCCGCATGATTCGCGCGCAGCAGCGCGTGAGCAAGCGCGGGTCCGGTGCGCCCAGTGCGCATGACAGCCAGGCGCCCGCAATGCAACCCATCCAGCAGGTCGATCAGGCGCCGCCCGCGCGCCCGCCGCGCCATACCGTGATGACCGCCGACGAGCGCCGTCTCTTGCGGCAGCACATCGAAGAAGCGGTGCGCGATCTCTACAAGCGCTAGGCGCGCACGCCGATGAACCGACGCCAGTTTCTCTGCACGACCGGTGCGTTCGCGGGATGGTCGGGCGGCGTTGCATGCCAGGCGCGTGCAGAAGCGTACACGGTCGATCGCGCGCTGGTGCTCGTCGACCTGAATGGCGGCAACGATGGCCTGAACACGGTCATTCCAATCGGCGATCCGCTGTATCGCGCGCTGCGGCCGACCCTCGCCGTGCCGCACGATCAGGTCTTGCCGCTCGATGAACGCACGGGGTTGCATCCGTCGCTTGGGCCGTTGCTCGGGGCCTGGCGTGGACAGGAACTGGCGATCGTGCAGGGCGTCGGTCATGACGCGGGCAATCGCTCGCATTTCCGCTCGCGGCAGATCTGGGACACGGCTTCCGATACGCATGAATACCGCGACGACACCTGGCTCGCACACGCGAGCTTGCCTGCCGCCTCGTTCGTTGCTTCATGCACGGACGCTGCGCGCTCGATCGCGCAGCACGAGGCCGCTGTGGTGCGCATCGCTTTGCACGGCTTCGACACGCACGAGAATCAGGCGCTGCGGCATGCGGCGCTGCTGGGGCAACTGGCGCAGGGACTGATGATGCTGCGAGCACGGTTGATCGCATCGGACGACTGGCATCGGACGCTCGTCATGACGAACTCGGATTTCGGTCGCTCGGCGCGTGAGAACGCGGTCGGCGGCACGGATCACGGCGCCGCCGCGGCGCATTTCCTGATGGGCGGCAACGTGCGCGGCGGTCTGTGGGGCGCGGCGCCGCGCCTCAATGCGCTCGACACCGGCGACGGCCTGCCCGTGAGCCTCGATTTCAGGCAACTGCACGCCACCGCGTGCGCGCATCTGGGCGTTGCGCCACCGTCATCGGTGGAACGCTTCGCGCCACTGCCGCTATTGCGCGTCTAGAAAATTCAACGCGTGCGCCACGTGATCCACAGCTTGCGGATCGGCGTGAGCGAAATGCGTTGATGCAGCACCTTGAAGTCTTCCCGCTCGATTTCATCGAACAAGGCGTAAGCGAGCGCCGCCTCGGCGCGCAGCACGCGCTGCGTGGCGCGTTCGGCGGGCGGCAGGGCGGCGAGGGCAGTGTCGAGCGCCTCGCGGGCGCGCTTCGTCTGAAAGCGCATCAGTTCGACGAAGGCGTCGCCATACTTGCGGTTGATGATGTCCGCGGCCGTCACGTTGAAACGCTGCAATTCGTCGATCGGAATGTAGATGCGGCCATGACGCGCATCGTCGCCGATGTTCTGCACGCGTTCGGCCAGCTGCAGCGCCGCGCCGAGCGGAGCGGCCCACGCGGCGGCCTGCTGCGGCTCGCGCGCGGTCACCCGGGCGAGAACCGTGGCGAACGCGCCGCCGGTCTGGTCGAGATAGCGCCGCAAGCCGGGCCAGTCGAGATAGCGCGCCTGATCCAGATCCATGCCGAAGCCATCGACGACCGTCGCCAGCGTTGCGCGCCCGGCCTCGTCGAGCACGGCATGCCGGGCGTCGCCGGCGTGCGCCTGCAGCGCTTGGGTGACGGGATGGGTCGGCGTGCCTTCGTCGAGCCGGCCGAGTTCGCTCTGCCACCAGGCGTGCTTGGTGCGGCCGATGGTCGGATCGCTGGTTTCCTTGACGGTTTCCTCCAGCTCGCGGCGCAGCGCGAACAGGGCGGTCAGGAGCGGCTGCACCGCAGCGGGGGCGCGGCGCAGTGCGTAGTACGTGCCGGAGCCTTCGGGTGCGGCTTTCTGCTGGCAGTAGTCGTCGAAATTCACGAACTTGATGTGTGGGGAGGCAAGGGTGAGCGGGGCGCTATCCGCCGACGCATGGGCGCCCATTTTATCCGCCCGGCGACGGCTTTGCCGCCGCTTGTCGTTGCTTGCCGTCGCTTTCACGTGGACGCCGCTGGTTCCGGATGTGCGGCGTACCACTGACGCCGCCGACGCCCGGCGCAACACTGCCGCAATCCGTCCGAGTACGACGTTCCAGCGCAGCGCATGCAGTCGGGAGGTGCCCATGGCCCTGAGCAAATCCGAGAACAAGCAGTTCGGCGACCGATGCCTGCCGTTCCTCGTCAAGAGCGTGGCGACGGATTTCGGCTTCGATTTCCGTGTGTGTCCGCGCCAGATGCATGTGTCGCCAACGGTGGGCCTGCATATCACGGCGCATCGCAAGGCCGATGCCACGCTGTCCTATCCGCTCAACGTCTTCGTGTTCTGGCAGCCCTCGGGCGTGCGGCAGTTCCTGTCACACGTGGACCGGCCGATTGCGGCGGCGCGCGCGAGCGAGTTGTTGCCGGACGAGATCCGACGGGTGATGAATCAGTCCGGCGTGGACTTCGCGGGCCGCTCGCAGGAGAAGGGCGAGGTGATGATGGTCGAGCTCGGCGATATCAGCGTCTAGCGAATGATTCGGGATGCTTCGCGATTGCGAGGCAGCGCGAGTCCAATGAAAACCGAGCTGACAAGAAAAAACCCGCGTCAGCGGAACCGGCGCGGGTTTGTTTCAAGTCTGCGGCGAGAGAAACGGATCTCTGGCCGCGTGTACTGCGTGAGGCCCGACGAGCCGCGAGTGGTGCGAGGAGCGGGACTCGAACCCGCACACCCTTGCGGGCGTCAGGACCTAAACCTGGTGCGTCTACCAATTTCGCCATCCTCGCGTCACGGCTTGCGCGGCGGGTGTCGCGACGCCTTGCGGCCTGTCCCGATGCCCGGCGATGCCGCCGTGTCCGGCACCGGTCCAGCGTGCCAAGCCCGAGATTCTAACCGATTCATCTGTCGATGTCCGGGAATTTGCGGCAATGCGGCGACGGCGCAGTGCTTGCGTCTGCTTGAGTCCGCTTGAGTCAATTACGCGCGTGATGCTCTCCATGTGCATCATGAGATTGCGGCATGCCGGCGCGCTGCCTACAATCTCGTCCGACCCTTCGCTTTGACCTCCACTCCGCCCTCATGACCCGCAACGCGCGCAATCGCTTCGTCGCCTGGCTCGGCATTGCCGCCATGTGGCTCGCTATTGTCGCGCCGGTCATCAGCCAGACGCTCGCTGCCCGCGCAGCCGCCGATGATCCGCTCGCCGCGCTCTGCGCCGTCTCGCCTTCCGCGGAAGCCGCGCATGCAACATTGGCGTTGCTGCCATCGCACGATGCTGCAAGCCATCACGAAGACGCCGGCCATTTCGACGCCTGTTCCTATTGCGGACTGCTCGCGCATCATCTGCCGGTCACACCGGGCATCACGCCGCAGGCCGCGCGCATCGAGCGCGTTGCGCGCATGGCGCCGCGCGCACAGACTGCCTCGATTCATTCGAAGTCATTCAACGCCGCGCGTCCACGCGCGCCGCCCGTCTTTTCCTGAACCCGTTCTTCGTCCGGTCCCACCGACACCCGTCGCGCGCATGAGCGCAACGGTCGGGTGACCGCTCGTCCGTCCTTTCAGGAATTCACGATGTTCCCGCTCATCACGCGCGCGCGGCAGTGTTCGCGCCGCCGTGCCTGCGCGCATTCACGCGCATGGCTTCCCATTTCGCTGATGGCGCACGCGGCGCTATCGGCGGCCGCTACGCCTGCCGCATCGGCAGTCGGGTCCACGGATCCCGCCGATACCACCGACACCGCCCTCGCGCCAGTACGCATCAGCGCACAATCGGCGCCGCGCGCGTCGTCGCTGGACCCGAACCTGCCCGCGACCGTCAACACCGTCACCGCCGACCAGTTCCAGTACTGGAACGTGACGTCGACTGAAGACGTGCTCAAGTACGCGCCGAACCTGGCCGTGCGCAAGCGTTTCATCGGCGACCTCAACTCGACGATCGCAGTGCGCGGCACCAGCAACGCGCAGACGGCGCGCGGCCTGGTCTATGCCGACGGCCTGCTGCTCAGCAACTTCCTCGGCAACACCTGGAACTTCGCGCCGCGCTGGTCGATGATCTTCGCGGACGACATCGACCGCACCGACGTGATCTATGGCCCGTACTCGGCGCTCTATCCGGGCAATTCGATCGGCGCGACCGTGGCCATCACCACGCGCATGCCGACCCGCTTCGAATCCGATGCGAAAGTGCAGGGCTTCACGCAGCACTTCAGCCTGTTCGGCGTGGATCGCAATTTCAACGGCGCGAACACGAGCGCGACCGTGGGCGACCGGATCGGCAGGCTGTCGTTCCTGATCGGCGCCGATCATCAGGAGAACACCGGCCAGCCCTTGCAGTTCGCGACGCTCGCGCAGTCGAAGACGCCCGCCACGGCTGCCGACACGCCCGTCACCGGCGCGACGTTCTATCGCGACCAGTACAACACGCCGACAGCCGTGCTCGGCACCTCGGGCGAGGGCATCGAGCGCACCTTCCAGGACCAGTTGCGCGTGAAGCTGGCGTACGACCTGACGGACACGTTGCAGGCCGGCTTCACGCTCGGCTACTGGCATCAGAAGTACAACAGCGACACGCAGACCTTCCTGCGCGACGCCGCGGGCAATCCCGTGTACAGCGGCCGCGTGAACATCGGCGGCTACGCGTACGACATTCCCGCGGCCACCTTTGCGCCGAGCATGGGCGCAAGCGAGAACTACCTTTACGGCGCGTCGCTGCGCACGCATCACGATGCCGGCTGGAACGCGGAAGCCATCGCGTCGTACTTCGACATCGCGCAGAGCATTGCGCGCACGGCCAGTTCAGGCGTGCCCGGCAACGGCCCGGGCACGCTCACCGACGGCAGCGGCTCCGGATGGAAATCGCTCGATCTGCGCGCCAGCTGGACACCCTACACACGTTCGGGACCGGCCGCGCATGCGCTGTCGTTCGGCTATCACTACGACAACTATTTCGTCGCCAACGTGACGTCGAACACGGATGCATGGCGCGAAGGCGCGGGGGTGTCGTTCGCCAATGCGTTCGGCGGCCGCACGCGCACGCAGGCCGTGTACGCCCAGGACGCGTGGCGCTTCCTGCCGCGCTGGGCGTTCACGTATGGCGTGCGCTACGAGAACTGGAGCGCCTACGACGGCTCGCGCGCGGTCGGCGCGACCTCGCTCGACTATGCCGAAGCCAGCGAGGGCCACTGGTCGCCCAAGGCGTCGTTGTCGTTCGATGCGACCCAGGACCTGACGCTGCGCGCATCGGTGGGACGCGCGTATCGCTTTCCGACCGCAGGCGAGCTGTTCCAGGGGCAGATCAGCGGCACGTCGATCGTCAACAACAATCCGGATCTCAAGCCCGAAGACGATCTCTCGAAGGAGCTCAGCGCGGAGTGGGTGCACGGCAACGGTCTCTATCGCTTCACGCTGTTCCAGGATGACGTGAAGAACACGATCCTCAGCCAGACCAACACGACCGTGATCCCGAATGTCACGAACTTCCAGAACATCGACCGCGTGCGTTCGCGCGGCGCCGAGTTCGCCTATGAAGGCCAGGACGTGCTCGTGCGCGGCCTCGATCTCGTGGCCAATGTCGCGTACACGCAGTCGAAGATCATCGCGAACAGCGGCAATCCGGCGTCGGTGGGGAAGTACTTCTATCGCATCCCGCTGTGGCGGGCCAACCTTGCGGCGACCTGGCGCGCGACCGGGAATACCGCGGCCACGCTCGCGGTACGGTATTCCGGACGGCAATACAACTCGCTGACGAACACCGACGTCAATCCGGACACCTACGGCGGCACCAGCAGCTACACCGTGGTCGACGCCAAGCTGACCTATCGGCCGACGAAACACACCGAACTGGGCGTGGGCGTCGACAACCTGTTCGACGAACGTTATTACGTGTATCACCCGTATGCGGGGCGCACGTTTTATGTGGAAGGGCGCATCGGGATCTGATGCCATCGACCGGACACGCACAACCTCTTCAGAGAATCGCCATGCTCGCACCCGACACATCCACCGCCGTTCCTCCCGCTCACAGCGATGTCATCGCGCAGCGCCGCACGCTCTGGCGCTGGCACTTCTATGCCGGCCTGTTCGTCATGCCGCTGCTGCTCGTGCTCGCCATCACCGGCACGATCTACTGTTTCCAGCCGCAACTCGAACCGCTTATGTATCGCGACCGGATGGTGGTCGCGGATCCGCACGTGCCGCCCTTGCCGCGCGATGTCCTGCTCGCCAGGGCCGCCGCAAGCGAACCGCGCGGCGCGGTCGCGACGCTCGCGCAGATCGAAACCGACCGTACGCGCAGCGCCGAATTCGCGTTTCGCCTTCCTTCGGGCGAAAGCGAGAGCGTGTATGTGAATCCTTATGACGGCGTGGTGCTCGGCACGCTGTCGGTCGAGCATCGGCTGATGAAACAGGTGCGCGACCTGCATCGCGGACTGATGCTCGGCAAGACCGGCGAACTGCTGATGGAACTCGCCGGCTGCTGGACGCTCGTGATGATCGGCACGGGCGTCGCGCTGTGGTGGCCGGATCGCACGAATGTCCGCAACGGCGGGGTCTGGCTGCCGCGCCTGTCATTGCGAGGCCGCGCGTGGTGGCGCGACCTGCATGCGGTCGGCGGCGTCTGGCTCGCGGCGGGTGCGCTGTTCTTCGTGCTGTCGGGACTGCCGTGGTCGGGATCGTGGGGGCGCGAGTTCAAGGCGCTCGCCACGTCCGCTTCGCTGGGTTATCCGAAAGGCGCCTGGGGCGAAGCGCACGTGCATTCGAGCGTGCCTGCCGCAGGCGCGCAGGAGGCCGATGCTCACGCCGTACATTCTGGACATGCCGAACACGCCATGCCGATGACCATGGCCGACTTGCCGCTCAAGCAGACGCCGTGGGCCGTCGGCGCGACGGCCGTGCCGGACGGCATGGCTGCGCCGGTCGCGGCGGCGCGGCTGTCGCTGGATCAGGTGGTAGCGCTCGCGGCGCGCAACGGTGTCGCCGACGACTATGGCATCGCGCTGCCGAACACACCGGGCGGCGTCTATACGGTGTCGTCGTTCCCCGCCGATCCGCGCGACGAACGCACGCTGCACATCGACCAGTACAGCGACCGCGTGCTGGCCGACATCTCGTACGCGAACTATGGCCGCGTCGCGCAGTGGATCTCGTATGGCACGTCGCTGCACATGGGACGTTACTTCGGCCTCGCGAACCAGATCGTCTGCTCGGCGATTTCGCTCGGACTCGCCGCGCTGGCGCTGACCGGTTTCGTCATGTGGCTGAAGCGCCGGCCGGCGCGGACCATCGGCGCACCGGCGCGTCCGGCGCGACGTCCGCCGATGCGCGCCTGGCGCGGCGGCCTGACGCTGCTCGGCATGATCTTCCCGCTGATGGGCGCGACGATGCTCGCGGTGTGGTGCGTCGACCGGATTGCGTTTGGCGCAAAGCGCGCGGCCGCGTGAGGCTTGATGCTAATTAGCGCGAACCGAACTTCAGCCGCGTGAGTTGCTCGGCCTCGTTGGCGAGCAGCCGCGCGGCGTCGCGGATGGCGGTGTCGAGCGTGATCGGGCCGGGCGCGGGCGAGAAGCAGCCGTCGAAGAACTCCGACAGACGCGGCAGCGCCGCCGAATCCACCGCGCCCGACAGCAGCGAGGCCGGCACGCCCGCCGCCCGCGCGTGCTTGCAGGCGATGAACGGCGCCTTGCCGTGCAAAGTCTGCACGTCCGAACGGCCTTCGCCGGTGATGAGCCAGTTCGCGCCGGCGAGGGCGTCATCGAGTCCGATCTCGCGCGCCACCACTTCCGCGCCCGTTTCGAAGCGCGCGCCCAGCATGTGCAGCGCGAAACCGAGCCCGCCCGCGGCGCCCGCACCGGGCGCGTCGCGCTTCGCGACGCCCAGCGCCGGTTCCAGCAGATCCGCGAAATGACCGAGCGCGGCATCGACCGGGGCGATCTGTTCCGGCGTCACGCCTTTCTGCGGACCGAAGATCGCGGTGGCGCCATGCTCGCCGGTGAGCGGATTGTCCACGTCCGACATACCGATGAACTGCGCCTCCTTCACGCGCGGATCGAGCCCCGACGCATCGATGCGCGCGATCTTCGCCAGCGCGGAGGGCACCGGCTCGAGTTCGTTGCCGCCGGCATCGAACAACCTGAGCCCGAGGCCGACGAGCAAGCCCGCGCCGCCGTCGTTGGTGCTGCTGCCGCCCAGCGCGACGTAGAAGGTGCTGGCGCCCGAATCGAGCAGCGCGCGGATCGCCTCGCCCATGCCGAGCGTGCTGCGCTCGGTGACCGGCACCGCCATGCCGTCCGGATCGGTGATGCCGACCACTTCGGCCGTCTCGATGATCGCGCCGCCGTCGGCGAGCAGACCGGTCGCGGCGTCGCGCCGTGCCGCGGCCGCGCCGCGCACGTTGAGCAGGCGGCGCTCGCCGCCGGCGGCCAGCATGGCGTCGAGCGTGCCTTCGCCGCCGTCGGCCATCGGACGGATGCGGATCTCGGCGTCCGGCCGCACGCGCCGGATGCCCTCGGCGATCGCTTCCGCGACGCCTTCCGCGGAAAGCGAGCCCTTGAACGAATCGGGAGCGATGACGACGACTGGAGCGGACATGACGTTGGACATGGTGTCTCGAATGTTCTGGTTTGGAAGTGAACGAACGCACGTGCGCGGCGCCATCGGCCATTCATTTATTGCATGCGCCTCATGCATATTGGTCATGGATTGCGCAAGGTGCCGATTGATCGCGTGAATCGTGCGCAGGCAAGCTTATCAGCGTGGCGCGCCGCGCAAAATAGCCGCGCGCGGATAACGGAGATTCTGCGCGCGCGGCGCAGCCGGGAAAACGCGGAATTACGCCGAATTCAGGCGCAAACGAGGCGTTTTTCGAGCCGCGCAGGCCGTCACGGGCGCTGTGCGGATTCGTCGGACAGAGCGGTCTGATTTGTTTGTTAAACTACTGGGCTCTGTTGGCTGACACCGTGTCGGGCGACGGCCCGGCACTCCGCGAGACGCGCGCGACGCATTCAATGCGCTGCAATGCGCGCCGCGGTGCCGGTCACCGATCCCGGCCGGCGGCAGCAGCCGGATTCTGGGAACAGATCCGGCCAGAGCCCGCATCCGGACCCGCGCCTTTAGAACCGCGGAAGAACCGAACACCGAATTGACGATTCACTTTAGGACGATTTCAGCCATGGCTAACGTAGTTGAGAACCTCGGCAAGCTCGAACGCCGCGTGACGATTTCCCTGCCGAAAGAGACAGTGCAGAAGGAAGTGGATTCGCGAATCCGCCAGTTGGCCAAGAACGTGCGCATGCCGGGTTTCCGCCCGGGCAAGGTGCCGCTCAAGATGGTGACCCAGCAGTACGCCGGCCAGGTGGAAGCTGAAGTGCTGAGCGACAAGGTCGGCAAGGAATTCTTCGACGTCACCCGCGCGGAAAACCTGCGCGTCGCGGGCCAGCCGAGCTTCGCGCCGAAGGTCGAAGACGCCGCCGACGCCTACGCGTTCGACGCCACCTTCGAGGTCTATCCGGACGTGAAGCTGGGCGACGTCGCCGACGCTGAAATCGAACGCACGGTCACCACCATTTCCGAAGCCGAAGTGGACCGTACGCTGGACATCCTGCGCAAGCAGCGCGTGCACTTCCACGCACGCGGCGAAGCCGGCGAGCACGGCGACGGCGGCGGCGACACGGCCGCCAAGGAAGGCGACCGCGTGACGCTGGACTTCGTCGGCAAGCTCGACGGCGTCGCATTCGAAGGCGGCAGCGCACAGGACTTCGCGTTCGTGCTGGGCGAAGGCCGCATGCTGCCGGAGTTCGAACAGGCTGCCACGGGGCTGAAGGTCGGCGAGTCGAAGGACTTCGACCTCAAGTTCCCCGAGGACTACCACGGCAAGGACGTGGCGGGCAAGACGGCGCAATTCACGGTCACGATCAAGAAGATCGAATGGCCGCATCTGCCGGAAATCAACGCGGATTTCGCGAAGTCGCTGGGTATCGAAGACGGCGACCTTACGAAGATGCGCGGCGAGATCAAGGACAACCTGGAGCGCGAAGCCAAGCGCCGCACGCAGCAGATCGTGAAGAACCAGGTCATGGACGCACTGCTCAAGATTTCCGAACTCGACGTGCCGAAGGCGCTGATCGAGCAGGATCAGCAGCGTCTGGTCGAAATGGCCCGTCAGGACCTGCAGCAACGTGGCGTGCCGAACGCCGCGGACGCGCCGATCCCGGCCGAAATGTTCGCCGAGCAGGCCGAGCGCCGCGTCAAGCTGGGCTTGGTGCTGGCCGAACTGGTGAAGGCCAACGAACTGCAGGCGAAGCCCGAGCAGATCCGCGCTGAAGTGGACGAATTCGCCAAAAGCTACGAAGACCCGAAGGAAGTCGTCCGCTGGTATTATTCGAACCAGCAGCGCCTCGCCGAAATGGAAGCGTTCGTCGTTGAGAGCAACGTCGTCGACTTCGTCCTCGGCAAGGCCAAGGTGACCGACAAGGAAGTCAGCTTCGAGGAACTGGCCAGCGCAACGGCGCAAGCCTGACGCGCGGGGGCAAGGGGCGTGCGAGTCGTGGGTTCACGGCTCTCACGCCTTTTTTGCATTAAAGTTTGGGCGTTTCCAAGCCGTTCTAGTGATGTTCCTTTGTCGTCCAGTATCCCTATTCCGAACAAGGAAATTGCATGACCTTTCGCGCTGAATTGCTCGACACGCTGGCATCCCACGCTCCGCGGGATTTCGAAGCCCAGGCGCTCGGCCTCGTTCCGATGGTCGTTGAAACGAGCGGCCGCGGCGAGCGTGCCTATGACATTTATTCGCGTCTCCTCAAGGAGCGCGTGGTGTTTCTGGTCGGAGAAGTGAACGACCAGTCGGCGAATCTCGTCGTGGCGCAGCTGCTGTTCCTCGAAAGCGAGAATCCCGACAAGGACATCAGCCTGTACATCAACAGCCCGGGTGGCTCGGTATCGGCCGGCATGGCGATCTACGACACCATGCAGTTCGTGAAGCCCGACGTCTCCACGCTGTGCATGGGTCTCGCCGCGAGCATGGGCGCGTTCCTGCTGGCAGCCGGCGCGAAGGGCAAGCGCGTCGCGCTGCCGAATGCCCGCGTGATGATTCACCAGCCGCTCGGCGGCGCACGCGGCCAGGCATCGGACATCGAGATCCAGGCGCGCGAAATCCTGTATTTGAAGGAACGCCTGAACCAGCTGCTGTCGCATCACACCGGCCAGCCGGTCGAACGCATTGCGCGCGACACCGACCGCGACAACTTCATGTCGGGCGACGACGCGCAGGCCTATGGCCTCGTCGACCAGGTGCTGCACAAGCGTCCCTGATCGGACTTGAAGGCGCACGAAGCGGCGCCGCGCCACACAGCGCTTCAACCGGGCCACGCGGGTGCGAATCTGCGTGGCCGGATCGAAGGGCGTATCATGTAACAAGCGTGTCCGGAGGCGTACACATTTATGGCGGACAAGAAAGGTTCCAGTAGCGAAAAGCTGCTCTATTGCTCGTTCTGCGGAAAGAGCCAGCATGAGGTGAAGAAGCTCATCGCGGGCCCGTCGGTGTTCATCTGCGATGAATGTATCGACCTCTGCAACGAGATCATTCGCGACGAAGCGGCCGGTGCGGCAGAAGAGGCCGGACTGACCAAGTCCGACCTGCCGAGCCCGCAGGAAATCAGCGACATCCTCAACCAGTACGTGATTGGCCAGGAACGCGCGAAGAAGATTCTCGCGGTCGCGGTGTACAACCACTACAAGCGGCTCAAGCATCTCGACAAGAAAGACGACATCGAGCTGTCCAAGAGCAACATCCTGCTGATCGGGCCGACCGGCTCCGGCAAGACGCTGCTCGCGCAGACGCTGGCGCGGATGCTGAACGTGCCGTTCGTCATCGCGGATGCCACGACGCTGACCGAAGCCGGCTATGTCGGCGAGGACGTCGAGAACATCATTCAGAAGCTGCTGCAAAACTGCAACTACGAAGTCGACAAGGCGCAGCGCGGCATCGTCTATATCGACGAAATCGACAAGATCAGCCGCAAGTCGGACAACCCGTCCATCACGCGCGACGTGTCGGGCGAGGGCGTCCAGCAGGCGCTGCTCAAGCTGGTCGAAGGCACGATGGCGTCGGTGCCCCCGCAAGGCGGACGCAAGCATCCGAACCAGGACTTCATCCAGGTCGACACGACCAATATCCTGTTCATCTGCGGTGGCGCGTTCGACGGCCTCGAAAAGGTCATCACCGACCGCACCGAGAAGACCGGCATCGGTTTCGCAGCCAGCGTGAAGAGCAAGCAGGACCGCGACGCGGGCGAAGTGCTGCGTGACGTGGAACCCGAGGATCTGATCAAGTTCGGTCTGATTCCCGAGCTGATCGGCCGCCTGCCGGTGGTCGCCACGCTCGGCAAGCTCGACGAAGCCGCGCTCGTGAAGATCCTGATCGAGCCGAAGAATGCGCTCGTGAAGCAATATCACAAGCTGTTCGCCATGGAACGCGTGGAGCTGGAGATTCGTCCGGCTGCGCTGCAGGCCATCGCGCAGAAGGCCATCCGTCGCAAGACGGGCGCGCGCGGGCTGCGTTCCATTCTGGAACAAGCGTTGCTCGACGTGATGTACGAACTGCCGACCATGAAGGGCGTCTCGAAGGTGATCCTCGACGACAACACCATCGACGGCGACGGCAAGCCCCTGCTCATCTATGAAGATGCGCCCAAGGTGGCGGGTTCCAACTGAAGCAGGCTGTGGCTCGGCGAGAGGCCGTTCATGGCAACGTGAACGGCCTTTTATTTTTTTCGGTTTATTGTGTGGACGTGACTGACGCGATCTTTGACTACCGACTTTTCCCTTCCGATAAAGGCTTGCAATAGCTCTGAACGGCCTTACTTACGACTGAACTGATTCCACTCATGGGGAAATGAAATGTCAGGAACCCAACTCCTCCCGCAGGAACGCATTACGCTGCCGCTGCTCCCGCTGCGCGACGTAGTCGTTTTCCCGCATATGGTGATTCCGCTCTTCGTCGGGCGACCCAAGTCGATCAAGGCCCTCGAAGCCGCGATGGAAGGCGGCAAGCACATCATGCTGGTCGCCCAGAAGACGGCGGCGAAGGACGAGCCGACCGAAAAAGACATGTACGAAGTGGGATGTATCGCCAACATCCTGCAAATGCTGAAGCTGCCTGACGGCACCGTGAAAGTGCTCGTCGAAGGCCTGCAGCGCGCGAAGACGCTCACGATCGAAGAACAGGAAACGCAGTTTTCCTGCGACGTGATGCCGCTCGAACCCGACCACGCCGACAGCGCCGAAACCGAAGCGCTGCGCCGCGCGATCGTGTCGCAGTTCGATCAATACGTGAAGCTCAACAAGAAGATTCCGCCGGAGATCCTGACGTCGCTGTCGGGCATCGACGAAGCGGGTCGTCTGGCGGACACCATCGCCGCGCATCTGCCGCTCAAGCTCGACCAGAAGCAGCACATCCTCGAGATGTTCCCGGTCATCGAGCGCCTCGAGCATCTGCTCGCGCAACTCGAAGCCGAAATCGACATCCTCCAGGTCGAAAAGCGCATCCGTGGCCGCGTCAAGCGCCAGATGGAAAAGAGCCAGCGCGAGTACTACCTGAACGAGCAGGTCAAGGCCATCCAGAAGGAATTGGGCGAAGGCGAAGAGGGCGCGGATCTCGAAGAACTCGAGAAGCGCATCACCGCCGCGCGCATGCCGAAGGAAGCCAAGAAGAAGGCCGACGCCGAGCTGAAGAAGCTCAAGCTGATGTCGCCGATGTCCGCGGAAGCGACCGTCGTGCGTAACTACATCGACACGCTGATCGGCCTGCCGTGGCGCAAGAAGAGCAAGGTCAACAACGACCTGACCAACGCCGAGCGCGTGCTCGACGAAGATCACTTCGGCCTCGAAAAGGTCAAGGAACGCATTCTCGAATATCTCGCGGTCCAGCAACGCGTCGAGAAGGTCAAGGCGCCCATCCTGTGCCTCGTCGGGCCTCCGGGCGTCGGCAAGACCTCGCTCGGGCAGTCCATTGCCCGCGCCACGAACCGCAAGTTCGTGCGCATGGCGCTGGGCGGCGTGCATGACGAATCCGAGATTCGCGGTCACCGCCGTACGTACATCGGTTCGATGCCCGGCAAGATCCTGCAGAGCCTGACCAAGGTCGGCGTGCGCAATCCGCTCTTCCTGCTCGACGAAGTCGACAAGATGGGCATGGATTTCCGCGGCGATCCGGCCTCCGCGCTGCTCGAAGTGCTCGACCCGGAACAGAACCACACGTTCGCGGACCACTACATCGAAGTGGACTTCGACCTGTCCGACGTGATGTTCGTCGCCACGTCGAACTCGCTGAACATCCCGCCGCCGCTGCTCGACCGGATGGAAGTCATCCGTCTGTCGGGTTACACGGAAGACGAGAAGGTCAGCATCGCGCAGCGTTACCTGCTGCCGAAGCAGAAGCGCAACAACGGCCTGAAGGAAGGCGAGATCGAAGTCACGGAACAGGCTATCCGCGACATCATCCGCTACTACACGCGTGAAGCGGGCGTGCGTTCGCTCGAGCGTGAAGTGTCGAAGATCTGCCGCAAGGTCGTGAAGATGCTGTTGCTCAAGAAGGCCGAGGGCGCCGTGAAGGTCGACGGCTCCAATCTCGATACCTTCCTCGGCGTGCGCAAGTACGACTTCGGTCTGGCCGCGAAGGAAAACCAGATCGGCCAAGTCACGGGTCTTGCGTGGACGGAAGTGGGCGGCGATCTGCTGACGATCGAAGCGGCCGTGATGCCCGGCAAGGGCGGCGTGATCCGCACCGGTTCGCTCGGCGACGTGATGAAGGAATCGGTGGAAGCGGCGCGCTCGGTCGTGCGTTCGCGTTCGCGCCGTCTCGGCATCACGGACGAGTCGTTCGAGAAGAAGGACATCCACATCCACGTGCCCGAAGGCGCGACGCCGAAGGACGGTCCGTCCGCCGGTATCGCGATGACCACGGCGCTGGTGTCGGTGCTGACCGGTATTCCGGTTCGCGCGGATGTCGCGATGACCGGCGAAATCACGCTGCGCGGCGAAGTGCTGCCGATCGGCGGGTTGAAGGAGAAGCTGCTGGCAGCGCATCGCGGCGGCATCAAGCTCGTGCTGATCCCGGAAGAGAACACCAAGGATCTGGCCGACATCCCCGACAACGTGAAGAACGCCATCGAGATCGTGCCGGTTCGCTGGATCGACCGCGTGCTGGAACTGGCGCTCGAACGCACGCCGGAAGCGCTGCCCGAAGAAGAGACGAAGGCTGCACCCGTCGCTGCCGAACAGCAGAAGGATGCGCCGGCAGCAGGCGAGTTCGTGAAGCACTAAGCCTCTGTCTTGCAGTGCGGCGCGAGGTGATCGGCGCTGCATTGCTCTAGGCAGGACTCGAAACCCGCGGAATTTGAACTGCACCCCAAAAGTTGGACACCAGTCCAACGATTTGGGGTGTTTTTTCATGAGCAAGCACAGCGCACGATTCAAGCAAGCAGTCGTCAAAGACT
>NZ_JARUXR010000001.1:1391082-1421122 GCF_031451215.1 Caballeronia sp. LZ034LL
CGCATCAAGCTGAAGCTAAAAGGGCTGAGTCCTGTGATGTACAGAACTCAGCCCTCACGGCCCTAGCCTAAAACTGTCCAACTTTGCGGGGTCAGTTCAAATTTCCCCGCGGGTTTTTTTATTGCCCGCGCCGTTTAGTCAAACGCCTCCAATTCCCCGCAAAGCCCGCCGAATCAGGCTCAACCCTCGTTGACACCGTTCTTTCGGCTGCGTCTAATGAGCGCCGCATCCGGACACCATCCGGCTGACTACAACTTTCATTACAACGTGCCATCAACGATTCGGGGATCATCATGAACAAGACGGAACTGATCGACCACATTGCGCAGGAAGCCGACATCTCCAAAGCCACCGCCGGCCGCGCGCTGGATGCGCTCATCGGCGGTGTACGCGCAACGCTCTCGAAGGGCGGCACCGTGACGCTCGTGGGCTTCGGCACGTTTGCGGTCGGCAAGCGCACGGCGCGCACCGGACGCAATCCGCGCACGGGCGCCGAGATCAAGATCAAGGCCGCGAAGGTGCCGAAATTTCGGCCTGGCAAAGCTCTGAAGGATGCGCTAAACTAGCGGACTCGCTGGATACGGCGTCTCGCATACCGGGGCACTGAAACAGCAGCGTGCAAGTTGAAAGTCATCGGCCGGGTGCTTAGCTCAGTTGGTAGAGCGGCGCCCTTACAAGGCGTAGGTCGGGAGTTCGAGCCTCTCAGCACCCACCAGGTCTACATGACATCACGCTCAACTTGCTGCACGTACTATCTGGAGCGGTAGTTCAGTTGGTTAGAATACCGGCCTGTCACGCCGGGGGTCGCGGGTTCGAGTCCCGTCCGCTCCGCCAGATTCAAACGAAAGTCCCGCACGCTTCACGGCCTGCGGGACTTTTGTTTTATGCCTTCTGATGCGGTGCCTTTCTAGTCCTCAACGCTTCGCCGAAACACTGCCGGCAAGTGTGTCACAGAGACCTTCAACTCACTGATTCATTGGTCGTTTCACGTGCATGCGCGAACGCCATGACCAAGGCCCGCCTGCCTCGCGCGGCCAATTCCCCGTCACCTTTCGCCTTTTCCCCGGCCACTGTTGTAATATCGAGCGTTTTGTTCCGACAACGCAGCGCTACATGCTCGACTTCTTCCGAAATCACCAGCGCCTGATGATGGCCCTGCTGATCCTGATCGTGGTGCCCGGTCTGGGTATCGTGGGTATCCAGGGTTTCAGCAACTTCTTCGACGAAAGCGCCTGGGTCGCCAGTGTCAATGGCCACAAGATCACCCGTCCCGAATTCGATAACGCCTTCCGCCAGCAAGTGGACCGCGCCCGTTCGATGCTCGGTGCACAGTTCGACGCCAAGATGTTCGACACGCCCGAAGCCCGCGCCGCGATGGTCGACAGTCTCGTGCAGCAGCGCGCACTCGCCGACGAAACCCAGCGCCTGCATCTGACCGCCTCCGATGACGCCGTGCGCCGCGCACTGCTCGCCGACCCGGTGATCTCGTCGCTGCGCAAGCCGGACGGCACCATCGACGTCGAGCGCTACAAGCAGTTGCTCGCCATGCAGGGCATGACGCCCGCGCAATACGACGAGCGCATGCGCTACAGCATCGCCACCGAGCAGATTCCGGGCAGCATTCAATCGACGTCGTTCACGTCGAAGTCGTTCGCGCAAAGCCTCACTGAACTCGCCGAGCAGAAGCGCGCGGTGCAGGGCATGTCGCTGCGCACTGCCGACTACACGGCGAAGATCCAGCCGACCGACGCTCAGCTCACCGCTTACTACGACGCGCATCGCAACGCCTTCGCCTCGCCCGAGACGGCCACGATCCAGTATCTGGTGCTGTCGCCGGGCGCGCTCGCGGCGGCCTCGAAGCCGAGCGACGCGGACCTCAAGAAGTACTACGACGACAACATTCAGCGCTACCGCACGGAAGCGCAGGTGCGGGCGAGCCACATCCTGATCAACGCGCCGAAGGACGCCAGCGCCGCCGACAAGGCCAAGGCCAAGCAGAAGGCCGAAGCGCTGCTCGCGCAGGTGAAGGCGCATCCGGACCAGTTCGCGCAGATCGCGCAGAAGAATTCGGAAGATCCGGGCTCGGCGAACAAGGGCGGCGATCTCGGTTACTTCGCGCGCGGCCAGATCGCGGGCGGCAAGGACTTCGACGACGCCGCGTTCAGCCTGAAGAAGGGCGAGGTGAGCAACATCGTCGAGTCGGACTTCGGCTATCACATCATCCAGGCCACCGACGTAAAGCCCGCCGTCACGAAGCCCTTCGACGAAGTGAAGGACGCGCTCGCCAAGGACTATGCGGCGCAACAGGGCGCGAAGGGTTTCGCCGACGACTCGCAAGGCTTCACGGACCTGGTCTACGAGAAGTCGAAATCGCTGCAACCGGCCGCCGACAAGTACAAGCTGTCCATCCAGACGGCGACCGTGGGTCCGAAGCCGAATCCGCAGTTGCCGCAGGACAATCCGCTCAACAACGCGAAGTTCCTCGCCGCCGTGTTCGCACCCGATTCGGTGAAGGAGCGCAATAACACGCAGGCCATCGACGTCGGCAACAACACGATGATCGCCGCGCGCGTGACCGACTACAAGCCGTCCGCCGTGCCCGCATTCGACGCCGTGAAGGACCAGGTGCGCAAGCAGGTCATTGCGGAGATGGCGGCTGCCATGGCGAAGAAGGAAGGCGAGACGAAGCTTGCCGATCTGCAGAAGTCGAAGTCGACTGACGGCTTCACGTCGCCGATCACTGTCTCGCGCAACGATGCGCAGGGGCTGCCGCCCGCGGCGCTCAGCGCGATCTTCAAGGCAGATGCAGCGAAACTGCCGGCTTACGTGGGCGTCGACCTCGGTGCGGACGGCTATGCCATCTACCGCGTGAACTCGGTCGAGAAGCCCGCAGCGGTCGCGGCGGACCGCCTGGCCGGCGCGCAGCAACAGATCGCGCAGGTCTACGCGCAGGCGGAAATGGAAGCCTATACGGATGCACTGAAGGCGCGTTCGAAGATCAAGCTGAGCCACGCAACGGCGCAGGATCCGTCGAACTGATCCGCTGATCGCATGATGCAAAAAGCCCCGCTATCCGAAGAGTAGCGGGGCTTTTTTTCATTCACGCCCGGCGCGCTGCAAGCACGCGGGCGCAGGACCTCGACGCGACCTTACAGGCAAGCCTGGACGTCGCCGCTGGCCTCGCTGCCGGCCGCGCCCGAAGCGCGGAAGCCCACCCACGAGCCCGAACCGGTATAGGCCGGACGCACCACGGCTGCGGCGCCGTTCGGCGGCTGCTGGCCGGGAACGTAGACATCGACGGCCTGGTCGTTCGCCAGCGTGTCCTGCGACACGACTTGCTGCTGCGACTTGTCGGCCCACTTCTGGGCGACGCATTGCGCCACGGCCTTCGGCGCCTTCTGACTCGTGCCGACTTGCTGCACGCCGGCAGGCGGTTGAGCGGCACAGGCCGAGATTGCAACGGTCAGGGCGAGAAGAGGGATAAATTTCACGTGACCTCCTTGTCGGATCGCTCTCTCAGTACGAGCGGGGTTATAAGAGTTACGCGAAAGTTTCAGATGACTGAATCGTGGCCGGGTTCCGCGTCAATGTGATCAAGCCGTGCGGCCGGCGTATCGCCTAATGCGACGCGCCCGCGCCCAGCAAGGGTTTCAAGGTTGGCCAGACGTTGTTCAATAGCAAAGGCTGGGCCTGCACGGTCGGATGGATCTGATCGGCCTGGAACATCGAGGGCGTTTCGGCGATGCCCGCCAGCAGGAAAGGCACGAGCGGCACCTTCTTCTCCTTCGCGATGCGCTCGTAGACCGCGTGGAACTTTTGCGTGTAGTCGGGGCCGTAATTGGGTGGAACGTACATGCCGATGAGTAAAACCTTCGCATGCGCGGCCTGCGATGCATCGACGATACCGCGCAGATTCGCCTCGGTCGTCGTGAGCGGCACGCCGCGCAGTGCATCGTTGCCACCCAGTTCGACAATCACCACGGCAGGCTTGAGCCGCGCGAGCACGGCGGTGAGCCGCGCGCGCCCGCCGCTCGTGGTGTCGCCGCTGATGCTCGAATTCGCGACGCTATAATCGAGACGCTCTTGCGCGAGCTTGCCGCGCAGCAGATTGACCCAGCCGGTATCACGCGGCAGGCCGTATTCCGCGGAGAGGCTGTCGCCCAGCACGACGATCGCGGGCCTGGTCGGTGTCTGCGCGGGAGGCACGGGTTGAGGCGCCGCCTGGGCATCCGCGGCGTGCGCCGTGACGCAGACCGCCATCATCAGGCCCAGCACGGGAAGCGTACCGCGCAAGTTTTTCTTCAAGGTGTCCATGCAAAACAATATCGAGCCGGTCATCGAAGTTCGGGGATTGAACAAGCGGGTGAAGGACGCAACAGGCGAACTGACCATCCTGGATCAGATCAACCTCTCGATCGCGCAGGGCAGCAGCGTGGCGATCGTCGGTGCGTCGGGATCGGGCAAGTCGACGCTGCTCGGCCTGCTCGCGGGATTGGACAGCGCGACGGAGGGCTCGGTTCGCCTGCTCGGCAAGGAGCTCTCCACGCTCGATGAAGACCAGCGCGCCGCACTGCGCAGCGGGGCCGTGGGCTTCGTGTTCCAGTCATTCCAGTTGATGCCGCATCTGACCGCGCTCGAGAACGTGATGCTGCCGCTCGAACTGCGCGCCGAGATGCCGCACCATGAGATCGCCGCACGCGCCCGCGCATTGCTCGATCAGGTCGGGCTCGCGCAACGCATGGGACATTATCCGAAACTGCTGTCCGGCGGCGAACAACAACGCGTCGCGCTGGCGCGGGCGTTCGTCACGCATCCCGCCGTGCTGTTCGCCGACGAACCCACCGGCAGCCTCGACGCCGCCACCGGCTATGCGATCATCGACCTGATGTTCGAGATGAACCGCCGCAATGGCGCGACGCTCGTGCTGGTCACGCATGACGCGGAACTCGCCGAGCGCTGCGACGCGACCGTGACGATCGAAGCCGGACGCATCGTCAACGGGTCAGGAGTATAAAAAAAGCCCGCAACGCGTAAGGCGCGCGGGCTCCATTGCAACGAAACAGCCTCAGCGCTTCAAGGCCTTGCGCGCCCGCGCGATCAGCGCCGACGTCGACGAATCGTGCTTCGCCGGATCGGCACTCGCCGCGGTGATGTCGGCCTCGACCACCTTGCCGAGAATCTTGCCGAGCTCCACGCCCCACTGATCGAACGAGTTGATGTTCCACACGGCGCCTTGCACCAGCACCTTGTGTTCATACAGCGCGATCAGCGCGCCGAGCGTCTGCGGCGTCAGCGGGTCGAGCATGATGGTGGTGGTCGGACGGTTGCCGGGGAAGCTCAGGTGCGTCGCCAGTTCTTCCTTGCCCGGACCGGCCACTTTCTTCGCTTCCTCCAGCGTACGGCCGAGCATCAGCGCTTCGCTCTGCGCGAAACAGTTCGCCAGCAGCTTCGCATGATGATCGACGAGCGGATGCTCCGGCGTCAGCACCGCGATGAAGTCGATCGGGATGATCGTCGGGCCCTGGTGCAGCATCTGGAAGAACGCGTGCTGGCCGTTCGTGCCCGGCTCGCCCCAGATCACGGCGGCAGTGGGGTAATCGACCATCGTGCCGTCGAGACGCGCCGACTTGCCGTTGCTCTCCATCTCCAGCTGTTGCAGATACGAAGGCAGGAAGTGCAGCGCTTCCGAATACGGCGCGATCAGATCGCTCTGCGAGCCGAAGAAGTTGCGATACCAGATGCCGATCATGCCCATCAGCACCGGCAGGTTCACGTTGAGCGGCGCGGTGCGGAAATGCTGGTCCATCGTGTCCGCGCCTTGCAGCAGCGCGTCGAAGTTGTCCGGGCCGACCGAGATCATGATCGAGAGGCCGACCGCCGACCACAGCGAATAGCGCCCGCCCACCCAGTCCCACATCTCGAAGACGTTCTCTTTCGCGATGCCGAACTTGACCACTTCGGCCGGATTCGCCGACACGCCGACAAAATGTTTCGATAGCTGGTCTTCCGGGCAGCCGGACTTGAGGAACCAGTCGCGCATCGAGTGGGCGTTGGTCATCGTCTCGAGCGTCGTGAAGGTCTTCGAGACGATGATCGCGAGCGTTTCCTCCGCGTCGATCTGTTGCAGCACGTTGTAGATGTCGGCGCCGTCGACGTTGGACACGAAGTGCGTGTCGAGCTCCTTCGAGCTGAGATGATGCAGCGCGTGGACGACCATCTTCGGCCCGAGATCCGAGCCGCCGATGCCGATGTTCACCACATGGCGGATGCGCTTGCCGGTGTAGCCGGTCCACGCGCCATCGCGGACCTGGGTGGCGAAGGCGGCCATCTTGGCCTTCTCGGCCTCCACTTGCGCATGGAAGGGCGCATCCGGCGACTGGGCGCGCAACGCGGTGTGCAAGACCGCGCGATGCTCGGTGACATTGACGATGTCGCCGTTGAACATCGCGTCGCGCTTCTTCGTCACGCCGGCTTCCTCGGCGAGCTGGATCAGCAGCTTGAGCGTGGCGTCGGTGACGCGGTTCTTGGAAAAGTCAATGGTGAGCCCGCCGCCTTCGAACGTCAGACGTTCGGCGCGCGTGGGCGCGCTGTCGTTTTGCGGCGCGAACCAGTCGCGCAGGCGCTCGCCGGAAATGGAGTCGTAGTGCGACTGGAGCGCCGACCAGGCAGGAAGCGAATTGAGCGTCGAGGTTTGGGTCATGAGCGGTCCGTTAGTCTGAGGGTGACAGAGGAAAACGTTCGTGCAATGCCTGCGCGGCCTGGGTCAGCGTGTGTCGTGAACGCGGTGACGGATGCCGCGGATGCCCGAATCGAAAAGAGTATAGCGACGATGCATGAACGGCTGCTTGCAACGTGTCGCAGGCGCCCGCCTTCAGGGGTGATCTTCGCGCGCCGCGTAGAAGCGCCGGTTGAGCAGCGCGCGCACCGCCGGTGCAAGCTCGCCCGCGGTCAGGCCGGCCGGGCCGATGCCTTCGTCCGTGAGCGTCTGCGCGGCCTGGCCGTGCAGGTAGACGCCGGCGAGCGCGGCTTCATAAGCCGGCAGCTTCTGTGCGAGCAATGCTCCGATCAAACCGCCGAGCACGTCGCCGGTGCCGCCCGTAGCCAGCCCGGCATTGCCGGTCGGGTTCACGGCAACCCGGCCGTCCGGCGCCGCGATCACGGTGCCCGAGCCTTTCAGCACGGCGACGGCGCCATAACGCGCCGACAACTGCCGCGCCGCCGCGATGCGGTCGGCCTGGATGGCTTGGGCATCGCTTTGCAACAAGCGCGCCGCTTCGAGCGGATGCGGCGTCAGCACGCACGGATCGCCCTGCGCGCCGCGTGCCGCGACGGCGGCCGCCAGCGGCTCGTCGTGGGCGACGAGATTGAGCGCATCGGCGTCGAGCAGCTTCTGGACGTCGAGCTTCAGGACGTCCTCGAGCACCTTGCGGGCGCGCGCGCTCGTGCCCATGCCGCAGCCGATCGCGAGCGCATCCATCTTGTCGAGCGCAAAGCCTTCGACGTGATGCAGCATCAGTTCCGGATGAGGCGGGTCATAGGGCGGAAAGCCGTCGCCGAGAAAGGCGATGTTCACCTTGCCGGCGCCGCCGTAGAGCGCCATGCGCGCCGCCAGCACGGGCGCGCCGCACATGCCGGTGTCGCCGCCGATCACCGCCAGCGAGCCGAAGGTGCCCTTGTTGGTCGCGTTGTCGCGCGGCGGCAGGGCGGCGCCGAACAGCGCGGGCGCGTTCAGCACGAGCGACGGCGCCGCGCTCGCCTCCAGTTCCAGCGTGGCGACGAACAGCCGGCCCGTGAGATCGCGTCCCTGCGACGTGAAATGTCCCGGCTTCGCGCCGATGAAGGTGAGCGTGTCGGTGGCGCGCACGGCGTCGCCGCCGCGCACCGGCGTGCCGGTGTCGCTGTCGAGGCCGCTCGGGACGTCGAGCGCCAGCACGCGGCCGGCGCTGCGCGCGCGGCGCGTGAGGCGCGCGGCGAGGTCCGCGAACACGCCTTCCAGCGGCCGCGTGAGCCCGATGCCGAACATGCCGTCGACCAGCCAGCCGAAGCCGTCGAACGAAGCGGGCGGCGCGGTATCGATAGGCACGCCGGCCGCGCGCGCGGACGCGAGCGCCCAGCGCGCATCGTCGGGCTTGACCTCGACGGGCATGCACACCTGCACGGCAATTCCCGCGCGATGCAGCCTTTCGGCCATCACGAGCGCGTCGCCGCCGTTGTTGCCCGGCCCGGCGACGAGCCACACAGGCTGCGCGCGGCTCGCGGCATCGTGCGACAGGGCCTCTTCCAGCCATTGCGCGGCAGCCGCGCCCGCGCGCGCCATCAGCGTGTGCGGCGGCAGCCCGGCCGCGCCGCGTGCTTCGAGCGCGCGCAGTTCGTTCAGCGTGAGGAGCGGGAGCGGTTCGTCTTTCGGCGTGAACCAGGGAGAACGGGGAACGGTCATGGCGGCGCAGGGAAGGGCGCTCCGGGTATCGGAGCGGTCGGAAACCCGACGCCGTTGCAGCAATCGTGCCCGGCGCGCGCACGCGAGGTGCGCGGTGAGCGCCGCGCGAACTAGAAGCGTTCGAGACTCAGCGCGGCGAGCGTGTCGGCGGGGAGATCGGGCGTGACGCCGGAGACGAGATCTGCGATCACTTTAGCAGAGCCGCACGCCAGGCCCCAGCCCGCCGGCCCGTGCGCCGCGTTGACGAACAGCCGCGGATGGCGCGTCGCGCCGGCGACCGGCAGGCCATCGGCGCTCAGGAGGCGCAGGCCGTCCCAGGCGCGCGCGGCGGACACCCGTGCCGCGCCGGGAATCCAGTCGTGGGTGCCCTGGCCCAGCAGATCGAGCGCGCGGCGCGAGAGCGCGGCGTCCAGCGGCTTGTCGGCCTTGGCGGCGCTCTGCAGCACACCCGCGCCGCCGACGCGCAACCGCTGGTGAATACGCGTCATCGTGATGCGCTTGACCGAATCGACGACGCTCAGATGCGGCGCGCGCTCTTCGTACGCGACCGGCGCGGTGAGCGTATGCACGCGCAGCGGAAAGAGCGCGGAGGCCGTCTTGCCTGCGCCGACCAGCGCGGGCGTGCCGGTTCCGGCCGCGACGACCAGCGCATCGGCGGTGAGTGCATCGGCATCATGCGCGCGCTTCCTGCCTTCGCCTGAAGAAGCCAGTTCGACTGCCGCGCGCGCGCCGTCGAGGCGCAGCGCCGCGACGGTCTGCTGCATGCGGAATTGCACGCCTTGTTCTTCGAGGAACTGCTTCAGTTGCTTGGTAAAGAGCGGGCAGTTCGCGGTGCGCTCCTCGGGCAGCAGCACGCCGCCGGCGAAAGCGGGGTCATCCGGCACGGAAGGCTCGATGGCGACGCATTCTTCCGGCGTCAGCACCCGATGCGGCACCTGGAAGCGCTTGAGCAGTTCGATGGCGGCGTGCGCGTCTTCCAGCTCGCGCGGCTGGCGGAACACGTGCAGGACGCCGCGCCGCTGCTCGAAATCCAGTTCCAGACGCTGCTCGATCTCGCCGATCACCTGCCGCGACAGTTCGACGAGCGGCGCCAGCTTCGTGTACTGGGCCGTGAACGCGTCGGGCTCGCGCAGCAGCGACAGTTGCCTGACGAACTCGCGCGCGCCGGAGTCGAAGCCGGTCTTGACCACCATCCCGCTCTGCTTGACGCGGCTCGAGGTCATGAAGGTCGGGCCGAACCAGACGTCGAGCGGCGAGGGCAGGAGCGCGCCGCCCTGGCCGTAGGTGGCGCCTTGCGCGACGGTCGCGTGCCGCTCGATCACGCATACGCGATGACCGGCCGCATGCAGCTGATAAGCGGTGGCGATGCCGGCGATTCCTCCGCCGATGACGATGACATCCATGACTGTCTGATGCTGATTGGCGCCCGCAGGCGCGAGAAACGCGGCGTTGCGCGATGAAACGGGAAGCGCGGCGGACCGGCGCTGAGCGTGGCGCGCACCGGGAGAAAGCGCGCCATGATAGCGTCAAAACCGTTTGCGGGGGCCGGCAATCTGTCTGCGACGGGAGATCGAAAGGGAGCGTCGGATGCCGCGCCCTCGCTGCGCGTCCAGCGCCCAGTAGGACGCGACCAGTCAGGCGCCGCTTCCGGGTTATAATCGCGGTCTTCCTTTTGCCTCATGCCGTTTCGCGTGCTCGGGTCCGGTTGTGCGAATGTCCAGATTCGCAGACGGAGCGCCAAGCCTTATTTTTCGCGCACCAGCGAGCGCCTCGCGAGCGGCACACAGACGTCATCGACGCACCGTCACAATGGCCCACTTCTCGTGTTTCCCCGGCGCTTCGGCCCTCTCCGATTTCCGTCAGACCCGCCTTCTCGAAACGCTCGCCCGCATCGACGCCAACATCGTCGGCGTGCGCGGCCAGTTCCTGCATTTCGTGAATGCGTCGGAACCGCTCACGGATGAAGACAATCGCCGCATCGAGGCGCTGATGCACTACGGCGCGCCCTTCGAGGCATCGAAGGAGCGCGGCGCGACGGAAACCTTCATGGTCGTGCCGCGCTTCGGCACCGTGTCGCCGTGGGCCAGCAAGGCCAGCGACATCGCGCATCACTGCGGGCTCACGAAGGTGCGGCGCATCGAGCGCGGCGTCGAGTACACGGTGATCATGAAGAGCGGCTTCCTCGGCGGCAAGAAGGCGCTGACAGACGCGGCGCGCGCCGCCGTCGCCGACGCGCTGCACGACCACATGACGGAAAGCGTCGCGGCCTCGCGCGAGCAGGCGCTGCATCTCTTCGACGAACTGCCTGCCCGGCCGCTGCAAACGGTCGACATCATCGGCGCGGGCCGCAGCGCGCTCGAAGCCGCGAACCTGGAACTGGGCCTCGCGCTCGCCGACGACGAAATCGACTATCTGGTCAGCGCGTTCGAAGAGCTGGAGCGCAATCCCACCGACGTCGAACTGATGATGTTCGCGCAGGCCAACAGCGAACACTGCCGTCACAAGATCTTCAACGGCGAATGGACCATCGACGGCGCGAAGCAGGACATGTCGCTGTTCCAGATGATCCGCAATACTGAAAAGCTGAATCACGCGGGCACGATCGTCGCGTATTCGGATAATTCGGCGATCATGCAGGGCGGCATGGCCGAGCGCTGGTTCCCGCGCGGCAAGGATGAGCAATACCGGCGTCACGTGGAAATGACCCACACGCTGATGAAGGTCGAGACCCACAATCACCCGACCGCCATTTCCCCGTTTGCGGGCGCGGCGACCGGCTCCGGCGGCGAGATTCGCGACGAAGGCGCAACCGGCCGCGGCGCGCGTCCGAAGGCGGGTCTTGCGGGCTTCACGGTGTCGAACCTGGATCTGCCCGACGCCCGCCGCAACTGGGAAAACGACCGCGACGCCGCCGTGCCGCTCGCGTCGCGCAATCCCGCCGACGCGCATCAGCCGTATGGCCGCCCGGACCGCATCGCGTCGCCGTTGCAGATCATGATCGACGGCCCGATCGGCGCCGCCGCCTTCAACAACGAATTCGGCCGGCCGAACCTCGGCGGCTACTTCCGCACCTTCGAGCAGAACGTGGCGGGCCGCGTGCGCGGCTATCACAAGCCGATCATGATCGCGGGCGGCATCGGCAACATCTCGGACCAGCACACCCACAAGCTCGACCTGCCGGCCGGCACGCTGCTGATCCAGATCGGCGGACCGGGCATGCGCATCGGCATGGGCGGCGGCGCGGCGTCCTCGATGGCCACCGGCGCGAACACCGCCGAACTCGATTTCGATTCCGTCCAGCGCGGCAATCCCGAAATCCAGCGGCGCGCCCAGGAAGTCATCAACAGCTGCTGGCAGCTGGGCGACAACAACCCCATCCTGTCGATCCACGACGTCGGCGCGGGCGGCATCTCGAATGCGTTCCCGGAACTCGTCGACGGCGCGGGCAAGGGCGCGCTGTTCGAGCTGCGCAAGGTGCAGCTGGAAGAGAGCGGTTTGTCGCCGCGCGAAATCTGGTCGAACGAGGCGCAAGAGCGCTACGTGCTGGCCATCGCGCCGGACGATCTGCCCGCGTTCCAGGCCCTCTGCGAACGCGAACGCTGCCCGGTGGCAGTGGTCGGCGTGGCGACGGAAGAGCGTCAGCTGAAGCTCGTCGATGAAGCCAACAGCGGCCAGGAACCCGTCGACATGCCGATGGACGTGCTGCTCGGCAAGCCGCCCAAGATGCATCGCGACGTGAAGCGCGAACGCGCGCAATTCAACGAGGTCGATGTCACCGGACTGCCGCTGTCGGAAGTCGCGGTCGAGGTGCTGAAACATCCGACGGTCGCGAGCAAGTCGTTCCTCATCACCATCGGCGACCGTTCGGTGGGCGGCACGACCGCGCGCGACCAGTTCGTCGGTCCGTGGCAGGTGCCGGTGGCGGACTGCGCGGTGACCACGATGGACTACGTCGGCTATCGCGGCGAAGCCATGACGATGGCCGAGCGCACGCCGCTCGCCGTGATCGACGCCCCCGCGTCCGGCCGCATGGCCGTGGGCGAGGCGGTGACCAATATCGCGTCGGCGCCCATTGCGTCGCTCGACAAGCTGAAGCTCTCGGCAAACTGGATGGCCGCCTGCGGCAGCGCCGGCGAAGACGCCGCGCTGTACGACACGGTGCAGGCCATCGGCATGGAACTGTGCCCGGCGCTCGGCATCAGCATTCCGGTCGGCAAGGATTCGCTGTCGATGCGCACCAAGTGGCAGGATGCGCGCGGCGGCGCGCGCGAAGTGGTGTCGCCGGTGTCGCTGATCATCTCGGCGTTCGCGCCGGTCGAGGACGTGCGCCGTCACCTGACGCCGCAGCTCGTCAACGACACCAGCACCGTGCTGATCGCGATCGACCTCGGGCGCGGCCGCAACCGCATGGGCGGAAGCATCCTCGCGCAGGTCACGCAGCAAGTGGGCGACACGGTGCCGGACGTCGACGATCCCGAAGACCTCAAGCGCTTCTTCGCGGCCATCCAGGCGCTGAACGCGGACGGCAAGCTGCTTGCCTACCACGACCGCTCGGACGGCGGCCTGTGGGCCACGGTGTGCGAGATGGCGTTCGCGGGTCACGTGGGCGTGTCGCTGAACGTGGACATGCTGACGCTCGATCCCAACCACGAGTCCGACTACGGCGACGCAAAAGACTGGGCGAAGCAGACCAGCGGCCGCCGCGAAGACCGCACGCTGCGCGCGCTGTTCTCGGAAGAGCTCGGCGCGGTGGTGCAGGTGCGCGCAGCGGACCGTGATGCAGTGCTGGGCGCGCTGCGCGAGCACGGTCTGTCGGCGTGTTCGCATGTGATCGGCAAGCCGAACGAGAACGGCGCCATCGAAATCTATCGCGACGCGAAGAAGATTTTCGACGCGCCGCGTGTCGAGCTGCATCGCGCGTGGAGCGAAGTGAGCTGGCGCATTGCGCGCCTGCGCGACAACCCGGCCTGCGCCGACGCCGAATACGACGCGCTCCTCGACGCCGCCGATCCCGGCATCGCGCCGGTCCTGAGCTTCGATCCGGCGGAAGACGTCGCGGCGCCGTTCATCGCGACAAAAGCGCGGCCGCGCGTGGCCATCCTGCGCGAGCAGGGCGTGAATTCGCATCTGGAAACCGCCTACGCGTTCGACCGCGCCGGTTTCGATGCCCACGACGTCCACATGAGCGACCTGCTGGAAGGCCGCGCCACGCTCGCCGATTTCGCGGGCGCGGTGGCGTGCGGCGGCTTTTCGTATGGCGACGTGCTGGGCGCGGGCGAGGGCTGGGCGAAGACGATCCGCTTCAATGCGCAACTCGCCGACATGTTCGCCGCGTTCTTCGGCCGCGCGGATACCTTTGCGCTCGGCATCTGCAATGGCTGCCAGATGATGTCGAGCCTGGCGTCGATCATCCCCGGCGCCGAACACTGGCCGAAGTTCACGCGCAACAAGTCGGAGCAGTTCGAGGCGCGCTTCTCGCTGGTTGAAGTGCAGGCTTCGCCGTCGATCTTCTTCGCCGGCATGGAAGGCTCGCGCATTCCGGTGGCGGTTGCGCACGGCGAAGGCTTTGCCGACTTCTCGCAGCAGGGCGATCAGGCGAAGGCGCTCGTCGCGATGCGTTACGTCGATCATCGTGGCAACGCGACCGAGCAGTACCCGTTCAATCCGAACGGCTCGCCGCAAGGCATCACGTCGGTCACGACGCCCGATGGCCGCTTCTCCGTGCTGATGCCGCATATGGAGCGCGTGCATCGCAACGTGCAGATGAGCTGGACGCCGGAAGACTGGACCAGCGACGGCAGCCCGTGGCTGCGCGTGTTCCAGAACGCGCGACGCTTCCTCGGCTGATCCGCCGCGCCGCGTCTCACAAAAGCACCCCGAAGTTCACGCTTCGGGGTGTTTTGTTTTGTGCTTGCCTGTCGGCAGATATCCCAAAAAAATAGGGCCGTAAGTTACAGGTATAGTGCTCCGACGTGTCCGGGCGACGCGTGCGGATCACGGAGGCAAGATGCGGCAGTGGGTTTCAAATTACTTAGGCATACCTATTTCAAGAGCGGCGGCTGTCGTCGTCACGGCATGTTGCGTGGCGTCGTGCGGCGGCTCGGATTCGGATGCGGACGCCAGCCGCCTGTCGCCCGCGGCGCGGGCTGCCGCCATCGGCGATGCACTGACGCTGCGCGTGGCGATCGACGTCAATGACGCCGCGGCGACCGGCACGAACTGCGCGGACCTCGGCGCGGACTGGGCCAGTTGCGCGCGCGGCAGGCTGATCCTGGAGAACGGCGGGGCGCGCAAGCTGGCGGCGGGCGGCTGGACGCTGTACGTACACAGCATCCGGCGGCTGCTCATGATCGAGCATCCAGCCATCGCGTTGAAGCACGTCACCGGCGATCTCTACGCGCTGACGCCCGCGGCGGGTGCGTTCACGCTGGGCAGCGGTGAGCGGCTCGAGGTGCCGTTCGTCGGGGAATACTGGTACCGGCGCACCAGCGACCTGCTGCCGCGCGCGTACGTCGTGGCGGACGGCGATACCGGGTCGGCCGTCCTCCGCAACAACGACACCGACGACGAAACCCGTTACGTCGATCATCTTCCGGCCGTGGCGGACAACGTGTCCGCGTTCGTCACGACGCCCGCTCAGGTGTTGCGCGCGCGGGCGGAAGCTGTCTTGCCCGATGCCCGGCAGGTCGCGGCGCGCGCATTGCCTTCCGTACTGCGCGGGACGGCTGGTCAGGGCGTCGCGCAGATCGGCGCGGTGGAACTGAACCTGCCGGGGCTGACGTCAGAGCAGACCGCGGCTTTGGCTACGCGGGCCGCCACGCTCGGTCTCAACGGTCCCGCCGTGCGCGTGAACGGCGCCATCGCCGCCGGCACGCTGCCCGCCGATATCGCGAAGCACGGCGGCTACCGGCTCAGCATTGCGCCGGGCGGCGTCAGCATCGAAGCCTTCGACGCCGCCGGGCTCTACTACGGCACGCAGACGCTGCTGTCGCTGACGCCCGCGGGCGGAGGCGGCGTGCCGGCCATGACGATCGAGGATGCGCCCCGCTATGCGCATCGCGGCATGATGGTGGATGTGGCGCGCAACTTTCGCCAGCCCGCCACGCTGCGCCGCCTGATCGACCAGATGAGCGCGTACAAGCTCAACCGGCTGCATCTGCATCTGTCGGACGACGAGGGCTGGCGTATCGAGATTCCAGGCTTGCCTGAACTCACCGAGGTCGGCGCGAAACGCTGCCATGACCTCAGCGAAACGCGCTGTCTCGTGCCGCAGCTTGCGTCGGGACCGGACAACCGTTCCGGCGGCGGCTATCTGAGCCGCGCCGAATACGTGGCGCTGGTGCGCTATGCGGCCGACCGCTTCGTCGAGATCATTCCGGAAATCGACATGCCGGGGCACGCGCGGGCGGCGGTGGTGTCGATGGAAGCGCGTTACCGGCGCCTGCACGCACAAGGCGACGAAGCGGCGGCCACGGCTTATCGCCTGCTCGATCCCGCCGACACCACGAACGCAACCACGGTCCAGTTCTACGACCGCCGCAGCTTTCTCAATCCGTGCGGGGATGGTGCGCGACGGTTTGCGTCGAAGGTGATCGGCGAGATTGCGTCGATGCATCGCGAGGCGGGCGCGCCGCTCGCCGTCTGGCATTTCGGCGGCGACGAGGCGAAGAACATCCTGCTCGGCGCGGGCTTCCAGCCGCTCGACGGCACGGACCCCGGCAAGGGGCGCGTGAATCTCGCCGCGCAGGACAAGCCGTGGGGCCGCTCGCCGCAGTGCGCGGCGTTGATCAGGGCAGGGCAGGCGGCCTCCGTCGATGAACTGCCTTCGATGTTCGCGCGGCAAGTCAGCCAGATCGTGCGGACGAACGGTATCGGCACCATGGCGGCCTGGCAGGACGGCATCCGGCATGCGAACGGGCCGCGGGATTTCGCGACCTCGAACGTGATGGTGACGCTGTGGGACACGCTCTTCTGGGGCGCCGCCGACACCGCGCGCACGCTCGATACGCAGGGCTACCAGACCGTGCTCGCACTGCCCGACTATCTGTACTTCGACTTCCCCTATTCGTTCGATCCGAAGGAGCGCGGCTATCACTGGGGTTCGCACGCCACCGACAGTTTCAAGACCTTCTCGCTCGCGCCGGACAACCTGCCGCAGAACGCGGAGATCATGCCCGACCGCGACGGCCGCGCATTCGAGGTGACGAGCGCGGGTTCGGCGCCGCGCATCGAGGGCATGCAGGGTCAGGCCTGGGCCGAAGTGATGCGCACGGACACGCAGTTCGAGTACATGGTGTATCCGCGTTTGCTTGCGCTGGCGGAGCGGGCGTGGCATCGGGCGGCGTGGGAGCGGCCGTTCGCGGCGGGCGAACGCTATCGCCTGGGCGAGACGAACAAGGTCGACAAGGCGGCGCTCGCGAATGACTGGGCCGGTTTCATGAGCGTCGTGGAGAACCGGGAACTGCCGAAGCTGGTGCGGGCGGGCGCGACGGTGCGGCCGGGCCTCGCGCTCGCGAGCGGCGGGTGAGTCAGCGCGGATCTGCGGGAGCTCAGCGGCTTAGGGCCTAAACGAACTGACCGCATGGCGCTTCGTTCAAGGCCAGCACGAACCCGCCGTTCGGAAACGACAAAGCCGCCCGAGGGCGGCTTTGTGCTTGAAACGATCCAGCCGTGCGGCGTACTGCTTACTTCACCACGGCCTTCTTGCGCAGACCTTCTTCGAACGCCTGCAGCTTTTCCTGCTGGATCTGCTGGGCGATCTGCGGCTTCACCTGCTCGAGCGGCGGCGGGGCGACGTCGCGGGAATCGTCGAGGCGGATGATGTGCCAGCCGAACTGCGTCTTGACCGGCTCCGGCGTGACTTCGCCCTTCTTGAGCTTCTCGGCGGCGGCGCCGAATTCCGGCACATACGCCGACGGCGCCGACCAGTCGAGATCGCCGCCGTTCTTGCCCGATCCCGGGTCCTTCGAATATTGCTTGGCGAGATCCTCGAAGCTCGCGCCGCCCTTGATCTTGGCGATCAGGTCTTTCGCCTGGGCTTCGTTGTCGACGAGGATGTGATGCAGATGCAGTTCCGTGCCGCCGCCGTTCTGCTTGACCAGCTGGTCGTAGCGGGCCTTGATCTCGGCGTCGGTGGGCGTGTTCTTCTTCACGAAGTCTTCGATCATCGCGCGCAGCACCACGGTCTGCTGCGCGACCGCCAGTTGCGCCTTGACGTCGGGACGCGACGCGATGCCTTCGCGCGCGGCTTCCTGCATCAGGATTTCGCGATTGATGAGTTCTTCGCGCACGGCTTGTTGAAGCTGCGGCGAATCCTGCTGACCTTGCGCGACCAGTTGCTTCACGAGCGCATCGGCGCGCGACGTGGGAATCGGCGTGCCGTTCACGACGGCGATGTTCTGCGCAAACGCGGGGGCCGCCGCGAACGCAGCCAGCAACACCCAGACGCGGGGTTTTTTCAGAGTCATCGGAGAGTCCTAACTGAGCAAACAGACGCCTTCACAGGCGAGATTCAAAAAGCAGGGAATGCGGCAAGCACGGAGCGCGTCTCGGGTCACCTGAATCCGCGGAGATCCTTGGCCAGGTACACCTATTCGAATTGTTCCGCGAACTCCTGCGGCGTATAAGCCCGGATGGCCAGCGCATGCACGCCGCGCCGCATTTCATCGGCCAGCGCATCATACACCAGCCGATGCCGCGCCACGCGGGCCCGGCCGGCGAAGCATTCCGCGACGATCGTCACGGTGTAGTGGCTGCCCGAAGCCGCGCCGGCGTGGCCCGCATGGGCGGCGCTGTCGTCGTCGAGATGCACGGACTGAGGCGTCAGCGCCGCGTTCAGGCGCGCTTCCAGATGGGCGATCTTTTCGGCGGCCGTGGCGTTCATGAAATCGAAGGCATCGCTCATTGACCATCCTCCTTCATGTACTTCGCGAGCCAGAAACTCTGCGCGACGATGAACACGACCAGACATCCGGTGGCGCCGAACAGCTTGAAGTTGACCCACTGGTCCGTCGTGAAGTGATACGCGACGAACAGGTTCACGATGCCGAGCAAGCCGAAGAACACCGCCCACGCGACATTCAATTGTCCCCACACGCGATGCGGCAGCACGATCTGCTTGCCCATCATCGCTTCGATCAGATTCTTCCTGAAACCCAGTTGCGCGACGATCAGCGCGACGGCAAACAGCCAGTAAAGCGCGGTGGGTTTCCACTTGATGAAGGTGTCGTTGTGCAGCACGAGCGTCGCGCCGCCGAACACGACCACCACGCCGAGACTGACCCACAGCATCGGATCGACCTTGCGGTGGCGGAACGCGACCCACGCGATCTGCAGCAGGGTCGCCGCGATCGCCACGGCCGTCGCGGTGTAGATGCCCCAGACTTTGAATGCGACGAAAAAGAGAATGATCGGAAACAGATCGAACAGAAATTTCATTGGCGTCCGGACGTGAAAGGCGGCGGATGGGGTGCAGCGCATGAACGAACGCCCGCTCGGATTGCAGCGGGCGTCAGACGGTTGAAACAGAAGCGCAAGCCGGTGTCCCGTGCGTGCGCCTGGTTACATGGATTCGCTTACTTGGGTTCGAATTGTAGCGCAGCCGAGTTGATGCAATAGCGCAGGCCGGTCGGCGCCGGGCCGTCCTCGAAGACATGGCCGAGATGGGCGCCGCAGTTCTTGCAGACCACCTCGATGCGCAGCATGCCGTGCGAGCGGTCGGTCTTTTCCTGGACCACTTCGCCGTTGATCGGCTTGAAGTAGCTTGGCCAGCCGCAGCCGGCGTCGAATTTCGTGTCCGACTCGAACAGCGGCGTGCCGCAGCACACGCAATCATAGACGCCGCGTTCCGTGTGATCCCAGTATTTGCCCGTGAACGGCCGCTCGGTCGCGGCATGGCGCGTCACCTGGTACTGCATGTCGTCCAGTTCGCTGCGATAGGTCGCATCGTCCTTTTGCAGCGGATAGCTCGCGGGGGTGTCGTCGTGGCTCATCTGTGGTTCCTTTGGTCTGGCCGGGAAGGCCCTGTATATGAGGACGATCCTACGAAGAACAACTCACTTCGAGATCGCTCGCCCAGTCGGGCGGCAGGCCCGCATAGGCCTCGTTCCCGGGCTGCTCGTCGTAGGGGTGGCGCAGCACGTCCAGCAGGCGCGCCACTTCGGAAAAATCCTTCGCCGCCGCCTGGCGGATCGCCTGTTCCGCCAGATGATTGCGCAGCACGTATTTCGGATTCACGCGGTTCATCGCGTCCGCACGCGCAGCGTCGTCGCGGGTTTCGTGCGCGAGACGTTCGCGATACTTTACGGCCCACGCGTCGAATGCCGCGCGGTCGAGGAACAGGTCGCGCACGGCTGAGTCGCCGCTTGCATCGGCCTTGCGCAGTTTCGACAGATTGCGGAACGTGAGCGTGAAGTCCGCGCGGTTCGCATGCATGATTTCGAAGAGGCCGTTGGCGAGCGCGTCGTCGCCTTCGCGTTCGACGGCCAGGCCCAGTTTCGCGCGCATCGTCGCGACGAGCGCCGGTGCAAAGCGCGCCTTGAAGCCTTCGAGCACTTTCTGCGCTTCCTCGACGACGCGTTCCGCGCGGCCTTCCTCGGGCAGGTTGTCGCCGAACAGCGGCACGAGCGCCTGCGCGAGACAGAACAGGTTCCAGTAGCCGACCTGCGGCTGACGGCCATACGAATAGCGGCCCTGCGTGTCCGAATGATTGCAGATGTGATGCGCGTTGAAGCCGTCCATGAAGCCGAACGGACCATAGTCGATGGTGAGACCCAGGATCGACATGTTGTCGGTGTTCATCACGCCATGACAGAAGCCGACGCCTTGCCATTGCGCCATCAGGTCGGCGGTCGTGCGCACCGCCTCGGCCAGCAGCGCGAGATACGGGTCCGGCTGCGCGCGGCAGTGCGGATAGAAGCGGTCGATCACGTGATCGGCGAGCTTGCGGAGCTCGTCGGGGCGGTCGTTCGAATAGAAATGCTCGAAGTGTCCGAAGCGCACGAAGCTCGGCGCGACGCGCGTGACGATCGCCGCGGTTTCCATCTCTTCGCGGCGCACCGGCTGATCGGAGCCGACGACCGCGAAGGCGCGCGTGGTCGGAATGCCGAGGTGATGCATCGCTTCCGAGCACAGGAATTCGCGGATCGACGAGCGCAGCACCGCGCGGCCATCGCCCATGCGTGAGTACGGCGTGCGTCCGGCGCCCTTCAGCTGCACTTCGAGGCGTGCGCCGCCGTGCTCCACTTCACCCAGCGTGAGCGCGCGTCCGTCGCCCAGCTGGCCCGCCCACACGCCGAACTGATGCCCGGAGTAGACGGCGGCGTAGGGCAGGGCATCGGCCGGCCAGTCACGCGTGGGATTGCCCGCGAAATACGCGGCAAAGGCGTCTTTCTCCGGGCCGGTGGCGAGGTCGGCATCGAAGCCGAGCGTCTGCGCCATTTCGCGCGACAGCCCGACGAGGTACGGCTCCGGCACGGGCGCGGCAGGCAGGCGGGTGAGGAACGCGGTACCGAGCGCCGCGAAGGAACCGGGCTTGCCGGCTTCGACGGCATCGGCGACCTGCTGCATCGATTGCGCGTCCGCGGGTGTCTCGTCCCGCGAAACGCGCGCCGCATTGGTTGGGGAAAACGACATATTGAGCGCCTCTGAGTTAAACGATATTGTAAATCCGCGTCCGCGGGCCTGCAGGGCCCGGCCCGGGCGCGATCCAGTCAGGCCACACCGACCAGGCCATCGACCCTGAGGACTTCGCCCATGATGTCGCCGCTCCACGGCCAGATGATGGAAGTACCGTTGCTCGCGTCGTCCCTGCTGTCCCACGCCTCGCGCCACTTCGGCGATACCGAGATCGTTTCGCGCCGTATCGAAGGCGATATCCACCGCTACACCTGGCGCGACTGCGAACGGCGCGCGAAGCAGCTCGCGCAGGCGCTGACCGCGCTGGGCGTCGCGCAGGGCGAGCGCGTCGGCACCCTCGCATGGAACGGCTACCGGCATCTGGAGTGCTACTACGGCGTGTCGGGCATGGGCGCCGTGTGCCACACGATCAACCCGCGCCTGTTTCCGGATCAGGTTGCCTTCATCATCGATCACGCCGACGACGCCTATGTCTGCTTCGACATGACCTTCGCGCCGCTGGTCGAGATCATCGCGCCGCAGTGTCCGAACGTGAAAGGCTGGATTGCGCTCGGCGATGCATCGTGCATCGAGACGCATCTGTCGGACCTGAGCGTGCCCGTGATGAGCTACGAGACGCTCATCGGCGCCCATGACGGCGACTACGACTGGCCGATGCTCGACGAACGCCAGGCTTCGTTCCTGTGCTACACGTCGGGCACGACCGGCAATCCGAAGGGCGCGCTGTATTCGCATCGCTCGACCGTGCTGCACGCGTACGGCGCCGCGCTGCCGGATGCGATGGGCGCATCCGCGAGCGACTCCATTCTTCCCGTCGTGCCGATGTTCCATGTGAACGCCTGGGGCATTCCGCACGCGGCGCCGCTGGTCGGCGCGAAGCTCGTGCTGCCGGGCAAGGATCTCGACGGCCAGTCGCTGTATGAATTGATGGAAGCGGAAGGCGTCACCTATTCGGCCGGCGTGCCCACGGTCTGGATGGGCCTGCTCGCCTACCTGAAGCAGCACGGCCTGCGCTTCTCGACGCTCACGCGCACGGTGATCGGCGGCTCCGCGTACCCGCCCGCGATGCTGCGCATCTTCGAGGAAGACTACGGCGTGCAGGTGATCCACGCGTGGGGCATGACGGAGATGTCGCCGCTCGGCACGCTGTCGCGTCTGAGCTATCGCCAGAAGCAGCGGCCGCCCGAGGAGCAGCGCCATGCGCTGGAAAAGCAGGGCCGCGCGTTGTTTGGCGTGGACATGAAGGTGGTCGGCGACGACGGCCGCGAACTGCCGTGGGACGGCAAGTCCTTCGGCGACCTGTACGTGCGCGGGCCGTGGGTCATCGACCGCTATTTCCGGCGTGACGATTCTCCGCTCGTCGACGGCTGGTTCCCGACCGGCGATGTCGCGACCATCGACCCGGACGGCTTCATGCAGATCACGGACCGCAGCAAGGACGTCATCAAGTCGGGCGGCGAATGGATCAGCTCGATCGACCTGGAGAACATCGCGGTATCGCATCCGCAAGTGGCCGAGGCGGCGTGCATCGCGTGCGCGCACCCGAAGTGGACCGAGCGGCCGCTGATCGTGGCCGTGCTGAAACCGGGCGCGACGGTCACGCGCGAGGAACTGCTCGCCCATTTCGACGGCAAGGTGGCGAAGTGGTGGGTCCCCGACGACGTGATCTTCGCCGAAGAGCTGCCGCATACCGCGACGGGCAAGCTGCAGAAGGTCCGGCTGCGCGACCAGTATCGCGATCACGTGTTGCCTGGTGTGGCCGAAAATCCGGTTTGACGCGTGGTCTTCGTTGTCTTTGAAGCCCCGGATGCATGCAGGCGTCCGGGGCTTCGTCATCTTCAGCGCTTGAGCGTTAAGATCGCACTGTGTGACGATCGTGCTTTTCCGCCTGGCGCGGCACGCTCATTCCTTTATCGCGATCCATCGGGAGACAGCTTCATGGCAGTGGATTATTCGATCCGCGACGGCGTCGCCGTCATCATGCTCGACAATCCGCCGGTGAACGGGCTCCGGCACGCAACGCGGCTCGGCATCGTCGAGGGCATCGGGCGCGCGAACAGCGACGCGACGGTGCGCGCCATCGTCCTGATCGGGGCGGGCAAGGCCTTTTCGGGCGGCGCCGACATCACCGAATTCAATACCCCGAAGGCCACGCAGGAACCGACGCTCCTGACCGTCATCAAGGCCGTCGAGGGCAGCGCGAAGCCGGTCGTCGCGGCGATTCATGCCGTGGCGATGGGCGGCGGCCTGGAACTCGCGCTCGGCGCGCATTACCGCGTTGCTGCGCCGGGCGCGCAGATCGCGCTGCCGGAAGTGAAGCTCGGCCTGCTGCCGGGCGCGGGCGGCACGCAGCGTCTGCCGCGCGCGGTCGGCCTGGAGACGGCGCTCAACATGATGGTGTCCGGCACGCCGGCGCCGTCCGAGCAGCTGGCGCAAAGCGGGCTCTTCGACGCCTTGGTACAAGGCGATCTGCTCGACGCCGCGCTGAACTTCGCGCGCGAAGCCGCGGACCGTGGCGGGCCATATCCAAAGGTGCGCGAGCGCCGCATCGAGCATCCGAACGCGGAGGGCTTCATCCAGTTCGCGCGCAACAGCGTGGCGACGGTGGCGCGGCATTTCCCGGCGCCGCACAAGTGCATCGATGCAATCGAAAAGGGCGTCAAGGAAGGCTTCGAACGCGGCCTTGCGTTCGAGCGCGAATGCTTTCTCGCGCTGGTGCAGGCGCCCGAGAGCCGCGCGCTGCGGCATGCGTTCTTCGGCGAGCGCGCGGCCGGCAAGATCGCCGACGTGCCGTCGAACACGCCGGTCAGGAAGATCGAACAGATCGGCATCGTGGGCGCGGGCACGATGGGCGGCGGCATCGCGATGAATTTCCTCAACGCAAAGCTGCCCGTCACGCTGCTGGAGACGAAGCAGGACGCGCTGGATCGCGGTCTCGCGACGATTCGCCGCCATTACGAGGCGCAGGTGCAGAAGGGCAAGCTCACGCAGCAACAGGTGGAGGACCGCATCGCGCTGATCCGTCCGACGCTCTCGTTCGCCGATCTCGCGCAAGCCGACCTGATCGTCGAAGCGGTGTTCGAAGACCTGGACGTGAAGGAGCAGGTGTTTCGCCAGCTGGATGAAGTGGCGAAGCCGGGCGCGATCCTCGCCTCGAACACCTCGACGCTCGACCTGAACCGCATCGCGTCGTTCACGAAGCGTCCCGGCGATGTGATCGGCATGCACTTCTTCAGTCCCGCCAACGTGATGAAACTGCTCGAAGTGGTGCGCGGCAAGGAGACGTCGAAAGAGGTGCTCGCCACCGTCATGCAGCTTGCGAAGAAGATCAAGAAGACCGCGGTGGTGTCAGGCGTGTGCGACGGCTTCATCGGCAACCGCATGATCGAGCAGTACATTCGCCAGGCGCTCTTCATGCTGGAAGAGGGCGCGCTGCCCGCGCAGGTGGATCGCGCGATCGAACAGTTCGGCTTCGCGATGGGCCCGTTCCGCATGAGCGATCTGGCCGGCAACGATATCGGCTGGGCTATCCCCAAGCGGCGTTATCGCGAGCAGCCGGAGTTGCGTTACGCGCGCGTCGCCGACCGTTTATGCGAGATGGGCCGCTTCGGACAGAAGACCGGCGCGGGCTGGTATGACTACGCGCCGGGCAAGCGCGATGCCGTCCCGTCTCAGGCCGTCGACGAAATGATCGCCGGCTTCTCAGCCGAACAAGGTGTGGCGCGGCGCGAGATCGGCGATGAGGAAATCGTCGAGCGTCTGGTGCTGTCGCTCGTGAACGAAGGCGCGAAGATTCTCGAGGAAGGCATCGCGGCGAAGGCCTCCGACATCGACATGGTGTATCTCACCGGCTATGGCTTCCCGCTGTGGCGCGGCGGCCCGATGCTGTATGCGGATACCATCGGGCTCTATAACGTCGATCGCGCGTTGCGCAAGTATGCCGCCCAACCCAACGGCGACGCCTGGCAGCCCGCCGCACGCATCGCCGCACTCGCCGCCGACAACGGCCGCTTCAACGCCTGAGCTTCTTTGAACATGATGAAACCCGTAGAAGATGTGCTGATCGTCGTGGACGTGCAACCCGATTTCATGCCGGGCGGGGCGCTGGCGGTCGCGCGCGGCGACGAGGTCGTGCCGGTCATCAACCGCATCGCGGCCGGCTTTTCGCACGTCGTGCTGACCCAGGACTGGCATCCGCGTTCGCATGTGTCGTTCGCGGCGAATCACGCGGGACGCCAGCCCTTCGAAACGATGACACTGCCCTACGGCGAGCAGGTGCTGTGGCCGGTGCACTGCGTGCAGGACACCGAGGGCGCGGCGCTGCATCGCGACCTGCACGTGCCGCATGCGCGGATGGTGGTGCGCAAGGGGCATCACGAGCACGTCGACAGCTATTCGGCGTTCCTCGAAGCGGATCGCACGACGCCGACCGGCCTGACCGGCTATCTGCGCGACACCGGCGTCCGGCGCGTGTGGCTCGCCGGACTCGCGACCGACTATTGCGTTGCGTGGTCGGCGCTCGATGCGCGCGCGGCCGGCTTCGAAACCATCGTCATCGAGGACGCATGCCGCGCGATCGACCTGGACGGGTCGCTGGCGCGCGCGTGGCGGGACATGCTCGGCGCCGGCGTGCGGCGCGTGACTTCGAACGACATCGAAACGAGAGAGACGACGACATGACCGACGCCGTGATCGTAGCCACCGCGCGCACCGCGCTCGCCAAATCGTGGCGCGGCGCACTCAACATGACCCATGGCGCGACGCTCGGCGGCCACGTCGTGCGGGCGGCGATCGAACGCGCGGGCATCGACCCGGCGCGCATCGAGGACGTCGTCATGGGCTGCGCGTTTCCCGAAGGCGCGACCGGCATGAACGTCGCGCGGCAGATCGCGTTGCGCGCCGGCTTGGCCGCAGCGGTGCCGGGCATGACGGTGAACCGTTTCTGCTCGTCGGGCTTGCAGAGCATCGCGCTCGCCGCGCAGCGCGTGATGACGGGCGAGGGCGAAGTGTTCGTCGCAGGCGGCGTCGAGTCGATTTCCTGCGTGCAGAACGAGATGAACCGCCACATGCTGAAGGAAGGCTGGCTCGACACGCACAAGCCCGCGATCTACTGGCCGATGCTCCAGACCGCCGAGAACGTCGCGCGGCGCTACGACATTTCGCGGGAGCGCCAGGACGAATACGGTGCACGTTCGCAGCAGCGCGCGGCCGCCGCACAGGCAGCGGGCCGCTTCGATGCCGAGATCGTGCCGATCACCGTGCTCGCCGGCGTCGCGGACAAGGTGAGCGGCCGGCTCTTCACGCGCGAAGTCACGCTCGCCGCCGACGAAGGCATCCGCGCGGACACCACGCTCGAAGGCGTCGGGAAGATCCGCACGGCGCTGCCGGGCGGCGTCATCACGGCCGGCAACGCGAGTCAGTTCTCGGATGGCGCGTCGGCGTGCGTCGTCATGAGCGCGACGCTTGCCGAGCGTGAAGGATTGCAGCCGCTCGGCATTTTTCGCGGCTTCGCGGTCGCGGGCTGCGAGCCGGACGAAATGGGCATCGGGCCGGTGTTCGCGGTGCCGAAGCTGCTGCAACGCGCGGGGCTCACCGTCGATGACATCGGCCTGTGGGAACTGAACGAAGCCTTCGCCGTGCAGGTGCTGTATTGCCGCGACCGGCTGGGCATCCCCGACGAGCGTCTCAACGTGAACGGCGGCGCGATCGCGGTCGGGCATCCGTATGGCGTGTCGGGCGCGCGCCTGACGGGGCATGCGTTGCTCGAAGGCAAGCGGCGCGGCGTGCGCTTCGTCGTGGTGACGATGTGCGTCGGCGGCGGGCAGGGCGCGGCGGGATTGTTCGAGATCGTGTGACGGAACCGCATCCGTCGCGCGTACATCGCCGCCCGGCGATTTTTGCTACGCTTCAGGTCTCGACCGACATCATGAAACAGGAGCCGCCGTGCTGCGTCACATCGTCATGTGGAAGCTGAAGGAAACCGCCGAGGGCGCTAGCCGCGCCGAGAATGCGCAAAAGCTGAAAGCCAAGCTCGAAACCTGCCGCAGCATCGTGAAAGGGCAGGGACACTTCGAGGTCGGCACCGCTCAGCCGGGCTTCGACTGCACCTATGACGTCGTGCTGGTGTCCGATTTCGACGACCGCGCCGCGCTCGAGGCCTATCAGGTCCATCCGAAGCATCAGGTCGTGAAGGACTTCGTCGCGGCGGTCCGTGAAGACCGTCAATGCGTCGACTACGAGGTATGAGCGCAATGTCCAGCACCGATCCGGCGAACACCGGCGTGTCCATCGAAAGCCCGTTCATCGACTCGCTCGGCGTCGATCTCGTCCGTGCGCAGGACGGCGAAAGCGAAGTGTGCCTGCCGCTGCGCGACACCCATCTGAACACCTGGGGCATCGCCCATGGCGGCGTCACGATGACCCTGCTCGACGCCGCGCTCGCGCTCGCCGCGCGCAGCGTCGCGGGGGACGGCATGGGCGTCGTCACGGTCGAGATGAAGGTGAACTTCATGCAGCCTGGCCGCGGCGAATTGCGCGGCTACGGCCGCGTGCTGCACCGCTCGACCACGATGGCTTATTGCGAAGGCGAAGTGCGCGACAGCGAAGGGCACTTCGTGGCCAAGGCGCTCGGCACCTTCAAGTACATGAAGCGGCTCGCGGTCGGACGCGACATCGCACGCCAGAAAATGCGTACCGATCCCAAGGCGCTGCCCGGCCCGAGCGACGCTTGAGACGCCCGACACCGGCATCATCCCTTTGAAGACAGGAGAACCCGCCATGGCAGACGCACCGCTGAACCGTCAGATCCTGCTCGTCTCACGTCCCGATGGCGAAGCCTCGGCAAGCAACTTCAAGCTCGTCGAAACGCCGCTCGCGCCGCTCGCCGAGGGCGAGGTGCGGGTCCGCAACCACTATCTGTCGCTCGACCCGTACATGCGCGGCCGCATGGACGACGCCAAGTCCTACGCGCCGCCGCAGCCGCTGAACGAAGTGATGATCGGCGGCACGGTGGGCGTCGTCAGCGAGTCGCGCAATCCGAAGTTCGCGGTCGGCGACAACGTCGTGGGCATGCTCGGCTGGCAGGAGTACGGCACCTCGGACGGCACGATGCTAAACAAGGTCGATGCCTCGCGCGTGCCGCTCTCCGCCTATCTCGGCGCGCTTGGCATGCCGGGCGTCACTGCGTGGTACGGCCTGAACGGCATCATCAAGCCGAAGGCGGGCGAGACCGTGGTGGTGTCGGCGGCGAGCGGCGCGGTGGGCAGCGTCGTCGGGCAACTGGCGAAGGCGGCCGGCTGCCGCGCAGTGGGCATCGCGGGCGGCGCGGAGAAATGCCGCTACGTGGTGGAGACGCTCGGCTTCGATGCCTGCGTCGACTACAAGGCGGGCAACCTGCGCGCCGACCTGAAGGCGGCCGTGCCGGATGGCATCGACGGCTACTTCGAGAACGTCGGCGGCGAGATCCTCAACGCGGTGCTGGCGCGCATGAACGCGTTCGGACGCATTGCCGTGTGCGGCATGATCTCCGGTTACGACGGCAAACCCCTGCCGCTGGACGCGCCCCGGCTCATCCTGACGCAGCGGCTCTTGCTGCAAGGCTTCATCGTCTATGAGCACCTCGACATCTGGCCGCAGGCGCTCAAGGATCTCGGCGAACGCGTCGCGACGAAGAAGCTGCTGTTCCGCGAGAGCATCGCGGACGGTCTCGAGCAAGCGCCCGAGGCGCTGCTCGGCATGCTGCGCGGCAAGAACTTCGGCAAGCAGCTCGTGAAGCTGATCTGATCGAACCCGGAAACCTCACGTGGACAGTTTCGCAGGCAAGGTTGCCGTCATCACCGGCGCGGGCAGCGGCTTCGGCCGGGCGTTCGCGCGGCAAGGTGCGGCGCTCGGCATGAAGCTCGTGCTCGCCGATCTCGACACCGCCGGCCTCGCCCTCACGGTGGACGCCATCCGCGCGCAGGGCGGCGAAGCGCTCGGCGTGACGGCGGATGTCTCGGACCCGCTGCAGGTCGACGCGCTGGCGCAGGCCGCGCTCGATGCCTTCGGCGGCGTGCATCTGCTGTTCAACAACGCGGGCGTCGGCGCGGGCGGGTTCGTGTGGGAGAACAGCGCCAACGACTGGCAATGGGTCTTCGGCGTCAACGTGATGGGTGTCGCGAACGGTCTGCGTGCCTTCGTGCCCATCATGCTGCGGCAGAACGAGCCGGCGCATATCGTCAATACGGCGTCGGTGGCGGGCCTGCTCGCCGCGCCCGCGATGGGCGTCTACAACGCGTCGAAACACGCGGTCGTCGCGCTGACCGAGACCTTGCAGCATGATTTGCGGCTGGCGGGCGCGGACCTGATCGGCGTGTCGCTGCTGTGTCCCGCGTTCGTGCCGACCGGCATCGCCGATGCCGAACGCGCGCGGCCCGAAGCGCTCGCCAACGCCGCGCCGTACACCGCGTCGCAGAAACTCGCCGCGCGGCAACTGACGAAAGCGGTGGAAGGCGGCAAGCTCACGGCAGACGACATCGCTGCACTGACCTTCGATGCCGTGCGCGCGGGCCGCTTCTACGTCATCACGCATCCGGCCATCATGGCTTCGGTGCAACTGCGGCTCGACGACATCGCGCAACTGCGCAATCCCACCGATCCGATGTCGCTCAGGCGGCCGCGTTAGCCTCGTATTTTCTACGCTCCTCAATCGATGCCGCTCAATCCCAAGATCGCCCAAATCCTCGAGATGGTGGCGCGTGCGAACCGCCCGCCGTTCCACACGCTGACGCCGCAGCAGGCGCGCGCCGCGTATGCGATGAGCGCGCCGATCCTCGACATCGCGCCGCTGCCGCTGTTCAGTGTCGAGGACGTGCAGGTGCCCACGCGCGACGGCGCGACGATCGGCGTGCGCGTGTATCAGCCCGTCGAGCCGAACTGGGCGCAGCCGGTGGCGGGGCTGCTGTATCTGCATGGTGGTGGCTTTACCGT
>NZ_JARUXR010000001.1:1421132-1459799 GCF_031451215.1 Caballeronia sp. LZ034LL
CTTTGTGTTTATTATTTTGCGTGTCTCTTTTATCTTCTTTGTTTTTTTCTTACGGTCGGCAGCGTCGCGACGCACGATGCGCTGTGCCGCAAGCTCGCACACGATGCGGGCTGCGCGGTGGTGTCGGTGGATTACCGGCTTGCGCCCGAGCACCGCTTTCCCGTCGCGGTGAACGACGCGTTCGACGCGTTGCAATGGCTGGCGCGCGAGGCGGGCACGTTCGGCATCGATGCGGCGCGGCTGGCGATCGGCGGCGACAGCGCGGGCGGCACGCTGGCCACGGTGTGCGCGGTGCTGGCGCGCGATGCGGGCATCGGCTTGCGGCTGCAATTGCTGATCTATCCGGGCACGAGCGCCCGGCAGCAGAGCGCGTCGCACGCGCAACTGGCGGAGGGTTATCTGCTTTCGGGGGAGACCATCCAGTGGTTCTTCGCCCAGTATCTGCGCGATGACCGCGATCGCGACGACTGGCGCTTCGCACCGCTCGATGCGGCGGGCGGCGTGCCCGACATGGCGGGCGTCGCGCCGGCGTGGATCGCGGCGGCGGATCACGATCCGCTGTTCGATGAAGATGTCGCGTATGCGGAGAAGCTGGAGCAGCAGGGCGTGCGGGTGACGCTCAGGCGCTATGAAGGCATGATCCACGAGTTCTTCAAGATGGGCGGCTTCGTGCCTGAAGTGGCTGATGCGCATGCGGAAGCGGTGAGGGCGCTGCGGGAGGCGTTTGAAAGGGTGAGGGATGGAGTTTGAGTATCGTCTGAAATGTCGGGCGGGTGGATTCTTCAGGATTGCTGGATGATAGGATCGGGAAATTCAGTGATCAGGGAAGAGCTTGCCCTGAACGACCGTCCAATCCCACTGTCTTGTATGTATGTCAGATGACTATGCAGCAGAGCACGGTTTTCCCCGCAGTCCCATGTGTGCACGTTCAGGCACTATCTCTCTCGTTCAATGGCTCGTCGCTTTTGATGCATGCGCAGGAGGGATGCATCAATCTCCGTTCACGAATGGAGGATTTCGTTCGCGACGTGGAAGCCGCTGTAGCTGATTCTCCGGAATGCTACATTCCTTTGACCGTTCGATACTAAAACAATGCAAATCAGGAGCTACCGATCCTTATTGAGAGCGGGTGTATATGCCATCATTGCTGTTCTTGTTGCTCTTCTCGTCGCCTGGAATAGGCTCGCTCTGATCGAGTACTACGGCGACGGCCCGCCGTATTACTCGCGGACGACCAACATGGACGTATGGTTCAATCCCATCCCCATAATGACCTTGGTGGACAGCATCGGCGCATTGATCATCGGGGGCACTGTCTACCTGATAAGACGCATACGTTGAGCCCGCGACTTAAAACCCGCTACAACTGACTCTCCGGAATGCGACATCCCTGACCCATGCAAATCAGAAGCTACCGGTCCTTATTGAGAGCGGGTCTATATGCGATCGTTGCTGTTCTTGTTGCTCTTTTCGTCGCCTGGAATGCGTTGAATCTGAACGAGGCCTACGGCGACGGCCCGCCGTACTACTCGCGAACCACCAACATGGACCTATGGTTCGATCCCGTCCCGATACTTGCCTTGGTGGACAGCATCGGCGCACTGATCATCGGGGGCATTCTGTACATGATGCGACGCACGCGCTAAGTCCGCGACCTGGAACCCGCTACAACTGATTCTCCGGAATGCGACATCCCTAGCCAATGCAAATCAACAGCTGCCGGTCCTTATTGAGAGCGGGCTTATAAGTCATCGTTGCCGTTCTCTATGCTCTTCTCGTCGCCTGGAATGTGCTCGCTCTGACTGAATACTACGGCGACGGCCCGCCGTATTACTCGCGGACCACCAACATGGACAAATGGACAAATCCCATCCCCATAATGGCCTTGGTGGACAGCATCGGCACGCTGATCATCGGGGGCATTCTCCACCTGATGCGACGCACGCGCTAAGCCTGCGTCAATCGCGTTCCACTTCGAACTCAAAAGCCCGCTCGAACGCCCCGGGCCGCACGATCCGATGCGAGCCGTCATCATCACTGCGTTCCTTGATATCGACCGCGAGCCCATGCGGCATCAAGTCCACGCGCAACGCCGTAGTGCTGCGCGTCCCGTACTCGGGCGTCTCGATGAACGCCGCCGACAACACGCGTTCCCGTTCGATCGAAATGCCGGTGGAGGGCAGCAGCGCGTCATTGGCCGTACGCGGATCGCGCAAGGTGTCGATCAGCACTTCGAGCGAAGGCCGCTCGTCGGCGTGAATCAGATCGTGCAAGGCATCGCGCTGCGCCACCAGCTTCGGCCACGGCGTGTTCAGCAAACTGTTCGACAAGCCGTGCACGCCCGCTTCGAGCAAGGCAGGCGGCGCATCCGCCCGATTGCCATACCAGCCCAGTTCACGCCGCGTGAAATCGCCGCACAGCAGGTTGAAGCCGTTATAACGCTGACCTCGCTCAGCGACTCGTTCGAGATACGTCAGCGGCGCAAGCCGTTCGCCCGCGAGAAAGTCGCTCACCAGCGTGCCGCGGGTCGGCGCATCCGGGCGCGTCTCGCTCGGCGCGCGATAGTTCGTCAGCGCCGCAAACCGTCCGTCGCGCGACACACCCAGCCACGTGCCGCCGCCCGTGAGATCGCGACCCGCGAGCACGCCTGGCGCGTCGGTCCACCAGTGCATCGGCTCGGCGGTGCGGCGCAAGAATTCATCCCGGTTCGCCGACAGCGTCAGCAGCGCACGGCGCTCGCCAGGCGCGGCCGCGGGCTGCCAGTCAAAGACGATCAGGCACATGCGCGCGGGACCTCAGGCATCGGCGGGGAAGGCGTAGGGCAGCGGCGCAAATTCGAGCGCCGGGCCATCGGCGGAACCCACATGGACGCTGCCGTTGTCGAGCGCGGCCAGCTTGATCTCGACCAGGCAGTCCACGCCGCCGTCTTCCGCCGGCGCCGCATTGACGACCAGGCCGCACGGCTGGCCCGGATCGTCAGAATGGAACAGCTCTGTACCGGGCGCAGCCGCTTCGGTGTGCGCGAGCGCCGTGCGCCGCTTGATCGTGCCGCGATACTGGCTGCGCGCGACGATCTCCTGTCCCGGATAGCAACCCTTCTTGAAGTTCACGCCGCCCAGCACGTCGAAATTCACCATCTGCGGGACGAACTGCTCGACCGTCGCGTGCGTGATGCGCGGTTCGCCCGCGTGGATGTCGAGCCAGTCCCACATCTGCGCGGGCACCCGCACCAGTTTGTCTTCGAGCGCCGCGAGCTGCGCCTCCACCAGCGCCTTCGGCCCGACCCACAAAAAACGCGACCGATGCGCCGCATCCGGCACGCGGATCAGCGCGCCATTCGGACCTTCGACCTTCACGTGCACGCCGTCGGGCAGGGCATCGAAGATGCCGGACAGCGCCGCGCGCACGTCGCCCGCGAAGCCGACCGCGGCCACTTCCGGAGTCGCGTCGGAGAGTTTGGCTTTCAGCCGCAGCACGAACATCGACAGACGCTTCTGCACCGCCGCCTGCGTGTCCTGCGCGATCAGCAGGCGCACCGCGTCGGCCGTGCGCCACATCAGGAACGACGCCAGCAGCCGTCCCTTCGGCGAGCAATAACCGGCCAGTCGGGCCGTGGAGGCATCGAGATGCTGGACGTCGTTGGTGATCTGGTTGTGCAGGAAGGACGCGGCGTCCTCGCCCCTGACATCGATCACGCCGAACTGCGTGAGCGGCATGAACGCGCCGGCGGTCTTGACGGCTTCGAAATCGGCGGGGGCGAGGGTCGGGGTCTGGGAATTCATGGAGGTCGCGGCTGTCCTTTCAGAGAAGCCCGGACCGGTGAAAGCGACTCCGGCACAGGCGGCAAGTTATTATATTGGTCTTATCCCAAGCGTGTTCCGCATGTCCCTCTTGAAGAAATGCGTCGTGGCCATCGTGTTCGCCGCGCTGGTCGCGGCGGCCGTCGCGGGCGGAGTCGTCTGGTGGGCGCAGCGTCCCATGGCGCTCGCGACACCCGAGCTCGACGTCACCATCAAGCCGCACAGCAGTTTGCGCAGCGTAAGCAATCAGCTGAACCGCGGCGGCGTGCCGGTCGAGCCGGAGCTGTTCGTGCTGATGACCCGCGTGCTCGGCCTGTCCGCGCAGCTCAAGTCCGGCAACTACGCATTCAAGAGCGGCATCACGCCTTATGAGGTGCTGCAGAAGATCGCGCGCGGCGACGTCAACGAATACGTCGCAACGGTCATCGAAGGCTGGACGCTGCAGAAGATGCGCGCCGAACTGGACGGCAATCCCGCGCTCAAGCACGACACGGCCGGCATGAGCGACACGGACCTGCTGCGGGCGATCGGCGCCGCGGAAGTAGACCGGGCCTCGGCTGAAGGGCTGTTCTTCCCCGACACCTATCTCTTCGACAAGAACACCAGCGATCTCGCCGTCTACCAGCGCGCCTACCGGCTGATGCAGCTGCGTCTCACCGAGGCGTGGAACGCGCGCGCGCCGAATCTGCCTTACAAGACGCCTTATGACGCGCTGATCATGGCGTCGATCGTCGAGAAGGAAACCGGCCGCGCGCAGGACCGGCCGCTGGTCGCGGCGGTGTTCGCGAACCGGCTGCGCATCGGCATGCCGCTGCAGACCGACCCCGCCGTCATCTACGGTCTGGGCCCGGCCTATGGCGGCAAGCTCAGGAAGAAGGACCTGCAGACGGACACTCCGTACAATACCTACACGCGCATGGGCCTGCCGCCGACGCCGATCGCGCTGCCCGGCGTGGCCGCGTTGACCGCCACGCTCAACCCCGCCGCCAGCACCGCGCTGTATTTCGTGTCGCGCGGCGACGGCAGCAGCATCTTTTCCGACACGCTCGGCGACCACAACAAGGCCGTCGACAAATACATCCGGGGTCAATGAATGGTGCGCGGCAAGTTCATTACGTTCGAAGGGATCGACGGCGCGGGCAAGACCACGCATCTCGACTGGTTCCGGCAGCAACTCGCGGCGAAACTCGCGCCATCCGGCCATGCGGTCGTGATGACGCGCGAACCGGGCGGCACGCCGCTCGGCGAAACGCTGCGCGGCATCCTGCTGGACCAGCCGATGGACCTCGAAACCGAAGCGCTGCTGATGTTCGCGGCGCGCCGGGAGCACCTGGCGCAGGTGATCGAGCCCGCGTTGTCGCGCGGCGACTGGGTGCTGTCGGACCGTTTCACGGATGCCACTTTTGCGTACCAGGGCGGCGGTCGTGGCCTGCCGCGCGACAAGCTCGAAGCGCTGGAACGCTGGGTGCAGGGCGGTTTCCAGCCGGACCTGACCGTGCTGTTCGACGTGCCCACCGAAACCGCGAGCGAACGCCGCTCGGCGGCGCGCGCGCCGGACAAGTTCGAGCGCGAGTCGGAGACGTTCTTTGCGCGCACCCGGGGCGAGTATTTGCGCCGGGCCGCGGAGTCGCCGCAGCGCTTTGCCGTCATCGATGCCACCCGGACCATTGACGAGATTCGCAAGGAACTTGAAGAAACGATCGCAAGCCTCTGATTCAACACGATAAAAGCAATGATCTACCCTTGGCAGACCGATGACTGGCAACGCCTCCAGCAACTGCGCGCGCACTGGCCGCACGCGTTGCTGCTGCATGGCGAGGCGGGCATCGGCAAATTGCAGTTCGCGCAGCATCTGGCGCAAGGGCTGTTGTGCGAGGCGCCCGCGGCGAACGGCGAGCCCTGCGGCCACTGCCCGGCGTGCCTGTGGTTTTCGCAGGGCAACCATCCCGACTATCGCGTCGTGCTGCCGGAAGCGCTTGCGGGACTTGCCGCTGCCGCCTCCGGCGACGCCGACGCCCCCGCCGACAAAGCCGATGGCGACGAAGGCAAGAAAACGCGCGCGCCCAGCAAGGAAATCAAGATCGAGCAGGTGCGGGCGCTGCTGGACTTCTGCGCTTTGGGCTCGCATCGCGGCGGCGTGCGTGTCGTGGTGCTCTATCCGGCCGAGGCGCTGAATGTCGCCGCCGCCAATGCGCTGTTGAAGACGCTCGAAGAACCGCCGTCGGGCGTCGTGTTCCTGCTGGTGTCCGCGCGCATGGACCGGCTGCTGCCGACCATCGTGAGCCGCTGCCGTCAATGGCCGATGAGCGTGCCCGAGCCGGCGCAGGCGAACGCATGGCTCGCGGCGCAGGGTATCGACGATGCAGCGGGCCTGCTCGCACAGGCAGGCGGCGCGCCGCTGACGGCGTTGGCCCTGGCGAGCGACGAAAACCGCGCGTTGCGCGACTTCACGCTCGCCCAGCTCGCCGCCGGACCGAACTGTGACGCTTTTGCCTGCGGCGAGAACCTGCAGAAGCTGCCGGTGCCGCTCGTGCTCGGCTGGCTGCAACGCTGGCTTTATGATCTGCTCGCGCAGCGCACGGCGGGCCGGCCGCGCTACTTTCCAGGCGCGGCCAAGTCGCTCGCACGCTGTGCGCAGGGCGCGGATGCCGCCGCGCTCGCCCGCTACATGAAGACCGTCACACGGCAGCGCGCGGTGGAGAATCATCCGCTCAACGCGCGCCTCGTGTTCGAGGAACTGTTCCTCGGCTATCGCGGCATCTACGTCGCCTGACAGAGTGCCCGAGGCCTTTTCGATATCATCATGACTCTCCAGTACCGCGACGCCACCTTCGACGATCTGCCCGCCATCGTCGCCATCTACAATTCGACGATCGCCTCGCGCCAGGTCACCGCCGATCTCGAGCCAGTCACGCTCGAAAGCCGTCACGCATGGTTTTACGCGCATTCGCCGCAATCGCGTCCGCTGTGGGTCGTCGAGGAAGCTGGCGAGGTCATCGCCTGGCTGAGCTTCTCCGACTTCTACGGCCGCCCGGCGTATGCGCGCACCGTCGAAGTCAGCATCTATCTGCACGAGCGTGCCCGCGGCAAGGGCCTCGGCAAGGCGCTGCTGCGCGAGGCGCTCGAACGCGCGCCGTCGATGAAGGTCGATACCGTGCTCGGTTTCGTCTTCGGGCACAACGAAGCCAGCGTCAAGCTGTTCGCCGGCTTCGGCTTCGAAACCTGGGGCGCGCTGCCGCGCGTCGCGGTGCTGGACGGCGTCGAGCGCGATCTCGTGATCCTCGGCCTGCGTCTCGACACGCAGCGCGCCGCGCCACGGCACACGCATTAAGGATTAGGAGCCGCGCATGTTCGTCGATTCACACTGCCACATCAACTTCGAAGGACTCGCCGACCGCCTGCCCGACGTGCTCGACAACATGCGCGCGCATTCGGTCACGCATGCGCTGTGCGTGTCGGTCGATCTGGAAACGCTGCCCTCGGTGCTCGCCATCGCCGAACGCTACGAGAACGTGTATGCGTCGGTCGGCGTCCATCCGGATCACGAGGACATGCGCGAGCCGAGCGTGGACGAACTCGTCGAGCTGGCCGCGCATCCGAAAGTCTGCGCGATCGGCGAGACCGGCCTCGACTACTATCGCCTCGAAGGCCGCAGCCTGGCCGACATGGAATGGCAGCGCGAACGCTTCCGCACCCACCTCCGCGCGGCGCACAAGACCGGCAAACCGCTCATCATCCACACGCGCGCATCCTCCGACGACACGCTGCGCATCATGGAAGAAGAGGGCGCCGGCGTGCCGGGCGGCGTGATGCATTGCTTCACCGAACCGTGGGACGTGGCCGAACGTGCGCTTGCGCAGAACTTTCATATTTCGCTGTCGGGCATCGTCACGTTCAAGAGCGCGAAGGACGTGCAGGACGTGGCGCGCCGCGTGCCGCTGGACCGGCTGCTGATCGAAACCGATTCGCCTTATCTCGCGCCGGTGCCGTATCGCGGCAAGCCGAATGAACCTGCGTACGTGAGTCATGTCGGACGTTTTGTCGCGCAATTGCGCGAACAGCCGGAAGAAGCGCTGGCGCAGGCCACCACGGACAACTTCTTCCGTCTTTTCAAGATCGCGCGGGCAGGCTGAGGGCGGCCGCACCGCGTGTACAGCAACCTGTTTCAAGGCACTCCGAAGGCAACCATGAACAATTCGTCGATGATTTCCGCTCTTCCCGTGGCAAACACGTCAAACGTTTTCGCCGCGGACATGAAACACACGAAGGGCTCCGCGGGCTCGGCGCTGCGCCGGCTGGTCGCGGCGGCGCTCGTCGCCGGCTGTGCCATTGCGCAGCCGGTGTGGGCCGCGTCGGTGGATTCGCTCATCAAGGCGGTCAAGTTTGACGACATCTCGGCGGTCAAGAAGCAGCTCGCGCAGGGCGCGGATCCGAACACGGTCGACAACACCGGCACGCCGCTGCTCGTGATCGCGGCGCGCGAGAAATCCGACAAGGTTGGCCAGCTGCTCGCCGACAATCCGAAGACCGATCTGGAAAAGACCGACCCGGCCGGCGAGAACGCGATGATGCTCGCGGCCCTCAACGGCGACGCGACCTTCGTGAATGCGCTGATCGCCAAGGATGCCGAAGTGAACAAGAAGGGCTGGACGCCGCTGCACTATGCGGCGACCAACGGCCATGACGACATCGTGAAGCTGCTGCTGGACCATTCGGCCTATATCGACGCAGGCTCGCCGAACGGCACCACGCCGCTGATGATGGCCGCGCGCGGCGGACATCTGTCGACCTGCAAGCTGCTCCTCGACGAAGGCGCGGACTTGCGCGTCAAGAACCAGATCGGCATGACGGCCGTGGACTTTGCCCGCAAGTACGAGGCGAAGGATGTCGCCGAGGGTTTGCAGGCGCGCCTCGACTCGATGCAGCAGGGCGGTGCTGCGCCCAGCGGCGCAAACGGTGCAAAATAGCGCAGTGCTGCATGGACACGGGCGCACCCGGCGGTCAGGCGCGGCCGCCCCGGTGCCCCGACCCATCGCCCGGACCCAAGCCGCCGCTCAACATAAAAGGAAGATCATGCTGCGGGAAATCGTCATCGCCTGTGCGCTCGCGACACCTCTGTGCGCGTTCGCGTTCACCGGCAACGACCTGAACAAGCTGTGCACCAAAACCGACCCCAACTCGCGCACGGCCTGCGCGGCCTATATCGAAGGCGCGGCGGACGGTGTCTACAACACGATCGAGGCCATCGGCGGAACTTCCGGGCCGCAGGTCGGCCAGTACTTCTGCCTGCCGGCGGACGTGAAACCCCAGCAACTGACGGATGCGGTGCGCAAGTACATTGCCGGCAATCCGGACAAGGCCGATTTCAACGCCACGACCATGGTGTCGCTCGGCCTCGGCAAGGCGTTTCCCTGCAAGGCGGAACGCTGATGGCGGGCTGAACGGTCAAGCCCGGACGGCAGGAAGAGGGCTGGCGTCCCGCTTGCCGCCCCGTCTTTGGCCGCTGCCCGGCAAGATTCGCTGAACACGGTGCGGCTTCCGCACCGATGGTTTGTGACATCGCGCCCGCGGGTTCGTGACATCGCGCCCGCGCGATGCGCGCCGCCGTATCCACCTCGCCCTGTTTCCAACCCGAGGCTGATCCCGCGACCTTCATGCTTTCTTTCGATCACTTCCTCGACTTGGCCGAACGGCCGCTCGGCACCTGGCCGGGCGCGCTGATCGTCGCCGTCATCGCCGTGCTGTTCGCGGTGGGCGTGCATCGCGCGGGCGCGCGCATCCTGACCCGCATCGCGCGGCCGTATCCGCTGATGAGCGTCGTGCTGCGCTACATCGACAAACCCGCGCTGGTCCTGCTCATCATCCTCGGGCTCGGCTTCATGATCTTCGAGGCGCCCGACACGCTGCCGTTCATCGGCGTGCTGCGCGATGTCGAGACCGTCGCGCTGATCGTCGCGCTCACGTTCCTTGCGGCGCGCTCCGCAGGGGCGGTCGGCGAGGCGATCGTGCAGGCGCATCCGCTCGACACCGACGACAATCTCGATGCCCGCCGCATCCACACGCAGGCGCGCGTGCTCGCGCGTTCGGTGATGGTGGTGATCGTCATCATCGGTTTCGGCGGGGCGCTGATGGCGTTCCCGAGCGTGCGCCAGATCGGCGCGAGCCTGCTGGCGTCGGCGGGCGTCGCGGGACTGGTCGCCGGTATCGCCGCGCGGCCGGTGCTCGGCAATCTGATCGCGGGCCTGCAGATCGCGCTGTCACAGCCGATCCGCCTCGACGACGTCGTCGTCATCCAGGGCGAATGGGGGCGGGTGGAGGAAATCACCGGCACCTACGTGTCGATCCGCATCTGGGACCAGCGCCGGCTGATCGTGCCGCTGCAGTGGTTCATCGAAAATCCGTTCACGAACTGGACCCGCAACAGCTCGCAGATCATCGGCACGGTGTTCCTCTATGTGGATTACCGCATGCCGCTCGCGCCGCTGCGCGAGGAACTGGAGCGCATTCTCGCGCATGCGCCGGAATGGGACGGTCGCGTACAGGTGCTGCAGGTCACCGACGCGACGGATCGCGCGCTGCAACTGCGCGTGCTCGTCAGTTCGTTCGATTCCGCGCTGAACTGGGACCTGCGCTGCCGCGTGCGCGAGGGACTCGTGAATTTCGTGCAGGCGGCGTATCCGAACTACCTGCCGCGCGCCCGGGCGGATCTTTCGACGGACAAGGAAAGCCACGTCGATTTCGCGCCACCGCTCCAGCGCCCGGGCCTGGCGCCGGATAACGCGGCCGGCGCGGCCAATACCGCCAATACCGCCGCCGATCCGGTCGCGAGCCGCGGCGAGGCGAGCGGACCGGACCCGCATGCGCATTCGGCGGCGTCTACCGCACCGACGCGCGGCGAAAAGACGTGAACAATGGAACCGGCTGACGGATCGCGCGCCGTGAATGGAAACCCCGCGGACAATTCACAGTCGAAAAACATGACCCACATGATCAAAGAGGAAAAGGCAAGCTTATGAGTCGTCTCGTCGTCGTATCCAACCGGGTCGCCACGCCGACCGAAACCAAGGGCTCTGCGGGCGGGCTGGCTGTCGGCGTCTTCGGCGCGCTGAAGGACAGCGGCGGCGTCTGGTTTGGCTGGAGCGGGGACGTGGTGAGCGAAACCGTGGCGAACCAGGGCCCCAAGCTCGAACAGGACGGCGCCGTGACCTTCGCCACCGTGGGCCTGACGAAGAAAGACTACGACCAGTATTACCGCGGTTTTTCGAACGCGATGCTGTGGCCGGTCTTCCACTATCGCAACGACCTCGCCGTCTACGATCGCGACGAATACGCCGGCTACCGGCGCGTGAACGCCTGGCTCGCGCACAAGCTGATCAAGCTGCTCGAACCCGACGACGTCATCTGGGTCCACGACTACCACATGATCCCGTTCGCGGAAGCGCTGCGCTCGGAGGGCATCAAGAATCGCATCGGTTTCTTCCTGCACATTCCGTTTCCGTCGCCGCAGATCCTGCTGAACATTCCGCCGCACGAGGAACTCGTCAAGTCGCTGTGCTGCTACGACGTCGTGGGCTTCCAGACCGAAGGCGACCGCGTCGCGTTCCACGATTACATCGTGCGTCATGCACACGGCACGGCCACCGCCGACGGTCACGTCGAAGCCTTCGGCCGCAAGCTGACGACGAACGTGTACCGCATCGGCGTGTTCCCCGATGAAATCGCCGAGCAGGCCGAGCGCGGCGAAGCGCGTCAGGACGTGATGGACCTGAAACAGAGCCTCGAAGGCCGCAAGCTCATCATGAGCGTGGACCGGCTCGATTATTCGAAGGGACTGGTCGAGCGTTTCCGCGCCTTCGAGCATTTCCTGGAGAAGTCGCCGGAGTGGCGCGGCAATGTCACGCTCGTGCAGATCGCGCCGCCGACGCGTTCCGACGTCGAAAGCTATCAGCAGATCCGCCAGAACCTCGAATATGAAGCGGGGCGCATCAACGGCCGCTATTCGGGCCTCGACTACACGCCGATCCGCTACCTGAACCAGCGCTATGACCGCTGGAAGCTGATGTCGCTGTTCCGGGAATCGCAGGTCGGATTGGTGACGCCGTTGCGCGACGGCATGAACTTGGTCGCGAAAGAGTATGTCGCCGCGCAGAATCCGGACGATCCCGGCGTGCTCGTGCTGTCGCAATTCGCCGGCGCCGCCGACGAGATGACCGGCGCGGTGCTGGTGAATCCGCACGATATCGTCGGCACGAGCGAGGCCATTGCGCGCGCGCTCACCATGCCGCTCGCGGAACGCCAGCAGCGCTACGAAGCCAACATGAATGCGCTGCGCAAGCACGATCTGGGCGTCTGGCGCGACGATTTCCTGACCCACCTGCGCGGCGTCTCCAAGTCGTAACGGCTGTCCGAAACGATTGTTTCGGCCCTGTAACAGAGCGATGAAAGTGCAAGAGTGGGCAGGGCGGCCGCCGTTCTCCTTCGATAATGCCGATACGCGTCGGCGACTCGCACGCGGCATTCCGATGACAGGACATTGATCTGATGTAAGGGCAAACCTCGTGGCCGGGCTGTGGGCCGGCTGTCATACTCGATGCCGCAGGGCGACGGTTCGCATAATGGGTGCGCTGGCGTGCGCTGCCGTCGATATGCTCATGGAGACGAGAACGATGAGAATTGCCCAGATCGCCCCGCTGACCGAATCGGTGCCGCCGAAGCTCTACGGGGGCACGGAACGTGTCGTGTCGTATCTCACCGAGGCGCTCGTGGAACTCGGTCACGAGGTCACGCTGTTCGCCACCGGCGATTCCCAGACCAGCGCCCGCCTGGAGGCGGTCTGGCCGCGCGCGCTGCGGCTCGATCCGGCGATCCGCGACCGCATCGCGCCGCACATGCTGCTGCTGGAACTGGTGCGCCGCCGGGCCGAAGAGTTCGACGTGCTGCACTTCCACATGGACTACTACTCGTTCTCGCTGTTCAAGCGGCAGGAAACGCCGTTCCTCACCACGATGCACGGCCGCCTCGACCTGCCCGAGCAGCAGCCGGTCTTCGATACCTTCGACACCGCGCCGGTCGTGTCCATCTCGGACGCCCAGCGCCATCCGTTGCCGCAAGCCAAATGGGTGTCGACGGTCTATCACGGGCTGCCGGAAAAGCTCTACGTGCCGCAACCCGTTGAGCAGAAATATCTCGCCTTCCTGGGCCGTATTTCGCCGGAGAAGCGGGTGGATACCGCGATCCGCATCGCGGGACGCTGCGGCCTGCCGATCAAGATCGCCGCGAAAGTGGACTTCGCCGATCACGAGTACTTCGAGCGCGAGATCGCGCCGCTGCTCAAGCTGCCTTATGTGGAATTCGTCGGGGAAATCAACGACAGCCAGAAGGCCGAGTTCCTCTCGGGCGCGCATGCGTTGCTGTTTCCGATCGACTGGCCCGAGCCGTTCGGCCTCGTGATGATCGAGGCGATGGCCTGCGGCACGCCCGTGATCGCCTTCAATCGCGGCGCGGTGCCGGAAGTGGTCGATGAAGGGGTGTCCGGGTTCATCGTCGAGGATGAAATCGGCGCGGTGGCGGCCGTGAACCGGCTGCATACGCTGTCGCGCGAAGGCGTGCGCAAGCGCTTCGAGGACCGCTTCACGTCGCACCGCATGGCGCGCCAGTATCTCGACGCCTACAAGGCGGTCGTGCGGGCGCAGAAGCGGGCGCGTTTCCGGGTCATCGACCGCGCGACCACGACCTGATCCGTTTCATCCGCGCATGAGAAAACCGCCGTGCGGCGCGACCCGAAAGTCGTGCGGCACGGCGGTTTTGCCATGCGGCCCAGGCGACGGGCCGCGATGGAAGGGGATCAGAACTTCAGACGCGAGATCTTCGTGCCTTGCAGCGAGACGTCGGCCATCAGGCCGGCGTTGGTCAGCACGATGGCTTCGACCGGCTTGGTGGCCGTGGTGGTGTCGATGACGCCGTTCGCGCCCATCTTCACGAGTGCGACGGATGCATCCGCGCCTGCCGACCAGCCGTCGGAGTTGCGGAATTTGTCGAGCGCATCCTGCGTCATGAACAGGAAGATCAGCGCCTTCGACTGCGCGCCAGCCTGCAGGCCGAACGAGCCGGACGTCGTGCTGTAGTAGCCGACGCTGCTGCCGCCCACGCGCAGCGCGCCCTTGCCGTACTGGGCGCCGACGATGAAGCCTGCCTGCAGGACTTGCGGGAACACCAGAACGCCGCGCGCCTTCGCGACCAGCTCGCGCGAGCCGCCGACGGTGGCGTACAGGCGCTGGATGGTGGCGTCGACATCGGAGTCGATGGAGCGGCGCGCGTCCGCCGCGCCAGCGGACTGTTCAGCGCCCGAGTTGGTGTTGGTCGTGCAGCCGGCAAGCGCAAGGCCTCCCAGCGCCAGAACAGCGGTGGACTTGAGCATGAAGTTTCGTCTTTGCATCATTGTTCTCCATCGTGAAATGTGGAAACCCCATAGAGCGGGAGGGTGAAGCACACAAGTTATAGCACGGCCGCAAACCGGCACGGTTCTCCGTGCACAAGCTCGAAACCTTGCCGGACGCGGATTTTCAGGTTTTGCAAAATTGGGTTAAAGCTTGCCCGAAGGCCGTGCTCGCTCCGAATCCGCTTTCCTGCCCCCGTTCCAGCGTCGTAAATGACGCCCATCGCCCGCCGTATCGCGACTGTAAGCTCGCGCTGGACGATGTTTCGACCAGCGGAATGCAAGGCGGAGCTTTCGCCCGAATGACGCCTTGCAAGCGAGCATTAATTTCGCGATGCCGCCGCGCAATGGTGCGACAAGACCGCATCAAGCAGTAGCAACGACCGTACCCGACCTGTATTCAGGATGGAGTCGTCGTTTTTACTTTTGTGGAAGCAACGCTTGCAGGCGCTGCCGGGGACGTGTCCGAAGGTTTTGCCGACGCGCCCGGGGGCCGGCGCAGTGCGCGCCTGATGCCGCCGATCAGCACTCCGAGAACGAGGAGAAAGGCGGCCGGAACGATCCAGTAGCCGACGAACGCATGCCATAGATAGTCAGCCAGCGTGGCCTTGCGATGCGCATATTCATCGAGCGCTTCCTGGTGCTTGCCGGCATTGGCCGCGAGGATGTCGGCGGGACAGCCAGCCGCGCGCGCCTCGTCGGGCGCGCCATGGCAGCGGGCCGCGGCGCCGGCCGCGCGCTGCGCGTCGGTCAGTTCCCAGGTGGAGAGGGCCTTTTGAAGATCGACGCTGTTATAGGCCATCTCTTCGTGCACTTCGTTGACCGCGACGATCAGCACCGGCACGAACCAGAACGTGATTGCCACGAGCCAGCGCCGGAACCAGCGGTTCTTGTGTCTCCATGCCATCCAAAGCCTCCATGCGGGGCTTGCGCTCCGCTCGAAACGGCGGCGGCCGATGGCTTCTGCTTGTATTGGTGAGGGGGCCGCCTCGCGCCATCTTATGAGAAAAAGACGACGGTGCGAATCACGAACTTGGGTGCAGTGCAATAACGGCGCGTATCCAGCGTAAATAAGTGAGGCGTCGGCGGGAAGCAAAATGGCCGCGCAAGCAGCGCGGCTCGAAGAACGACATTGATTCGGTCAGCCCTTGTTGCTGAGACAGCTCTTCATGAACGTCTTGCGGTCGTCGCCTTTCTTGCCGGACGCCTGCTGGTTGCACGCGGTCATCTTCTGCTGCTGCGTCATCGGCGCAGAAGCGGCGGCGGGCGCGGCGGACAGACAGCTCTTCATGAACGCCTTGCGGTCGTCGCCTTTCTTGTCGCCTGCCTGCTTGTTGCAGTCGCCCATCTTGGTCTGCTGGCTGTTCGCAGCGAAGGCTGCGTTGGCGCCGAACGCAAGGCTCAGCACGGCAAGGACGGCGGCGACGGCGGTGGTTCGAATAGTCATGAGATGCTCCCTGATCGGATTGACGGTTATTCTTCGACGACTCGTTCTCTGACACGGTGTCCAGCCCGCGCATTATGGCAAACCGAATTTGAACCGTGTATGGCGTAAGGTGAAATCAGGAGACGCGCGCGCCGAACCGACAGGCATGCGGTTTGCCACCTTGCAGATGACTTTCATCAAGCGCAGTGAAGGCTTTCGTCGCAAAGTGTTCAATCTTGTTCAATCGCGACGCGCCTGAAAAACAGCCGACGTATGATCGTGCCGACCGCACCCCATCCAAGGAGACGCATCATGTCCACGCCGCTTTCCGACCATTACAAGGGCTTCGAAATCAAGGTGCAGGCGCTGCGCCGCGCGAAGGACCGTGATGAACCGGACGACGGCCCGCGTCACTTCGACATCGTGGTGACGATCGCGCGCAGCGCGCATGGCGACAGCGGGCGCTCGGTCATGTTCGGCGTGCCGGATCAGGAGCCGTTCGAGAGCCCGATCGACGCCACGCGCGCGGGCATCGACTACGCGCGCGACATCATCGACGACAAGGTCGAGGGCCAGTCGGTCAAGGACCTCTGAAGACGGGTCTCCGGCCTGACGCTCCCCACAAGCCAGGCGCGTCGGCGCGCGAACGCACGTTCTACACGTAAGCCCGATTGACCTCACGCGCCTCTGCAACGAGAATCGACGGCGAGCAAACGTTGCAACCGTCGCTGAGCGCGTTGAATCGGGCCTGTGCGTACATTCTCCTTTCACGTCCTGTGCGCGGTTCATGACGTCATGCTCGCGTTCGCTGCTGCGTTCGCCGCTTCACGCTCAAACCAGACAAACCAGAACAAAGCACTGGAGATCCGCATGAACCGAACTTTTCGCCGGCGTGTCCTGTCGGCTGCCGTCGCGCTCGCTGCCTGTTCCGTCCTGCCGTTTGCATCCACTTCAGCGTTCGCACAGGCGGCGGGCAAGCCGAAGGTCGCGCTCGTCATGAAGTCGCTCGCCAACGAGTTCTTCCTGACCATGGAAAACGGCGCGAAGGACTATCAGGCCCACAACCCCGCCAAGTTCGATCTCATCACCAACGGCATCAAGGACGAGACCGACACCGCCGCGCAGATCCGCATCATCGAGCAGATGATCGTCTCCAAGGTGAACGCGATCGTCGTCGCGCCGGCGGATTCGAAGGCGCTCGTGCCGGTCATCAAGAAGGCGACGGATGCGGGCATCATCGTGGTCAACATCGACAACCGGCTCGACCCCGACGTGCTCAAGTCGAAGGACCTGAACGTGCCGTTCGTCGGCCCGGACAACCGCAAGGGCGCGCGCAAGGTCGGCGATTATCTGGCGCAGCGCCTCAAGAAGGGCGATGAAGTGGCGATCATCGAAGGCGTGACCACCACCACGAATTCGCAGATGCGCAGCGCCGGCTTCAAGGACGCGATGGACGCCGGCGGCATGAAGATCGTCGCGCTGCAATCGGGCGAATGGGAAATCGACAAGGGCAATGCCGTCGCCGGGCAGATGCTGAATGCGAACCCCAACGTCAAGGCGCTGCTCGCCGACAACGACAACATGGCGATCGGCGCGGTCTCCGCGATCCGCGCGGCGGGCAAGGCCGGCAAGGTGCAGGTGGTCGGCTTCGACAACATCGGCGCGATCAAGCCGATGCTCAAGGACGGCCGCGTGCTCGCCACCGCCGACCAGTACGCCGCGAAGCAGGCGGTGTTCGGCATCGACGTTGCGCTGAAGGCGATTGCCGAGCACAAGAAGCAGTCGGAACTGTCGCAGGTGGTGGAGACGCCCGTCGATCTCGTCACGAAGTGACGCGATTGCGTCGGCGGCGAAACGGCGGCGGCAGCGCCGTTTCGCGTTCAATCGGCCTCAAAATCCGCCTCAAGTTTGCCGCCGCCGTGCCGATATGTTTCAGGCGAACGTGCCGTCAGACTGCGCGCGGCGTGCCTGAGGAGCAGTCATGAGCCCATCCAACGACGCAAGCAACGCAAGCGACGCAAGCGGCGCGAACGTGCTGACGGTGACGGGCATCGGCAAGACCTATGTCGAGCCGGTGCTGGCGGACGCGTCGCTGTCGCTGAACGCGGGCGAAGTGCTCGCGCTGACCGGCGAGAACGGCGCGGGCAAGAGCACGCTGTCGAAGATCATCGGCGGACTCACGGACCCGACCACCGGCACCATGACCCTCGCGGGCCAGCCCTACGCGCCGCGCAGCCGCTCCGATGCCGAAGCGCTCGGCGTGCGCATGGTGATGCAGGAGCTGAACCTGCTGCCCACGTTGTCGGTCGCCGAGAACCTGTTTCTGAACCGCTTGCCGCGCAAGGGCGGCTTCGGCTGGATCGACCGGCGCACGCTCGCGCAGGACGCGCGTCACGCGATGGCGCAGGTCGGGCTCGATGCCATCGATCCGGACACGCTGGTCGGCAGCCTCGGCATCGGTCATCAGCAGATGGTGGAGATCGCGCGCAATCTGATCGGCGATTGCCGCGTGCTGATCCTCGACGAACCCACCGCGATGCTCACCGCGCGCGAAGTCGACCTGCTGTTCGAGCAGGTCGAGCGGCTGAAGGCACGCGGCGTCGCGCTCGTGTATATCTCGCACCGGCTGGAAGAACTGCGGCGCATCGCCGAGCGGGCCGCCGTGCTGCGCGACGGCCGTCTCGTGCATCTCGGGCCGATGGCCGAGCTGACCAGCGACCGGCTCGTCACGCTGATGGTCGGACGCGAGATCGGCGAGCGCATCGATCTGGGCGAACGCCGCATCGGCGACGTCGCGCTGAAAGTGGAAGGCATGACGCGCGGGACGGTGGTGCGCGAAGTGTCGTTCGAAGTGCGCGCCGGCGAAATCTTCGGCGTGAGCGGTCTGATCGGCGCGGGCCGCACGGAACTGATGCGCCTCATCTACGGCGCGGATCGCGCGGACGCGGGCCAGGTGTCGGTGGCGCGGGCCGGGCAGCCGCTGCGGCGCGTGAACGTGCAGTCGCCGACCGATGCAGTGAAGGCGGGCATCGCGCTGATCACGGAGGACCGCAAGGGCGAAGGGCTGCTGCTGAGCCTGCCCATCGCCGCGAACGTTTCACTGGGCAATCTCGGTGCGGTGGCGCGTCACGGCGTGGTCGACACGCGCCGGGAAGCGGCGCTTGCGCAACGCCAGATCGAGGCGATGCGCATCCGCACCTCGGGACCGGCGCAGGCGGTGTCGGAACTGTCGGGCGGCAATCAGCAGAAGGTCGTGATCGGCCGCTGGCTGGCGCGCGACTGCCCGGTGCTGCTGTTCGACGAACCGACCCGCGGCATCGACGTCGGCGCCAAGTTCGACATCTACGGCCTGATGGGCGCGCTGACCCGCGAAGGCCGGACGCTGGTCGTGGTGTCGAGCGACCTGCGCGAACTGATGCTGATCTGCGACCGGATCGGCGTGATGTCGGCGGGACGCATGACGGGCGTGTTCGAACGCGCGAACTGGTCGCAGGACGCGCTGCTGGCGGCGGCGTTCTCCGGCTACGCGCGGCGCGAGGCGCTGCTGCAGGAGCCGATCGCGCCCGACGCGAAGGCGCCCGAAGACAACGTGGAGCATTGAATGAGCGAAGCGAACCTTCCAGCCGATGCACCGAAGAGCACGAAAGGCGTCGGCACGCGGCTGGGGCTGTCGAATTACCTGGGTCTGGCGGGTGCGCTCGCCGCGATGATCGCGCTGTTTTCCGTGCTGAGTTCGCATTTCCTGACCTACGACACGTTCAGCACGATCGCCAACCAGATTCCGGATCTGGTCGTGATGTCGGTCGGCATGACCTTCGTGCTGATCATCGCGAGCATCGATCTCTCGGTGGGCTCGGTGCTGGCGCTGGGCGCATCGGTCGTCAGCGTGGCCGCGCTCAAGTGGCACTGGCCGGCGATTCCGGCCGCGCTGATCGGGCTCGCGGCCGCCGCGCTGACGGGCGCGGTGACCGGACTCGTGACCGTGGCATGGCGGATTCCGTCGTTCATCGTGTCGCTCGGCGTGCTGGAAGGCGCGCGCGGACTCGCCTATCAGATGACGAACTCGCGCACGGCGTACATTGGCGATGCGTTCGATTTCCTGTCGAATCCGATCGCTTTCGGCATCTCGCCGGCGTTCCTGATTGCGGTCGCCGTGATGATAATTGCGCATCTGGTCTTGACTCGGACGGTTTTTGGCCGATATCTGGTAGGGATAGGCACGAATGAGGAAGCCGTTCGGCTCGCTGGCGTCAATCCACGGCCCTACAAGGTGATCGTGTTCGCGCTGATGGGCGCCTTGTCGGGCCTGGCGGCGCTGTTCCAGATCTCGCGTCTGGAGGCCGCCGATCCGAACGCCGGCGCCGGCGTGGAACTGCAGGTGATCGCGGCGGTGGTGATCGGCGGCACGAGCCTGATGGGCGGGCGCGGCTCGGTCATCAGCACCTTTTTCGGCGTGTTGATCATCTCGGTGCTCGCGGCGGGACTGGCGCAAATCGGCGCGAATGAGCCGACCAAGCGCATTATTACGGGCGCGGTGATCGTGGTGGCGGTGGTGCTCGACACCTATCGCAGCCGCCGCAAGCGCGTGTGAGGCAAGTGCAGTAAGGCATGATAAGCAGGACGGCGACGGCGCGCGCTCCGCACGGGGTGGAGAAGCGGCCCTGGCCGGAAACGGCAGCACCGGCGCGAGCAAACGTGCGCGTAGTCAGGCACGCGGCGCCGGCGAAGTGACACGAAGTGACGGAAAGCAGGCAGGGCGCGGGGAAGCAGTGCGGCGCAGGCAGCAGTAGCAGTCTTGGAAACAGCCGGCGCCGCCCGCCTTACGACCAATAAGAGAGCAGTTGGACCAAAGCAAAGCGAAGGACGATGTATGGCGACGATCAAAGACGTGGCAGCCATTGCCGGGGTGTCGTTCACGACGGTATCCCACGTAGTGAACAATTCACGGCCGGTTTCGGCCGACGTGCGGGCGAAGGTGGAGCGGGCAATCCGTGAGCTGGATTACGTGCCGTCGGCGGTGGCGCGCTCGCTGAAGGCGCGTTCGACGGCGACCATCGGCCTGCTCGTGCCGAACGCGACGAATCCGTATTTCGCGGAACTCGCGCGCGGCGTCGAGGACGGCTGCGCGAAGAACGGCTATTGCGTGTTCTTCTGCAACTCCGACGACGACCCCGCAAAGCAGCGCAGCTATCTGCGCGTCCTGCAGGAAAAGCGCATCGACGGCCTCGTGATTGCTTCGGCGGGCGAGGATTCGGTGCTGGCGCAATGTCTCGCGGGCGCGCGCGAGCCGCTCGTGATCGTCGATCGCAACATCGAGGGGCTGCAATCCGACCTCGTCCAGATCGATCACGAAAAAGGCGCGTATCTCGCCACCCGGCATCTGCTGCAGCTCGGGCATTCGGAAATCGGCTGCATTACGGGCCCCGTGCAAACCGCCGTGTCCGCCATGCGCCTGCACGGCTTCATCCGCGCGATGGCCGAGCGCGGCATCGAAATCGAGCCGCACGCGATCCAGCAGAGCGACTTTTCGGCGACCGGCGGTTATGCTGCCGCATCGCAGTTGTTCGACCGCATGAAGCCGACCGCGATCTTCGCGTGCAACGACATGATGGGCATCGGCGCGCTGCGGGCGGCGGCCGAACGTCACATCAACGTGCCGACCGACTGCTCGATCATCGGCTTCGACGATGTCGAGCTGTCGCGCTACACGTACCCGGCGCTGTCGACGGTCGGGCAATCGGTCCGCGCGCTCGGCGAGATGGCCGCGCAGACGCTGATCGAACGCATCACGGGCAAGCTTACCGGTACGACGCGCCGCCGCGTGGTGCCGCCGCGCCTGGTGCGCCGCGAATCGACGGCCGTGGTGCCGGAATCGCGCAGCGTCCGGGCCTGAATCAGCCGGCCACGCCGGTCAACCAGGGAAGCATGATGGGCGAAAGCGCCAAAGCAGGCGATACGAACAAGACCGGGCGCGTGACCGTGGTCGGCAGTCTCAACATGGACCTCGTGGCGCGCGCGCCGCGTCTGCCGAAGCCGGGCGAGACGCTCGCCGGCCACGCGTTCGCGCAGGTCGCCGGCGGCAAGGGCGGCAATCAGGCGGTCGCCGCGGCACGCCTGGGCGCGCAGGTCGCGATGATCGGCTGCGTCGGCGACGACCCGAACGGCGCAATCCTGAAGCAGAGTCTTGAAGCGGAAGGCATCGATTGCAGCGCGCTCGCGACGAGCGCCGAGGCATCGACGGGCGTGGCGCTGATCGTCGTCGACGATGCCAGCCAGAACGCCATCGTCATCGTGGCCGGCAGCAATGCGCTCGTGACGCCGGCGAGCATCGAGGCGCAGGAGCGGCTGATCGCCGGGGCGGACCTGATCGTGTGCCAGCTCGAAACGCCGCTCGAGACCGTGCGCGCCGCGCTCGCCGCCGGCCGTCGTCTGGGCCGCACGACCATCCTCAATCCCGCGCCCGCCGCCCGCAAGCTGCCGCCCGACTGGTTTCCGCTGATCGACTATCTGATTCCGAACGAGCACGAGGCCGCCACGCTTTCGGGTGTCGCGGTGAACTCGCCGGAAGACGCGCGCCGCGCCGCGCAGACGTTGAAGGCCAAGGGCGCGCGCAATGTGATCGTGACCCTCGGTTCGGAAGGCGTGCTCGCGCTGCTGGACGGCGAGGACGAAGCGGGCGTCCATCTCGCTTCGCCGCGCGTGGAGGCGATCGACACCACCGCCGCCGGCGATACCTTCATCGGCGGATTTGCAGCCGAACTGGCGCGCGGCACGGCGGTGCGCGATGCGATTGCCTTCGGTCAGCGGGCCGCGGCGATTGCAGTGACGCGCGAAGGCGCGCAGCCATCGATTCCGCACCGCAGCGAAATTTCCGCATAATTCTTCAGTATTTGCTGAAAACGGCGCGTTTTAACGCGCCGTTTTGTTTTCGGGCGAAACAATCTCCTCAAGTGGCCACGCGTTGACGCCGTTTACGTCTGGAACGGTCAAGAGGGCGCGCATCGGCCGCGCGCGCTTCCCGGGCGCAGCGGCCAACCCCGCACGCACCCGCCGTCAAGCGGCCGGGCAAACCGCTTTCGAGCGGCACGGGGACCACTCAATGAAACAGGGTTTGACGATCAAGGCGCGCCTCGGCATCGCGATGGCGTTTCTGGGCGCTTTGCTGATCGCGATCGGCGCGCTGGGGCTCATCGGCATGAGCCACTCGAACGGCGCGTTCCTCGCCACGTATTCCGTGCAGATGCCTGCCGCCATCGCCGTCGGCAACGCGGAGATGTACGCGGCGCGCGAGCGTCTCGTGTTCGATCGCGCCGCGCTGCTGGCGGGCACGCCGGAAGTCGCGTCCACCGTCGAACGATCGCGCCTGATGCGCGACCGCGCCGACGCCTACTGGAAGCAATACACCTCGCTGCCGCTCTCGCCGGGAGAAAAACGTCTCGCGGACGCCGCGCAGGACAAGCGCCTGGCGCTGCAAGGGATCGTCGATCGCGGCGTGGCGGCCGTCATGGCGAACGATCACGACGCCATCATCGCCAGCGCCAAGGCGATGCAGGTCACCTACAACGAACTCGCGACAGCCAACGAAGCCCTGCGCGCATTCCTCACCGAATCCTCGAAGCAGAGTTACGAAGCCGCGCAGAACCGCTTACTGTGGTTCCGCGCGCTGAGCCTGAGCGCGCTGGCGCTCGGCGTCGCGGCGGCCGCGTTCGCGTGGGTATCGCTGCGGCGCGCGATCGCGCGCCCGCTGGAAGCCGCGCTCGGCCATTTCGACGCCATCGCCGCCGGCGATTTGCGGCGCGAAGTCGTCGTGACGTCGCGCGACGAAATGGGCCAGTTGCTCGAAGGACTCGCGAGAATGCGCGCCAGCCTGCTCGACACGGTGCGCAGCGTGCGTTCGGGCAGTGAGTCGATCGCCTCCGCCACGCAGCAGATCGCGGCGGGCAACACGGATCTGTCCTCGCGCACCGAGGAACAGGCGTCCGCGCTGCAGGAAACCGCGTCCAGCATGGAAGAGCTCACCGGCACGGTACGCCAGAACGCCGACAACGCGCGCCAGGCAAGCGCGCTCGCAGCGAACGCGTCGGCGATCGCGGGCAAGGGCAGCGCCGTCGTGACCCAGGTGGTCGACACGATGCGCGAGATCAACGGCAGCTCGTCGAAGATCGCGGACATCATCACGATCATCGAAGGGATTGCGTTCCAGACCAACATCCTGGCCCTGAACGCGGCGGTCGAAGCGGCGCGCGCCGGCGAGGAAGGACGCGGCTTCGCGGTCGTGGCGGGCGAGGTGCGCAGCCTGGCGCAGCGCTCGTCGGCGGCGGCGAAGGAAATCAAGGAACTGATCGGCACCTCCGTCGCGCGGGTCCAGACCGGCTCCGCGCTCGTCGACGAAGCAGGCCGCACGATGGCCGAGATCATCGGCGCAGTGCAGCGCGTGACCGACATCATGGGCGAGATCGCGGCGGCGTCGCAGGAGCAGTCGAGCGGCATCGAGCAGGTGTCGCGCGCGGTCACCCAGATGGACGAGGTGACGCAGCAGAACGCCGCGCTCGTCGAGGAAGCGGCGGCCGCGGCGCAATCGCTGGAAGATCAGGCCGCGCGCCTGCGACAGGCCGTGGCGGTGTTCCAGGTGGCGGAAGGCGCGCCGCTTGCTGCTCAGCCGACGTTCGTCGCGCCGCGCACCAGGACGGTGACGCCACCCGCGCCGAAGCTTGCAGCGAAGTTCGTACCGACGGCCGCTCCGGTGCGCAAGGCAAAGGTCACTACCGATACGGCTGGCGACTGGCAGACGTTCTGAAGCACGCCGGAGCCGGCGCCTCGGGACATCGCGTCACGCGCCAGCCATGTCGAACCGGTAACCCGTACACTGGTGAGCATGCGTGACCGCCCATAACGAGGATATCGACATGACCGGATCGACACTCGCTGCGAAGCTTGCGGAAGCCCGCCGCCAGCATCGGCTGATCGAGGTGCTGGAGCCCGCCGACATTCCCGCCGACGCGCCCACCGCCTACGCCATCCAGCACGAGATGCTGCGCGAAACGGAAGCACGCATCGGCGCCTGGAAGATCGGCGCGCGTGCGCCGGACGCGCTGGCCAACGGCGCGCCCATCGACGCCGCGCTGGTCCACGCCTCGCCGGCCCGGCTGTCGTTCGAATCGTTCTTCCGCGTGCTGGTCGAACTCGAGATCGCATTTCGCTTCGCCTATTCGCTGCCGGCACGCAGCGAACCCTATACGCGCGAAGAGGTGCTGGGGGCTATCGGCGGGATCGCGGTGGCGCTCGAAGTCGTCGACAGCCGCTTCACGCAGTGGCCCAATCTCGACCCGCTCGCGCAGCTCGCCGATTCGCAGAACAACGGCGCGCTCGTGGTCTCGGCAATGGAGCCTTACGACATCGTCGCACCCGGCTTCGACTTTCTTGCACCGCGCATAGAACTCACGCTCGACGGCATGTCGATTGCGCCCGCGGCGCTCGGCAATCCGGCGGGCGATCCGCGCGAGCTGCTGCTCTGGCTCGTCAACCATTGCTCGCGCATGGGTTTGACGGTCGAGCCGTTCTGGACCATCACGACGGGCTCGTACACGGGCGCCTATCGCGTCGATGGACCGGCGATGCTGCATGGCTCGATCGATCGCATCGGCGAGCTCGAACTGGTGCTCGCATGAAGCGTTTCATCATCGGGCAATCACCCTGCGTGCGGAACGGTTATCGCGAACGTTGCAGGTTTTGCATCCGTACACAAAGACGCTGCGTAAGTGATGGGAGATGCGTAGGACACGGCTGAAAAAGGATGGCGGAGAAGCGCTGTGACGATGTGCAAAAGAGCGCGGGGAAGCGAACAGGCAGGGGGCGCGTCGAGCAAGAGGATAGGCACATGCGCGACATTGGGATGATGATTGTAGGTGAACGAAAATGACTCACCAAGCTAGTAATTCTGCGAAGCAAATGAACAACGCAAGTGCGTGAAAAAAAATTCGAAAGGGTTTAGGATGATTTCAGGCGATGTCGTTTCGATTACGCGCGTTGCGCACGGCATAGCTTTCTGACTTCGGCGAGGAGGTAGCATGGATATCTACAGCAGTTTCGCGACCCGCTTCGAAAAAACACGCGAGGAGGAGTTCTCGCTCGAAGAATATCTCGCGCTCTGCAAAGATGATCCTGCCACATATGCAACAGCGGGCGAACGCATGTTGACGGCCATCGGGGAACCGGAAATGGTCGACACTCGCCTCGACCCGCGTTTATCGCGTGTGTTTGCAAACAAGGTCATCAAGGTGTACCCGGCGTTCCGCGAGTTCTACGGAATGGAAGAAGTGATCGAGAACGTCGTGTCGTACTTCCGGCACGCGGCCCAGGGTCTGGAAGAGAAGAAGCAGATCCTGTATCTGCTGGGTCCGGTGGGCGGCGGCAAGTCGTCAATCGCCGAACGACTGAAGCAGCTCATGGAACGGGTCCCGTTCTATTCCATCAAGGGTTCGCCCGTCAATGAATCGCCGCTGGGCCTGTTCGACTATGACGAAGACGGCCCGGTGCTCGAAGAGCAATACGGCATCCCGCGCCGCTACCTGAAAAGCATCCTGTCGCCGTGGGCCGTCAAGCGCCTGCATGAGTACAACGGCGACATCCGCAAGTTCCGCGTGGTGCGCCGCTATCCGTCGATCCTTCGCCAGATCGGCATCGCCAAGACCGAACCGGGCGATGAGAACAATCAGGACATCTCGTCGCTCGTCGGCAAGGTGGATATCCGCAAGCTCGAAACCTATTCGCAGGACGACGCCGACGCATACAGCTATTCGGGCGGCCTGTGTCTCGCCAATCAGGGCCTGCTTGAATTCGTCGAAATGTTCAAGGCGCCGATCAAGGTGCTGCATCCGCTGCTGACCGCCACCCAGGAAGGCAACTTCAAGGGCACGGAAGGCTTCGGTGCGATCCCGTTCGACGGCGTCATCCTCGCTCACTCGAACGAGTCGGAGTGGAAGGCGTTCCGCAACAACAAGAACAACGAAGCACTGCTGGACCGGATCTTCGTCGTCAAGGTGCCGTACTGCCTGCGCTACGGTGAAGAGATCAAGATCTACGAGAAGCTGCTGCGCAATTCGTCCCTGGCCGAGGCGGTCTGCGCACCGGGCACGCTCAAGATGATGTCGCAGATGGCCGTGCTCACGCGTCTGCACGAGCCGGAAAATTCCAGCCTGTTCTCGAAGATGCAGGTCTATGACGGCGAGAACCTGAAGGACACGGATCCGAAGGCGAAGTCGTATCAGGAATATCGCGATTACGCGGGCGTCGACGAAGGCATGACCGGCGTCTCCACCCGGTTCGCGTTCAAGATCCTGTCGCGCGTCTTCAACTTCGATTCGTCCGAGGTCGCGGCCAATCCGGTGCACCTGATGTACGTGCTGGAGCAGCAGATCGAGCGCGAGCAGTTCCCGCCGGAAACGGAGCAGAAGTACCTGTCGTTCATCAAGGACGTGCTGGCTTCGCGCTATGCCGAGTTCATCGGCAAGGAGATTCAGACTGCGTATCTCGAATCATATTCGGAGTATGGACAGAACATCTTCGACCGCTATGTGACGTATGCCGACTTCTGGATCCAGGACCAGGAGTTCCGCGATCACGACACCGGCGAGAGCTTCGACCGCGCGGCGCTGAACGCCGAACTGGAGAAGATCGAAAAGCCGGCGGGCATCAGCAACCCGAAGGACTTCCGCAACGAGATCGTGAACTTCGTCTTGCGCGCGCGCGCAGCCAATGGTGGCAAGAATCCCGCGTGGATCAGCTACGAGAAACTGCGCGTCGTGATCGAGAAGAAGATGTTCTCCAACACGGAAGAACTGCTGCCGGTCATTTCGTTCAATGCGAAAGGCTCGGCCGAAGAGCAGCGCAAGCATGAGGACTTCGTCAATCGCATGGTCGCCAAGGGTTATACGCCGAAGCAGGTGCGGCTCCTGTGCGACTGGTATCTGCGCGTGCGCAAGTCGTCATGATGTAAGGCAGGAAGGTGCGCGCCGGTCAGCTTGACGGGTGCGCGCCGATCGGCCGGAACGGGCGCCTGCGTCCGCTTTCGGTCCCGCGCAGCGCGGGAGTTATGATGTCACTGGCCGTACGGGCGTGAAGCTTGCGCCGGCCGCTCAGTGGACAGTTTGCGAGTCAGAGACGCTGCGACCGTTGGAAGGCTCACGCAGCGCCTCGCCATCTCGCCCATTACGCGGGAGACTGGATGTGCTGCACCAAATCATCGACCGCAGGTTAGCCGGCAAGAACAAGAGCATCGCCAACCGCGAGCGCTTTCTGCGACGCGTCAAGAGTTACATTCGCCGCGCGGTATCCGACGCGGTGCGCGATCGCAGTATCAAAGACATTCAAAGCACCCAGAGCATCACCATTCCCAAGAAGGACATCTCCGAGCCGTCGTTCCGTCATGGACCGGGCGGCAAGCGCGAGTACGTCCATCCGGGCAACGCCGACTACATTCGCGGCGACAAGATTCCCCGTCCGCCGGGCGGCGCGGGCGGCGGCGGCAAGAGCGCCAGCAACGAGGGCGAAGGGCAGGATGACTTCGTTTTCGAGTTGTCGCGCGAAGAGTTCATGCAGTACTTCTTCGACGATCTCGAACTGCCGCGCTTAGTCAAGACCCAGCTGCTCGCCGTGCCTACCTGGAAGAACGTGCGCGCGGGCTGGGCGGCGGAAGGCACGCCGAACAACATCGATGTGGTGCGTTCGCTGCGCAGCGCGCTGGGCCGTCGCATCGCGCTCGGCTTTCCGCTGTCGGCGCAGTTGCGCGAGATGGAGCGCCAGCTGGAGCAACTGAAGGAAGAGAAGGGCGACAAGGAAGAGATCGCGCGGCTCGAAGCGGAGATCGTGATCCTGCAGGGCCGGATCACACGCATTCCGTTCATCGATCCCTTCGATCTGCGCTACATCAACCGCGTGAAGCAGCCGACGCCGTCGAGCAAGGCCGTCATGTTCTGCCTGATGGACGTGTCCGGCTCGATGGACGAGCAGCGCAAGGACCTGTCCAAGCGTTTCTTCATCCTGCTGTATCTGTTCCTCCAGCGGAACTACGAGAAGATCGAGGTCGTGTTCATCCGGCACCATACGCGCGCCGAGGAAGTGGACGAGGACACCTTCTTCCATTCCACCGAAAGCGGCGGCACGGTGGTGTCCAGTGCGCTCGAACTCATGAAGAAGATCATGGACGAACGCTATTCGCCGTCCGAATGGAACATCTACGGGGCGCAGGCCTCCGACGGGGACAACTGGACCGACGACTCGCCGAAGTGCCGCAAGCTGCTGGCCGAAGACATCCTGCCGAAGGTACGGTATTTTGCCTATATTCAAGTTGCGCCAGAGGAGCAGAATCTCTGGCTGGAATATGCCCAGCTCGCGCTCGGAGCGCCCGAACTGGCGATGAAGAAGGTGGACTCGGCCGCGGATATCTACCCGGTGTTCCGCGAACTGTTCGAGAAGCAGCAAGCCGCGGCGTAATCCGCGGCATCACGCGAATCGAGTCGCGCGGTTCGGCGGGAAGGCACGGACGATCGTATTGCGATCGTCGTTTTCCCGGCCGGACCCGCGCCTGGCAACGCAACGCGTCCGCGGCGACGCACGAGGAAAGCAGGATGAATGTTGCAGAGAAACGGCGGCCGCTGCCGTGCCCGTCCGACTGGAGCGTCGAGCTGATCGAGGAATACGACGCCGAAATCTCCCGCGTCGCCAATCGCTACGGGCTCGACACCTATCCCATCCAGCTGGAAATCATCAGCTCCGAGCAGATGATGGACGCGTATGCGTCCGTCGGCATGCCGGTGAATTATCGGCACTGGTCGTTCGGCAAGCACTTTCTCTCGACCGAGAAAGGCTATCGGCGCGGGCAGATGGGCCTCGCGTACGAAATCGTCATCAATTCGAATCCCTGCATCGCGTATCTCATGGAAGAAAACACCATGACGATGCAGGCGCTCGTGATCGCGCATGCCGCGTACGGGCACAACTCCTTCTTCAAGGGCAATTATCTGTTCCGCCTGTGGACGGACGCGCACGCGATCATCGATTACCTCGTGTACGCGAAGAATTACATCGCGGAATGTGAGGAGCGGTTCGGGCTGGATCGGGTGGAAGAACTGCTGGATTCATGTCATGCGCTGATGAACTACGGCGTGGACCGCTACAAGCGTCCGCAGAAGCTTTCGCTGGCGAAGGAAGCCGCGATGCGGCGTGAGCGCGAGGCGTACTTGCAGTCGCAGGTCAATGAACTCTGGCGCACGCTGCCGAAGGGCAAAGAGCAAACCGCCGAGGAAAACGAGAGCCGCTATCCGCCCGAGCCGCAGGAAAACCTGCTGTACTTTGCGGAGAAAAACGCGCCGCTGCTGGAGCCGTGGGAGCGGGAAGTGATCCGCATCGTCCGCAAGGTGGGGCAGTATTTCTATCCGCAGCGGCAGACGCAGGTCATGAACGAAGGCTGGGCGACGTTCTGGCACTACACGCTGCTCAACACGCTCTACAACGAAGGCCGTCTCGAGGACGGCTTCATGATGGAGTTCCTGCATTCGCATTCGAACGTCGTGTATCAGCCGCCGGTGACGAAGCCTTACTACAGCGGCATCAATCCGTACGCACTGGGCTTTTCGATGATGAGCGACATTCGCCGCATCTGCGAAAACCCCACCGACGAAGACCGCGAATGGTTTCCGGAACTGGCCGGCAGCGACTGGCTGGAATCGCTCCACTACGCGATGCGCAACTTCAAGGACGAGAGCTTCATTGCGCAGTATCTGTCGCCGCATCTGATTCGCGAGATGCGCCTGTTCGCGATCCTCGATGACGACATGCGCGATGCGCTCGAGGTCTCGGCGATTCACGATGGCAGCGGCTACCGGTATGTGCGGCAGGCGCTGTCGAGGCAATACGACATTCATCACCGCGAGCCGAACATTCAGGTGTATTCGGTGAATACGCGCGGCGACCGGAGTCTGACGCTGCGGCATTTCATGACCGATAACCGCCATCTGTCCAACGACAGCGACGAAGTGCTCAAGCACATGGCGCGCTTGTGGCAGTTCGACGTGTATCTGGAAAGCGTCGATGAGAACGGGACGGTGAGGAAGCGGTTCGAGTGCCGGTATACGGCGCCGGAGGGGCGCTGACAGCCTTGGTTACTGTTCAACGAGAGCCGGCTTTACGCAAGTAAAGCCGGCTTTTTATTTGCGGCCTGCAAGAGACGCGTTCCGGAGAATTCGGATCAATCGGGTGAACAAGGCACGCATTCTTTGTCAGGATGAGGCGAACGCGGCATCACCGCATCCGTTGCTGCAACCGACGCGGCGATCCCGGATTCATACGGCCGAACGCCCGGACAAATGCACCCGAAAATATCTGTTTGCTCCACGTTGACCGCGGCAATCGTTTCGACGTTCATCTCAACAGCGCCGCTGGCTGCCGTTCAAAGCGACCACGATTTGCGCCTGGCGTGCAGTGACGCTTCGCAAGCGGGAATGCGGGACTGCCTCGCCGCCAAAGCCGCTGAAAGCGAGTCGAAGCTGGCCAACGCCGAGCGTGATGCCGCCCGGGCTCTGTCGCGATGGGACGAAGACGACCGCTACATTCGAACCGCTCAGGAGAATCTCGTGCGGGCAAACCACGCCTTCAGGCAATATCGCACGGCACAATGCAGCCTGATCGCGTCCCTCAGCGGCGGCGCAGCCGGCAACGCTCACGACATCGGGCGACTCTCATGCATGGCGTCGCTCAACACCGCACGCGCCGATGACCTTCGCAACACGACCTCCAGGCTACCGCTGAGGTAATCGGTGCCTACGCCCCCGCCTCATCCTGCGAGAACAGATCCCAGGCGGCCATGAACAGCGCCGCGACCAGCGGCCCGATGACAAACCCGTTGATCCCGAACAACGCCATCCCGCCCAGCGTGGAAATGAGCACGACCCAGTCGGGCATCTTCGTGTCCTTGCCGACCAGAATCGGCCGCAACACGTTATCTACGAGCCCGATCACCACGACGCAGAACACGACGAGGATCAAGCCCTTGACGACTTGTCCGGTCATGAAGAAGTAGATCGCCGCCGGCGCCCACACGATTGCCGCGCCGACCGCCGGCAACAGCGACAGAAACGCCATCAGCACGCCCCACAGCAACGAGCCGCTGATGCCCAGGATCCAGAAGATCAACCCGCCCAGTAGACCCTGCACCGCCGCCACCGCGATATTGCCCTTCACCGTCGCGCGCACGACCGTCGTGAACTTGGCGATCAGATGCTGCTTCGGCTCGGCATCGAGCGGAATGGCGCGACGGATACGCCGCCCGATCTCGCCACCGTCGCGCAGCAGGAAGAACACCAGATACAGCATCACGCCGAAGCTCACGACGAACTGGAACGTGTTCTGCCCGATCAACAATGCCTGCGCCGCCGCGAACTGGCTGATCTGGGTCGCGCCTTCCATGAGCTTGCGCTGCACGCCGACTATATCGTCCAGCCCGTAGCGCCCGAGCAGTTGCTGCACCGACGTCGGCAGCGCATGCAGCACGTGCTGGAAATACAGTCCAAAGTTGAGATCGCCACTCTTGATGCGCGCGTAGACCAGCGCGATTTCCTGCACCAGCGTCACCATCACGACCGCCAGCGGAATGATGACGATCAGGATGGCGGCGGCGAGCGTCGTGAGCGCGGCGAGGTTGCGCCGCTTGCCGAAGCGCGCGGCGAGGTAGCGCTGCATGGGCTGGAACAGGATCGCGAGAATCGCCCCCCAGAAGATGGCGCCGAAAAACGGCAGCAACACCCAGGCGAGCGCCACCGTGACGACGAACAGCAGGATGTGGAAGAAGTTCTGGTGAGTCGTGTGATTGTTCATTCGCGAGCGTGTGACCAAAGGGCAGAGCGATTACGCCAAAAGGCATGCCATAAGCAAGAAACGGGCCACGCTGCCTTGCCGCGGGTTTGATTCCGGATGCGTTGATTCGAACGCCCAAACCGCCAATCGTTCGGAAAGATTTACCAAACCCGGCAAATGCTGCTGGAGCGCAAGCTTGCTTGTCGACTAAAATCCGGCTTCCAATCCTTGCGGATCGCTTTCCGTCCGACGGCAAGCCGACAGAACCGCTCGCTCTGCTTCCGCGCAACGCATCGAATCATGAATCCAGGCGTCATCTACGCATTCTCGGCCTTCGCCATCTGGGGGCTGTTTCCGATTTACTTCAAGGCGCTGCACTCCATCGGCGCCATCGAGATGCTGGCGCACCGGATGGCGTGGTCGATGCTCTTCCTGCTGGTCGTGATGACCCTGCGCCGCCAATGGCGATGGCTGGGCCCGGTGCTGCGCGACAAGCGTCTGCTGGCGCGCTTCGCCGCCAGCGCCGTGCTGCTGTCCGCGAACTGGGGCATCTATATCTGGGCGGTCAACGACGGCCGCATCGTTCAGGCGAGCCTCGGCTACTTCATCAATCCGCTCGTCAACGTGCTGTTCGGCATGGCCTTCCTGCATGAACGGCTGCGGCCCGTGCAGTGGGTCGCCGTGACCGTCGCCGCGCTGGGCGTCGTGTGGCTCACCTGGGTGAACGGCGCGCCGCCGTGGATCAGCCTCGCGCTGGCGCTGACCTTCGGCGGCTATGGGCTGCTGCGCAAGACCGCTTCGCTCGGCGCGCTGGAGGGCTTGACGCTCGAAACCATGCTGCTGTGTCCGGTCGCGCTGTTGTATTTGTTTTTTCTGAACACGCATGGCGGCAGCGGCTTCGGGCAGGCATCGACCGGCGTGAAGCTTCTGCTTGCCGCGGCGGGCCCCGTCACCGCCGTGCCCTTGCTGCTGTTCGCGGCCGGCGCGCGGCGCATTCCGCTGTCGATGCTCGGCCTCATCCAGTACATCACGCCGACACTGCAACTGCTGATCGGCGTCGCCATCTATCAGGAGTTCTTCGGCCGCGACCAGCTGATCGGCTATGGCGCGATCTGGGCCGCGCTCGCGCTCTATTCGCTGGAAGGTTTCTACCGGGCGCGCACCGCGCGCCTGTGAACACGCGCCGCCCGCCTGTGAATGCGCGCCGCGTGCGCTTCAGCGCAATGCATCGCCATAGCGATATTCGGCCGTCGCTTCATCGAGTCTGGCCTTGATGTCCAGATCGATCGGCTGATCGACGGCGGCAAGCGTTTCGGTCAGTTGCTCGGGCCGGCTCGCGCCGATGATCGCCGACGTCACCGCCGGATTCGCCAGCACCCATGCGAGCGCCGTGCTCGCGAGCGAGCGTCCCGTCGGCGCGACGATTCCGTTGATCGTTTTGATCGTGTGAAATTCGCGCTCGTGCCAGTAACGCTGCGTGTACATCGCGCCTGCCTTGCCGACGGTGTCGCTGAAACGGCCTTCGCCCGGTCCCGCGCCATAGCTGTGCTTGCCGGTCAGCAGACCGCCCGCGAGCGGGTTGTACGGAATCACGGCCAGACCTTCCTCCGTCGCGAGCGGCAGCAGTTCCCGCTCGATCTGGCGAAACAGCAGGTTATAGCGCGGCTGCACCGACACGAAGCGCGCGCATTCCCGGACATCCGCGCGCCCCAGCGCACGCGCCAGCCGATAAGCCAGAAAATTCGACACCCCGATATAGCGCGCCTTGCCCTGCCGGACGATGGTGTCGAGCGCTTCAAGCATTTCGTCGAGCGGGGTATTGCGGTCGTCGTTGTGCAGCTGGTAGAGATCGACGTAATCGGTGTTCAGGCGCTTGAGCGACGCATCGATGGCATCGAGCAGATGCTTGCGCGACGCGCCCTGTTGCCACGCGCGCGGCCCCATCTCATGGACCGCCTTGGTGGCGAGGATGAAGTCGTCGCGCCGTCCTTTCAGCCAGCGTCCGACGATCTCCTCGGTGCGGCCCGCGAGATCATGGCTGCTGCCGAGCGGATAGACATTCGCCGTATCGATGACATTGACGCCCGCCTCGGCGGCGCGGTCCATGATGCTGCGCGACACGTCTTCGCCGGTTTGCAGGCCGAAGGTCATCGTGCCGAGCGTGAGACGCGAGACGGTGAGCCCGGTGTTGCCGAATTTGCCGTATTGCACGGTGATGCTCCCGAAAATGGATGATTCGATCAGACCGACAGCTTAGCCCGTCCGATGCTCAGGCGTTGCGGGCGCCGGCGCGCGGGGAAGGCGTCGCGGGCGGCGTGCCGCGCGGCGCCGCTTCGAGCCGGCGGAACACGAGGCACGACAGCAGCGTGACCATGCCCATGCACGCGAAGCTCAGGCGAAAGCCGGTCGAGGTCGAGAACGGTCCCTGGAACACCTGCACGAGCGAGCCGCCGATCGACACGCCCAGGCCGATCGCCAGCATCTGCACCATCGAGAACAGGCTGTTGCCGCTGCCCGCGTCCTTGCTCGACAGACCCTTGAGCGTGACGCTGTTCATCGCGGCGAACTGCATCGAGTTGCATGCGCCGAACAGCGCGAGAATCGCGATTTCGACGGCGAGCGGCAGGGACGGCGAGAACAGCGCGCACGCCATGATGGACGCGCCGACCAGCGCCGTGTTGACGAGCAGGAAGGTGTCGTAGCCGTAGCGCTTCACGAGCCCGGGGATCCAGCGTTTGCTGATGGTGCCGGCAATCGCGATGGGCAGCATCATCAAGCCCGAGTGCAGCGGACTGTAGCCGAGTTCGAGCTGCATCAGCAGCGGCAGCAGGAACGGCACGGCGGCGGAACCGATCCGGCAGACCAGGTTGCCCACCAGCCCGACGCTGAAGTTGCGCTCGCTGAACAGCCCGAGATGAAACAGCGGGTTGCGCTTGCGGCGTGCATACGGGATGTACGCCAGCGCCGACACGATCGAGAGCGCGAACAGGGCCGCCGAGACGGCGCCGCGATGCGTATCGACAGGAGAATCCAGCGCCAGCGAGAACGACACCATGCACAGCGACAGCAATCCGCAGCCGACGAAGTCGAACGGCGGCACGTCGTGAACGGCGTCGTTCGGCAGAAAGCGCTGCACGGCGTAGATGCCGAGCGCGCCGATCGGCACGTTGATGAGGAAGATCCAGTGCCACGAGAAGGATTCGACGAACCAGCCGCCGAGCGTCGGGCCGAGAATCGGGCCGATCTGGCCGGCGACGGAAATCATCGCGAGCGCGGAGACGTAGGCTTCCCCCGATACCGCGCGCAGCACCGCCAGGCGCCCGATGGGCAGCAGCATCGAGCCGCCGATTCCTTGCAACACGCGCGCCAGCACGAGTTGATTGAGGGTGTGCGCGCTCGCGCAGGTGAGCGAGCCGATCACGAACAGCGCAATCGATACCGAATAGACCAGACGGGTGCCGAAGCGGTCCGCGAGCCAGCCGGAGGCGGGCGTCAGGAGCGCCATCGTCAGCGTGTAGGCGACGACGATGGCCTGCATCGCGAGCGGCGCGGCATGAAGACTGCGGGCAATCGACGGCAGCGCCGTGTTCACGATGGTCGTGTCGAGCGTCTGCATGAAGAAGCCCACGGCGACGATCCATAAAAGCGCCGTGTGCGAAGACTGTCTGGTCATGTGGGGAGATGAGGCCGAAACGGCGCGTCATCGAAAGGGCGGCGAAAGGCCGCTTTCTGCGCGCACTGTGACATGTTAGTGAATCGGGGCGTCATCGGGAAGCCCGCTGGCCACATTGACTGCAATCGGATTTGGCGATCACAATGGCGCATGCTCAATCCGGTCTGGCTGACAACTTTTGCGACAGTGGCCGCGTCGCACAGCTTCACCGACGCCGGGCGGCAACTCGGGCTGCGGCAGTCGAGCGTCTCGGAGCACATCCGGCGTCTGGAGGAGAGTGTCGGACGGCGTCTGTTCGTGCGGGACACGCATTCATTGGCGCTCACCGCGGACGGCGAAGCCATGCTGATCCACGCCCGCGTCATCCTCGAAGCAATGGCGCACGCGCAGTCGCAGTTCAGCTCGCCGCGTCTGCGCGGGCGGGTGCGGCTGGGTTCGTCGGACGATCTGGCGCTCGGGCCGCTGCCCAGCGTGCTCGCCGCGTTCCGGGATACCCATCCGGACGTCGAGCTGGAAATCACCATCGGCATGACGGGCAGGCTCTATCAGATGGTCGATGCCGGTGAACTGGATCTCGCGGTCGGCAAGCGCCGGCTCGGCGATCCGCGCGGCACGCGGCTGTTTTCCGGGCGGCTGGAATGGCTCGCGAAGACCGGCACTGTCGTGGATACGAGCCAGCCGCTGCCGTTGATCCTGGTGGCGGAGCCGAGCGTCACGCGCGGACTGGTGCTCGACACGCTCGCCATGACGGGCGCGAGCTGGCAGATGGTCTGCACCAGCAGCAGTCACGCGGGATGCATTGCGGCCGCGCGCGGCGGGCTCGGGCTGACCGTCCGCTCACATTTTCTGGCGGCGCGCGGCCTGGCGCCGCCGGTGAACCGCACGGAGCTTCCCGTGTTGCCGGAAGTGGAGTTCATCGTGTTCGGCTCGAAACATCCGAGCCGTCCGGCCGAAACCTTGCTACAGCTTCTGCAGGACAGCGACCTGCGCGGGAAATGGGATGGCGAATGAACAGATGACCAGCACAAGGCAACGGCACGCGGGTAATGCAGCCGTCACGACCCGCTGTCCCGGATGGCCGGCGACAATTTGTTCTTATATAGTGTGCGCCGTTTGACGTAGCCCCTCCACGACGTGTTCCGCCTTATACGCTCTCTTTGTTCCGCTCCGTGGCGCCTGCGCGCCTGCTTCGCGACGATCATGCTCGCGGCCTTCGGTCACGCGCATGCCGCGGCCTATGTGACCAAGCATTGCGACGATCTCGAGGGCAAGCACGTGCCTGCATCGATCATCGGTCTGCCGACGCGCGGCGCGACCATCGTGTCGGCGTGGGTCGTGAAGGCGGCGGCGCCGGGCAACCGCAACGGCGAATACTGCCGCATCACCGGCTTCATCAAGGCGCTGCAGGACACGACGCCGGACATCCGCTTCGAAGTGAACCTGCCGAGCCGCTGGAACGGCCGCGCGCTGCAGATGGGCGGCGGCGGCTACAACGGGACCATCGTGTCCGGCACCGAGCCGATGCCGTTCGCGCCCGATTCGACGCCTCTGGCGCGCGGCTATGCCACCTTCGGCTCGGACTCGGGCCACGTGGGCAACTCGGGGCGTGCGGACTTCGCGGTGAACGACGAGGCGATCGTCAATTTCGGCTTCGGGCATCTGAAGAAAACCCGCGACGTGGCGCTCGCGCTCATCCAGATGGGCTATGGCCGCACACCCGAAAAGACCTACTTCGCGGGCGGCTCGACCGGCGGCCGCGAAGGCTTCACGGTGATTGAGCGCTTTCCGAACGACTATGACGGCGTCATCGCCAACGCGCCTGCGATCAATTTCTCGGGCGTGCGGCTGATGGGCGTGAAGGTCGGCCAGTCGTCGTATGCGAAGCCGGGCGGTTTCGTCGGACTGGCGCAGCAGCGGCGCGTGTTCGAGACCGTCGTGCACGAATGCGACAAGCTCGACGGCGCCGCGGATGGCATCGTCAGCAATGTCGAGGCGTGCAGGAAACTGGAGCCGCAGATCATCGCGTCGTTGCGCTGCACGAACGGGCAGCGTCCGTCCTTGCGCGACAGCTGTCTGTCCGACGCGCAGATCGACACGCTCGAAACGCTGCGCGACGGACTCACGCTGCCTTACGCGCTGGCTTATAGCGTGGTCCGGTATCCCGGCTACAACGTGTTCCAGGGTGTCGATTTCACGAGCGCGCTCGGTCTCGGCGATTCGCCTACGTTGCTCAGTCCGCCGACCTTCGCCGCGAACGGCTATCTGTTCGCGCAAGGCGATGCCTATATTCGTTACTTCGTCACGCGCGATCTGTCCTTCAGCGGACTCGCGTTCGATCTCGACAATCCGGGCCGCTACAAGCAGCGCCTGACGACGCTCGCCTACACGGTCGGGGGGGGGGGCCCCGCCCGCGCCCCGCGCCGCGCGGCCCGCGGCCCGCCGGGAGCCCGGGCCCCCCCCCCCCCCCCCCGCCCCACCCCCCACC
>NZ_JARUXR010000001.1:1459809-1839668 GCF_031451215.1 Caballeronia sp. LZ034LL
CCCTATAACCGCACCCGGTTACCCCTTTCTTCTCCCGGGGGGCGTCTTTCAACCGGTTTTTCCCCGTTTTCTCCGCCCACGGCGGCAAGCTGATCGCGATGCACGGCCTCTCCGACGAAGTCATCAGCCCGAACCAGACCATCGCGTTCTATCGCGACCTGATCGAGCATTACGGCCGCGATACCGTCGAATCCTTCATGCGGCTCTACATGGTCCCGGGCTTTCAGCACGGCAACGGCGTGTTCATTCCGGCATGGGACGAACTCGGCGCGCTGGACGAATGGGTGAGCAACGGCGTCGCGCCGGAGACGCTCTTCGGCAGCGACATCGCGCCGGCCACCAACGGCCGGACGCGCCCGATATGCCGTTATCCGAACTATCCGCGCTACATGGGGAAGGGCAGCATCAACAGCGCGGCGAACTTCCGTTGCGTCGAACCCTGAACAGTTCAGACGAGCACGCGCCTTATAGCGCGTTCAGCGGGCGTGTCCCGATGCGCGGCCAGATTTTCGCGAGCCAGCGCGCGGCGCGTCCGTGCATGAGGCCACGATACGAAGTCAACGATACCTCGACCGCGTGTGCGCTTTCCGTCGATAGCCAGACACGCTCGCCGCGCGACAGACGCACGACGTCGCCGGACTTGAGCCAGTAATCGTAGGGATCCTGATGACGTGTGAGCCACACCGATGCAGCGGCGACGCGCAGTTCGGCATCGCGCGACAGACGCCATGACACCGTCCGGTGCGGATGAACCTCGATGAAGACCACGATGCGCGTCCCGGACGATCCGGCCGCGCCGATGCGGCCCGACGCGACACCGTGGCCGACGCCCTGACATGCGAAATCTTGCGACAACTCTTCCATGCTGCTCTCCAGTAAGTGAGCCGGAGACGGAAGCCTTGCACGCAAAAACAAGAAGGCCCCGTCTTGCGGCGGGGCCTTCGGAACTCATTGCTGCCTTGTGTTTGCTCTTTCGTTAGCGCACACGCTGTTCCGTAGACCCGCCACGAATGGCGTTCATACGGTTTTTAATCGCAGCGGTGAGGAGCGTGAGGGCGGCGTGCATGTGTTGGAGTATCGTGTGGCGCAAGCTGACTTGTCAACCGTCGCGATGACAGCCCCAACAAAAAACCCGGAGCAGGGCAGGCCTGCGCCGGGTTCGAGACACCGCATCACTTACATGCCGGTGTAGCCCTGCGGCCGCGTGCTGTTGCTCTTCGCGACATCCGCATTGGTCGAGACGACATATTGCGGCGACTCGGTCAGCGTCAGCGTGACTGCACCGTTCGAATACGGCACGCTCGATACGTTGCCCATCGCGTCGATCAGCTGCACCGTGCCGCTGGAGCCGGCGGCATCGACATTGAGCTTGTAGCTCGTGCTGTACGTGCTGCTGAAGCTGCCGTTGGACGCCGGCCATACCGAGTTGTTATGCGTCCACAACGCGGTGATGACGCGGCCGTTGTTCAGCTGCTGGAACGAGTACGCATACACGCCGGACGGCAGGCTGTTCACCGGACCGAGCGTCGTGGTGCCGTCGAGCACGCGGGTCATCGTGGCGACTTCCATCGCGGCCGGCTTCGGGCTGATGTTGGTCGTGCCGAACTCGGCCTGCGGATGATCGAGGTCGAAGAACGTGCCGTAGCCCGCCTCGCCCGGGAAGTCCGGGCCGAAGAACACGTAGGTCTGGTCCGCGCCTTCGCCCAGCAGGATCAGGTGCGTGCGTGCAACCACGGCGCCCTGCGCGAACAGGATGTTCGGCGTCGGGTAGTTCGGGCCGTAGCTCGAACCCACGTCATAGCTGATGCCCGTTTCCGTGACGAACAGCTTCATGTTCGGCTTGTAGTCCTTCGCCATCTCCGCGCGCAGGTTACGCATTTCGTTGAGCAGCGAGTTGGCGGCGTCGGCGGGATTCGGATCCGTGTGATGACGCTCCGGCGGATGCGAGGGCGACGTGCCCGCATCGTAGTAACCGTGCGTGGCGATGCCGTCGAGATACTGCGCGAGACCGAGCGGCGCAAGGCGCTTCAGGCGGTCGGTCGTCAGCGACGGGAACGGCTCGGCCGGGCCCATCACGACCGCGTGCGGATCGCCGGCATGCAGCCCTTCGTACGTGCGCTGATACAGCGCGACGAAGTTCTTGTCGGTGTCCTTCCACTGGATGTACGGCTCCCACGTGACCTGGTAGTAGTTCGCCGACATCGTCGGGTAGTACTTCGCGCGGATCGCTTCGGTTTCCTGGCCGACGCGCGTCATGTAGTCACGGTAGTAGCCGAGATCGTTCGGGATATAGCCGTAGTCCGGATTCAGGCCGTGCATGCTGGCCCAGCCCGGCAGGCCGTCAAGACGCACGAGGCGCATGACCTTGCCCGACGTGTAGAACGGGTCGAGGTTGTTGGCGGTCGGCTTGAACGTGTAGCGGCCATTCGGCTCCATCACGTTCATCTGGCGGTCGTCGATGGTCGAGGTGATGCCGAGCGCCGACAGCATCGTGCCGTTGTCGTTGAAGCCCTGCATGCCGAAGCGATGCTGCTCCTGCTTCGCATACGTGACTGCGGGAATCACGCTCGAAACGTCCGGAATCACGCCGAAGGTCGCGATGCCGTTCGGCCGCGTGCCCGAGGTCTGCACCTGGCCGCCGCCGTTGGCGAGCGTCGCCGACACGGCGAAGTAACCGGCGAGGTTCGAGCTGCAGGTGAGGGTGGTCGTCGTGGCCGCGGCGGGCGCGGCGAAGCTGCCGCTCGCGACCGTCTTGCCGAGCGCGTCGGCGATGGTCCACTTGAGCGTATCGGCCGAGCCGGGACGCGTGGTGATCGCCACCTTGAACGTGGAATTGATCGCGAACATGCGCGAGCCGTCCGAGCCCGGTGTGTCGACAGTGATCTGGCCGCTGCCGCCCGATGCCGACGACACCGCAGGAGTTGCACACGTGAGGCGCAGATTGGCGGCCGCGTTGGCGACGGCTTGCGCGGTCACGGCGGCATCGCTCGCGACCGCGGCGTTCGCCGCTGCCGTACCCGGGGCGCCGGACGCCGCGCTGCCGGATGCACCAGCGCTTGCTGCGCCGGACGTGCCGGCTGCGCTGGTCGAAGCAGGCGAGTTGCCGTCACCGCCGCCGCCGCAGGCAGCGAGCGCCAGCGCGAGCGTCGAAAGCAGGAAAGGATTCTTGATCATCGTGTCATACGCACAGGAACCGGACGCGCAGCAGTGCGCTCCCGGCGATGCCAGCGGCATCGGGAGTTGTTGACGGAAAGGCAGGGAGAGGCACGAAGCCATCCGGCCAGGGCGGAGTCGCGCGCCGCGTTAATCGGTTCGAACGCCGACGTCCGGAAACAGGGACGCAAACGTCCGCTTCGCATGCCTGACGACAGCGAAGAAGGATGCGGACGGAAACACCGGGAATGCGCCGGGCGCTGCCAGGCGTACAGCAAGTTCGCTAGCAGAAATGTGCATAGAACACAGTGCGCGCGCGGACATTGGTAAGACATGCTTCGGATCGAATCCTACTAGGAAAGGCTCGTTACAGTGAGTAATAGCGAGTAATGACTTGTAACGTATGATCATTGGTTTAATCATCACAAGAAACGCCCGGCCCCGTCTGTCTTGCCGATGCGCGCCGGACGGTTTAAGTTGGACCCCGCTAAAAAAATTTTCAGGAGGACGTCGTGGCGTATCTGTTACTCATCGTCGAACCCGTCGAACAGCGCAGCAAGCGCACCGAGGAAGAGGGGCGGGAGGCCTATCGGCAAATGGTCGAGTTCGCCGACGGCCTCAAGGCGCGCGGCGTATTGCGGGCGGTGGAATCACTGACTTCGCACAAAGAAGCGACGCGCGTGTCGACGGCGCACGGCGATACGCGGGTGGTCGACGGGCCGTTCGCGGAAGCGAAGGAAATGATCGGCGGCTTCTTTCTGCTCGATTGCGAAACTCAGGCGGAGGCCGTCGCCATTGCCGCCGAATGTCCTGCCGCGGCGTGGTGCACGGTCGAAGTTCGTCAGACCGGGCCCTGCTACTTTTGACCGGGTGTTTTTCCCGCATTCGGTCAATTTTCTCGATAACACTCATGTCGATTCTGCCGCGCGTGGTTCGTCGTGGTGATTGAACGGCCGCGCGCTTTCAACCTGGAGACACACACGATGCACAAGCAGATTTTCGTGAACCTGCCGGTCCGCGATCTCAAACGATCGATGACGTTTTTCAAGGCGCTCGGCATGAGCTTCGACGCGGCCTTCACCAACGACGATGCCGCGTGTCTCGTGATCGGCGAAAACATCTACGCGATGCTGCTCGTGGAAAGTTTCTTCAAGACGTTCACGGAGAAGCCCATCGTCGATGCGAGCACGAGTACCGAAGTGCTGGTGTGTCTCTCATGCGAGAGCCGGGCCGAGGTGGACGAACTGGTGGCGAAGGCGCTTGCCGCGGGCGGCCGGGCGCCGCGCGAGCCGCAGGATCACGGCTTCATGTATGGCCACGGCTTCGAGGATCTCGACGGACACATCTGGGAGCTCGTGCACATGAACCCGGAAGCCGCGTGAGCGGGCCGGACAAGCGGGGCGCCGTCGCGGACGATGCGGCCCGGCGCGCCATCGATGCGGTGTGGCGCATCGAGTCGGCGAAGGTGATTGCGAGCGTGGCGCGCGTGGTGCGCGACGTCGCGCTCGCCGAGGAGCTGGCGCAGGATGCGTTCGTCGCGGCGCTGGAGCACTGGAGCGAGACGGGCGTGCCGGAGAAACCGGGGGCATGGCTCATGACGACAGCAAAGAACAAGGCGCTCGACCGGTTGCGGCAGCATGCGCTGCACGCACGCAAGCACGAGGAATACGGACACGATCTCGAGGCACACGAGGGCTACGTCACGCCCGATTTCGTCGATGCGCTCGCCGCCGCGCAAGAAGACGACATCGGCGACGATCTGCTGCGGCTCATTTTCACGGCATGTCATCCGGTGTTGTCCGTCGATGCCCGGGCGGCGTTGACCTTGCGCCTGATCGGCGGCCTGACGACCGATGAGATCGCGCGGGCGTTCCTGGTCCCGGAGCCGACGATCGCGCAGCGCATCGTGCGGGCGAAACGCACGTTGTCGGCGGCGCGGGTGCCGTTCGAGGTGCCGCAGGCGGATGCGCGCGCGGCGCGTCTCGGTTCGGTGCTGGAGGTGCTTTATCTGATCTTCAATGAAGGCTACTCGGCGACGGCCGGCGACGACTGGATGCGGCCGGCGCTGTGCGAGGACGCGCTGCGGCTCGGTCGGATCCTTGCCGGGCTGATGCCGGATGAGAGCGAGGTTCACGGGCTGGTCGCGTTGATGGAGATCCAGGCGTCGCGGACCCGGGCGCGCGTCGATGGCCAGGGCCGTCCCGTGTTGTTGCCTGACCAGGACCGCAGTCGGTGGGATCCTTTGCTGATCCGGCGCGGGCTGGCTGCGTTGGAACGCGCGGAGGCGCTGGGCGGCGCGCGGGGCGTGTATGCGTTGCAAGCGGCGCTGGCGGCATGTCATGCACGCGCACCGACAGCCGCGGACACGGACTGGGCGATGATCGTCACGCTATACGATGTGCTGTTGCAGACCGCGCCGACGCCGGTCGTCGAACTGAATCGCGCGGTGGCTGTGAGCATGGCGTACGGCGCCGCCGAAGCGCTGCCGATCGTGGATGCGTTGTGTGAAGCGCCGGCGTTGAAGCGATATCAATGGCTGCCCAGCGTGCGGGCGGATTTGCTGGCGCGGCTTGGGCGTCGGGAGGAAGCACGCCTGGAGTTCGAGCGAGCGGCGGCGTTGGCGAAGAATGCGCGAGAGCGGGCGTTCCTGTTGGAGCGTGCTCGGGAGATGGGGTGATGGGATGGAATTGAGGTCGGTTCGGACACGCATCTTCAATTTAACATAAGACAAAATATCTAACTTTTTGGTGTCAGAGCTTTTTAGTGATGCCAGGTTTGGGTTCATTAGAAATGTCTGATTCGAGCCTCGGATACAAAGCAGACGCGCCACATAAAAGCGGCTTCGACACCCTCCATAGCTGGACCTATCAGAACCTCCAGCCTGGCACTACCGGCTCGATTATTGTTTGAAGATGCTTGATCAAAGCCGCGAGTTTGCAACCGAGTGCGCCGAAAAAGCCTTAAAAAGGTGCAATCTGCCGCTGAGTTTATTTTCGGCCGACAGCGCCCTGGCGTAACTCCGAAAATCAAACCCGCTCCCTGTTTTTGTTCTTGAATGGTTTTCCTTTTGCGGGATGGCTGAGCCCCGGCGGCCCGCGTGATCCACCGGTGTGCGCGACCGACGGCATGTCGAGGCGCACGCTGCGTCCCGGACATTCGAATCTGAAACTGAGGAGACGGCAGTGAGAGCGAGAACCCTACCCGACCACGGCAAGACGATCGAGCCTTCGACGGCGCCGCGCACGCCGGAGGTCAAACAACGTCGTCGTTTGCGCCCAAGCCTGAAGTCTTATTGGTTGACCGGCGCCGTGCTGATCGTGGCGGTCGCGCTGTGGCAGGCCATATCGATGGCCGGCGTCTTCCCCGCATTCGCGCTGCCTTCGCCGGTGGCGGTCTGGCAAGCCTTCGCCGACATTCTGCGCAACGGCTACGGCGGCCAGTCGCTGATCGGCGACATCCTGATCAGCTGCTTTCGCATCATCGTGGGCTTTGTCGGCGCCGTGGCGATCGGCGTGCCCATCGGTCTGTTTATGTCCCGCAGCAAGATCGTTTTCGACATCATCGACCCGCTGCTCCAGTTCATCCGCCCCGTGCCGCCGCTCGCCTATATCCCGCTTCTGGTGGTGTGGTTCGGCATCGGCGAATTGCCGAAGGCCATTCTGATCCTCGTCGGCACCATCCCGGTCATCATCATCGGGACCATGTCGGGCGTCAAAAGCACGCCGCCGCTCCGTATCTCCGTGGCTCGCACCCTCGGCGCCACCAACGCGCAAATCTTCCGCAGGATCGTCCTGCCTTCAGCGATGCCCGAGATCTTCACCTCGATGCGCGTGGGGATCGGCGTGGCCTGGACCTGCCTCGTCGCCGCCGAACTGATCGCCGCCAGCAGCGGGCTCGGCTGGCTCGTGCAGTTCGCCGGACAGGCGCTGCAGGTGGCCGTCGTCATCGTGGGCATCATCGTGATCGGGGTGATCGGCTACGCCATGGAACTCGTGATTCGCCAACTCGAAAACTGGATCGTGCCCTGGCGCGGGCACGACTGACATCAACCATCCAAGGAGACCAGACATGAAGACGAGACGCCCGAAGCAAGCCATCACCGCTGCCCTGCTGATCGGCACCGTGCTCTACGCCGGCGTCGCCGGGGCCCAGAGCAAGCCGCAGGTCATCATCGGCTACGAGGACAACGGCGCCGACCCCTACATGGTGTCGATGGCGGAGCACCTCTTCGAACGTCACATGAATGCGGAGGTCGAGTACAAGCTCTTCAGCTCGGGACCGGCGGCCATGAGCGCGCTGGCGTCGAACAGCCTGTCGTTCATGTGCGGCCTGGGCGTACCGCCGCTCGTCACGGCGATCGCGCAGGGCTTGCCGATGACGATCGTGTACAACCAGGAACGGTACACGAACGCTGCCGGCATCGTGGTCAAGCCCGACAGCGGCATCCACGACGTCGCGGGTCTGCAGGGCAAAAAGATCGCGATCGTCGCGGGCTCGCAGGCTTCCTTCGAACTGGCGACGTTCCTCGCCGAGGCACACGTCCCCTACACGTCCGTGACCCAGATCAACATGGCGCCGCCGCAGATGCGCACCTCGTGGGTGACGGGCTCGATCGACGCCGCCATCGTCTGGGATCCCGTGTTCAGCGCGTTGCGCGCGGCCGGCGGCAAGGCGATCAAGACCGACGGCGATCTGCCGCGCGGCGCGTCCAGCTACAACGTCTGCATTGCCAACGCGGACTGGGCGAAGGCGCACCCGGATCTCGTGCGCGGCTTCGTCGCCGCGCTCGACGAGGGCTATCAGATCACGAAGAAGGACCCGGACAAGGCCATTGCCGAGATGGCTCGCCAGACCGGCGTCACGGTGGATGTCGCGAAGAGCGAGCTGGCGGGTTATGAGCTGTTTTCCGGGGCCGATCAGACTACGCCGAACGTCATGGGATCCGGCGCCGGGGTGAAGACCTCGGCGACGTATGAAACGCTCGTGAATACCGCCAAGGTGCTGAACTCGATCGGACGCATTCAGACGGTGCCGTCGAGCTTCGAGGTCAACGTTGCTCCGCAGTATTCTCAATCGCTGGCTCATTGAGGTGCTGCTTCGGGTCGCTGAAGCGCTGACAACCTGCTCGACAGACAGGAGACGGACTTGACTATCCTGATCGATTCGCTATACAAAACCTTCGGCGGAACCTCCGCCCTCGAGAACATCAATCTGCAGTTCCAGAGCGGCGAATTCGTCACCGTGCTCGGGGCCTCCGGCTGCGGCAAGACGACCTTGCTGCATCTGCTGGCAGGTCTGACATCGCCCTCTCGTGGCAGCATCCATATCGACGGCGAAATCAAGGATCGGCCCGGCGAAGATCGTGTTGTCGTGTTCCAGCAGGCGGGATTGTTCCCCTGGCTCAACGTCGAGGAAAATATCGAGTTCGGTCTCTCGCTTCACTCGGTTTCCAAGGGCGAGCGGCAGAAGGCCTCTGCTGACATCCTGCGCACCATCGGGCTTGAAAACTTCGCGCGGCACAAGCCCTATGAACTATCCGGCGGGATGCAACAGCGTGTGGCCATCGCTCGCGCACTCGTCATGAAGCCCAAGGTCCTGCTCATGGACGAGCCCTTCGGCGCGCTCGATGCGCAAACGCGCAGCGCCATGCAGACGTTTTTGACTTCGCTTTGGGATCAACTGCATTGCACGATCGTGTTCATCACGCATGATATCGATGAAGCAATCCTGCTCGGGACGCGACTCGTCGTGTTGTCGTCACGACCTGGGCGGGTCGCGCTGGATGTGCCTATCGAACTCGAGCGGCCTCGCACGCCGCAATGTGCCTTCGATCCGCATTTTCTCGAGTTGAAGAAGCAGGCTATGGGGATTCTGGCGCATTGAATTCTGGCTGAGATCTGGGTTCGGGACGACGAATGCGCTTTCGTAAATTTCCCGCTTTCGCGTCGGTCTATTAGCACTGCCCCTCCCCGGGGCGGGGGTAACTTTCTTTGCCGCTGCAAAGAAAGTCACCAAAGAAAGCAGCTTTTCTTCCCGCCCAGCGTCACCTGGCGGCACGACACAGAACCACGCTTCTGGCCCGGCACTAGCGAGTGCCCTCACAGGCCACACCGGGCTTGGATCGCGGACCCACCGTGACATCGCGCCATTCAACAAACTGGCACAGCTGCTTATAGTTCCGGCTTAGCGCTTCGCGCTGCCGCACGGTCTGCCAGGGAAGCCCTTGGGATGCCCGTGCCTTCGGGTTGTCCACGCCATCTGCCTGTCTAGGCCGGCGTGTCGCGGCATCGCAGGGTTCGCGCAGAAGTTTTCAAGAGCATCAGACTTTCAGCGCCCTTACCCTCCCGCTACATCGTCTAGCGCGTCACCCTGCCCCAGATCGCATCCTTCCCAGCGAAAAAACTGCAGATCTTCGCTGCTCGACACACCTTCCGCAATCGCAACGACACCCAGCGTATGCGCCAGCGCCACGATCGCCCGCGCCACCACCGCACGCTCGCTGTCACGCGCCACGTCCCTCACGAAGCGCGCGTGAATCTTGATGCGATCCGGTTGCAACGCCTGCAAGTCAGTCAGCGCGATACGATCAAGGCCGAGGTCCGTCAGCGTGATCGACACGCCCATCGCCTGCAATGCGCGCGCAGCCATGCGGCGCGCCGCAAGCGTCTCACTGCTGACCTGCAGATCCAGCGCACGGCCGTCAATGCCCGCCGCGCTCATGCACACAGCGAAGGCTTGCGTGAGACTGTCGTCGCGCCGCAGCGAGACGAGCGGAAGCGACACCCGTGGCGCAGGCGCCGCGTCCGCATCGCGATAGGAGCGCGCCAACGCACACGCGCGTTCAAGCATCGACGCATCGAGCGACTCCAGCAGCACGTCATCGTCGATCAGCGCCGCGATGTTCGCGGTGTCGAGCGGCCCTTCGCTCGTCATCCATTCGCACTTCAGTTCGACCGCGCGCACCACGCCCGAGTTGAGTTCGACCTGCGGCAACGCCCGCACCGTGACCGCGCCCCGGCGCAGCGCCTCCCTGAGTTCAGCGCCGATACGCTCGCGGCGCACATCATTCACCGCAGGCGGCACTTCGCGATCCGCATTGGCCTCGCGCAGCGTGCGGATCGTTTCGTAAGCGCGCAGGCCAGTCACGACGATCGAAGTCAGCTTCTGCGCGGTCAATTCGGTCTTCAGGTAATAACCGTTGATGTCGTATCGCGCAATCACATCGCGCTCCGGCGCCATGCCGGGCTGGCCGGTGCGCAGGACAATCTGCACGTCGCGATCGCGCAGCACCTCGCGGATGTGACGCACGAGCTGCAAGCCGGCGTCGTCGGCTTCCATCACGACATCGAGCAGGATCAGCGCCGTGCCCGGATGCGCCGCCAGCCACGCACGCGCTTCGGCAGCCGAATGCACGCTCGACAACTCGATGCTCCTGCCCGAGAACGCCGTATCCGCAAGCACCAGACGCGTGACTTCGTGCACCTCGGGGGCATCGTCCACCAGCAACACGCGCCACGGCGGCGCGTGCGGTCCGCCATTCGGCGGCTGGGCCGGCGGCGCGCGACGCAACCAGGTGGACGCGGTCATGGCGCATCTCCGGTCAGGCTTGGCGCGGCGCCGTCCGGGGCGCGCACGACGCGCGGCAAGGTCAGCACGAACACCGCGCCGCGTGGCGCCGCGTTGCGCACTTCAAGCGTGCCGCCGAGCGCGCGCGCCACCAGCGCATAAGCCAGATGCAAGCCGAGGCCGCTGCCGCCCGCGCCGCGCCGCGTCGTGAAGAACGGTTCGAAGATGCGCTCGTGCAATGCATCGGGAATGCCGCAGCCATCGTCCTCATGTTCGATGACGATCTCGTCGTATCTGCGCCGCGCCGAAATGACGATGTGTCCCGTCTCGCCCGGCGCGAAGGCATGCGTGAGTGAATTGACGATCAGATTGGTCAGCACCTGCGCCAGCGGTCCAGGGAACGAATCCATCACTATCCCCGCGGGGCATTCAACCCGCAGCGACACTCGCGTGCCACGCATCTTGGGTTCCAGGCTCACAACGGTCTCGCGGATATAGTCGCCGAGATCGAAATGACGCCGCGCCTCGCTCACCTGATCGACCGCAATCTGCTTGAAGCTCTGCACGAGGCGCGCCGCACGATCCGCGTTCGACAGCATGAGGCGCGTGGATTGACCCGCATCGCGCAGGAAGGCATCGAGCGCGTCGGCAGTCAGTTCCTGGCGTGCAAGACTCGCGCCGACGCTCTCCGTCCGGTCACGCAGATATGACGCCGCGCTCACCACGATGCCGACCGGCGTATTGATCTCATGCGCGACGCCCGCCACCAGACCGCCGAGCGACGCCATCTTCTCCGATTCGACCAGATGCTTGCGCGTGGCCTCGAGGTTGTGCAGCGACTGCAGCAGATCGGCCTGCGCAAGCTCGCGACTTTCCTGCGACAGCACGATCCACCACGCACCGAAGGCGAGCAAGGGCAGCGTGGCCGCATACGTGTGCAGCAGCACGCCTTCAATCTGCGCGCGAGCGATTTCGCCGGCAATATCGATCAGGCGGAACGAGAGCAGGAAGACCGCGCCGGTCGCCGTCGCCGCGATCACGAACAGTCCGAAGAAGCGGCCGATACGTCGCCCGAAATGCGGCGCGAGCGTGCCGGGTCCGGGTGCGTCGACGGCCAACGTGGGCGCGACGCCCGCAGCCGGATGCTTGCAGCGGTCGCGGCAATGCGTGTCGAGCCCGCAGCACAGCGAGCAGATCGAGCCCTGGTTGAACGGACACCACGCCATGTCGGCGGCTTCGTAGTCACGCTCGCAGATACAGCAGCGCACGAGTTCGATGCGCGGCACGTCGGCATAGCGGACATCGGCGCGTGCGATGTAGTAGCGTCCACCCGTCGCGTAGGCTATGACGATGGCGCTCGCAAACGCCAGCAACAGTGCGATGAAGGCGGAATACGCGCGCGCGACATCGCCGAACAGGCCGGCGAACGCGCAGGTCGACACCACCGAGGCAATCAGCATCGAGCCGCAGCCCACCGGGTTCACCTGATACAAGTGCGCGCGCTTGAACTCGATGCGCCGCGGACTGATCCCGAGCGGCTTGAGTACGACGAGATCGGCGACCAGTGCGCCGAGCCACGCGATCACGAGATTCGAATACACGCTCAGAACGGTTTCGAGCGTCTTGAAGATGCCGAGCAACGTGAGCAGCAGCGCGATCATCACGTTGAAGACCAGCCACACCACGCGTCCCGGATGATAGTGCGTGAGCCGCGCGAACACGTTCGACCACGCCAGCGAGCCCGCATAGGCATTGGTCACGTTGATCTTCACCTGCGAGATCACGACGAACACCACGGCGACAGCCAGCGCAAGCGCGGGACTGTCGAACACATGCCGGTACGCGGTCACGTACAGATGCACGGGCACGACGGCATCGACGGGCGACACACCGTCCTGCAACGCCAGCACGGCGAGCAGACTGCCCGCTAACAGCTTGAGTCCGCCGACCACGATCCATCCGGGGCCGGCCGCCAGCATCGCGGACCACCACGACAGGCGGTTCTTCGCCGTGCGATCGGGCAGGAAGCGCAGGTAATCGACCTGCTCGCCGATCTGCCCCATCAGCGAAAACAGCACGCCCGCCGCCGAGCCGAACAGCAGCAAATCGATGCCCGCACCATTCGACGCCGCATTCACGCCCGGAAACGCAGCCCATCGATGCAGCACGCCCGGGTCCTGCACCAGCACGAAAACGAAAGGTGCGACGAGCAGCACGGCCCAGAGCGGCTGCGTCCAGCGTTGCAGCTGATTGATGAGCGTGACGCCGAAGAACACCAGCGGAATGATCAACAAGGATGACAGCAGATAGCCGATCACGATGTTCATGCCCACCGCGAGTTCGAGCGCCTGCGCCAGGATCGCGGCTTCGAGCGCGAAAAAGATGAAGGTGAACGATGCGTAGATCAGCGACGTGATGGTCGAGCCCACGTAACCGAAGCCCGCGCCGCGCGTGAGCAGGTCGATGTCGACATTGGCTTCGCTCGAATAGAAGGCAATGGGTACGCTCACCAGGAAGATCAGCGCACAGACCACGAGAATGGCGGGAAACGCGTTGTGAAAGCCGAAGCTGAGCGTGATGCTCGCACCGATGGCTTCGAGCGCGAGAAACGAAATGCCGCCCAGCGCGGTGTTGGCGAGCAGCGCGGGCGACCACTTGCGATACGAACTTGCGGCATAGCGCAACGCGTAATCTTCCAGTGTTTCGTTCGCCACCCAGGATTGATAGTCGCGTTTGATTCGCATGACGGTTCGCCGGCCGATCAGGCCCGCGCCTGACGCGGTCGATTATTCGCTTAAAGAAGCCCTGCTGCAACCCGGCCGCCACGCACCTGCCGGGTTTGTTCCGATTGACCTTGCAGGCAAGACTGCCAAGACTGACGAAGCTCGAACCGAGCCTTGCTCCGAGGCTCCCGCAACCTTCCCTCTGCGCAACGGAGTCGCCATGACGCCGCTGATGCCCAGCGTCGTTGCACCGGTTGCAAGCAACGATCTCATCTATCACGTTCACGCCGCCGGCGACTCCGAAGAGGCCTGGTCGGGCGTGCTGGCGCGCATCAGGACGCACTTTCGGGTGCGCTGGGCCGCGCTCGCGCAACACAGCTTCGCCACGCGCGAAGCCCGCGCGCTGTATGCCGCGCCGCCCGACCCGCGCCTGTGCAAGGCATTGGCCGATCATTCAGCGAACAATCCCTGGTTTCTTTCAAGCGATGCGTATCGCGAAGGCCGCGTGCTGTCCGGTGACGAACTGCTTTCCAATCGCGATCTCGTCAAGACGGATTTCTATCGCGGCATGCTGCTGCCACACGGTCTGTATCACCGCCTGTGCGGCGTGATCGCGCGGCGCAATGCGCTGGTCTATTACCTCGATCTGCATCGCGGACCCGAGGAGCCGCGCTTCGGCACGCGCGAGCGCCATGCCTTCGCGGCGCTGCTGCCGCATCTGACGCTGGCGCTGCGCATCCGCTGGCGGCAGCGCGAAACCGAGGACATGAATCGTGCGCTGACGAACATGGTCAATGCACAGGCGCGCGCGGCCATGCTGGTCGACGAACACGCGCAGCTCGTGTTCGGCAGTGACGGCGCGAAGCGCGCGTGCGAGGGCGCGGCCGGCTTGCGCATCGAGCATGGACGGCTGGTCGCCGCGGTCAGCGCGGACGACCGCGCGTTGCAGGACGCGATCGTGAGCGCCACCCGCGCCCGCCCGTTCGCCGACGCGCAGACCTCGCATGTGCTGTCGCTGTCCGCGCCCGGATGCGCGGCGCCGGCGGTGGTCGCGATTCGCGGCGCAGGCCCGGTGTTCCGCGCCGAACTCGGCGAGACGCGCCACCTGGCCATCGTGACGGCGCTCAATGCATGTGCCGAAGACGACCACACGGACTGCGCTTTCGTGCGTCAGTTCGGGCTGAGTCCTGCACAGGCACGCATGAACGCGTTGATCGTGACGGGACACTCCATCGCGAACGCCGCGCTCGCGCTGCATATTTCCGAAAACACCGCCCGCAGTCATCTCAAGCAGATCTTCCAGAAAACCGACACCCACAGTCAGATGGAACTCGTGCATCTTCACGGGCGCGTCTGCCTGGCTTCGTAGTCTCCTTTCTTCAGCGGACTCATTCAGCACACTCACCCAGATGGGTGAGCGTGCCCGACCCCGCCTGACCCGTTTGGGCGAATCAAAATCCCCATCGCGGGGGATTCGCGCCACGCGCCCTCTTTCTACCATTTGGCATGCCGGACCAACGGCCATGCGAGCGGGTCCGCTTCAATCCACTTGCATCCGATCGCATCCCCCCTGCCCGCATTGCCTTGTCAAGGAGATTGCCATGCTGGGTTTATGTCTGCTCTACGTAGGCGCAGTGCTCTTTCTGAACGGCCTCTGGCTGCTGGGACGCATCGGGGACCGCGAGATCTGGGTCATCAACGTCTTCGCGGGCGGCATCACCCTGCTTGCCTCGCTCAAGCTCGCGTTCGGCGCAGGGGCCGATGCCGCATCGATCAAGGCCGCCGCGCTGACGCTGCTCTTCACCTTCACGTACTTCTGGGTGGCCATCAACCGGTACAACGGCGCGGATGGACGCGGGCTCGGCTGGTTCAGCCTGTTCGTCGCGCTCACGATCATTCCGGTGGGGATCGATTCGATCACGCACGCGAACTCGACGTGGTCCGTATGGTTCGCGCTGTGCTGGTTCGGCTGGGCGTTCCTGTGGCTGCTCTTCTTCGTGCTGCTCGCCCTGCAGCGGCCGATCGTCAAGCTGACCGGCGCGGTCACCGTCATCGCCGGGATCGTCACGGGCTGGCTGCCCGGTTATCTGCTGCTCAACGGCACGTTGAGCTAGCCGTGCTGTTGCAACCGCTGTCCATGCGCCGGTGCATGCGCCGGTCCGATCGAACCAGGAGACATGTGTCATGGCTGAAACGCTCATCAAGGTCGACCTCAAACAGTCAGCATTCGACAACGAGCAGGTTCACAACCGCTGGCATCCCGACATTCCCATGGCCGCATGGGTCAAGCCCGGCGACGACTTCATCCTCGAAACCTACGACTGGACCGGCGGCTTCATCCAGAACAACGATTCCGCCGACGACGTGCGCGATATCGACCTCTCCATCGTGCACTTCCTGTCCGGGCCGGTCGGCGTGCACGGCGCCGCACCCGGCGACCTGCTGGTGGTCGACCTGCTCGACATCGGCACCAAGCAGGACAGTCAGTGGGGCTTCAACGGCTTCTTCTCGAAGAAGAACGGCGGCGGCTTCCTGACCGAACACTTCCCGCTTGCGCAGAAATCGATCTGGGATTTTCATGGCCTGTTCACGAGTTCGCGCCATGTGCCCAATGTTTCGTTCGCCGGCTTGATTCATCCCGGGCTGATCGGCTGCCTGCCTGATCCGAAGTTGCTCGCGGAATGGAACAAGCGCGAAGTGGACTTCATCAAGACGCAGCCGGATCGCGTGCCGCCGCTGGCGAATCCGCCGTTCGCGGCGACCGCGCACATGGGCAAGCTCAGCGGCAACGGCCGCGAAAAGGCGGCGGCCGAAGGCGCGCGCACGGTGCCGCCGCGCGAACATGGCGGCAATTGCGACATCAAGGACCTGTCGCGCGGCTCGAAGATCTTTTTCCCGGTGTATGTGGATGGCGCGGGCCTGTCGGTCGGCGATCTCCACTTCAGTCAGGGAGACGGCGAGATCACCTTCTGCGGCGCGATCGAAATGGCCGGCTGGGTGCACATGCGCGTGAGCGTCATCAAGGACGGCATGGCGAAGTACGGGATCAAGAATCCGATCTTCAAGCCCAGCCCGATCACGCCACGCTATGACGATTACCTCATCTTCGAAGGCATCTCCGTCGACGAAGCCGGCAAGCAGCATTACCTCGATGTGCATATCGCCTACCGGCAGGCTTGTCTGAACGCGATCGAATATCTGACCAAGTTCGGCTACACGCGCGCGCAGGCGTATTCGATTCTCGGCACTGCGCCGGTTCAGGGGCATATCAGCGGCGTGGTCGACATTCCGAATGCGTGCGCCACGCTATGGCTGCCGACACAGATCTTCGACTTCGATATCCGTCCGAACGCCGATGGTCCGACGAAGCATGTCAAGGGCGGTGTCGACCTGCCGCTGTCGCAGGACAAGGCCTGAAGCTCAATCCGTCGATGAGCGCGATGCATGCGTCGTATGCATCGCGCAGGAGTTCGATCCCATGCCCCTCTATCAATACCTGTGTGCCTCATGCGGGCCGGTCGATGCCATGCGCAGGATCGCGGATCGCGATGCGCCGCATCCTTGTCCGCGCTGTGGCGCCGCCATGAGCCGCGACGTGGCCGGCGGTGTCATGCTGTCGCTGATGCCGCAGGCGCGCCGCGATGCCTTCGCCACCAACGAACGCAGCCAGCATGCGCCGAAGAGTTCGGCCACGGCAGGGCATCGGCACGGTCCGAATTGCGGCTGTGGCAAGTCGAACGGAAGCGGCGTGAAGGGACGGCCAGCGGGCCGGCCCTGGATGATCAGTCATTGATCCATGGTCCGGATCCAGGACCGCATCCGCACGACTGTGGCACTTCACGCATATTCGACGCCTGCCGCGCGCTCGCGAAGCGCCTTGCGGTTGACCTTGCCGGATTGCGAGCACGGCAGCTCACTGACGAATTCGATCAGCCGCGGATACCCGAACTGCGAATGCATCGAGCGTACGAATTCGCGGATGCTGTCCGCGACCGGCTCCCGTGCTTCGAACCCCGCGGCGAGCACGATATACGCCTTCACGCGCGCGCCGCGTTCCGGATCGGACACGCCGATCACGCCCGCTGCCGCCACCGCCGGATGCTGGCCGCACGCCTCTTCCACTTCGAACAGGCTGATCCGATAACCGGACGCCTTGATCACATCGTCCTTGCGGCCGACGTACCAGAAGAAGCCGACGCGGTGGTGGTCTGATGTCGGGCAATTCGGCGCTCTTCCCGAAGGCAGCCTATGCGGCAGTGGGCCCGATCAACGCCGCAATCGTCGCGTTGGCGAAGGCATTTTCGGATCGCGGGATCGCAGACGGCGTGCAAGTGAACAGCGTTCTTCCCGGGCCCGTCATGACGGGTCGCCGGCGTTCTTATCTGGAGCACTGGGCACCGCTGCAAGGTCTGAGCGTAGAGCAGGCGCTCGCTCAATTCCCCGTTGCGGCGGGTATTGCGCGTTATGGCACGCCCGAAGAACTGGCGGAACTGATGGCCTTTCTTGTCTCGCCTGCTGCCAAGTGGATGACCGGGAGCGCATTGCGGATGGATGGCGGCGAGGTCAAGTCAGTCTGAACGGAGGGAACGTCGCTTCAGACCGGCTGCTGTCGCTCTGACGGTGCGACTCCCGGGACGCCGCGTCTGAGCTGACCGTACAAGCCATTCACCCCGCGCGCTGCGAAACATAACTGATCTCCCGTTTCTCAGGCGTCAGCACACGCACGGGCGATCCCTCGATCCAGGCTCGAATGTTTTGCACCGATTCACCATAGTAAATGCGGTAAGACTCGTCGGTCACATAGCCGATATGCGACGTTGCAACGACGTTATCCAGGGATCGCAACGGATGCGCCGCGGGCAACGGCTCCTGATCGAAGACATCGAGCGCGGCGCCCGCAATCCGCCGCTCGCGTAGCGCTTCGATCAGCGCCTCTTCGTTGACAATCGGTCCGCGTGCAGTGTTCACGAGCAGCGCGTGACGGGGCATCATCGCCAGTTCCTTGGCGCCGATCAGATTGCGTGTCCGGTCCGACAGCCGAACATGGATGGAGAGGATATCGCTGGAGGTGAGCAGTTCCTCCCTTGGCACGAAGAGCGCGCCATGCCGGGCGGCCGACTCCTGCGTCATGTTCTGGCTCCAGGCAATCGTACGCATCCCGAAAGCCTGGGCCACTCTTGCAGTGGCGGCGCCGGTATAGCCCAGTCCGAGCAACCCGATGGTCTTGCCATGGAGATCGCCGCCGACCGAGACCTGCCAGCCGCCCTGCCTGAACGATGTGACTTCCTTCGGAATGTGCCGCGTCGCTGCAAGAATAAGAGCCCAGGCGAGTTCCGCGGCAGCCGTGGGTGACGATCCCGTCCCGCATACCGTGATGCCGAGTTCGTGAGCCGCTTCGATATCGATGGCGGCGTTCCAAGGCCCTGTGCTTGCCAAGAGCTTCAGATTCGGCAGCCGGGACAGCAGACTTCGTGTAAGACGCGTGCGCTCGCGCATCACACAGAGAATATCGAACGGAAGCAGACGTTCGACCAGTTCATCGTCGTCCAACGTGCGGGTGAAGACGGTGATGTCGGCGTGTTCGCGCACGCCGTCCCAGTCTCCATGGCGAAGCGCGGTGTTCTGGAAGTCGTCGAGAATGGCAATGTTGTGCATGGTCTGTCCGTCCGTCCGTCCGTCTGTCTGTCTGTCTGTTTCCAGGCGCATCAACTCGCGCTTGCTTGCCCGTGAGATGCGGCATGACGTCTGAAGCCGACGAGCATGACGAGAATGCCCGCTGCAAGAATGGCCGTCATCAGATAAAGGCCGCTGTTGAGCGTACCCGTCTTCGTCTTGAGCCAGCCGATCACGAAAGGACTGCAAAAGCCGCTCAGCAAGCCGATGCAATTCACGAAAGCAATGCTCGTCGCGGCCGCCGGCGATCCGTGCAGATAGTCCGCTGCAAGCGACCAGATCAGCACGTTGGTGGCGAAGATACCGACGCAGGCCACCGTCAACAACCCGACGGTCAACACCGGCGAGTTGCCGGGATGTGACACCAGCAGCAAGGCGGCCCCTCCGATGACGCCGGCAATCGCGGCATGCCAGCGGCGCTCGAGCATCCGGTCCGAGCTTCGGCTGATCGTGACCATGCCGATCGCACCCATGCCGTAGGGAATGACGGAAAGCCATCCGAGCACGGAAAGATTCGTGATGCCCGAGTCCTTCAGGACGGTGGGAAGCCAGAACGTCACCGAATAGGTTCCGCAGACAAAGGCGAAGTCGATGAACGCGAGCATGTACACCTTGGGATCCGCGAGTGCATCGCGCAGCTTTGCATGTCCTTGTCGCCCTGCCCTGCGCTTGCGCTCGGTCTCGACTTCGAAGCCTTTCCGAAGCACGTCCTTCTCCGCTTCAGTGAGCCACCTGGCTTTATCGATGTTGTCGTCCAGAAGGAACAAGGTGATCAGACCCAGCACCACCGCCGGCAAGGCCTCCACGATATAGAGCCATTGCCAGCCGGCGAGATCGGCCACGTGTGCGAGACGTGTCATTGCCCAGCCGGACACCGGACCGCCGACGAGACCTGCCACCGGAAATCCCACCATGAAGCACGCGATGATGACGCCGCGTCTCTTCTCAGGAAACCACGAACTCAAGTAGAAGATCACGCCAGGAAAGAAGCCCGCTTCAAAAACGCCGAGAAGCAGACGAACGATATAGAACTGGCTGACATTCGTCACGAACGCGGAGCACGCCCCGACAATGCCCCAGCAGATCATGATCCGGGCGATCGTTTTCCTGGCGCCCATGCGTCTCAGCAGCATGGCGCTCGGCACTTCCAGCAAGCAGTATGAGAGAAAGAAGATCCCTGCGCCCAGACCGTACACGCTGTCGCTGAAACCGAGCGCATCCTGCATCTGCAGCTTCGCAAAGCCTACATTGATGCGATCCAGAAAGGCGACGACATAGCACACGAAAAGCAAAGGCACGATGCGAAGCGTGACGCGCAGGTATAGCGCTCGCTCATACAGGCTTGCTGCGGAGTCGGGAGATAAAGGACTGGCTGACGCCGGATCGGATTCCAGAACGGACGGGTTCACTCGCTGTCTCCATGTTGTGTCGGCCAGGCGCTCGAATCACGCCGCTGCCTGTCACCATGCTTCATCGAAAGCGACCTCGCGACGCCCACACGTAGTTTGCAGCCGCCCTGGCAGTCTAAGAAACAACCATGAACGAGGATAATGAAAAGTACAGATCAGGTGAGACGCCGCGGTTATATCGGTGATAACCAGTACGCATCATCATGCAAATGCGCAGTCGAGACGGCTTGCATCCCTGCTTCATCTCTGCAACGATTCGACGTGCGTCCGGTGTCCTTCATCGCAGCGGGCGAACTATCGACTCTCAGGATACCGACTTGAAAACCAGCACACCAAGCGACTCGTCCGGTGCTTCAAACCCGATCAACTTCGTCCTGATTCATGGCGCGTGGCACGGCGGCTGGGTCTGGCGTACCGTCGCGGACGATCTGAACGCGCGCGGCCATCGCGTCATGACGCCGACCATGACCGGCCTCGGCGAGCGCCGTCATTTGATTGCATCTGCAACTTCTCTTGACGTGAATATCGACGACATCATCAATGTCATCGAAGCAGAAGAACTGAGCGGTGTCGTGCTGGTCGGGCACAGTTATGGCGGACTCGTCGCGTCCGGCGTCGCGGATCGCGTGCCGCGTGCACTGCGTTCGCTCATCTTTCTCGACAGTCTGCTCGTCGAGAACGGACAGGCGGCGTTCGATGTCTTGCCTGCGAGCGTCGTCGAGGAGCGCATGGAGTCGGTGAGGACCAGCGGACAGTCGCTCGGCATGCCGGTCAACGGACTGAAGGGCACGGGTATCCCGGACGATCATCCGTGCTCCGCCTGGGTACGCCGGCGGCTCACACCGCATCCGCTCGCGACCTATACCACGCCGCTGCGGCTCGATCATCCGCTTGGCAACGGACTGCCCTGCACTTACGTGCATTGTGCGAATCCGTCTTACGACACGCTGGCGCCCGTGCGCGAACGGATGCGTTCACTACCCGGCTGGCAGTGGGAAAGCATCGACACCGGCCACGATGCCATGGTGCTCGCGCCCAAGCTTCTGGCCGATCTGCTCGAACGGCTCGCAGCGGCGATGTAGCGGCGATGTAGCGGCGAAAGTGGTCAGGACGGCCGAGGCCGTCCGTCAACTCATGCCGCGACGGCCTCCCGCTGCACGAAGGTCGCCGGCAGTCCGGCACGGGCGATCGCACCGGTGAAGGGCTCGCCCGGCAACCAGCCTGCGACCGTTTCGCGGATGGCAAGCAACCTGCCGATATCGATGCCCGTGGCAATGCCCTGCGCTTCGAGCATGAACACCGTGTCCTCGGTGTTGATGTTGCCGGTTGCATTGGGCGCGAACGGACAGCCGCCGAGCCCCCCGAGAGACGCATCGAAGGCGCGCACGCCTGCATCGAAGGCGGCCATGACGTTGGCCAGGCCCAGACCGCGCGTATCGTGGAAGTGGCAGGCAACCGGCACCGGTCCGGCTAGCGCCAGCACCTCAAGCATGAGGTTTCGCACTTGCGCGGGATTGGCATAACCCACGGTATCGGCAATGGTGATCTCCTGCGCGCCCGCTTCGATCAACCTCTGCACCAGCCCGAGCACGATGCTTTCCTCGACCTCGCCCGCAATCGTGCAGCCGAAGGCCGTCGCAACGCCCGCCCCCAGCATGACTTCGTGGCCGAGTTCGTCGCGGGCCGCGGCGATGCGCACGAAGTCTTCCACCGACTCGTCCGTGCTGCGCCGCACGTTCTTGAGGTTGTGCGCGTTGCTCGCGGACAGGACGTAATGCACCCTGCGCATGCCTACCTCGAATGCACGCTGGGCGCCCTTGAGATTCGGCACCAGCGCCGCGGCGTGAAGTCCATCGATGGCAAGCGCGCCCGTCGCGACCTCCGCAGCATCGGCAAACTGCGGCACGACTTTGGGAGGCACGAAAGACGTCACTTCGATATCCGTCACGCCCGCCTCCACCAGACGCGCGCACCAGGCGAGCTTCTGTTCGCTGCTGAGCATGGTGCTCACCATCTGCAAGCCGTCGCGCAAGCCCACTTCGCGAATGTTCACTTCCCGTTGGTTCATGTTTCCTCCTGTTCAGATGGCCGCGTCCGCGACGGCGTCGTTGCCGTCTTCCGCATGCCCGGCGGCGGGCGCAGCGGCCGTCGTCGACGGCGCCAGCACAACCGCGGCAATGGCGCCCAGCACCATCAGCAGCGCAATCGCGCCAAGACCGCCCGCCATGCTGTTGGTCACGGTCTTGATCGAGCCGATGATCATCGGGCTGACGAAACCACCCAGCAAGCCGATGCAGTTGATCATCGCCACCCCGCCCGCCGCGCCGCTGCCGCGGATGTAGTCGGTCGAGATCGCCCAGATCAGCGGATTCGGGGCGAGAATGCCCGCCGTCGCGACGGACAACGCCGCCAGCGACAGCGCCAGGTTGCCCGTCGTGAAGGCTGTCACCACCAGGCCGGCCGCGCCGCACACCATCGCGAAGGCGCAATGCCAGCGACGTTCCATGGTGCGATCCGAGTGACGGTTCAATGTGATCAGCGCGATCCAGCTCACGAAATACGGGATCGCCGAATAGCAACCGATCTGCAATGCACCCGATACGCCCGCGCTCTTGATGAGCGTCGGCAGCCAGAAGCCGATCGCGAACACGCCCGCGATCTGCGTGAACCATACGAAGCCCATCACGTAGACGCGGAAATCCTTGAGCGCGCGGCCGAACGTGTGCTCCGCGTGCTGGGTCGAGACGCTCGAACTCTTGCGGATGTCCTCGGTCACGAGCGCCTTCTCGCTCTCGGTGAGCCACTTGGCCTGCTGCGGACCGTCATCGAGGAAGAAGAACGCGATCACGCCCAGCACGGTTGCGGGCAGACCTTGCACGATGAACATCCATTGCCAGCCATGCAGGCCGAACCAGCCGTTGAAATAGGTCATCAGCGCGCCCGACAACGGTCCGCCGAACAGACCCGCGATGCCCGTCGCGCAGGTGAAGATGGCGATGACCTTGGCGCGCCGTTCGACGGGATACCAGCGCGTCAGATAGAAGATCACGCCGGGATACAGCCCCGCTTCCGCGAGCCCGAGAAAGAAGCGCACCGTGTAGAGATGCGAAGGCAGCGTCACGAACGCCGTGGCCGCCGCTATCAGGCCCCACAGGATCATGATGCGCGAGAACGTGCGCTTCACGCCGATCCGCGCGAGCAGCAGATTGCTCGGCACTTCCATCAGCACGTATCCGAGAAAGAAGATCCCCGCGCCCACGCTGTAGGTGAGATCGCTGAAGCCGACATCGTGCTTCATGTCGAGCTGCGCAATGCCGATGTTGATGCGGTCGAGAAACGCGAAGACGTAGCACAGGAACAGGAACGGGATGAGCCTGCGCGTGATCTTGCTGTAAGTGGCTTCGGCCTGTGGCCTGCCGAAGCTGCCGATGTCGGGTGTCATGTCTGTCTCCTCCGGTGAGACCGGGTCTGGAATAGGGCCGCGATGATGTTCTGTTTTAACGGCCCTTGAATTGCGGTGAGCGTTTCTCGTTATAGGCGCTGATCCCTTCGAGACGATCCTCGGTCGGAATCAGCCGGTTGTACGCTTCGATCTCGAGATACAACCCGGTGCGCAGGTCGCCCTGCATGCCGAGATCGATCGCCTTTCTGGCCTGCGCAACCGACAGCGGCGCACTGGTGCAGATGTCGCGCGCCGCGTCGATGGCGTCGGCGAGCACGCGCCCCGGCTCGCACAGCCGGTTCACCACGCCCCAGGCAAGCGCTTCCTCGGCGGTGAACTTCGCGCCGCGCAGAATCAGCTCTTTCGCGCGCCGTATGCCGATCGCGCGCGGCAATTGCTGCGTGCCGCCGCCGCCCGGCATGATGCCGCGCTTGACTTCAGTGAAGCCGAACAGCGCATGGCTGGCTGCATAGGCGAAGTCGCACGCGAGCAGCAATTCCAGACCGCCCGCGACCGCCGCGCCGTTCGCCGCGCAGATGATCGGCAGCGGGCAATAGGTGAGCGCACGGTTCATGCGCTCGAAGAGATAGTGCTGCACGCCGAATTGCTCGTCGGTCATGCCCTCGCGCTGTTTCAGGTCGGCGCCGCCGCAGAACGCGCGCTCGCCGGCGCCCGTCAGGATCACGCAGCGGTAGAGCGCCGGGGCCGCTTCCAGTGCGCCGAACACACGGATGATTTCCTCGCCCATCGTCGTGCTGATCGCATTCGATACTTCCGGACGATTCAGTTTGACGATGAGGATCTGTTCGTCGATTTCTTCGAGCGTCAGCGTCTCGAGCGCGCCCACTTCTTTCGATGCAAGTTTCAAGATGTCTCCAGTGGCGCTTTAGCCAGCAGATGATTGTGTTCGCCGAGCCGGGGCGTGACGCCCGTACGTGCGGGCCGCGCGCCGCCGAACGAGATCGGTACGCCGACCACCGTTGCCGCGCCGTCGTCGGTGGTGCGCAACAGGTCGAGCGCCTTGGTCTGCTCGTGCGCGACGACCTGATCGATGGTCTGGATCGGCCCGCACGGAATACCGGCCTCGTCGAGCGCATCGAGCCAATGCGCCGTACCCTGCTTGCGGAACTCGATGTGCAGCAGATCGATCAGTTCGATCCGGTTGCTGACGCGCGCGCCGTTGGTCACGAAGCGTGCGTCGTCGGCCAGCGCGGGGACCGACAGCACCTTGCACAGGCGCTGGAACAGGCGGTCATTGCCCGCGGCGACCATGATGGTGCCGTCCGCGCAATCGAAGGCCTGGTGCGGCACGATCGCCGCCGTCCCCGATCCCCAGCGCCCCGGCAGGACGCCGGAGGCCAGGTAGTCGGCGATCTGGATCCCGGCCCAGCTGATCGCGGTTTCATACAGCGAGACCGAGACCACCTCGCCCGTTCCCGTGGCCTGCCGCCGGAACAACGCGGCGAGCACGCCGATGGCCGCCCACAGTCCCGTGCCCATATCGTTCACCGAGACCGGAATGCGCGACAGCGGCTCGCCAGGCTGTCCGAGGAAGCTCATCAAGCCGGACAGCGCCTGGACGAGCGGATCGTAGCCGGGCTTGTCGCGCAATGGCCCTGTCGTACCGAACGCACCGAGGTTGCAATACACGAGCGACGGCTTCATGCGCAGCATGTCATCGGCGCCGAGACCGTATTTCTCCGTGCCACCGGCTTTCAGGTTCTGCAGCACGACATCGGCGCGGCGCTGGATCAGCTCGCGCAACGCCCGCGCTTCCTCGGGATTCGACAGCGCCATCGCGATGCTCTGCTTGCCGTGATTCACCGCATGAAACAGCGCGGCGGCGCCGTCGACGAAAGGCGGCCCCCAGTCGCGCGCGTAATCGCCCTGACCGGCGCTTTCGATCTTGATGACGTCCGCACCCAGCGCGCCAAGGATCATGCCCGCATACGGCGCGGCAAGGCTGTGACCGATCTCGATCACGCACACGCCCGCGAGCGGCAGGGATGGATTCATGATGTCGTTGCTCATTCGACGGTCGCTTCAAGCGGCGTGTCGGCGGATTCGTCGGTGCAGCCGTAGAGCCGCGCAGCCGCTTCCGCACTGATGTAGTCATCGGCGATATCGGCGTCGATGCGGGCGCGCTCGCGTTCCCGCGGATCGCCATAGCCGCCGCTGCCCGCGGGCTGCACTGTCACGCGATCGCCGCGATACACGACCGTCTGTCCGCCCTTCGCCGCCACCGGGTGCTCGCTGCCGTCCGCACGCTCGACGATGCATTGAAACCGCGTACCGGGCTGGCCGCCGAAATGGCCTTCGGGCGCCGAGCGTCCGCGTTCGCCGGAGACGGTGAAGGTGGCCTCGTCATACTCGACGCGATACACGCGCCGCGACGTCAGTCCGCCGCGCCGGCGGCCCGCGCCGCCGCTGTCGGTGACGAGCGACCATTGCTCGACCAGCAGCGGCGAGGTCGCCTCGATCATCTCGACCGACTGGCTGCCCGCGTTGCCCACGTAGACGCGCACGCCGCTCACGCCATCCTTGCCGGCACGCGCCCCCATGCCGCCCGCATGCACGTCGTGCATGGTGACGAATTCCTGGCCCGTGCGGGCGATGCGCGCGGCATCGGTATCGCGGCCGCTGAAGATGCCCGCGCACGACGCACAGTTGCTCTGTCCGGTGATGCGTTCCGGCACCGCTGGCGCGAGCGCCTTGAGCAGCAGGTCGATCACACGCGGCGAGGTTTCCGTGTTGCCCGATACCACCGAGGCCGGATAGCGGCAATTCAGCACGCTGCCCTCGGGCGCGATGATCGTGACCGGCCGGTAGCAGCCCTGGTTGATCGGAATGCCGGGATCGGTCAGCGCCTTGACGGTGAACCACGTGCTGTTGCACGTCACCGACAGCGGACAGTTGATGCCGCCCCGCACTTGCGCCCCGGTGCCGGTGTAGTCGAACGTGATCTGATCGCCCGCCTTGGTGATCTTCACCTTGAGCAGCGGACGCTCCTGCTTCCAGCCGGGCGCCTCGATCGGATCCAGGTACTCTTGCGCCTCATAGATGCCGTCCGGAATGCGCTCGATCTCCGCGCGTATCAGCTTCTCCGAATGATCGAGACTCTGGCTCATCACGTCGCGCAACGCAGCGGCGCCGTACTTCGCCACCAGCTCGCCGATCCGCCGATCGCCCACGAAGGTCCCCGCGTACTGCGCCTGGATATCCAGCCGCAATTCGTGCGCATTGCGGCTGTTGCGCGTGAGCAGATTGAGCATGTCCTGCACCGGCTCGTCGTTCCGGTAGAGGAACACCGGCGGGATACGGATGCCCTCGGCGAACACGTCCCACGTCGTGACCGTGTAGCTGCCCGGCGACTGTCCGCCGATATCCGTCCAGTGGCCGCGCGTCATCACGAACGCGACGATCTCGCCGGCCGCGAACACCGGCCGCGTGAACTGCACGTCCGGCTGATGATTGCCGCCGCCCACGTAGGCGTCGTTGCTGACGATGACGTCGCCGGGACGCAGGTTCTCGCGTCCCACCGCGTCCACCGATACGCGCGTCGAGATGACGGCGGAGCCGAGCATCGTCGGGATGTCGTTGCCTTGAGCGACCAGTTGCATGTCGGCGTCGAAGATGGCCGCCGACGAATCGCCGCTCGCGTGCATGAGCGGGCTGCCGGCCGTGCGCATCATCGCGATCTTCATTTCGCGCGCAACGGCGAAGAGACTGCTGCGGATGATTTCGTAAGTAACGATGTCCATGGTTCAGGCTGCCAGTGCGTGAGTTGCGTGAGGGGCGTGAGGGGCGTTCGGTTCGAGGAGTTCGATGACGAGGTTGAGGTCGGGATCGACGCGGGCGACATGCGAGGCCTTGAGCACGGCACAACTGCTGTGCTCTTCGATGACCGCCGGCCCTTCGATCGTCGCGCCGACCGGAATCGTCGTGCGCGCGAACACCGGCAAGGTGCGCGGCCCGCCGTCGAGATACACCGTCCGTGTGCCCGTGGGCTGCGGGACTTCGCCTTCGGCCCGGTTGGCGACGCCGCCGCGCCAGCCCGTCGTCGTGACCAGTTGCAGCCGCACGTTGGCGATGACCACCGGCTTGTCCTTGCTGATGAAGTTCCACTGCCGTTGATGCGCATCCTCGAAAGCGCGCGCGAGCGATGCGCGGATGCCCGGCGCCGCGCCCTGCACTTCGACGGTGATGACATCGGGCTGGCCGGCATAGCGGCAGTCGGCCAGGCGCACCACTTTCACGTCGTGCGCTTCCACGCCGTGACGTTGCAGTTCGTCCATGCCGCGCGCGGTCAGTTCGTCGAGCGCGGCATGGACGGCAGCGTCGTCGATCATCGCGAGGTCGCTTTCCAGCGGGCTCTGATAGTCGTATTGCTGATCGGCGACCGTCATGCCGAAGGCGCTGAAGAGGCCTGGCAGCGGTGGAATCACCACGCGCCGGATGCCCATCTCGTCGGCCAGGTCGACCGCGTGAACCGGACCGGCGCCGCCATAGCAGATGTAGGAGAACTCGCGGGGATCGTAGCCGCGCTCGACCGTCATGATGCGGATGGCCTGCGCCATCAGCGCGTTGGCGACCGAACGCACCACTTGCGCCGCTTCCGGAACGGACACACCCAGCGGCCGGGCGATCACCTCCTCGACGACTTTCCATGCCGCCTGTGGGTCGAGCCTGAACTCGCCGCCCAGGAAATTGTCGGGGTCGATATAGCCGAGCACCAGATTGCAGTCCGTGACCGTGGGACGCGTGCCGCCGCGCCCATAGCAGGCCGGGCCGGGATCGGCGCCGGCGCTCTCCGGCCCGATGCGCACGCCCCCGCCTGCATCGATCCATACGATCGAACCGCCGCCCGCCCCGACCGAATCGATGTCGATGCTCGGCGAGCGCACCGTGTAGGTGTGAAGCAGGCTCTTGTTGCGCAACTCCGGCCGGAATTCACGGATCAGCGATACATCGAAGGTCGTGCCGCCCATGTCGCCGAGAATCGCGTTCTTCAGCGCGCTTTTCTCGCAGTTGCGGATCGCCGCGGACACGCCGCCCGCCGGACCCGATTCGAGCAGCACGATGGGTTTGTCCACGACCATCGCCGGGCTCGCGAGACCGCCGTTCGACTGCATGAACAGGAACTTGCCCGCGAAGCCATGCTGCGCCAGCGCGCTGATGAGCCGCTCGATATAGCGGCCGCATACGGGTCCGAGCATCGCGTTGATGACCGTGGAGCTGGTCCGCTCATATTCCATCGCCTCCGGATTGACCTCGTGCGATGCGCAGATGAAATGCTCCGGCAGCAGACGGCGCAGCGTGTCCACCGCTTCGCGCTCATGCTGCGGATTCACATGCGCGTGCAGGAAGCACACGGCGACGGCTTCGATATCCGACCCGCGAATCCGTGCGGCGAGCGCTTCGAGTTGCGCGTGATCGAGCGGCGTCTCGACCCGCCCGTCATGGCGCAGCCGTTCACTCACTTCGAGCCGCCAGCGGCGCTCGACCAGCGGCCGCGGATTGTCGAACAGCAGGTCGTAGAGATCGGCGCGATCATGCCGCGATACGCGCCTGAGTTCGAGGATGTCGCGAAAGCCTTGCGTGGTGATGAGTGCCGTCTTCGCACCGGTGCCCTCGACGACCATGTTGGTCGCCATGGTGGTGCCATGACCCAGGAAGGCCACCTCGGCGCTGTCGGCGCCCGACAGCTGCAGGATCTTGTCAAAGCCTTCAATCGTGCCGATGACGCGATCCCTGGGCGTCGTGGGCACCTTGGTCGACCAGATGCGTCCCGTCTCGTCGTCCACCATGACGACGTCCGTGAACGTGCCGCCGACGTCGATACCGATTCTTTTCAATTTTGCCTCTCTCCGGGTGATGGGATGTTCTTCTGATCTGCTTGCTCATGGCGCCTGTGTTTTGGCATGATCGAGCGCGCCGCCAGCAGCGCGTGCGCTGAAGAACAGTGACAGGCCCAGTGTAGAGAGGCATCGGTGCGGCCAGATAATGAAACCTTCGGATCAGGTGAGACGTTGGAGTTATATCGGTGATAACCAGTATCGACGCGATATTGAGGCGCCTGCGCGGCAATCATGTCGCGCTGTTGATTGCGCTCGACGACCATGGCTCGCTGCGCAAGGCGGCGCACCAGGTATCGTTGTCGCAACCCGCGACAACCAAGTCCTTGCGAGAAATCGAAGCCATGTTCGGCGCCGAGCTGTTCTCGCGCTCGCCGCGCGGCATCGTGCCGAACGAACTGGGGCGCTGCGTGATTCGTCACGCGCGCGCGGTTCGGTCCGAGATCGGCGCGCTGCGCGACGAACTCGCCGCCATCCTGCGCGGCGGCGGCGGCACGCTGGCGATCGGCGCGGTGATGGGCTCGATGCCCGAGTGGCTCACGCCCATCCTGCGATCCATGCGCGAGGTCCAGCCGGACATTTCCGTCGAAGTGTGGGAGGACAACAGTGCGCGCTTGTTGTCGATGCTCGACCAGCGCTTGCTCGATGTCGTCATCGGACGGCCGAGCATCAGCGTGCATCCCGACGCTTACGATTTCATTCCGCTCGAAATCGAAGAAGTGTGCTTTGTGGTCGACGGCGCAGATGCGCTGGCGCGCGCGAAGAAAGTGAAGCTGGCCGAACTCGGCGATAACCCATGGATCGTGCCGCAAGCCGCCTTGCCGATGCGCTCGCTCCTCGAGCAACTGTTCGACGACGCGGGCGTGCCGTTTCCCCGCTATGCGATCGAGACGTCGTCGACGTTCGCCACGCTGTCGTTGTTGCGTTCGGGACCCGGGACCATCGCGCTCATGCCGCTCAAGGTCGCACAGTACTTCGAAGAACACGGCATGATGGCGGTGCTGCCGATCAAGGTCGAGCGGCGCGGCGCACCCTATGGCATCGCCACGCGACGCGGAGCGACGCTCACGCAGCCGGTGCAGCGGTTCATCGAATTGTGCATGGCGAAGAAGGCCTAGCCGCTTGTGTGCGCATGCGGGAAAGTCCATGCGTCGATCCGTCTCTCGAAGGGTCGGCCTCCGGATGCCATGGCCCGGAGATGACCGCCAATTGACTTGCAGCTGACTCCGTGGCTATGCTCGCCTCATATGTAAGCATCGCGACAAGAGATCGCGTCCATGGAGACTGAGTTGCGCTTCGACCTACAATCGCTGAAGCTTTTCGTCGCCGTCTGCGAGCACGGCAGCATTGCGCGGGCAGCGGAATTCGAGAACATTGCGGCTTCGGCGCTCAGCAAACGCATGTCCCAGCTCGAGGACATCCTCAAGACCGCTTTGTTCGTACGCAGCAACAAGGGCCTGGAACTGACAGTCGCAGCCGCCGCGCTGCTGCAACATGCCCGCACGCTTCTGCTCGACATCCAGCAGATGGAAAGCGAGCTGCTCGATCATGCCGAAGGCGTGCGCGGGCAGATCCGGCTCCATGCCAGCCTCTCGACCATCGTCCAATACATCGCGAAAGATATCCGCGATTTTCTGGACCAGCATCCGGGGCTGCGCATCGACCTGCAGGAGAGTCTGAGTCCTGCTGTCGTGCGGGCCGTGTCCGAGAACACGGCTGATATCGGCGTGTTCGGCGGCACCACGGTCACGGCCGGACTGAACGTTTATCCCTATCGCAGCGACCGCCTGGTCGTCATCATGCCGCCCGATCATCCGTTGAGCCGCGCCGGCCGCGTCAAGTTTCGCGAGGTGGCCCAGTACCCGTTCGTCGGTCCCCAGGAAGGGAGCTATCTGAATTCCCTGGTGTTGCGCGCAGCGGCCGATCTCGATCATCCGCTCAAGCTGTCCATTCGCGTCAACGGCTTCGAGCCGGTCCGCAGCATGGTTGAAGCGCACCTGGGCGTGGGCCTCGTGCCCGACCATCACGCGGAACGCTACGTCAGCTCGGCGCCGCTGGTGGCAGTCAGTCTGGACGAACCCTGGGCCGAGCGGAACTGGAAGATCTGTGTGCGCGAGGCCGAATCGCTTCCCGCACCCGTACAGCTCTTTCTGACGCACCTCCGCGCGAGTGCGCAGCAGCAGGCCGGCAATCATGAATAGGCGAGCTTCAACCCGGCTTGCGGCCATGAGAGCGCACCGAGGCGCCCGGTTCCGGACATCGTGACATAGGCGGTCTTCATGTCGGCGCCTCCGAAGCAGATGTTCGTCACCATCCCGTCCGGCACCCTCACCTGCCGCAACACCTCGCCGGACGGCGCGACCACGGTGATGCAGCCCGTGACGAGCGTCGCCACGCAGATGTTTCCTTCCGCATCCACCGCCAGGCTGTCGAAACGCTGATAGCCGGGCAGTCCGCACACCAGGCGCCCGCCGTGCGGGGAGGGATAAGGATGCTTGCGTGCCCTGCCCGGTTCCTCCAGATCGAAGGCCCACAAGCGCGCTGTTTCGGTTTCCGCGACATAAACGACGCGGTCGTCCGGCGAAAGTCCCACGCCATTCGCGGTCGTCAGCGGATAGGCGACTTCGACGATCGCCGAGCCGTCGGCACGGCCATAGTACAAACCGGCATGATCGCGATCGCGTAGCCGGTTCTTGCCAAAGTCCGTGAAGTAGAAGCCGCCTGAGTGATCGAACACGATGTCATTGGGTCCGCACAGCGGGTGCTCGCCACAGCGGTCGTAGAGGGTGGTCAGCGAGCCGGTACGCGGGTCGAAGCGTTCGATCCGGCCGCTCGTGTAGCTCGGATGAACGCCGGGACGGGTGCGATTGAGACCGGCAACGGTGCGGAACAGGAATCCTCCGTTGTTGCAGACGTAGAAGATGCCATCCGGTCCGATAGCCAGACCATTCGGCCCGCCGCCCGTGTGCGCGAGCACGCTCACCGTACCGTCCGCCGATACGCGGCTGATGGTCTCGCGCTCGATCTCGACCAGCACGACCGATCCGTCGGACATGGCCACCGGTCCTTCCGGAAACAGCAGGCCTTCCGCCAGGATGCGGATTTCGCTTTCCATGCTCGTCTTCTCCGTTCAGCGCTTGTCGGCGTTCTCGACGAAACGATTGTCGTAGGTCGCCTTGAGGTCGATCGGCGCATGGCCGAGATCCGGATCGAAGGCAGTCAGTACATCGTGAACCGTACGCGCCGCAGCGTCCGTCATCAGGCCGTCCCGCGAGATGCAGCTTTGCATGTTGGCATAGGCACGCGCGAACACATCCTTCTCGGCGAGCGCATATTGCGGCGGAACCGCGGCGGCGACCTGCTCGGGCGTCGCATGCGCCATCCAGCGCTCGGTTTCGACGATGGCGTTCGTGACCGCCTGGACCGTGTCCGGATTCTTGTCGATGAACGCCTGTGTGGTGTAGATCGCGGCTTCCGGATAGTCGCCGCCCAGGGTGGCGCGCGTGCCGGCCGGGTCCCGCATCACGGCAAGCGGAAACAGATCGCCGCTGTCCTGCAGCACTGTTGCGACCGGATCGTTGCTCATCAGGGCATCGATCTGTCCGCTGCGCGCTGCGGCAATGGCGCCGGCCGACGAGCCCACGCCGATGATGGACACGTCGCCTGGCTTGACTCCTGACTTGCTCAGCAGGTAGTTCACGCCCATGTGGAAACTCGAACCGGGCGAACTCACGCCGATGCGCATGCCCTTGAGATCAGCATACGATTTGACCTTGCCGTGGCTTGCGCGCGTCGTGCCAAACACCCAGCCGGGGCATGAGGCCAGCGTGACGAACGACACCAGCTTCTGTCCTTTGGCCGCCATGGTGATCGTATTGGAGTACGCCCCCGCAACGATGTCGGCGCTTCCCCCCATCAAGGCCTGCAAAGCCTTGGCGCCGCCACTGAAGACGCCGATCTCCACATCGAGGCCAGCCTGCTTGAAGTATCCCCGGCTGTCCGCAATCACGAACGGCAGATAAGGAAAGCCGACACCGGCCGCAGCCAGATGCAGCCTGGGCTTCTCCGGAACGGGCGCCTGACTGGCGGCCGGCGCATTCGAGACGAATGCCCAAGCGGTCATTGCGACGAGAACCTGGCGACGAAACGCTGACACAGCGGCTTTCTCCCTTGAATGCCTGTTGCGCAAGCACGGCCTGAAGCATCTCAGCCCTGCACGACGTTCTGACGCTGCTGGCCGAGCCCTTCGATGCCGAGCGTCACGACATCGCCTGTCTTCAGATACACCGGCGGCTTCTGCCCCATACCGACGCCGGGCGGTGTTCCTGTCGAGATGATGTCGCCGGGTTGCAGCGACATGAACTGCGACAGGTACGACACGAGATAGCGCACGCCATACACCATCGTGGCCGTACTGCCGGTCTGATAGCGATGACCATTGACCTCCAGCCACATCGGCAAGGATTGCGGGTCGGGTATCTCGTCCGCGGTGACGAGCCATGGACCGGTCGGGCCGAAGGTATCCGCGGATTTGCCCTTGGTCCATTGCCCTTGCCGTTCCGCCTGGAACGCGCGCTCGGACACATCGTTGATGACGCAGTAGCCCGCGACATGACTCATCGCATCCGCTTCATCGACATACTTGGCGGTCTTGCCGATCACCACGCCCAACTCGACTTCCCAGTCAGTCTTCGACGAGTTGCGCGGAATCTCGATCGTGTCGTTCGGACCAACAATCGCGCTGGTCGCCTTCATGAAGATGATGGGCTCCGGCGGGACCGTCGCGCCGGTTTCGGCGGCATGATCGGAGTAATTCAAACCGATGCAGATGAACTTGCCCGTGCCGCTCACGCAGGCGCCCAGCCGCGGCGTCCCCGTCACGCGCGGCAGCGACGCGATATCCAATGCCCTCAACCGCGACAGGCTATCGGGCAGCAGAACCTCGCCGGCGATATCGCCGACATGCCCCGACAAGTCCCTGACATGCCCCTCGGCATCGAGGAGGCCCGGCTTCTCCTGGCCTGGCAAACCATAGCGCAACAGCTTCATGGATCAATGCTCGCTTCAATAGGTGGCGCGTCCGCCCGAGAGGTCGAAGACGGCGCCGGTGGTGAACGAGTTCTCTTCGCTGACGAGCCACGCGATCATGGCGGCAGCTTCATTGAGTTCGAGGAACCGGCCGCGCGGGATCTTTCCCAGCATGTATTCGATATGCTCCGGCGCCTGCTCCATCGCGCCGGGCGTGCGCGCGACGGCGGGCGTGACGCAGTTGACCGCGATGTCATGACGCGCCAGTTCCTTTCCCAGCGACTTGGTCATCGCGATGACCGCTGCCTTGGCGGAGCTATAGGCCGCGGCATTCGGATTCCCTTCCTTGCCCGCGACGGAAGCAAGATTGACGATGCGCCCATAGTTCTGGCGGATCATCTCCGGCACGACGGCGCGGCAGCAATGAAACGTCCCGTTGACGTCGATATCCATCACCTGTTTCCAGACATCGACCGGATAGTCGATCAACGGCGCGTTCGGGCCGACAATCGCCGCGTTATTGACGAGGATATCGATGCGCCCCGTGCGTTCGATCGTGCCCGCGACAGCCGCCTGAACGTTGGCATGGTCGGCGATATCCACCCGTTCGAAATGGACATCGTGCTCCGCCAGTTGCGCGCGTGCCTGCTCGATGCCTGCCGGATTGACATCCCATATCACCAGCCTCGCGCCTGATTCAAGCAGCCTGCGGCCTACTTCGAGACCGATGCCTTGCGCGCCGCCCGTCACGACCGCCACGCGGTTCGTCAGATTGATTTGATTCGTCTGCAATTGAGTTCCTCGAGGTTGAAGCGCCTGGTTGTCAGGTATGGACCTGGCTCAAGCATTCGCGGCAACGGTCTGCCCGGCGACAGGACGCCAGCGCAGCAGATAGGCTTCGATCATCGATACCGCTGTATCAAGGACCAGCGCGAAGACCGTCAGCACCAGAATGCCCGCGATGACCGAGTTGATATCGAAGACGCCTTCGGCCAGCAGGATCAGATAGCCGACGCCTTTCTCGGAACCCAGGTATTCGCCCACCACGCTGCCGACAAACGCGATGCCGATCGCGTTATGCAAGCTCGAAAACACCCAGCTCGTCGCGGAAGGCAGGTACACGTGCCGCATCAGCTGGCGCGGGTTCGCGCCCAGCATCCGGGTGTTGGACAACACGGTCGGACTCACCTCGCGGACACCCTGGAACACATTGAAGAACACGACGAAGAACACCAGCGTCACGCCCAGCGCCACCTTCGACCAGATCCCGAGCCCGAACCAGAGCGCGAAAATCGGCGCGAAGATCAATCGCGGCATCGAGTTCATGGCCTTGATGAACGGATCGCAGACCACGGCGAGAAACGGGCTGAGCGCGAGCCACAGGCCGCACCCCAGACCCAGAATCGTCCCGATGGCAAACGCCAGCAAGGTCTCGAGCAGGGTCGTGTACAAGTGACGAAACACCGAACCCGTCACGAACCACTCGACGATCCGCCGCGCCACGCCCACCGGCTCGCCGAAGAAGAATGACGACAGCCACTTCTGCTCGGTCCCGAGCCACCACACGAACAGGAAGCCGAAGAGGATCGCGAGCCGCGTCACGAGGACGGTGATGCGATTGTTGGGATCAAACTCGATTGCGCGCATAGCTTTTCAGGACCTCGCCTCGAAGCACATCCCAGATCTGGGTGTGCAATTGAAGGAACCGCTGCGTCATCCGGATCTCCGACATTTCCCGCGGCCGCTCGAGGTCGATCTCGAACTCGGCAATCGGCCGCGTACCCGGTCCCGCCGACAGCACGATGACCCGATCCGATAGCGAGATGGCTTCCTCCAGATCGTGCGTCACGAACATGACGGACTTGCGGTCGTTCGACCACAGGCGCAACAGCTCGTTTTCCATCAGATGGCGGGTCTGGATATCGAGTGCGCTGAACGGCTCGTCCATCAGGATGATGCGGGGATCGAGCGCCAGCGCTTGCGCGAGACCTGCGCGCTTGCGCATTCCGCCGGACAGCTGGTGCGGGTATTTCTTCCCGTGCCCATGCAGCCCCACGCGTTCGAGCCAGCCCCGTGCAACCTCCAGGGCTTTGTCGCGCGGCATGCCGCGAAAAATCAGGCCCATGGCGATGTTGTCTTCGGCCGTCTTCCAGGGCATGAGCGCGTCGACCTGGAACAGATAGGCCGCTTGCGTGTTCAGGCCGTGCGTGAGCTTCTTGCCGAACACGCTCAGACTGCCCGACGAGGGTCGGGTAAGGCCGGCGGCGACGTTCAGCAAGGTGGACTTGCCGCACCCCGTAGGACCGACGATAGAGACAAACTCGCCATCGCCGATCGTCAGGTTGCTTCCGGAAACCGCGGTGTAGGTCTGCGCCTTTTTTCCGTTGCCGGCGAAGGTACAGGTGATGTTGTCGAAGCGCAGCGCTTCACGCACCTCGGTGCGTTCGCTTTGCCGCGCAATGTCATATGCCGCGGTGCTCATGGCTGGACCTCCGCCGCCTTCCTCACGAACCGGTTGTCGTAGGTCGTGGCGAGATCGATCTTGGCCGCTGCCACCGCCGGGTCGAAGGCAGCCAGCACCTGATGCACGGTCTCGGCGCCCTTCGGCGTGATCTCGCCGTTTTGCGCGATGCAGCGGCGGCTGTTCGTGAAAGCCTCGGCATACAGCGTCTTGTTGTCGCCCAGATATTGCGGCGGCACATTCTCCGCCACTTGCTGCGGCGTAGCCTTGGCGATCCACTTCTCCGCGCGCACGATGGCATTGGCGACGGCTTGCACGGTCTTCGGATTCTTGTCGATGAAATCCTTGGTCGCGAAGACGCTCGACTCCGGATAGTCCGAGCCGAACACCTTCACGTTGCCGTCGGCCGTGCGCATGTTCTCGAGCGGTCTCATGCTGCCGTCTTTCGTCAGGATCGTCGCGCTCGGATCGTTGACGATCAGCGCGTCGATCTGTCCCGCCTGCATGGCCGCGACCGCGCCGGCCGCCTGCCCGACGCCGATGATGGAGACGTCGGATGGCTGCAGCCCGGCCTTGTGCAGGATGTAGTTCACGGCCATATGCGTGCTGGAACCCGGCGCGCTCACGCCAATGCGCATGCCCTTCAGGTCCTTGGGCGACTTGACATCCGCTCCATGTTTCTGCGAGACGCCGAAGATCCAGCCGGGGCAGATCACTTGCGCCGCCACCACGACCAAGTGCTGGCCCTTCGTCGCCATGGTGATCGTATTCGAATACGCTCCGGCCACCATGTCGGAGCTGCCCCCGAGCAAGGCTTCGAGCGTCTTCGAGCCTCCGGAGAACGCTGCGATCGTGACGTCCAGGCCTTCGTCCTTGAAGTACCCGCGCTGCTTGGCGACCAGCATGGGGAGATAGGTAATGCCCGTGGACGCTGCGGCAATGTGCAGTTCCGGTTTCTCCGGCACGTCCCGGGCCAACGCCATGGGCGATGCACATGCGATGTCCAGCGCTGCGAACAATGCCACTGCAAGCTTCAGCTTCATGGTTGTCTCCTCCCTTTCCGGGATGTGGGTGCGAAAGACTGCGTGGGAAGGGCCGGCATCCCGGGCGCGCCACGCGCAAACGATGCCGGCCGCCTCGCGGCGCTATCCGCCCTGCACGACGTCTTTTCGCAATGCTTCGACGACCGCGTCTCCCATGTCCCGGGTGCCGACGCTTCGCGTGCCTTCCTGTTGCAGGTCGGCGGTGCGATAGCCCGCCGACAGCACCGCGCGCACTGCCTTTTCGACGCGAGCAGCAGCGTCTTCCATCTCGAAGCTTTCGCGCAGCATCATCGCGAGCGAGAGAATGGCCGCCAGCGGATTGGCCACATCCTTGCCGGCGATATCCGGCGCCGAACCGTGTACCGGCTCGTACAGTCCCTTGCGGCCATGGCCCAGCGACGCCGAAGGCAGCATGCCGATCGACCCGGTCAACATGGCCGCGGCGTCCGACAGGATGTCGCCGAACAGATTGCCGGTGACGATCACATCGAACTGCTTGGGCCGGCGCATCAGCATCATGGCCGCGGCGTCCACGAACAGATGGCTCAGTTCGACATCCGGATAGTCGCGCCCGACGCGCGTGACCGTTTCGCGCCACAGCTGGCTTGCCTCCAGCACGTTGGCCTTGTCGACCGAGCAGAGCTTATGATGACGACGGCGCGCCGCTCCGAAGGCCGCATGCGCCACGCGCTCCACTTCCGACTCCGAATAGCGCATCGTATTGAAACCCACCCGCTCTCCGGCAGCGTTCGTTTCGAAACCGCGCGGTTCACCGAAGTAGGCGTCGCCATTCAGTTCACGCACGATCACGATATCCAGTCCGTCCACCACCTCCGGCCGCAGGGTCGATGCCCCGATCAGCTCCGGAAACATGTAGGCCGGGCGGAAGTTCGCGTACAAGGTGAGCGCTTCACGCAGTTGCAGCAGGCCGGTTCCAGGGCGGCGTTCACGCGGAATGCCGGCCTCGTCGGCCACCCCTACCGCGCCGAACAGGATGGCATCGGCCTTGCGCGCCACGTCGAGTGTCGCGTCCGGAAGCGGCACGCCATGCGCCTGAATGCCGGCCTCGCCAATCGGCGCTTCCTGAAGCTCCGCGTGCGGCGCCACGACGTGCAGCACCTTGAGCGCCTGTGCGACAACTTCGGGACCGATACCGTCGCCGGGCATCACTGCAATCTTCATCTGAACTCCTCCAGAGTCATGTTATAGAGTCGCGCCTTCAGAACGGGGCGGCACGGTTGCGCTCGAAAGCATCGATGCGGTCTTGATGGGAAAGCGTGAAATCGATCTCGTCCATCCCCCGCAGCAGGCACGCCTTGGCGAAGGGTTCCAGGTCGAATGCATGCGAGGCGCCATCGGGCAAGGTCACGGTCTGTGCGGACACATCGACGGAAATCCGGCGCGCGTTCTCGCTGGACAGGCTCTCGAGAAGAGGAAGGACGATCTGCTCCGGCAGCACGATGGGAAGCAGGCCGTTCTTCAGGCAGTTGATGAAGAAGATATCGCCGAAGCTCGGCGCGATGACCGCACGAATGCCGTAGTCATACAAGGCCCAGACAGCATGTTCGCGCGACGAGCCGCAACCGAAGTTGTGATTTGCGACGAGGATGCGCGCTTCGCGAAACGAGCTCCGATTCAAAACGAACTCGGGTCTTTCCACGCCATCCGGGCCGAAGCGCAGTTCACGAAACAGGAACTGACCGAAATCGTCGGAACGCGGCTTCTGCAGGAAGCGTGCGGGCAGGATCTGGTCGGTATCGCAATTGATGGCGACGATCGGCGCGGCCGTGGCGTCGAGATGAATCAGGCTTTCCATCGTCATGCTCCCAGAAGGCGCCGCACATCGACCAGACTGCCCGTGACCGCCGCAGCGGCCGCCATGGCCGGACTCATCAGATGCGTGCGTACGCCCGGTCCCTGACGGCCCACGAAATTCCGGTTCGACGTCGAAGCGCAGCGCTGTCCCGGCGCGGCAATGTCGCCATTGGTCGCCAGGCACATCGAGCAGCCGGGGAAGCGCCACTGGAAGCCGGCTTCCTTGAACAAGCGGTCCAGCCCTTCCGCCTCGGCCTGCGCCCGCACCTCATGCGAACCCGGCACCACCCAGGCCTCGACGCCGGACGCGACGTGCCGGCCGCGCGCCACCTCCGCCGCGCTGCGCAGGTCCTCGATGCGCCCGTTCGTGCACGATCCGATGAAGACCCGGTCGATGGCCACGCCCTCCAGCGCGGCGTGCGGCGGCAAGCCCATGTAGTCGAGCGCCTTCGACATGGCCGCGCGTGCATCCGGATCGGACTGCTGCGCGGGATCGGGGGCGCGTCCGTCGATGCCGCATGCATATTCAGGCGTGGTGCCCCACGTCACCATGGGGGCGATGTCGGCAACGTCGAGATGCACTTCCCGGTCGAAGATTGCGTCGGCATCGGTGACCAGCGTTTGCCAGTGCTGCATCGCGCGATCCCACTGCTCGCCCGTCGGCGCGTAGGGACGTCCGGCGAGGTACGCATAAGTGGTCTCATCCGGCGCGATCATGCCCGCGCGTCCGCCGGCTTCGATGGTCATGTTGCAGAGCGTCAAGCGGCCTTCCATCGACAGCCCGGCGATCGCCGACCCCGTGTACTCGATGACGTGGCCCGCGGCGCCCGCCACGCCGATTCTCGCGATGACGGCGAGAATCAGGTCCTTGGCGGATACGCCCGGACCCGGCGTGCCATCCAGCGTGACCCGCATATTGCCCGACTTGCGCTGCCAGAGGCATTGGGTCGCGAGCACATGAGCGACCTCCGTCGCGCCGATTCCGAACGCGAGCGCGCCCAGCGCTCCATGTGTCGACGTGTGGCTGTCGGCGCACACGACCGTCATGCCCGGCAGGCTCAACCCCTGCTCGGGCCCGACCACGTGGACGATGCCGCGCCGCGTGTCGTCCATGTCGAAGAGAGTAATGCGGGATTCGCCTGCGTCGCGCTGCAAGGCCTGGATCATGGCGCGGCGTTCCGGATCGGCTACCGCCGACATGTCGTTCGCGACGCTGGAAACGTAGTGGTCCGCGGTGCCGAAGATGCGCTCGGGCGAGCGTGGCTTGAGCCCGCGCTGACGCAAGAGGTCGAAGGACTGCGCGGTGACGTCGTGGATGAAATGCCGGTCGATGAACAACAGGTCCTGCCCGTCGTCGCGCGACATGACGCGGTGACGGTCCCAGATCTTGTCGTAGAGCGTGCGCGGGCCATCCGCTGCCTGATCGGGATGCATGGGCTTGTCTCACTCCGTCAATGCGCCATTCGCGAAGGCATGCCTTCGTGTGGCGAGTCAATGTTGTGACAGCATCATGCGCCAGGCGAACCGCGTTGTGCCTGCTTTTTCGGAAGGGCACCATCGTCAAGCGCGATGCTGAAAACAGGGCTGCGGAGATGGCCGATGACACCGCCCTGCTCTTTCAACGCATGACCTCGAGATGACCCACTGCCAACGCAACGGTCAGCTCCTCCAACAATGGTGCGAAGCGCATAGACGCTTTCATACGCGACGCCTGCCATCGTCCAGTTGAAGTGTGCGCCCCGCAGTGCGTGGGAAGATCAGTTGAGGCGCTTCAACTCGCCGTCGTCCGCATACCAGTCCACGGTCTTGCCGCTCGTGTTCACTGTAACGGCGCGCGGCTCGCTGAACTGGTCGAAGGACTCGATGCCCGTCTCGCGCCCGACGCCGCTGTTCTTGAAGCCACCCCAGGGCGACGCCGGATCGAGCCGGTGATGGTCGTTGACCCACACCATGCCGAACTCCAGTTTCGACGCCACGCGATGCGCCCTCGCGACGTCCTGCGTCCACACGGATGCCGCGAGGCCGAACTGCGTGGCGTTGGCGATGCGAAGTGCATCGGCTTCATCGTCGAACGGCATCACGACGGTGACCGGTCCGAAGACCTCTTCCTGGCCGATCTCCGATTCGGGCGTCACGTCGTAGATCACCGTGGGCTCGATGTAGAAGCCCGTCTTGAGATCCTGCGGCACGCCGCCTCCCGTCAGAAGCTGCGCGCCCGACTCCTTCGCCCGTTCCAGCATGGCGAGAATGCGTTGACGCGAGCGCTCCGAAATCACCGGGCCGAGCTGGGTCTTCGTATCGATCGGATCGCCGACCCGGATGCGTGAAGCCTTCGCGCGGAAGCGTTCGAGAAACTCCGCATACATCGATTTCTGCACGAGAATCCGCGCGCCGCACACGCACGTCTGCCCTGCGCCGATGAAGGCCGCGAAGGCCGCGCCATTCACTGCACGCTCCATGTCGAAGTCGTCGAACAGGATCACTGCGCCCTTGCCGCCCAGTTCGAGCGTCGTCAGCGCGAAATTCCGCGCGGCCGCTTCGCCGATCGAACGTCCCACTTCCGTGCCGCCCGTGAACACGACCTTGCGAATCAGCGGGTGGCTTGCGAGTGCTGCGCCCGCCTCGCGCCCTTCCCCATTGATCACATTGACGACGCCCTTCGGCACGCCCGCCTCATCCAGCAGGCGCACCAGACGCACCGTCGTCAGCGGGGTCTGCTCGGATGCCTTGATGACGACGCTGTTGCCCGTTGCGAGCGCGGGGGCAAGACTCTTCGACAGGATCATCAGCGGATGATTGAAGGACGTCATCAACGCGACGACGCCAAGCGGCACACGCTGCGTATAGCAGAGATACGGGCCTTCGATCGGAATCACATCGCTGCGGCGCGTGAGCGCCAGCGCCGCGAAATAGCGATAGAACTGCGGCAAGCGCGAAATCTGCGCACGCGTCTCGGAGATCGGCCGGCCGTTGTTGAGCGTCTCCAGCTTGTAGAACTGCTCGAGGTCAGCTTCGAACAGATCGGCGAAGCGATTCAGGATGCGCGCGCGTTGCTGAATCGGCATGTCTCGCCATGCGCCTGAATCGAAGGCGCGGTGACCGGCTTGCACGGCGCGATCCACATCGCCGGCCGTCGCGGCAGCCAACGCGCCGATCACGCCTCCCGTGGCAGGATTGACGATATCCATCGTGCGGCCGGTTTCAGCGTCGGTCCAGGCGCCGTCGATGAAAAGCTGCGCGTCGAGATGATTGGGGTTCACTGCGTCCATGTGATTTCCTTGCTTGCGGTTATTTCGAAGGCGATGCATGCGCGTGGCGAGCATCGTGGGTATCGGGAGCATCGGGCTGGAGGTCTTCGAGGCGTTCGCCAGTCGGCTCCACGCCGAGCCACGCCACCACGACAATCTGGATGGCGAGCAGGCCGATCATCATGGCCAGGACGCCGACGATGCCGTGCTGCGCGAACAACGCCACCACGATGAACGGCGTGACGATGGTCGCGCCGCGTCCGAGCGTGTTGCAGATGCCGGAGGCGCGCAGCCGCACGGGCGTCGGAAAGAGCTCCGGCACATAGACGGCGAATAGCAGCGCGACGAGCACGTAGATCGGAATGGTGAGCAGCAAGCCGATGATGGGCAGCAGCATCGGGCTGGAAACGAACGGATAGATCGCGCCGAACACGATGGCCGCGAACGAAGCGCCGATGATGGTCGGCTTGCGTCCCCACGCGTCCGCCGTCAGCGCGCCGATGCCGCTGCCGATGGGCGCGCCGAGCGACATCACGAGGGCAAAGCCGAAAGACTTCGCGATGCTCATGCCCTGATGCACGAAGAAAGTCGGCAGCCAGGTGACGAAGCCATACAACAGCGTATTGATGACGACGAGCGTCACGCAGCCGACGATCATGCGCGGCAGCATCGTGCCGGTGAAGAGCGAGCCGAACGACATCGGCGCCGCGTTCGATGCTTTCGCAACGGCCGGCTGCGGCAAGGGTTCGCCGCCGCGCGCCTCCGTCACTTCGGCTTCGATGCGCGTCATGATCGCTTCGGCTTCATCGTTGCGTCCGACCGACTCGAGCCAGCGCGGCGACTCCGGCAGCGATTTACGCGCGTACCAGACACCGAGCGCGCCAAGACCGCCGACCACGAACATCGCGCGCCAGCCCAGGAGCGGTATCAGCAACAAGCCAATCAGGCCCGCAACCGGCAGCCCCGACACGACGAACACGGCCATCAGTCCTTGCAGCTTCCCGCGTTTGGCCGGCGGCACGAACTCGGTCAGCGTCGAGTAGCCGACGACGTTCTCGGCACCGAGACCGAGACCCATCACGAAGCGGCACGCGATCAGCACGCTCATGTTCGGCGCGAGCGCCGCGCCGAGCGATGCGACGCCAAAGATCGCGAGATTCGCCTGATACGTGAAGCGCCGCCCGAAACGATCGCCGAGAAAGCCGGTGCCGAGCGAGCCGAGCATCATGCCGAGAAAGGTCAGCGACACGAACAGCGCGTTCTGCGCGAGTGTTGAAAAGCCCGTTTGCAGCGTCGCGCCGAGCACGGTCGATGCGACATAGATATCGAAGCCGTCGAAGAACATGCCGATGCCGATCAGCCACATGATGCGGCGATGAAACGGCGACATCGGCAATCGATCCAGTCTCGGGCCTGCGTTGACGTACATGGTTGTCTCCTCCTTGTCGTCTTGTCGTTCCGCTCAGCGGGCCTGCATCAGCCGCAGGGAACTGACGGTCAGCATGTCGGTGGCGGCGCGGAAGTTGTCCTCGACGCGGCTTTCCTGCGCCGCCTGGAAAAACGCCTTGCAGTGGCGCGCGCCGGTGTCATCCAGCGCGAGGATGCGCCGGGTCAATGCGTCGGCCTGCGCCTGCAGCGCGTCGCGCTCGCAAACGCGTGTGATGAGGCCTGCCTGCAAGGCTTCGACCGGCGTGATGGCATCACCGAACAGCACCATGGGAAACAGCACTTTGGGCAAGGCGTAGTCGCCTGCGTAGGCCATGATCGCGGCGGGCGGCAAGCCCTTGCGCATTTCCGGAAAGGCAAGCGTCGCGTCCGATGCCACCAGCGTGAAGTCGCACAGCATCGCGAGACCCAGGCCGAAGCCCATGGCATCGCCCTGAACTTGCGCAATCGAGATGAGCGAGGTATTGCGCACGAGCCGCTTCATCTCGATGAGCCGCGCAACTTCATTGCGGATGGACACCGCGTCCGTCCCTGCCCGCTCGCGTCCGACGCAGAACGCATCGCCCGTCGCGCGAATGTGCAGCACGCGCGCAGTCGGCTCCAGCGCTTCCGCACGCAATGCGGCGGACATCGCATCGAACATCGCGGCCGAGATTTCGTTGCCGGCTTCCGGACGGTTCAGCGTGAAACTCAATACGCCGTCTGATCTGTCGATCAAGACAGGTTGCGGCAGTGCATCCCGATCCATGACGTCTCCTTGTGTATAATCTGTATACAGCGTATTCAAAAAGCTATCGAGGTGTCAATGGCAGCCGCAAAAACCGCTCGCAAACAAGGGGCAAGCAAAGGAGCAACCCAAGGGGCAATCCGTGCCGCGAAAAGCACGCCGACATTGGAGGACATCGCCGAGCGCTACCACGCACGACTGCGCGCGGTGGAAGCTTCGGGCGATTCGTTGAGCGAAGGCGTCGTCGTTCCGGCGTTGCGCGAAGCCATTGTGGAAGGCGTGCTGGCGCCGGGAAGCCGGCTTTCGGAAGTGCAGGTCGCGAAACAGCTGGATGTCAGCCGCACGCCCATGCGCGAGGCATTCGCGCAGCTGGAGCGCGAAGGTCTGGTGAACATCGTGCCGCGTGTCGGCGCATACGTCCGTGCCGTGACTGTGCGTGATGTCGAGGAAATCTACACGGTGCGCGCCGCGCTCGAATGTCTGGCCGTACAGCTTGCGTCGGAGCGAATCACGCCGCTCGGTACGGCGCAACTGGACGATGTCATCTCAGCCATGCAGGCGAGCGTCGATGCCGACGACCCCTCGGCTTACGTCGATGCGCTCGACCGCTATTACGCGATCGTCATGACCATCGCCGATAACCGCACTCTGCAGGACAACCACGCCGGACTGATCGGACCGGTGCGGCGCCTGCGTCGCATAGCCATGGCGCGTGGCGGACGCATGCGGGCATCGTTCGACATGGCGGCGAAGATCCGCGACGCCATCGTGGCGCGCTCGCCCGATGTCCAGGACCTCATGCGCGAGCAATTGCGCGGCGCTTGCGATGCCGCACTCGACGTATTGCGGAGCGCCGAGGCTGAATAGGCGTATCAGCGTTTCGCGGCTTGCACGAAATCGGGCGATCGCGCCTCGATCAACCGTTCGCGCTGATCCGGCGGGGACAAGTCGGCGGGGTCCTGCGCGCTGGTGTCGTATAGCCGGTCGGGAATGAACAGCGTGCACACGCCGCTCAGGAAGAACACGGCGCCCACCAGCAGGAAGCCCATGCCGAACGAGAATTGTGTCGCGACATAACCGATCAGCACCGGCGCCGCGCCCGAGCAGAAGCGCCCGACGTTATACGAGCCGCCGACCGCCGTGCCGCGTATCCGCGTGGCGAAGCTCTCCGACATGAACGCGCCCATCGTGCCGAGCGGCACGCCGTACAGGAAGCCGAAGAACAGCATCAGGACCATGATGTTCTCGCGCGTGTGCAGAAAGATGATGACGGGCAGAAACAGCGCCGCGCCGATGCAGCCGATCACATACATGCCCCGCCGGCTCCAGACATCGCCGAGCCAGCCCGCGAAAATCTTGCCGATGAAGGCCACCACATAGGTGCCGATCATGTAGCCCGCCATCGAACTGAAGCGCACGTGAAGTTCCTTCTCCAGATACGTCGGCAGCCAGTTGTTGAGGCCGTAGAAGCCCGACAGCGCGAACACGGAAGCCAGTGCCCAAAGGACGAACATCTTGCGTGCTTCGCGATCCGAGAAGATCAGGGTGTAGCGGTTCTCGCGCCAGGCGCGGCGCTCACGCGCGGCCCGTTGCAGCGATACGCTCGCGCGCCAGCCCGGCGGCTCGGGCACGAACCAGTGAATTGCCAGGGCGAGCAGAACGGGGATCGTCGCGACATAGAACAACATGCGCCAGCCGTAGTGAGGCAGGATCCAGTTGCTCAACGCGATGACGACGATATACCCTGCCGACACCCCCGTTTGCAGCATGCCGAGTATCAACGAGCGGCGCTCGGTCGGCACATACTCCGCCACGAGCGTGCTCACCAGCACCATGCAGCCGATGCCCAGCGAACTGACGAAGCGCACCGCGGCGAACTGCCAGAAGCTGTGCGTGAACCCGAGCAGGCCCGCGCCGAGCGAGAACAGCGCAAGCGCCCACACCACCACGCGCACGCGGCCGAGCGTGTCGCTGGCCCAGCCGCCGAGTATGCCGCCCACGGCCATGCCGACCAGCGTCAGGCTCCCCAGCGCGCCCGCCTCGACGTTGCTCAGGCCGAACTCGCTCTTGATCCGTGTGAGCGTGAGGCCATACATCATCACGTCTGCGCCATCCACCAGCAGCGCGAGATAACCGAGCGCAAAAACAATCAGCCAGCGGCGGCGGTCAGGCGCGGCGCCGTTCATGCGCGCGGCTCCTCTTGCGCGCAGCGCGCCGCGTGCGCGATCAGCGCGGGCGCGAGGAACGCGCCGAGCAGCAGGCCCACGTCTTCGTGATCGCTCGTGTACCAGTGTTCGACGTGGGTAAGGTTCATCGTGCCGACGCACACGCCGTCATAGGCAATCGGTATGTTGAGGATCGAGCCCAGGCCCATGTCGGCCATCACCGAATGATCGTCGAAGGCGTTGCGGATGTCCTGCGCGGTTTCGCCGCGAAAAGGTCTCAATTCATGAAGCACCCGCGTCGCCCACGCGGTGCCCTGCTTCTTCTTGCGGCCGCCGGCCGGATAGACGTCGGGCATGTTGGTATGCAGGCGTTGCACTTCGTGACGGCTTGCGTCGTAGGCCATGATCGTGAGCAGACGGAAGCCGATGGTCTCGGCAGCGACTGCCTCAACGGTCTTGAACAACGTGAGCGGTTGAGCGGGCTCGCGCATGGCGAGCGCGAGGCGTTGCAGATCAGGTGACTGAACAGAGCGCATGAAAGTGAGGTCTTTTGAAGGAACTTGCTAGCTGCGCGCGAGACTTTCGCGTGCCTCGTTGTCGACGTCGCCGTTGACTTCGATGTCTTCGAGCGAGCGGTTGCGCGTTTCGATGCCCAGGAAAAAGACCACGCACGCGCCCGCGAGCAGCACAGCCGTGGTCATCGCGAACACGCCGAAGAAGCCGAATGCGGGATACACGATGCCGACCAGAATCGGCGCGCTGACCGATCCGATGCGCCCGAAGGACGACGACGAACCCGTGCCGGTGGTCCGGACGGACGTCGGGAAGATCTCGGGCGTGTAGGCGTAGACGCCCGCGAACGCGCCGTTCATGAAGAACGACAGCGCGATGCCCGCCGCGATGATCTGCGGCCCGGTATGCGACAGCGACAGCATGATGGCCGCGATGCCGCCAAGCGTCATATAGGACGCGACGACGCCCTTGCGGCCGATCTTTTCGTTGAGCCACGCCGCCGAGAAATAGCCTGGAATCTGCGCACCGTAGATGGCGATGGAGAAGCCGAAGCTCTTCGTCATCGTGAGTCCTTCCTTGACCAGCAGGCTGGGAATCCACGAGAAGAACGAGTAGTACGCGAAGGCCACCGCGAACCACATGAGCCAGCTGACGGCGGTGGTGCCCGCAAGCCGCTTCGACCACAGCGACTTCACATTGAGCCAGGCGCTGCCGCTGCTCTTCGCGGCGGACGGGATGGCACTGACCGACGAGAGCGGTGCGAGCGCGATGCCGCGCCGCGCATACCAGGCTTCGATTTCATCGACGACGCTAGCGGCTTCGGCGGTGCGTCCCTGGCTTTCCATCCAGCGCGGCGATTCGGGCAGCGTGCGGCGCCACCACAGCAGCATCACCACGGGCAGCGCGGTGATGACGGCGAGATAACGCCAGCCGTCCGGAAAGTTGCGCACGACGGTATAGCCGAGAATCGACGAACTCAAATAGCCGAACGACATGAAGCCGACCAGCGCGCCGCAGAACATGCCGCGATAGCGGCGCGGCACGAACTCCGCGAGAAACGGCGCGATCACCACGGTCTCCGCGCCCGAGCCGAAGCCCGCGACGATGCGCAGCGCGAAGAACGTATGCCAGTCCTGCGCGGTTGCGCTCGCGAGCGATGCCACGCAATAAATGGCGAGCGCGCTCATCATGATGCGGCGGCGGCCGATCACGTCCGCGAGCACGCCCGACAAAAACGCGCCGAAGAAATAGCCGATATAGGTACTGCTCGCGACCAGTCCGGTCTGCGCACTGGTCAGGTTCCACAGCTTGCTGACGACGGGAAGCAGGAACGCGAGCGACGACGAATCGAGGCCGTCGAACAGATACCCCATGCCGCCGATGATCAGGAGCTTGCGGTGAAAGCCGGATAAAGGCAGCCGTTCGAGGCGGGCGGCGACAGCAGACATGATGTGGGTTCCCGTTGAAGGTCAGCGCCCGATGGCGTAAGCCTGCATCTGACGCGGCGTGGCCGCGCCGCGCATGAGCCCGTTGCGGATGCCGACCGCGCACACGCGTCCGAGCGACCATGGCTCCGCCACCGTGAGATCGTGGCCGCGCGCCCGCAGCGCGTCGAGCGTCGCTTGCGGGAAACTGGCTTCGGCCGACATCTTGCCCAACTGGATCTCGCGCGGATAAAACGAGCCGGGAAAATGCGCGGTCTGGAACGACGGCGCATCGACGGCGGCCTGAAGGTTCATCGCGAAGTGCGCGTGTCGCAGGAACAGTTGCAGCGACCATTGATCCTGCTGATCGCCGCCCGGCGTGCCGAGCGCGGCGTAAGGCTTGCCATCGCGCGTGACGAGCGTCGGCGAGAGCGTCGTGCGTGGTCTGCGTCCCGGCCCGAGCGATGACGGCAAGCCCTCTTCCATCCAGAACATCTGGCCGCGCGTGGTGATGTTGAAGCCCAGCCCCGGCACCGCCGGCGATGCCTGCAGCCAGCCGCCCGACGGCGTGGCCGACACCATGTTGCCCCAGCGGTCCACAACATCCAGATGCACCGTGTCGCCGCGCAACTCGGGCAACGGCGCGAAGGTCGGTTCGCCCTGACCGAAGCCGCCCGGCTGCTGACGGCCCGCGTTGGCGAGAATCTTCGCGGCACGCACCTCGCTGTCGAGCAAAGGGCCGGGACGGAACTCGAACGATGCGCGCTGCGGATCGATCTGGCCGCGGCGTGCGTCGTTGTAGGCGTCGCTCAGCAGCGTGTCGATGGGGACGTCCGCGAAGTTCGGATCACCGTAGAACACGTCGCGATCGGCGAAGGCAAGCTTCGCGCATTCGATCACCGTATGCACGAAGTCCGGACCGAGCGGATCCATGCCCGCGAGATCGAAGCCCTTCAGCAGCGCGAGCTGTTGCAGGAACATCGGGCCTTGTCCCCATGGCCCGGTCTTGTGCACCGTGAAGCCGGCATAGTCGTACGAGACGGCGTCTTCGTAGGTCGCTTCCCAGCGCGCGAGATCGGACGCATCGAGCAGGCCGCGATTGCGCTGGCCCGAGGTATCGAGCACATCGGTCGAACGGAAATACTGGTCGATCGTGTCCGCGACAAAGCCGCGATAGAACGCGGTCCGCGCGCGCTCGCACTGTTCGGCGCGGTCACGCTGCGTGCCGGCTTCGCGCAGGATGCGCTTGTAGGTGTCCGCGATGGCCGGGTTCGCGAACAGATGATTCGGCCTGGGCGCTTCACCGTCGCGCAGCCATTGTTCGGCGGACGTATGCCATTCGCTCTTGAAGAAGTCCTGGATCGCGAGGATCGACGACGCCATGCGCGGAAGCACCGGATAACCGTTCTCCGCATAGCCGATCGCATAGCTCAGTACGTCTTCGAGCGGCAACTGGCCGTAGTCGCGCAGCATCGTCATCCAGCCGCCGAACGCACCCGGTACGACCGCCGGCAACAGGCCGGTGCCGGGCATCACGCTGAGACCCTGTTCTCTCATGCGCGCGATGGTCATGGCGGCGGGCGTCACGCCCTGACCGCACAGCACGCGCACGCGGTCCTCTTTTGCGCTGTAGAAGATGGCCGGCAACTCGCCGCCCGGTCCGTTCAGGTGAGGCTCGACGATCTGCAGCACGAAGCCGGCGGCAGCGGCGGCATCGAAGGCATTGCCGCCTTTTTCCAGCACCGCCATCGCGGAGGCGCTCGCGAGCCAGTGCGTCGATGCGGCCATGCCGAAGGTGCCGATGAGTTCAGGTCGTGTCGTGAAGGCCATTTGCGGGTTCCGTCGCGTGAACCAATCAGTATTGGTTCGTTTTGACGGGTAATTTCTGTGACGATATTTAGCGTACTTCACCATTAAAAACCTTGCAATTGGCGCCCTGCCCGAGGTTCGTGATACGCTTGAACCAATAATCAATGGTTCATCTGGATCGATCATGGAAAAGCCCGCACTCGACATGCTGCTCGACTACATTGCGCAAAGCGGCCTGAAGGATGGCGATGTGTTGCCGCCCGAGCGCAAGCTCGCTGAAGCGCTTGCGCTCAGCCGGCGCGATCTGCGTGCTGCGCTGGCATCGTTGGAAGCGGCCGGGCGGGTGTGGCGCGGGGTCGGGCGAGGCACGTATCTCGGCGCGCGTCCCCTCAGATTCACGGCGTCGCTACGCAGCTTGCGCGCGGGCGCAAGTCCCGCGGATATCGCCGAAATGAGGCTTGTGCTCGAGCCCGCTTTCGTCGAACTGGCTGCGCGCAAGGCGAGTCCTGAGGATCTCGCGGAGCTGGAGAAGTGCGCGCGCCGCAATGCAATGGCGAACGATGACGAGGAGTGGCAGCAATGGGATCATCGATTCCATTTGCTGATCGCGCAGGCCACGCGCAATCCTTCGATCATCGCGCTGATGGATGTGGTGAACAGCATGCGCATGAAGCCGAACCTGCGTGAAAAGACCGCGGATCAGGAGACGCGCAGGCATTTCGCTTTGCAGCATCAAGCAATCGTCAGCGCGATGATGGAACGCGACGGCGTGACCGCAGGGTCACGCATGCGGGAGCACCTTCTGAATGTGCAGTGGAGAATGCCGCTATGACTGATGAATCTCTGCGCCGCTCATGAGATCAGGCGGGCATTCTTCAACACCGAGCGAGAACAGCTATTCACGTGAGCGTTCAAACCGCACCGTCACGACTAGCCCCGCAGGCTTCACATTGAGCAGTTCGATGTCCGCCCGCAAACGCGCCGCGATAGTGCTCACGATCGACAAGCCAAGGCCCGATCCGTCGGCATCGTTTCCAGGCACGCGGTAAAACGGATCGAAGACGCGTCGCTGGTCGTCATCCCGTATGCCGGGCCCGGTGTCTTCCACGCGTATCCATGCATGACCTGCGTCAGCGCCCATCGAAAGATCCACGCGCCCGTCTTCGGGCGTGTAGCGGATCGCGTTGTCGACGATGTTGCGCACCAGCACCAGCATGTCGGAATACGGCGCGTTCACGGTCACTTCCGCATCGCTCGACACGCCGATATCGATCCGCCGCGCTTCCGCCAGCGGCATCAGTTCCTCCAGCGCGTTGCGATACACCTCCTGCATGCACAAGGCCATCGATCACGCGCTGGAAGAACTCCGCGCCAAAGCCCCCGAACAGGCGAAATGCAAGCAGGCGCTGACGGATCTGCTGGCCGTCATCGACAAGCTCAACGCCTGACGCAGGAGGCATGACGCGAGGCGATGCATGCCCTGCCTTCGCCCGCTCGAGGATGCATCGCGTATCAAACGCCGGCCCGCTTCCTGCCGTGTGTCTGCTGCACGACGTAACCGCGCCGCGTGCTTCACGCTGCCTCGGATTCACCGCCCCAGGCCGGAAACGGATCCGCAAACCGAAGCCACGCCGCCGGTCCTTGCGCCATTTCCGCATCCGTCAGCAAGCACGCATCCAGCCGCTGCCGCAACCCGGCCTCGTCCATGTCCATGCCGATCAGGACCATCTCCTGCCGCGCATCGCCGACTTCCGGATGCCACTCCTTTTCGATCGACTGGAGCGTATCCGGATCGGCAGGCCAGTGCTCCTTCGGCACCGCAGCCCACCACAACCCCGCCGCGCCGTGACGGCATACCGCGCCCGCCTGCGACCACGACCCGGCATACGTCGGCCGGCTGGCGAGCCAGAAGAAGCCTTTCGACCGCACGACGCCCGGCCATTCGCCATTGATGAGCGCCCAGAACCGCTGCGGATGCATCGGCCGGCGGGCGCGCCAGGCGAAGCTGCGGATGCCGTATTCCTCTGTTTCCGGCGTGTGCTCTCCGCGCATCTCCCTGAGCCATCCGGGCGCATCGGCGGCTTCCTCGAAATCGAACAGCTTCGTGTCCAGCACGCGGTCGAGCGGCACGCAGCCGAACGTCGACACTTCAATTCGCGCACGCGGATTCAGCCCGCGCAGAATCGCCTTCAGGCGTTCGCAACTTTCGTCGTCGATTAGATCGATCTTGTTGAGCACGATGACGTCGCAGAACTCCACTTGCTCGATCAGCAGATCGACCACCGTGCGGTGATCCTCTTCGCCCAGCGATTCGCCACGCGCATGCAGGCTCTCCTGCGAACTGTAGTCGCGCAGGAAGTTGAAGCCATCGATCACGGTGACCATGGTGTCGAGACGCGCGACGTGGGACAGGCTCTGGCCGCTTTCATCGGCGAAGGTGAAGGTCTCCGCGACCGGCAGCGGCTCGGAGATACCCGTCGATTCGATCACGAGCTGATCGAAGCGCCCTTCCTTCGCGAGCCGGTTCACCTCCAGCAGCAGGTCCTCGCGCAACGTGCAGCAGATGCAGCCGTTGCTCATCTCGACCAGCTTTTCATCGGTACGCGACAGCTGCGCGCCGCCGTTGCGGACCAGCGCGGCATCGATGTTCACCTCGCTCATGTCGTTGACGATGACCGTAACGCGCCGCCCTTCCCGGTTGTTCAGGATGTGGTTGAGCAGCGTCGTCTTGCCCGCGCCGAGGAAGCCCGAAAGAACGGTGACCGGAAGTCTTGAGTCCATGCTGGTTCCTTTGATGGATGGGGCGCGGTGCGTATCAGAACGATCAGAACGTCGTGCGCACGCCGACCATGACGCTGCGTCCGCCCTCCGGCGCGATATCGCGCACGACCGAACTGGCGTAACGGATGTCCTGGTTCGTCAGGTTGTCGCCGCGCACATAGGCGAGCCAGTGCGTGCTGCCGACGTGGAACTTGTAGGTGAGGATCACGCCCAGCCTGGTGTAGCTGGCCGTCGGCAGATCGTCTTCCGGCACACGATGCTGCGCCCACGCATGCTGCATCTCGGCGCGCGCGCCGAAGGGGCCGTAGCCATAGTCCAGCGCGACGGTCACGCGCAGCGGCGAGATGCGCGGCAGCGGCGAACCGGTGTCCATGTTGCGGGCGTGCGTGTAGTCGCCGACCAGCGAGAAATCGACCGTGTGCGCGCCGTGCTCGAAGACGCGCCACTTGCTGTCCCACTCGATGCCGTAGAACTCCGCGCGGACGCCGCGATACACCGCTTCGTTGAGGGCGTCGTCGGTGCCGGGCGCGACGACCTGGTCGTCGTCATCGACGAGACGGCCCGTGTTGTACTCGGTGAGGTAGTTCCGGAAGCGGCTGTAAAAGACGCCGATGCTGCCCTTGTTCGGACCGCTCGCGAAACGCAGCGACAGGTCCGCCGAAACCGCCTTCTCCTTCTGCGCGTCCGGATTGCCGATCAGATACTGTCCGGTCGCATCATGCGGGCCGTTGGCGAAGAGTTCGTAGAGCGCGGGCGCGCGTTCCGTATACGCGACATCGCCCGCGACGGACCATACGGGCGTCAGCTTGTAGAGCGCGCCGAGCGAGGCGCTCACGGTGTTGAAATCGCGCGTGGTCGCGCTCGCGAACTTGTCGTTGCCGGCCGCGGTCGGATCCTGGCTCACATGTTCGTAGCGCGCGCCGGCGCTCAGCGTGAGGCGGTCGGTGACCTTCCATTCCTCGAGGCCGAACAGCGCGACGTTGGTGGTCTGCGTGGTCGGCACGAGCGCTTCGTCGCCGAGCGCGGAGAAGGTGTTCTGGCTGACCTGCACGCCGATCGACCCTTCCAGCGGCCCGATCTTCTTGTGCCGCGCTTCAAGGCGCGCCTCGTAGCCGTGGTTGCGGAACGTCGTGCCGGTCTCGCCGTTGTCGATTTCCTTGTGCTCGTAGTCGGTGTAGCCGAAGTCGAGCTTCAGTTGCGAGAACGGTCCCTGAAGATTGCGCACTTCGGACGCAAACGCGACGTGATCCTGATGCATGCGCAGCCGCACATCGTCCTCGGCGACGGAGCCATAGTTCGCTTCGTAGCCGTTGTAGGACAGGCCCGCGTAGCCATCGGCCCAGGTGTACGACGTGCCCACGGCCCCGCCATGCCAGCGGCCATCGCTGTTCGGGATGCTGCCGTAGGCCTGATCGGCGTCGGGGCCGTCGAGCGCGCGCTGGCGGTCCGAATGCGCGAAGCCCGGAATGCGCTCCTTGCTGGTTTCGCGGTCGAAGGCATCGACGTGGAAATTGAATTGCCCATTGCCGCCTTCGACCATCGCTTCGCCTGCGCGGGCGTTGTTGGCGCCGCCGTAACTGGCATCGACCGCGCCGTCCACGCCCTTGATCGGCTCTCGCGGAATGCGGTTGTCGATCGTATTCACCACCCCGCCAATCGCATTGCCGCCGTACAGCAGCGCCGCCGGCCCGCGCACGATCTCGACCCGCTCGATGGTCAGCGGCTCCTGCGGCACCGCGTGGTCATAGGAGAGCGACGAGGCGTCCCACGCCGCCACGCCGTTCTGCAGAAGGCGGATGCGGTCGCCATCCATGCCGCGGATGATCGGGCGGCCGACCATCGGCCCGTAGGTCGTCGTGGAGACGCCCGGCAGACCGTTGAGCGTCTCGCCGAGCGAGTTGGTCTGCCTGCGCGTCAGTTCATCGCCGTAGAGGGCGGTCGCGGGCGCGATGAGATCCGTATCGCCCAGCGGATTGGCGGTGACGAACACCGGCGCAAGCGCGCCGCCCGGCACCGACGGCGCCGCCGTCGCTGCGTCCTGGGCTTGCGCGGCGAGTGCGAAGCACGCCAACGACAGCGGGGACAGGCGCAGAGCACGTTGCGACAGGCGTTTCAGGTCTTTTTTCACGGTGGTTTTTGGCTTTGATTTCGTTTTGATGCCGCTCGCGCAAGTCGCGCAACAATATATCGTTGCTCATTGCGGGCAGGAATTTGACGTCGAACGGGAGCACGCCATGACGTCGCGGTCGCAATGATATATTGTTGCATTTCAGGCGTAAAGATCTGTCTTTCATTTCGAAACATGCTGCCGATGGCCAACCGGGGCATCGCGTCGGCCATGCAGGAGGTCAGTCGAGTCGATACACGCGGCTCACGGTGCCGCGAAACAGCGCCTCGCGTTCCTGCGAACTTGCCTGAGCAGTCAGGCGCTTGAATGCGTTCCAGCCGTTGCTGAAGGGATACGAACCTTTGTCGACCGGAAAATTGCTCTCGAACATGCAGCGATCCGCGCCGAACACATCGATGCAGGTGTGCATCCACGGCTTCCAGGTTTCCGCCAGTTCGACGGATGAAGGCGGCCGCGCGCCCTTTTCGAAATCGAAGCCGTTGATCCGCATGCCCAGGCCGCCCAGCTTCACATGCACGTTGGGCAATTGCGCCAGTTCGCGCATGGAACGCGACCACCGGTCGAACACTTCCTTGCGCTGGTCGGCGTAACTCGCAATCCGCACGACGCCGCCGCAATGATTGACGATGAACGGCGTGCGAGGAAAGGCCTTCGCCAGATCGAACAGTTCGGGCAATTGCGTGAAGAACAGCCAGGCGTCGCAGGACAGGCCGAGCGCATCGAGTTGCGCCACGCCCGCCCGATATGCCGCATCGAGCATCAGGCCTTGCGGTGCAGCCGATATCGGATTCACGAGCGTCGGGTCCGCATCCCAGGTCACCAGATGCCGCACGCCGCGTAGACGGCCCTCGCCTGCCTGCAATGCGGCTTCGAGCACGTCCCGCACCGCGCTGCCGCGCCTTAGATCCGCATACCCGACGATCCCCTTCGCCATCTGCCGCTTGCCTTCCTGCAACGGCGCAGTGGCCCTGACCACGTAGTCGATTTCGCCGACCGGACGCATCGCCTCGGGACCGTCCTTTCGATACCGCGTCAGCGCCTGCATGTACACCGACGCCGTGATGTTGTGCCCTGACCCGATGTCCTCGAGGTAGTCGTCGAGCAGATAGGTCCATCCGGCGCGCTCATAGAAATGATGATGCGCGTCGATGATCGGCATGTCCGGTTCGAGCGCCGCCTCGGTGCCCGTGGCGAGCCACGAAGCGCGTACGGGAAGGTAGTTGCCAGTCGTGCTCATGATGCGCGCGTTCCTCACCGTTCCGATTTGAAGGCGTAGAGCGAGAGCGTCAGCAAGGTCGTGACGAGCAGCACCGCCGACAAGCCGATCATGCCCGCTGTAAACGTGCCGAAGCTGTCCTTGAGATAGCCGACGAGATAAGGTCCGGCAAAGCCGCCGAGTGCGCCGATCGAATTGATCAGCGCCAGGCCGCCGGCCGCCGCCTGGCCAGAGAGAAAGCGATTCGGCAGCGTATAGAAGATCGTGCGGCCCGCGATGGTGCCGATCAGCGCCAGCGTGATCCCGGTCATCGCGGGCAGCAGTTGATGAAAGTGCGTCGATACGCCGAGCGTCACGGCGCCGATCAACAAACCCGCCGCCAGATTCGCGACGGGCGCGCCGCGCCGGTCGACCCGCCTCGCCCACCAGAGCAGCGCGATGGTGGCAAAGAAATACGGCACGGCTGACAGCAGCCCCGTCTCCGTCATGCTCATGCCATGGGCCTTGAGCATCTGCGGCAGCCAGATGCCGATACCATACGAACCCATCGTGAAACCGAACGAGATCAGCGCGAGGATGTACGTGCGCGCGTCCTTCAGCGCCGCACCGAAGTCCTTCTTTTTGGTACTGGCCGCGCCTTCTCGATCGAACGCGTTCTGCAACGCCTGGCGCTCCTGCGGAGAGAGCCACTTCGCATCGGCGGGCCGGTCCACGAGCATCCGGAGCACGAGAAAGCCGAGCACGCATGCGGGCAAGCCTTCCGCGATGAACATCCACTTCCAGCCCGCCAGTCCCATTACGCCGTCCATCGAGAGCAGCCACGTCGACAGCGGCGCCCCGACCAGCGACGAAAGCGGCGTGGACACCGTGAACCAGGCGAGCACGCGCGTGCGATAGCTGGCCGGAAACCACACGGCGAGGAAGAAGATCACGCCCGGAAAGAAGCCTGCCTCGCCGATGCCGAGCAGCAGCCGGATCGCATAAAAGCTGGCGGGACCGGTGGCGAGCGCGGTGGCGGCCGCGAAGAAGCCCCACGTGATCATGATGCGCGCAAGCCAGCGGCGGGCACCGAAGCGGTACAGCGCAAGATTGCTCGGCACCTCGCAGACGCAATAGCCCGCGAACATGATGCCGGCGCCCCAGCCGAACTGCGTGGCCGTCAGGCCGAGGTCATGATTCATCGTCAGCGCGGCAAAGCCCACGCTGGTGCGGTCCAGATAGTTGAAGAAGTAGGCAAGCGCGAGCAGCGGGATGAAGCGCCACGCGGCTTTTTTCACGGCCTGTTGTTCGAGCGTGGCATCGACGGGACGGTCGGCGACCACGTTGGAGGAAAGGGATGGCATGGGTCGTCTCCTGTCGGTCGCGCTGTTCGTGCAGCGCAATGAGATGTCGTGCTTCGGCCCGTTCAGGCCGATTCCTGGCACTTGACGACGCCCGCTTCGGTCAACTGCCTAAGCGCCTCGGACGTATAGCCGAGCTGCGTGAGCAGTGCGCGCGTGTCCTGGCCCAGCGACGGCGGCGCCGCACGCAAGCTCAGCCGTTCACCATCGAGCGTCAGGGGCAGCAGCGCGGTCCGCGTGGACACGGCCTGGCCGGCACCGCTGGCGTCGGCGGGCAAGGTCACGTCGGCGAGTCCGCCGGTCGCGAGCAGATGCGGATCGTCGAACAGGTCCTGGGGCTTCGTGATCGGCGCATAGGGCAAGCCGCAGCGCTCGAACACCGCGCTGATCTCCGCCGCCGTGAACGCCGCCATATGCTCGCGAAGTTGCGGCAACAGCCAGTCGCGCGCCTGCACGCGCTGATTGTTCGTCGCGATGCGCTCGTCCGACTTGAGCGCCGACAGCCCGAACGCGTCGCAGAAGATCGCCCATTGCGTATCGGACACGACCGCCAGGAAAATCTGTTCGCCATCCCTGACCGAGAACACGTCATACACGGCCCACGCGGAGATGCGGCTGGGCATCGGCGAGGCGGCGTGACCGGTCACCGCGTACTGCATCATGTGCTGCGCGACCAGGAACACGTTGTTCTCGAACAGCGCGCTCTGCACTTCCTGTCCGCGCCCCGTGCGTTCGCGTTGCGCCAGCGCCGCCATCGCGCCGATCGCACCGAACATGCCGCCCATGATGTCGTTGACGCTCGTGCCCGCGCGCAGCGGACGCCCTTCCGGTCCTGTCATGTACGCGAGGCCGCCCATCATCTGCACGACCTCGTCGAGCGCGGTGCGATGATCGTACGGTCCCGGCAGGAAGCCCTTGTGCGACACATAGACGAGACGCGGATTCAGCTTGCCCAGCGCCGCATATCCGAGACCCAGCTTGTCCATCGTGCCGCTCTTGAAGTTCTCGCTGAACACGTCCGCGCTGCCGACCAGCTTGTGCATGATCTCGATGCCGCGCGCGTCCTTCACATCGACCGCAATGCTCTTCTTGTTGCGATTGAAGGTGCCGAAGAAGCCCGCGCCCGAGCCGCGCAGCGCACGCGTGCTGTCGCCCGCGATCGGTTCGACCTTGATGACTTCCGCGCCCAGATCGGCGAGCACCATGCCGCAGGTCGGTCCCATCACCATGTGCGTCATTTCGACGACGCGCACGCCGCTGTACGGCAGGGCTTGATTCGCTTGCACGTCGTTCATTGCGCGGCTCCCAGCAGACAGCCTTCGGGTTGCGGCGCGCTCGGCGCGCGTCCGTCCGCATAGGCGAAGCCCTTCGGCAGTCCGGCATCCTGAACGTGTCCGTAGAGCGCTTCTCCGGGCAATGCTTCGGCGAGGATCGCGCGCGCGGCGATCAGCTTGTCGATGTCCACGCCGGTGCGGTAGCCCATCGCCTCCAGCAGAAAAGCGAGGTCTTCCGTGACGATGTTGCCGGTCGCGCCCGGCGCATACGGACAGCCGCCGAGACCGGCCTGACTCGAATCGATCGTGGTGACGCCGGCGTCGAGCGCGGCGACCACGTTGGCGAGTCCCTGGCCGCGCGTGTTATGAAAGTGCGCGCCGCCCGCCTTCGCGCCCAGTTCGGACTGCAGCCGGCGGAACAGGCGGCGTACCTGGACCGGGTTCGCGTAGCCGCTGGTATCGGAGAGACCGATCTCGTCCACGCCGCACTCGGCCATCGCGACGCACATGCGCATGGTCTGGTCGTCCGTCACCGTGCCGGCAAGCGTGCAGCCGAAGGCCACCGATACGCCCGCCTCGATCTCCACGCCCGGATACTGCGCGTCGCGCAACGCGACGATCTGGCGCACCTCTTCGATCATCTGCGCCGGCGTCTTGCGGATGTTCGCCATCGAGTGTTCCTCGGTCACCGAGACCGGCAGCGTCAGCTTGTGAACGCCCGCTTCGAAGGCGCCCTGCGCGCCGCGCAGGTTCGGGACGAGCACGGCCACATGCAGCCCCGGCAGCGACAGCGCATGCGCGACCACCTCGCGAATGTCGGCCATCTGCGGGAGCAGCCTGGCGGGAACAAACGAACCCACTTCGATTTCCTGCAAGCCGGCTTCCGCCAGCGCGGAGATCCAGCGCAGCTTGGCTGAGGTCGGCATGACGCTCTTGATGCTTTGCAGACCGTCGCGCGGGCCCACTTCGCTGATCAGGATTTTTGGGGTGGAAGGTTCCAAGATTCGCTCCAAAGTTCTATCTGATAGATCATGGTTCTGTTAGAAAGAACTATAGGAGTGATTTTGATCAGGTTGAAGATGGGTAAACCCGATTAAATCGAGATAAACAGAATTTGAGTTCTGCACGACAGAACTGTAAAGTGGCGGGACAGCCAGGGAGGAACAGAAATGACGACACCCGCGCCCTCAATGGGAGCGCCATCGGAAGACGCGCCGGAAACATCCAGTGGTGTCGCGGTCCTGGATCGCGCGTTCGCGATCCTCAATGCCTACGGGCCGACCGACGAACGGCTGACGCTCACGGAACTCTCGCGCCGTACCGGCTTGTACAAGAGCACGGTGCTGCGTCTGCTCGCCGCACTCGAACACGGCGGCTTCATACGCAAGCTGAGTGACGGGCAGTACGCGATCGGACATCAACCGCTGCGGCTCGCCACGCTTTACCAGCGCTCTTTCCAGGTGGGGCCGGTGGTCGAGCCCATCCTTCAGCAGCTCAGCCGCGATCTCGGCGAGACCGCCTCGCTGTATGTGCGCCAGGGCGACAAGCGCCTGGTCCTGTACCGCGTCGAGCCGACGCGAAGCGTCCGCGTCGCGATCCGGGTGGGCGAAGAATTCGCCATCGACAAAGGCGCGTCCGGCAAGGTGCTGCTGGCGTTCACCGAAGCGTCGGACCCGCGCTGGAATGAGGTGCGCGCGCAACTGTTCGCCGTGTCGTACGGCGAACGCGATCCGGAGACCACGTCGGCATCGGTGCCGGTATTCGATGCCACCGGCCTGATCGCAGGCGCGCTGACGGTGTCCGGACCAAAAGGTCGATTCGGCGACGCCGCCACCATCGACACCGCGCTCAAGGCGCTCCTGCTCAGCGCGAAGCAGGCGACCACCGCGCTGGGCGGCATGGCCGCGCGCTACGACGCGAGCATCGCCAACTTCGACCGCGACGACACGACCGATCGCGGCGGCTAGCCGAATCTCCGCGACGAGGCGTCGCCGCCTCGCTCCTCACGCAAGCTTGCTGGTGTTATCCCTAGTCGCTCGCTGACGAGGCGCACGACTACCATACGCATGCTGCTGTACAGAACACGGTTCTGTCTAACAGAACTAACATCAAAGTTGCAAAGGAGAACATGCAGATGGCCAGCCTGCCCGTCGATGGGGTCAACCCGCCGCACAACCCACCGGAGGCCGGCGGATCGCAGCGCATCAACGCGCGTATCGACCGCCTGCCCGCGACACGCTCGGTATGGGCGCTGGTCTTCATGCTGTCGATCGGCGGCTGGTTCGAGTTCTACGATCTGTTCTTCACCGCGTACGTCGGGCCGGGCCTGGTCAAGAGCGGCCTCTACTCGACGACCACCGCCTCGTTCTTCGGCTTCTCAGGACTGGGCGCCTTCGTCGCGGCCTCGTTCGCGGGCCTGTTCATCGGCACCCTCTGTTTCACGCGCCTCGCCGATCGCTTCGGCCGCAAGACCACCTTCACCGTGTCGCTGCTCTGGTATTCGATCGCCACGTTCGCGATGGCCTGGCAGGACAGCGCAGCCGCCATCAACCTGTGGCGGCTGATCGCGGGCATCGGCGTGGGCGTGGAACTGGTGACGATCGATACCTATGTCAGCGAACTCGTGCCGAAACATCTGCGCGGCCGCGCGTTCGCCTTCGTGCATCTCGTGCAGTACACGGCGGTGCCCGCCGTCGCGCTGTTCTCGTGGTGGCTCGTGCCGCGCGCGCCCTTTGGCATCGACGGATGGCGCTGGGTCGTGATCATCGGCGCACTGGGCGCGCTGATCGTGTGGGCGATTCGCCGCCGCGTGCCGGAAAGCCCGCGCTGGCTTGCGCAACAGGGCCGTCTCGACGAAGCCGACAGCGTCTTGAGTACGCTCGAAGCCAGGGTCGCCCGGCAATACGGCCAGGCACTGCCCGCCCCCGATGACAGCAGCGAACCGGCCGCCGCCTCCGACAAGGCGCGTTTCGGCGAGATCTGGCAACGCCCGTACCGCCGCCGCGCCATCACTTTGCTGGTATTCAACCTGTTCCAGGCGATCGGCTTCTACGGCTTCGCGTCGTGGGTGCCCACGCTGCTGGTGTCGAAGGGCGTGACCATCACCCACAGCCTGATGTATTCGTTCGTCATCGCGGCGTCGAATCCGTTCGGGCCGTTGCTCGCCATGGCCTTCGCGGATCGCATCGAACGCAAGACGCTGATCGTGCTCTCGGCGCTCGGCATTGCGGTCTTCGGCAGCCTGTTCGCGACGCAGTCGTCGCCTGCCATGCTGATGCTGCTCGGTGTGCTCATCACGCTGTCGGGCACCCTGCTCTCGGTCGGCTATCACGCGTACCAGACCGAGCTGTTTCCGACGCGCATCCGCGCCACGGCCGTCGGCTTCGTCTACTCGATGTCGCGCCTCTCCGCGATGTTCTCGGGCTTCATGATCGCCTTCGCGCTGCGGCATGTGGGCGTGGAAGGCGTGTTCGGCCTGATCGGCGGCTCGATGGTGATGGTGATGGGCGCCATCGGCTTCTTCGGCCCGCGCACGAACAATCGCACGCTCGACGAGATTTCCCACTGACGCACTGACGCACCGACAGCAAGCGCACGCCGGACCGACGGGGACCGGAACTTGCTAATCTGCCCGTTTCGCCGCGATCCGCATCACGCTGACTGCGACCCAACTGGCATGAGCCGCGCCCGGGCAATTCAAATTGCATCCGGGCGCCCGGAGGACATCGACTGTGCGCTGGCTGCGGTACTTTCTTCTTTCCGCGGGCATTCTGTTGCCCGCTTACGCGCTGAGCACCGGCGCGTCCGGACGCTTCGGATTCGCGCCCTACGGCGCGGCGGGGGCGTTGCTTTGCGCGCTGGCCTGGCTCGCGAACCGGGCGGCGATGAAGGCCGCGAGCAAGCATCCTCATGAGTTGTTCGACGAATGATGCTCGTCTGAAGAAAGCCGCGCATCCTGCTTCCGATGCCTGACAACGTGACCCGGTCACGAAGCTGCCACTGTGCGTCGCTACCCTGTGCCTTTTCATAAGAACGACACCAGAAAAGGAGCGCAAGGGATGGTCAACAACAAGACGTGCGTGGCGCTGGCAGTGACTTTGGCGCTGGCCGCATGCGGCGGCGACGATTCATCGGCGGACAACAGCCCGGCCGCCCAGGCTAAACAGGCAACTCAGCTCTACACGCAGAACATCGCGCCCTACACGAACTGGGGCAACGTGCCGATCGTCGGCACCGGCTACGGCTCCGCGCTGACGTCCGCGCCCAATCAGCCGGGCTTCTTCTACGGCATGACCGATCGCGGTCCCAACGTCACCGCGCCCGACGGCAGCAACAAGATCGAGCCTGACACAGCGTTTCAGCCAGCTATCGCGCTGTTCCAGCTGGCGGGCGGCAAGGCGAGCGTGGCGAAGGTCATCGGCCTGTCGCTGGCCGACGGCACGCCGATGAACGGCCGCGTGAATCCGGAAGCGAGCACCGCCGAGACCATCTACGACGTGAACGGCAACGTGTTGCCGACGAGCAGCGCCGGCCTCGATCCGGAAGGGCTCGTTGCGATGGCCGACGGCACCTTCTGGGTATCGGACGAATATGGGCCGTACATCGTTCACTTCGATGCCAGCGGCAAGGAACTCCTCCGCCTCAATCCCTATTCCAAGGCCAGCACCGGCAACAATCTGGCGCTGCCCGGCGAGCTCAAGAAGCGCAAGCCCAACAAGGGCATGGAAGGACTGACGCTCAGCGCGGACGGCAAGTATCTGGTCGGCATCATGCAGTCGCCGCTGGACAAGAACGGCGTGTCGGCGGTGGCCTCGGGCAAGGCCGCGATCACGCGGGTCGTGAAGGTGTCGCTCGCGGACCCGGTCAACGACGTGCACGAGTACCTGTATGCCCTGCACACGAATGGCGCGGGCAACCCCGAAGGCCAGGCCGTCAGCGAGATCACGGCGCTGCCGGACGGCACCTTCATCGTGGACGAACGCGACGGCAACTTCGAAGGCACCGTCGACGGCACGGCAAGCGGCAAGGCGCGCGCCGACAAGAACCTGTGGAAGCTCGATCTGAGCCGGGCGACGGACGTCGGTCCGAAATCGCCGCTGATCGGCACGACGATCGCGGGCGGTGCGGTGAGCTACGATCCGGCCAGCGGGCTCGAAGTGGGCGGCAAGACCATCGAGGACCTGGCCGGCACCGTCGACGCCCCCGCCGCCGTGCAGGCGCTGGGCGCCGCGGGGATCACGGTCGGCACGGAGTCGCTGTTCCTCAACTATGCGGCGCTCTTTACCACCATCGATCCGAAGGGCATGTACTTCGGTCACGACAAGGTCGAGGGTATCGCGGTCGATCCTGCCGATCCGACGAAGATCTATATCTCGAACGATTCGGACTTCGGCATCACGGACGAACCCGCCTCAGTGCCGATGGCCACAGCCGCGAATCCGTTCCCGCCGAGCGAGAAGTTCCTGCCGGACGGCAAGACGCAGGACTTCGGCGAGATCGTCATGATCGACCTGAGCAAGGTGCCGGCGAAGTTCAAGCAGTAAGCCGCGAGGGTAGAAGAGGAAGAAGGCGGCGCGCGAGTTGCGCCGCCCGCATCACGCCGGCCGCGACACCATCCAGCCCACGCCGCGCACATTCCGGATGACCTCGGCGCCCAGCTTCTTGCGGACCGTGTGAATCAGGAATTCGACGGCATTGCTCTCGACCTCGTCGGTCCAGCCGTAGATATGGTCTTCCAGATCGGCGCGCGACAGGACGGCGCCGGGCCGCGTCATCAGCGCCTGCAGCAAGGCGAATTCACGGCCGGACAGGCGCATCGCAGCGGCGTCCGAACGCGCTTCCCGCGTCGCCGGATTCAAGGTCAGCACGCCGTTCGTCAACAGCGCGGCAGAGTGCGCGCCAAGGCGCCGCATGAGCGCATGCAGGCGCGCGTCGAGTTCCAGCATGTCGAACGGCTTGCTGACACAGTCATCGGCGCCTTCGTTCAGCGCGCGTATCCGCTCGGCGACCGCTCCTCGCGCCGTCACCACGATGACGGGCACATGGCCGCCCGCGCGTCGCACCATGCGCAGCACGTCCAGCGCGCCCGAGCCGGGACTTCCCGCATCGAGCAGAACGGCGTCGTAGACGTGCGTCGACAGGGACAGCAAGGCCGACTTGTCATCATGGACGAGATCCACGACATAGCCGTAATCCTTCAGCGCCTGGTGGATGGGCTCGGCGACGCTGCGCCCGTCTTCGACCAGCAGGACTCTCATGCCGCGCTCCCGGGCAGCCCTGTCGAATGCAGGCCGCGGGGAGAGCGGGAAGGTGCGCGCTTCATCTGAACACTCGTCGACCGGACAAGGTCACGAGCCTAGTGCGCGCTTGCTTATGAAATGCTTATCAACCAGATGCGCCCAGGGATGGCGACGAAAGCAGTCGTCATTCGGCCGTGTGCGCGGCGGCCCTTGTGGCGAGGTCGGGCGGCGCATCGGCGATCTCGCGCAGCCCCTGCACCGACACCGACAGACCCGTCACGTCGCTGCGATTCGCGACGACCAGCGTCGCATGATGGCGCCGCGCCACGCGTGACGCGATGGCAAGCCCAAGCCCGCTGCCATGCCCTGCCGTCCCTGAAATTCGGTAGAAGCGGTCGCACACGCGGGCGATCTCGTCGGCCGGGATGCCGCTGCCGGTATCGAGCACGGTCAGCGCGAGTCCCCGGGGTTCGCGCCGCAGGATCACGTCGACACGCCCGCCCGCCGGCGTATGGCGCACCGCGTTGTCCAGCAGGTTGTTCAGCAGGACGCCCAGCGCGTGGACATCGCCGTGAATCATGAACTCGTCCCGCTCGCCGCGCGCCTGATCGACTTCGAGCCCGAGATCCAGCGACTTCGCCTCCGCCAGCAGCGAATAGTCGCCCACGCGCTCCTCGCACAGGTTGCGCAGGCTCATCGGGGCCATGGCGGCTTCGCGGGCCGCATCCTCGCGCGCCATGCTGAGCAGTTGCTGGGCGAGATGGATGACCCGGTTCAGGCGCCCTTCGATCTTCTGCCGGGTCACGGGGTCGACCTGCATCGATCCGTCGCTGGTCGCGCCCTGGATCTGGAGCTTGAGCGCGGTCATCGGCGTGCGCAGTTCGTGCGCCGCGTCGGCGATGAACGCGCGCTGCGCTTCCGACGCCTCGTCCACGCGCCCGAGCAGGTCGTTCAATGCCTGCACGAGCGGATGCAGTTCGACGGGCATCGGCTTGTCGAAGCGGATCGGGTCGAGCGATTCGGGCGAGCGCGCCGCCAGCGCCCGCGACACCGCGCCGACCGGCGACAGCCCGCGCGCCACGACGAACAGCACGATGCCGATCAGCACCGGGATCAGCACGGCCAGCGGCATCAGCGTGCGGGACGCGAGCCGGGCGGCGAGTTCCTCGCGTACGCTCGCTGGCTGCGCCACCTGGATGAAGCGGGTGTGCTCGGCGTGACCGAAGGCGCGCCAGCGAATGCCCTCGCGCTGGGTCGAACGAAACCCTTCGCCCATGAACGGCAGCTCGGGTTCGTTCGGCGAGTGATAGACGAGCCTGCCCGAGCCGTCCCAGATGTCGATCACGAGCCGGTCGTCCGCGATGCCGCGCAACTCCGGCGCGCGTCCATGCGCACCGGGCGTGTCATCGACGTTGCTGGGCATCGACAGCGCGATGGTGCGCAATTCGTAGTCGAAGAGTTCGCCCGCCTCCAGCTGCGCCAGGCTGAAAATGCCATAGCCCGCAATGGCGCAGGCCGCGCCGAGACCGCAGATCAGCCAGCCGAGCAGCCAGCGCCGGATCGATGTCATCCGAGCCCCTTAAGACGATAGCCCACGCCGCGCACCGTCACGATCTCGTCCGCGCCGATCTTGCGCCGCAGGCTGTGCACGTGAACCTCGATGGCATTGCTGCCGACCTCCTCGCCCCAGCCGTACAGCTTTTCTTCGAGTTCGCGGCGCTTGAAGACGCGCTTCGGTTCCTCGATCAACGCCTGCAGCAGCGCGAACTCGCGCGGCACCAGGTTGAGCGGCACGCCGCCTTTCGCGGCTTCGTGCGCGGCCGGATCGAGCGACAGTTCGCCGTGCGAGAAAACCGGATGCTTCTGCCCGGTGCGCCGCCGCAACAGCGCGCGGATACGCGCGGCGAGTTCGGCGAGATCGAAGGGCTTGAGCAGATAGTCGTCCGCGCCGGCGTCGAGGCCGCGGATCCGTTCGTCCACGGCTTCGCGCGCCGTGATGATCAGCACCGGCGCGTTGCCGCCCCGGCTCCGATACGCATTGAGGACATCGATGCCGTCGCGGCGCGGCAGCGACAGGTCGAGCAGCACGAGATCGTAGACGTCGTTGGCGAGCGACAGCTCGGCTTCCCGGCCGTCCTGCGCCCAGTCCACCGTGTAGTTGTCGCGGCGCAGCGCGGCCGCCACGGACTCTCCGATCATTTCGTCGTCTTCCACCAGAAGCAAGCGCACGTTGCCCTCCCCAGCCCATTCGTCATGCCGGCCCTGGCACGACCCGGAAGCTTAGCTGCCCGATATCCGCGATGGTAAGTGGGTAAGTGCTCTTTCTTCGGCGCAGTGGCGCCTTAAGCGTCCCATAAGCACCGCGTCCGCACAATGCGCCATTTTGGGTCCGAGGGCCGACATGACGGGCGCGCATCGCTCGCAGCACCAATCAACGCTTGTGGCCGATGTCGCCACGGGAGCGCCGGCATGAAGGCCGCGCGCGTGAAAACGCTCGATATCGGCGCGGACGGCATCGCGTGGCGGCACTACGATTCCACGCAGGCCGACACCCTGGCGCAAGTGCCGCCCGCCCCCGGCGAGCTCTATGTGTGGCTCGTCTCCACCGACTTTCCGTTTGCGTCCGCGTTGAACATCGGCCAGTGGCTGACGATCGCGGAACGCAGGCGCGCGCGCATGCATCCCCGCGCGTCGATCGGACGCCGCTTCAGCATCGCCCGCGCGACACTGCGCCTGTCCCTGTCGCACATGCTTGCGTGTACGCCTGAGGAAGTCGGGCTGACCGAAGGCCCGTTCGAGCGCGTCGCGGTCGCGAGCCCCGACGTGCAGCTGGGCGTGGATGTGGCCTACGCCGGCATCTGGATCGCCATCGTGATCGCGGCGTGCGAAGTGGGCGTGGGCCTGACGGTCGCGCCCGTGGCGGACGATGCATCGCGTGGCGGCCGGGCCTGGGCCGAGGCCGCCGGAATCGCACGCACGCGGCTCGGGCCGGCAAGCGCGTCAATGTCCCACGATCACGCCCTCACCCTGCCGATGCCCGGCGGCTTCCGGGGCGTCGCCTTGACGCGTGAACCCATCACGCGCGTCAGCACGTTCGGATTCAGCCGGACGGTCATGCTGGAAGGGTGATCGCCTGCGCGGCGATCATCCCTTCCCTGTCGCTTACTGAAGCTTACTGAAAGAAGTTGAGCGTGACCACGGCCGAGCGGCCCGGCGCCCACGTCGCGCAGATCGGATACGCGGTCGAGAAGTACTTGCGGTCGAAGATGTTGTTCACGTTCAACTGCAGGTCCACCGAGCTCGCCTCGCTTCTCGCGTCGCGCCGACATCGACGAGGCGAACGGCGAAAAAAGCCCGGCATGCGCCGGGTTGAAAAGACAGTCCGGGAAGGACTGTCCGCGTGGACATGAAGCATGAGGCTGTCACAGGCCTCAGGAATGAATGACGACGTTGTCCGCCCTCTCCTCGGTTCCGCTCGCTTCCCTGTGCAGTTGCACAAGCCAGCCTGTAGGGCACGCTTCGCTGATGCAAAAGCGGCCATGGACGCCGTCGCGCTCCCAGACGACATGACCGCTGTCCCGCGCGTCGTCGAACGCCGTGCGCGCGCGGTGCCTCACGAAGCGCCAGAGCATGCCCGACAGGCACAGGATGACGCTCCGGGTGGCGATGGCCGCCATCCATCCAGGATGACCGATGCACGCCAGCACGATGAGGGCGGCGCTCTCCATGACCATCGCCGAGATCGCGAAGAGGACGAGGTTCGCTCGAATGGCGCCGAACTGAGGCAGGCTCATCTGAAGCTTCCGGTATGACGCAACCTTGGTTGCATGAATGCATGAATGCCTGAACACCGAGTCATCGACAAGCTTGAGGTTGCCGTGCTTAAGAGAAGCTTAGCCATGCGCATCGAAGCGAAAAAACGAACGCATGAAACCGACCTGAAATGCGCCGTGAAGGAAGCTGTCAAGCAACGGCATCGATCAGACCCGCACGCCGCCTAAGCCTTTCATAAGCGATCGCTCACTAAGCTCTCCGCTCCTCCATGCACGATGCGGCCTGCATCGTCACGTCCACGTCCCTGAGCGGAGCCCTCATGCAAAAACACCCTGCGGTCACGGCCAAGGTCCCCGAAGTCACCTTCGGCTTCTGGCTCATCAAGATAGCCGCGACGACGCTCGGCGAAACCGCCGGCGATGCCGTCTCCATGTCCATGAAACTCGGCTATCTGCTGGGCACGTGCATCTTCGCCGCGGTGTTCATCGTCGCCGTCAGCGCGCAGATCAGGGCGCGCCGCTTTCAACCCGCGCTCTACTGGTTCACGATCGTCGCGACGACGACCGTCGGCACGACACTCGCTGATTTCGCCGACCGCTCGCTCGGCATCGGCTACGCCGGCGGCAGCGCGTTGCTGCTGACGCTGCTCGTGATCTCGCTTGCGGTCTGGTATCGCGCGACGGGATCGGTATCGATCGCGACCGTGTCATCGCCGCGTACCGAGATGTTCTACTGGGTGACCATCATGTTCTCGCAGACGCTCGGCACCGCGCTCGGCGACTGGACCGCCGATGACGCCGGCCTCGGCTACACCGGCGCCGCGCTGATCTTCGGCGGACTGCTCGTGGTCATTGCCATTGCCTTCTACGCGACCCGCGTGTCGCGCACCTTCCTGTTCTGGAGCGCGTTCATCCTGACGCGGCCGCTGGGCGCGGTGCTCGGCGACTTCCTCGACAAGCCCGTGGCGCAGGGCGGACTCGAACTGAGCCGCTATGGCGCGTCGCTCGCGCTGATGGGCTTCATGCTCGTCTGTGCGTTCACCTTCAGGCAGCGCCCCGCGCGCGCCATGCATTGAACGGGACGGCCCCGAATTCCGTTATCGACACCATTCCGTCATCCTTGCCCCCTATATTCCTCAGTCACCCGGACCTGACAGTCACCGTACTGACGGTTACGGGCATGCTTTACGTGCATTACGACGTCCTTGGGCTTCCACGAGCGGGGTCTCGGCAGGCAGTCTCCTTCCCGGGCGACATCGAGCATGGAGCGCGGCCGGCTCACGCAGCCTGGCCGTGACAAGCCATGCCGGTGCGTTGGGCGGACAGGCTGCGGTGAACGCTATCGAAGGTTTCGACGCTCATTGCCTCCAGCCAAACGAGAAGGAGCACTTCCCCCGTGAACTCCCGCCGCAAGTTTCTCCAGAGCACGGCCACGGCCGGCCTGTCAGCCGCCGCGCTCAGCGTGTTTCCCCCCAGCATCCGCCGCGCGCTCGCGATTCCCGCGCATCACGAGAGCGGCACGATCAAGGACGTCAAGCACGTCGTGATCCTGATGATGGAAAACCGCGCGTTCGATCATTACTTCGGCACCTATAAAGGCGTGCGCGGCTATGGCGATCGCTTCACGATCCCGCTGCCGGACGGCCGCAACGTATGGCAGCAGATCGACGCGAGCGGCAACGTCGACCTGCCCTACCATCTCGACGAAACGCGCGGCAATGCCCAACGCGTCACCGGCACGCCGCACAGCTGGGTCGACACCCAGGCTGCGTGGGACGGCGGCCGCATGGCGGCGTGGCCGGTGTCGAAGAAGAACCAGACGATGGGTTATTTCGACACCGCTGAAATTCCCTTCCAGCGCGCGCTCGCCGAAGCCTTCACGATCTGCGACGATTACCACTGCGCGTTCCTCGGCGGCACGCATCCGAACCGGATGTTCCACTCCACCGGCACGAATGGCCCGGCCTACGGCAAGACCTTCGTGAACAACTTCACCGGCGACTACACGGTGGCGTCGTCGGCCTCGGCGTACTTCGACTGGAAGACCACCGCCGAGCGCCTCGAAGAAGCCGGCGTGAGCTGGAAGGTGTACCAGAACATCATCAACACCTACGGCTGCAACCCGCTGCTGGGCTTCAAGAAGTTTCGCCAGGCCAACGAAGCGCTGCCGGCGGCACGCCAGGCCAACGCCTCGCTCACCCAGGCCGCCGAGCCGGTCTACAACCCGGCCGATGCCGCGGCCCAGCCCCTCATCAAGGGCTATGCGAACACGCTGCCGACCACGGCCGCCGATCCGAACACCAACGGCACCTTCGTCGAAGCCTTCGCCGACGACGTGAAGAACGGCCGTCTGCCGGAGGTGTCGTGGGTCGTTCCGACCGACGTCTACTCCGAGCACCCCGGTCCGTCGAGCCCGGTGCAGGGCGCGTGGTTCGTGCAGCAATTCCTCGACGCGCTGACCGCCGTGCCCGAGGTGTGGAGCAAGACCGTGCTGCTCGTCAACTTCGACGAGAACGATGGCTTCTTCGATCACGTCCCGCCCGCGGCGGTGCCGTCGCCGAACGGTGACGGCAGCTATGCCGGCAAGACCACGCTCTCGGGCAGCGAGCTGGGCGTCGAGTACTTCACGCATCCCTATGTCACGCGCGCCGACACCGGCGCCGCGCCCGACAGCCAGCCCGCCGCACCGGACGGCAAGCCGTATGGTCCGGGCCCGCGCGTGCCGCTGTGGGTCATCTCGCCGTGGAGCCGCGGCGGCTGGGTCAACTCGCAGACCTTCGACCATACCTCGGTGCTGCGCTTCCTCGAGGCGCGCTTCGGCATCAAGGAAAGCAACATCTCGTCGTATCGACGCCTGATCAACGGCGACCTCACGACCGCCTTCAATTTCGCGACGCCGAACAGCGAACCGCTGCCGACGCTCGCCGGCGAAAAGAGCAAGGCCGACGCCGATGCGCTGCGCGCCACGCAACAGGCGCTCGGGCAGATCGTGCCGGACGCCGGTCGCGGCATGCCGGCGCAGGCGAACGGCTTCCGTCCGTCGCGCGCGCTGCCGTACGAGCTGCATGCGAGTGCTCACGTCGATGCATCCAGCGGCGGCGTCAAGCTGCTGTTCGCCAACACGGGCCGCCAGGGCGCCGTGTTCCACGTGTACGACAAGCTGCATCTGGACCGCCTGCCGAAGCGCTACGCCGTCGAACCCGGCAGGACGCTGGACGACCTCTGGACCCCGGCCTCCGGCGACCTCGGCAAGTACGACCTCTGGGTGCTGGGTCCGAACGGCTGGCATCGCGAATTCAAGGGCGATCTCTCCGCGCTGAAGGGACGCCGGGGCAGCAACCTGGAGATCCGCGTGGGCTACGGCACGCTGACCGGCAACCTGCATCTGCAACTGCGCAACGACGGCGCAGGACTGGCCCAGTTCACAGTGAAGTCCAATCGGGTCTATGGCGCGCTGCAGGCGTTTCCGGGTCTGCCGTTGCCGGGCTTCGGACGCGGCCCGTCGGGCTTCGACGGCTTCGCGGCCGCCGGCTTCGGCGCCTGGCCCGCACCCGCGCCGTTCCCGCGCACCGACAGCCTCGGCCCCGGCCACACATGGACGGTCAGCACGGGCGGCCTGCTGCCGGTGGCGCTGTTCTGGAATCTCGCGCAGACTGGCTTCTGGTATGACTTCGAGATCACCAGCAACACGGACCGCAGCTTCTATCGGCGAATCGCGGGGCGCATGGAGACCGGCCGTCATTCGGTCTCCGATCCGGCGATGGGCATGACGGACGCGTTCTGAGCGTAGCGCGAGGCATCGGGCGGCGGCCCGGTGCTTCGCGTCTTGCGTCCCGCTGCGGCTGAATTCGCCGGGTCGCGAATGCGTATATGCTTTCCGCATCAGTCACCGGCGAGCGAAATCATGCAGAGCGATCCGAAAGTTATCGAGCTTCTGAACGCGGAACTGAAGAACGAACTGACTGCGGTGCATCAATACCTGCACCATGGGCGCCTGTACAAACACTGGGGACTGATAGAACTCGGCGCGCATGAATACGCGGAGTCGATGGACGAGCTGACGCATGCGGACCGCTTGATCGAACGGATCCTCATGCTCGACGGCGAGCCGAATCTGCAGGATCTGCATCCGCTCAGCATCGGCAGGACGACGCCCGATGCCTTGAAAAACGATCTCGCGCTCGAACGGGCGGCGCAGTCGCAATGCAAGAGCGGAATCGTCTATTGCGAGTCAGTGCGGGATTTTGTGTCGAGGCAACTGCTGGTCGAGTTGCTGGATGCCACCGAAGAGCACATCGACTGGCTGGAGATACAGATCGGGCTGATCGACAAGCTCGGCATCGCGAACTATCAGCAATCGGCCGTGAGCAAGCCGGCATGAAGCAAGCCGGCTCCCTCCCCTAGTCTCCGATGCGCTTGAAACTCGCGTAGTAATCGTCGGTGTAATAGCAGTCGCGAATCTGCTTGCGCGCTCCGCCGCATACGATCCGGCGCAAGCCCCGGTCCGCCGCCCCGGGCGTACGGACGGTATAAGCGTGGTAGTAACCGCGCGCATGCTGCGGCAGCAATGACGCGCTGTTGCGGAACAGGACACCGTCCTCGCCGAACGGAAAGGGCCCGCCCGACTGGACCAGGCGCAAGGTCTCGGCGGCTTCGCCGGGCAATTGCGCCTTCGGGATGGTGGCCGGCGCGCCGTGGTCCTGCGCGCCCGAGGCGGCGGAGACGCCGCTCGCGACCGATCCGAGCTGGACCGGCGCCTGACTCGCGGATGCGCCTGCGTTCTGCGTCGCATCCTGCGATCCGCCCTTGCCGCATCCGGCAAGCGCCGCGCTCAGGGCGACGGCGAATGAGAAAGCCCATGCTCGCTTCACGAAACGGTTGCCTCCGGGTTGAACCGCGTTCGACGTTCAGGACCGGATCGAGAGTAGCGCTTATGACGGGGTGAAGCAACGCAAAGGCGCACATCGCCGGGACAAAGTCCGGCCTGACCATTCCATACGAACTTTGGCTCCGGGCGTCATGAGCCGGCTCGGCCGGTCAGGATCGACGCATACAGGTTGATGGCGGGCATGAGTTCGTCGCTGAACCAGTGCGCCGGTATCGCCAGATGCAGCAGCTCGCCGATGATCACGGTCACCATCAGGCCCACGATCCAGCGCCGCGCATGCTCGGACACCGCGATGCGCGCGCCGATCAGCCCGCCCGCAAGGCTGCCGAGCCCCATGATTCCGCCGACGCCCCAGTCGATGTTGCCGTGCTGCATGAAGACCAGCATGGCGGCGCTGGTGGTGAAGAGCGTCGCGAAGTTCTTGACGATATTGGCTTCGACGAGCGTCAGTCCCGCCGCGAGCACCAGCACCAGAAGCATGTAGGTTCCCGAATCGAGCACGATGAAGCCGGTCCAGATGCCCACGAAGAAGAGCAGCGCCACGGTCCGCGCATGGAAGCGGAACTCGCTGTCTCCGGCGGCGTTCAGCAGTTTCTTGAGCTTGGTGAAGATCAGGATCAACGCGACGATCACCGCGCCCACGATGACCTTGCGCAGGTCGTGTCCAGGCAGATGTTCGCTCGCCAGCGCGCCGACGGCCGCGCCGAGCGCGAGCGGCACCGCGACCTTGAGCGCGCGGCGCCACGGGATGACGCCTTCGCGCGCGACGCCGACCGTCGCCGCGAGCGCGCCGACGAGCACCGGAATGCGGTTGGTGGCATTCGCCGTGGCGGCATGCAGACCGATCGACATCAGGATGGGCAAGGACACGGCGGAGCCCGATGACGCCACGGTATTCAGGAACCCGCACAGCAATCCGGCGACGAGCACCATGGCGATGATTTCGACGCTGAGAGTCATGCTGATTCCTTTCAGGTTGATTGACGGGGATAAATGCGATTTCACGACGAAGTGACACGTCGGGTTTCGCGTTGGGCAAAGGCGGCGAGGCTTTCGTAAGTAATATGAATATTGAATTGCAAGGAACGGTCGAGTGGCTGCCGGGCCTTATTGCTTGTCCGGACGCTGATTGAAAGCCTGGCTTTCAATGCGGTGCCGAATCAATCTGGCCATACGGCTCCCGGAACAGACGCCACGATAAGCCTCGAGACTAAGCCGAGAATTACGCTGGCAAAGCTTCTGTCCGAGCCTCGGCGACTCCCGCCGCAAAGGCAGTGAGACGCCTCGCTGATTCCCCTCAAGCGACGCATTGCACGCCGCAAATCTTTCAAATTCCGTTAGCCAATTCGATTAAAAGAAATCAGAGAGTAATGAAACCGTATGTAAATACCAGTAAGGAATTCGTCCCGGCTTCGCCATATTGAAATGTTTCAATTCCGGTGCTCCAAGTCCCGGCTTGAGCGCGCTTGCAAATCCATTCAAAAATAACCAGCCACTCCAGCCTGTCGGTCCTGGAGCGCTGTGCGGCAATCTGGAGCCCCCAACGAATGTCCTATAAGACTATCCTTCCCTGTGCGATCTCGGTCGCGGCGCTGCTGGCCATGGCGGCCTGCGGCAGTTCGCACGATTCGGGCGGTTCCACCGCGCCCGCCGTCTCGGCGCAAGATGCGCTGAAGACCGCCACCCCGATCAAGCATCTGGTCGTGATCTTCGGCGAGAACGTCTCGTTCGATCACTACTTCGCCACCTACCCGAACGCGAAGAACGTGGCCGGCGAGCCCAGCTTCACCGCCGCCGCCGGCACGCAGACGGACATCGCCACGCTGGCCGCCGCGGGACTCACCGGCGCCGCCAATCCGAACGCGCAACCGGGCTCGCCGAACATCGTCGCCGCCACGGTCAACGGCCAGACGACCACGCCGCCGAGCGTCGGCAACGTCGCGCTGACGACCACCACCGCGCAGCCGTTCCGCCTCGACCGCTCGCAGGCCAACACCAAGAGCCAGAACCACAGCTACGGACCCGAACAGCTCGCCGACGACAACCTGAAGATGGACGCGTTCCCACTCTTCACGTCGGCCAGCTCGATCATCACGGGCAGCACGGGCCAGTTCGGTTCGTCGGCGCAGGTGCTGGGCTATTTCGACGGCAATACCGTCACGGCGTACTGGAATCTCGCGCAGAACTACGCGATGAACGACAACGCGTGGACCGACACCTTCGGCCCGTCGACGCCGGGCGCGATCGAAGTGGTCTCGGGCCAGAACCAGGGCGTGACCGTCACGCCGAATCCGAAGAACCCGTCGGCGACGACCGGCAACGCGATTCCTGACGGCCAGGGCGGCTTCACGATGATCGGCGACCTCGACCCGACCACCGACGTCTGCACGACCGCCGCGCTCGGCGCCACCTCCGGCCCGACCGGCATGATGGGCGGCAAGAACATCGGCGACCTGCTGAACGGCGCGGGCATCACCTGGGGCGGCTTCATGGGCGGCTTCAACCTGCAGACCGTCAACGCGAACGGCACGACGGGCTGCGCGCGTTCGACGTGGTCGGACGTGCTCGGCACCGCGCCCGCCGACTACGTGCAGCATCACGCGTGGTTCCAGTACTACGCATCGACGGCCAATCCGACGCACCAGCGCCCGACGACGACCGCGATGATCGGCTACACCGAGCCGACGCTCGACAACACCGCGACGCCGGTGCATCACCAGTACGACGTCGACGACTTCTTCACGGCGGTGAAGGCGGGCAATTTCCCGTCGGTGAGCTTCCTGAAGGCGCCCGCCGTCAGCGACGGCCATCCGGGCAACTCCGATCCGCTCGACGAACAGGCTTTCGTCGTGAAGGTGACGAACTTCCTGCAGCAGCAGCCGGACTGGAAGGACACGCTCGTCGTGGTGGCCTATGACGACTCGGATGGCTGGTACGACCACGTGGTGCCGACCGTCAAGTTCTCCTCGTTCGACAAGTCCCTCGTCACCAAGGTCGGCACGGCTACCTTCACGGGCGCGGACCAGTTGTCGGGCCAGGGCGAGTGCACCGGCACGGGCGCGACGCAGCCGCTCGGCATCAACGGCGGCCAGGTCAATGGCCGTTGCGGTCCGGGCACGCGCACGCCGTTCCTGATGATCTCGCCGTGGGCCAAGGTCAACTACGTGGACCACACGCCGATCACGCAGGCTTCGGTCGTGCGCTTCATCGAGGACAACTGGCTCGGCGGCGCGCGTCTCGGCGCCGGTTCGTTCGATGCGACGGCCGGCGACATCCGCGGCATGCTCAACCTGACCGGCACGGGCAATGCCTCGACCGTGTTCCTCGATCCGAGCCTCGGCACGAAGCTCGCCGCCGCGCCCGCCGGGAGCTGAAACACGGCCGTGCGCCCTGCCCTCCGCCTTGCGTCATCTCACACGTGAAGGCGGGGCGCCCAGCCCCTTTCGCCACGGCTCGAGCCGGCGCCCCGACGCGCCGGCTCGATGATTTTTTTTCAAGCCTCTCTTCATCTCCATCGTCATGAGCTCTCCGAACCCTGCCCTGCCGCCCTCGCTCTCCGCCGGCGCCGCGCCGCGCCTGTTGCCGCGCGTGCTCGGCTGGTCCGCCGCGATCGCCGCGGCGGCCTGCGCCGCCTTCGCCGCCTATGCGCTCGTCTATCCGGAGCGGGTGCCCTTGTCCGTCGGCACGCTGGTCGAGGATCTCACCGGCGCGAATCCGCAGCCCGTGGCGCTGCACGTTCCGCCGAGCCAGCCGCTGAGCGCGGTGGCCCTGCTCGGCAAGCAGATCTTCAATGACGCGTCGCTGTCGGCATCGGGCAAGCAGTCCTGCGCGTCCTGCCACAACCCGGATCACGCGTATGGCCCGCCCAACAATCTCTCGGTGCAGCTGGGCGGCGAGCACATGACGCAGGCCGGTTACCGGCCGCCGCCGTCGCTGGCTTATCTGTATCGCCAGGCGCCGTTCTCGATCGGCCCCGACCAGAACGACATGGACGCCGCGCCCGTCTCGCTCGACCAGCTCGCCACCGCGGCGGCCGGCACGCAACGCGCCGCGAAAACGGCCGGCGTCGCGCCCGCCGCGCCCGCGCTGGTGCCGCAGGGCGGCCTGTTCTGGGACGGCCGCGCGAGCACGCTGCAGGACCAGGCCCTCGGGCCGATGCTGAACCCCGTCGAGATGGCGAACCACAGCCCCGACGAAGTCGCACGCAAGCTGATGAACACGCCGTACCTCGACCAGTTCAAGCAGCTGTTCGGCGAGCGCATCGTGAACCAGCCCGATCTGCTCGTCGATGAAGCCATGTTCGCGGTGGGTCGCTACCAGTTCGAGGATCCGTCGTTCCATCGCTTCACGAGCAAGTACGACTACTGGCTGCAAGGCAAGACGCGGCTCACGCAGGCGGAGCTGCATGGCCTGCGCCTGTTCAACGATCCGGACAAGGCCAACTGCGCCGGCTGCCATCTGAGCAAGCCGACCGCCGATCATTTGCCGCCGCTCTTCACCGACACGCAATACGAAGCGCTCGGCGTGCCGCGCAACCGCGACCTGCCGATCAACCGCGACCCGAAGTTCTACGACATGGGCGTGTGCGGGCCCTTCCGCTCCGACGCCGCCACGCTGACGCAATACTGCGGCATGTTCCTCACGCCGACGCTGCGCAATGTCGCGACGCGCCACGCGTTCTTCCACAACGGCGTGTATCACGACCTGAAGCAGGTGATGAACTTCTACAACCTGCGCAGCGCGGACCCGGCGAAGATTTATCCGCTCGACGCAGCGGGCAAGCCGCAGCAGTACGACGACTTGCCGCCGCAGTATCACGCGAACATCGACGTCACCGATGCGCCGTTCGACCGCAAAGCAGGCGACAAGCCCGCGATGACCGATGACGACATCCACGACATCATCGCGTTCATGAACACGCTGACGGACGGTTATACGCCCTGATTTGATCCCTGAAGCGCGCTTGAAAACCGCCGCCCATGAAAAAGCCGGAGGCTGGCAACCCAGCACTCCGGCTCAAGAAACGGCGGCGGCTTTTATTAACGGCTTCTTGCTTGCACGCCCGCCCCGAACAACGTATTACCGCGTGGACGTCCGGATGCCGTATTCTTCGCGCGCACCGTAGCGTCCCGGTGCGAAGCCGTTGAATACGTGCCCGCCCACCTTCGCGCCGACATTCTCCAGACGGCGCAGCGTCTCCTCCAGTTGCCTTGCCCCCGTACGATCCGCGCGCGAGACCAGCAGCACGAGGTCGCAGTTCTGCATCGCGATCGACAGTGCGTCGGCGACCGGCAGCACCGGCGGCGAATCGATCACGATGTAGTCGTAGATGTCGCGCAGCATCGTCATCATTTCCTGGAAAGCCGGACGGGTCAGCAGCTCCGCCGGGTTTTCCGGGAATTCGGCGCCCGCGTCCATCAGCGAGAGTCCGCCGTCGCCGATCGGCTTGATCGCGTCTTCCACCTTCGCCGTGCCGGCCAGCACTTCAGCCAGGCCCGGATGCTCGCGGTCGTCGGTCAGATGACGCAGGCGGCCCTGGCGCATGTCGGCGTCGATCAGCAGCACCGAAGCGCGCGTCTCGGCCAGCAGGTAAGCGAAGTTCGACGACACGAAGCTCTTGCCCACACCCTGCGTCGGACCCGTGAAAAGGATCACGCGGCCGCCGTTGTCGTGCGCGCCCGGCGCCTCGATCACATAGCCCGGGTTCATCACCGCCGTCGTGTGGCCCGTATGGCCGACCGCGTGGCTCAGCGCCATCGGGTTCATCGGGTTGAGCGGGTTCATCGGATGCAGGCCATGGAAGCCCGGATGATTCGCCAGCGGCACGCCGGAGAGCATGGCCCGCACGCTGCTGCGCAGCGAACGCAGGGCTTCGACGCTCGGATCGGTCGGATTCGTCATCGCGAGCAGGCGGGCCGGCGCCGCGTTATGCGTGAGCGCACGGACATCCTGACGCAACTGCGCGGTCGAACGGGCGATCACGGCGAGACGCGGCACTTGCGAGAAGTGATCGATCTCTTCCGGGCTGCGCAGTTCACGGCGATGCAGCGCGATCGCGTAGATCGACACCGTGCTCAGGAACAGGCCGCCGAAGATCGAGCCGAGCAGCACGATCCACGCGCGCGGCCACGACTGCTTCTCGGGCGCGATGGCCCAGTCCACCACGGCCATGCCCGGCGGCGTGCTGGCCGCGGCCACTTCGAGCTGCTGCGCGTTGGTGAGCACGCTGGTGTAGAGCTGCGTCGTCACGGCGACATCGCGCGACAGTTCGACGTATTGCCGCTGGATGCTCGGCAGCGTTGCCGCGGTCTTGGTCGCATCGCCGATCTCGCGCTTCACCTGGTTCAGCTGCGTGAGCGCGCTCTGATACGGCTCGGAATCCGGACGATAGCGATGCTGCGCGGCGTCGAGCGCGAGCTGCAGCGTCGTCTGGCGTTCCTCGAGGGCGCTCATGCGCGTGATCAGCGCGACGTTCTGCTGCTGCATGTCGACCGTGCCGGTCTGCGTGCGGAACGTGTTGAGACGGCTTTCGGCGCGTTCGAGATCGGCCTTCAGCGCGGGCAGGCGCTGCTTCAGGAAGTCGAGGCTGGTCTGCGCCTGCGCGGCGCGGCGCTCGACGTCGCGTTCCTGATAGTTCTTGACGATCGCGTTGACCATCGCCTGCGCCTCGAACGGCGATTCGGCCTGATAGGTCAGGTGGATCAGCGCCGGATCGCGCAGTGCCGAGTCACGCGGCGGAATCGCCGTGCGCAGGCGTTGCAGCACGTTGTCGAACGTGGTCTGCTGCGAGTACTTCGTGATCTGGAATTCGACGCCGGGACGGGCACGCAGCGTGTCGATGCGCAGTTCGCCGGGCGCCGAGCCTTCGGGCGTCGTCACCTGGAACGGCACGGTCTCGCCGACCTTGCCTTCGGCCAGACGGGCATCGTCCTTGTCATAGAGCGTCCAGCGGCCGCCTTCGCCTGCGATGATATGAAACTTCATCTGCAGCGCGGCCTTCGGCACGTTGAACACGCCCGGCGTCAGGCGCTCACCGCCCCACGCGTATTGATCGAGGCCGAACGGCGCGGGCACGAGTTCGCGGTCGGTCGCGTGACGCATCGCGAACCAGCGGCCGATCAGCGGAAAATGGCTTTCGGTCTGCACGACCGTCTCGGCGCCCGTCTGCGCGATCGCCGCGCTCACGACCGAGCGCGAGGTCAGCACGTCGCTTTCGTCGTTGGCGGAACCTTCGGCCGCGATCGAGCCGGACACGTCCGACAGCGAGCTGATCGCCACACCGGCCTTGCTCTGCACGCGCAGCAGCGCTTCCGCGCGATACTGCGGCGTCGCCAGCAGGATGTACAGCACGCCCGCCGCGCAGCAGGTGCCGGTGACCGCGCCGAGCAAGGTCTTGTGACGTACGACGCTGCGCCAGAGATCCACGATTCCGTCACCACGGTGCGGAACTGGCGTCATGGTGGGGCGCATGTTGTATGAAAGCATGTTATATCCCTAACAAAGAAGTAAAGACCAAGGACGTCAGTTACGACTGGCCATCGTCGGTAAATCCATTACGGCATCCAAATCGATTCAACTGGGCAGGGGTGCGTTTTCCCCGTCCGCACCCCGCCCTCCCCGCACACCACCGCAAACCTCAGCTCAATCTCGTTGCCCGAGTCGTTGCCCGGGTCACGATCCCGCCGTGACGAACACCGGACCCTGCGCTTCGGTCACCGCCAGCACGCCGCGACTCGTGATCGGCTTGCCGTACATGTCCGTGATGACCGCGTTGGCCGGCAGGCGCGAGACATCGACATTCATCACGTTGCCTGCGCCGTAGCACCACACCACGTACTTCGTCGCGCCGCCCGTCTCGAACTTGAGCACCGCGATCTTCTCGGCGTCATCCATGAAGTAGCGCGCGTTCTTCACGCCCGCCGTGAAACCGAACAGATGCTTCACCGCGTGGTACGCCGGCAGCTTCGCGTTGTCCGCGTCGAGCAAGCCGAAGTTGTGTTCCATCTCCTTCGGATCGCGACCGTCGTTGCGCATGTCGTAATACGAGGTCAGGCCGACCTGCGCCATCCAGTTCATCAGGAACAGCCGCACCGCATACTTCGCCTGGCGAGCGCGCGCTTCCGGCGAATGCCCGTTGCCGATGTCCTTCACATAGTCGTACGCATAGGTCGGGTATGACCATTCGGTGGCCCACACTTGCGGACGCTTCTGATACGTCGAGAGGTCTTCGCGCAGCGCGGCGTAGTCGTCGAGCACCGTCTCCGGATACTGCTGCCGGTAGGGATGCACGCTCACCGCGTCCGGGCCGCTCTTGGACTTCGACGCGCTCATGTCGCCCACCGCGCGGATGAAGTCGCGATCCACTTGCTGCACGCCGCCGGTCGCGATCGTCACGTCCGGATTCGCCTGATGCGCGGCGCTCACCGCCGTCTCCAGCAACGCGCGATACGCGCGCGGCGAAGGCGGCGCGAGCCAGTAATCCTTGTGGTCCTGCTCGTTCCACACTTCGAAGCGCACCGGCGCGTTGCGATAGCGGTACACCGACTGGACCACATACGTGCGGAAGGCGGCGAGCTGCGGCGCGGTGGTCGGCGGCTGGTCCGGGCTGAACATGTAGTGCTTGTAACCGAGGATGAAGAGCGCGCCCAGGCCGCGTGCCTGGAGGTTCGACACCAGGCCGTCAAACTCGCCGAAGTGCCAGCCGTCGCGCGCCTGCACTTCTTCCCAGAAGAGATCGGTGCGCACGAACGAGAAGCCGACGTCCTTCACGGCATCGAGCAGACGCGGATCGCTGATCTGGTGGATCGCCACGCCGGTGTTCGCCCGCGACGCGCCGAAGCGCGGCGCCGCGACATAGTGCTCTTCGGCGGAGCCGGCCGCGCCGTCGAGCGTGACCGTCGGTGCGGGCGATGCCGCCAGCAAGGCGCCGCAGCACGCAAGAAGGCCGGCCAGCGTCACGCGCCGGACCAGGCGAGGACCGAGGCTTCTCACGTCAGATGCCTCCCGTAGCCCGTCACCGGCGCATTCAGGCGCGGGTCGAGATGCTGGTGCTCGTCGATCACCACACCGGAAGCGGGCGTCTGTCCCGGCACCGTGATACGGCTCAGCGGGTTCATCGGGCTCAGGCGGCTGTAGGTCTCGGGCACGCTCACATGCAGATAGCGGATCGTCACGCCGAGGAACAGCAGACAGCCGATCGATTCGCAGATGTCCGTGCTGGCGCAGGCGAACAGCAGGTACAGCAGCATGACCCAGGAGGTGCGCACGGCGTTGTCGTCGGCGCGCAGCATCAGGCGCACGAGGGCCCAGACGAGCACCACCGTGCCGATCAGGCCGAAGCTCGCGACCGCATACAGCACGGTGTTGTCCGCGTAGGCGACCTGGAAGCCGAAGGCGCTTTCATAGTAGGTCGATGCCGAACCGAAACCGCCCGGGCCGAGACCCAGCCAGATGCGATTGTCCTTGAGCAGCCCTTCGATCAGCCGCGGCCACGTGTTCCACATGCGGTCCTGGAACGAGGCCAGCGTCACGTAGCTGGAACCCGCGAGGTTGATCGCGGCAGTGGCGAGGAAGGTCACGATGGGGAAGCCGACCGCCACGCCGATCGCCCACAGGCAGGCGCGCTTGATGGTCGGGGTCGCGAAGAAGCAGTGTGCGCAGACCACCAGCACCATCGCCACCGGCGCGGTCTTGTTGGTGGTGGCGTACACGGCGGCGCCCGCGCAGCCGAGCAGCGCCAGTTGCAGCAGGCTGGAACGCGTGCGCGTCAGGAGCCACGTGGTCAGCAGGCCGACCATAAGACCGGTGGAGGCGCTGTCGCGGCCGAAGCCGGTCAGCCGCGAGGCGACGCCGACATACGAGTTCATCGCCACGGCAACATTGTGCCCGCCCACCGATACGCTCTGCCCGACCCACGGCATCGGCGCGAAGCTGTTCAGCAGCAGGCCAGTGAAGCAGGCCGCGGCCAGCAGGAAGAAGGCGATCCGCGCCGCGCCGCTGTTGAGGAGCTGCAGCGCCTGTGGCGACGCCGTCAGCGCGAACAGCATCGGCATCACGGTCCATACCCAGAAGCCGACCGCTTCGGGCGCCACGCCGTGCGCCAGCGACACGAAGGATTGCGCGAGCAGATACAGCGCGATGAGCGCGTGATTGGCCTTCGGCCGCTTGATGATGATGAGAAGCACCCAGGCGAGCATCAGCGCCTTGGGCAGATAGGTCGCGGGCGCCAGGTGGATCATCGAGGTCGCATAGCGGATCACGCCCGAAAGCACGTCGCTCGACACCGCGATGATGAAGGTCGCCACCCAGAGTTTGTCTTCGAGCGTTGCCCTGTTCATTGATACCCCGTCATATGTCCGTGTTCGGATCGTCGTTTGCCGCAGGCACCGGTGATAACGCGTTGTGATTCTGTTCAAGCGTCGCGGTGTGCGTATCGAGCCTGGCCGGGCCCGTTTTGTTGAGATCGAAAATTACCCGGATGCTTAATCGTCATCCGTGCGCGGACGCACGTAGCGCCGGGCGGCCCCTCCTCGCCAACGTTTGCTGTGTCGGCTGGCGCTCATAACGCGGGGCGCGGAGAACGTTTGCCGGGGCAATTCCGGCCGGGACGCGGGATCGATTGGTCGTACCGCTCGGGGTAAGTCCGACGTGCGCGCCGCCGCAGAGCGCGTGCGCCGTCGTACATTCCCGCTGACACCCTGCCGTTAGGATTGCCGCACAAAGTCCGGAAATGTACTCACTGGTTAGTCGTGGCGGGGACGTAAGACGGACAGCGCTACGGATCGGCAAGGATCCGGGCACGACACAACAAGACAAGCAAGAACAAGAAACCGCCATGAGCGAGACCAGCCGGCGTCACCTTCCCGCGCAGCCGTTACGCGCGCCGCTGCATGGACAGACCACCCTGCAGCGCGCCGCCCATGCGCCGGCACGCGCCGTCATGTCATGTCACGGCGATCGGCCGCAACGGTCCGCGCCGGACGGGCGGACTCACGTGTCGACAGGCGGGCCGTCAGGCACGCAGGCGACGCCGACGCATCCACGTCCACCACGCATCGCAGTCAACCAGTCGTCATCTTCGGGAAAGCCATGAAAAAACAGGACCACGCGGCGCTGCTGCGGGCATGCCGGGGAGAGCTCGCCGTCTTCGAGTCGGTCGTGCCGAAGCCCTTGCTCGCCGAAATCAAGGGGAAGCTCGACGCCGCCCATGCGGCGACGCCGGATCACAAGCAGTTCTTCAACAGCGCCAAGGACATCCTGCACACGCTGCGCGAGATCCCGAAGTTCAAGGAACTGGAGAGCGAATCGGTGCGGCTTGCTTCCGATTGGGTCGACAACACCTTGCAGGCGAAGGCTGCGATGGGTCCGTGGTTCGGCCTGCGCGTGGGCAGCGTCGCGCAGGAGGCGAACAGCCATTGCCGTCACTATGATTCGCACGTGCTGACGTTGGTGATCCTGCTCCAGTCCGCGAACGACGACGAGCGCGCCGGCGATCTCATCGCCTATACGAAGCCGCGCCGCCTGCCGGGCCGCGTGAGCAACCTCTTCACCAAGAGCCTGCAATGGACCGAGCGTCACCTGCCGCTGCCGGTGCGCACCGCGCGCACGCAACGGCATCTGAAGCAAGGCATCTGCACGCGCGTCAAGGGCAAGCCGGGCAGCATGTTCATCTTCAACGGCTTTCTGATGCAGCACTGCAACCTCGACGTGCTGAACGGCGAGCGCCGCAGTCTCATCGTCCATTACCTGGATCCGGGCCTGTCGATGGGACTCTCGGCGCTCAACCGTTTCCGCCGCGACTTCGCGCCGCCGACGGATCCGGCGCGTCCGGTCGAGCCGATTGCCGGCATGGATGCAACCTGAGTTGCAGGCCGATCAGGCGAATCAGGAGAAGCGCGTCTCGAGCGTCTGCGGGATCGTGCTGCGGCGCGTGAGCGCGCAGGTCGGGGCATCGTCGTGCGGGCCGCGCACATAGCGTTCGAGCTGGTCGATGGCGAACTGCTGCTCGTCGATCAGCTGGCGCACCATGTCGCCGATCGACACCATGCCCACGAGCCTGCCCGCCTCCATCACCGGCAGATGCCGGATCCGGTGCTGCGTCATGAGCGCCATGCAGTCTTCGGTGCTCGTGCCGAGGCGCACGGACAGCACGGGCGCGGTCATGATCTCGCAGACCGTGGTCGTGCGCGACGCCCGGTCCATCAGGATCACCTTGCGCGCGTAGTCGCGCTCGGTGACGACGCCGCAGACCGCATCGCCCACCAGAACCACCAGCGCGCCGACCTGCGCCTTCGACATCAACAAGACTGCTTCATGGACGCTTGCTTCGGCATCGATCGTGTGAACCGTTGCGTCGCGTTTGCTTTCGAGGACCTGCTTGACCGTCGCCATTGACGTTCTCCGTGGTGCTGCGTGGATGAAAGTGCCTGGATGGAATGCAGCGGGTTCAATCGAAGTCGAACAATTCGCCGAGGAAGGACTTCTTGCGCCGCGGATATTCGCGCCCATTGCGTGGATCGACGGTGCGATGGTCGCCGTGAGGGTAGTCGTCGCCGCGTATCGGGCGACGCTCGCGCCCGTGATTCTGCTCGCGCTGCCATTCGTCACGTTCGGTCTTCATTTCGGCAAGCGACGTCTGTTCGGCGCGCCGGATCAGCTGATCGAGTTCGCCGCGGTCGAGCCACACGCCGCGGCACTGCGGGCAATAGTCGATTTCGATGCCGTCACGGACGGTCATCAGGAGGTCGCTTGCGGGACAGACGGGGCATTTCATTTCGCTTCCTTACTTTTTGCTTTCGATGAAAGCAATTTAGCGAAACGATAGCGGTCGAAAAATACGTGTTTTCGGATCTTTTGCTTCGGATTAACCGAACTAAGCGGACATTTACGTGCCGAAGGGAGCGTTTTTTCAGTCTGGATGCGCGCTGGCCGAATGGACGACTTGCAGCCGCTGCCGAAAGTCCGCAAGCTCTCGTCCTGAGGCGACGCGCGTGATGCGTCGCACACGCACCGCTAAAAGGTTTTCCCATGCCCGACACATCCGCGAAGAACGACGAACGCGAAGGCGCCGAGACGCCCGACCTTCTGTATCTGCTGCAAGGCGTCGACGATTTCGGCCGTCACGTGTTTCCCGACAGCGAAGCGCTCTTCAAGAGCCTCGCGCGCCGCCAGACGCCGCATACGCTGTTCATCACCTGCGCGGACTCGCGCGTGTCGCCGGAGATGATCACGCAGACGCGTCCCGGCGAGCTGTTCGTGTGTCGCAACATCGGCAATATCGTGCCGGCTTATGGCGAGATGCTGGGAGGCGTGTCGGCCGTGGTGGAATACGCGGTGCTCGCGCTCAACGTGCGGCAGATCGTGATCTGCGGCCACTCGGATTGCGGCGCGATGAAGGGACTGGCTTCGGGCGCGACCATCGCCGAAGAGATGCCAACGGTGCACGCCTGGCTGCGCAACGCGGAAGCGGCCCGCAGCGTGGTAATGGCGCGCAAGCTCGAGCAAGAGCGCATCGTCCAGGCCATGGTGGAAGAGAACATCCGCCTGCAACTGACCCATCTGCGCACGCATCCGGCCGTGGCCGGACAACTCGCGCTGGGCAAGATCCAGGTTCAGGGCTGGGTGTACGACATCGGCCGCGGCAAGGTGTCGGTGTACGACGAAGCCGACAGCAAGTTCGAAACGCTCGAACAGGCGCGCCTGCGCATGCTGCGCAAGGCCGCGCGCTAGGACAGCGGCGCGCGGCGTCATGCATTCGAGGCTGGCTGCGGCGCGTTACGGCTGCACGCCCTTCCTGGCGGCCAGATCCTGCGCCATCTTCAGGTGCGACTGAATCGTCGGCAGGGCCTTCTGGGCGGCCTGCTTCAGCTTGGGGTTCTGACCTTCGGCGGCTTCCTTCTGGAAAACCTGCACCGCTTCCTGATGCCCCTGGATGCCGAGCTTCTGGATGTAGGCGGTGTCGAACTCCTTGCCGTGCAGCGCCTTCAGTGAATCGAGCGCGGACGGGTCGGAGTTGTTCATCGGGACCGTCACGCCGTGCGGCGCGGCCATCTTGAGCTGCCTGGCCAGCTTCATGTGATCCACCATCATGTGATGGGCGAAACTCTTGACGTCCTTGTCCTGCGACTGCTTCGTCGCAAGCTTCGCGGCATCGATTTCCGTGGATCCCGCGGATGACGCGGCCTGCACAAAAGCCTTGTCGACAGGCGGCAGGTCGTTGGCGACCGTGGTGCTGGCCGCTTCTGTCTGGGCGGGCGCGCCGAGCGGAACCGCCGCGATGACCGCAGCGGCCAGTGCCGCGCGCAGCGTTGTAGTGCGTTTCACTGAGTCTCCTTGAGCGGAACGTTCGTCTCCTGGCAGCAATGGCGATGCCATGCCATGTCGCATCAGCACGGGCACGCGGCGGACCGAAGATGAACGCTTCGCGCCAGCTTGCTAAACTGGACTGGTAAGCCACCCTTCCCGAACGGAACACCCATGCCTGTCTATGATTACGAATGCGCATCCTGCGGCGCATTCGAAGCCGTCCGCCGCATCGCCGAGCGCGACGATCCCGCCGTCTGTCCCGAATGCGGCGTGATCGCCGCGCGCGTGACCATCGGTGCGCCGAGCGTCGGCGGTTCCGGCGCGCAGGCTTCCGGCGCGGAGCATGCCGGCAGCTACGGCATGCGCCATCGCGGCGGTTGCGCGTGTTGCTAAAAGGCCCGGCGTCGGGCGCATGCGGGCACGGCCATTGCAAAGGGTGGTTGAAATGCCGGGCCGCGAGGCCGGGCGTATGATGCCTTCAGACGGTGCGCATCGCGTGCCGTCGGGAGCATCGTCGTAGCGGAGCGCTTGCGTCGCCTGCGATGAGCGCGTTCTGCGTATTCCCAACGAATGTCAGGAGGTGAGGATGACGATTGAGTTCAGCGGACGACGTCATGTCGTGGCGGCAGCGCGTGTCGCATTCGAGGCCAATGTGGACGATCGCGAAGTCTGGTGCAGTGTCTCCCTCGATGCGCTCAACGATCACTTCGGCAACAGCGGCACGTCTTCGCATGACCTTCTTTCCGCCTTCGAAGGAGGACGCGTACAGATCGAGGACGCCGCTCGGCGTGCGCTCGAGCGTAATCACGGTCAATCGGTCGAACTGGAAACCAACGACTTCAAGACGTCCAAGAGCATGTGACGCAGCCGTTTCCAGCTGTTTTCAAGCGGCGCATTCCGTACTTGCCGGAATGCGCCGGCCGCCCGCGTCAGCGGGTTCCGGCTCATTCCCCAGTGCTTGCTCAGTGCTAGCTCAATGAGCGTAGAAACACTTCAGCACGTCGTACATCCACCAGACCGGACATGGCGTCCGGCAGAAGCCGTCATAGCCTGCGCCGAACAGACTGTCACGCGGATCGCGCAACGCGTCTGCCGCCAGCGCGATCATCAACGGAAGCTCGGCGGCATTGCCGGTCTCGGCCAGCGCGGCACGCATCATCCGTGCGACGGCGTGGTCATGTTGCTCGCCCACTTGCGTATCGACGAACAGCACCTGCGGGCGCCACTTCCGGGCCAGCACGAGCGCATTCTGCGTCTGGCCGGCCTGTACGGCTTCGAAGCCGCGCATGGCCAGCAGCAACGCGAACGAGTCGCCGACATTCGATTCCGAATGCACGATTAGCACACGCCGCGGGCCAGCCAGCGCTGAGGTCCGTTGGTTCCAGATTTCGCACCGCTCGGTGCAGATGTCGTACGAACGTTCTTCCATGGTGGCGTGCGCGCGATGAATTGCATCGCGCGTATCCACGATCCAGCAAGGTTGAGGCCCGCTTTGGTCACGCAAATGCGATCCGGCGCGGCCATTCGGGCCATTCCGGTATTTCAGCGCGCCGCCAGCAAGCCGATGATCAGACCACCCGCCGCCGCAAGCGCAATCGACTTCCACGGATTGTCGTGTACGTAATCGTCGGTGCCGTCGCTGACTTGACGGTAGTGCTTCGCCAACCGCTGCTGTGCGTCCGCGAGCACATCGCGCGCGCGGCGGGCTGCCGGCGGCGACGGATGGAACCGGCTGCCCTGCCGCTCCGCCGCGGTGGCGGCCGGTTGTGCGAGCACTGCCGGGCTGTCGCCGCCTTCGAGCACGCTGCCATGCACGTGATACGGCGCGTGATGACTGGGCTTGTGCGCTTCACCCGGCGCAAGCGGCATCACGGCGGCTTCCTTGCCCTGCGCCGCACCGGGCGCGAGCGCGGCTTCCATCGCAGTGGTCACCGAGCGGCGTATCAGCGGCGGTTCGCCGGGCTGCAGCGGGGATGCGCTGCCGTTTGCATTGTCCATGGTTCTCTCCTGAGAGGGCGGCGTGCACGGCGCCGCAAGAAACGTACTTTCTGCCCTATGCGGCAAGGTTCGCACCGTTTCCCGATGACGGCAATCGGCTGATGCGCCTGCCCGGCAGCGCGCCCCGCCCTTGGCAATTTTTCTCACATATCGGTGAGAATTGCTCGTTTGCCGCCCCGCCCGCACACGCCTACGATGCGGGCGTGGAACGAAGCCCCGCGCGCCCTCCGCTGCATGTTTCGTTTCACGCCGCGCCGAAACGTCAGCCCCGTTGCAGTGGCTACGATGGCTTCACGATCGACTCTTATAACAACGCCCAGCCATGAATCCCGCCAATCTTGCTCAACTGTTCGTGCTTGCCGCGCTGTGGGGCGGCTCGTTCCTGTTCATTCGCGTCGGCGTCGCCGATTTCGGCGTGGCGCCGCTGATGGCGCTGCGCGTCGGCATCGGCGCGGCGTTCCTGCTCCTGATGCTGGTGCTGCGCGGCACGCTCCGTCCGGCGCTCGTCACCATGCGCCAGCGCGCGTGGCCCCTGCTCGTGGTCGGCATTCTCAATTCAGCGCTGCCGTTCTGCCTGTTCGCGTATGCCGAGCTGACCCTGTCGGCGGGCGTGACCTCGGTCATCAACGCGACCACGCCGCTGTGGGGCGCCCTGGTCGCGTTCCTGTGGCTCGGCGACCGGCTCACGCGCATGCGCATCGCGGGCCTGGCGCTCGGCTTCGCGGGCGTGCTCGCGCTGGTGTGGGACCAGATGTTCACGCACGACGCCAGTGTCGCCGCCGTATCACCGCTCGCCACCGCCCTCGCCGCCGTGGCCGCGCTCGCCGCGACGCTGTGCTACGGCATCGCCGCGAGTTACACCAAGCGGCATCTGATGGGTGTCGATTCGCTGACGGTCGCCGCCGGAACGATGAGCGCCGCCACGATCGTCCTGCTGCCGTTCGCGCTGATCTGGTGGCCCGCCGGCGCCGTATCGATGCACGCCTGGGGCGCGGTGCTGGCACTGGGCGTCGCGTGCACCGGCATCGCGTACATGATGTTCTTCCACCTGATCGCCGTCGCCGGACCGGCCCGCGCCATCACGGTCACCTTCGTCATTCCGATTTTCGGGATCCTGTGGGGCGCGTGGTTTCTCGCCGAACACGTGTCGGCCGGCATGGTTGCGGCCTGCGCCGTCGTGCTCGTCGGGACGGCGCTCGCGACCGGCGTCATGACGCGCGTGCCGTTCATCGGCAGCCGCCGCGTCGACACGCCGAAGCAGAGCAAGGCCTGAGCGCCACTGTCGTTCAGTGCCAGTGTTGGCGCAGCGGCCCGTCCTCGCCCGCGACGGGATCGCTGGCCGGAAACGGCAGCGCTTCCATGGCGGCGCGTTCCCGCTCGTCAAGGGCATCGCGCCGGATGTCCCACTGCTGCCCCGGCGGATAGGCGCCCACCACCTGGAAACGGCGCCCCGAGGTAAGCAGGCAATGGCCCGTGCCGGCGGGCAGCACCAGCACATCGCCCGCGCTGACCGCGATCACACGGCCATGCGGACCGCCGAGGATCAGCTCGGCATCGCCGGACGCAATGCCCAGCGCCTCGTGCGCGGTGGAGTGGTAGTGGTGATAGTCGAAGACGCTGTCGCGCCATTGCGGCGGCCAGCCGTTCTGCGAAAACAAGGCTTCGAAGCGGCCGGCGCCGTCAGGCGCGAGCGGCCCGATCGCGCCGCGCCAGAGCATGACCGGCAGACGCCGGTTGTTCGGCACCCAGCCGTTCTCAGGCAACATGAAATGCTCGCAATGCGCGTGTTGCGCCAGCAAGCGGGCGGTGTGCTCGGTCATGATGCGCAGTCTCCGGAACGATGAAGACCGGCGCAGCAACGGGCGTTCCTATAAATAAAAAGCAGCCGGAACGCCCTGCAATGCAGCGGCATCAGTGTCCGTGCCAGTGACCTCCGCCTCCGCCGAAACCAATCCCCAGCGACACCGAAGGCGCCGCGTAATAACCAGGACCGTAGGCGTATCCATACGCCGGCGCATAGCCATAACCGTAAGCCGGTGCGGGCGCGTATCCATAAGGCGGCGCATAGACGCAGCCGCCGAGGCCGGCCGCCAGCAGCAGCGCGGCGCTCACAGCCAGCGTGCGCACGCGGCGCGCCGGGCTTCGGGTTCGTGACGAGTTATCCATGATGTGTGCTCCCCGGGAAATTCGCCCTTACCAGTGACGGTAGCCATAGCCGCCGTGATGCGCGTACCAGTCGCGCCGCGCCCAGTAGCGGTTGCCGTCCCAATAGCGGTCGCCATGCCAGCCCACATAGATGGCCGGTCCGGGCGCCATGACCACCGGCGCCGGCTGGTACATGACCGGCGCGGGCGGCGCGGCATACACGGGCGGCGGCGGCGCGACGTACACCGGCGGCGGCGGCGCCACATAGACCGGCGCGGGCGCCGCATACACCGGGACCCCGAGATTGATGCCGACGCTCACCCGCGCCATCGCCGCTTCGCATGCCAGTCCCGCCGACAGTGCGATGCCCACTCCGATCAAGCCCTTGACGTTCATTTTTATCCCCCTCGTGGCTGCGGCCGCAGACCGGCCATGTATCCAGAGTAGCGAGGCGCCTGCCCCGCCGGGTTACAAGCCCTGTAACAGATGTGAACACTGAAACGAATGTGCGGAAACGCGCGCCGCGCGTTTCCGTTCGGGTCGGGTTGCGCGCCGGACCGCCGCCATGGGATAGTTCCGGCTTCGTCAAAAAACCGGCAGCACGATGGACCTATTGCGGAGCATGAGAATCTTCGCGCGCGTGGCGGAAGCGGCCAGCTTCACCGCTGCGGCGCAGCAAATGGATATCACCACGGCGCAGGCGTCGCGCGCGGTGACCGAACTCGAAACTCATCTGCGCACACGCCTGCTGAACCGGACGACGCGCCGCGTCGCGCTCACCGACGCCGGCAATCGCTATCTCGCCCGCTGCAAGGAAGTGCTGGAACTGGTGGACCTGTCCGAGGCCGAAGCCAGCGACGCACAGGTTCTGCCGAGCGGCGTGCTGCGCATGCATGCACCGATCACCTTCGGCCAGCATTACGTCGTGCCTGCGCTTACCAACTATCTCGAGGCACATCCGCAGGTGCGGGTGGAACTGACGCTGTCGCAGCACGTGCCGGACATGCTCGACGAAGGCTTCGACGTGTTCCTCCAGGTCACCACATCGACGCTGCCGGATTCCGCCTTCGTCTCCACCAAGATCTGCTCGATGCCGAGTGTGCTGTGCGCATCGCCCGGTTATCTGAAGAAAGCGGGCGCGCCGCGCAATCCGGAAGACTTGCCGAAGCACGCGTGCCTGCAAATGGTGACGACCGTGTTCCCGCTCGACCGCTGGCTGTTCGATGGCCCGCGCGGCCGGGTCGAAGTGGATCTGGAGCCGGGCCGGCTGCGCGTGAATTCCGCCGATGCGCTGGCTGTCGCGCTGTCAAACGGCCTGGGCATCGCGCCGCTGCCGATGCTGGCCGCCCTGCCGTGGCTGGAAAGCGGTGCGCTGGTGCGCGTGCTGCCCGAATGGGAACTCCAGTCGATGACGATCTACGCGATGTATGCATCGCGCCAGTATCTGGACGCGAAGATCCGAACCTGGATCGCGTTCCTGAAGGAATTCGTGCAGGGCACGCTTGCGAGCGAACACGCCTGAATTTCGGCGCGGATCGCGCTGAGTACGTTAAGTGCGTTGCGTGCGTTAAGTGCGCAAGCGCACACAGCCCGCTCCGGCGCAGGTTCACTAAACGCGTAGTTGCAAGCATGATTCGGAACACTAAACTGCTTGATGATGCGGTCGCAGCGCCCCGGCGCGATGCACCGCAACAGAGAGGAGTCGGCCGACATGTTCAGCACGCTGCTCGCGGGCACCGCATCCCTCACCTTGCGGTTCTGTATTGCCACGTTGCTGGGCGCGGCATGCGCGCCCGTCGATGCCGGGCCGAGCGGCGGACGCATCGTCGCGGGCTCGGGGGCGATCGGCGGCGGCGGTTCGGCTACCGTCATCCAGCAGGACAGCAGCCGGCTCGCCATCGACTGGAATGCGTTCAGCACCCGCCCCGGCGAATCCGTCACCTTCAACCAGCCGGGCGCGAATGCGATCGCGCTGAACCGCGTCGTCGGGCCGCGCCCTTCGCTGCTGTTCGGCAAGCTGAACGCCAACGGCCAGGTGTTCATCGTCAATCCCAATGGCGTGATCTTCGGGCCGGGCGCGCAGGTGAACGTCGGCGGGCTGCTCGCCTCGACGCTCGGTCTCTCCACCCAGGATTTCATGAGCGGCCACTACGCCTTCGCAGTGAGCGGCCAGCGGCATGGCTGGGAGCATTGGCATCATCGTCACGGCGATGACGGCGACGGCGCACCCGTCGTCAATCTCGGCACCCTCACCAGCGCACCCGGCGGCTATGTCGCGCTGGTCGGCGCCCGCGTGATCAACGCCGGCACCATCACGACCCCGGAAGGCGTCACGGCGCTCGCGGCAGGCAGCCGCGTGGCCGTCACACTCGGCGATCACAGCCTGATCGGGCTGTCAGTCGATCAGGGGACGCTGCACGCGCTCGCCGCCAATCACGGACTCATCCAGGCCGACGGCGGCCAGGCCTGGCTCACCGCCCGCGCTGAAGATGCGCTGTTCGGCAGCGTCGTGAACAACAGCGGCGTCATCCAGGCGCGCAGCGCGGTGAACGAGAACGGCGTGATCCGGCTGGTCGCGGAAGGCGGCGTGGCGCGCGTCGGCGGCACGCTCGACGCCTCCGCTCCCGGCGGCGGCAACGGCGGCTCGATACAGACAGCGGGCACCCAGGTCCGCGTGGCCGACGACGCGCATATCACGACGGCATCCGCCTCGGGCCAGACCGGCACGTGGCGCATCGACAGCGGCTTGTCGGCGCGGGTCGGGCCGAATGGCGGCTCCGCCTTCGCCCGTCGCTTCGAGACGATGCAAGGCAGCACGCTGGCACGCGCGCTCGAATCGAATAATGTCAGCATCGATGCGGACGGCGGCGTGCTGATCGACGGGCCGGTCGCATGGAGCGGCGCGAATACGCTGTCGCTGGCCGCGCCACGCGGGATTACGCTGGACGCGGCCATTACTGCACCGCAGGGCACGCTGGCGATGTCGACGGCCGGTGTCGCCGCGCAGCGCGCCGCCATCGCGGTGGACGGACTCGCGTTGCAAGGGGCCACCGGCGCCTACACGTTCACGAATGCATCGAACCACATCGGCACGCTTACCGCCAATGCCAACACGCTCTCCGTCACCAGCGCCACGCCGATGACGGTGGGCAGCGTCGCCGGATTGACGGGCGTTGCAGCGAGCGGCGCGGTGACGCTGGCGGCGCCGTCGCTGACGCTTGCTGCTCCGGTATCGAGCCGCGCGCCGGGCACGGCGATCACGCTGGCGTCGGCGTCCTTCGACAACCGTGCCGGCGCCCAGGCGCTCTCGACGCCCAATGGCCGCTGGATCGTCTATTCCGATTCCCCGGATGCCGACCGCTTCGGCGGCCTGCAAAGCGGCAATCTCGCGCTCTGGGGCGACGCCTACGACGCCGGCGCCGGCCACTCGGATCCACGCGCCGCGTCGTCCGCGGGCAACCGCTTCGCGTTCGATGCGCTGCAGCAGGTCACGCTGACGGCGGTGAACCTCGACGTGCCGTTCGACACGCCGCGCACGCTCGGCCCGAACGACGTGACGATCGCACTGCGCTACGACGGCACGAACTACGGCCACGCGTTCGCGGACAGCCCGACGGTGCACGAGCCGTTCGTGTTCACGGTGACGAGCACGGGCGCCGCGCCCGGTGCGGCGAGCGGCGAATACGCGATCACGGTCACCACGGCCGGCGGCCCGACGGGTTACCGGATCACGACGCAGGGCGGCACGCTGCGGATCGCGGCGGGACCGCCGCCGGAACCGCCACCGCCGCCGCAACCTCCGCCGTCAACGCCCGATCAGCCGCCCGACGAACCCGCGATCGCGACGGCGGCGACGCTCCCCGGCATCCTCGACTCGGTGCGCACGGACGCCGCGAATCCCACGCCGCTGTCGGACGCGACGCCGGGTCTCGAACCGCAGTCGGCGCCGCTGGTGCAGCAGCGGTCGGATTCGTCGAGCGACGGCAGCCGTCTGCCGGACGACGCATGGCCCGGTCACGTCTGCCGCATGTGAGGCCCGCGCGCATCCGGCGCCTCGAGCCCGCCGCCCGCAACCGCAGCCGCGCCGGGCGGCGGCGCTTCGCGGCATTGCTGGCCGCGCTGGTCGCCGCGGGCTCCCGCGACATCCGCGATGCGCGCGCCCAGACGCTGCCGAACGCCGGCACGATCCTGCGGGAACAGCAGCAGCAGACCCCCGCCCCGCCGCCGCCGTCCGATCTGCGCCTGAACGTGACGCCCGCGCCCGCCGCGCCGCAGGAACCGGCGCCGGGCGGCATCCGCTTCGAGGTCAAGGGCTTCGAGTTCAGCGGCAATACGGTCTTCTCGTCGGCGCAACTGCTCGACGCGGTGCGTCCGCTGATCGGCCCGAACCGTTCGCTCGACGATCTCGACAACGCCGCCGACCGCATCAGCGCGTTCTACCGCCAGCACGGCTATCTGGTGGCGCGCGGCACTGTGCCGCCGCAGCAGATCGACCATGGCATCGTGCGCATCGCGGTGAGCGAGGGGCATTACGGACGCATCGGCATCGACAATCGTTCGCGGACCCGGGACGCGGTGCTCGAACGCTTCCTCACGCCCTTGCACAGCGGCGACGTGATCGACGAACACGCGCTCACCCGTGCGACGCTGCTCGCGCAGGACGCCGCCGGCGCCACCGGCGCTAACGCGACGATTGCGCCGGGCCTCCTGCCGGGCACCTCCGACCTGACCTTGCAGATGCCGCCGGCGCCGGCGCTGTCGGGCAGCGTGCAGGCCGACAACTTCGGCCAGACGACGACCGGCACCGCGCGGCTGATCAGCGCGCTGCAGTGGAACAATCCGCTCGGCATCGGCGATCAGCTGGGCGCGCGGCTGCTCGGCTCGATCACCGGGCAGTTCTACGGCAATCTCGGCTATACGGTGCCGCTCGGCGGCAGCGGGCTCAGCTGGGGCGCCGGCTATACGCGCTCGACCTATTCGGTGGGCGGCCAGTTCGACGATCTCGACGCCTACGGCAGCGCCAATGTGTGGTCCACCTTCCTGAGCTACGCGCTGCTGCGCGCGCCCGCGGCGAACGTGTGCGCGACGCTCGGCTACGATCACAAGCTGCTGTCGGATCACCTGGGCGCGTTCGATTCCGTCGATGACAAGAACAGCGACGTCGCGCGCCTGGCGCTGTCGGGCAACCTGACGCTCGAAAAGAGCATCACGACCTTCGACCTCGGCGCCCAGCACGGCAACCTGCGTTTCAAGTCGCCGCAGCCGGGACAGGCCGCCGCGCAGATCGCGGGTTCGTTCTCGAAGTTCGTGTTCGCGCTGACGCACACGCAGGTCCTGGGCGCACAGGCCAACGGGACTCAGCTGTACTTCTCGCTGAACGGCCAGGCGAGCTCGCGCAACCTCGACTCGTCCGAGCAGATCTCGCTCGGCGGGCCGTACGCGGTGCGCGCCTACGCCACCGGCGACGCGCCCGTCGACGAGGCCTACATCGCGAGCCTGGAACTTCGCCAGGCCGTGCCGCAGACGCTCGTGCCGGTGCGGGTCACGCTGAGCGCATTCGTCGATACCGCCGACGGCAAGGTCGTCGCCCATCCGGTCGTGCCGGGCAGCAATCACGTGCGACTCTCGGGCCTGGGCGTCGGCGCGAGCGTGGCCGCCCCGCACGATCTCCTGCTGTCGATGTCCTGGGCGCACACGCTCGGCTACGTGCCGGCGACGCTCGGCACTGGCCACGCGAACCGCTTCTGGGTCGCGCTCACCAAATCGTTCTGAGACCGGCCATGGCGCGCGTCCTCATTTTTCTGCTGTGTCTCCTCTTCGCGCTGAGCGCGCGTGCGGAGGAAAGCCGCACGGTCGCGACCATCAAGGCGCTGGTCGGCAACGTCGCGATCCAGTCGTCGAACGGCGCGCAACGCGTGGCGGCCGTGGGCGGCGAAATCGACAACGGCGACACGGTCCAGACCGGTGTCGGCGCCGAGATCGTGATGATCTTCACCGACGGCCAGCGCGTGTACCTGAAGCCGGGCTCCGTCTTCCGGGTCGACGACTTCAACTATGCCGCCGACGCGCCGCAGCAGGACCGCAGCTTCCTGTCGCTGGTGAAGGGCGGCCTGCGCGCGGTGGACGGGCTGGTCGCGAAACAGGGCAAGCCGGAGAACTATCGCGTGAAGACGCCGACCTCGACCATCGGCATTCGCGGCACCGAATATTCCGTCACCGATTGCGCCGATGTCGAACCCGGCAGCAACGCGAACTGCAAGGGCGAGCAGATCGTCGTGTACGACGGCCAGATCGTGGTGCTCAACCAGGTCGACAGGCAGATCGTGCGCGCGGGCGAAGGCGCGATCGTCGTCAGTCCGCGACTGCCCTTCGGCGTGCTGCCCGCCTCGCGCGTGACGCCGGTGGTGCCGTCGGCGGCCTGCCGCTAGCGGGAGGCGCGATGAGCGAGCACCCGGGCTCCGATCCCGCATTGCTGCGGCCCGCGCGCGGCGCGCGGCCGGCGGCGGCGTTGACGTTGGCGGCGCTCGGCATCGACACGCTCGCCGCGCTGCTTACGGCGCTGATCGCGCTGTCGTATGCCGCCGGCTACGGCGCGATGATCTTCTCCGCCGGCCTCTCGCCATGGCTGCCGGCCGGCATGCCCACCGCGTTGCTGAGCTGCGTGCTCGTCGCGCTGGTGGTGTCGCTGACGAGCTCGGTGCCGTTCGTGATCGCCGGGCCCGATTCCAACGCCACCGCTTTACTGGCGCCGCTCGCCGCGGGCATCGCGCTGTCGGTGCATGCGGCGGGCGGCGACGACGAAGCCGTGCTCGCCACGGTGCTGATGCTGATCGCGGTGTCGTCGCTCGCGACCGGCGCGCTGCTGTTCGCGCTGGCGCACTGGAAACGCGGCAATGCGATCCAGTACATTCCGTTTCCGGTGATCGGCGGCTTTCTGGCGGGCACCGGCCTGCTGCTGCTCGAAGGCGCGCTGCGCGTGCTGACCGATATGCCCGTCGGGCTCGCGACGCCGCGCATCGTCATGCAGTTGCCATGGCTCGCGAGCGTGCCGGCGCTCGTGGTCGGCCTGGGCCTGCTGGTGCTGACGCGCATCACGCGGCCGTCGCGCTACGCCATCGTCCTGCCCTCGATGATGGCGCTCGGCATCGCGCTCTTCTATGTCGGCCTGGCCGCGTCGGGCAAGCATCTGGAAGACGCGCGGCGCATGGGCCTGTTGTTCCGCTACGAACCGCTGTCCGGCATGCGCCTGCCGGTCGCGCTGATCCACGTCGCCTGGCTGCCGATGCTGTGGTCGCGCGCACTCGACATCGTCGCCATCGCGGCGGTCTCGTCGATGACCGTCCTGCTCAACGCGACGAGCATCGGCGTCACCACGTCGCGCGATATCGACTTCAATCGCGAGATGCGCGCGGCCGGTCTCGCAAATCTCTTGACCGGGCTGGCGGGCGGGCTGGTCGGCGCGCAATCGATGACGCGCACCATGACCAACTGGCGGCTCGGCGTACGCGACCGGCGCGCGGGCGTGCTGGCCGCGCTGCTCTCGCTCGCCGTGATCGCGTTCTTTCCGAGCATGATGACGCTCCTGCCGAAGCCGGTGCTGGTCGGGCTGCAACTGTTCATCGGCGCGGCGATGCTGATCGAATGGCTCGTCATGTCCGTCCGGCGCCTGCCGTGGCACGACTATCTGCTGATTCCCGCGATCATGGTCTGCATCGCGGTCTACGGCATCGCGGCGGGCGTCCTGCTGGGCATCGTCGCGGCGTGTCTGCTGTTCGTGGTGCGCTACGGGCGCGTCAACTGCCTGCGCCGCGAATTCGACGGCCGCGGACGGCGTTCGAACGTCGAGCGTGGCGTCGATGACACCCGGCTGCTCGATGCCCACGCGCACACGCTGTATGGCGTCGCGCTGCAGGGCTTCCTGTTCTTCGGCACCGCGCACTCGATCCTCGCGCATATCCGCGGGCGCATCGAAGCGCCGGAAGGCACGTCGAAGGAGCCGGGCGTGCGCTTCGTGCTGGTGGATTTCGCGCGCGTGCATGGCGTCGATGCATCGAGCGCCGCGAGCTTCGTGCGGCTCCGTCAGGCTTGTGGGCGCGTGCGCGCGCAGATCGTGCTGACGGGGCTGTCTCCCGCGCTGCGCAGCTGGCTGGCGCGTGATGCCACGCATGCCAACGATTCGAACGGCCCCGGCAGCCTGCATGTCTTCGACGATCTGGACGGCGGCCTCGAATGGATCGAGACACAGATCCTGCGTGGCGCGCGCGGCGCGGCGTCTGCTCGCGCGACGCCTGCCGGCAGCGACGCCTTCGTCTCGACGCTGCCCGCCACGCTCGACGCATTGCGCCCGCATCTCGACACGCTGCGGCTCGCGCCCGGCGATTATCTGTTCCGCCAGGCCGATCCCGGCGATTCCATCTACTTCGTCGAGACCGGACGCGTGACCGTGGCGCTCGCGCTCGGCGACGGACACACGCTGCGGCTGAGGAGCTTCGGCGCGGGGACCATCGTCGGGGAAATGGCGGTGTACACGGGCGCGCAGCGCAGCGCGGATGTCGTCGCCGACGAACCCACGGTCGTCTCGCGCCTGGCGCTGGCGACGCTCCGGCGTCTCGAGGACGAGGACCCCGCGCTCGCGGCGCGCATGCACAAGTTCGCCGCGCGCGTGCTGGCGGCGCGGCTCGGCGCGGCCAACGAGCAGTTGCGGGCGGCGCAATGAGGCGCGGCCGGCGCGCGGACCGCGAGCCCTTCGCGTTCGTGCTGAAACGCGCGGCCGGGCGCTGGGCACTGGGCGTGGCGATCGTCATCGGGTTCGCGGCGCACGCGCTGTCGCTCTACCCGCTGCGTTTCGTCGATACCTTCGACGCGCTGATCTACGACACCCAGTTGCGTCTCTTCATGCCGCGCACGACGGACGCGCGCATCGCCATTCTCGACATCGACGAGAAGAGCCTCGCGGAACTCGGCCGCTGGCCGTGGAGCCGCGCGCGCATGGCGGAACTGGTGGAGACGCTGTTCGAACGAGAGCATGTCGCGGTGCTCGGCTTCGACATGGTGTTCGCCGAGCCCGATGCCAGTTCAGGCCTCGCCGTGCTCGACGGCCTCGCGCACGGCGCGCTCGCCGGCGACGCGGACTATCGCGCGGCGCTTGCGACACTGGCCCCGCAACTCGACTACGACCAGCGCTTCGCGGCCACGCTCGCGCGCCATCCTGTCGTGCTCGGCTATTACTTCGCGAACCAGGAGGCGTCGAGCGGCGCGATCCCGGCGCCGCTGCTGCATGCGGGCGCTTTCGGGGCGCACCCGTTCACGCTGTTCGACTGGACCAGCTACGGCGGCAACCTGCCCGCGCTGCAAACGGCGGCGCGGCGCGCGGGTTACTTCAATCCGGTGATCGACTTCGATGGCGCCGTGCGGCGCGTGCCGCTCGTCACCGCTTATCGCGACGGCGTGTATGGCGCGCTGTCGCTCGAAGTACTGCGGGCGCTGTACGGCGACGCCGCCGTGCGCCCGCTGTTCGATGACCCCGCCGACGCGAGCGCGCCGCTGTCCGGCCTTGCATTGACGACGCCGCGCGGCACCCGCGCGATACCGCTCGATGAAAACGGCGCGGCGCTCGTGCCGTATCGCGGCGGCGCGGGCAGTTTCCCGTATTACTCGATCGCCGACGTGCTCGCGCGGCGCATTCCGCCGGGCGCGCTGGCGGGCCGCATCGTGCTGGTTGGCACCACCGCGCCGGGCCTGATGGATCAGCGCACGACGCCGGTGGGCGAGGTGTATCCGGGCGTCGAGGTCAATGCCAGCCTGATCAGCGGCATGCTCGACGGCACCATCCGCTTTCAGCCGCCCTTCGCCGCCGCGTTGCAGGCGTTTGCACTGGTCGTTTCAGGACTCGCGATGATCTTCGTGTGGCCCTGGCATGGTCCCGCGCGCGCGACGCTCTGCACCGTGCTGTTGCTCGCGGCGTTCGTCGCCGCCGATCTCTATGCGTTCGCGCGCCTCAACTGGTTCATTCCGATGGGCTCGCTGCTGCTCGCCATCGTCGCGCTCCATGCGCTCAACATGTCGTATGGCTATTTTGTGGAGGCGCGCGCGAAACGCCGCTTCGCCGCGCTGTTCGGCCAGTACGTGCCGCCCGAACTGGTCGAGGAAATGAGCAGGCATCCGGAGGACTACAGCATGGCGGGACGCCGCGCCGAACTGACGGTGCTGTTCTGCGACGTGCTGGGCTTCACGGCCATCGCCGAGACGCTGGAGCCGGAAGCGCTCGCGCGCCTGATGAACGAGTATCTCGGCACCATGACCGAGGTGATCCGCGCGCATCGCGGCACGCTCGACAAGTACATGGGCGATGCGATCATGAGCTTCTGGGGCGCGCCCGTCGACGACCCGGCGCACGCGCGTCACGCGGTGGCGGCGGCGCTCGGCATGCGTGCGGCGCTGGTGGAACTGAACCGCACGCTGAGCGCGCGCGGCTGGCCGACGCTGTGGATCGGCATCGGCATCAATACCGGGCCGATGACGGTCGGCGACATGGGCTCGCCGGTGCGCAAGGCCTATACGGTGATGGGCGATGCGGTGAACGTCGCGGCGCGGCTCGAGGGCCTGACGCGGCGTTTCGACATCGACATCATCGTCGGCGAGGCGACGCGCGCGCAGGTGCCCGATGTCGTGTTCCGCGAGCTGGACCGCGTGCGCGTGCGGGGCCGCGTGGCACCGATCGCCGTGTTCGAGCCGCAGCCGCCGCAGCATGGCGCCGAAGCGCTCGCGCGCTGGCACGCGGCGCTGTCGCATTACCGCGCGCGCGAGTGGGACGCGGCGCAGGCGCGGCTCGATGCGCTGGCGGCGCAGTATCCCGGGCAGCAGCTGTATGCGCTGTATCGCAAGCGGGTCGAGACGCTGCGGGGCGCCGAGCTGCCTGCTGACTGGGACTGCGTCAGCGCATTCGATACGAAGTGATTTCCTGCAGTCTTCAACTGGGCCGCATCATGAAAGTTCGGGTACTCGGCTGTAGCGGTGCGATCAATGGCGGCGGTGGCGGTGGCGGTGGTATTGGCTCCGACCACGATCCGGGTGGCACCACGGCGCTGCTCGTGGACGACGATCTGCTGATCGATGCGGGCACCGGCGTCGCCGTGCTCGCCGACGACGCTCTCGCACGCATCGATCACGTGTTCCTCACGCATTCGCATCTGGATCACATCGCGTATCTGCCGCTGATGATCGATGCCGTCGGCGAAGCGCGCAGCGCGCCCGTCACCGTGCATGCGAGCCGCGCGACGCTCGACATCCTGCACGCCCACATCTTCAACAATCTTATCTGGCCGGACTTCACGCGGATTCCATCGGCGGCGGCGCCCGCGGTGCGTTTCGAAGCGCTGGAAGCGGGCGGGCGCGTGGTGCTCGACGGGCGCACCGTGACCGCCCTGCCCGCCTGCCATACGGTGCCGTCCACCGGCTTCGCGTTGACGGGCGCCGCTGCGAGCCTCGCCTTCAGCGGCGACACGACGACGCATACCGCGTTCTGGTCCGCCGTGCGCATGCTTCCGGGCTTGCGTTACGTGATCGTCGAGACGGCGTTTTCCGATGCGCAGATCGACTTGGCGCGCATCGCGCATCACTATTGCCCGAGCCTGCTCGCCGACGATCTGCGCGGCATTGGTCTCCGAGCCGAACTGCTGATTTCGCATCTGAAACCGCCGCACGGCGCGCAGATTCTCGATGAACTGCGCGCCGCGTTGCCGGACCTCGCATTGCGTGCGCTGCGCGCGGGCGAGGTGCTGGAACTGTGATGCGCGTCGCCGCGTTCAGTGCGGGAGAGCGGCGGCACGGTTGTTGATCGGCCGGGCCGGGCTGCTGACGCCAGCGGGCACGGGCAACAGTTCGCCGCGCACGATGGCCCGCACCGTCCCCGCAATCAGCAGTCCGATCACCACATTCGACAGCACGAAGGCGACCGGCGCGAGCCATTCGAGCGGTCCCGTGGCGCCGCGTTCGAGCATGCGCAGCATGAGGGTCGGCAAGGCGGCGGCGCCGAAGCTCACGGCCCAGTAGGCGGGCGTGAAGCCGCGCTGACGGATCCACGGAACCAGCCGGATCAGCAGCAAGGCCTGATAGAGCCCGTAGCCGAGCAGCATCCAGGCGAACACATCGGGTACGCCGTGCGTGATCGCGAGATAACTCACACCGCCGACGACGGGCGGCGCCAACTGGATTCCCAGACTCGGGCGCATTGCTTCCGGCAAGGGTTCATGCACGGCGGCGCGATGCAGCACGATGGATTCGATCGCTATCCAGGAAAACACGCCTGCGCCGAAGAACAGCGCGCCGAGTTGCGTGAAGCCGAGTCTCGCGGCAGCCGTGCCGGCGACGAAGCTCGGCGCGACGGTCGGCAGGTAGATGGCGGGCGTGCTCAGTTCGGGCTTGCGGCCGCCTTGCCAGAATCGTCCGTGCAGCCAGACCCCGAGCGCGAGCTGCGCGATCACGCCCAGCGTGAAGAGCGCGATGGCGAGATCGCGTGAATAGACCTGCACCGCTTGCGCGGCAAGCAGCGCGGACACCGGCACGAGCGCCGCGAACGAGGACTGCACCGGATGCTGCAATTCGGCGAGCGCCGCCGCGCGCGCGACGCGCCAGGTGCGGGCGTAGGCGACCAGAACCACCAGCAGGACGGCAAGCGCGGCGGCGGTGAGGAATGCCGGGATGACATCGGGAATCGTCCAGACGCGTGCGGCCGCGCGCCACGCGCCCGCGAAGGCCAGCGCGCCGACCGGGATACCGAAGAACGCTACCGGCATCGGCGCGGGCCGGGGTGTTGCGATGTTGATGTTGCTGTTGCTGTTCATTGCTCTTCTCCTGGAAGTCGATGGAGAGAGCTTAGGAGCGCGGCGCTCCGGGTTGAATGTCGCGGAGGATCGTTGGTCTGCTCGGGCGTCTCAATTCGTCGCCCGACCCGCGCCCTTCACCGTCCGACGAACGCATCCACATGCCGCGCCAGCTCCAGCGGATACTGGAACATCAGCGCGTGCCCGGCATCCGCCACGACGTCGAGCCGCGAACGCGGAATCAACTGCTCGAGCGCCCGGCCATTGGCGTCGGGCAGCACCGCGTCGTCCGCGCCCTCGATGATCAGCGTGCGCACCGGCGAACGCCGCAACGCCGCGGCGGCGGTGTGATCGGCGAACCAGCCCTGCATCGCCCGGTCCTGCTGCACCGCGACCGCGTCTGGCACCGGCCGGCCCTTGTACCCCGTCGGCGCGAACATGTCGCCGACGAAGCAGCGCGACGCATCCGCCACCGCGTCGGCGGGAAACAGCACGCCCATGATGCGCGCAAAGGCGTCCTTGCCCCCGCCCGACAGGACCGAGAGCACTTCGGGCGGCGTCGGCACCGCGTCGGGCCCGGGCGGCGCGGTGGCAATCAGCGTGAGCGAGGCGACCCTGTCGCGCGCATCGAGTGCGAGCTGCTGCGCGATCATGCCGCCCATCGACCAGCCGACCACATCGACCTGCGACAGCTTCAGGCCCGCGATGACATCGGCGGCATCGGCGGCCATGTCGCGGATCGAGTAATCGGCGCCGTAGTGTCCGGCGACGATCGTCGAACCGCCGATGCCGCGATTGTCGAAGACGATCACGTCGCGATGCTTCGCCAGTTCGCCGAGAAAATACGCGTTCCATTCGCCGAGCGTCGCGCGATAGCCGGTGATCAGGAGCAGCGGCCTGCCGTGTCCGAACCGCGCATAGCCGATCGGCCCGTTGCGGCCCTGCACCGTGCCCTGTTTCGCTGCGGGCGGCTGGTCGGGACGCGCGCTGTGCAGCCCGCACAACTGGTCGGGGCCGAACGAGACATTCTCGGCGGACGCGGACGGCGCGAACGCCGCGCAGGCGGCAATGACCAGGCACGACGACAGGACACGGGCAAGCAGCACGGCTTTCATCCAATGCTCCAGAGTGAGGTGAACAGGCCAATGGCTCACGCGCGCAGCGGCTCGAACAAAAAGCCGACGCACGTCGCGACAGCGGGGAATAATAGGCGGCGGATCACGCGCCTTCAACAAGAGCTTAAAACCGGAGTTCCAACGATGATGAACCGACTCGTCCACTCGTGCCTTCTCCCCGCCGCTGCCGCGCTGCTGCTCGCCGCGTGCAGCACGCCGGTCGAATTCTCGGCGACGGCCAGCCCGCCGCCCTGGAACGACAGCGGCGACGCCGATTTCACCGGCATGGACAGCGCGATGTCCGCCTGCAAGGCCGCCGCGAAGCAGGCCGGCGCAGGCCGCTGCACGCAGATCCGCGCCTATGAGGCGTGCATGAAGACGAAGAGCTATATCACCGTGCTCGGGCCGGAAAACCCGCCGAACTGCGGCCAGCCCGACTGGGAGCAGGACGTGCGCAAATGGATCAAGTGAGACGGATCAGGTGCGCTCATGTGCGATGGGCGAGGCGCATGAACAGCACATAGAGCAGCGCGCCCGCCGCCGCGCCGATCAGCCAGCCGAGATTGTTGGGCGGCAGGAGCTTGAGCATCTGCGTCGAGAGCTCCCAGCCGACCGACACGATCCCCGACAACACCAGCGCCGCCAGCCCGACCTTGTTCCAGCCGCCGTCATAGTGGAAGCGTCCGCCGGGCTGCATCGTGTAGAGATCGGCGGTCTGCACCTGCTGGCGCTTGATGAGGTAATAGTCGGACATCATGACGCCGTACATCGGCGCAAGCACCGCGCCGAACACCGACACGAAGATGGTGATGGCCTTGGGGCTGTCGACGAAGATCCACGGACACACCATCACCGCGAGCACCGACGCGATCAGCCCGCCCTTCTTGAAGTCCACGTGCTTCGGAAACAGATTGGCGATGTCGTAGGCCGGCGAGACGAAGTTGGCGACGATGTTGATGCCCATCGTCGCGATGATGAAAGTGATGCTGCCGATCGCGACCCACACCTTGTTCTCGATGCGCGAGACGATCTCGACCGGGTCCATGATCATCGTGCCGAAGACCTTCTCGCTGCCCGCGGTGACGATCACCGTGATGATGGCGAACGCGACGAAGTTGAACGGCAGGCCCAGGAAATTGCCGACCTTCATCTGCCGCTCGCTCTTGGCGAAGCGCGAGAAGTCGCCGAAGTTCAGCAGCAGCGCCGCGAAGTAGCTCACCACGAGCAGGGTGGCGTTGATCATCGCGTGGAGTTGTTCGTCGCCGGACAGGACCTTGCCCGACAGCGTGAGATTGAGACTGCCGAGACCGGCGTGATAGAGGATCCAGCCCATCAGCACGAACATCACGACATACACCGCCGGCCCGCAGAAGTCGATGAACTTGCGGATGATCTCCATGCCGCGCTGGAAGATGATGAGCTGCAGGAGCCACATGAAGAGGAAGCTCACCCAGCCGAGCATGTCGAGCCTGAGAAAGCTGGTGTCGCGCCACGCGGCCACCGACGGCACGAACAACAGCAGCAGCGTGGCCACGGCCTTCGAAGCGAAGTAGGTCTGCACGCCATACCACACGATGCCCACCACGCCGCGAATCAGCGCCGCGAGATTGGCGCCCATCACGCCCATCGAGACGCGGGCCATCACGGGGAACGGTATGCCGTGGACGAGGCTCGGCTTGCCGACCCAGTTCATCAGCACATACACGACCAGGATGCCGATGGTCAGCGCGAGCAGCACTTGCCAGCCGGAGATGCCGAGCAGGAACAGGCTTGCGGCAAACGTATAGCCGCCGACGCTGTGCACGTCCGACATCCACATCGCGAAGATGCTGTAGCCGTTCCAGGTGCGCTTCGAGCGCGGCACGGGCGCGAGGTCGTGGTTGTAGAGCCGCTCGTCGGGATTGACGATCTCGGTGTCGGCGCCGGGCAGCGCGGCATGGGCGGAGCTTGCAGGGGTGGCTGACATGGCGTCCTCCTGGACCGATACGGAAGCGGACTGTCGAACTGCTCGGGGCAACAATCGGGACATAAATCGGGGCACGGCTCAAGGGCAAGAGTAGTTCATCCACTGGCGAAGGTGAACGGACATCGACGGTGCTTACCATAGCTTTCACCGCGTTAAAGTCCGATCGTGCCCTTGCCGTTATGCACACCATGAGAAAAAGACGCCTCCCCTCCCGCGACATGAACAACGCCTTCTCCGCCGCCGCCGAAGCGCTGGCGCTGTTCTGCCGCCTGCGTAATATCGACGCCACCGAACTGCCCGCTGAAGACGTCGATACCCTCCTCGATCTCGCTTTCGAAGAAGCCGCGCAGCAGGCCGCGGCACGCAGCGAAGCACGCCGGACAAGCTGAACGCGCTTAAGCCTTTGCCATAGGCGTGGAACTTGCTCTTTCGCCAAGGATGCGCAGTGCGCGCCGCGCGGAGGTGGCATGTCCCGGATTCTCGGCCCGGTACTGGGCCCGCAAGTACGTAGTGTCGCGCGTCATCCGTTTGGTTTCGCGCTGCGTACGCTGAAGGCCTTCCGCGCTAACCAGGGCGTTCTGCTGGCGGGCGCGGTGGCGTATTACGCGCTGCTCTCCATCGTCCCGCTGCTGATCCTGATCGTCATCGTGCTGTCGCGTTTCGTCGGACAGCAGGAATTGCTCGACACCCTCGCTCATCTGCTCGAATGGCTCGTGCCGGGACAGGCGCGTGCAATCGTGCGCGAACTGGCCAATTTCCTCGCACATCGCGCGGTGCTCGGCTGGGTGCTGCTCGTCACGATGATCTTCTTCAGCTCCCTCGCCTTCACCGTGCTGGAAAACGCGATGTCGGTGATCTTCGTGCATCGCGTCGCCATCCGCCGGCGCCACTTCCTGCTCTCCGCCCTGCTGCCGTATTGCTACATCCTGTTCCTGGGCGTCGGCATGCTGATTGTCACGTTCGTCTCCAACGGACTCCAGGCGATGGGCAGCAACTCCATCGATCTGCTCGGCATCGAGGTGTCGCTCAAGGGCGTGTCGCGGCTGCTGCTCTATCTGCTCGGCTTCGCGGGCGAAGTCTTCGTGCTCACGTCGATCTATCTCGTGATGCCGGTCGGACGCCCTTCGCTGCGGCTGGCGCTGCTCGGCAGCGTCGTCGCGGCCGTGTTGTGGGAAATCACACGGCACGTGCTGGTGTGGTACTTCGCGACGCTCTCGCAGGTCAGCGTGGTCTACGGCTCGCTGACGACGTCGATCGTCGTGCTGTTCAGTCTCGAAGCGCTGGCGACGCTGCTGCTGTTCGGCGCCCAGGTCATCTCCGAATTCGAGCGCTTCGGCCACGAAGCCGATACCCCGCCGCAAGGCTTCACGACGGACTGAACGGATTGAGCATGCGTGCGCTACAGTGAAGCGCCCCGTCCTCCGTGCCGCCGATGTCCAAGCCCCGTTCCGATGCCGCCTCCCGCGCGCGCTCGTCACGCTCGTCACCGAACGCGCGCGTGGCCCTCTTGACGTGCAGCGCGATGCTCGCCTTTGCCGGCAACTCGCTGCTGTGCCGGCTCGCGCTGAAGGGCACGCAGATCGACGCGGCCACCTTCACGCTGGTGCGCATCGCGTCGGCGGCGCTGTTGCTCGCGGCGCTCCTGTTGGCGCGCGGCCGTGACCGGCACGCCGAAGCGCCAGCCGCCGGCAGCTGGATGTCCGCGCTCGCGCTGATCGTCTATGCCGCGATGTTTTCCTATGCGTATGTGCGGCTGCCGGCCGGCACCGGCGCGCTGCTCTTGTTCGGCGCCGTGCAGGCGACGATGATCGGCTACGGCCTAGCGACGGGAGAGCGGCTCGCACCCGCGCAATGGCTCGGGCTATTGCTCGCGCTCGCCGGGCTCGTCTGGCTCGTGCTGCCGGGACTGACGGCGCCGGACCCGCTGTCATCGGCGCTCATGATCGCGGCGGGTGTCGGCTGGGGCGTGTACTCGCTGCGCGGGCGCGGCCTCGCCGATCCGGTCGCGGCCACCGCCGGCAACTTCCTGCGCGCGCTGCCGTTCGCGGCGGCGGTTTCCATCGCAGCGTTCGCGGCCCAGCAGGCCCGCTTCGATGCCGCCGGCTTCGGCTATGCCGCGGCCTCCGGTGCGCTGACCTCCGGCCTTGGCTATGTCGTCTGGTATGCCGCGCTGAAAGGCCTCAAGCCCGCGACGGCCGCCACCGTGCAACTGAGCGTACCGGTCATCACGGCGGTCGGCGGCGTGCTGCTGCTCGGCGAAACGCTCGGCGCGCGGCTCGTGACGAGTTCGATTGCCACACTCGGCGGCATCGCGCTCGTCGTGATGACTCGACGAAAGCTGAAAGCTGACCGTTAAGGTCATCCCGAATGGTGAAACTTCGAGAATCCATGTGAACTTTTAACAATTCCAGGCCACGAATGCCCATGCGTTCCGTGAAGCCCGCGAGCCGCACGATTCGTATGTGCGCCAGCTCACATACGCCCGGCTTGGTCCTCTGAAGAATGAGGTATGCGGAGCACTCCATTTTTGGGGCTGGAACGAAGCCTGCTATGTAGATTGTTGGAGATACTTCGTTGTCGTGTCGCGCGATGCGGGACGCCCCTGCGCAAGGGGCTTGCCGGGGATGTCGAATTCGTCGGTCCGCTCACGCGCGACACCTTCCGCCACATGTTCGACTGTCCGATGCCGCCGGATTCATGGTGACATCGGACGGCAGTTGTATTGATCGGCCCAAAGAGCGCCGGCCGGAGCGGCCGGCCCGGCGATGCCGCGTTCCGCGCATGAGTCATCTGCGCTGAACCGGGCGATGGCCGCACCGTTCCTGCTTCGGCTGATTCCGGTGCGAGTGCCCGTCGTCCCGTGCGGCTGCCTGACCGGGCGTGCGCGCTGCCATGCGCCCGCCGTCCGACCCATACGTTCTGGAGAGTGCTGACATGCCTCACCATGCTGAGCTACCCCCCGAGGAGCGTTTCGAGGCCCATCCCGGCCCGGCGAACGATCCAAGCGTCATCAACCTGCCGCCGCCGGAGCCCGACTTCGGCGATGAACCTGCGCCCGTGCGCGCGCCGTTGCGCTTCGGGCGGCTGGCGCTGTGGATGGCATCCGCGAGTGCGCTCGGCATCGGCGTGCTGGGCACCGTGGGCTACGGCATGTGGTTCAACCACGATCAGCGCGTTTATGCCGAAGCGATGGCGAGCGCGCGCAAGACGCTCGGCATCGAGCAGCCGGTGATCGCCGCGCAAACGCAGTCGGCGGGTGTCGTGGAGGCGCCCGGAGCCGCGCCCGCGGTGTATGTGGGCAACACGAGCGGCGATGCCTCGGCGAACGTGACGGCGACGCCGCTCGACACGGCCTCGCCGTCCACGGATGCGCCGACGACCGTCGCTGCAGCCGCCGACGACGACCATTCACAGGATGCGGTCGGCACCACGGAACTCGCGACGGCCACCGCGCTTGCCGCGACACCCCGAGGCACCGCGCCCGCACAGACCGCCGCGACGACGCGCCGCGCCAACGGCGCCGCGGTCCAGCAGACGGCCCAGACCAGCAATCGCACGCCGCAGGCCAATCAGGCCGGCGCGGCGCGCCGGCACACCGCGCATGCCAAGCCCGAGGGTGGATTGTTTGCCCGCGTCGGCGCGTTCTTTCATCGAGTGAGCTATCGACACAATGTTCCGACCCGTCAGCGAGAGGAGTATTCCCGTCCCTGATGAGACCCTCGCGATGCGTTCGCGGCGCGTGCTCGAACACGCGTTCCGGCGGGCGCGTGCGCGAGGCCCGGCGCCGCTCGCGGGCGCCGCGCTGCTGTGTCTTCTGATGGGTCTGCTGTTCCTGGCGTTTCAGGTGCGCGCGATCTTCTCCGCGCAGCTTCAGCAGGAATACGTGGGGCTCGTGCTCGAGGCAGTCGAACGCGCGGGCGCGGCCCGTGCGACCGCATTGTCCCTGCAGGATGCGCCCGTCGGCGACCCGCATCGCACGGCTTATCGCGAAGCACGCATCGAACTCGCCGCGCGGCTGGCGGCGCTGCATGCGCTGATCTCATCGAGTCCGGAGCCGGCGCCGGCGCTGCCCGCGTCCGTGCTGGCGCCGTCGGCAGCGCTCGGCGAAGCCAGCAGCGCGCTCGATTCCACCTACGCCTACTGGCGCACCGAACGCGACCGCACGAGCGCGGACGTGCGCGCGCGCATCCTGAGCGTGTCGCATACGCTGATCGCGCTCTCGGCCATCGTGTTTGGCGTGCTGATCACCGCGCTCGGCATGTATGCCAAGCGCAACCGGCAACTGGTCGGCCTCTCGAACGAATTCGAGCAGGCCTCGCTGCACGATCCGATGACCGGCCTGCCGAACCGCCGCAAGCTGTTTGCCGCGCTGGAGGAAGCGGCCAGCGAACGCGCGGCCGGCAATGGACGCATTGCGGTGCTGTATATCGACCTGGACGGGTTCAAGCGGGTCAACGACACGCGCGGCCACCGTATCGGCGATGAATTCCTGATCGCGGTATCGCGCCGCTTTCGCCAGACGGTGCGTGGCAGCGACATGGTGGCGCGTATTGGCGGCGACGAGTTCGCGCTGCTGGTGCAGTCGTTTTCGAGCGACAGCGAACTGGCCGCCATCGCACAGCGCATCATCGCGTGCGTGCACGAGACCGATACGCAGATGGGCTTGTCGCTCGTGCGCGCGAGCATCGGCATCGCCAGCTATCCGGACCGCGTCGACGATTACTGGCGCCTCGTCGCCGCCGCCGACGACACCATGTACACCGTCAAGCGCAACGGCAAGAACGGCTACGCGTTTGCTTCGGCTTCGGCTTCGGCTTCGGCATCGGCGTGAAGCCGAAACGGTAGCATCAGGCCGCCGCGCGCAAGTCCTCTTCGCCGCCCAGCGCCTCGGTGATGGCCGAGAGCATGCGCGCGAGTTCGCCCGTCATCAGGATGAAATCGGACTCGAAGCGTTCGTCGTCGTTGGCGGCGGTGGGATCGGCGGCTTCCTTGATGACGTCGAGCGCGGTCACGCGCTTCAGCGTCAGCGACGGCGTCAGCACGAACGACACGCGGTCATCCCACGTCATGGCCAGCCGCATGCACTGCTTGCCCGCTTCGATGTGACGGCGCATGTCCTCCGTTTCGAGCGCATGTCCGACATAACGGACCGTCGCGTTGCCTTCGCCGGTCGAGCGCAGTTCGGTATCGCGATCGAGCGTGAAGCCGCCGGGCGCGTCGCCCGACAGGAGCCACTCGGTCATCGCGGATACCGGTGAACGCGCGGTGCGCACGCTCGCGAGCGGCAAATCAGTCACCGACTTGACCAGCAGACCGATGATGTCGTCGCACACCGTGGCGGAGGCCGAATCGATCGCGAGCCAGCCGTTGACCGGATCGATCCACACGCGCGTATCGCGGCGAATGCTGAAGGCGCGCGGCAGCAGTTCGTCGGTGACCTGCTCCTTCAGTTCCTTCATTTGCTTGCGGCCGGGCTTGAAGCCCTGCTGCTCTTCGAGTTCGGCCGCGCGTTCCTTGACGAACTGCGTGACGACCGACGACGGCAACAACTTCTTTTCCGCGCGATACACGATGAGCATCTGGCGGTTCGTCGCATAGACGAGTTCGCCGTCGCCGCGCGGCGCGACCCAGCCGCGCCGTTCGTTCTCGATGCTCGACGCCGCGCTGAACGCGAGCGGCGCGAGCCATTGCTGCAGTTGTTGCGGCGTGACGGACCAGTGAGCGGGAAGACGGTGAAGCTGGAGATTCTTGAACCACATGGCGCGGAATATCGATGAGGGCGATTGCGGGCAATCGGGGGCGCCATTCTATACGACGTCTCCGGCGCGCAGCAGGCTCGGGCGGAAACGCGTATGGTGTCCCCTTCCCCGTCACGCTTTCAATCCCATGGATACTGCCCGTCTGCACCGTGCGCGCGCCGTCGCGCTTGCCACTGTCTTCTCTGCGCTCGTGCTGAGCGGATGCGCTGCATCGTCATCCAGCGCGCCTGCCGCTTCGCAGGCCGCGGCCACGACATCGCTCGATGCCGCGATCGCCGGCCCGCAACGCAGCGACAAGGCACGTGCGCGCGATGTGTACCGGCATCCGAAAGAGACGTTGCAATTCTTCGATCTTGCTCCGACGCAAGCGGTGCTGGAGATTGCGCCGGGCGGCGGATGGTACACGGACATACTCGCGCCGTATCTGCACGATGCGGGGCAGCTCTACGAGGCGCAGTATCTCAGCACGTCCGCGGATCTCGCCGCCGAGGACAGCGACACCGATGCCGCCTACCTTCGCAAGCTCGCCGCCACGCCCGCGCTCTATGGCAACGTGAAGGTGGGCACGCTGCACGCGGGCCGTTTCATCGGCTTCGACGCGCATGAACGGTTTGCACGCGTGCTCACGTTCCGCAACATCCATAACTGGATCAAGGACGCACAGGTCGATGCCAACTTCAAGGCCTTCTACGATGCCCTCCAGCATGGCGGCGAACTGGGCGTCGAGGAACATCGCGCGCGGCCGGGAACGAGCGTGCAGCAGATGATCGATACGGGTTATGTGACCGAGGTGTTCGTGATCGAACGTGCAACCGCCGCGGGCTTCGTGCTCGCCGGACGCAGCGAGATCAATGCCAATCCGCGCGACACGAAGGATTATCCCCACGGCGTATGGTCGTTGCCGCCGACCTTCAAGGGAGGCGATGTCGACCGCGCGCGTTATGCCGGGATCGGCGAATCGGACCGGATGACGCTCAAGTTCGTGAAGCCCTAACCAAGCGCGCTCCTGCGTTTTAAACCGAGCGCGAACGACGTGGGCGGCACGACCGGCGTTACACTAGGGACGCCTGAAAACCGATGACAGGCTGAGTGTGCAAGGAGCGATCATGAGTGACTTCGACGGCAACCGCACCTTTCGCGGACTACCGCTGACGCCCGAGCAGGACGCCGAGATCCGGCACTACATCAAGAAGCGAAAGCAGCGCGGCGAACCGTGGGAAACGCCCGAACTGGAGGCAATGCTGCAGGACATGCTGGAGCCGCCTCCCGACGACGACATCTTCGCCGACGAGGAAACGGAAGAGGAAACGCGCGGCGTGGCGGAACGGGCATCGGCATTCATCGACGAGGGCATGGATCCGATCGAGAACAGCGAGGAATGGCATGCCGCCATGGAAGCCGAAGCGATGAAAGGCCCGCGCCGCTGATCGGCGTTTCACACGAACCCTTCACTTCATTTCATGCATACGGCAGCGGGCCATGCCGGCGCGCTGCATGCTGCACTGCACGCTCAATGTCGGTGCAGCCAGTCGCGCTGCGGATGTGAATCCAGCCAGCGCGGCCGCGGCGTATGAATATGCGGATGCCGGCGATTCATCACGAGCACCGCCGCGATGCACAACAACAGAAGCACTCCCGCCATCACGCTGATCATCGGCTCGGTCATTGCAATCTCCCGTCGGTCAAGGGACGATACCTAGCATTCTAGGCCGCGATGCGCTTGCCGGTCCGACTTCTTCACCCAGGCGGCCCGCGTGGCCGGGAGCACGTCAAGCGCTTGTGTCCTATAGTGCTTGGCAGGCGAACCGATGACTGGAGAGGCACATGGCCACATGGAAACCGGATCCGAGCTTCTACCCTTCCCCGCGTCTTGCAGCGAAGGCGCCGCGCGAGACGCTCGCGTACGTGGCGACCTTCGACCCCGAGCGCCGCGCACCCGACAAGATCGCTGTGGTGGATGTCGATCCGGATTCGCCGGACTATACGAAGATCGTCGGCGAAATCGCCATGCCCGATACCGGCGACGAGCTGCATCATTTCGGCTGGAACGCGTGTTCATCCTGTCTGTGTCCCAATGCGCCGCATCCCCATATGGAGCGGCGCTATCTGGTGGTGCCGGGGCTGCGTTCATCGCGCATCCATATCATCGATACGAAGCCGGATCCGAAGAAGCCCGTCATCGTGAAGACGATCGAGCCTGCGGAACTCGCCGAAAAAACCGGTTATACGCGGCCGCACACCGTGCATTGCGGGCCGGGCGGAATCTATATCACGGCGCTTGGCAACGCCCTGGGCCAGGCGCCCGGCGGCGTGCTGATGCTCGACCAGCAGAGCTTCGATCCGCTCGGCCGCTGGGAAGTCGACCGCGGCCCGCAGCAGCTTGCCTACGACGGCTGGTGGCATCTCGGTTATGACACCATGGTCACGAGCGAATGGGGCACGCCGGACACCTTCGAGAACGGCCTCGTGCCCGATCTGCTGCTGGGCGCGAAGTACGGCCGCAAGCTGCATTTCTGGGACTTCACGAAGCGCAAGCATATTCAGGAGATCGATTTCGGCGACGAGTATCAGCTCGTCTTCGAACTGCGTCCCGCGCATGATCCGACCAAGGCCTACGGCTTCGTCAATTGCGTGATCAGTCTGAAGGATCTGTCGTCGTCGATCTGGACCTGGTACCGCGACAAGGACAAGTGGGCGGTCAGGAAGATCATCGATATTCCAGCCGAGCCCGCCGACGCCGATCAGCTTCCGCCCTTGCTAAAAGGCTTCAATGCGGTGCCGCCGCTCGTCTCGGACATCGATCTGTCGATGGACGACCGCTTCCTCTACGTGTCCTGCTGGGGCACCGGCGACATGCTGCAGTACGACGTGTCCGATCCGTTCGCGCCGAAGCTGACGGGCAAGGTGCGCATCGGCGGCGTGGTGTCTCGCGCGACCCATCCGGGCGCGGCCAACGGCGCGCTGAACGGCGGCCCGCAGATGGTCGAAGTGAGCCGCGACGGCCGTCGGGTGTACTTCACGAACTCGCTGTACGGCGCGGTGGATGCGCAGTTCTATCCCGAAGGCATCGACGGCTGGATGGTCAAGCTCGATGCCGGCGCGGATGGCGGGTTGTCCGTCGACGAGAAGTTCTTCATCGACTGGCCGAAGGGACATCGGCCGCATCAGATCCGGCTGCAAGGCGGCGATTGCTCGTCGGACTCGTTCTGCTACCCCTGACGCGCCGCGAGCCGCCCGCATGGATCCTGCCTCGCCCGCGCTGCTGCTCACGGCTGCGAGCCTCGGCGCCTTCCACGGGCTCAATCCCGCCATGGGATGGCTCTTCGCCGTCGCGCTCGGCCTCTATGCGCGAAGCCGGCGTGTCGCGCTGGTGTCGCTCGTGCCGATCGCGCTCGGGCATGCCGCCTCGGTCGCACTGGTGCTGGCGGGTGCGCTCACGCTCGGCATGGCGGTGGGCCACGACGTGCTCGCGCGCGGCTGCGGTGCGGTGCTTATTGGCTGGGGCGTGTGGCGTGCCTGGCGCGGACATCGCGGGAGACCGACGGTCGGGATGCGCACTGGGCTTGCCGGGCTCGCACTCTGGTCGTTCGTGATGTCGAGCGCGCACGGCGCCGGGCTAATGCTCGTGCCCGCGCTGCTGCCGCTTTGCACCGGCGGGATCTCCGAAGGGGCCTACGAAGCGGGCGCGCTCGCACTGTTCGTGCACACCGGCGCGATGCTCGCCGTGATCGCGCTGATCTCGATGATCGCGATGTCGGTGCAGGCGCGCGGCGGCCTGGGCTTTCTGCGCAGCGGCTGGATCAACATCGATTGGCTCTGGAGTGTGGCGCTCATCGCATGCGGCGCGTGGCTCTTCCTGTAGTCTCCACGTCTTGAAAGCGCCTTGATGCAGGGTGCGATGCGACCGCGCCGGCTCACTCGACGGCATGGCGGCAGGCGGCTTGAGTTCGGCGGTCAACGGCTATCGTGGCCGATTGCGCGGGGCAGCGAGTCCCGGCACTATCGCCCGGAACGAACAGTGAATATCGCGGCGCGCCACCGGAGCATCAGGCCGATAAAACCACGTGGGGAGTTTTTGATGCGCGAGATTTCATACGAAGAACAAACCGTCAATTCAGGCAATCCGCTCGCTCGTTTCGCCCATCGCACGAGAATGTCGATGGCGATCAATCTGGTCAGCGAATTGTGCCCGGAGCGCGGCACGGTCGCGGATTTCGGCGCGGGACCGGGGCTGTTCCTGCATGCCCTCGGCGAAACGCGTCCGGACGTGACGCTTATCGGTCATGACATGTTCATGGCGCCGGCGTTTCCGGAGATCAAGTACGCGGAGTCGCTCAAGTCCGTGGCGGCCAACAGCGTGGATGTGCTGACTGCATTCGAGGTCTGCGAACATCTCTACGATCACGAGCTCGATGCCCTGCTCGACGACGCCTCGCGGATTCTCAAACCGAACGGCGCGTTTGTCATCTCGGTGCCGATCATGTACGGACTCGCGATTGGACCGAAGGTCTCGAACTGGATGATCCGCAGCCGCTCGTTGCAGTCCGAGTATTCGCCGGCTGAATTCTTCAAGGCGATGGTCGGGATCCGCGTGAGCCGGCCCGAGAATCCGCGCACGACGCACAAGGGCTTCGACTTCCGCGAATTGCGCGATGTCGTGAGCAAGCGCTTCCGGATCGATGCGACTCAGCTCAGTCCGCTGCCCATCGCGCCGTGGTGGATGAGCTCGCAGTTCTTCATGACTTGCAGGCCGAAGGGCAAGAACTGAGAGACGGTGCGCGGGGCGAACGGCGTGGTCGCGTTGGCGTAGGGATAAGAAGTGAGGAAGCGCCGGGTCCTTGAGATCATCAGGGATCCGGCGTTTTGCGTTTTGCGTTTTGCGTTTTGCGTTTTGCGTTTTGCGTTTTGCGTTTTGCGTTTTGCGTTTTGCGTTTTGAATGCTTGATGCTGAATGCCAGGCGGTATTTTGCATGCTTCATGCGGCATGCATGACGCAGCATGCAGAGCGCGGAAGGCAAAGAGCCGAGTGCAGTGGCTCCGGCCTGAGAACCCGTCGCTGTTGCGCTGATCGCGACGCATCGTTCCTGCCCCATGGCATTTTGCCCTTTGCATGCATGATTCCATCCGGTCTAATGCATGCAAAATGCCTTATCACTCGCGCCGCGATAACTCGTCCGTGTCCGGCAATTCGGCGGCGCTCCAGCCGCCGCCCAGCGCCTTGATCAGCGCGACGCTCGCCGACATCCTGCGCCGCTCGATGCGCACCGCCGCCCGTTGATCCGACAACACGATTGCCTGCGTCACCACCACGCTCAGATACGTGATGGCGCCGTTCTCATAGCGGTTGCTCACTTTCGAGAGCGCGCGTTGCGCGGCGTCGACCGCATCGCGTTGCGCGGCGCTCTCGCGGCGCAACACGTCCAGCGCGTTCAGGTTGTCCTCCACCTGACCGAAGGCCGAGAGCACCGTCTGCCGATAGTCCGCGACGCTCTCGTCATAAGCGGCGCGCGCAGCATCGCGCGCTGCGGCGCGGCCGCCGAAATCGAGTACGGTGAACGCGAGCTGCGGCCCGAGCGACCAGAACCGGCTCGGCGCCTCGATCCACGAACTGAAGTGAGTGGCTTCCAGTCCGCCCGTCGCGGCGAGCAACAGGTTCGGAAAGAACGCCGCCGTGGCCACGCCGACGCGCGCATTCGCGTCCGCGACACGCCGCTCCGCCGCCGCAATGTCCGGCCGACGTTCGAGCAAGGCAGAGGGCACGCTGAGCGGCAGCGCGTTCAGCGCAGCCGATGGCCGAGGCGCATGCCCTTCGTTGAGCGGATCGACGTCGAGCGTGAAACTCGAGGGCGGCTCGCCGACGAGAATGGCGATCGCGTTGACGAGACTCGCGCGCGTCGTCTCCAGGTCGATCAACTGCGCCTGCGTCGAACGAAGCTGTTCCTCCGCCTGCGCCACGTCGGACTCAGCCGCGACGCCGCCTGCGAAGCGGTCGCGAGTCAGCGCCAGCGCCTTGTCGTAGGCCTGCAGCGTCGCCTGCAGGAGCCGCTCTTCCTCCACCGTGCCGCGCAGATCGAAGTAGTTGGTGGCGAGTTCGGCCTGCATCGACAGGATGGCGCCCTGGAGGTCTGCCGCACTCGCCTGCGCCTCGGCGCGGCCGCCTTCAACGGCGCGTGAGATGCGCCCCCACAAGTCAGGCTCCCAGGAGATCTGGGCGTCGACGAGATAGTCCGGCACCGTCACGCCCGCGCTCGACTTGTACAGCACGTTGGATGACGCGCGAGACTGGTTGAATGCCGCATTCGTGGTGATCGTCGGGAAGTACGCCGAGCGGGTCTGCGCCACGGTTGCACGCGCCCTGCGATAGCGCGCCGCAGCTGCGGCCACGGTCTGATTCGCTCCGGCGACGCGTTCCTCGAGCGCGTTCAACTGCGGATCGCCATAGACTTCCCACCATGGCGCACGCGGCGTGGCGTCGGCGGGCCGGGCGGGTTTCCAGTCCTGCGTGGCCGATGCCGATGCCGTTGCCGGAATGTCCGACGGAGTTTGCGTTTTGTATGCAACCGGCATCGCGACGTCCGGACGGACGTAGTTGGGACCCGCCGCGCACCCTGACAGCACGGCCGCTGCGAGCCAGGCGATCGGCCTGCCTCGCCGAAGAATGAATGCAGCCCGCGTCACGACTCGCTTCCTTCCGGCTTCGCCGCGCCCCCGCGCGGTCCCTGCGGCGCGCCGCCATGCGTCCGGCCGATGCGCACCGCAGTCCCGTCGATGATCGAATCCGGCGGATTCACGATCACGCGTTCATCGCCCTTCAGTCCCGTTGCAATGGCCACTCGCGTGCCGTAGTCCGTACCGAGCGTGACCGGCAACAGCTTGACGCGATCGTTGGCATCGACGCTTGCGGCATGCACGCCATCGGGACGGAACAGCAAGGCATTGCCCGGCAGCGTGTACGCAGGCGTCGCGCTCGTCAGCCGGAAACGCACCTGCGCATAGGCGCCCGCAAGCAGTTCGCCGGTCGGGTTCTTGACATCGACTTCGACCCGCATCGTGCGTGCAACCGGATCGACGGCGCCGGCTGTCCGCACCGTCACGCCTTCGAACTTGCGGTTGCGATCTTCGTTGAGCAGCAGCTCGGCAGGCAGCCCCACCGTCACCATGCGCGCATAGGCCTGCGGCACGTCGACGAACACCCGCAGCGCCGACGCATCCTGAATGTGGAACAGCTCGCGTCCTGCCGCACCGCTGCCCGCATCGATCAGCTGCCCGACATCCGTGTTTCGCGCGGTCACGACGCCATCGAAAGGCGCATAGATCTTCTGGAACGACACAAGCTGTTCGAGCCGCGACACGTTGGCTTGCGCGGCATTGAACGCGGCTTCCTTGGCGAGCATGTCGCCGTTCTTCTCATCCGTCTCCTGGCGCGAGACCGAGTTGTTCTTGAGCATCTGCGTCCAGCGCTCGGCCGTGGTCTTCGAGAGCAGATAGTTGGCCCGCGCGGTCTGCGCATCGGCGCGCGCCTGACGCAGCTGGTCGTTGATCTCGGGTGCATCGATCTCGGCGAGCAACTGCCCCTTCTTCACCCGTGTGCCGATGTCCACGGTCCAGCGCTTCAGATAGCCGTTGGTGCGCGCGAAGATCGGAGCATCGGAGAACGCGCGGATATCGCCCGCCAGCACCAGGTCCTGCGAGGCCTTCATGCGCGCCGGCTTGATTACCTCGACCGTCTGCACGCTGTGCTCGCTCGCATCGCGCTCCAGTTCCGCATGCGCCGCATGCCGCGAGACGATGCCCTGCGCGACGAGCGCGACGATCACCACCAGCGCGGCCACGAGCCACCAGCGCCCGCGCTTCGGCTTGTCGGATCGTTGCGACACCTGCTCTTCCATGCTCACTCCGCTTGCGGATCGTTGGTTTCAATGCGCGGCGCGCGCGCCGTTGCGCCCGGTCCCTTGCCGCGCGCTTCCATGCGCTGATAGATCATCGAGAACACGACCGGCACGAAGAACAGCGTCGCGATGGTGCCCACCATCAATCCGCCGATCACCGCGCGCCCGAGCGGCGCGTTCTGCTCGCCGCCTTCGCCGAGTCCGATCGCCATCGGCACCATGCCGATCATCATCGCGGTGGCCGTCATCAGCACCGGACGAAAGCGCGTATAGCCTGCCTCCAGCGCGGAACGCAGCGCATCGCCATGTTCGGCAAGCGCACCGCGTGCGAAGCTCACCACGAGGATGCTGTTGGCCGTCGCGATGCCGATGCACATGATCGCGCCCGTCAACGCGGGAATGGAGAGCGTCGTGTGCGTGAGGAACAGCATCCACACGATGCCTGCCAGCGCGCCCGGCAAGGCCGTGATGATGATGAACGGATCGAGCCATGACTGGAAGTTCACGACGATCAGCAGATAGACCAGCACGACCGCGAGGATGAGCCCGAACGCGAGACCCGAGAACGAGCTGTTCATGGTTTCGACCTGCCCGCGCATCTCGATCGACGAGCCCTTGGGCAACTCGCCGCGCGCTTCGTCGAGGATGCGCTGCACGTCATCCGATACCGCACCGAGGTCGCGCCGCTCGGTGGTCGCATAGAGATTGATGGTGGTCTGCGCGTTGTAGTGATACACGACGGCATCGCGCGCGCCACGCGACAGCGATGCAAGCGCGCCCAGAATATTCGTCTTGCCGCTCGCCGACGTGACCGGGATGTTCGCCACCGACTGCAGCGAATTCATGTCGTACTGCGGCGCTGTCGTGATCACCTGATAGCTCACGCCGTTGACGGGATTGAGCCAGAACGTGGGCGTCGTCTGCTGGCTGCCCGAGAGCGTGATGAGCACGTTGTTGGCGACATCGCGCTGCGTGAAGCCAGCTTGCAGGGCTTTCGTGCGGTCCACTTCGACATTGATCGACGGCAGGTCGGAAGGCTGCTGGATGCGCGCATCGACGAGCCCCGGCACGCGGCGGATCTTCTCGAGCAAGCGGTTCGCGAGCGCGCGGTTGGCATGCACGTCACGCCCGGTGATCGCGATATCGATCGGCGCGGGAACGCCGAAGTTGAGGATCTGGCTCACGATATCGGCGGGCAGGAACGAGAACGCCACGCCTGGAAACTCCTGCGGCAGGCGCTTGCGCAGTTCGCGGATATAGCCTTCGGTCGGCGCGTGATCCTCATTGAGGCTGATGAGCACGTCGGAATCCGCGGAGCTGATGGTGCCCGTGTTGCTGTACGAGAGATTGATGCCCGATACCGGCAGGCCCATGTTGTCGATGATCGAACGGACCTCGCCGCGTGGAATCAGTTGCCGGATACGGGCATCGACACGATCGGTCAGCGCCGCGGTTTCCTCGATGCGTGTGCCGGTCTTCGTGCGCATGTGCAGCGCGATCACGCCGGAATCGACGGACGGGAAGAAGTCGCGCCCGAGGAACGGCGCAAGCCCGAGCGACAGCAGACAGCACAGCAGGAACAGTGAAGCGAAACGTCCGGGATGCGCGAGTTGCGCTTCGAGAAAACGTCGATAGCGGCCGCGCACCGCCTCGAAGCGCCGCTCGAAGCCGAGATGGATGCGCACGAAGGGGTTGCGTGAGCCCTTCATCGATTCGACATCGCCGCCCATGTGTTCATGATGGCGCAGCAGGTACTTGGCGAGCGTCGGGATCAGTGTGCGCGAAAAGAAGTACGAAGCCAGCATCGCGAAGACCACGGCTTCGGCCATCGGCACGAAGAGATAATGCGCGACGCCCGTCAGCAGGAACATCGGGATGAAGACAATGCAGATGGACAGCGTCGAGACGAGCGTCGGCACGGCGATCTGCTGCGCGCCATCGAGAATGGCTTCTTCCAGCGCCTTGCCTTGTTCAAGGTTCTGGCTGATGTTCTCGATGGCGACCGTGGCATCATCGACGAGAATGCCGACGGCGAGCGCCAGTCCGCCCAGCGTCATGATGTTGATGGTCTGGCCGATCGCGGATAGCGCGACGATCGACGTCAGCATCGACAGCGGAATGGAGATCGCGATGATCAGCGTGGCGCGCCAGCTGCCGAGGAAGAGCAGCACCATCAGCGCGGTGAGTCCCGCCGCGATCACCGCTTCCCGCAGCACGCCCGACACCGACGCGCGCACGAACAGCGACTGGTCCGCGACCGGATCGATCTTCAGCGATTCGGGCACCATGCCCCGCAACGTGGGCAGCAGGTTCTTCACGCGCGCGACGATATCCAGCGTCGATGCATTGCCGCTCTTGTTGATCGTGAGGAGCGATGCGCGCGTGCCGTCCACGCGCACGATGTTGGTCTGCGGCTGGAAGCCGTCGCGCACGTGTGCCACGTCGCGGATATAGATCGTGCCGGCCGGGCCGGTGCGGATGGGAATGTCGTTGAGGCCTTCGATCGAGCCCGGACTCGCATTCAGTCCGACCGAATATTCCAGCGGACCTATTTTTGTGGTGCCGGTCGGCAGGATCAGGTTCTGCGCGCTGATTGCATTGACGACGTCGGTCGGCGCGAGGTTCTTCGCCTGCAGCTTGTTCGAGTCGATATCGACCATGATCTGCCGCTGCTTGCCGCCATACGGCAACGGCACGGATGCGCCCTGCACGGTCGCGAGCTGCGTCTTCAGGAAGCTGTTGCCGAAGTCGTAGAGCTGCTGTTCGGTGAGTTCGGACGACGACAGCGCGAGCCGCAGGATCGGCACCGTGGAGGCGTTGAAGCGCAGGATGTTTGGCGGCGTGATGCCCGGCGGCAGCGAGCGCAACTGCGTTTGCGAGAGCGCGGTGATCTCGGCGATGGCTTCATCGACGTTCGCACCCGGCTGAAAGTAGATGCGGATGACAGCGATGCCGGGCAAGGATTCCGACTCGATATGCTCGATGTCATTCACGGCCACCGACAGCCCGCGCTCGTAATTCAGCGTGATGCGGCGTTCCATCTGATCGGGCGGCAGACCCGTATAGGACCAGATGACACTGACGACCGGAATGTCGATGTTGGGAAAGATATCGGTCGGGGTACGCAGGATGACAAGCGGACCGATGATCAGCAGAAGCAGCGACAGGACGATGAAGGTGTACGGGCGCTTGAGCGCGAGTCTGACGATCCACATCGAAGTTCCGCTTGCCCCGTTTAGTGTTCGTTATTCGAATCGTTGGATTGCCCGACATGATCGGGCAAGAACATTCGCTACGATGACACAATTGAAGCTTACAAAACAATTTGCGCAAACGCTTGCGAGGGTTTATGCGGAAGTATTTCTGCTGAGGAATGAGCGATTGCGCCGTTTATGGCAGAACGGTCAGGGTATTTGATGGCGATTGGCTTGCAGCTTGCGCGCTAAACGATTTATGACGACGAACGCGGGCGTCGCGAGTCTAGCGGGACACCGACCGGCGATTAAGCACCGCTTCGAAGAATAATCTTTACACGTCATGCAACAAAGCATTATTCAAGCTTGCAGCCAAGGAGTTCTTTAGCCTTCAAACGCTGCTCCCAAAAGGGATCGCGCTAAAACTTTGCATGATGCGCAAAGCTCGTCATGGCGATTATTCCCGTCTCGACAAAGATCAATCAACAGATAAGAGAATGATCTTCATCAGGCCCGTCTTTAAACTCCGTTTCAAGCTGCTTGAGAAAAGAACGGCAGCACCATCAGACATCCGAATCGGAGTTAAATATCATGAAGACGCTCGTTTCCGCCCTTGCTGTTGCCGCTGCTCTCACTGTTCCCGCACTGTCGTTTGCACAGCAGTCCGATGCGCCGGTTTCGCGCGCACAGGTCCGCGCCGAACTGGTTCAGCTCCAGCAGGCTGGCTACAACCCGAACATCAGCGATCCGTCGTATCCGCAAAACATTCAGGCTGCCGAAGCTCGCGTGAGCACGCAGACGCTGGCCCAGGCTCCGGTGCAAACGAGCGACTACGGTTCGGTGGCGGCAGGATCGTCGCAATCGGGACGCACGGTCGGCGCGCAGCCGCGTGCACTGAGCGCGTATTTCGGCCAGTAAGGTCATCCGGACTCGCCCGCTTCCGTCGGATGTACTCCGACGGAGATAGATAAAAAGACAAAGAGCGGCATCTTCCGATGCCGCTCTTTGTCTTTTGCATGCGTGATGCAAAATGCCCTTCGGCATTACTAATGCTGCATGCAAAACGCAATCACGCGCGGACGGATTTCGCTACTTCCACGGTACGCCGCACGCCGCGCCTCGTGCATAGTGCCTCGTGCATGAACGTATCCGTCAATTCGCGGGAATAGTCACCACCGGCGACTTCGAGGTATCCGTCACCTCCGCGAGCGCCATCAGGTTCTGCACCACCGTGAACGCGTATTTCGAATCGAAGTCGCCGCGGTCGATCCAGTACGAAGACTCGTCGTAAAGCACGCTCACATAGGCATCCTTCGGCGGCTTCTCTCCCGTCTTCACCACGATGGTCGGCCGCGTTTCACCGCCGATCAGCCCGATCGTCGGCTTGGTCGCCCCGTTGCCCACCTGTTCGTTCGGCACGGCGATCTGCGCGCCGAGATCGGTCAGGATGCCCAGCACCGAGCGCGTGACCATCGGCACCCGGTCGTGATCCGCCGATTGCCCGTAGACGATCTCGTAGGTCTTCATCTTCGGCGACAGATGCAGGAGCTTGCGCACGAGCGCCAGGTCGTCGGTGACCTGCTTGCTGTCGCCGCTTCGCGTCGCGCCGAGCGTGATGAACACGCCGCTCTTGTCCGCATCGTTGATCCGGCTCGTGCCCTTGGCCGTCTTGTCGTCCTTGCCGCTGTCCGTATTGCGCGATTCGACGTTCAACTCACCCGCCAGTTGCAGACGGCGCAATGCCTGCAGCAACAGGAAGAACTGCGGCGAGCCCGACGAATTCGGCCCGCCCAGCGCCGTGCCGTTCTGCAGCCCTGCAATCGACTGCGCGGTAATGCGCAGCAGCAGGTCGATCGGAATTCCGCTTTCCGCGAGCGGCATGACGAGCGTCGGCGACAGCGGCCGGATATACGCGCTCGCGTAGGCATCGCCGGTGGTCGGCGTGAACGTGAAGGTGGGATGGTTCGAATAGGACACGCTGCCGGTCGCCTGCGCATAGTTCGGCTGGGCGCCCGAACCGGCGTTCAGTATTGCGCCGCCGGTGGCATCGAAAGTGTACGCGGCGATGATGCTGCTCACCGTGAGAAACGAAGGCGCATCGGCGAAGCGCAATCCGACAATCGCTGCAAGAATTTCACGTTTTTTCGCGTCGCCGAGCGCGCGGGCGTAGTCGACCTGATCGGCCTTGAGGCGGCCCGGTCCGATGCCCGCGCAGCCCGCTGCGAGTACGGAGGCGGAGAGAATGGCGATCGATAGCGCTTTCCTTGTCATGGGTCTCAATGAAGGTGAAAGGGAGGATCGACGGCGTACCGCCGCGGAGCACCCGGGCGGCGGCCGCAAATTTCATACCTTTACCCGAGAATAAAAAACGGAACGCGTTGCAAAAAAAATGCGTGCGATCGCCGTCCGGCGCGTTGCACGCCAGTTTTCCGGCAGGCCAGGCGGCCCGCCTTCGGTCATCGACAGGTCATGCGTCCGAAGCCGGAAGCGCCTGGTCTTTCGTCGGTGTTTGCAACGAAGCTGGCGATTGCGCACGGTCCTGACGCACCGGCGCCGCGCCGATGTTGCGCGCCGCTTCCCGATGCTGCGCGACGAGCGCATCGAGGCGGTCTTGCGCGAGACGCGGTCCGTCATCGCGCGCGAATGCGGATGTGCCCAGTATCGACAGCATCGCCAGCATGGCCGATGCAGCGATCAGCGCCGCGCCGAAAGGCTTGCTTTTCATGATGATCCCCGCAGGAGTGCGGCCTTTCATCCGACCGCAGACTCAGCATCGCACAAGGCCGCGCAATGTGCGCGGCATCCCTGCCGCCGCGCACGCGGACATGCCACGCTTATCCGCCAAAATGCAGCGCTTCGGTGCATGAAGCCCGCTTTCCATGCGTCGCGTGCTTGCACATGACCCCGCCGTTTCCTATTCCTTACATCGGGGCGTCAATTGTCATACCGGCGCCATCGAGTCAGGACCACCGGAGACCCGCGTTCATGAACCTCGCCATCTTCTTCGACGGCACGTGGAACGAACCCAACGATCGCACCAACGCCTATCTGCTTTACAAGCTTGCGCCGGAAACCGATCAGCAGGAAACCTTCTACGTGCCGGGCGTCGGCACGCAGGGCAAAGGCCTGTTCGCGCTCGCCGACAAATTCCTGGGCGGCGCCTTCGGCGACGGCCTCAGCCAGAACATCAAGAGCGGTTATGCATGGCTGTGCCAGCGTTACCGGCCCGAGGCGAAGATCTACATCCTCGGCTTCAGCCGCGGCGCCTATTCCGCGCGCAGCCTGGCAGGACTCATCCGTAAATGCGGCCTCACCAACGGCTGGGACGCGGACTCGGTCGATCAGGCCTACGGCATCTATCGCGATCGCGATAACGGCGCGTCGGCCGCTTCGGTCGTCGCTTTTCGCAAGCAGTTTTCGCGCGAGGTGGATGTCGAGTTCATCGGCGTGTGGGATACCGTCGGCGAACTCGGCATCCCGCTGGACGGCTTGCCGGTGCCGGGTTTCTCGAGTTATTACCGGTTCCACGACACCACGCTTTCGAACAGCACGAAGGCCGCTTATCACGCGATCGCGGCCAACGAATTCCGCTCGCTCTACAAACCGACCTTGTGGACTGCCGGCGACGAAGCGCGCGGCGACTTGCCGCTCGAACAGCGCTGGTTCGCGGGCGCGCATGCGAATGTCGGCGGCGGCTATCTCAGCCCGCCGCGCTCGCCCGCGGATCTGCTGCCGTTGATTCCGGCCGAATGGCTGCGCCAGAAAGCGGCCGCACGCGGTCTCGCCATCGACGGTCCCATCCAGATTCCACCGCTCGCCTACGACTCGCAGCCCATCGATTCGTACACCGAGTTCACCGCGCACCACCCGTTCCTCAAGGCAGTCTGCAAGGAGGAGCCGCGCACCGCTGGCCAGGCTTTGAACGAAACGATCGATCCGAGTCTCGTCGCGCGGCTGAAGGATCCGGGCTTTCTCAGCGCGTATCCGGCATTCGTCACGCAATTGAAGGCGCTGACTGTCGGCACATGAACGCCTTTCGCCGATAGTTGCAATCGCAATCATCCATGCGCCTGGCCAGCATGACGTCCGCCCGCAGCCCATGCTCCGCCCGGACACGAGGAGACCGGAATGAGCACATCCACGACATCGGAACGCGCCGCGCACGCCTCCAACGCTCAGGAACACGAAGAAGAAGACCAGGACGAAGCCGGCAGCGGCCAGCCCGGTCCGCGCGTCGCCGAGGACCTGGCTGCATGCGAAGCGCTGATCTCGCATGCGGCCGGGAGCGGCACCGTCCTGACGAAAGCCGATGTCGACGCCGTGCGCCGTGCGCGCGAGGCGTTCGATCAAGGCGTATGGGATCGCGAGATCGGCAGCGCGTTCTATGAGGCGATGATCCGCATCGCCGCTTCGGTGCACTATCCCGGACGGCGCATCGTCAGCGATCTCGACCACTGCCGCGACCTGATTTCGTATGGCGCGCAGAACGGCAAGCTGCTCGACGAGCACGATGTCGAAGCCATCGCGAAAGCGCGCGCCGCGCAGGGAGAGCACGCGTGGGACGCGGGCATCGAGAGCGCGTTCTACGCCGCCATGAGCCGCATCGCCCATGCGGTCACGCCGGTCGTCGCGGAGACCGCGGGCGACGAGGCGCGGCACGGCGCGCGCCGCGCGATCCGCATCTACACGTATTCGGCGATTGCGTTGACGGTGTTCGTCGTGTCCCTGTCGTGTCTGTTGTTCGTCGCCAATCAGGTCGCCACCGACATCGCCTCGGTCGTCAAGAGCAACGACGCCGCCGCGCTCACGCTGCACAACCAGTTGCAGGCGCATGCGGTGGCGATCGGCGAGGCCGAAAAAAAGCATGACGCCGATGCCGTCATCGCGTTGCAGAATTCGCAGCCCGCGCTGCAGATCAAGGAGGAACTGCAGAACTTCGCGACCAATAATCGCCAGTTGTTCGCGGACGTCTCGCGCATCAGCGCCTTCACGACGAGTCTCGGGCTCGGCGCGATCCGCAGCCCCTACAAGGCGCCCTGCGACGCCCAGGAAAGCGTGCTCAATTTTCAGGGCGCTTATCGCACTTCGCATTCACCGCGCTATTTCTCCGGCAAGACGCAGAGCGGCGACTGGCAATGCAATCCGGATGTCGCACGCAAAGTGCTCGAAATTACCCTGCCGCTGCTCGCCAGGCCGAACGCGGAACCCGGCGACAGCCATCCGCCCACCGACCTCGACGCCGTCCAGCAAGGCTTCCAGAAAATCGCCGTCTATCAGGACATTCGCGCAATGGCGCTCTATGCGAACGACATCATCCTGTCGATCGTCGGCGCGGTCACCGGCTTCATGTTGCCGGTGCTCTATGCATGGCTGGGCGCGTGTGCGGCGATCCTGCGCCAGTTGTCCGCGGATTCCGCGGCCAGCACCTTTCATCCGGAGCATTCGAAAGTCGCCAACCGGGCGCATGTGACGAGCGCGGTGATCGTCGGGATATCGATCGGGCTGTTCAGCGGCTTGCTCGAAGGCGGCAAGAACGTTTCGCCGCTCGCCATCGCGTTCATTGCGGGCTACGCGTCCGACAAGTTCTTCTTCTTCGTCGATCGTCTGGTCGGCGCGATGTTTCCGCCACGCACCGATCACGCCGATCACACCGCACGTCGTCCGCCTGGTGCACCGAAGGACACGGCGAAGACGCTGCGGTCCGGCTCCTGAATGCGCGCCGCAGCGCTTGGAACCTCAGAACAAATGCGGCGGCCGGGGTTCGGTCATGTCGCGCGGAAAGGTCTCGTCGAGTTCGAACTCGATGCCCGGATAGTCCTGCAAACGTCCGCTGACTTCGGCTTCGCGCTCGCTCGTGAAGAGGCCATCGAGGAAGTCGAACGACAGGTGCTCGACCAGCGCCTTCAACGCAAGCTCGGCGCTGCGCTTCGGCTCCGTGACGATGTCGCCCGAATCCGTGCGCGCGCAGAAGGCGCCGTTCTTTGCCTCCATCGCGCCGATATCGATCACCTTGCCGTCCACGTTCTGCGCCAGCAAGCGCTGTTCGACCGCGAACAACCTGAAGGGACGCGCGAGGGCGGCGGGAGCATCGGCGCCGGATGATGAGTCTGAGCGATTGGACATGATTGGATTCTCCATGGCTGCATTGGTGAAATGCGGTCAGCAAGGCCTGCGCCCGCCGGCGCAGCGGATCAGCGTGGAGAAGCACAAAAAAAACCGGACGCACGAGGCGTCCGGTTTTGCAACGATCCGCGGCACGCGGCCGCGAAGTAATGCTTAGAAGCGGTGGATGATACCCACGCCCGCCGCGAACTGGCTGCGCGAGGATGACGGTGCGCCCTGGAAGCCGTCGCCGATCGATGCAGTCGCATTGATCTGGCGGTTGACCGCGCCCGTCGGCGTGAACACCGGCGTGCCCAGCGTGCGGCCATTCGCGCGCTGGAACGCTTCCAGTGCGTACAGGCCCGTGCGCTTCGACAGCGAGTAGTACTGGGACAGGTTGAACTGGTGGTACGACGCTGCGTCGTCGATGCCGTTCGCCTTGCTGGCCCACGTGTAGCTGTAGCCTGCCGCGAAGTCCCATGCCGTCGTTGCCTTCCAGTGCAGCACGGTGCCGGCCGTGTTGAAGATGGCCGTGTCGGTGAACTTCGAGTTGATGCCCGGGATGTACTGAACGTTCGTGTACGTCGCCGAGACATCCCACGCGCTGTTGAAGGTGTAGCCGAAGCCCACCGCGAAGCGGTTCTGCGCCTGCGCGCCCTGGTAGCCGTTGGTCACCGCCGACACGCCCGACTGACCGCCGGTGTTGGTCGTCGAGTCCGCGCCGTACACGCCGCCGCCGTTGGTCGAGTTGTTGATGCGCGTGAACGCCACTGCGCCGCCGATCGGGCCTTGCTGATACTGGATCGCAGCCGACCACGTGGAACCCTGGTAGGCGCTGTCAGGCACGCCTGCGAGCGAGTACGAACCGCTCACCGTGAAGCCGTACAGCTTCGGCGACGTATAGACGATCGAGTTGTTCGCGCGGTAGATCGTGTCGAGTTCGTCCAGATCGCCCGGGTGCGCGCCGAAATAGCCGGTCAGCCAGTTGGTCGGGCTGTACGGCGACATCAGCGTGTAGTACGAGGTGTATTGACGGCCCAGCGTGAGGGTACCGTAGCCCGGGTTCGTCAGACCGACCCATGCCTGGCGGCCGAACATGGCGTTGGTGTACTGCTGGCCGCCGGTGTTGATGTTGAAGCCCGATTCCAGCTGGAAGATGGCCTTGTTGCCGCCGCCCAGATCTTCAGCGCCCTTCAGGCCGAAGCGGCTGCCTGCCCAGATGCCCGACGCCATCTTGACGTTGGAGCGGCCGCCGCTGTTCGAACCCAGCGACGTCTGGCTGCTTTGATAGACGATCGAATCGTCGACGATACCGTAGAGCGTGACGCTGCTCTGGGCGAAAGCCGGTGCCGCGGCCGCGAATGTCGTGGCTGCGACGGCAGCGGCCTGGGTCAGCGCGAAACGCTTCATTTTTAATCTCCTCATGCAATGGGCTGAACTTGTGTCGTCGACTTGTGGAACCGGTGCCGCTGAAGCGGCTTGACGTGTATCAAGTCGTAACTTTATCGACGGGAAGTGTATGGCTTACAGACAGAATGCGAAAGAACGTCACACTTTGTTGTCGTTTTTTTTCACTGTCTGGTTAACCAGAATTTTCGCAAGCTGCATTTGGCGGCATCCGGTCGCGAAACTGACGTTTAGCTGACTTCAGCGTGGCGTCGGAGCGGCTTTTGCATGAGACGAACGATCACACGGCAAATGCGGCCGGATCGCCTGAAAGGTCGATGGCGCGGGATTGCGGAGGGATTGGGATGCCGGAAAAAGACGACGCGCAAAGAGACCGGCACGGGGAACGCGCGGTACGGGTCAGCTGACCCGCGGCGTCAGTACTGGAATTACTTCGATAAGGCGTCTGGCTTTCTGCTCAGCGTTACAGCAATGGAAAACGAAAGCATAAAGAAAGGACTCTGCCAGCACCGGGGCGCGGCGCTGGCCGTATTCCCCGGCCGGTTCAGGGCTCGATTTTCGTGCGTAGTTCTCGCGCGGTTTCCAGAAGGCCTTCATAGCCCGAGCGCGCATGCGCGGGAAGATCGGGGTCGCCGACGAGCGTGCCGAGCGTCTCGATGATGCTGTACAGGATGCCCTTCGCCGCGCCCGCGGCCATCTTGCCGGCGGCGTAGGACTGATCGACGTGCGAGATCGCCGCGTCGAAGTGCTCGACTTCGGGATGCGCATCGTCGATGTGCGGAGCGTCGCTGCGCGGCTCGGTCGGGTCGTTGTTCATGATGAATGTCCTCCGTGCTTAACCGTTCGCCTGCTGTCGATGGATGCCTTCGGTTTCTGTATAACGCCGCGCCGCGGCGCGCGCAATCGAGAGCGCTCCGCAGGAAGCGCCTCACGAAGCCGGCAGCTCCTGCACCGGCTGAATGAAATGCACGCGACGCGTCTCGCCGCCGCCGCGTCCGGTGCCGTGCGGAACGCCTCGCTCCGACAACAGCGCGCGCAGATCCAGGATCACCGGGAACACCTCGTGGTTGTGATCCGCGCCCTGCCGGTCATGCGCTTCCTGCTCACGTTCGACGATCCACCGGTCCTCCGTGAAAATGCGCTCGGTAAACCAGACCAGCAGCGGCCACGCGGCGTCGAGCACCAGCGGCAGCTTCGGACGGCGGATCGACAGCAGGCCGAAGGTGCGGTTGGTGCGCTGCTCGGCGTCGAGCGGCACATACGCGATCCACAGATCCATCACCATGGTGTCGTCCTTGGTGCGGATCTTGAGCGTCTGCCACGGATACTCGGTGCGGACCGTCATGACGTCCTTGTTCGAGTCGTCGGGCTTCGCGCCGCGCTTCTGGCTGAACACCAGCGCCTCGCCGATCGGCTGCTTGCCTGCCTCCCGCGCGAACACGTAGTCGACCTCGATCCAGTCATCCCCGCGACGCCGTCCGAGCGAACGCGCGCGCATGCTGCCCATCTGCCGGCGATGCAGGAACTGATGGTTCATGTCCATCAGATTTTCGTGCATGAAGGTGTAGTGGCACTTCACATCGCCGCCGAAACGGCGTGTCTTGTAGGCGCGATCGTCGGCGGAACCGAGTTCGGGGAACTTCGCTTGCGGGGCGAGCGCCGGGTCGCCGGTGAACACGAAAATCAGCCCCGCCGCCTCGCGGCACGGATACGCGCGCACGCCGTTGGGCAGGCGCTCGCGGCCGAGATAGGGAATGTCGGTGCAGCGGCCGGTGCAGTCGTAGGTCCAGCCGTGATAGCAGCAACGAATCGACTCGCCGTCGACGACGCCCGCCGACAGCGGCACCTGCCGATGCGCGCAGCGGTCTTCGAGCGCGAACACCTGGCCCGATTCGGTGCGCACGAGCACGATCGGATCGCCGGCGAACTTCACGCCATGCGCGCGGCCGCGCTTCACCTCGCGCGACCATGCGAGCGGATACCAGTTGTCTGGATGGATGTCGACGCGGCGCAGATCGCGCGTCGGTCTTGCGGGTGTATCGGTGGAACCGGCTTCCTGCTCGCCTTGCGGCAACGCTGCGTGCATGTACGACGCCTCCGGGAAAGGGGAGATCGGATTGAGCGCCCCGGGCGACTGCGGCGCAATGAACGACCATTCGCAGTCTACACGGCGATGTCGGTTTCGGCGCGTGCAAGCTTGTCCTAAATCAAGCCGATGGCGACGCGTCCCCGAGGTGCGCATGCAGGTGATCGATCAGCGCCCGCACCTTCGGCGGCAGGAAGCGGTTCGGCGGATACAGCAGCCACACCGGGCCCTGATAGGCACGCACCTGAATCTCCCAGTCGGCCAGGACGGGCTGCACGCTGGCGGCGGCGAGCGCATCGCGGGCGGCGAATTCGGGCAGCGCCGCGATGCCGAGCCCGCGTTCCGCCGCCTCCAGCCGCGCGCCCGCGTGATTCGCGAGGTAGCGTCCGTGCACCGTGACCGTCGCCGTCTCGGCGTTCTCGCCGCCCGCGTGGCTCGCGTGCCGGGTGAAGCGCCAGCGATTGTCGTCGGCGGTTTCGCCGAGATAGATGCAATCGTGCGCCGCGAGTTCGCGCGGATGTTCAGGCACGCCCCGCGCGCGCAAGTAATCCGCCGACGCGCACAGCTGCCAGCGCACGCGCCCGAGCGGGCGGGCAGCGAGCCCTTGCGGCGGCTGGCTGGTCGCGCGGATGACGAGATCGATGTCGTGTTCGAGCGGATCGATGTCGTGGTCGCTGAAGACGAGCTGCACGTCGACTTCCGGATAGGCCGCCAGAAACGCCGGCACGAGCGGATGGATGACCGATTTCGCGTAGGCCGTCGGCGCCGACAGCGTAACGCGCCCCTGCGGCTTGCCGGTAGAGAGGCCCGCGGCATCGACGGCGGCCGCGGCGGCGGCGGCCATGTCGCGGCAGTATCGATACACCTGCTGCCCTGCTTCCGTGACGCGGACCTTGCGCGTCGAGCGTTCGAGCAGGCGCGTGGCGAGCGCCTCTTCGAGACGCTTGATCTGGCGGCTCACCGTGGAGGGCGGCGTGCCCAGCTGCCGTGCGGCGACGGAGAAGTTGCCGGCATCGACCACGCGTGCGAACACGGCCATGTCGGGCATCAGGGCGAACAGATCGACGGGATTCATTTGTGCATCTGCGACAATAACGCTGTGCGTGACGACCCGATTATCACGTACCGCGCATCATTCGACAATGACGGCTTCTTTCGCTTCTTCTTTCGGAGCCGTCCATGTCCCGCGAATCGCCCGCCCGCCGTATATTGCCGCTTGCCGATCTGCTGCTGTTCGCCGTCGCGATGGTGTGGGGAAGCAGCTACGGCGTCGTCAAGAGCGCGCTGGCCTTCTACCCCGTGCTCGGGCTGCTGACCCTGCGCTTCGGCATCACGTTCTGCCTGCTGGCTGTCCATTTGCGGCATCTGCGGTCGGCTGGCCGGAAGACACTTGCCGGTGTGGTCGTGCTCGGCCTTTTGCTGCTGTCGATCTTTCTCGCCGAAACCTTCGGCGTCTTGCACACGCGTGCTGCGAATGCCGCGTTTCTCATCAGTCTGTGCGTGGTGCTGACGCCGCTCGTCGAATGGGGCCTGCTCCGCCGACGGCCCTCGACGCCCGAATGGATCGCAGTCGGCGTGTCCTTCGCGGGCGCGTGGCTGCTCGCCAGCAACGGCACCCTTTCCTTCGATTTCAATCTCGGCGACGGCCTGATCCTCGCCGCGGCCGTGTTGCGCGCGCTATCGGTCTGCGTGACCAAGCGCGTGCTGCGGGCAACGCCGCTGCCGGCGCTCACGGTGACGGCCGTGCAGGCGGGCGTCGTGACGATGGGCAGCGCGGCGATCGCATTGACGCTTGCGCCGTCGCAATGGCAGGCGCTGCCGTCGGTCGCGGGTCATGCGGCGTTCTGGGGCTCGGTTTTGTATCTCGTGTTTGCATGCACGCTGTTTGCATTCTTTGCGCAAAACTACGCGATCGGCCGCAGCAGTCCCACGCGGGTGTCGCTGTTGATGGGCAGCGAGCCCGCCTTCGGCGCGCTGTTCGCGAGCGTATGGCTCGGTGAACACGTCTCGAGCGCCGGATGGATCGGCGGGGCGATGATCGTAGCCGCCTCACTCATGGCAAGTGTTTCATGGCGCGGACGGCTGGTGCGCCTCGGTGCGGGTGCGCGCTCGGCTGGCGAAGCTTGAATGCGTTATGCCAATTTCTCGAAGACGACGCTGAAATTGTTCGCAGGCATCGCGATGACCTCCTTGAGCGCAAAGCCGACGCGCCCGCCGGTGCTCTCCACGTCCTCCAGATCGCGTACGCCCCAGCGCGGATCGCGCGCGCGCAACTGTTGATCGAAGGCTTCATTGCTCGGCGCCGTGTGCGAACCGTTGCGCCGGTACGGCCCGTACAGGTACAGTACGCCCCCCGCGCCGAGTCTCGCGCCGGCGCCCCGAAAAAGCGCCTCCGTGGCCGCCCACGGCGCAATGTGGATCATGTTGATGCACACCACCGCCGACACCGCGCCGATGCCCCAGTCATCGCTCGTCACGTCGATAGCGAGCGGTTCGCGCAGGTTCGTCAGTCCGGCGTGAGCGCGCCAAGCCGCGATGGAGTCGCGCGACGCGGCATCCGGATCGCTCGGCTGCCACACGATGTCCGGCAACGCGGCAGCGCAGTGCGTCGCGTGTTGTCCGGTTCCGCTTGCGATCTCCAGCACGACGCCCTTTCGCGGCAGTACCCGCTTGAGGACCGATAGAATCGCATCGCCATTGCGCTCGGCGGCCGGCGCGCGACGGCGAATGCCCGTTTCGGGTTGTGGTGTGCCATGGGAATCAGATGCTGCGTCGGTCATTTGGGTCGTGTCGTGGTGAGGGTGCGGGGAAGGCGTTGCGAAACGCCGGCGATTGGGTGTTTTCAGGATTCGTGCTGTGTGTGTCTGGGTGTTGCAGGTTCGATCGGGGTGGGTGCTTCACAGCGTCGCGAACTTCAAGGTTCCGCAAGACCCGTTATAGCTGCGAGAGACTGCAGCGCCTGCGGCTTCGGTAGCTGCTGCAACTTCCGGCTTTTGCCGTCTCGCGGTTTTACGGCATTTGCGGCTCTCGCGGCTTCTCCAGCTCTTGCGGCTTCCGCAACTCACCCCGCTGACGATACGTTTGCAGCCCCTCGCAACAATCATCGTCACGTGCAACGCCGCAAGCGCTCGCAGCCCTGCGGACGGATGCGCGAAACGCAACATACAGCGTACCCGCACCGCGCGCCTGGGCTCGATTCGTGCTGCTTCGGCCCGCGGCAAGCGTGGCGCGACATGAAACCTGTGTATGCTCCCGGTTGATCCCGCGTCCGCCGCTCATTTTGCATGATGCGTTTTGCATGCGAAATGCCACTTGGTATGCATGACCCATGCATGCAAAACACAGCAAGGCACCCGCTTGCAACGCTTCGCTCAGGAAAGAAGCAGCGCGTGCGGCGCAATCGAAATGGAGTCAAGCATGCAGCATGATCCGAACCAGCAGGCGCCGAAGCAATCGAACCCCGGCCCCGACGACGACATGATCGCCTTTGCAAGCGAAGTGTTCGACGTGGCCCGCCGCGGCGACGCCTCAATGCTCGACGCCCTGCTGTCCAAGGGTCTGCCGCCCAACCTGCGCAACGACAAGGGCGACAGTCTCGTGATGCTTTCGAGTTATCACGGCCACGCCGAAGCCGTGCGCGTCCTGCTCGGGCACAAGGCCGATCCGGACCTGCGCAACGACAACGGCCAGACGCCGATCGCGGGCGCCGCGTTCAAGGGCTTCACCGACGTCATCGAGACGCTGCTCGCGCATGGCGCCGATGTCGAAGGCGCGTCGCCCGACGGACGCACCGCGCTGATGATCGCCGCGATGTTCAATCGCGTGGAGATCGTCGAGTTGCTGGTCGAGCGCGGCGCCGATCCCGATGCGCGCGATGCCGGCGGCTTCTCGGCCCGCGACGCCGCCGAAAAGATGGGCGCGCCCGATACCGCCGCCCGCCTCGCCGAAATATCGGCTGCGCGCAATCAGCCGGGCGCGGCATGAGGGTGCCGGTAGGGACGCACGGCGGCGGTCAGCGGGCAGTCACGGCGCGTCGACTTCCTCCTGCGGGACTTTGCATTCAGCCTTTTGCATGCAGGATGCAAACCGTCCCGGCGATCGACACACGCAGCATGCGGGGTGCAGTGTGCTAAAACGGGTACGCCGCCGGCAACCGCGCATGACGGACGCATACGTACATGCACGTGCGGATACCAACTGCGCGACGCCACGATCCGACCAACGACAATCAAGATCAACAAGCAGGTGATTCGGAACCATGGAGCTTTTGTGATGACAGGCGGTTACCCGCATCGGGGTCATGGGTCGTCGAACCGTGAGCGCGCGCCTCGCCGCGTGCGCCCGATCGATGGCGCCTTGCACGCGGCCGCGTACTGCCTGGCGCGTCTCTTTGCGCGCATGCTGGCGCTCGTCGCCCTATGCGCATTGATTGGCACACGAACCCGCGCACGAACCTGCGCACGAACCCGCAGCGCCCTCCGGCTTCGCACCGCGGCAACCCTGCTGGGCGCCGCGGTGCTCTCCGCATGCGGTTTGCTGCCGAAGCAGGTGCCCGCGCCGATCGTCGAGCATTCCTACATCCCGACGCCCGCCGAAGCCGCGCCCAACGAGCCCGAGGAGCCCTTGCCCGAAGTGCAGGCCCCCGAGCCCGCCTCCGCCGTCAAGCCCGCGCCGGCGCCGAAGCCCAAGCGCCGCATCGTCCGGCCGAAACCGCAGGAGCCGGCCGTCACGCCGCCGCCCGAGCCGGCCGAGCCGCCGCCGCCGCCGCAGATCATCTCGACCCGCACCATGCAGCACGATCAGCTGCACGGCCTCCTCGATGCCGAAGTGCAGCGCCCGGACGGCAAGGTCGTCGGGCGTGCGGTGGACATGTATATCGATACGGCCGCGCGACCCAAGCTGCTGATGGTGAACCTGGCCGGCTTCATGGGCGTCGGTGACCGCAAGGTCAATTTCCCGTGGACGGCCTTCCGCTTCACGCCCAATGCGAAGGGCGCGCCGATCACCTTCGTGCAGCCGTCGCCGCCCGCCAAGGGCAAGCCCGCCGATCCGGCGCCCAAGCCGCAGCCGGTCAACGAGGCGCCGCCGAATCTCGTGCAGCTGGTCGACTCGACGGTGGCGCAGAAGAGCGGCGCGCGCATCGGCCGGGTGGTCGACGTGCTGGTCGATTCGCAGTCTCAGCCGCAGGCACTCGTCCTCGATCTGTCGAGCTCGCTGGCGGAGGACAAGCGCCATGTGGCCGCCAACTGGGGAGATCTGCATGTCGTCTCGCACAACAAGCAATGGCAGTTGCAGATGGACTTCAACGACGCGCAACTGAAGGCGACGCCGACCTACTCGCCCGAGCAGCCGATCAAGATCGTCTCGCCGGTGGTGCCGGCGCCTGCGTCGGCGCCAGCGGGCTCATCGGCTGCACCGGCGGCGTCGGGGACATCAGGAACATCGGGCGCCGCAGCGACGGGCCCCACAGGAACGACGGCCTCGGGCGCTGTGTCGGCGCAGAAGCCGGCCTCCAGCGCGCGCCCCGCCAAATAACGGATAACGACATCGAGAACAGATTCACAACATGGTAATTGCACGCAGTCTGCGCGCGCTCGACTGGCTGAACTTCTTTGTCGCCAACGTGCAGACCGGCTTCGGCCCCTTCATCGCTTCGTACCTTGCGGCCAATAAATGGACGCAGGGCGAGATCGGCCTGATGCTTTCCGTCGGCACGATCAGCGCGATGGCGAGCCAGTTGCCGGCCGGCGCGCTCGTCGACGCCATGCGCAACAAGAAATTTGCTGCGCTTTCCGCGATCGTTGCGATCATCGTGAGCGCGCTGTTGCTCGCCGCGAGTCCGACCTTCGTCCCCGTCTTCGCCGCCGAGGTGCTGCACGGCTTCGCGAGCTGCATGCTCGTCCCGGCGATGGCCGCGATCTCGCTCGCCCTCGTCTCACGCGCCGATCTCGGCGACCGGCTGGGCCGCAATGCGCGCTGGGCGTCGATCGGCAGTGCGCTGACCGCTGCGTTGATGGGCGCGTTCGGCGAGTACCTGTCGCTGCGTTCGGTCTTCTTCCTGACCGCCGCGCTCGCCGTGCCGGCGATCTTCGCGCTGCGCATGATCCATTACGACATGGCGCCTGCCGTACCGCGTGCACCGCCCGGCAAACCGAAGATCACGCCCGAAGGTGAAGAACGCGAGTCGCTGCGCGAGTTGCTGAAAGACCGGCGCCTCCTGATCTTCGCGATATGCGTCGTGCTGTTCCACTTGTCGAACGCGGCGATGCTCAATCTCGCCGCCGGTGAAGTCACCGCGCACATGGGCGATAACGTTCAACTGGTGATCGCCGCGTGCATCATCGTGCCGCAGTTCCTCGTCGCGGTGATGTCGCCGTGGGTCGGACGCCAGGCGCAGAAGTGGGGACGCAGGCCGGTGCTGATCCTCGGCTTCTGCGCCCTGCCCGTACGCGCGATTCTGTTCGCCGGCGTGAGCAGCCCTTACCTGCTCGTGCCGGTGCAGATGCTCGACGGCATCAGCGCGGCCGTGTTCGGCGTGATGCTGCCGCTCATCGCCGCGGACGTCGCGGGCGGACGCGGGCACTACAACCTGACGATCGGTTTCTTCGGTCTCGCTGCGGGCGTCGGCGCGACGCTGTCCACGGCGGCAGCGGGCTTCGCCGCGGATCGCTTCGGCACGACCATGAGCTTCTTTGGATTAGCCGGCGCAGGCGCGCTGGCCGTGCTGATGGTGTGGCTCGCGATGCCCGAGACCCGCACCGAGCACGCGAAGACCGTGGAGGTCGAGCCGCCGGTCAAGGCCTGACCTTGCACGCGTGCAGTGAAGCTACGCATCATCGCAACGGCTTCAGGCCTTCGAGCAGCGTCGGGATCAGTTCGCTCACCGTCGGGTGGATGTGCATCGCGCGCTGCAGCGTCGTGTAAGGCGCGTCCGCGTTCATGATGTCGATGAAGGTATGGATCGCCTCATCGCCTTCTATGCCGTAGATCGCCGCGCCGAGGAAGCGCTTCGTGCGCGCATCGACGAGTGCCTTCATGAAGCCATCGGTTTCGCCGCGCTCGCGGGCCCGGCCGACACGCGCCATCGGCATCGTCGCAATGAGCGCCTCGCGGCCGTCCTTGCACACCTCTTCCTCGCTCATTCCCACGCGCGCGAACGGCGGATCGACGAACACCGCGTACGCCATGATGCGTGTGTCGACGCTGCGCGCCTCGCCATCGAGAAGGTTCGAAGCGACGATCTCGTAGTCGTTCCATGAGGTATGCGTGAACGCGCCGCGCCCGTTCACGTCGCCGATTGCATAAATGCCCGGCACGCTGGTGCGCAACTGTCCGTCCACGTCGATCATGCCGTGCCGGTTCACCGCGATGCCCGCGTGCGCGAGGCCGAGATCGTCGGTGTTCGGCGTGCGGCCGGTCGCGAACAGCAGATGCGACGCATCGACCGTCCCGGTGCCGGTCACGATGCGCACGCCCGCCGCCAGCGGCTCGACGCGCTGCAGGTCGGTCCCGAAGCGGAACTCGACGCCCTCGCGCGACAGCACGTCCTGCATCGCGCGGGCGACGTCCTCGTCCTCGCGCGTGAGGATCCGCTCGCCGCGCACGAGCAAGGTCACGCGGCTGCCGAAGCGCCGGAACATCTGGCCGAATTCCAGCGCGATATAACTGGCGCCGACGATCACCAGATGCTCCGGCACCTCGGTGAGTTCGAGGATGGAGGCGTTGGTCAGATAAGGCACGCTCTCGAGCCCGTCCACGGGCGGCACCGCTGCGCGCGTGCCCGTGTTGATGAAGACGAGATCGGCATCGATGTCCTGGGTCGAGCCGTCGGCGGCCTCGATGCGCAATGCATGCGGCCCCGTGAAGCGTCCGTGGCCCTTGAACACGGTGAGGTTCTTCGTGCTGCGCAGCCACTTTTCGACGCTGCTGCGTGAACCGCCGATCACCTCGTCCTTGCGCGCTTTCACGCGGGCCATGTCGATGGCAATGTCGCCGTCGATCATCACGCCATAGCGCGCCGCCGTGCGCGCGACATGCGCGGCCCGTGCACTCGCCACGTAGGTTTTGGTGGGCGTGCAGCCGACGTTCACGCAGGTGCCGCCGAACAGATGCCGCTCGATGATCGCCGTGCGCCGGCCGCTCTCGGCCAGCCGTACCGCGAGCGGCGAGCCGCCCTGTCCCGTGCCGATGACGACTGCATCGAAATGCTGTGACATGGTGAGGTCTCCGTGATCCGTTGCGGGCGCGCCGTCGTGGACGGCGAAGCGCTGAACATGAGTCGAAGCATCTTACGCGCAAGCCGCCACGGCTTCAGGAACGGTGCACCGGGCGTCCGATGCGGACATGGGCATGACACGTGCTCCTTTTGTGTGACTCATGCCGCGCGTTGGCCCGCGGCGTTCATCCATTCCGGCTCACGTGAGCGAAGGCATTCATGATCGAGACGATATGGTTTCTCGTCGTCGGCGGCGTGCTCATCTTCATGGGCCTTGCCAGTTCGACGTTCCGGCGCCTGCCGATCAGCACCGCGATGTGCTATCTGGCGATCGGCTTCGCGCTCGGTCCCGCCGCGGCCAATCTGCTGACGCTCGACCTCGCCACCGACGCGACGGTCCTGCGGCGCATCACCGAAGTCGCGATGCTCGCATCGCTGTTCGCCATTGGCTTGCGCCTGCGCGTGCCGCCGACCGATCGCATCTGGATCCTGCCCGTGCGTCTCGGGCTGGTCGCGATGGTGCTCACCGTCGTTGCGCTCACGGTCTTCTGCGTCTATGTGCTCGGCCTGGGCTGGGGCCCGGCGTTGTTGCTCGCCGCGATGCTCGCGCCCACCGACCCGGTGCTCGCGCACGACGTGCAAGTGGAAACCCCTGGCGACATCGACTTGCTGCGTTTTTCGCTGACGGGCGAAGGCGGCCTCAACGACGGCATTGCGCTGCCCTTCGCGCTGCTCGGCATCGCCGTGTGCCGCTTCGAGGCCACGCCAAGCGAAGCGCTGCACTGGGATTTCGCGTTGCAGGCCGTATGGGGCATCGCGGGCGCGCTTGCGAGCGGCTGGCTGCTCGGCGCGCTGTCGGTGCGACTCGTGGCGTATCTGCGCACGCGTCATGGACAGGCGCTGGGTCCGGAAGGCTTCTATGCGCTGGGACTGATCGCGCTGTCGTATGGCGTCGCCGAACTGCTACACACCTATGCCTTCCTCGCGGTGTTCGCGGCAGGGCTCGCGATGCGCCGCGTCGAACAGAAGGCGAGCGGCGACAAGACGCCGCGGCAGGCGGTCGGCAAGATCGATGCAGACGATGTCGGCGCGGCTGCGGCCGATCCCGAGCGCGCCCACGCGTTCGTGGCCGAGCGCGTGCATGGCTTCACGATCGAACTGGAGCGTATCGCCGAGGTGGCCATCATGCTGATGGTCGGCGCCCTGCTCGCGACGATGTGGCGCGACCTCTTCACGTGGAAGGCCGCAGCGTTGATTGCGGCGCTTTTCCTCGTGCTGCGGCCGGCGGCCGTCGAGCTGTCGCTGATCGGCTCCAATGCGAGCGGCACGCAACGTCGGCTGATGAGCTGGTTCGGCATACGCGGCGTGGGCTCGTTCTACTACCTGCTCTATGCGCTCGAACATGCTCCGCGCGACATCGCGACGCCGCTCGTGCCGCTCGTCATCGCGACCATTGCGGCATCGGTCGTGGTTCACGGCATCACTGCCACGCCGCTCATGAACCGCTATCAGCGCTGGAGCGCGGACGATTAACGGCGCACTTGCCGGCGCGCTTGCCTGAATGCGCGGGCGCGCGGCATCATCGTCGTCATGCACAACCCATTCGAGGATGTTCAGGCGTGAAGCATTTGCTCTTCTTCTGCGGTCATGCGGGCACCGGCAAGACCACGCTGGCCAGGCGCCTGTTCGCGCCGCTCAGCAACGCTGCCGGCGAGCCTTTCTGTCTTCTCGACAAGGACACGCTCTACGGACCATACAGCGCTGCGGCGATCGGCGCGCTCACCGGCGATCCGCACGATCGCGACAGTCCGCAGTTCATCGAGCACTTCCGTGATCCCGAATACCGTTCGCTCATCAATACCGCGGCTGAGAATCTTTCGCTGGGTACCAGCGTGATTGTGGTGGCGCCGCTCACGCGCGAGGTGCGCAGCGGCCGCCTGTTCGATCGAGCGTGGCTGGGTATCGACGACGATGTCGCGATTCGCGTCGTATGGGTTCACACCGCAGAGGCGGTGGCGCGCGAGCGCATTCTGGCCCGCGCCGATCCAAACGATGCGTACAAACTGGCGCATTGGGACGAGTATCGCCGGCGCCTGTTCGTACCCGACGACACCCTCGCCCAGACGCTCGTGATGGTCGACAACACCGCGCCCTCGGACGATACGCATGCTGACTTGCTGGCGCGTCTTGTCGAGACAGGATGATGCATGTTGCATTACGCGTAATGAATGCACTTTTGCATTACGCGTAATGAATGCACCTCGGTATGCACATCACGCAACTGCGAGCCGCCGCGCCGGCGCCAGCGCATTCGCGCCTTCGTACAGCTTGCCGAAGCGGTTTTCAAGAAACGCCTCGAGCGGCACCTGCTCCTGACGCACGAAGCCGGACTGCGGCAGCACGCCCTCGCGGAACAGATCGAGTTCGGCGCAAATCGCGCCGGCCGTGGTGATCTGAATCGCACTCATCGGCACGCCGCACACATTCTTCGCAAAGATCTTGCGCGTGAACACGTCCTGCACGAGCTGGCCATGACGCATGCCTGTCACCGTGACGAAGATCAGCACCACGTCCTGCGCCGTCGACGGCACCGCGCGCTTGAGCATGCTCTTGAGACCGTCGCGGTCGGTGGACATGCGCAGATCGTCGAGCAGGAATTGCATCAGGTCGCGATGCCCCGGATAGCGCACCGACTTGTAGTCGAGCGTCTCCACCTTGCCGGCAAGCGTTTCGCATAGCGTGCCGAGTCCGCCCGATGTGTTGAACGCCTCGTATTCGATGCCATCGAGAGAGAAATGCTCGACGCCTTCGAGCGGCTGCACCCACTGCGTACGGCCTTCGCGAATCGCCTCGCAGGGCTGGCAATACTCGTTGATGAGGCCGTCGATGCTCCAGGTGAGGTTGTACTTGAGCGCGTTGGTCGGAAACTCGGGCAGCGCGCCGACGCGCATCTTGACTTCGCGAACATCGTCGAGACGCTTCGCGAGATCGTGCGCCACGATGCCGATGAAACCCGGCGCGAGACCGCATTGCGGCATGAAGGCGAGTTCCGAATCATCGGCGATGGCGCGGATCGCATGCGTCGCGCGGACGTCCTCGGTCAGATCGAAATAATGAACGCCTGCCGCCTTCGCTGCCGAAGCGACGTTGATCGCGAGGTAGTAAGGCAATGCGTTGACGAGAGCATCGAAGCCTTGCAACGCCTGCCGCAGCGAGGGGGTATCGGCGGAATCGACACGGCGTGTCGCGAAGCCTTGCGCGTCGAGCAGTGCAAGCGCGTGTTCGTCGCGATCGAACGTGACCACTTCGAAATCCCCGCTGTCACGCAGCAACTGAGCAATGCTTCGACCGATCAATCCGGCGCCGACGAGAGCCACTTTCATATTCGTCTCCTTGTGTGTGTTCGAGTGGGGCCGAAGCCTTCTCCAAACAGTGTAGGGGCGGACGAATGCGGTTCCTAGACGCAAAGTGATGCGCTTCGACGAAGGTTTTCGACGTTTCGACGAGATGATGCTGCGTTTTGTCGTGTTCGGCTAGCCAGCCCGGTCGATCTTGCGCGCCAGGATGATGGACGTCGTCGTCCGCTCTACGCCTTCCAGCGCGCCAATTTCGTCGAGCAGGTCGTTCAGGCGGTCGGGTGAGTCGGCGCGCAGCCAGGCGACGTAATCGAACTCGCCGCTCACCGCGCAGAGCAACTGGATCTCGGGCATGCGCGCGAAACGCTTCTGCAGATCGCGCTCGTATCGCGGCGTCAGCTTGATGCCCACGTAGGCCTGGATGCTCGCGTCGAGCACGTCCTGCCCGAGCCGCACGCCATAGCCCGCGATCACCTGGTTCTTCTCGAGCCGGGCGATGCGGGCGATCACTGTCGTGCGAGCGACGCCCAGCTTCCGCGAAAGTTCGGCGACGCTCTCGCGGGCGTTCATCTGCAAGAGCGCGACGAGGTTGCGATCGATGTCGTCGAGTTGATCGAGGCGCGGCGGTCTCATGTGTGCGTGGTTCCTGGCGTTTTGAATTAGCTGAGTGGGTTCTATGCGTTATGCCTTTTGCGTTATGCCTTTTGAATGCCAGGGTATCTGGCATGCGTAATCCTGTATGCAAACGCATGGGTATGTGCTTTGTGTCGTGCTCACGTTCGGCCCGCCGGTGGCGAAGCAACTTCACGCCTCCCTTCTACTTCCCACTTCACTCCAGCCACGTTGCATTTTGCGTTATGCGTTTTGAATGCAAACCGGCATTTGGCATTTTGTGTTTTGCATTATCGCCGACGGGCTTGGGACATCGGCAGCGTCGTACATTCAGATCGCGGCGAGGTACAAGGCTTGCGGCCACCCACCTACAACTACCGTCCACCAATACTCACCATCACACCCCCAGCCGCGCCATCATGAAGTCGACGAAACTGGCCAGCTTCGGCGTCGCCCGCGTGTCACGGGGATACACCAGATGCACCGGCGAGGACTTCGGCAAGTACGGCTGCAACACCGCCACCAGCGCGCCGCTATTCAACTCGTCCTCCACCAGCGCATGCGGCTGCAATACCAGCCCGAAGCCCGCCAGCGCGGCTTTCTTCAGCGCCTCGCCGTTGTTTGCCCGAAAGCGCGCGGACCCGGTGCGGCGTGCGAGGATCGCATCATCCTCCCCTTCCAGCCGCCAGCCCGCCTCGCGTCCCTGATGCACGAAGCCCAGGCACTCGTGTCCCGCGAGATCGGCGGGCGTCGCGGGCGTCCCCGCACGCGCGAGATAGCCGGGCGCCGCGCAGACAGCCATCGCATAGGGCTTCAGCGGGCGCGCGACGAAGCTCGAATCCGCCAGCGCGCCGATGCGCACCGCTGCATCGAAGCGTTCCTCGACGATATCGACCATGCGGTTGGTGAGATCCAGCTCCACCGCGATCTGCGGAAACGCCGCCAGAAACTCGGTCACGGCCGGCGTGACGAAATGCACGCCGTACGTCAGCGGCACCGTCACGCGCAACACGCCGCGCGGCGTCGCGCTCATGGATTCTGCAAGCGTATCGGCGGCATCGACCTCGGCGAGAATGCGGCGGCAGCGTTCATAGTATTCACGGCCCACCTCGGTCAGACTCTGGCGGCGCGTCGTTCGCACCATCAGCCGCGTGTCCAGACGCGCCTCCAGCGCCTGCAAGTGCTTGCCCGCCATCGGCGCGGAAATCGAAAAGCGCTCGGCCGCGGCGCTCAGGCTGCCCAGGTCCACGATGGCCACGAAGACCCGCATGCTCAACAAGGTATCCACTGCGCTTATTTTCCAGAGTCGTATCGAATGTAAGCAGTTGTCGCAATGCAAGCGAATTCGAATGCAATCGTGATACTAATATCCGCCGACGGCATGCAGCATACCGGCACGCCCACCTTTCATCTCGATTCAAGGTACACAACGAATGAAAAGAACTCTCGTCACCCTGGCCGCCTCGCTGGTCTCGCTGGGCGCATTGAGCCCGGTCTTCGCGCAATCGTCCGCGCCCGCAGCCGCTTCTGCGTCGGCCGCTCCTTCTGCCCAAGCCGCTGCTTCAGCGCCGGCCGCGTCGAACCGCGAAGCGCGCACGGAAGAACGTATTTCTGAGCTCCACTCGAGCCTCAAGATTACGCCGCAGCAGGAAGAGCAATGGTCGAAGTTCGCCGACGTGATGCGCGACAACGGCCGCACCATGGCGGATCTGTATCGCCAGCGCGTCGCCCAGCGCAGCACGATGTCCGCGCTCGACGACATGAAGCAGTATCAGCAGATCACGCAAGCGAACGCGGACGGCACGAAGCGCCTCGTCGAAGCTTTCGAACCGCTTTACGCAAGCCTCTCGCCGGAACAGAAGAAACTCGCCGACACCAGCTTCCGCGACGAGCATGCCAAGGACCACCGCCATCGTGCGCATCGTCGCCCGCATGCGGCCGCGGCAGCGCCGGCTTCGGCGACCAAGCCCTGAGTCCACTCTTGCATCATGCATACAAAGCCCGCTCAGGCGGGCTTTTTCACGTGACGAGGTGCACAATGCGCGCGAATGCCGTTACGATCCCGCATTCCCACGTCATGCCATCCGGCAACGCACCATGCTCCATCTGACCCAGCTCGATCTCGCCTCCGACCCGGCCGCATGCCGCGTCGTCAAGGACGAAGCCGTAACCGTCGAATTCGCAGCCGGCGACGGCGAACTGATGAGTCTCGAAGGCCCGAACCGGCACATGCAAGGCGATGCCATCGTCAGCGGCGCCGGCGGGGAACGCTGGGTCGTGTCGCGCGCACGCTTCGATCCGAAGTACGCGCCCGAAGGCGGCATTGCGCATGGCGAGCCGGGCATCTATCGCAACCTGCCGAGCATCGTGCTTGCTCGCGAGATGCATGAGCCCTTCTCCATCGCGCGCTCGGCCGCCGGCGACATCCTCACGGGCGATGCCGGCGACTGGGTCATGCAATACGCGCCCGGTGACTACGGCGTCGTCAAGGCAGCGCGCTTCGCCAAGGTGTATCGCGTGCTTTAACAACGGACGCTAAAAGCCAGTCGCGTCAGGCGAAGTCCTCGCCCATCTCCAGTTCCACTTCGCGCGGTACAGCCTCGCCGTTCGCATACTGCTCCTCCAGCGATCCAAGCGTGGCCTCCACATAGGCGCGTAATACCGCATAACTGCGCGCGTGCATGCGCGGCGGCGTCGCCCGGTAACGTGCGAGTGCGTGCGGATCGAACCGCACGTCGATGGCGATGCGCCGCGCTTGCGCGCCAAAGCGCATGGCCACGTAGTGAATCACGAGCGACGTGTGGCCCGTGTCGTCCTTGCGCTCGACGAACTGCGTCTGTTCCGGAAAGAGGTCGGAGATCACACGCGCGAGCATGTCGATGTCCGCGCTCGGGCAGTCGTATTGATAGTCTTCCATGCCGTGTCGAAGAGAGATCGGGAGTTGTCGGATACCGTTCAGGCAGCGCGCCGATAGTAGCGCACCAGCCCCACTGCGACGAACACGCCGAGCGCGAGATACACGGCATCGGCGGCGAAGAGCGGCACCAGCCGCGCCTGGAACAGCGCGGCAGGCAGGCCGACGAGCGCATGCGCCGCGATCAGGAACGGCAGCGCATGACGCGACCGTTCGCGCAACATCTGCCACATCAGGGCAGAAAAGCCGAGCTGCAGGACGAACGCGCTCGCGCGCTCGATCACGAAGATGCCCGCCGATACCGGCGAGAGACTCAGCAGCACCAGATGAATGCGTGCGACCGCTTCGAGCGGCGCATTGGCGAAATGGGCATCGAGCGTGCCGCGGTCGGCGAGCACCGCGTAGATGATCCATTGCACCTGCACCAGCACGCCGACAATCCACGCCTCCGCGCCGCCATGACCGATGCCAAGCCCAAGACCCGGCCCGACGCGGTCCAGCGCGCCGGGTTCGCGCGAGATGAGCCACTTCATCGCGAGAAAGCGGCCAACTTCTTCACATACGCCGGCGGCCAGCGCGCCATACACGACGAACACGGCGGGGCTCGCGAGCCAGCCGGACGTGACGGCATTGCTGAGCACGAAGCCATGCAGCGCACGTTCGATGACCATCGCGAAGAGCGCGAACACGCCCACGCCGAGAATCGTCTCGCGCGGCACGATGCCGAAGCGCGGCCTCAGCCTGCGATACAGCACGATGGGCAGCGCGGCGATCAGCAGCGCCGCCAGCGCAAGACACAACAAGGTCGACACACTGACCATTCCAGTTCCTCAGGTTTCTTGGGATAGCGCGTGCGGGTCGCGCGCGGTGGAAGCGCGCACGATGAGCTCGCCGGGCAGCAGGCATTCACGCGCGGGCATCGTAGCGCCGCCGAGCCGTTCATGCAGGAATTCGACCGCGCGCCGGCCGATATCGCCGGTCGGCTGCCGCACCGTCGTCATGCCGGCGAGCTGGGCCCATTCGGAATCGTCGATCGACATCAGCGCGACGCGTGCCTGCCAGTCCGCGCCATAGCGCGCCTTCAGATGCACGGCAACGCGCAACGCCACCGGTCCGTTCGCCGCGAACAGCGCGACGCGCCTGCCCGCTGCCTGTGCCGCGCTCACACGTGCGTCGAGTTCGTCGAGCGCGGCCGAGGCATCGGCGAGATCGATCACGAGCGTTGCGCCGCTCGCGTCCATTGCCGCGACCGTTTCACGAAAGGCCGCTTCGCGCAGACGCCGCGAGCTGACGTGCGTAACGGGCTGCACGATGAACAGCAGCTCGTCGAACCCTGCAGCGACGAGATGACGCGTGGCCAGCGCCACGGCCGCGTGATTGTCGAGCCCGACCATGTCGGTGACGAGCCCTTCCACCGAGCGGTCCACCAGCACCACCGGAATGCCGCCCTGCGCAAAGCCCTGCAGCAACGCTTCCTTCACGCCGAGCGCATTGACGATGACCCCCTCGACGCGATACGTCGTCAGCAGTTGCAGATAGCGCCGCTCCATGTCGATCTCGTTGGCCGCGTGACAGATGAGCGGCATGTAGCCGAGCGTGTGGCACGCGGCCTCGACGCCCTGCAGCACTTCCACGGAGTACGGGTTGGTGAGGTCGGCGAGCAGCATGCCGATCAGGCGGTTGCGGCCGCGCTTGAGGCCCCGCGCCATCTGATTGGGCCGATAGTCCAGCCTGGCGATGGCCGCCTCGATGCGCTCGCGCAGGTCGGGCGACAGCACGCCCATCTCGCCGTTCAGGTAGCGCGAGATGCTGGTCTTGCCGGTGCCCGCCTCGCGGGCGACATCGGTGATCGTTGCACGGCGCGCGACGAACGGCGCCGGGGGCTGGGTTGAAGAGGGATCGTCGGACATAAGGGTCGTGGCCCGCGCGGCGCCTGACGGCGACACGCGCGGCCTTGATTATGGTTCTGCTCGCATCGCGCATGTTAGCGCATGCACGGGTCCGATCCCGGTCGTTCAGCGCGTCAGCACGTCGCGATTGACGATATTTTGCGTAAGCGTGCCGTCGAGCGCGCCGATCAGGTTTTCGGCGGCATTGCGCGCCATCGCGTGACGCGTCTCGTGCGTGGCCGAGCCGATATGCGGCAACGCGACGACATTCTTCATCGCGAGCAACGGTGAATCGGCGGCCAGCGGTTCGTGCTCGAACACATCGAGGCCCGCGCCGCGGATCGTGCCGTCGCGCAATGCGTCGATCAGCGCGGCTTCGTCGACTGTCGGGCCACGCGACGCATTGATGAGGATCGCGCTGCGCTTCATCTTGCGCAACTCGGCCGCGCCGATCATGCCGCGCGTCTCGGGCGTGAGCGGCACTTGCAGGCACACGAAGTCGGCCTGCGCGAGCAGTTCGTCGAGTTCGACACGCCGCGCGCCGTAATCACGCTCGGCCTGCTCGTTCGGGCTGCGGTTGGTGTAGAGCACGTTCATCCGGAAGCCGAGCGCCGCACGCCGTGCGACCGCCCCGCCGATGCGTCCCAGCCCCACGATGCCGAGCGTCTTGCCCTGCACGTCCACGCCGAAGCAATCCTCGCCGATGCTCCCCTTCCAGTGGCCTTCGCGAACCCAGTCGGCCAGTTCCACGACGCGGCGCGCGCTCGAGAGGATCAGCGCGAACACGGTGTCGGCGGTGGATTCCGTGAGCACGTCGGGCGTATGCGTGAGCACGATGCCACGTCGCGTGAGGTCGGCGACATCGAACTGATCGAAGCCGACGGAGATCGTCGAGAACGCCTTCAGGCGCGTGGCGCCGTCGAGCATGTCGGCGGAGATCTTCACGCTTGCGCCGATGGCGCCATCGGCACGCTGCAGCGCCGCGACGAATGCGGCGTGGTCTTTCGGATCGACATCGATGACGTCGGCGCGCTCGCGCAGCCAGGCGTCGACGTCGGGGGGCAAGGCTTTGTAGGCAACAATGGTTCGGGTCATGGGCGCTCGATGCGATTGCGGGTTGGAGGGGCCAAGCATAAACGGCTCAGGACCGCGCCGCCACGCCCGTGCGCACCGTGGCCTGCGGCTTGACGGCCAGCGTGAGCCAGACCGACAGCAGCAGCGCCGCGCTCATGAAGACGTAGGAGGCAGCAGGCGAACCGGTCGCGCCATTCAGATAGCCGACAACATAGGAGCCGACGAACGAGCCCAGCGCGCCCATGCTGTTGATGAGCGCCATCGCGCCGCCCGCGACGTTCTTCGGCAGCAACTCGGGCACGATCGCGAAGAACGGGCCGTACGGCGCATACATGGCCGCGCCGGCGATCACCAGCAGCGCGTACGAGGCCCAGAAGTTCGTCGAGCCGAGCAGATACGAGCCCGCGAAGGCAATGGCGCCGATCAGCAGGAACGGCCACACGAAGGCCTTGCGCGCCTGCAGCTTGTCCGACGCCCAGGACGCCAGCAGCATCGCGATGGTCGCCGCGAGATACGGCACCGCCGAGAGCCAGCCGGTCTCGACCATGCCGAGCGTCGAGCCGCTCTTCAGGATGGACGGCAGCCACAGCACGAAGCCGTACACGCCGATGCTCCAGCAGAAATACTGCGCGCACAGCTTGATGACGGCCGGCGACTTGAAGGCCTCGCGGTAGTTCTTGACCGGCTTGATCGCCGCCTGCTCGGCGCGCAGCGTGGCGTCGAGATCGCGTTTCTCCTGCTCCGAGAGCCAGCTGACCTGCGCCGGCTTGTCCTTCACGATGAACCACCAGATCACCGCCCAGACCACGGCCGGCAAGCCTTCCGCGATGAACATGTGACGCCAGCCGAACGAATTCACCAGATAACCCGATACGACCGACATCCACAGCACTGTCACCGGATTGCCGAGGATGAGGAAGGTGTTCGCGCGCGAGCGCTCCGACTTTGTGAACCAGTTGGCGATGAACACGAGCATCGCCGGCATCACCGCGGCCTCGACCACGCCGAGCACGAAGCGGATCGCCATCAGCGACGGAATATTGCTCACCATGCCGGTGAGCGCCGCGCACCCGCCCCACAGGATCAGGCTCCAGAACACCAGCTTCTTCACGCTGCGCCGCTCGGCGTAGATCGCGCCCGGGATCTGAAAGAAGAAATAGCCGAGGAAGAACAGCGCGCCGATCAGCGACGACAGCCCCTTGCTGATGCCGAGATCCTGGTTGATGCCGGCGGCCGATGCGAAACCGTAGTTCGCGCGATCCAGATAGGCGAGGCTGTAGGTGATGAAGACGATCGGCATGATCGCCCACCAGCGGCGCACGGCCAGCGTGGGAGTGGAGGAAGTCTGCATGGTTGTCTCCTGAAGCAGAACGGTGGGTGCGCGGCATCGTGCATGTTGAATGCAACATGAATGCACGGTTTAACGCACTTTGAATGCACGATTCAATTCACGATCGAAGGCCTTCGCGGCCCTCGTTCAGGCCGGATCGAACGCGGCGCTGGCCGTCCTGTCGCTGGCATCCTGCCGTTCGAGCAGGTCGAGCGCGGCGCGCGTCGGCAGGCCTTCGCTGTCGCCGATCACCTGGATCGCCAGCCCGCCGATACGGTTGCCGCGCGCAATGGCATGCCGCACGTCGCGTCCTTCGAGCAGCGCGCTCACCACGCCCACAGCGAAGCCGTCGCCGGCGCCGACCGTGTCGACCACGTTCGGCACCGGAAGCGCCGGCACGATGCCCTGCTCGTCGTCCGCCGTGCGGAAGTACGCGCCATGCGCACCCAGTTTCACGACCACGCCCTTCGCGCCGCGCTCGAGATAGAACGCGGCAATGTCCTCGGGCTTCGCATAGCCGGTCAGCGTCAGGCCCTCGGTTACGCCTGGCAGCACCCAGTCGGCCAGCGCGGCCAGTGCATTGAGCGACTCCGCCATGGCTTCGCGTGACGGCCACAAAGTCGGCCGCAGGTTCGGATCGAACGAGATCGTCTTGCCTGCCGCACGCATTTCGCGGGCCATGTGGAAGGCGAGTTCGCGTGAAGTCGCGGAAATCGCCGGAGCGACGCCCGTCAGATGCAGATGGCGTGCGCCGAGGACGTAGTCGGCAGCGTAGTCGTCGAGCGACAGGTGACTGGCCGCCGATCCGGCGCGGAAGTACTCCACTGCCGGGTCGCTGCCGTCGTCGCACTTGCCCTTGAGCTGGAAGCCGGTCGGATAGCGCCGGTCCACCGTCACGCGGCGCGCGTCGATGCCCTCTGCCGCTAGCACGTCCAGCACGTAGCGGCCGAACGAATCGTTGCCGACGCGGCTCATCCAGCCCACCTTGAAGCCGAGCCGCGACAGCCCGATCGCCACGTTCAGGTCCGCGCCCGCCACCCGCTTGGTGAACTGGCCGACGCGGGCGAGATCGCCGGTCTGGGCCGCGACGAACATCGTCATTGCCTCGCCGTAGGTGACGACGTCCAGTGAGTCGGTCTGAGCTTGCATGTCGGTTCCTCTACAGGTTGATGCTGAATGCAAAATGCACTGGTGAATGCAAAATGCGTTATTCAAAATGCCGCGCAAATGCGCCGATGCGGGCAACCTGCCGCATGGCATCGTCGGCGAGCGAGATGTCCGCGCCTGCCATGAACGGATATTCGATGCCGCGCGGCACGTCGCCCGGCAACTGCGCGAGCAGCGTCGCGAAACGCGCGTCGCCGTCGGCCGGCGCGGCGGCGAAACGACGCCCGCCTTCGCCCATCACCGCCTTGCAATGCACGTAGGCGACATGCGGCGCAAGCCGTCGGGCGGCATCGAGCGGATCCTGCTCCGCCCACTGCCAGTTGCCGGTATCGAAGGTCATCGCGAGGCCGCTCTGGCGCGGCAGTGCGGCGAACAGCGTCTCGAACGCGCCGATCGTTCCGCCCGCCATCAACTGTCCGTTCTCGACCACCACACGCGCCCGCGACGTCGCGACACCCGACAGCAGCCGATCCAGCGTGACGCCATCCGTCTTGACCGCGCGCTCCGTGCCGCCCAGTTGCAGCTTTACGAGACGCGCGCCCAGGGCCGCAGCTTCGTTGATCGCCAGCGCAAGCGCGTCTGAATCGAGCGCGCCGTCGTCGCGAAACAGACAGGCGGGCGTGGAATACACGGTCCACAAACCCCGCGCGCGAATCCGTTCGCCGAGGCGCGCGAGCGCGGATGGCTGGACCTCGGCAGCGCTTGCGAACAGCTCGCGGCGCACTTCGAAGCCGTGCGCGCCCGCCCGCGCCGCCGCGCTGGCCCAGACGGCGTGACCATCGCAACGAATCGCCTCGGCGCCGAACGCGCTCGCGACGATCACCACCTCCGGCACCACTTTCTGTCGAGACTTCTGCTTCACCTGCCAGCCACCATCGATTTTGGTCCGATTCATACGACTGGAACCGGTTCCATTTGAAGTTTTCAAAAAAGACGCCGCAGCGTCCTGATTCAGAGCGAATGGTGCGTCAGAGTGCGGGAGGCACGCCATAGTGGAATTCCCTAGCCGATCAGTCCGGGCTCCTCGCACAGTTCCAGGAAGCGCGTGGCGACCCGCGACGGCGTAGCGGCATGCGGCAACAAAATGGAGAAACGCCGCGTGAGCGGTTCGGGCGCGAGGCGCAGCCGTTGCAGCGCATTGTCCTCGTGCCGGATCGACATCGCCGAAACGAAGCCGATGCCCATCCCCGCGCGCACCGCCTCCTTCACGCCCTCCACGCCCGCGATTTCGAGCGCCGCGCGCATTGGTGCGCCGTGTTCCGCGAACGCCCGTTCGACGATCAACCGTACCCCCGAGCCCGGCTCGCGCAACACCAGCGGTTGCGCGCCCAGTTCATCGAGCGTGACGAACTCGCGGCCGTCCGCGAGCGGATGCCCTTTCGGCGCAATCGCGACGATCTCGTCCTCGCGCCACGACGTCACCGTGGTGCCGAGCGGCAGCTCCTGCCCGGCCGGGCCTTCGACCAATGCGATGTCGAGCGCGCCGAGCGCCGCGACGATGTCGCTGGTATTGCCGTCGATGGTCGTCACGGTGACATCGGGATAGCGCTTGTGAAACGCCGCGATCAGGTACGGCAGCAGGTAGCTGGCGGGCGTCGTACTGGCGCCGATACGCAGCGTGCCGCGTTCGAGCCCCCGCAGCGCATCGCGCAGCGCATGGGCCTGGGCGAAGGTTTCACGCAGCCGTTCGGCGTGCCCGAGCAGTTGTTCGCCGGCCGCTGTCAGGCGGATGCCGCGGCCGTCGCGTTGATATAGCGGCTCGCCGAATTCGTCCTGCAACAGCCGCAATTGCCCCGAGACCGCAGGCTGCGAGAGATGAAGCGCCACCGCTGCGCGGCTGATGTTGCCGTGTTCCGCAACGGTCGCGAACGTTATCAGCTGTTCCGGGGTCATCGCTTTCAAATATCCGCTTATCCGATATTTGACATTCTAAATCACGATTTTTCATATTGATATATCGAGAATAGGATTAGCCTGTCGATCACCCATACTCCAGCCCTCCATGTCCACGGTCCCGTCCGCCTCACCTCTGGCACCCGCCGCGTCTTCGACACGCGGACAGCTCAACGGCATTCTCTTCGTCGCGCTGTTTGCCGCCGCCGTCACTCGTGTTGCCGCCGTGCCCGCCATTGCGGGACTCGGGATCAGCCCGCTGATCGTCGGCATCATCGCGGGCGCGCTCTACGGCAACGCACTGCGCCACGGCATGCCCGACAGCTGGGCCGCCGGCGTCAACTTCTCGGCGCGCAAGCTGTTGCGCATCGCCGTCGCGTTCTTCGGCCTGCGGGTCAGCCTGCAGGAGATCGCGCAGGTCGGCGCAGCCGGGTTCACGGTGTCAGTGCTGGTCGTCGTCAGCACGCTCGTCGTGGGCACCTGGGCCGGCATGAAGCTCATGAAGCTCGACCGCGACACCGCGCTGCTCACCGCCGCCGGCAGCGCCATCTGCGGCGCGGCCGCCGTGCTCGCCTTCGAATCCACGCTCCAGTCCAAGCCGCACAAGAGCGCGATGGCGGTCGGCAGCGTCGTGCTGTTCGGCACGCTCTCGATGTTCCTCTATCCGCTCGCGCTCAATGCCGGCTGGCTGCATCTCGATACCCTCGGCGCAGGCCTGTTCTTCGGCGGCACGATCCATGAAGTCGCCCAAGTGGTCGGCGCGGCGAGCAACGTCAGTCCGGAAGCGACGCACATCGCCACCATCGTGAAGATGACGCGCGTGATGCTGCTGGTGCCCGTGCTGCTGGTCATCGGTTTCTGGATCAGCCGCTCGCGCAACGCCGCCGCAGGTCAGGACCCGACCCAAGGCAAGGGCAAGGTCGCGGTGCCGTGGTTTGCGCTCGGCTTCCTCGCACTGGTCGTCGTGAACTCGCTGCACGTCCTGCCCGATACCGCCACCAGCACGATCAACATGCTCGACACCTTCGCGCTCACGATGGCCATGACGGCGCTCGGCATGGAAACCCGCTTCGCGCAGATTCGCGCAGCCGGCCCGCGTGCGCTCGCCACCGGCGCGATCCTGTATGCATGGCTTGTTGGCGGCGGTCTTGCGATCACCCTCGGCGTCGAGCGTCTGTTCGGCTGACCGGGTTGTTGCAGCACCCATCGCGCGAACTCCCCATCGCGCGATGGCGCTTTTTGAAGGAGCACTCATGGAACACGGCGCTCGCACCCAGAACGAGACGCTCGATGTCAAGACCACGACGTGCTACATGTGCGCATGCCGTTGCGGCATCCGCGTGCATTTGCGCGACGGCGAGGTTCGCTACATCGACGGCAATCCGAACCATCCATTGAACCAGGGCGTGATCTGCGCGAAAGGCGCGTCGGGCATCATGAAGCAGTACTCGCCCGCGCGTCTCACCCAGCCGCTGATGCGCAAGCCCGGCGCGTTGCGCGGCGAGGCGCAGTTCGAGCCGGTGTCGTGGGACGTGGCCCTCGACACACTCGAAAAACGTCTCGCGCATCTGCGCGCCACCGATCCCAAACAGTTCGCCCTCTTCACCGGCCGCGACCAGATGCAGGCGCTGACCGGCCTGTTCGCGAAGAACTTCGGCACGCCCAATTACGCCGCGCACGGCGGCTTCTGCTCGGCCAACATGGCGGCCGGCATGATCTACACGATGGGCGGCTCGTTCTGGGAGTTCGGCGGTCCCGATCTCGACCAGTCGAAGCTGTTCTTCATGATCGGCACGGCGGAGGATCATCACTCGAATCCGCTCAAGATCGCCATCTCGAAGTTCAAGCGCGCGGGCGGACGCTTCATCGCGATCAATCCGGTGCGCACGGGTTATGCGGCCATCGCCGACGAATGGGTGCCGATCCGCCCGGGCACCGACGGCGCCCTCTTCATGGCGCTGATCCACGAACTGATCGCCGCCGACGCCTACGACCACGAGTTCGTCACGCGCTACACCAACGCGGCCGAGCTGCTCGACATGAACGAGGCGAGCGAGCGCTTCGGCTTGTTCGTCGAGGATGCCGGCACGCCCGAAGGCAACAAGCTCTTCCCGCAGAATCATCTGTGGTGGGACACGAAGACGAACCGCGCGGTCGCGCATCACGCGCCGGACGCCGAGCCCGCGCTCGACGGCCGCTATACGCTCGAAGACGGCACGCCCGTCGCGCCGTCCTTCGCGCTGTTGCGCGAGCAGGTGGCGTCCTGCACGCCGGAGTGGGCGGCGGAGATCACCGGCATTCCGGTCGCGACCATCCGGCGTCTCGCCGCCGAAATGATCCAGGTGAGCCGCGACCACAAGATCAGCCTGCCGATCCGCTGGACTGACGCCTGGGGCAAGACGCATGAACACGTGACGGGCAATCCCATCGCGTTCCATGCGATGCGCGGCCTTGCTGCGCACTCGAACGGCTTCCAGTCGATTCGCGGCCTCGCGGTGCTGATGTCCTTGCTCGGCACCATCGACCGGCCGGGCGGCTTCCGCCACAAGTCGCCGTTTCCGCGCGCGGTGCCGCCGTCCGCGAAACCGCCGAATCATCCCGACCAGGTGCAGCCCAATACGCCGCTCGCCAGCGGCCCGCTCGGCTGGCCCGCCGCGCCCGAGGACCTGTTCATCCACGACGACGGCACGCCGGTGCGCATCGACAAGGCCTTCTCGTGGGAATATCCGCTCGCGGTGCATGGCGTGATGCACAGCGTCATCACGAACGCCTGGCGCGGCGATCCGTATCCCATCGACACGCTGATGATCTTCATGGCCAACATGGCCTGGAACTCGTCGATGAACACGATGGAAGTGCGCAAGATGCTCGCCGACAAGGACGCAAGCGGCGCATACAAGATTCCGTTCATCGTCGTGTGCGATGCATTCCAGTCCGAGATGACCGCGTTCGCCGATCTCGTGCTGCCCGACACGACCTATCTCGAACGCCACGACGCGATGTCGATGCTCGATCGCCCGATCTCCGAGTTCGACGGTCCGTGCGATTCGGTACGCGTACCGGTCGTGCCGCGCACCGGCGAATGCCGGCCGTTCCAGGAAGTGCTCGTCGAACTCGGCAGCCGGCTGAAGCTGCCCGCCTTCACGACGCCGGAAGGCACGCGCAAGTATCGCGACTATCCGGACTTCATCGTCAATCACCAGACCGCGCCGGGCTCGGGCGTGGGCTTCCTGATGGGCTGGCGCGGCAAGGACGGCAAAGATGCGCTGGTCGGCGAGCCGAATCCGAACCAGTGGGAAGAGTATGCGAAGCACGACTGCGTCTTCCACTACACGATGCCCGAGGAATTCCAGTACATGCGCGGCCAGAACGGGCCGTACCTGAAGTGGTCGGTGGAAAAAGGCTTCCGCAAGTTCGACACGCCGATCCTGATCCAGCTCTACTCCGACGTGATGCAGAAGTTCCGCCTTGCCGCCCAGGGACGCACGAAGGGCCGGCAGCCGCCTGACCATCTGCGTGCGCGCATCGAGCATTACTTCGATCCGCTGCCTTTCTGGTACGCCCCGCTCGAACGCGACACGACCGACCTCGAACGCTATCCGCTCGCCGCCGTCACGCAACGCCCGATGGCGATGTATCACTCGTGGGACTCGCAGAACGCGTGGCTGCGGCAGATTCATGGCGAGAACCTGCTGTACATGAATCCGCGCATGGCGCAGGCGAACGGCATCGAGGACGGCGGCTGGATCTACGTCGAATCGCCATGGGGCAAGGTGCGCTGCATGGCGCGCTACAGCGAGGCGGTCGAGCCCGGCACCGTGTGGACCTGGAACGCGATCGGCAAGGCCTCGGGTGCGTGGAGCCTCGGCGCCGGGGCCAACGAATCGCAACGCGGCTTCCTGCTCAATCACCTCATCACCGATGAAATCCCCGACCCGCAGCGCGACGGCGCCCGCTACTCCAATTCGGACCCCGTGACGGGACAGGCGGCGTGGTACGACGTGCGCGTGCGCGTCTATCCCGCTGAAGCCGACGCGCGCCACACCCTGCCGCAATTTCCGCCGATGCGTCCCGCGCCGGGCATGGCCGGACCGGTGCAGCGCGTGGTGCAGACCTACTTCGCGGGACGCGGCGAGTTCGCGGCGCGCCTGCGCAACGCGTTGAAGCGCAACCCGGGCAACTGAAGGAGACTCCGATGACCCAGATGGCCCTCGTGATCGATCTGAACGTCTGCGTCGGCTGCCATGCCTGCGTGACGAGCTGCAAGGAATGGAACACCTCCGGCGAAGCGGGCAGCCTCGCGGATCAGCGCCCCTACGACGCCGATCCCTCCGGCACCTTCTTCAACCGCGTGCAGACCTATGAGTCGGGCGAATTTCCGCTCGCCGACACCATTCACTTCCCGAAGTCGTGTCTGCACTGCGAGGACCCGCCGTGCGTGCCCGTCTGTCCGACCGGCGCGAGCTACAAGCGCAAGGAAGACGGGCTCGTGCTGGTGGATTTCGACAAGTGCATCGGCTGCAAGTACTGCGCGTGGGCGTGCCCCTACGGCGCGCGCGAACTCGACGAAGAACGCAAGGAGATGACCAAGTGCACGCTGTGCGCCGACCGCATCTATAACGAGGCGCTGCCCGAGCGCGACCGCAAGCCTGCCTGCGTGCTCGCGTGCCCGACTTCGGCGCGGCTTTTCGGCGACATCCATGATCCGGAGTCGGTCGTCTCGAAGGCGATCGAAGAGCGCGGCGGCTATCAGCTGATGCCCGAATGGGACACGAAGCCCGCGAATCACTACTTGCCGCGCAATCCGGTGAATGCGTGCGGCAGCGGTTCGTGCGGGTGTAAATCCAATGGCGAGTCGAATGCCGCCGACGATGACGCGCTCGACGCCCACGGCGAACTGAATCTGGCGGCCATGGCCGCCCGCGTCTGACCTCTCACGGAGCATCCTCATGAAACCCGCGTTTTCTGTCGTGTTCCTCACGACCCTGAGCGGCGCCGCGCAAGGCCTGCTGATCGCGCTCGTCGGCGTGGAACTGCTGGCGCGCATCGGCGTGTTCGCCAGGCCGTCGCAGACCTTCTTCGTCGTCGGCGCGGCGGTTGCCGTGGCGCTCGGCGGCCTTGGACTGATCGCGTCGTTCTTTCACCTCGGCCATCCGGAACGCGCGTGGCGCGCCATCGCGATGTGGCGCACCTCATGGCTCTCGCGCGAATGCCTGTGCCTGCCGGCCTTTCTCGGCTGCGCCGCGCTCTACGGTTTTGCGCACTGGCTCGGCGCGACGTGGTCGCTGGCCATCGGCTTGATCGGCGTGCTCGCGGCGGCCGCGCTGTTCGTCTGCACCGCGATGATCTACGCGTGCCTGCGCTTCCTCCAGGAATGGGCGACGCCGCTCACGCTGGTCAACTTCGTGCTGCTCGGCTGCGCGTCCGGGTTCACGCTCGCCAGCGCAGGCGCGGCGTGGCTCGCGCCGTCGCTCGCCGCGGGGCTCGCGGCCTGCGCCTGCACGCTGACGCTCGCGGGTTGTGTGGCGCGTGTCGCGTCGTTACAGCGCAACGCGCGTCTGCGGCCCAAGTCCACCGTGCAGAGCGCGACGGGCATCAAGGGGCCCAACGTCGTGCAGAAATCGCGCGGCTTCACAGCGGGCGCCTTCAACCTGCGCGAGTTCTTCCATGGACAGACCGTGCAGGCGATCCGCCGCATCAAGTGGACCTTCCTGATCGGCGCGTTCGGCGTGCCCTTCGTGCTGATGGTCGCGGGCATCGGCGCGCAGTCCGCCGCGCTGTTCTGCGTGGCCTTCGTCACGCAGTATCTGGGACTCGTCGCCGAACGATGGTTCTTCTTCGCGGAAGCGCGCCACCCGCAGAACATCTACTACGCGCGGGCTTCGTGATCAGCTGATCCACAGCAGAAACGACGCGTGCCCGGGAAGGCACGCGTTATCGGTTTACGAGGCCAGCTTGAGCGCCTGATCGAAGTCGGCGATCAGGTCCGCGGTATCCTCGATGCCCGCCGAGAGCCGCAGCATGCCGTCCGAGATGCCCATCGACTTGCGCACTTCGGCGCCGGCCTCGTAAAAGATGGTCGGCGCAACCGGGATGATCAGCGTGCGCGTATCGCCGAGTCCGGTCGCCTTGATCGGCAGCTTCAGCGCATTGACGACGTCGATCATCCGGTCCGCGCGGCGCAGTTCGAAAGACAGCAGCCAGGACGCGCCCTTGAACAGCTTCTGCGCGATCGCATACTGCGGATGACTCTCGAGCCCCGGATAGAACACGCGGCCGATCGCCTCGTGCCCTTCGAGAAAGCGCGCCAGCGCGAGCGCGTTGTCGCTGCACCGGGCGACGCGCAACGCGAGCGTCTCCGCGCCCATCGCGATGGAATGCGCCTGCTCCGACGAAAGCGAGCCGCCCATGTCGCGCAGCCCCTTCTTGCGAACCTGCAACAGCCCTTGTTCCTTCGGCGCCGAGCTGCGGTAATCGTCGGCGATGTTCGGATACTTGCTCCAGTCGAACAGGCCGGTATCGGTCACCGCGCCGCCGAGTGCCGCGCCGTGCCCCGCGATGGTCTTGGTCAGCGAATTGACGACGAGGCTCGCGCCCACGGCCTTCGGCACGAACAGCGCGGGCGACGTGATGGTGTTGTCGACGACATAGGCGAGACCGCGCTCGCGGCACAGCGCGCCGATGCCTTCGAGATCGGGAATCTGCGTGCCCGGATTCGCGATGGTCTCGACGAACACCATGCGCGTGTTCGGCTTGATGGCGTTCGCGACGTTGTCAGCGGAAGTGGCATCGACCGTGGTCACTTCGATGCCGAGCGTCCTGAGCGTGCCAAACACGCTGTTGGTGTTGCCGAATACATAGCGGCTCGACACGAGGTGATCGCCCGCGCGCAGCAGCGTCAGGAACACCGCGGAGAGCGCGGCCATGCCCGTGCCGAAGCAGATGGACCCGACGCCCTGCTCCAGGCTCGTGATCTTGCGCTCCAGCGCGGCCGTGGTCGGCGTGCCCTGGCGGGCGTAGTTGAAGCCGCCCTTCTTCGTGCCCTGGAATACGCCGATCAGATCTTCCACGCGCTCGAATCCGTACTGCACCGATGTATGGATCGGCTGACGCACGCCGCCGTGTTCCGCGCCGGGCTGTCTGTCGCCGTGAACGATGCCTGTGGTGAAACCTTGCTTGTCCATTACTTCTCCGCTAGCGAGTCGATCCGAAACCATCGATTTTGCCTGATCTTCAGCCGCTCATGGCATCCACGGCTTACGGGTACGCATGTTGCTCGCCTGTTCCTTCGTCCGCGCCGTTCGCGACGAGCACGCCCACCCTGCTCCGCTCGTGAACCCCGGCGCGGCATTCCCCGACAAGGAGCCCCAACTCATGCCTTACGAACTCCATTACTGGGACGGATTGCAGGGCCGCGGCGAATTCGTCCGGCTGGCGCTGGAAGACGCCGGCGCGCCGTATATCGAGGTCGCGCGCGAGTCGAAAAAAAGCGGCTACGGCATGAACGCGATGATGAAGATTCTCGACAGCAAGACCGAGCCGCATATTCCCTTCGCGCCGCCGTTCCTGAAGGACGGCGAGCTGATCGTGCCGCACGTCGCGAACATCCTGCTCTATCTCGGTCCCAGGCTGGGCCTGGCGCCGCAGGACGAAAACCTGCGCTACGTGGCCAATGGCCTGCAGCTGACCATCGCGGATTTCGTTGCCGAAGTGCACGACACGCACCATCCGCTGGCCACCGACCTCTACTATGAAGATCAGAAGGACGCCGCGAAGATCCGCACGCAGAATTTCCTCGACAAGCGCGTCCCGAAGTTCGTGGGCTATTTCGAACGCGTGCTGAAGCAGAATCCGGCGGGCGACACACAGATGATCGGCGACCAGACCAGCTATGTGGACCTGTCCCTGTTCCAGATCGTCGATGGCCTGCATTACGCGTTTCCACGCGCGATGAAGCGCTTCGGCGAGCAGTATCCGCGTGTCGCAGCGCTGCACGATGCCGTACTGCAGCGGCCCAATATCGCCGCCTACGTCGATTCAGAGCGGCGCCTGCCGTTCAACGAATCCGGCATCTTCAGGCACTATCCCGAACTCGATCAGGACGCGTGACTCACCATGGCCCACGCGCGCCTGACGCCCATCCACTCTCGACTCAGCAAGGAGCCAGCATGATCGAAACGATTCCTTCCTTCGGTCTCGGCACGTTTCGCGTCGATGCCGCCGAGACCACGGAAGCCGTGAAGAGCGCGCTCAATATCGGCTACCGCCATATCGACACCGCGCAGTACTACAACAACGAGGCCGCCGTGGGCCAGGGCGTGCGCGACTCGGGCATCGCGCGCGACGATGTCTGGGTCACGACCAAGGTCTGGTGGGACCGGCTTTCACGCGACGCGCTGATCGCCAGCCTGAAGGACAGTCACGCGAAACTCGACATCGGCACGATCGATCTCGCGCTGGTCCACTGGCCATCGCCCAAGGGCGCGGTGCCGATCGCGGAAACGCTCGCGGCGCTGCAGGAGGCGCAGCAATTGGGGCTGATCCGCCACTACGGCGTGTCCAACTTCACCGCGCCGCTGCTCGAAGAAGCGCTGGCGGCGCCGGGCGGCAAGGACATCGTCACCAATCAGATCGAAGTCAGCCCGTTCCTCGCCAATCGCTCGCTCGTCGATGCAACGCAGAAGTCCGGCGTCAAGGTGACGGCGTACATGCCGCTCGGCGAAGGCCGCGCACACAAGGACATGACCCTCAAGGCGATCGCCGCGAAACACGGTGTCACGCCCGCGCAGGTGACGTTCGCGTGGCTGCTGGCGCGCGATATCGTGGTGTTGTCGGCCTCGACGAATCCGGAGCATCAGCAAAGCAACTGGGACGCGCAGAAACTCAAGCTCGACGCCGACGACATCGCCCAGATCGATGCCCTCGACGAAGGCCGGCGCAACGCCAATCCTTCGTTCGCGCCGAAGTGGTGACAGCGATGCGCGGCGCATGCCGCGACGCATGACATCCGTACAGAGCCGCCCGGCCGATGCGTTCGCCGGGCGTTTTTCTTCGGCGTCCCGAAGCCCGCAGACCCGCCTTGCGATGCTATCCTTGCGGGCGTCCTTATTCCATTTCCTTCTAAGCTTTCCACGATTTCGCAAAAGTGCTTTCGTTCCTGCTCAAGCTCCGTACCCGCGCCCAACGGCTCTTTCGTCTGTCGGACTCGCATACGATGCTCGTCTGGGCAGTCGTGGTCGGCGTGGCCGGCGCGTTTGCCACGGCGCTGTTTCGCGAAGGCATCGAGATCCTGCAACATCTGCTGGGCAATCGTTCCGAAGGACTCGTGGCGCTCGCGCTCGGCCTGCCCTGGCCCGTGCGCATGCTGCTGCCCGCCGCGGGCGGCGTCATCGCGGGCTTCTGCCTGCTGATCGCGCGCCGGCGCGTCAACAAGAACGCGAGCACCGACTACATGGAAGCCGTCACCATCGGCGATGGCGTCGTGCCGGTCTGGCAGAGCTTCTGGCGCAGCCTGTCCTCGCTCATCACCATTTCGAGCGGCGGCTCGATCGGCCGCGAAGGCTCGATGGTCCAGCTCGCCGCGCTCGTGTCTTCACTGATCGGCCGCTGGGTCCACTTCGATCCGCCGCGCCTGCGCCTCTTGGTCGCGTGCGGCGCGGCCGCCGGGATCACCTCGGCCTACAACGCGCCGATCGCCGGCGCCTTCTTCGTCACCGAACTCGTGCTCGGCTCCATGGCGATGGAAAGCTTCGGGCCCATCGTCGTCTCGTCGGTGGTCGCCAACATCACGATGCGCGAGTTCGCCGGCTATCGGCCGCCGTACGAAATGCCGGTTTTCCCCACCGTCACCGGCGTCGAAGTGCTGCTCTTCGTCGTGCTCGGCCTGTTTTGCGGCGTGCTCGCGCCGCAATTCCTGCGGCTGCTCAGCGCCTCGAAGAAGCGCTTCGCCATGTTGCCGTGGCCCTTGCCCGTGCGGCTTGCGGCGGGCGGGCTGATCGTCGGCGTGATCTCGATCTGGTGGCCCGAGGTCTGGGGCAACGGCTATGAAGTCGTGAATTCGCTGCTGCACGAGCAATGGACCTGGACCACGCTGCTCACGCTGCTGCTCTTCAAGATCATCGCGACGGCCGCCACGGCCGGCTCCGGCGCGGTCGGCGGGATCTTCACGCCGACGCTGTTCTTCGGCGCGGTGGTGGGCTGCCTGTTTGGCATCGGCGCGCATGCCATCTGGCCGCATGCCACCTCGGCGCCGTTCGCCTACGCGATGGTCGGCATGGGCGCGTTCCTCGCCGCCGCCACGCATGCGCCGCTGATGGCCATCCTGATGATCTTCGAGATGACGCTCTCGTATCAGGTGATGCTGCCGCTGATGCTGTCGTGCGTGATTGCGTACTTCATTGCGCGCACGTCGGAACAGACCTCGATGTACGAAGTCACGCTGCGCCGCAACCGCGAGGAGAAGGAACGCGTGCGGCTGGCCGCCACGCAGATGCGCGAGCTCGTCAAGCCTGCGGATACCGTTGTTCCGCTGACGGCGAACATCAAGGACATGACGCGGGTGTTCCTCGAGTATCCGGTGAAGTACCTGTATGTCGTCGATGAAGCCGGGCGCTTTCGCGGCGTGGTGGCGCTGAAGGACATCACCTCCGACCTGCTCGACGAGCACGACACGGAAGCCAAGACCGCCGCCGACTATCTTCAGCCGCAATTCGACGTGCTGATGCCCGACATGTCGCTCGGCGAGGCGCTGCAGCACTTCCTTGCGTTCCAGGGCGAGCGCCTGCCGGTGGTCGAGAACAAGAGCCAGCCGCTGCTGTTGGGGGTCGTGTACAAAACCTCGCTGCTGGACGCATACTTCCGTTTGAACCCGACGTCGCGCTGAAACTGCGCAGCCGTGCAATTTCGCGGCGCGGCGGTCCGCTTGCGTACGTGCTGCGCGCGGTCCGGGTCCACTTCACATTTCACTCGAAGTACGTCCGCGCGACGCCCGCACGTCGCGCCCGTGCGCAGCCCGCTCAGGCGGTCGCGGCGCGCGGCCAGGCAGGTCATGCGAGCATCGGCACAGGCTTTGCTTGATGCTTTTCGCTGCCTACGTGAGGAGGGGTTGCCCGATGAAGACCTCAACGTTGTTGTCGATGGCCCTGGTGTCGGTCTCGTGCTATGCCGCGCCGCTGCATACGAGTTCCACCGACGAATCCACCGCCGCCGCTACCGCGACGCGTGCCGCCTTGCGCGTGAATGTCGCTCCGGTTGCGCCGCCGGCGCCTGAAGTCGCCGCGCAGGACCTCGATCACGCGCGCTGGCGCCACGTGCCGCTGCCGAAGTCGCGCACGCCGAATCACGGGATGGCAAGCCAGCCGGTTCAGGTGCAGACCTGACGGTTGCCTTTCTTTTCGAATCATCAATCATCAAGTCAGCGCAATGACCGACACCCACGCAAAACACGCCTTAAACGACGAGCCGATCGACGATGAGATCGCTCAAGTGCTGCGCCTCGTGAAGTATCCCGCCAACAAGGACGCCATCGTCGATGCCGCGCGCGAAGCCGGCGTCAGCAACGATGTCGTTACGCTGTTCGACGGACTGCCCGAGCAGGATTATGCGGATGCGGATTCGGTCGAGCAGCTGCTGGGGAGTAATGGCGGGCCGGGGCTTTCGATCTGAGTGTCGGTGCATGTGTAGAAGCGGCACGCTTCCGTGCTGTCCTTCGGGCACGTCGTACAAATCGTGCACCGTCAAAGACTTAGGCCAATCCCCCGGCCTTTTCAACAGCGCTGTCCACAGAATATGTGGATAAGTCGGGCTTCGATTGCACCGCTTTGCTCGGTGACAATCGTGGTTCGATCCGCACCACGTCTGGATTTCCCAACGAATTCAAACGACTGAGCAAGTCACCCAGCGGTTTTCCACAGGCCTTTCCACGATGCCTGTGGAGAACTTCTAATGCATCATCTTCTTTGCGTGCAGGGGAAACGGCTGACCAGCCCCCCGGCATGGCGATCTTCATCTGCCTGCCATGAAGCAAGAGATCGCGCCCATTCGGGACACAATTTCACAAACAGAAACACTCAACTAAAAGCAGGTTTGTCCTATTCTGCGAAATCTCGTTGCATGCGCAGCGGGACAGATTGGAAGCCTGTAGCAAAGCGGAACCCGCGTCTCGCTCGAGCTGAACGAGCGAGCGCGTCAGCCTCTATCCGTTTTGCAAAACGGATTGCGCAGTAATCCCGCGCTCTTCGAAACGAGGTAAGCACGTTCCCCCAAGCCTTCCACATCATCGCCACTGCTAAAGCCGCGGATTGAACACTCTCTTTCTGGCCCGACGTAAGTCGCATTACTCATGTTCTTAGGAATCTGAATGAAAAACGAAGTTTATTTAAGAGATCTCGGATTCACGATACGCCGGCGTCTTGACTTCCATCAGCGTTCATTCGGAGACCGCGCCGGCAGCATCGATGCCGATGTGTTCCTGCATCGGCGTACGGAGTGGTCGACGGATCTCATAGTCATGACCGAGTTATGCGCGCTTATCGATATACATGGGATGGAATGCTTCGACGCATACGAAGACATCGAGCGCGCGATTCTTTCCGGCGAGCTGCAAGTCGAATTGAACCAACCAACACGGGTCTTCGCTCGCGAAGAGAACTTGCCTCCGTCGCGCTCCAAAACGTACACGCCTTCGCAGTTGTGGAAGCGCACCGAGCGTGACAACGCGCCGCCGCTGGATGCCTCGAAGCTCAGAACCGGAATGGCGACGCGTCTCGATTGTTCGTACCTCGATGGCTCGCGCGGTCGCATAGACGCACCTGCGGAGTTATACAGGCACACCAATCAAGTCACGGTGGTGTCGCGCGAGCGGTCGACGTTCGATTTTCCGGGAGGTGGACCCAGTCCTGCGCTTTTGCAACGCGCCACGGTCAACGGGCGTGAGGTGGATATCTTTGAAACCGTACACAGCGCTCCCGCCGGTTATGCCCTTCCAAGCGGGACGAAGGTAGTCAAAGCACTCGAAACGCTTGCGCCGAAGCAATACGAGCACTTGAGCAAGGTTTCAGTGAATCCGAAGACTAACCCCGATGATGTCAATTGGCGCGCCGAATACGGAGATGCTGGTTTTTCATCGGCTGCTACCGCGGAAATTGAACAAGGCATCGCCTTTTTCCCTTGGAAGGACTGGCGCGAAATCCCGCAAGCGTACGTCGATAGCACCATGAATCATGAGGCCGGCAACTTATGGAGCCAATCGCTGTGGGAGGATGTGACGAAGAAGCAAGGATGGCTCGACGCGATGGCCCGCGATGGTAAAGCGCCTTCTGACTATGCTCGACGCAACGCAAAGGAGGACTTCGCAGAGTCCGTGAATATGTACTTCTCCAGCTTGGGCTCGCCTTGCGAAGCGCGCGGTCGTGAAAATTATCCGGCTCGTTATCGCTATCTGGACGAGCAGACAAGATGAAGCCCATTGCATTGCTGGCTATCGTCACTTTCATGCTCGGCTGTTGCGCGAGCACCGCCAAACCGAACTCATTGCATATGAAACGATCCGACTTCCCAGGTGCTCAAGACGCATCTCAGCCTCATCCGGGCACCATCACGATGAAGTACGAATGGAATGGAACAAGCAAGGAATTACGCGCCTCCGACTATCAAGATTCGTTCATCTTTTACTGTTTTGACAACGAAGGGAAACGTGCCGAACGAAATGCAGCTGCGTGGTGCGTTCCCATTGTTGAAATCGAGACCGTGTCGGCCGACAAAGACGGTAAGCCGGCCGAACCACGCGTAGCCGAGTATATTGAAATCACGCAATATGGTCCGGGCCATAAATTCCTGAAACACACAACGGCACAGCCCCGCTCCCAGCGAGTGCCCCCGCACCCCGAATAAAAGGCACCGCCGATAAAGCAACCGCCCCCTCAACTCCCCTTATACTGCGCCGCACTAGCCCCCACCGGCGCCGCCGGCTTCTTCTTCGCGCCCTGGTCACTCGCCGCCGCCCCCGACGACATATAAGCCGGCGCCGCCTTGGCCTTCTCCTTCTGTCCCGCGGGCGGCGCAGTCGGCGCCTTGCCGATATCAGCAAGCATCTGCTGGCACGGCAACGGCTTGTTGTTACTCGGCGCAATCAGCGGAATCAGCGCCGCAAACGGATTGATGAGCCCCAATCCAACCGCCGCCGCACCGCGTATCGCCAGCACCGGACTCACGCCAATATGCGGATCCTTGAACGTGCCCTTCACATACAGCGGCGAGCGCAGCGAGAAGATCCGCACGCCCTTCGTGTGCGGATGGATCCCGAGATCCATGGCTTCGGTCTTGAGGTTGATCGTGCCGTCGACATTGATGACCGCATCGTCGGTATCGAGCGCGAAAACGCGTGAATCGAGCACACCATCCGTCACGACAAAATCCGCCGCCGCGCAGTTGATGTTCACATCGCGCTTGCCGAACAGCTTCTCGTACACGACATTCGCCACGTTCAACCCGGCCGCTTCCATGTAAAGCCGGCTGACCGTGCCCTCGGTGATCAACGCCTTCACCTCGCCGTTCGATGTCGCCGCAAGCGCCGCCGGCGAATTGCCCGTAGCGGACAACGCCGCATCGCCGTTGATTTCACCCAGCGCCGACTGCATCGTCTTGTTGGTCGGGAACAGCTGTTTGAGCTTCAGATGCCGCGCCTGCGCCGACACGCGTCCCTTGAGCGGCGCAGCGCTGCCGTCGAGATGAATGTTCGACGCCAGCGAGCCGCCCGCCACACCGAACTTCAATGGCTCGAACGACAGCACGCCATCGTTCATCACCACGTGCGTGTACAGGTTCGTGATCGGCAGATCCGGGTCCTTGATGATGCGCTCACCGGTGAACTTCACATCGGCGTCGATGGACTTCCAGCGATCCGTCTTGAACTCCTCGGTGGGCAGCGCCTTCGACGATGGCTGCTTCTCCGTCTCGCCGCGCTTGGCCTTGCTCGCGTTGGAATCGGCGCCGATGATCGGTGCGAGATCCTTGAACTGCAACAGATGCGACACCAGTTCGCCCTGCAGCAGCGGACGCGGCTTCTTGCCCGCGTAGACCAGCGAGCCGTTGATGTCGCTGCCGCCCACGCGTCCCGTGAAGTTCTCGTAATGGAACACGTTGCCGTCTTCGCGGAACTGTCCGGTCAGGCGCCCTTCGGTCGCGAACGGCGGCGTCTCGGGTAGCGTCACGCCGGTGAACGGGTACAGATGCGCCATGCTGACGGCCTGGATCCACAGGCGCAGGTCGAGCGCCGCGAGATGCGCGGGATCGGTCACGGTGCCGACGAAAGCGATATGCGTGTCGCCGAGGCGCACGTCCGCCTGCACGGGGAACGGCCGCTGTGCGTCCTGCACCGCGAGCACGCCGCCCAGCTTGCCGTCGCCGGACACCTTGCCGCCGTTGTAGGTCCCCTTCACGGTCCAGCCAAACGCATAGGGCGGAACCGGCGGCTTAGGAGCGTCCTTTGTGGTGATGCTGGTGTTTGCAGAAGTGCTGGCCGGATTGGGCGCCGATGCATTCGCCGCCGCGGCAGCGGACGCCGCCGATGCCGCCGACGCTTCCGAAGCCGCCGCCGCATCGGCCTGCTTGTTGAGCTTCGCCGCGCCGCTCTTGCCGACCATCTCCGCCGATGACTTCGCCGACGCCACTTCCTGTTGCTTCATGACTTCACCGATGGGCACGGGCTGGCCGAGCGTATCGATGACCGCCTGCATGTCTGCCTTGGTGACTTCGTCCCGCAGACTGACGGTGCCCTTCGCGAGCGAGATGTCGCCGAGCTTGAGATTCCAGGTGGACGGTTCGTTCGACTGCTTGAACTTGAACGTCCAGTTGTTGCGCTTGTCCTTGAGCCGCTCGATGTCGATGGACGGATTCACGAGGTTGATCGACGGAATCACGATGTCATGCGCAAGCAGCGGCAGCACGGCGACCTGGAAGTCGATTTCGTCGAGCGTCGCGAAGAATTTCTGGCGCGTCCAGTCCGGATTCGCGATGGTGATTTTCTCGGCCGAAAAGCGCGGCCATGGCACCCAGCGTTTCCATCCGGTCTCATTGGGCGGACGACGCCAGCCCACCTTCAGGTCGCCGGTGATCTCGAAGCGGCGGCCGATGGCCTCGGACACCTTGTCGTCCACCCACGGTCGCAGCCGGTTCCAGTCGAAAGTCAGGAAAATGACCACCAGGATCGCAATCAGCACCGCCAGAATGCCGAAGAACCAGGCGGCGATCTTGCCGATTTTGCGGGTCGTTCCAGCCTGCGCCATGACCTCTCCATGCGTATTATCGTTACCCGGTGCGGCAGCACATAATGTGCCCGCCGTGCGTGCATGCGCCTTCTCGACACCGCTTGAAACTCCGTAAGATGTCGATCTCGCCCCCTCCACCTCACTTGCATCCGATGCCCGAAGCGACATCGCCTGGCGTTTCCCCGAAGACCGAGCTCGTGACCGCTCACGGCGTCACGCGGCGCGACGCCGCGAGGGGCACGACGCTCCTCCAGCCCACTGATTTCACGCTGTATGGCGGCGAGCGCGCCGCGATCACGGGCCCTTCCGGCTCCGGCAAGAGCGTCTTCCTGCGCACGCTGGCGCTGCTCGACGCTTGCGATGCAGGCTACGTGACCTGGCGCGGGGAACGGATCGCGCGCTCGCGCATTCCCGCGTACCGGCGGCGCGTGGCCTATATCGCGCAACGTCCTGCGATGCTCGACGGCAGCGTCGAGGACAATCTGCGCTATCCGTTCATGCTCAGGGCCTATCGAGATGTGCGTTTCGATCGAGACGTTGCCGCGCGGCTGGCCCAAGCTGCCGGACGCGGCGCCGACTTCCTCGACAAGTCCGCCAGCGAGCTGTCGGGCGGCGAGGCGCAGATCGCCGCGCTCGTGCGCAGCTTGCAACTTGCGCCCGACGTGCTCCTGCTCGACGAACCCACCGCCTCGCTCGACCCGGCTTCCGCGCGTTCGATCGAAGCGCTCGTTGCCGCCTGGTTCGATGCCGATGCCGCCCGCGCCTGCATCTGGGTATCGCACGATCCGGAACAGGCGCGCCGCGTCGCCGCGCGCCACCTGACCATGCATGCCGGCGTGCTCGGAGGCGACCTGCGATGAACGGCTATCAGAATCTCGGGATCGTCGATATCGGACTGGCGGCCTTGCTGATCGTGGTGAATGGCGCGTTGTCGGTCGCGCTCCAGCTCGGCCTTGAACGCAAGCTCGCCGTCGCGGCGGTGCGCACCGTCGTGCAATTGCTGCTGATCGGCTATGTGCTCGGCTGGGTGTTCGCGTTCAACCGCTGGTATGTCGTCCTGCCGCTGATGGCGCTGATGACCGTCATCGCCGGCTTCGCGGCATCCGGGCGCGGACGGCGCACTTACGCGGGCCAGCGGGTCGACAGCATCCTGTCGATCTGGGGCAGTTCATGGCTGATCGGCGCGTTCGGGCTGTTCGTCGTGATCCGCATTCATCCCTGGTACGAGCCGCAATACGCGATTCCGATCCTCGGCATGATTCTCGGCAATACGCTGACGGGCGTATCGCTGGGCATCGAGCGGATGACCGAGGAACTGACGGCCGGACGCGCCGCCGTGGAGATGTCGCTCGCGCTTGGCGCAACCCGCTGGGAAGCGGCGCAAGGACCCGCGCGCCAGGCCGTGCGCGCGGGCATGATTCCCACCCTGAACCAGATGGCGGTGGTCGGCCTCGTCAGCCTGCCTGGCATGATGACCGGCCAGGTGCTCGCCGGACAGTCGCCGTTGCAGGCGGTGCGCTATCAGATCGTCATCATGTTCCTGATCGCGGCGGCCTCGGCGCTCGGCGTGGTTGCCGCGATCGTGCTGACTTACCGGCGGCTCTTTGCGGCGGACCATCGCTTCATGGCGGCGAAACTCGTGGAGCGCCGCCCGCGCAAGCGCGCCACTTGAGTTGTCCGGTCTTGTCCGGTCACGCGCCGTTGTAGACCCGCTCCAGCTCGACGAAGTCCAGCTTGATCATGTCCATCATCGCGCGCATCGTGCGGTTCGCCTTCTCCGCATCCGGGTCCTGCAGCATCTTGAGCAGACGCCTCGGCGCGACCTGCCACACGACGCCAAAGCGGTCGGTGAGCCAGCCGCAGGCCATCGACTTGCCGCCGTCCATCAGCTTGTCCCAGTAATAGTCGATCTCTTCCTGGGTATCGCACTTGATGAACATCGAGACGGCCGGCGTGAAGTCGAACTGCGAATTGCCGTTCAGGGCCATGAACGCCTCGCCTTCCAGTTCGAACAGCACGGCGAGCACGCTGCCGGCGGGACCGGGACTGGCCTCCGTATGGCGCATGACTTCGGTGATGCGCGCACCCTTGAAGGTCGCGACGTAAAAGTTCGCGGCTTCTTCCGCGTTGCCTTTGAACCAGAGGCAGGGCGAGATCTTGTCCATCTGCGGGTCTCCGTTCTCGATTGGGGTCATTGGCCGGGCGCGCAGCCCTTTTCCATCGCGGCCTTCATCTCTTCCGGGTTCATGTCGCGCTTGTGCGTCGCGACCGACCACTGATGCCCGAACGGATCCTCGAGACGGCCGTAGCGGTCGCCCCAGAACATGTCGGCGACGGGCATCGTCACTTTCGCGCCGGCCTCGGCCGCCTGCCTGACCGTGGCGTCGACATCCGTGACGTAAAGATGCACGGTGACAGGCGACCCCTTGATCGCCTTCGGCCCGAGCATGCCGAATTCCGGATGTTCGTCGACCAGCATCAGCATTGAATCGCCGATCTTGACCATCGCGTGCATGAGCCGGCCGTCCGGGCCGGGCATGCGGCCCATCTCGACGGCGTGGAAGGCGCGCTTGTAGAAGTCGATGGCCTCGGCAGCGCCCGCGCAGCACAGGTGCGGGGTCAGCGAATGCATGCCGGGAGGGATGGGGTCAGTAGCAGAAGAGGACATGTCGGCTCCGTGAGAGTGGACGAGGCGCGCCAGGCAGTGGCGGCGCTCTCACACCCTACAACGATCGGCGCGGACGTCAATCGACATGAACGCGCAGCGGCGGCGCAAAAATTTCACGCGGCGCCGGGATGCCTCGATAGCCTATTTCGAAGACTGCTCGGCAAGCGATTGAATCAGGCCTTCGAGCCGCGAGAAATTCACCGGCTTGGTCAGATGATCGAGGAAGCCGGCTTCGCGACAACGGCGAATGTCCTCGTCCATGCCGTAGCCCGTGATGGCGACGGAAGGCTTGTCGGGCTGCAGGCTCGTCCAGGCTCGTGCGATGTCGAGTCCGCTGCCGTCCGGCAGTCCGATATCGCTGACCAGCAGATCGAACGACGCGCGCTTCGCATGTCCGATCGCCTCCGCCACCGTGATGGCGACGGTCACCTGATGCCCCAGCATTTCCAGCACTTCGGCCATGGCGGAGGACGTCTGTTCGTTGTCTTCCACCAGCAGGACTCTCAGCGCGCGGCTGTGTTCCTGCTGCGCCGCCTCGACGCGCGGCGTGTCCTCATGCTCGGGCTGCACGCGGGCGAGCGGCAGCGTCAGCGTGAAGCGCGCGCCCTTCTCGCGCCCTTCGCTATAGGCCGACAGCGTGCCGCCGTGCTTCTGCGCGAGCGTGCTGGCGATGGCCAGTCCCAGCCCCAGCCCGCCGAACGAACGGGTGATGGAATCGTCGGCCTGTTCGAACGCCGAGAAAATGCGCGGCAACGCCTCGGCGCTGATGCCGATGCCGCTGTCCGTGACCGAAACCGAAATGGTCGCGAGATCCGGGTTCCAGGTGCGCACCTCGATGCGGCCGTTCGCCGGAGTGAACTTCACCGCGTTCTTCATCAGGTTCCAGACGATCTGCTGCAAGCGCGCGGCGTCGCCCAGCACGACGAAGCGGCTCGCGTCGAAGTACGTCTTCAGGGTGAGGCTCTTGGCGCGCAGGTCGGCTTCGGACATGTCGAGCGCGCTCGTCAGCAGCGTATCCAGCGCGACGTTCGCGAAATTCAGCGAGAGCTTGCCGCGCGCGATACTCGTGAGATCGAGCAGATCGTCGATCAGGCGCGCTTCCAGTTCGACATTGCGACGGATCAGGTCGAGCGTCGGATGCGCCTCGCGCGGCAGCGCATGCTTCATTTCGAGCAGCCGCACGGCCGCCAGAATCGGCGTGAGCGGCGTGCGCAGTTCGTGCGACAGCACCGCCAGAAAATGGTCCTTGGCGCGGTTGGCCGATTCGGCCTGATCCTTCGCGAGACGCAGCGCGTCGGCGGCCATGTGGGCGTCGGTGGCATCGCGCACGATCTTCGAGAAGCCGATCAGTTCGTCATGCTCGCTGCGGATCGCGGTGGTCACGCCCGACGCGAAGAACGAATGGCCGTCCTTGCGCCACAGCCAGCGGTCGTCGCTTGCGCTGCCTTCGCGGCGCGCGGTGTCCAGTTCCGTGTCGAACACGCCGGTCTCGCGGTCTTCCTGGCTATAGAAGATATCCGCCGACTGGCCGAGCACGTCCTGCGCCGGAAATCCCAGAATGCGCTCCGAGGCCGCGTTCCAGGTGCGGATCCGCCCTTCCGGGTCGAGCGTGATGACGGCGTAATCCTTGAGCGCGTCGATCAGCAGCCGGAAGTGGGTTTCGGTTTCGCGCAGCGCGCGTTCCACGGCGATGCGTTGCGCCCGTTCGGCGCTCTCGCGCATCGCGCGGCGCACGACGGCGGGCAGGCGCTGGAGGCGCTGCTTCAGCACGTAGTCGGTCGCGCCGCGCTTCAGCATGTCGACCGCATGTTCCTCGCCGAGCAGCCCCGACACGAAGATGAACGGCGTGTCCGGCGTGCGTTCGCTCGCAATGGTCAGCGCCTCGATGCCCGAGAATGTGGGCATCACGAAATCGGCGAGGATCACGTCGAAACGCTTCTTCTCGAGTTCGGCGACGAACGCCGCGGAGTCGTAGACGATCGACGCCTCGACCGCATAGTCCGCGCGTTCGAGCTGGGCGATCGTCAACTCCGCATCGAGTGCGTTGTCTTCGACGAGAAGCAGATGCAGGGGCTGCATGATCTACACGCCCTCGCCGGAAGTCGGGTGCGGGGACGGGTGCGCGAAGCGGCCGGACGCCGCGGACAGGATCGCTGCGCTCATTGCGCGTTGGGCGGACGGCGCAGGCGCGTCGAGCCCGGCGGCGGCTCGTTGAGCACGGCCCAGAACACGCCGAGATCGCTGATCGCCTCGACGAACTCCGCGAACTCCACCGGCTTCACGACATACGCATTCACGCCGAGTTCGTAGCTGCGAATCAAATCCTGCTCCTCGCGCGACGAGGTCAGCATCACGACCGGAATGCTCTTGAGCGCCGCGTTCGAGCGGATCATGTCGAGCACTTCCAGCCCGTCGATCTTCGGCAGCTTCAGGTCGAGCAGAATGACGGCGGGATTGCCCGGCGCACGCGCCTTCCACTCGCCTTCGGAGGTGAGATAGTCGATGGCTTCCTGGCCGTCGCGCGCCACGATGACCTCGTTGGCGAGCTGGCTCTTGTCGAGCGCGACGAGCGTCAGCTCGAGGTCGTTCGGGTTGTCTTCGACAAGCAATATCGGTTTAAGCATGGTCTCTTCGTGACTTCGTTGCTGACGTGCCTTGGCTGCCGCGGGGTTCCTTTGCGCCTTGCGCGGCGCCGACGCTGCGAAACACGACCGGCAGCGAGAAATAGAATACCGCGCCCTGCCCCGGATGCCCTTCGGCCCAGGTCCGCCCTTCGTGCCGTTCGATGATGCGCCGCACGTTCGCAAGCCCGATGCCCGTGCCTTCGAACTCTTCCGCGCGATGCAGGCGCTGGAACACGCCGAACAGCTTGGCGCCGTACTTCATGTCGAAGCCGACGCCATTATCCCGGACGCCGATGATGTATTCCTCGCCGCTGCGGCTGGCGAATACCTCGATTTTCGCCGATTCCCGCGTTCTCGTATATTTCACCGCGTTCGACAGCAGGTTGCGCACCGCCAGTTGCAGGAAAGCCGCGTCGCCGGTGACGCGCGGCAGGTCGCCGATCACCCATTCGATATCGCGTCCCGCCGCCTCCTGCTCGAACTCCTGCACGACCGAGCGCACCAGCATGCCGAGGTCCACCGGCGCGGGGCGCAGCGCGGCGCGGCCCATCTGCGAAAAGGTCAGGAGATCGTCGACGAGCGTGCCCGCGAAGCGCGCCGAATCCAGCATGTTGTTGAGAAAGCGCCGGCTTTTCTCCGACATGCGCTCGCCCTCCTGCTCGCGCAGCAGGTCGCCGTATCCGGCGATATGGCGCAGCGGCGCGCGCAGGTCGTGCGACACCGAATAGGAAAACGCTTCAAGTTCCTTGTTGGCGCGCGTGAGCTCGGTGGCGAGCGCCGCGCGTTCCTCGGCGCGCCGCAGCACGATGTTCAGGAGCGCGCCGCGCAGCTCGCCCGCAATCTCGATCTCGCCCGCGCGCCAGGGCTTCGAATGTCCGCGCACGGTTTCGAGCCACGGCGAGAAGCTGGTGCGCGGCGCGCTCGCGCCGGCCGCGTCCTCGATCTTGACCGGTTCGCCCGCCCACTTGATGGTCTGCATCACCTCGGGCCTGAACCATAGCAGATAGTTGCGGAAGATCTGCGACACCGGCACCGCCAGCACGCCGCACGCACGGTCTTCGTGCGCCTTGGCGGGCGGCCAGTGGCGCGCCAGGGAATCGGTGGCCCAGACGCCGCTGGTATGTTCCGCGAGCCAGTGCGTGAGCGCGCGCACCGTGTCTTCGTCGGGCGTGACGCCGAGCAGCGTCACCTGATCGTCGAACACGATGGCCGCGCCGGCGGAGCGCGCGAAGTTCAGCACGTCGGCGGGCACCGACTGAAGTCCGGTCACGAAGCGCTCGTGCTCGCCCATCGCGGCGATCAGGCGGCCCATGGTCCGGCGCAGGTCGGTGAGATATTCGCCTTCGGCGCGCTCTTCCTTCGCCTCGATCTGCAAGGACAGCATGTTGCCGAGATGCTCGACCGCGACGCGCGTGTTGAACGGCACGATGCGCGGCGCGTGGTCGTGGCACGAGACGAGACCCCACAAACGGCCCCGCACGACGATCGACACCGACATCGACGCATGCGTGTTCATGTTGCGCATGTATTCGAGGTGCACCGGCGAGAAGCTGCGCAGCGTCGAATAGGTGAGGTCGGTCGGACGGCCCGTGAGCGGGTTCACGTCCGGCACGAGGCGCGCGGGCGTGTAGTTGACGTCGGCGACCAGGCGGATGCGGTTCTTCAGATACAGCGCGCGCGCCTGGCGCGGAATGTCGGAGGCCGGAAAGAACTGATGCAGGAACGACGCGTAGTCCGCTTCGCGGTCTTCCGCGAGCACGTGGCTGCGCCCTTCCTCGTCGAAACTGTAGAGCATCACGCGACCGAAGCCCGTGATCGCGCGCACCTCGCGCACCGCGAGTTCCGCCAGTTCCTGGACGGTCGCCGCATCCTGCAGGCCGCGCGCGAAGGTGCGCACGAGCGGATACATCGAGGCGAACGCGTCGCCGCTTGCCGCCGCCGCTTCCATCTCGACGATCAGGGTGCCGTCGTGCCGGTGCAACGTGACATCGAGACGCGCGGAGCCGGCGGGCGTGGCCGGTATTTCGACCGGTCCGACATACAGCGGCGAATCCTCCAGCGCCGCCATGCTGGCCACGTGCGCGATGCGCTGCGCGGCGGCCTCGCCGAGCGCCACCGCGAGCGGCTGGCCGAGCAGCGTATCCAGCGGCGCGCCCGTCAGTGCAGGCAGGTTGTCGCTGGCCTGCACGATGCGGAGATCGTCGGCCAGCGCGAGCAGATAACCATGCGGCTGGATGCCGCCGGGAACGTGGATCGGCTCGGCGTCGCAATCCTTGCTCGCGACGCCCGAACTGAGCGTGAGCCGGCGTGCCTCGGCGTCGGGCGGTCCGTAGCTGCCCGCTCCGGGTATGCGTGAACCGCCGGATCCGCTGTCCGTCCCGCTCATGTGACGGCTCCCGGCACGGGCGGGACGGCGTCGACACCGGCCGCTTCCGGGCACAGCCAGGACTGCAGACTCTCGAAGGTGGCGATGGCGGCCTTCACCGCGTCGTCATGCTGGGCCCCGGGCACGGAAGCGGCGGCGGTTTCGCGAAACGCGTTCCACATGCTGCCGGTGCGCGCGCCATAGCCTTCGAAATAGGCATTGCCCAGACCTGCAGCGAGATCGAGACGCTGCGCGACGTGCGGCGCAATGAACCGGCCGCCGAGCGTGCTGCCTTCCATCACGTACATGGAGCCGAACGCATCGCCCAGGTTGTGCAGGCGCGGCAGGTCGTAGCGCGTGTCGGCCTGCGGCACGGAGCCGACCGGCCGGCGCTCGCCGGTCAGCGCGGCGAGATCGGCGGCCAGCAGCGGCGCCTTGCGGCGCTGGTCGAAGAAGACCGACAGCGTGGCCGGCAGGCACGCGGCCGCGGCGTCCTCCCACGGTGCAACATAGCCATAGAATCGTTCGAGCAGCGCGATGTATTCGTCGCGTTGCAGATCGTCCCGCATCAGGTCAAGCGCATTCTCAAGCCGTGTGTGACACGCGGCGGTTTCGTTCTTCAGGCGGGACAGAAGGTCGGATTGCATGTTGCGATGAGTGGGCTTAAGGACCGCGAGGCGGACGAATGATGCGGGTATCGGCAGGGCTTACCGGTTCGGGCGCCTGGCTGAGCGTGGGTGTCGGTAGAAATCGCACCGCAAGCGCTTCGCCGCGAACTTGATGCGAGCGCTCATTTAAAAAAGAGTCATTCTACGCATCCGGCTTCGCCGCTGCCATGCAAAGCCAGCGCTTATAAGCAATCTGCAGCGCCGTTGCCGGAACAATTCACCGGCCAGTTCAAATTTTTTTCAGGGCTTGCGCGGCTGGCCATCGCCGCTATTGACGTTGGCATGCTCGTCGCGTTGCGTGCCGCGCTGATAGTCGCCGCCGCCGCGCCGGTCGGTATCGACGAGCCCGCGCTCGAGATCCTCGTGCGCCTGCTTGCCGACCTCGCGCGGATCGTGCTCATGCTGCGATTCGACGTTCTGGTCCGCTTCGTGAGGCAACGGTGCGTTCGCGGCATCGTCGCGCGTCTGGGTCTTGCGATCGCTGCTCGACACCTCGCGGCCGCGTTCCGGCGCGCTGGCGGGTTCCTTGTTCGACTGCTTCATGATCGTCTCCTGTCGATTGCTTCACTTCAGCCCGAGGCGCTTCTTCATCTCGGTGCTCAGGCGCTTGCGCGCCTTGTCGTAGCCGGCCCACGGATCGTGTTTCAATGCGTCGAGCCGTTCGTGCGCATTGCCGATGTTCCATTGATCGCCGCTCGTCACGTCGTCGAGTTCGTCCCACGCAATCGGCATCGATGCGCCGAGCCCCGGACGCGCGCGCAGCGAGAACGCCGCCACCGTGCTGGAGCCGCGGTTGTTGCGCAGATAGTCGATGAAGATCTTGCCCTTGCGGTTCTGCATGCCCATCTTCGCGGAGAAGAGCTTGGGCAGCGTGCTCGCCATGTGCTGCGCGACGGCTTGCGAGAAGTTCTTCACGTCATCCCAGCCGGCCTGCTTCACGAGCGGCACGATCACATGGAAGCCCTTGCCGCCGCTCGTCTTGCAGAACGATTCAAGACCCAGTTCGGCGAGCAGCTCCTTTGTGAGGCGCGCCGCCTCGATCATCCGTTCCCAGCCGACGCCTTCGCCCGGATCGAGATCGAACACCATGCGGTCAGGCTTTTCCAGGTTCGATGCAAGCGCGTTCCAGGTATGCAGCTCGATGGTGCCCATCTGCGCACAGCCCGCAAGCGCGCCCGCCGACTCGATGGTGAGCAGCGGCGGATGACCGGGATCGATGTCCGGATGCTGCTTGATATGGGGAATGGCGAGCTTCGCGCTGTGCTTCTGGAAGAACAGCTCGCCGCCGATATCTTCCGGCGCGCGCACGAGGGACACCGGGCGGTCTTTCAGATGCGGCAGCATCCATTGCGCGACGCTGGCGTAGTACTCGACCACGTCGATCTTGCGCGAACCGCTGGATTTGTCGATCACGCGGTCGGGATGACTGATCTTCACGCCCTCGACTTCCGCGGATGCAGCCTTGGCCTTCTTCGCTGCGGTGGTCTTCTTCGTTGCGGCGGTCTTCTTCGCTGCCGTCTTGGCCGCAACCGGCTCTTCCTTGACGATCTGCCGCGCGGGTTTGTCGTCACGCAGACTGACGAACGATGCTTGTCGCACGATGCGCTCCTTGGTCCATTCCGCGAAATTGCATTCGGCCACGAGTTCGGGCTTGACCCAATGCACGGGCGTCCGGCTGCGCTCCTGCGGCTCGCTCGCGAAGGGCATGCGCTTCGTCTCGCGCTTGTCGAGTTCCTTCTTCACCGCGACGAGCAGCGCGTGATCGAAACCGGTGCCCACGCGGCCCGCGTACTGCAGCTTGCCGTGCGCGTCGTACACGCCGAGCAGCAACGCGCCGAACTGGCCGCGGCTGCCGGTCGGCTCGGAATAGCCGCCGATCACGAACTCCTGGCGCCGCCGGCACTTGAGCTTGATCCACGCGTTGCCGCGCCCCGACACATAACCGCTGTCCATGCGCTTGCCGATGATGCCTTCGAGCGCCATGTCGCATGCGCTCTTCAGCAGATCGTCGGCGTGGAACGCGAAGTCCTGTGAATAGCGCAACACCGGATCGTCCGCCGGTTCGACGAGCGCCTTCAGCAGCGCGCGACGCTGCACGAGCGGCACATTGCGCAGGTCATAGCCGTTGAGCCAGGGCACGTCGAAGAAGTACACGACGATGTCCTGCGGCCGGCCTGCGTCGAAGGCGTTTTGCAGAGCCTGGAAGTCGGGCAGTCCGCGTGCATCGAGCACCACGGCTTCGCCGTCGAGCCAGCCGCTCTCAATCTCCAGCTGTTCCAGCGCCTGCACCTGCTTCGGGAATTTCGCGGTCCAGTCGTTGCCGTTGCGCGTGAAGATCGCGATACGGCGTTTGCCCTTCACCGTGTCGATGCGCGCCAGCACCCGATAGCCATCGAACTTGATCTCGTAGGCCCAGTCGTCGCCGGACGGCGCGGCATCGACGAGCGTGGCGAGCTGCGGCTTGATCGTGGCGGGCAGCTTCGCCTTCACCGCGCCCTCGATGGCGGGTTCATGCGACAAGGTCCGCAGCGATTCCGCGCTGCGAGTCGCGACGATGTCCGGATGATCGTGGCCGTTCGCCTTCGCGGCGGAGGTTTTCTTGCGGGCGGGCGTCTTTGCGGGCGCTTTCTTCGCCGCCTTGCGTTCGGATCGTTCGAGCACTACACCATCCTTGCCGCGCGCGCCGGGCGCATCCGACATCACGCTGCCCGGCCTTTTGAGAAGCACGTCGTATTCGCTCTCCGGGCGCGCCGTGTCGTCGCGCTCCTTGATGAGCAGCCATTGCTCCTTGTCGCCGCTGCCGCGCATGTGGCTCTTCACGAGCGTCCAGCCGCCCTGCAGCTTCTCGCCATCGAGCGTGAACTTGAGCTTGCCCTTTTCATATTCGCGCAGTGCATCCGCGAAGCTGCCCGACTGCGGCGCCCACGTGCCGCGATCCCACACGATGACGCTGCCCGCGCCGTAATTGCCCTCGGGAATCTCGCCTTCGAACGAGCCGTAGTCGAGCGGATGGTCCTCGACATGCACCGCCAGCCGCTTCACCGAGGGATCGAGGCTCGGTCCCTTCGGCACGGCCCACGACTTGAGCGTGCCGTCGAGTTCCAGGCGGAAGTCGTAGTGCAGACGGCGTGCATCGTGTTCCTGGATGACGAAAGACAAGCTGGACTTTGCGGGCGGTTTAGCCGTCTTGCGGGCCCGCGCGGCGCGCTTCGCGGCGCCGGACGGCTCCGGCGTCTTGTCGAACGCGCGCATGCGCTGATAGGTATCGAGTTTGCCGGCCATCGTCGGGAATCCGCAGTGTCAGGGGCGAGACAGACGCGCTTCACGCACGCTTGCGGCGCGCAGTCTTGCGCGCCGGACGCGCGGCTTCTTCGCCGGAGTCGTCCTCGTCGTCGGCTTGCTCCGCGGCCGCGGCCTTGCCGCGTTTCGCCGGTGCGCCGCCCTTCTTGAGACTGCGCTTGAGCAGTTCGGACAAGTCGAGGATGTCGGCGGACGACTTCTGTTCCCCGCCCTCTTCCACCTTCATCACCTCGGCCACCTTGCCTTGCTTCACCTTCTTGTCGACGAGCGCCATGATGTCGTCCTTGAAGGTGTCGTGATACTTCGACGGATCCCAGCTGTCGCTCATGTCGTCGATGAGCCGCTTGGCCATCTCCAGTTCCTTCGGCGTCACGCCGGCCTTCTTCGTATCTTCGTCGGGAAACTTGAACTCGCCGAAGTCGCGGACCTCGTCGCCCCAGCGCAGCGTATTGAGCGCCAGCGCCGGACCCACCGGAATCAGCGCCGCGAGATGCTGCTTGTTGTGCAGCACGACGCTCGCGATGCCCACCTTGCCCGTGTCCTTCAGCGCGTCGCGCAACAGCGCATAGACCTTCTCGCCCTTGCGGTCGGGCGCGAGGTAATAAGGCGTGTCGAGCGACAGGAACGAGATCTCGGGGGCATCGACGAAAGCAAGAATGTCGACCGTCTGGGTGGACTCCGGATTCGCCGCGCGAATCTCGGCGTCGGTCATCACGACATACTTGCCCTTCTCATACTCGAAGCCGCGCACGATGTTGTCGCGCGTGACTTCCTTGCCCGTGTTCTTGTTGATCTGCTTGTAGCCGATCGGGTCCATCGAGCGCTTGTCGAGCAGGTTGAAGCCGACCTTCTCCGACTGCGTCGCGGGATAGAGTTGCACGGGCACGTGGACCAGTCCGAAGCTGATCGCGCCTTTCCAGATCATGTGCGGCATCGCGGCACCTTGGCGGTCGGGAAGAGTCGATGGACACGCCTCGCGCCCGGGCGGGCGTCGAGGCGTTTTCCGTGCGTCAGGGCAGCACGGTATCGGATGGAATCGCAGGAAACATGCCAAGGCGGGCGGGCGCGCCGAGGCACGCGGCGCTCGGCCGTGCATGCCTGTATTGGGCAGGCGATCTGTAAGCCTTACGCTGCTCGCAACCCAAAAACGCTATTTGCGATTGGCGGTCACGGTCAGCTGCGTGCCGTCGTCGAGCGTGACGGTCTTCTTGGAACCGGTGGAAGTCGGCATGGAGAAGCGCACGATCTGGCTGAAGCGGTTGTCCACCGGACATTGCAAGCTCTTGCCGCTCACCGTGACGCGCGTCGTGCCTTTCGGCGCATAGGCCCGGAAACTGATCTGCACGTTGGCCGTGCCGTTGTCGCCGACCATCGGCGCAAAGCGGATCTGCACCTGCCGCACCGCGGCGCCGTCCGCGCTCTTCGGCACCGAGGCCGCCTGCGGACAGCCGTCCGGCACGGCCTGCGCGCCGCCAGCGGCGTTGCCTTGCCAGGTGAAGTCGTCGGTCTGTCCGGAGCGGATGGTGCGCGTTTCCTGCTCGTTGCCGAACGACTTCGAGGTCATCTTGACCGTGTACTTGATGGGGCCGTCATTGGCCGCCTCGGAGAGCACCTTGATGCCCGGCGTGGCCCGGGCGGTCGCGGCGACCATCGTGAGCGCGGCGACGGAAACGATGCGACGAACGATCGAAAGACGATTCATGCCGCCACCTCCGTAACAGGCGCTGTGAGTGAATCCGGCGCGTCTTGCGCACCGGGACGCGGGGTGCGTGCAACGGACCGGATTCAGTCTAGCGCCACGTTTGACGGGTCATCGTCATGGATAACCCGAGTGCGCGAACGGCGGCTTGCGCATGGTCAAAAATCGGTCAGCGGCGCCTCAAAAGCCCGTCAACACCAGCTTGCCGACCGTGCGCCCTTCTTCCAGCAGCCGATGCGCCTCGCGCAGGTTCGTCGCATTGATCGGTCCGAGGTCGCGTCCGAGGGTCGTGCGCAGCGTGCCTGCGTCGATCAGCCGCGCCACTTCCGACAACAGCTTGTGCTGCTCGATCATGTCGGGCGTATTGAACATCGCGCGCGTGAACATGAACTCCCAGTGGAACGCGGCGCTCTTCGCCTTCAGCAGTTCCACCGGCAACGGCCGCGCATTCTCGACGATCGTGCAGATGCCGCCTTGCGGCTTGATGACTTCGGCGGCGGCCGGGAAGTGCTTGTCGGTGTCGTTGAAGATCAGCACGTAGTCGACCTGCGGGAAGCCAATCTCTTTCATCTGCGCCGGGATGTCCCCGAAGTGATCGACGATGTGATCCGCGCCAAGCTCCTGCGCCCACCTGGCCGATTCGGGCCGCGACGCCGTGGCGATCACCTGCAGCTTCGCCACCCGCTTCGCGAGCTGGATGCCGATTGACCCGACGCCGCCCGCCCCGCCGACGATCAGCACCGACTTGCCCGCGTCCTTGCCTTCCGCCGACACGCCCAGGCGGTCGAACAGCGCTTCCCAGGCGGTGATGGTGGTCAGCGGCAACGCGGCGGCGCTGCTGAAATCGAGCGAGGCCGGCTTCGTGCCGACGATGCGTTCATCGATCAGATGGAATTCGCTGTTCGCGCCGGGCCGGGTGATGTCGCCGGCGTAGTAGACCGGATCGCCGACCTTGAACAGCGTCGCCTCCGGCCCGACGGCGGCCACCACGCCCGCCGCGTCCCAGCCCAGCACGCGCGGGGCCGATTCGACCTTGTCCTTGGGCGCGCGCACCTTGGTGTCAACCGGATTGACGGCGATCGCCTCGACCTTCACGAGCAAATCGCGCCCGGTGGGCGTGGGTTGATCGAGTTCGATGTCGACCAGCGCTTGCGGGTCGGAAATCGGCAGGTAGCGCGTGAAACCGATGGCTTTCATGGGTGCTCCTTTGAAGTGAGTGAACTGTTGCCCATGGTAAGACGCATGCGATATCCGGAAAACCGTCATAATCACTGAAACATTTTTCGCGAAATCCATCAAATGGCAAGCGATCTCCTCGCGGACGCCACGCCGCGCGAGCGTCTCGATCTCCTCGATATCGGTCTTTTCGTGCGTGCGGCGGCGTTGGCGAATCTGTCCGCTGCCGCGCGCGAATTCGGGCTTTCGCCCGCGGTGGCGAGCGCGCGCATCGCGGCGCTGGAGCGCATGCTCGGCGCTCGGCTGCTGCATCGCACGACCCGGCGCGTCTCGCTCACCCAGGAGGGCGAGATCTTCGCCGATCACGCGCGCGGCCTGCTCGACGCCGCCGACGCGGCGCGCGCGTCGGTCGGACAGGCGCGCGAACATCCGCACGGGCGCCTGCGCGTGACCATGCCTTCGTCGCTCGGCCGCCAGCACATTTCGCCGCTGATGCCTGCGTTCCTGCGCCAGTACCCGGGCGTGAGCGTCGATCTGCGCATGACCGACCAGATCGTCGATCTCGTGGACGAGGGCATCGACCTCGCGATCCGCATCGGCGCGCTGAAGGATTCGACGCTGGTCGCGAAGAAGCTTGCGAGCAACCGCCGCGTGCTGTGCGCGTCGCCCGGCTATCTCGCGCGGCACGGCACGCCGCGTCATCCGGCCGATCTCGCGCGCCACGAGTGCGTGATCCTCGCCGACCAACGCGACTGGAGTTTCGTCACGCCGACCGGCGTGATCGACGTGCGCGTGTCCGGTCGGCTCGTGACCGACAACGGCGAGGTGATCCGCGATGCGCTGGCGGCGGGCATCGGCATCGGGCTGAAATCGACATGGAGCGTCGCGCCGCTGATCGCGAGCGGCGAACTCGTCACGCTGCTCGACGACTACCCGCCCGCGCAGACCGTGGCGATCTGGGCCGTGTATCCGAGCCGCGCGTTCGTGCCGCCGAAAACGCTGGCCTTCATCGACTTCCTCGCCGGACAGTTCGGCGAGCCGCCCTACTGGGACGTCGATCCCGCGAAGGTGCAGCGCTAGCACGCGCAAGCCGGCCGGTACAATGGCGCTTTCGCGCGTCCACTGTTCCTTGGCCTTCGCCCTCGCCTTCGATGAACCTCGTCATTCAAAGCCTCGCCCCGATCTCCGATTCGCATCTGCGCCCGCTCGCGGCGCTGGCCCGCTCGCAGGCTCCGCAGCGCGTCGATGACACGTTGCTGCGTCTTGCCGGCGCCGACCCGCTGCAACGTCCCGACATCGACGCGTATTGCGGCACGCACGGCCTCGACTACGCCTACATCGCGCCGGATGCGACGCTCGCCGGTTTCGGCCTCGTCGCGATGGACATGGACTCGACGCTCATCACGATCGAATGCATCGACGAAATCGCGGATTTCTGCGGGCTGAAGGCGGAAGTCGCGGCGATCACCGAGGCGTCGATGCGCGGCGAGATCAAGGATTTCAACGAGAGCCTCACGCGCCGCGTCGCGCTGCTGAAGGGACTCGATGCAAACGCGCTCGAACGGGTCTATGAGGAACGCCTGAAACTGTCGCCGGGCGCCGAGCGCATGCTCGCCGGCGCGCGCGCGGCGGGTCTGAAGACGCTGCTCGTATCGGGCGGTTTCACGTTCTTCACCGAGCGGCTGAAGGCGCGTCTCGGCCTCGATTACACGCGGGCGAACACGCTCGAAATCGTCGATGGCAAGCTGACGGGCAAGGTAGTCGGCGAAATCGTCAACGCCGATGTGAAGGCGCGCACGCTGCTCGAGACCTGCGCGCAACTCGGCATCGATCCGAATCGCGCGATCGCCATGGGCGACGGCTCGAACGATCTGAAGATGATGGCCGAAGCGGGCTTGTCGGTGGCGTTTCGCGCGAAGCCGGTCGTGCGCGAGTCGGCGAGCCTCGCGTTCAACTTCGTCGGCCTCGACGGCTTGCTGCGGTTGTTCTGAAGGCTGCGGCTTTCGTGCGTTTGACAAACGGCGCCCGAGGGCGCCGTTTGTCTTAACCGAACGCCTTGACCAGCGCCGCTTCGAGATCGGCGCGCAGGTCCGCTTCCGCCTCCAGGCCGATATAGAACCGCACCAGCACGCCTTCGTGCGGCCATTGCGAAGCCGTGCGCATCGTGCGGACGGTGTAGGGCATCGCGAGGCTGTGCGAGCCGCCCCAGCTCCAGCCGATCGAAAACAGTTCGAGCGCCTCGACGAATGCATCGACTTGCGCCGCGCTGTATTGCTTGTCGAAGACGATGGAGAACAGGCCGCCCGCGCCGCCCTTGAAATCACGCTCGAAGAACGCGTGGCCCGGACAGTCCGGCAGCGCCGGATGCAGCACGGCGGCCACTTCGGAGCGCGTCTTCAGCCAGGTGGCGAGCGCGAACGCCGCGCGGTCGTGGGCCTCGTAACGCGCCTTCATCGAAGGCAGGCTGCGCAATACGAGCGATGCATCGTCCGCCGATACCCCGACGCCCAGCCGCATGCGCGCGCGCTTCAGCTTGCTGTGCAAATCGGCGTTGCGCGTGATGGTCGCGCCCATCAGCACGTCGCTGCCGCCGGACTGATACTTCGTCAGCGCCTGCACCGAGATATCGACGCCATGCTCGAACGGCTTGAAAGCGAGGCCCGCCGAGAACGTGTTGTCGATAGCCGTCACGATGCCCTTCGCCCGCGCGGCCGCGGCGATGGCGGGCACGTCCTGCACTTCCATCGTCACGGAACCGGGCGCTTCGAGCCAGACCAGCTTCGTGTTGGCGCGCAGCAAGGTATCGATGCCCGCGCCGATCATCGGATCGTAATACGTCACCTCGATGCCGAAATCCTCGGCGAGCCAGTCCGCGTGATCGCGGTTCGGGCCGTAGGCGTTGTCGGGCACGAGCACGTGATCGCCCGTCCGCACGAGACCGAAATAGACATTCGAGATCGCCGCGAGTCCCGAGGGCTGCAACAGCGCGTAGTCCCCGCCTTCGATCGCCGCGATGCGCTGCGCCAGCGCGATGGTCGTCGGCGTCCCGTGCAGGCCGTAGCGCCACTTGGAGTCGTCGCTCCAGACGAGCGAGCGCATCGTCGCGAGATCGGGAAACACGACCGTCGACGCCCGCGCCACCGGCACCGAGAACGACTCGAAGCCGGGCGTGATGCGATCCTCCGGCTGCACGATGCGGGTTTGCGGATCGCGGTTGGGGGCGTTGTCGTGGGAATCGGTCATGGCGTGGCGTTGAAACGAAACAAGGAAGACGCCGCCGGAGCAAGCCGGCGGCATGTGAAAGACAAGGCTATTCGCCGATGATGACGTTGCTCGTGCCGCCGACGCTGTTCTTTGGCGGCGCGGGCGGCGCGGGTTCCAGCGACGGCGCGGGCGGCGCCTTCGAGGCACCCGCTGAACCCGCGGTATTCCCGCCCGGCAGCGGCGGCAGCCCGGCGCCCGCAACAGCAGGCCGAAGCTCGAAGGGCTGCCCGTTGGAATCGTCGGGATCCATGCGTTCGCCGGACACGCTGCCGTCCGGCGCGAACTTGCCGACCCAGTTGCCGGTGATGTGCGTGCCGTCGTTCGATTCCTCGATCTCGAGCGTGTCGCTGTCGCGATCGCCCGCCACGAGAACCACGTTCGGGCTGCCGGCAAAGCGGTATTCGCCGTGGACGCCGGACGGATCGTCGGTTTTCGCGCCGAGCTTCATCTCGATCTGCCGCGTCCCCAGCGTGCCGACATAGCGCGGAAAGCGCGCGTACTCCGGATTGGGCGTCAGCGGCTTTTGCGGCGGCAGCGCCAGTTCGGCGATGGCCGCTTGCGCGCCGTGCGCATCCGCGCCGGCGGGCTCGCGCTGGTCAGGCGGCAACACGCCGGAGCGGCCTGCGGGCATCGGCGAGTTGCAGGCGGCCAGCGCCGCCGTGATGGCCAGCGCCGCGACGAGACGCGAGCCGTGCATGCTGTGGATCATCCGTGCTTCCTTCGTTGTGTACGGGATTCGATCGCGCATCGGCTGCCTCAAATACGCTCGAAGATCGCCGCGATGCCCTGCCCGCCGCCGATGCACATCGTCACGAGCGCATAGCGGCCGCCGATGCGCTGCAGTTCGTACAGCGCCTTCACGGTGATCAGCGCGCCGGTGGCGCCGATCGGATGGCCGAGCGAAATGCCCGAGCCATTCGGATTGACCCTGGCGGGATCCAGCTTCAGTTCCTGCGACACGGCGCAGGCCTGCGCGGCGAACGCCTCGTTGGCCTCGATGACGTCGAGATCCGCGACCGACAAACCCGCGCGCTCCAGCACCTTTTGCGTCGCGGGCACCGGGCCGATGCCCATGATCTTCGGATCGACGCCTGCGTGCGCGTACGCGACCAGCCTGGCCAGCGGCTGCGCGCCGCGCTTCTCGGCGACGCTGCGCTCCATCAGCACGACGGCCGCCGCGGCGTCGTTGATGCCCGACGCATTGCCTGCCGTCACCGTGCCGTTTTCTTTCGCGAACACGGGCTTGAGCTTCGCGAAGTCCTCGGCAGTGGCGTTCATGCGCACGTGTTCGTCGCGCTCGAACACCGTGTCGCCTTTCTTCGACGCGAGCGTGATCGGCAGGATCTGCTCCTTGAAGAAGCCGGCCTCGATGGCGTGCGCCGCGCGCTTGTGCGATTCGAGCGCGAGCGCGTCCTGCATCTCGCGCGTGATGCCGAACTGCCGCGCGACGTTCTCGGCGGTCACGCCCATGTGGATCTTGTCGAACGGATCGTTCAGCGCGCCGACCATCATGTCGACGATGCGCGCGTCCCCCATGCGCTGGCCAAAGCGCGCGGCGGGCATGATGTACGGCGCGCGGCTCATGCTCTCAGCGCCGCCGCCGATGGCGACATCCGCATCGCCCAGCAGGATGCTCTGCGACGCCGAAACGATCGCCTGCAGGCCCGAACCGCACAGGCGGTTCACCGTGAGCGCGGGCGCGTGCTGCGTGACGCCGCCGTCGAGCGCGGCGACGCGGGCAAGATACATGTCGCGCGGCTCGGTCTGGATCACGTTGCCGAACACCACATGACCGACTTCATCGCCCTGCACGTTCGCACGCGACAAGGCCTCGCGCACGACGCGTGCGCCGAGATCGGTCGGCGTGAAATCCTTCAGCGCGCCGCCGAAATCGCCGATTGCCGTGCGCACGCCGCTCACCACCACCACTTCACGTTGCATGTCGTCTCCGCTGTCGGGTTGTTGTTGCTGGATTGACGCTCAGGCTTTCAGCGCGCGCTCCACCGCGGCCTGATCAGGAATCGGCGCGACCGCGCCAAAGCCTTGCGTCGACAAGGCGGCCGCCGCGTTCGCATAGCGCGCGGCCGCGAAAGGATCGTCGCCCGCGACGATGCGCGCAATGAACGCGCCGCCGAAGCAGTCGCCCGCGCCGGTGGCATCGACCGCCTGCACGACGCGGCCGGGCACGACGCGCCGCTCGGCGGGCGTGGCAATGTACGCGCCCTCGCGGCCCAGCTTCAGCGCGACGACCTTCGGACCGAGCGCGAGCAAGGCATCGACGATCGCGTCCTTGTCTTCGTGGCCCGTGAGCAGCGTGACGTCGTCCCAGCTCGGCAGGCAGATGTCGGCCGAGCGGATGGCTTCGAGCATCACGGCGCGGGCGCGCGCGAGCGGCCACAGCTTGAGGCGCAGGTTGGTGTCGAAACTGACGGTGACGCGGTGCGAGCGCGCGTGGTCGATGGCGGCGAGCGCGGCATCGCACGCGGACACGCCGATCGCCAGGCTGATGCCCGACAGATGCACGACGCGGGCGGCCGCGATGGCATCGAGCGGCAGGTGCGACGGCGCATAGCGGCTCGCCGCCGAGCCCGCGCGCAAGTAGTCGAAGCGATGCCCCTGCTCGCCGTGCGACACAAAATACACGCCCGTGGGCGCGTCCTGATCGACGCGCACCGTGGCGGTATCGACATTCTCCGCGCGCCACAGGTCGAGCAGCAACTGGCCGAAGTGATCGTTGCCGACGGCGGAAACGAAGCCGGTCGAGGCGCCCTGACGCGACGCCGCGATCAGGAAGTTCGACACATCGCCGCCGAAGCCTTGCAGATAGTCCGGCTGGCCGCGCTGTGACTGGTTGAACTCGATCATTGCCTCGCCGAGGGCGAGGACCTGCGGAGCGTGCGCCATGGTGTCAGACCTCGCCCCAGAGATCGTGGCCATCGGCGCCGGTGATTTTCACGGAGACGAAATCGCCGGCCTTATAGCGCTTCGATGCCTTGGTGGCCGGCGCGATGTACACGACGCCGTCGATTTCCGGCGCATCCGCCGCCGTGCGGCCGATGCCGCCGTCCGTGCCGATCTCGTCGACGAGCACCCGCAGCGTCTTGCCCACTTTCTTCTTCATACGCTTCGCCGACAGTTCCTCGGCAAGTTCCATGAAGCGCGCGCGGCGCTCTTCGCGGATTTCATCGGGCAAGGCGCCGTCGAGTTCGTTGGCGCTCGCGCCTTCGACCGGCGAATACGCAAAGCAGCCGACGCGGTCCAGATCCGCTTCCTCGATGAAGTCGAGCAGGGTCTGGAACTGCTCTTCCGTTTCGCCCGGGAAGCCCGCGATGAAGGTGCTGCGAATGGTCAGGTCGGGACAGATTTCGCGCCACGTGCGGACGCGCTCGAGCACTTTCTCGGCGTTGGCCGGGCGCTTCATGCGCTTGAGCACCTCGGGATGCGCGTGCTGGAACGGCACGTCGAGATACGGCAGCACGTGGCCCTTGAGCGGGCCTTCGGCCATCATCGGGATGACTTCGTCGACGCTCGGGTACGGATACACGTAATGCAAGCGCACCCAGGCGCCGTATTGGGCGGCGAGTTCGCCGAGCGCGCCGACCAGGTCGGTCATGCGGGTCTTGAGCGGCTTGCCGTTCCAGAAGCCGGTGCGGTACTTGACGTCGACGCCGTACGCGCTCGTGTCCTGCGAGATCACGAGCAGTTCCTTCACGCCGGACTTGAAGAGATTCTCGGCTTCGAGCATGACTTCGGCGACGGGACGCGAGACGAGATCACCGCGCATCGACGGGATGATGCAGAAGGTGCAGCGATGATTGCAGCCTTCGGAGATCTTCAGATAGGCGTAGTGGCGCGGCGTGAGCTTGATGCCGGCGGGCGGGACGAGATCGGTGAACGGATCGTGCGGCTTGGGCAGATACGTGTGCACCGCGTTCATCACTTCGTTGGTGGCGTGGGGGCCGGTGACCGCGAGCACCTTCGGATGCACTTCCTCGATCAGGCCACCGCCGCTCGCGCTCTTTTTCGCGCCGAGGCAGCCGGTGACGATGACCTTGCCGTTTTCGGAGAGCGCCTCGCCGATGGCGTCGAGGCTTTCCTGCACGGCTTCGTCGATGAAGCCGCAGGTGTTGACCACGACGAGGTCCGCGCCGTCATAGGTGCCGGAGATCTGGTAACCCTCGGCGCGCAGCTGGGTGATGATCTGCTCGGAGTCGACGAGGGCTTTCGGGCAGCCGAGGGACACCATGCCGATTTTAGGGGCCGGGGCCTGGGCGGTTGATTCCAAAGAGTTTTTCACGGGGAGATACGATGTTGTGGGGCTCGGCCGAAGGCGCCGGGCGAATCCACTATTTTACATCGGAGCGGTGGGGAGGCGGTTTGGAGGGTCAGGCGGGGCCGATGAGTACTTCGGCGGGAATCCGAAGACCTTCATGAAGCCGACGGATCATCGCGAGACTCAGCGCACGCTTGCCCGCCAGCACCTCGTACACGCGATTCGCATTGCCGATGTACGGCTGCATGTCCGGCACCGTCAGCCCCGCCTGCTCCATGCGGAATTTGATCGCTTCGATCGGACTTGGCGCCGGGAGGGGAAAGTGATCCGCCTCGTAGCGCTCGATCAGGATCGACAGAATGTCGAGGGCCTCGCCTTCGGGCGTATCCGGCGCCGGGTCGAGATCAACAAGAGCGGCCACTTTCGCGAGGCAGGTTCTGTAGTCAGCTTCGGTTCGGATCGGGTGAATTTCCATGCTGGTCACTCCATTTCGACGGTCGCGACATCGACCTTGTCGTATTCGGCATGCGTTCCGACGAATTTGATGTACGCGACTCCAACCTGATAAGCGACCGCCACGATCAGCCGGTAATCGTTGCCCTTGATGTTGAATACCACTCGATTACGCCCGACAAAACTCGCCGTCGCGTACTGGTTCCTGATGTCCTGAGGTGTTTTCCAGATTGCCTTCGACGCTTCGGAGTGCCATGCCAACAGCGGCTGCTCGGCTCGCGAATGTTTCTGTATAAAGCTCAGCAAGACTCTCTTCGCGATGATCCGCATAACACCCATTTTAGTCCCATTTTGGGACTGTTGCAATTCATTCAGTGTAGCGTGAAGGCAAAGCTCGACGTGGTCCATCAACATCTTTTAACGAAGTTGCGAGCGCGGGGTGCTACACCGTAGAAATTCGGTCGTCGCGGTTGGCTGCGGCGCGGAAGAATATGAAACGCGGCGCGAATGAGTGAGCACAAGAAAACGCCGCGGGCAAGCGGGTGACGGGCCATCGGAGAGAGCGCCGCCGGAGCGCGGCAGGCAGGGGGGCGTCCGTGCCACGCGATGCAGCACTTTGCGCCCCCAGCCCCCTACTTCTTCTCCGTAGTCGGCCCCGTAGGCGCCGGAAACGGGAACGTATTGAACATCGTCTTCGCCTGCGACTGCATCTGCTCCTGCATCTGCACGAACATGTTCTTCGACTGCTCGATGTAGCTCGTCATCATGCCCTGCATCATCGGCGCCTGCATGTTCATGAACTGCGACCAGACCTCGGGATTCAGCGCGTTGCCGTCGTAGATGCCCTTGCTCTGCTCGGACAGCTTCTGCTGGATGTCGATGAACGCCTGGATGTTCTTCTCCAGGTACGTGCCCATCATGCCCTGCATCGCGTGGCCATAAAAGCGGATGATCTGCGACAGCATCACCGAGGAGAACATCGGCAGGCCGCCGCTCTCTTCCTCGAGAATGATCTGCAGCAGGATGCTGCGCGTGAGGTCGTCGTTGGACTTCGCGTCGAGCACCTTGAACTCTTCCTGATCGAGCACGAGTTGCTTCACATCCGACAACGTGATGTAGGTGCTCGTCTCCGTGTCATACAAACGACGGTTCGGATACTTCTTGATCAGTCGCTCGGCGGATTTCTTTGTAGTAGTAGTGGTCATTGAACGCCTTTAAACGCAAAACTTTACTGCGATGGCAGCAAGCAGGTCTTGCGTCGTCGCAAAAAAGCGCTGCTGCATGTTCGCCGCATCGTTGAAAAAATCCGGCGAGTGGCGGCCCGCCCGGATGCACACAACGCACGCAATGCACGCCGCGCCCGGACGAGCCTCCGCCCGTCAGCCCATATGCAAGCCGCCGTTCAGCGAGAAGTCCGCGCCGGTCGAGAAGCCCGATTCATCGGAGGCCAGCCACGCGCAGATCGAGCCGATCTCGTCCGGCGTGCCGAGCCGCCGCACCGGAATGGTCGCGACGATCTTCTCCAGCACTTCCGGCCGGATGGCCTTCACCATGTCCGTGCCGATGTAACCCGGCGACACCGTGTTGACCGTCACGCCCTTGGTCGCCACTTCCTGCGCCAGCGCCATCGTGAAGCCGTGAATGCCGGCCTTGGCGGTCGAGTAGTTGGTCTGGCCGAACTGCCCCTTCTGCCCGTTCACCGACGAAATGTTGATGATGCGGCCAAAACCCCGCTCCACCATGCCGTCGATGACCTGCTTGGTCACGTTGAACAAACTCGTCAGGTTGGTGTCGATGACGGCCGTCCAGTCCTCGTGCGTCATCTTGCGGAACACGACGTCGCGCGTGATGCCTGCATTGTTCACCAGCACGTCGACTTCGCCGACTTCGGCCTTGACCTTGTCGAACGCGTTCTTGGTCGATTCCCAGTCGCCGACGTTGCCTTCCGAGGCAATGAAGTCGAAGCCGAGCGCCTTCTGGTCTTCCAGCCATTTCACCCGGCGCGGCGAGTTGGGGCCGCAGCCCGCGACCACCGTGAAGCCATCCTTGTGCAGGCGCTGGCAGATGCTGGTGCCGATGCCGCCCATGCCGCCGGTTACATACGCTATGCGCTTCGTCATTCCTCACTCCATTTTCGTTATGCGGACGGCGATCTCCAGGCCGCCCGCCAATCCTTCCCAGTCCTGCCCTGCGTACTTGTGCCGCGCGCCCTGCTTACGGACGTTCCACTGCCAGCGCCACGCCCATGCCGCCGCCGATGCACAGCGACGCCAGACCCTTCTTCGCATCGCGCTTCTGCATCTCGTGCAGCAGCGTCACCAGAATCCGGCAGCCCGATGCGCCAATCGGATGGCCGATCGCGATCGCCCCGCCGTTCACGTTGATCTTCGACTGATCCCAGCCCATCTGCTGATGCACCGCCAGCGCTTGCGCCGCGAACGCTTCGTTGATTTCCATCAGGTCCAGGTCGTTGACGCTCCAGCCCGCGCGCTCCAGACAGCGCTTCGACGCCGGCACCGGACCCATGCCCATGATCTTCGGGCTCACGCCCGCGTTCGCGTAAGCCTTGATGCGCGCCAGCGGCGTCAAACCGAGCGCTTCAGCCTTCTTCGCCGACATCACGACCACGGCCGCCGCGCCGTCGTTGATGCCCGAGGCATTCGCCGCCGTCACCGTGCCTTCCTTCGAGAACGCCGGCTTCAGACCCGCCAGCGCTTCTGCCGTCACGCCGTGACGCACGAATTCGTCGGTATTGAATTGAAGCGGCTCGCCCTTGCGTTGCGGAATCGAGACCGGCACGATCTCGTCGTTGAAGCGGCCTTCCTTCTGTGCCTTTTCGGCCTTGTTCTGCGATAGCGCCGCGAACGCATCCTGCTGCTCGCGCGTGATGCCGAATTCCTTCGCGACGTTTTCCGCCGTCGTGCCCATGTGATAGTTGTTATAGACGTCCCACAGGCCGTCGACGATCATCGTGTCAATCAGTTTCGCATCGCCCATCCGGAAGCCGTCGCGCGAGCCCGGCAGCACATGCGGCGCCGCGCTCATGTTTTCCTGGCCGCCCGCGATCACGATGTCCGCATCGCCCGCGATGATCGCGTTGGCCGCCAGCATCACCGCCTTCAGGCCCGAGCCGCACACCTTGTTGATCGTCATGCCGGGCACCATGTCCGGCAGCCCTGCCTTGATGAGCGACTGGCGCGCCGGGTTCTGGCCCGAGCCCGCGGCCAGCACCTGGCCGAGAATGACTTCGCTCACCTGATCCGGCTTCACGCCTGCGCGTTCGAGCACGGCCTTGATGACCGTTGCGCCCAGTTCCGGCGCCGCGATCTTCGCGAGCGAGCCGCCGAATTTGCCTACCGCCGTACGCGCGGCCGATACGATCACTACGTCAGTCATTTCAGTTTCCTTTGGCATCGATTGTTAATGCATTAGCCCGGGCATGATCCGCGTGCCCATGAGCGCCACGGCGCGCCACTCCCGCACGCAGGTCCCGCACTCAGGCATCGCGCTCCAGCACGTAGCGGCCCGGGGCGGCCTCGATCACCGGGTACGCCTTCGAACCCTGCGCCGCCGCCGGCTTGACCTGCTCGCCCGCGTTGGCCGCGAGCCATGCGGACCACGTGGGCCACCAGCTTCCGGGATGCTCCGCCGCGGCGTCGAACCAGGCGTCCGCGAATTCGGGCAGCGAACCGGTGTCGCCATCGACCATCCAGAAGCCGCGCTTGTTCTTCGACGGCGGATTGATCACGCCCGCAATATGTCCCGATGCGCCCAGCACGAAGGTCCGCGGACCGCTGAGGATGGGCGTCGAAGCATACGCCGACTTCCACGGCACGATGTGATCCTCGCGCGAGCCGTAGATGAACGTGGGCAACGCGAGCCGCGAGAGATCGATCTTCTCGCCGCATACCGTCAACGCATTCGGTTCCTTCAGCGCGTTTTCGAGATACGTGTTGCGCAGGTACCAGACGCACATCGGCCCGGGAAGGTTGGTCGAATCGCTGTTCCAGAACAGCAGGTCGAACGCCTGGGGCGTGCGTCCTTTGAGATAGTTATCGACGACGTAGTTCCATACCAGATCATTCGGGCGCAGATACGAGAACGTGTTGGCGAACTCGACGCCGCGCATCAGCCCGGCCGGCGCGCCGTTCTTGCCGCCGATCGCCTGCTCGCGCAAGCGCACGTGCGACTCGTCGACGAACACATCCAGCACGCCCGTGTCGGAGAAGTCGAGCATCGAGGTGAGCAGCGTCATCGAGGCCGCCGGCTCCTCGCCACGGGCCGACGCCACCGCGAGCGCGGTCGCGAGAATGGTCCCGCCGATGCAGAAGCCGAGCGTATTGATCTGCTCCGCGCCGGTGATCGACTGCACGACGCCGATGGTCTCGAGCACGCCCTGTTCGACGTAGTCGTCCCAGGTCTTGTGCGCGATCGACTGGTCCGCGTTGCGCCACGACAGGATGAAGACCTGATGGCCTTCATCGAGCGCATAGCGCACGAGCGAACTCTCGGCCGAAAGATCGAGGATGTAGAACTTGTTGATGCACGGCGGCACGATCAGCAACGGCCGCGCATAGACCTTCGGAGCGCGCGGCTTGTACTGGATCAGCTGCACGAGTTCGTTCTCGTACACGACCGAGCCTTCGGTCGACGCGATGTTCTTGCCGACCGCAAAACCCGATTCGTCCGATTGCGAGATCTTGCCGCGCTGCATGTCGGCGAGCAGGTTCATCATGCCCTGGCGCAGGCTCTCGCCCTTGCTCTCGATGAGCGTCTTTTGCGCATCGGGATTCAGCGCGAAATAGTTGCTCGGCGATGCTGCCGCGGCCCATTGCTGCACGGTGAAGCGAATCCGTTCGCGGGTCTTCGGGTCGCTCTGCACGGCGTCCGCGAGTTCCTGCAGATAGCGCGCGTTCAGCAGGTACCACGCGGCGGTGAACGCATATGCGGGCGTGGTCTGCCAGGAGGTATCCGTGAAACGGCGGTCCTTCAGCGCGCCCGGGTCGATGTGCTGTTCGCCTGCCTGCCGAAGCAGTTCGGATGCATCGCGCGAATAGTTGCTTTGCAACTGCTGGAGACGCTCGGGCGGAATCGCCGCAGTGGGGATCTTCGGCAGTGTCGGCAAGCCCTGCATCGCGGCGCCGAAGCCCGGCATGCTGCTCGCCAGCTTGGCGAACTCGGCCATGCCGTTCATGTTCGTGAAGTCGGGCATCTGCGGCATCTGGGGCATCGCGCCCGGCGCCGGAAATGCGCCCTGGAACGGAGCCGGAAACGCGGGTGGAAAGCCACCGGGGAATGCGTTGGGGAATGCATTGGCGAAGGCGCCGAACGCCGCGAACGGCGAAGCCGCCGCAGCGGCTCCCGCTCCGGCCGCATCAGGCGCGGTATTCGTCTGCTGAGTCAGCTTCGCCCATTGCGCGGGATCGGCAACGGTGCGCCAGGCGTTCAGCCATTGATCGAACGCGTGCTGTACGCCAGTCGATTCGGCCGATGCTTGAGCCGAAGTGCTGTCGGCGGTACGGGAGCGGGAAGATGAGGAAGATGTTTTGGAAGCCATACCCGCCATTGACCTGTGAGTCTCGCAAGACTGGATTGCTGATGCAGGCATCGCCGGGCTTTCCTCGACCAGCGCGCAAGTGTTGATGCGCCCTATGCGCGCCGCAAGAAACCGCCTTGCTACGCCGTGCCCGATTGATTGAATTCCGGGAACATTCTTGCTCCAGGCTATCGGGCATGTCAATGCTTCGTCCCGATTTTGCCGCAGTGCGATAAATTTTTAATTATCGTTTTCCCCCATCCGAAATATTGTATTCACAAGGGGTTTCGTCACGCCCGGGAAACGTTCGTCAGGCACGATTGAACACAGCTTCATCGTGCCGGACAGGCCTCAGTCGGCAAGCCAGATCATCGCCGCCATGCGTCCCGTCACCCTATCCCGCCGATACGAATAGAAGCGCGTCTGCTCGGTCACCGTGCAATGCGTGCCGCCGTCGATGCGCGCCTCGTCGACGCCCAGTTCCGCGAGCCGCAGCCGCGCGAGCGCATAGATGTCCGCGAAGTACTTGGCCGGCGCACCGCCGGCGGGCCGGAAGGCGGCCGTGGTGGCGTCGCGCCGGGCCGCCGGCGCCGCGCCGGCGAACGCATCGAGCACGTCCTCGCCCACCTCGAACGCCGACGGTCCGATCGCCGGCCCGAGATACGCATGCAGCCCGGCAGGCGAGACGCCCGCGAGCGTTGCCACGCGTTCAGCCGTCCGTTCGATGACCCCGCCCGCCAGACCGCGCCAGCCCGCATGCGCCGCGCCGACCGCACGGCCCGCGTCGTCGCAGAACAGCACCGGCAGGCAATCCGCCGTCATCACGACGCACACGACGCCCGCGCGATCCGTCACGCTCGCATCCGCGCGCGAGCGTCCGCCGAACACGAGGCGGTCGACCACCGCGTGCGCGTCCTCGACCTGCGCGCCGTGAATCTGCTCGAGCCATGCAGCGTGCCGCGAAGGCGTCAGCGCCAGCGCGCGGCGCCGGTTCTCCGCGACGGCCTCGGGCGCGTCGCCCGTCGAGAAGCCCAGGTTGAGACCGCCCGCGCCGGAGCCGTCGTCGAACGGCGCGGCGCTGACGCCGCCCGCGCGCGTCGTGACGAACGCGCGCACGCGCGGCGACACTTTCCATTGCGGCCACAGACAAGCGCCGTGGTCCAGTGCGGCAACGTGATGCTTCATGCTTCGTCATCCTCGTAATCGTCGTCGTCCCAGTCTTCGTCGTCTTCGCCGATCACATAGACCTGCGCGAACTCCGGATCCTCGTCGGACTCGATCTCCTCGTCCTCGCCGAAGCCGAGCGCGGCGGAGAGCGCCTCCATGTCCGCGGGCACATCGGCGCGCCAGTGCACCGGCTTGCCGGTCGCCGGATGAACCAGGCCGAGGCGCCACGCGTGCAGCGCCTGCCGGGCGAAGCCGTCCGGCAGCGGCGTGACGGAACGCTTGCCGCGTACGTGCCCGTACAGCGGATCGCCCAGCAGCGGATGGCCCGCAGCCGCGCAATGCACACGGATCTGATGCGTGCGGCCGGTTTCGAGATCGCAGTGGATTGCGCTCACCGGCTGGTTGTGCCACAGGGTTCGCTGGATGGTCTTGAAGTGCGTGCGCGCCGGCTTGCCCGCGGCGCTCTGCACGACCGCCATGCGCTTGCGTTCGCGCGGATCGCGGCCGATGGGCGCGTCGATCGTGCCTTCGTCGCGCATGTTGCCCCACACGAAGGCCACGTAACGGCGCTTCACCGTGCGCGCCTGCAACTGGCGCACGAGGTCGGTCTGCGCTTCGAGGGTGCGTGCGACCACCATCAGTCCCGAGGTTTCCTTGTCCAGCCGATGCACGATGCCCGCGCGCGGCAAACCGGCCGCCGCCGCGCCATAGCGATGCAGCAGACCGTTCAGCAGCGTGCCGCTCCAGTTGCCCGCAGCCGGATGCACGACCATGCCGGCCGGCTTGTTGATGACCACGAGCGACTCGTCTTCGTAGACGACATCGAGCGGCACCGGTTCGGGCGTGAATGCGAGTTGTTCGGGCAGGAGGTCCGGCACGAGCGTGATGGTCGCGCCGAGCGGCACAGGCTGGCGCACTTTCGCACCGGCGCCGTCGACCTGCACGCGCCCCTCTTCGATCCACCCCTGCAGCCGGCTGCGCGAGAACTCCGGGAAAAGTTTCGCGAGCACCTTGTCGAGGCGGTCGCCGGCGAGTTCGTCGGGCACGTGCGCGACGCGCGGCGGTTCTGCGTCCGCGCCCGTCGTGCCCGTCGTGCCTGTCGCGCCCGTCGCGCGGGAGGCGTCAGGGTTTGCATCGGGCTGCGCTGCGTCGTCGCCGGTGGCGCTTGGGCTATAATCTTTGAGTCGGTCTTTGGTACGACGGGTACTTGAGCGGGTCATTTGAACGAGATTCGGCAGGACTTGCCGTAGAAAACCGCGCCTTTTAAAACGCGCGTAAGGATCCACGCAAACGCCGCACGCGAAAGCCGCGAGACATTGCGCGAGCGGCGGCGCCGGACACACAGCTGGACACAGCGAGAATCAGCCAGGAACACCAAGCACTGATGCGAGCCTTCAACACCATTCATCAATCGATGCGTCAAACGATCAAGTATCTTGCGCTGGCCGCCAGCGTCGCGATCGTCGCAGCCTGTCACGGCCTGCCGGAGAAGACCGACGAAACCGCGCTGTGGAACAACAACAAATTATATACGGAGGCCCAGGACGCGCTCTCCGGCAGCGACTGGGGCAAGTGCGCGAAGTACTTCGAGGCGCTCGAAGGCCGTGATCCGTTCGGCCACTTCGCCCAGCAGGCGCAGATCAACGTCGCGTACTGCAACTGGAAAGATGGTGAAACCGCCAACGCCGACCAGGCCATCGACCGCTTCATCAAGCTGCACCCGGATCATCCCGATATTTCCTATGCCTACTACCTGAAAGGCATGATCCACTTCAACGACGACCTGGGCCTGTTCGGCCGCTTCTCGGGTCAGGACATGAGCGAGCGCGATCCGAAGTCGCTGCGCGAGTCCTATGACGCGTTCAAGGTGGTCGTCGACAAGTACCCGCAGAGCAAGTACGCACCGGACGCCGCGCAGCGCATGCGCTATATCGTCAACGCGCTGGCGTCGCACGAGGTGCATGCGGCGGACTATTACTATCGGCGCGGCGCGTATGTCGCGGCCATCAACCGCGCGCAGCTCGCCATCCGCGAGTACAAGAACGCGCCAGCCACCGAAGACGCGCTGCACATCATGATGCTGTCCTACGGCAAGCTCGATCAGCCGCAACTCGCCGACGACACCAAGCGCGTGCTCGCCGCCACCTTCCCGGACAGCCCGTATGTCACCGGCAAGCGTCGTCCGGGAACGGACGACAAGCCGTGGTACCAGATCTGGTAAGCGGCGCATGAAAGCAGGACAGCGGTCCTGCATCTGTTTCGGAAACGGCGCGCGATCGATGATCGCGCGCCGTTTTGTTTATGTACCCGGCCGCTGGCTAGCTCACGAAGTTCCACATGAGGCGGCCACTGCGCGAACGCAGCCAGACGTCATGGCGGGAGACGAAGTCCTTGTAACTGGCGGGACTGGTTTCGGACAACCGCAGCAGCCACACGGCATACGAGAAGTTATCTGCGTTGGCCATCTTGTCCACGGCCGGCAGACGCGCCAGGTCGGCGACGTCCATTCCGCGCTGTCCGGGCACCATCGTGGCGTACTTCTGGTCCGTCGACGTATGGGCCATCGCATGATGCCATTCGTGCGTGACGACCTGCGACATCTGTGACTTCAGACTCGACGGCGGAACATATTCGGCCAGCGTCCTGATGCCCTCGTCATAAACGGTGAGCTGGACGTCCTCCAGCGCATCATCCACCTGCGCGATCCCCCCGGCCGCGCGGGCAGGCGTATGCGTCGTCATGACCGTCGAGGGACTGGTCGCGCCGTCCGCCTTGGTCAGAACGCTTCTGAAGTCGAGGTGCGAATAGTTCAATCGTGCCGAGTACTGTTGCGTGCGCTCGACCAGCTTGAGGAAGTTCTGCCTGTCCGCGGTCCGCGTGCTGCCCCAGAAGATCTGCAGCACCTTGTCGACCCTCGCCAGGTCGCTCGCTGTGGTGCTCTTCACCATTCTCCGCGCCACCTCGAGACTCGCTTCGGCGTAGTCCGCGCCGTCGATCAGAAGCACTCGCAGTTCGCGAGCCCTTGCAATCGGTATTCCGTAGACGCGGTCAAGCGGGATCGGCGCTCCCCGATAGCGCCTCCACAGGTTTCTGAAGCCAGTGCCGTGCCGTCCGCCCGAAGCAAACACCAAGGACCAGCGGGAATCGACCCATTGCACCGGCGCGCCGTACGACACCAGATTGCCCGCGGTCGGATTCGCGAGCCGGTAACTGCCATAGTTCGCATCCCAGTCGACCCGATAAAGATCGAGGTTCTGCCTGATGAAGAGTTGCGGAGGGCTGACCCGGGATCTGTCTCCGGTGCTCCACAGGCCGCGGTCGAGAGGCTCGAGTTCATCGGTCGTCCGGGTGACGAAGCGGGCAGGAAGCGACGTGCTGCTGTCCGCCGCCGACGAGATCGGCACCGAGTCGAGCAACGGCTTTTTTGTTGGGGCGGACGACAAGGTTCTGCCGCCCGGCTTCAGCCCTTTGGCGATCTGCCGGAACGGCAGGGGTTCGATGACATCGTAGAGCAACAGCGCCGCGCTGCTGACGACGCCCAGCGACATGCGCCCGAACACGCCCGCCATGTCGCGAGCGACATATTTCATCAGCGCCCGCCCGCTCAGACCTTGCGCCCGGCCCGCCCGGATGAGCGAGCTCGCGCGTGCCGCATTCCTGGCCAGCGTGCTCGACAGCGACGTGCCGGCCGTTGCAACCGCAACGATCACATTCAGGCCATCCATGACCGCCTGCACGATGTCGCCGGCATCCGGGACATAGTCCTTGTCGTGAATCGAGTAGTAGGCCATCTTGTAGAACGGCACGAACAGTTCCGCGAGCGTCTGACCGCGCGTCGGCGTGTACAACGCTGTCTTTCGCGCGTCAGCGTAGCGGCACTGAAGCTGTCGCAGCAAATCTGCAAGAAGCGGCAGCAGCAGACGCTCGGCCGGAAGATTTCGCGGCTTCAGCTCCACGCCCTGATCGGGCCACACCATTTCGATGATCGCGCCGGCTCCGCTCTCCAGCGCACCGGGTACGTAGCGGCCTTCCTGGACGCCTTCCAGACACTCGCCGTCAGCCAGTGCAGGAGGTGTTTTCCAGAACGTCGCTTGTTCGCTCCTGATGGTCGCCTCGTCGGCTTTCCTGCACGACTCGTCACGCTCACTCACACGAATGGATAACCACGAACCCGAAGCGAGCTTCAACATCAGCACGAACGCATCGTTTGTCTCGTCGTAGATCCGTATGTACTGCCTCACCGAACTCTCGAAGTCATCGAGGGTCAGGCCGACCGAAGCAAGCAATCTGACGGCACGGCTGAATCCGTCGAAGCTGGCGCTCGTTGCCTTGTATTGCCCGAACTGATTCACGTAGTCCGTGTGGCTAGCGAAGAAGTCGCTCGGCTTCAACAGATGCAACGGCCTGTAGCCTTCCGGTTTCGAGAAACAGGCTTCGTACGGACTGTCCGCGAGCGCTGCCGTGAATCCGGACTGAACGGAAATGAAGTCTTTTCTTGCGAGCTGGTGAACGTTGGTGCGGTCCGTATCCAGCGCGTACAGTGCCATCGCGATGAGCTGGATCAGCGTCTCGGCGTGCTCGTCAGCCAAGCCTTCTTCCGGGCCGGTCGTCGCGCGATGTGGGCTTGGCGTGTACCACTGCGCGTGCAGGAGCGTGGCCTGTCGGTAGGCCGCTCGCGCCTTCTGATATCTCGATCCGCCGGACAAGGGATCCGGCTTGTTCGCAGCCAGTTTCTCGAGCAAGGTCAGGTATTCACGCATCAGCGTTCTTCTGCGTTCGATATAGGCGCGCGCGACATCCAGCGCCTCCAGCGTTTCCCTGCTGGCCCGCATCGCCAGCGCTTCGATGAAGGCCGCATCCAGGGCGGACTGCGCCTTCAGATAGGCGATCTCATACTGGAGGCGGACATTGTCGATGTCTCCCGTCATGCCCTGACGGGCAACGAAGCGCGCCTCACTCGCCCGGCCCTTCGTCAATCCGTCCTGATAGACCGCGTAGCCGCCGAAGGCGAACACGCCGCGCTCGAGGTCATCGAGCGATTTCTCGGCGCTCGACTTGACGTCGCGTTGCGATTGCTGCTCGCCCTTGAGCGACTCGATATGTCGGTCATACCACTTGATCTGGCGATCGACACTGTCCTTCCTGACAGTAAGGGCGGAAATCATCGCCTCTTTGCCTTTAACTGTGCTAAACCTGGTCTCGTCGATTTCGACTTCGATCTGCGCCAGCTTGAGTTCCTCCACGCGCCGCGCAGCCATATCCGCGGCCAGTTGCCCGTCGAGCTTGGCCAGTTCCTCTTCCGCCAGGCTGATGATTCTCCGGAACACGACTGCGCGATCGCCCACCGTGGAATCGTCGATCACCCTCGACAACAACCCATGATCCACCGGTCCCGCAATCAGCGCGTCCCGATACCACTGCAGCAGATCGGCGTCACCGTCCGCCGTGCCGATAATCGGAGGAAGAACCGACTTCAGCCCCGAGAAGCGATAGTCGATTTCCGCGCGCAATTGAAGGATAGTTTCGAGCGTCGAAGCCTGAGGGGTTCGATAGACCTTCAGGAATTCAGTCTCAAGCTGCTTGAACAGTTCCAGCAGCAGATGCGAAAACGAGAGCGCGCTGCCCGATTGCACGATCTGCCGGGTGTGCGTCGCCATCCGCGCGCCGACGTCGCCGGCGTGCGCAAAAGACGCAAGCAGTTGCGCGAGCACCCACTTCGAACGGCCTGCCTGCTGTTCGAGGCGCTTCTCCCACACACCGTCCCGGTTCACCAGCATCAGCATCAGGTCCTGCTGTTTCGAGGCAGCAGCGAGCAATCCATGGCTGGGTGTCTTGAGCGCAAACGGCCAATAGTGGCCGCCGAGAAACATGCACGTGGAAGAAGCATCCGCCCGGTACACCGTGCCCTCGACGCCTGCCGCCTGCCCGAAGAAGGCGTGCGCCCTGCCTGAATCGAAGGTTCTCGCCTGATCCGCCAACGACTTCGCCACCTGAGGCTTGACGGCCGTCTTCGTGGCAGGCGGACCGGTGAAACCCTTCGGTACCGATTCGAAACGCCAGGCTGCCTTGTCCGAGTCCTTGACGATCGTCTGATAAGGCTGGTCCTCCGACTGGATCTGCAAATGTGCGTTCAGTGCGCCCTTGACACGCCAGGTCCCGTGCACCGGCCAATAGCAACCTTTTGCGTAGAGGTAATCGACCTTCGAGCTGGCCTTCGTCTTGTAGAAGTTCGCGCTCGCCCCTTGCGATGCGAAGTCGCCGGGCAACGGCACGTACGGCTGCGTCGCGTTCTTTTGCACCAGCCATGCCAGATGGTTCTCTGCCGTCGCACTGAGGGCGGCCTGTCGGGGCAGCCAGTCGAGGTCGCTGCGCTGGGCTTGCGTCAGTTGCCTGGACGGGATAGCGCGAATGGCATAGAAGTTTTGTTTTCCGTAGACGACCAGGAATTCACTGATGATGTCGCACGGCCAATAGATGCCGTGAAGAAAGATGTAGCAACGCTTGTCACGCTCGACATAGACCGTTCCTTCGACACCCGGCGCCAGATACCGGTAGGCGTATCCCGGTCCGGCGCCCAGCAACTTCCTGGCCTCCCGGGCGAGTTCCTTGTCCAGCATTGGGGGACGCTCGGCGGGGCCATGCGCATCGGCTTTTTCTTCGGAACTCAAGGTCCAGTTCCGGGCGGACTCGTCGAACATGATGATCAACGTTCGTTTGCCCGTGTTGACCCTGGCGAACTTGGTCGTCCCGTTGAGGACATGCCGGTTTTCGAGCGGCCAGTAATAGCCGGCGATGTAGAGGTATTTCGTGTCGCCGGCTTCGTACAGGCCGACTTCGTCGCGCTCGTCGAATTCGCGCTCGCCGGGCCGATAGCCGCGCAGCGCCCGGGCGGCCACATCGTTCCCGACTGCATTCAGCAGCTTGTCCGCCACCGATGTCTGCCGCGGCATCGCCCAGAGACCATCGGCATTCGGCTCGAGGTTCTCGTCCGGAATTTCTCCCACCACCCAACGTCGGGTGCGCGGCGCGCGTAGCGCCGCCTGAGTATCGGCGACGGCCGGCGGTGGAAGCCAGTTCGTGACGATGCTGTCCACGCCGGGCAGCAGGTCGTCAGCGCCGCCCGATGCCTGCGCCCAGCGCCAGCGCCGCCAGGCATAGGCCGTGCCGCCCGCCACGCCCGCGCCGATGAGCGCGGCGAGCGCGGCGCCGCCATATCGTTTCCATCCGCTTCCAACTGCTGCGTTGCGTTGCGAAGCGGATGGTCCTGCAAGGTCGGAGGGCTGTGTCAGCCCGCGCGCAACCTGACGCTTGACCGCCGGCGCGTGGCGCTCTCCTGCGAGCAGGCGGTCGGTTTCTTCACGCCCTTGTCCAGCCCGTTCTTGCTGCTGCCCAGGCGCGGATGGCGTGTCGGGCGTCGTAACTAGTTCGGATCGCGGACGGTGCACCGGGACCAGCTCGATCGTCTCCGCCCGATATCGATTGCCCGAAAGAGCGCGTTCCTCCGACGCCGCCGCGGGCCGCTGCGTATTCGCCGACAATTGCCTCGTGCACAACCAGAAGAGTCCCAGCCCGGAGAGCGCCCCGATTGCCCCGAGCGCGGCGGGCACGATCCAGCCGGAGTCGTCGCACAGTTCACGCAGTTCCGTATCGGTGAGCTGGATGATGAAATCGGACGGCAGGTGCAATTCGTCCGCATCCGGCGTCTGCGCCAGCCCTGCGGAATCATCTTCCTCGACGCCCGCCCGCCGCACCGGCCCGGATCCCCGCGCGCCGCGCGACAGCAGGCGGATCCGCCAATGACCCGCGAGCCGTTCGACGGGCGGCGACCAGGACAAGGTCCCCATGCCTTCCTTCATCAACCGCCAGGTTTCCTGCGAGCGGTCCCGGCAGACGCGATACGCGCGCCCGTTCTCCAGGATGAACTGCTGCTCTTCCCCCTTCGCGCTGATGATCGTGTAGATGCCCTCGTCGTCGGGCGCATGCGGTTCAAGGACGATATCGCGTGCCCACGCGCTCATCAGCGCGTGAGCGCCCGCCGCCGGCGAACCGGCTTCGCGTCGTCCGTCGCCAGAAGCGCGCGCACGCTCCGCCCAGGCGCCGAACAGATGATCGATGCCGCGCTCGAGCCCGCCGATCGCCCACTTCGACACGCACTCCTCCAGCGCCGCGCACAGGCGCCGGTGTGCCGGAGACGTGCTGCTCGCGAGGACCTTCATCAAGGCGAGCGCCCACTCCGACCATGAACGGGTCGGCGGCATCCGCGCGATGACATCCGCCTGCACGCGCAGCAAGTCCGGCATGATCGGCATGAGCTGCGCCAATGCGTCCGCGCCGGGCCAGCCGCCGGTATCGCGAAGCTGCCGTTGTACCGTCTTCAACAGGCGACGCTGTTCGCGTGGATCGGTGCATTCGCTCGCGCGGGCCAGTGTCCAGCACATGCACAGGAACATGACCTGTTCGTAGACCCAGCGCAGTTCCGGATGGTCCTTGCACGCCTGGACGGTCGATGCCCACAGGTCGTTCGGATCCGCGTCGAGCGAAAAACTTCGGATGGCGGACAGCGCCTGCTCCACGCCAGCTTCACCGGCGCCGGCAAGATGGGCAAACTTGTCGGGATGAGTCTGAATGTCATCCCGCGCGATCTGCAGGAACTGCCGCAGGGTGCGTTGCCACGACGCCTGGGGATCCGTCTGCCTGTACCAGTCCAGGCCTTGATGCATGACCGGCAGAAGCGTTGCGCCGCAAGGGGAACCGACCGCCCACGCCCCCGCCGAGAGTCCCCATTGCGCCGCATGGATCACGGTGTTGCGCGTGATGCACGGCGCCATCAGCAGCCGGACCTTCGCTTTGAGCGGCTGATCCGTGAGCTGCATCGCGCGCGCGAAATTCTCGAAGACCGGATTACCGGTGTCCATGCTGATGATTTCCATCCAGGCATCGACATCGAACTCCATGTCGTTCATCGCCAGCAGATCGCGCAGTTCGGCGCTGCGCAACAGCCGCGCAAGCCATGCGATCTGTTCGGCCACCGATCCCTGCACGGGAAGCGCGCTCACGTCGTCGAACAGCTTCAGTCCGGATCGCACCCATGCATGGCAGGTCTCCGGAAGCAGCGAGAGGACCGTCGCGCGTGTTTCGTGCGCCAGCAGGATCTCGTAGAGCCAGACCACGATCTCCGGCAGCGTCTCCGGAAGCTTCCGGACGGGCGCATGACGCGTCCTGGCGAGCGCCCGGGAAACCGCTCCGGCGAAACGGACGGCCGGCTGCAACTGCCTTGCCAGCCACGAATCGTCCCCTTCCATCTGGAGCAGGACGGACACGTACTGCTCGAACGAAGGCTGCGCGGGCAGTTCGGCTGCTGTCCGGCCAAGGCGAAACACCAGCCGGGACGAGTGCAGCGCGTCACGCCAGTCGCCGGCGTGAGCCATGAACAAGGGATCGCTGGCGAGCGCGGCGAGTTGATCGAGCGCGGTCGTCGTGGCGTCCTGCCATGAGCGGTCGCGGGCCCACACAGCGCGCCCGGCAGCCAGCACCCGCGCGACGTTTTGCAGCGCGCCCAGGCAATCGATCACCGGCGCACGAAGATCTGTCGGGAGCAACAGCGGTTGTTCTTCCAGAAGCCGGCTCGCCTCTTTGAGCTTCAGCAACAGATCGGTGTCGCCGGAACGTATCCGCAGGTAGCAGGCATACGCCTGGCGGGCAGCGCTCAGATACGCCGTCAGTTCCTGCAGCGCGGAGCGCGACGCTTCGAGCGACGCGCTGACCCAGGCGGGAACACAATCGGCGAAGCAGATGTGCAGCTTGTCGAGCAGGGTATCCAGCATGTCCAGCAGGCCGCGCGACGATTGCCCGCTCTGCATGACGAACCGTCCCAGGTCGCGGAACTGCGCGAACTTTGCCGCCAGTCCTTGCAGCATCAAGGCATGATCACTCGACCCGTGCTGAAGCGTGAGTTCGGCCACGAATTCATCGAAGGAGAATGAACGCACCCGATAGCCCTGTATCTCGCCTTTCAGGGCGAGCGACAGGTGATGAAGCATGGCGATATCGCCCGGCTCGATGACTTCGCGTCTCATGCCGGCCGGCAGACAGTCGGCCTTGCTGCGGATGAGGTCATTGATCCTGGCAATGCGCAGCGTTGCATCGTTAAGGCAGCACAGCGAATCCAGCGCCCCGACTATTTCCTCGACGCCACGCACATTGCTCATCCGTGCGTTGAATGCCGCGCTCAGGCTGTCGAGCGTCTCGCTGAACTCCGCCGGCAGGACGCGGGAAAACTCCTGACGAAGGTGAACGACGATGCGCGACCATTCAAGCAAGGTGCCTTGTGCTTCACCCTGGATGTGTTGAAGCTCGCTGCAAAGCTTCTGGGCCATCGAGAAGTACGTCAGAATTTCCTGCAGTTTCCCGACGCCGCCTTCGATCCGGACCCTGAACGCTTCAGGCCACAGATCGTGGTAGAGAACACAGACGGTAATCAGATCGTCCAGCCGCGTTTCCCAATGCGCGCTGCTCCTGCAGACCGCTTCGACGTCCTGGAAAGCAGCGGCAGCATGGTGATAGCGGTTGAAAAGACTCTCGGCGATTCGCGTTGCCATTCTGGAAACGACTTCGCGCGTAACCGCTGAAAAATCGAAGTGATCGTCGCGTCGAAACGCTTCTTCCGATTCTTCCGGAAATGCTTCTTCCGCTTCGCTCTCTTCGGTCTCTCCGGTTTCGAAAGTCGTGTCGTGCAACGCTCCCTCCCAGGCCGAATCTACCGGGCTAAGGGTCGAGGAATGCGTTGCAGAAGGATGAGCCTGCTTGCCGCGAGGACGGCGCGATCTCAGTTCGCTTTCCGAAGCAAATGGCATTGACCGACTCTCCCGGGAATCTGATTCCCGCAGACAATGCCTTGGCCAACGAGGACTGGCAAGAACAGAAAACCGGTCGATTGAACGGAGCGAATCGAAAGATCGGGAGCGCGCGTTCCGCGAAACAAACGCGGCACGAAATGGAGATCATCAGAGGCAGCATCTTCCGGCGCGAGTGCAATCGCCGGATAGCTGCCGTTCAAAACACTACTCGGCCAGCTCCGTTTTCCACTTCGCGGCATCGCTGAAGAATTCCCGCACCACGTCCAGTTCACGCGTGCGCTTGAACGGCGGCAGGCTTTGCCAGATGCGCCGGCCATACGGCTTCTCGACGAGACGCGTATCGCAGATCATCAGCACGCCGCGGTCCGTTTCCGCGCGAATCAGCCGCCCCGCGCCCTGCTTGAGCGTGATGACCGCCTGCGGCAGCTGATGCACCGCGAACGGGCTCAATCCCTTCTTCGAGAGCGCGTCGAGGCGGGCCGCGAGCACGGGATCGTCGGGCGGTGCGAACGGCAGCTTGTCGATGACCACCAGCGACAGCGCATCGCCGCGCACGTCCACGCCTTCCCAGAAGCTCTGGCTGCCGACCAGGATCGCATTGCCGTACGCGCGGAAACGGTCGAGCAACTCGGTCCGGCTGGCATCGCCCTGCACGAGCAGCGGATTGTCCCAGCCACGGCGCTCGATCACCTCGCGCAGCCGCGTGGCGATGCGGTCGACCGCGCGCAGCGTCGTACACAGCACGAACGCGCCGCCGCCCGCCGCCTCGATCACCGGCAGCGCAGCTTCGAACACGGCATCGGTGAACTGCGGCGACGACGGCTGCGGCAGATTGCGCGGCACGTACAACAGCCCTTGCGACGGATAGTCGAACGGGCTCGGCAGGGTCATCGAGCGGCGCGAATTGAGGCCCATCTGCGCCGCGTAGTGCGTGAAGTCGCCGCGCACCGAGAGCGTCGCCGACGTGAAGATCCACGCGCGCGGCACGCCCGCGCGCTGCTTGGCGAAGATCGGCGCGACCGACAACGGCGTCTCGTGCAGCTGCACCGTGTGCGAGAACACTTCGATCCAGCGCACCATCTCGTTCGGCTCTTCCTTCGCGGCCGCTGCGGCGGTCTGTTCGTCCGCGACGACCGCGCGTTCGAGCGAGGTCGGCGGCGTGGTCCAGCCGGCCAGCAGGTCCTGCAGTTCGCGCGCGCGGCGCACCAGCGCCTGCAGCGATTCAGCGCGCTCCGCATGCGACGACAACGCCGCCGCCAGCGCCGCAAGATGCGTTTCGAGCGTGTCGAGCGCCTCGAACAAGGGATGACCGTCGGGCAACTGGCCAAGCGACAGGCGCACCGAATCTTCCTTGAACACCAGCCGCAGATCGCGCGCCGCGCGCTCGAGCGCAGCGCCGAGCTTGGTCCAGTCGGCGGCATCGCGCGCATGCGAAAGACCTTCGGCGACCGTATCGCGTGCGAGTTCGAGCAGCTGCGTGGTGGACAGCGTGTCGCCGAAGAACAGCGTGGCCGTTTCCGGCAACTGATGCGCCTCGTCGAAGATGATCGTGTTGGCCATCGGCAGGAGTTCGGCCATGCCGGTGTCGCGCAGCATCACGTCCGCGAAGAACAGATGGTGATTCACCACGACGATGTCCGCCTGCTGCGCTTCCTTGCGCGCCTGCATGACGAAGCATTCCTTGTAGTGCGGACAGTCCTGACCGAGACAGTTGTCGCGCGTGGAGGTGACCATCGGCCAGACCGGCGAATTTTCCGGCACGCTCGCGAGTTCGGCCTTGTCGCCGGTGCGCGTGATCTTCGCGAACCGCACGATTTCCTGCAAATGCGACGTGTCCTGGCGCGTCGGCAGACGGCCGTTGTCGGCCGTGCGCTCGAGATAGTAGTGACACAGGTAGTTCGCGCGGCCCTTCAGCATCGCCACCGACACCGGCACCGCCAGCGCGTCGCGCACGGTAGGGATATCGCGCTGGAACAGCTGGTCCTGCAGATGCTTCGTGCCGGTCGAGACGATCACCTTGCCGCCCCACAGCATGGCCGGCACGAGATACGCGTAGGTCTTGCCCGTGCCCGTCCCGGCTTCGACGATCAGCGTGTTCTCGCCACCGTCGATCGCCGTCTTCGCTGTTGCGATGCCCAGGTCTTCCGCCGGCGGCGCGTCGGGGTCATGCGGCTTGTCCGAGGGTCCGAGCTTGCGGGCGGGACGGCGCTGCGCCTCGAACATCGCGGGCTCGGGCATCGCGCGGCCGGAGGCTTCCATGGCGGCGGCGACCGAGCGCGCCATTTCGATCTGCGAGGCACGCGGCCGATAACCGTCGATGGCGCGCGCGAGCAGTCCCTGCGCCGCGAAGATGGCGTCGAGTTCGGCGGCGCGCTTGTCCGTGAGCGCGTGCGGCGCGGGAACGTCGTCGCGAGAAGGTGTGGGTGCGTTCAAGGCGTGCTCAATCCTGCGGGGTTCCGGCGGCGAGTGCGGAAGGCGCCGCCGCCGGCATGCATGGGCATGCGCCGCCGGCGGCGCGCGGCGTCAGTGCGCGTCCGGGTCCAGCTGCAATTGCAGCAGGAGTATGGTGTCCTTCACCTTGAGCTTGCGCTTCTTCAAGCGTCTCAACTCGAGGTCTTCGATGCCCGACATCTTGTCGATCAGGATGTCCAGGCTGTGATGCTCTTCCTGCAACTGCGCGATGCGATCGCGCAGCAATGCGGCATCCATGGTGGGTTGTCGGGGTGCGTTCAAGCGCTGCTGCATGCTCGCCTCCTTTCATCCGCTCTTGCATCCGCTTCTCATGTGCTCTTCGTCCGCTACGCGTGTGCCCGCAACGCGCACACGCATGCGCTACTTGCCTTGCTGTTGTTGCTGCTGCTCCTGCTGTTGCTGCTGTTGTTGCTGCTGGTCTTCGGCGGCCTGCTGCGCCTTCTCCTGCTGCTTCCTGGCTGCTTCCTTCTGCCGCGCCTCGACTTCGGCGCGATGCTGCGCGGCTTCCTGCTGCTTCTGTTCGTAACGCTGCGCCTTCAGATCCCGGTCCTGCGCGTCCTGCACGCCGCGTGCGCGCGCCTCGTCGAGTTGCTTCTGGTAGTCCGCCTGCTTGCGGTCATACGCCGCCTGATTGGCCGCGCGCTGCGGCGCCTCGGCCTGGCGCTGGGCGGCAGACAATGCGTTCTGGCGCTGCTTCTCGTCGAACGACTGCTGGCTCGCACGTTCGTTGGCCGCGCGCTGCGGCGCCTGCGCGTCGTATTGCGCCTGCTTGATCGCGGTCTGCTGGTCGCGCTCGCGGGCGCGCTCGGTGCGCTGTTCGTCGTCGAGCGCGAGCTGGTCCTGACGGATCTCCTGGCGCGTCTCGCGCATCTCGTTGCGCGCATTGTCGAGACAATGATTGACGAAGAAGTTGGCATAGCAGTCGTGCCGCTTCACGCCATAGCGATAGTCGTTTTCCTCGGTACGCTTGTTCAACGCCTGCTGCCGTTGCGTGAACTGCGCCTTGAGCGCGGCGTCGGGGTCTTGCGTGTCGCTGGAGGGTGCGCCGTCGAGCGGACGCGTGGTGACCGCGGTATCGGCAGAGATGGGCTTCGGGGTCTGCGCATGCGCATGATCCGGCACGAAGGCCGCAACCAGCACGACTGCCGTGGCGAACCCGACCGCCGTCAAGGCAGACGCGGTCGACGCGACGCGTGCGCCTTCAGCTGCGCCGGCGTGGCCTGCAGCCGGGCCGGAATGGGCGGCGCGAAAAAAGCGGAATGTGGGCAAAGGAATGAACGGCAACGTGATCAGGAATCAGGTGCGAAGCGGCTTGGGCGATGCCCAAATTCTATCACTGCACGCCGGAGGGCTCTGCCATTTATGGCAAAATGCCCCGCTCCAGCAACCCGGTCCGAACCGGCTCGTCACGCGGTCACGCGCCCGCCGCGCCTCGCTCACAGCAGGCCCGTGCGTGCGGCGCGATGCCTGCCGGCGAGCCTGAGAACAGCGCAGACACATGACGGAAACCGTAGCACTCAAGATCGTACAGCGCATCGCCACTGAACTCACCGTGCAGCCGCGCCAGGTCGCTGCTGCCGTGCAGCTTCTCGATGAAGGCTCGACTGTCCCGTTCATCGCCCGGTATCGCAAGGAAGTCACCGGCAATCTCGACGATACGCAACTGCGCACCCTCGAAGAGCGCCTGATCTACCTGCGCGAACTCGAAGAGCGCCGCGCCACGATCCTGTCGAGCATCGACGAGCAAGGCAAGCTCAGCGACGAACTGCGCGGCGCCATCGAAGACGCGGACAGCAAGCAGGTGCTCGAAGATCTCTACCTGCCCTACAAGCCCAAGCGCCGCACGCGCGCGCAGATCGCCCGCGAAGCCGGTCTCGAACCGCTCGCACAGGCGCTGCTCGCCGATCCGACACTCGACCCGCAAGCCGAAGCCGCGAAATTCGTCGATGCCGAAAAAGGCGTCGCCGACCCCAAGGCCGCCCTCGACGGCGCACGCGACATTCTCTCGGAGCAGTTCGGCGAGACGGCCGGCGTCCTCGGCAAGCTGCGCGACCATCTGTTCAATCAGGGGCTCGTGATGTCGAGCGTGGTCGACGGCAAGCAGAACGAGGAAGGCGAGAAGTTCCGCGACTACTACGACTACAGCGAGACGGTCCGCACCGTGCCGTCGCACCGCGCGCTCGCGCTGTTTCGCGGCCGCAATGCGGGCGTGCTGAGCGTCAAGCTCGGCCTCGGCGAGGAGCTCGACGCGCAGGTTCCGCATCCTTGCGAGGCGATGATCGCGCAGCAGGTGGGCATCGCCAACCGCGGCCGCGCCGCCGACAAATGGCTGTCCGACGTCTGCCGCTGGTGCTGGCGCGTGAAGGTGCAACCGCACATCGAAACTGAATTGCTCACGCAACTGCGCGAGCAGGCCGAGCACGAAGCCATCCGCGTGTTCGCACGCAACCTGAAGGATCTGCTGCTGGCCGCGCCGGCAGGCCCGAAGGCCGTGATCGGTCTCGATCCGGGCCTGCGCACCGGCGTGAAGGTCGCGGTCGTCGATCGCACCGGCAAGCTGCTCGCCACCGACACCATTTATCCGCACGAGCCGCGCCGCGACTGGGACGGCTCGCTCGCGAAACTCGCCCGCATCGCGCAGGCGACGCAGGCCGAACTGGTGTCGATCGGCAACGGCACGGCTTCGCGCGAAACCGACAAGCTCGCAAGCGAACTGATCGCGAAGCATCCGGAATTCAAGTTGCAGAAGATCGTGGTGTCTGAAGCGGGCGCGTCGGTGTATTCGGCGTCGGAACTCGCGGCGAAGGAATTCCCTGAGCTCGATGTCTCGCTGCGCGGCGCCGTGTCCATCGCGCGCCGTCTGCAGGATCCGCTTGCGGAGCTCGTCAAGATCGAGCCGAAGGCGATCGGCGTCGGCCAGTATCAGCACGACGTCAATCAGCGCGAACTGGCGCGCTCGCTCGATGCCGTCGTCGAGGACTGCGTGAATGCCGTCGGCGTCGATGCGAACACGGCCTCCATCGCCCTGCTCGCCCGCGTGTCGGGACTCAATGCGACGCTCGCGCGCAATATCGTCGAGTTTCGCGACGCCAACGGGCCGTTCCCTTCGCGCGAGCATCTGAAGAAGGTGCCGCGCCTCGGCGACAAGACCTTCGAACAGGCCGCGGGCTTCCTGCGCATCAACAATGGCGAGAACCCGCTGGACCGGTCGTCGGTGCACCCGGAAGCGTATCCGGTCGTCGAACGCATGCTCGCGAAGATCAAGAAGCAGCTCGGCGACGTGCTCGGCAAGCGCGAGGCGTTGACCGGGCTGTCGCCGGCCGAGTTCGTCGACGAACGCTTCGGCCTGCCCACCGTGCGCGACATTCTCGCGGAACTCGAGAAGCCCGGCCGCGATCCGCGTCCCGAGTTCAAGACGGCGACCTTCAAGGACGGCATCGAGAAGATCTCCGATCTCGTGCCGGGCATGATCCTCGAAGGCGTCGTGACGAACGTGGCGGCGTTTGGCGCGTTCGTCGATATCGGCGTGCATCAGGATGGCCTCGTGCACGTGTCGTCGATGTCGACGAAGTTCATCAAGGATCCGCACGAAGTCGTGAAGGCCGGTCAGGTCGTCAAGGTGAAGGTGCTGGAGACGGATGTGAAACGCCAGCGCATTTCACTGACGATGCGTCTCGATGACGACTTCCCGTCTGCGTCCGCCGGCAGCGGCGCCGGTGCGCAGTCGCGCGGCGGACAGGACCGTCAGGACCGGCGCTCGGGCCAGCGTCCGCAGCAACGCCGCGAGCCGGAAGCGGCAGGCGCGATGGCCGCGGCGTTCGCGAAGCTGAAGCGCTGAGGGCTTCGGCACCAAACTAAAACCCCACGTTCACACGTGGGGTTTTTGCTTTCTTACGCGCCAAAAATCTGCATCAAATCTCGATCTTCGTACCCAGCTCCACCACCCGGTTCGCCGGAATGCTGAAGAAATCCGTAGGCTTCGCAGCGTTCTGATGCATCCACGCGAACACCCGCTCGCGCCACACCGACATGCCCGGCAATTCGGTCGGCACCACGGTTTCGCGCGCCATGAAGAACGACGTGTCCATCAGCTCGAAGATCATCGCGTGCGTGCGCGTGATCTGCTCGAGCACCGCCTTCACATCGGGCGTTTCGTTGAAGCCATAGGCGGCCTTCACGAGAAACAGTCCGCCGCCGATGTCCTTCACTTCGAGCCGGTGCGCGTCGTCGACATAGGGAATGTCGCGCGTCTGGAAGTTCATGAAGAGCGTGCGCTCGTGCAGCACCTTGTTGTGCTTCAGATTGTGCAGCAGGCTCACGGGCACCAGCGAATCGCTGCCCGTGAGATAGATGGCCGTGCCCGACACGCGATGCGGCGGATGCGCGAGCAGACCCTGGAGGAAAGGCATCAGCGGGATACCGTCGGCGGCCGTGCGGTCCTTGACGATCATGCGGCCCTTGTACCAGGTCATCAGCAGGAAGAACAGTGCGCCGCCGATACACAACGGCAGCCAGCCGCCCTGCTCGATCTTCAACAGGCTCGCGCCGAAGAAACCGATGTCGATGGCAAGGAACACCGCGATCATCGCGCCGACCAGCCAGCGGCTCCAGCCCCACAGGTTCACCATCACGACCGACACGAGGATGGTGGTGGTCAGCATGGTCGCGGTGACGGCGAGACCGTAGGCCGCCGCGAGGTTCTCCGAGCTCTTGAAGCCGACCACGATGCACAGGATGATGAACAGCAGCATCCAGTTCACGAGCGGGATATAGATCTGCCCGATCGCCAGTTCGGACGTATGCAGAATCTTCATGCGCGGCACGTAGCCCAGCTGGATGGCCTGGCTCGTCAGCGAATACGCGCCCGAGATGACCGCCTGCGAAGCGATCACCGTGGCGACGGTCGAGAGGATCACGAGCGGCAGCAGCGCCCAGTCGGGCGCGAGCAGGAAGAACGGGCTTTCGATGGCCTTCGGGTCGTGCATCAGCAACGCGCCCTGGCCGAAGTAGTTGAGCAGCAGCGACGGCATCACCAGCATGTACCAGCCGCAGCGGATCGGCTTGGCGCCGAAGTGGCCCATGTCGGCATAGAGCGCTTCCGCGCCGGTCAGCACGAGCACGACCGACCCCAGGACGATGTACGCCTGCAGCACGTGCTGCGCCATGAAGGAGAAAGCGTAATAAGGATTCAGCGCGGCGATGATGCGCGGTTCCATCACGATGTGCGCCGCGCCGAGCACGGCGAGCGTGACGAACCACACGAGCATGATCGGGCCGAACAGCCTGCCGACCACCGCCGTGCCGTGCCGCTGGATCCAGAACAGCGCGATCAGGATGACGATGGTGATGGGCAGCACATAGGGCGAGAGCTTGGGCGCGGCGATCTCGAGGCCTTCGACCGCGGAGATCACCGACATGGCCGGCGTGATGACGGCGTCGCCGTAGAACATGCACGCGCCGAAGATGCCGAGCATCATCAGCACGCCCGAGATCTTGCCGGATTCCTTCACGCTGCGCAGCGCGAGCGTGGTCATGGCGAACACGCCGCCTTCGCCGTTGTTGTCGGCGCGCATGACGAACAGCACGTATTTGACGGCCACCACCATGATGATGGCCCAGAACAGCAGGGAGATGACACCGAGGATGGAGGCCTCGGACAGGCCGATGCCATGCGACGGGCTGAACGCTTCTTTCAGTGAATACAGCGGGCTGGTGCCGATGTCGCCGAAGACGATGCCAATGGCCGCGACCGTAAGCGAGGGCAATGACTGTTTATGCTCGTGCGCGTGAGTCGTTGTGGTCATAAAAGCGGGATATCCGTCCAGAGCGGAAAAAACGAACGCCATTCTATCGAACGCGGCATGCCGGAGCACGTATCTCGACCGCACTGGGCGCGCCGTCGCAGACGCGAGTGAGAGTTTAGCATCGTGCCCCGTGCGCGTTGGCGCGGGCGCGCGTGACCTTTCGTGACGCCTGCGGCGCGGCGCGCATGGCAAAACGCCGTTGCATCCCGGCATCGAGCCCGGACGAACGGCGTTGTTTCATGCATGCGCGGTAATCAGGCGCCGATGCAGGTGCCGAACCAAGCGCTGGACCTCATTCGCGCCCGTTCTGCAGCCCGCGCTTGATCCACGCACCCAGATTGTGCGGCCGCACCGTATCCCATTCCTCGAACGGCTGATGAATCCACGGGTTCGTTTCGAGAAACTGCACGTGATAGTCAGGCTTCACCTTCGAGCACGCCTTGTACCAGAGCACCGCCGAGCGCACCGCCGTGATGGCCGGATAGCGCTCCTTCAGATGCTCCTGCACGCGCGCCAGCGTGACGCCGGAGTCCACCAGGTCGTCGACCAGCAGCACGTTGCCGGAGAGGTCGCCGCGCGTCATCGTGATGTACTGCGCGATGTCGAGCGCGCCCTGCTCGGTGCCGGCGGCTTCGCGATAGGAACTCGTCGCGAGAATGGCGAGCGGCAGGTCATAGATGCGCGAGAGCTGGTCGCCGACACGCAAGCCGCCGCGCGCGAGGCACAGGATCTTGTCGAACTTCCAGCCCGACTCGTGCACCTTCAGCGCGAGCAGTTCGATCAGCCGGTGGTATTCGTCCCAGCCGACCCAGAGGTTCTTGTCGTCGTTGCGCGGATCCGTCATCGCGATCATGGTGAGGCTCTTCAAATTCAAGTGTTATATACAAAATGTGGCCGCAGAGGCGGCCACATTCTTTACAGCGTCCGTTCAGGCAACCCGGGCTCGCGTGGAGCTCAGACCTTGAACGGGTGACGCAGCAGGATGGTTTCGTCGCGGTCCGGACCGGTCGAGACCATGTCGATCGGCACGCCCGCCACTTCCTGCACGCGCGTCAGGTACTTGCGCGCGTTGTCCGGCAGGCTGTCCCATTGCGTGATGCCGATGGTGCTTTCCTTCCAGCCGCCGAAGGTTTCGTACACCGGCTCGCAGCGCGCCACTTCCGAAGCGCCGCGCGGCAGGATGTCGACCTGCTTGCCGTCGAGCGTATAGCCCGTGCAGAGCTTCACTTCGTCGAGGCCGTCCAGCACGTCGAGCTTGGTGATGCACAGGCCCGAGATGCCGTTGATCTGGATGGAACGGCGCAGCGCTGCCGCGTCCAGCCAGCCGGTGCGGCGCGGACGGCCCGTGACGGAGCCGAATTCCTTGCCGACGGTGGCGAGCGTCAGGCCGACCTGCTCCTGGCGCGCAGCGTTGTCGGCGTCGTACAGTTCGCTCGGGAACGGGCCCGAACCGACGCGCGTGCAATATGCCTTCGTGATGCCCAGGATGTAGTTCAGGCGCTGCGGCCCGATGCCCGCGCCCGCCGTGGCCGCGCCCGCGACGCAGTTGCTCGACGTGACATACGGATAGGTGCCGTGGTCGATATCGAGCAGCGTGCCTTGCGCGCCTTCGAACAACAGGTTGCGGCCGGCGTGGTTCTCGTCGTAGAGACGGCGGGAGACGTCGGTGACCATCGGCGCGAGACGGTCGGCATAGCCGAGCATGGTCTCGAGGGTTTGCTGGAAGTCGACGGCCTTCGCGCCGAGATACTGCGTCAGGACGAAGTTGTGGAAGTCGAGTGCTTCGCGCAGGCGCTCTTCGAACACGGTGCGGTCGAACAGGTCCTGCACGCGCAGGCCGCGGCGCGCGACCTTGTCTTCGTACGCCGGGCCGATGCCGCGACCGGTCGTGCCGATCTTGCCGGCGCCGCGCTTGGCTTCGCGCGCCTGGTCGATGGCGACGTGATACGGGAGAACGAGCGTGGCGGCTTCGGAAATGAACAGACGCTTCGACACGTCGATGCCGGCGGCTTCCAGTTCGTCGATTTCCTTGAACAGCGCTTCCGGCGACAACACGACGCCATTGCCGATGTAGCAGGCCGTGCCCGCGCGCATGATGCCCGAAGGAATGAGGCGCAAGATGGTTTTCTTGCCGCCGATGATGAGTGTGTGGCCGGCGTTGTGACCGCCCTGGAAACGGACGACGCCCTGGGCGTGGTCCGTCAGCCAGTCGACGATCTTGCCCTTGCCCTCATCACCCCACTGGGTGCCCACCACGACGACGTTGCGCCCCGGGTTCACATTCACTGCACTGGCAGACATGTTGATTCGTTAGCTGGTTAAAAACGCATTTTACCTATGTTCGCGAAAGGTTCCGAGTTTTTCGGGACGCGATTCGCGATTCCTTCACGCATGCGCCATTGGAATGTGCTACCAAAAACCCTTGCCGATCAAGCGATTGTATTCATCGCGGCTTTCGGGCAAGGGTTCAGGAGCGCGCTTCCACCGTCCAGGCGCCGTCGCGCTCGACCAGCACGCGGTCGAAGGCGAATTCGTCCAGATCGTGTTCATGGCCGGGCAGCGCCTGGATCACCACCTCGCCCGCGTCGCGCAGCGCGGCAATGGCTACGCGCAGCGGTTCGTCGTGTTTCCACGGCGCCAGGATCGCGCTGCCGCGGGCATCGACGGGCGAAATGCGCGCCACTTCCCGCAGGTCGAGCGAGAAACCCGTCGCGGGCCGCGCACGGCCATACGCGAGACCCACATCGTCGTAACGGCCGCCGCGCGCAACCGCGTTCGGCACACCATCCACGTACGCCGAGAACATTACGCCGCTGTGGTACGCGTAGCCGCGCAGGTCGGCGAGATCGATCATCAGCTCCGCGCCTTCCACCTGGCTCGCGAGGAACGCGAGGTCGTCGAGGGCGCGCGAGATCACCGGCAGGTTCGGCAGGCGGCCGCGCGCGATCTGCAGCACAGACGCATCGCCGTACAGCGACGGCAGCGCCCGCAATGCATCGCGCGGCACCGGGCCGAGATGCGCGGTGAGTTCGTTCAGGCGCGGCACGTCCTTGGTGGCCAGCGCGTCATAGAGCGCCTCGCCGAGCGATACCGCGGCCGGCTCCAGCTCCAGCAGCGCCGCCAGCACGCCCGCGTGACACAGGTCCAGCCGCACCTTGCGCAGTCCGGCGAGATGCAGCGAATCGAGCATCAGTTGCTGGATTTCGAGATCTGCTTCCAGTCCGGCATGGCCGTAGATTTCCGCGCCGATCTGAATCTGCTCGCGGGTCGCGTGCAGGCCGCGCGGACGCGTGTGCAGCACGACGCCCGCATAGCAGAGACGCGTGACGCCCTGCCGGTTCAGCAGATGCGCGTCGATGCGCGACACCTGCGGCGTGATGTCGGCGCGCAGGCCGAGCGTGCGCCCGGACAATTGATCGACGAGCTTGAAGGTGCGCAGATTCAGGTCGCTGCCGCCGCTCGTCAGCAGCGATTCGAGGTATTCGAGCATCGGCGGCATGACGAGCTCGTAACCGTACGAGCGGAACCGGTCGAGCAGGCGGCGACGCAGCTCTTCGATCTTGCGGGCTTCCGACGGCAGGACGTCGGCAATATTCTCGGGAAGCAACCAGGTGGACATCGATACGTTTCCTACGGGACGCAAGCTGTTGCGCTCAGTGCGCGGGCTTGCGGACAACAACGGTCAGGGACGGAAGATCAAGGACAAGATAGGTCAAAAGCCGGCGTGGCGCCGCGTGCTTCACGTCGCGATCAGCAGCAGGATGAGCCCGAGCACCATCGCAATCAGCCCGCCGATGCGGATGTGGTTCACCGGCCGCTCCGCGATGCGGCGAAACGTGTCGCGCCAGGCGGTCGGAAACACGAAGGGAAACATGCCTTCGATGATGAGCATCAGCGCAACAGCGAGCAGTAACGTCTCGGCCATGTCCAGGAAATCGAAGATGCAGCGCGACCGCGGATGACCGGTCGCACCGCGCGGGCAGGATCAGCGCTTCGCCGTGGCGGGCGCGGACGTGTCCGGAAGGCCGCCGGTCGGGCTCTTCATGAAGCGGAAGAAGTCGCTGTTCGGGTCGACAATCATCACGTCGCCCGGCTTGAACGTCTTCTTATACGCTTCGAGGCTCTGATAGAACTGGTAGAACTGCGGATCGCGCCCATAGGCGTCGGCCGCTATGCCCGCCGCCTTGCTGTCTCCTTCGCCCTTGATCGACTGCGCCTGGCTGTAGGCGTCGGCGAGAATCTGCTGCTGCTCGCGCTCCGCGTCCGCCTTGATCTTGTCAGCATCCGCCGTGCCCTTCGCGCGCTCGTTCGCCGCCGCCTGCTGGCGCGCCGCGATCATGCGCTTGTAGACCGAATCCGCCACCGCCGACGGAAAGTCGATGCGCGTCATCTGCAGATCCACCAGTTGCACGCCGAAGGCCGCAGCCGCGGCTTCCACGCTCTTCTGGGCTTCGCTTGCCAGGGTTTGCTGGTTGCCGAGCGCGTCGGTGAGCGAGCGCTTCGCGAAGCCGCTCGCGAGCGCCGTGCGCGCGAGCGCCGTGATGCGCTCCTGCGCCGTCTGCGTGTTCTTCTCGTTGCTTTCGAACAGCTTGAGCGGATCGGCGACACGGTACTTGATCACCGTGTTGACCATGACTTCGTTCTTGTCGGCAGTGGTGAAGCGGTCCGCGCCGGATTCGTCGATGGTGAGCGTGCGCGTGTCGATCAGCGTGAGCGTCTGGAACGGCGGCGGCAGCTTGAAGTGCAGGCCCGGGCCCGCGACGCGCGGATTGCCTTCGCCATGCGCGGCCACGACGCCGGCATGTCGTTCGTCGACGGTAAAGATCATCGACGAGCCGATGAACAGCACGATGACGACCGCGACCACGAGCGCAATGATTCGGTTCATGTTCGCGCTCCTTACTGCAGGTCTTCGGAACGGCTGCGCGAGCGGAACGCATCGCGCGAGCGCAGCGGGTCGCTCGCGCTTGCGCCGCTGGCCGCACTGGCCGCGCTGGCCACGCTCCCAGGCGCGGCAGCGGCCGGCGCCGATGCGGGCGCTGCGCTCTGCGCGCGCGCCTGCTGTCCGTCGGCGGCAGCGTTGGCCGCCGCCGGGGCGCTGGCGCCCTCGGCCGCGTCCTTCGCCTGCTGGCGATTCGCTTCAACGAGCTTGTCGAGCGGCAGATACACCACGTTGTTGCCTGCCTTGCTGTCTACGAAAACCTTCGTGGTGCGCGAATAGATCTGCTGCATCGTGTCCAGGTACATGCGTTGGCGGATGACCGCGGGCGCCTTCGAATATTCGGCGTAGACCTCCTTGAAGCGTTCGGCGTCGCCTTGGGCCTGCGTGACTTCGCGATTGCTGTAGGCGGTGGCTTCGTCGACCATCTTCGCCGCGTCGGCCTTCGCGCGCGGCAGGAGTTGATCGGCGTAGGCTTGCGCGGTGTCGCGCGCGCGTTCGTTGTCCTGGCGCACGCGCGACGCTTCCTCGAACGCCGACTGCACCTGCTGCGGCACCTGCACGCTCTGCACCGCGACGCCCGTGACCTGCAGGCCGGTGCGGTAGGCGTCGAGCGAGCGCTGGATGGCGTCCATCAGCCGCGTGCGCAGAGCCTCGCGATCCTTGTAGAGCATGTCGTCGGTGCTGAGGCCGCCAGCGATCTCGCGGATCGCCGCCTGCGCGGCCTGTACGACACTCTGGTCGGGATCGAGGTTGCGGTAGAGGAAGTCGGTGGCCGAGCGGATCTGGTACTGCACGGCAAAGCGCACGTCGACGATGTCCGCGTCGCGGGTCAGCAGCGAGGCATCGCGCACGTTGCCCTGCGACAGCGCGGTGCCGCGGCCCACTTCCACCGAGCGGATCTGCGAGGTATCGACGATTTCGTTCGACTGGAACGGATACGGCAGGCGCCAGTGAATGCCCTGCTGAACCGTCTGGCGATATTGGCCGAACTGCGACACGACGCCGACATGACCGTCCTGCACGACGAACACGCCGCTGCCGAGATAGATGGCGATCAGCACGCCGATGACGATGCCCAGCCCGATCTTGCTGCCGCGGCCGTTCTCGCGCGGCGCGCCGCCGTTGCCGGGCTTGCGGCCGAACAGGCCGGCCAGGCGCCGGTTGAAGTCGCGCCACATTTCGTCGAGGTCGGGCGGACCGTCGTCCTTGCCGTTCGGACGCTTGCCGTCCTGCGGACGCTTCGTGTCGTTCTTCACGCCATTGCCGTCGCCCCGCCCCCAGCGCGGATCGTTGATCGAAAAGACGGCAGGGCTGGCTTGCCGGTTAGTCCGCTCGTTGTAGTCGTTCACTCAGTGATTCACCATTAGACAGCCGGGTCGATTCCGGGCCGGTTCCATTCCGATGCGGATCACTGTCCGTGTTCGGGAACCGTGTGGTCGTCACGTTGATCGGCAGGCCGCTGGTCGCCGGGCTGCGCGTTCGTGTCGTGTGTGGCGTTTGACCCGGACTGCGTGGATTGCGTTGCTTCGGACTTTGCTGCGGACCTGGCTTCAGACGCCGCCTTGAAGCTCGCACCGGATTCCGCTTCGGATTCTTCCTGCGCGTCCGGGAATTCCGCGAGCACACTGGGAAGGCCCGCTTCCGTTTCCCCGGTCTCCGCGGCGGCAATTTCCGCGATTGCGGCGCGCAGTGCATCGAGTCCCTGACCCGTGCGCGCACTCAAGAAAACGCGCGAAATATTACCATACTCGTCCCTTTCGACCGCCTCGCCGCGGGCCGCGAGCTCCGGCACGGCGTCGATCTTGTTGAAGACGAGAATCTGGCGGATTTCGTCCGCGCCGATGCCGCGCAGCACTTCGTTGACCTGGTCGATCTGATCGAGCCGCACCGCGCTCGAGGCATCGACGACATGCAGCAGCAAGTCTGCGTGAATGGTTTCCTCGAGCGTCGCGCGGAACGCCGCGACCAGCTGGTGGGGCAATTCGCGAATGAAGCCGACCGTGTCCGACACGACCACGTGCCCCGCTTCCTCGCCGAGATACACGCGGCGCGACGTGGTGTCGAGCGTGGCGAAGAGCTGGTCGGCGGCGTAGGCCTGGGCCTTCGTGAGCGCGTTGAAGAGCGTGGACTTGCCCGCATTGGTATAGCCGACGAGCGACACCGACATGGTCCGGTTGCGCACGCGCTGGCGACGCTGCGTGCCATGCTGGCGACGCAGTTTCTCGAGCCGCGCCTTGAGCGCTTTGATGCGCTCGCCGATCAGGCGGCGGTCGGTTTCGAGCTGGGTTTCGCCGGGGCCGCGCAGGCCGATACCGCCTTTCTGGCGCTCGAGGTGAGTCCAGGCGCGAATCAGGCGCGTGGACAAATACTGGAGTTGCGCGAGTTCGACCTGCAGCTTGCCTTCATGGCTGCGGGCGCGTTGCGCGAAGATATCGAGAATGAGGCTGGTGCGGTCCACCACGCGGCGGTTCAACGCGACTTCGAGATTGCGTTGCTGCGCGGGCGCGAGGGCGTGATTAAAAATGACGAGTTCGACGTCGTTCGCTTCGCACTGCAGACGCAGTTCTTCGACCTTGCCGCTGCCGATGAACATCTTGGCATCGGGACTCGAACGGCGGCCGGTGAGCGTGACGGCGGGATGAGCGCCCGCACTTTGTGCGAGCAGACTGAGTTCTTCAAGACTGGCTTCGAAATCGATTTTGCCGAAGTCGATGCCGACAAGCGCTGCGTTGATCAAATTGATATGTTTAATTTTTGAAGCGACCGGCGAGTTGCTTAATATTGAATATTCAAATGGCAATACGCGCCGGTCGCAACATGGTTTAGGACGTTTCGGCGTCCGGGTGGAAATTCACCGGGCGGGCCGGCACGACCGTGGAAATGGCGTGCTTGTAGACCATCTGGGTGACCGTATTTCGGAGCAACACGACATACTGGTCGAAGGATTCGATGTTGCCTTGGAGCTTGATGCCGTTCACCAGATAGATGGAAACCGGCACGTGCTCTTTACGCAGTGCGTTCAAAAACGGGTCTTGTAACAATTGCCCTTTGTTGCTCATAGCAAACTCCGTATATTTTTTTGCAGGTTGGAAGTATTGTGGACGAAGAAAAAGAGATCCGCCGACAATCGCTACACTATAGCTGATTTTCGCTGATTGACGTTTCGGCGCCAGTCGGCCAAAAGGCCAGCAACGCACCGTGCAGCGGGGCTTTCAGCCAGGTTCGCAGACGTCCCGGCAGCAGCCTTGAAACCTCGCCGCCAACGCCGGAACGCCCACTTTCACGCGGCTCTCATTCCTTGTCCGCGTAAGGGTTTCGACTCGATCGAAACTCTATGCGAAGTGGAGTGCCCACCAGCCCGAAAGTTTCCCGGAAGCGCCCTTCCAGATAACGTTTATAGGTATCCGTGATCGCGTCGAGCGCGTTGCCGTGCACGACGATGATCGGCGGATTCTGTCCGCCCTGATGCGCATAGCGCAGCTTGGGACGGACCGGGCCGCGCCGTCGCGGCTGCTGGAATTCGACTGCGTCGATGAGGGCGCGCGTGAGCTTCGGTGTCGGCAGCTTTGCCATTGCCGCGGCATAGGCTTCGTCGACCGATTTCAGCAGCCCGCCGATGCCCGTCTTCTCCAGCGCCGAAACGTAATGGAATTTAGCAAAGTCCAGAAACTTGAGCTTGCGCGTCAGGTCGGCCTTGGTGCGCTCGCGCACATGTGAATCCAGCCCGTCCCACTTGTTCACGCCCACCACCAGCGCGCGGCCCTGCTCCACCACGAAGCCCGCGATGTGCGCGTCCTGCTCGGAGATATCCTGCTGCGCATCGAGCAGCAGGATCACGACATTCGCATCCGAGATGGACTGCAAGGTCTTCACGACCGAGAACTTCTCGATGGCTTCGAACACCTTGCCGCGCCGGCGCAGGCCCGCCGTGTCGATCAGTGTGTACTTGCGGCCCTGGCGCTCGAAATCGACGTAGATCGAATCGCGCGTCGTGCCGGGCATGTCGAACGCAATGACGCGCTCTTCGCCGATCAGCGTGTTCACGAGCGTCGACTTGCCGACGTTCGGACGCCCGACGATCGCGATCTTGACGCCGTGCTGCGCCTTCTCCGCGTCGGTCTCTTCCGGCTGATCGGCATAGGCGATGTCGAGCGCGTCGTTGATCATCTCGGTCACGCCGTCGCCGTGCGCCGCCGAAATCGCGCGCGGGTCGCCCAGGCCCAGCTCGTAGAAATCAGCCGCGACCGCCGAGTACTTCATGCCCTCGGCCTTGTTCACGACCAGGAAGAGCGGCCGGCCGGTCTTGCGCAGATAGTCGGCGATGGCCTTGTCCTGCGGCGCGAGCCCGTTGCGCCCGTCGACGATGAACACGACGATGTCCGCTTCCTCGACCGCCTGGCGCGTCTGGCGCGCCATCTCGTGCAGGATGCCGTCCTTCGCGACGGGCTCGAAGCCGCCGGTATCGACCACGAGGTACGGGCGCTCGCCGCCCACGCGGCCCTCGCCGTAGTGGCGGTCGCGCGTCAGGCCCGGCAGGTCGGCGACGAGTGCGTCGCGCGAGCGCGTGAGCCGGTTGAAGAGAGTCGATTTCCCCACATTGGGGCGCCCGACGAGGGCAATCACGGGTTTCATCTGATGTTGTTCACGGTTGAACGCTAGGCGGACACGGTACGCGCGGCAAAAAGGTGTCGTGCGTGTTTCTGTGCCCCTGCGTTGCTACGCCGCGCAGTGGCTGCGCCTGTCGAAAATTAGCATGGTTTCGGCTTGCCGCACGCACGTCGCGCCGGCCGTTCCGAACTCCGGCGTTCATCAATGCCGGTCGCCTCTCGGGAGGCTTTCTCTCGCTGCTGGACGCGCGGCGGGTGCGCGCGCCTCTTTGCAGTCGTCCCGCTCTTGCGTGCGGGTTGTATCGCGGCGCGCGCACGGCGCAACGCTTGTTTCTCGTGCGGCCCGTCGTGGCGGGCCTGCCGCGCCGCGTGAGCGGCGCGCGTACAGCATTTGCCGGAACGAAGTCTCGCGCTTAGTTGCTCGGACGGAAACCGTAGATGTCGCCGTCGTGCGTCTGCACCACGAGCGTTTCGCCGGCCAGCACGGGCGCCGCGGTGATCGCGCTGCCGTCGGTCGACGCGCGGCCGATCAGCGTGCCGTCGTCCGTGTTCAGGAAGTGCACGAAGCCCTTGTAATCGCCCACCACGACCGCGCGGCCCAGGATGTACGGCACGCTGACGCTGCGGTTCTTCAGCACGTCGGACTTCCACAGTTGCGAGCCGTCCGACGCGCGGAAGGCGTTGACCACCGACCAGTCGTCACCCGCCGCGACCACCTGCTCGCTTTGCGCGAGGCCGCTGTCGCTCGAGAAGTTCTTTTCCCACACCGGCTGGCCCGAGTTGGCATCGAAACAGCCGATACGGCCCTGGAAGGTCACCGCGCAGGTCTGCGCACCAACCAGTCCCGGCGCGCCGGTCACGTCGTTGATGCGCTCGACTTCGGTCACGCCCTTCGGATAGGACACGGGCGCCTGCCAGTAGGCGTCGCCCGTCTGCAGGTTGATGGCCGCGAAGGTGCCGCCCGGGAAGCCCGCCAGCACCGCCTGGTTGCCCGCGAAGGTCATGCCGGCCGCAACACGGAGGTTGAGCGGCACGGCGCGCAGCTGGAACACCCACTTCTGCTCGCCGGTTTGCGCGTTGAAGGCGATCACCTTGCCGTCGATCGTGCGCACGATCACGAGATCATTGCCGACCAGCGGCGGCGACACGATTTCGCCCGGCGCCGTGGCGGTCCACAGCTGCTTGCCGTCGGGACCGAGCACGTCGACCTGGCCTTTCAGGCCGCCGACCGCCGTCAGGTTGCCGTCGCTGCCGACGCCCGCCGACAGGTCGTCCTTGAGCTTGATGCGCCAGACGTCCTGACCGGTCTTCGCATCGATCTTCGCGACCGAACCGTTGGCGCCCGCCGCGTACACGTAGTCGCCCACCGCGACCGGCGAGAACAGATAGCGGCCCGCCTTGCCGACGCTCGCCTTCCACGCCTGGTTGACGGTCAGCACCGGCTTGAAGTCCGCGAGCGGCACCGGTTCGCGGCGTTCATCCTTGGTCGACGAACAAGCGGTCAACAAGACGGTCATCGCGCAGGCGAGCGGTACGGCGTAGCGTTTCAAAAGAGTCATCAGTGGACGCAATGTGGAAAGTTGAACGGATTGGTCGGTGTGCGCGCCGCGCCGCGCGTGCGGCGTTCGGACGCGGCGGCCTGCACACGCGGTCGATGCTTCAGGGACGAACCGGCGCGAAACTTAGCCGCCCAGCGCATCGAGCTTGAACTGGACCAGCTGACGCGCGGACGTGTCGTTCGCGGGCAGCGTGTCGAGCGCGACCTTGTACGACGCGCGCGCATCGTCGCGCTTGCCCTGGGCCGCCAGCAGGTCGCCGCGGCGATCCGCGATGACGCCCTTGAACGCGTCGAGCGGAGCGTCCGCGAGCAGCTTCAGGCCTGCGTCGTAGTTCTTCTCGTCGAGCAGCACGAGCGCCAGGCGCAGCTTCGCGATCTGCTTGTACTCGTCGTCCTTCGCGTGGTCGATGACCCATTGCAGCTGGGTCTTCGCGCCGGCCGCATTGCCTGCCGCGTACAGCGACTTCGCCGCCGCGAGCGCGCCCATTTGCGCGTAGGCCGTGCCGCCGAACTTGTCTTCCATGTCCGACGCCATCCGTGCGACCAGCGCCTGGTCGGGGCCGTTCACGGCCTGCTGCAGATGGTCGTACAGCACGGAAGCCTCGGCTGCCTGGCGGCGCTGCCAGAAATTCCAGCCGTTGTAGCCGGCGGCAACGATGAGCACCGCAAGCACGATCCAGGTCGTGGCGTTACCCCATTTGGCCCACCAGGCTTTTACGCTTTCAATCGATTCTTGTTCGTCGTGATAGCTCATCGTCCAGCTGATCCTTACTGCGTTTCATGACCCGCAACGAGTGCGCGCGCGATGCCGGCGCGGCGCGCCCGGCGGATGCGTACGGCTGACTGACTCCAAACTTTGCCTAAAATTTAGGCAGCGTCGTCATCGGCGGTTGCAACCATCGCATTGATTAGGTATTCGGTCAAGTCTTCGGCCGGCACGTTGACCTGCGCGTTCTTTTGACCGTCGGCGCTCTCCGCGCCCGAGCGGCGCAGCGGCTTCACGCCGATCAGACCCTGCGCCAGTTCGTCCTCGCCGAGCACCACGGCAAACGCCGCACCGCTCGCATCGGCCTTCTTCATCTGCGACTTGAAGCTCGCGGACGCGCCGTCCGGGCTGCAGTGAAGAATCACGTCGAGGCCCGTGTCGCGCAGACGTTCGGCAACGATGAACGCCTGCTCCGCCGCCTGTTCGCCCTGATGCACGACGTACACGTCCGTGCCATCGTCTTCCGGCACGAGCTGCTCTTCCTTCAGCAATTCGAGGATGCGCTCGACGCCCATCGCCCAGCCGCACGCGGCCGTCGGCTTGCCGCCGAGCTGCTCGATCAGCGGGTCATAGCGGCCGCCGCCCGCGACGGTACCCTGCGCGCCGAGCTTGTCGGTGACCCATTCGAACACGGTCAGGTTGTAGTAATCGAGACCGCGCACGAGACGCGGATTGACCGTGAACGGAATGTTGTTTGCCTTGAGCAGACGCTGCACGCCGTCGAAATGCTTGCGCGATTCCTCGCCGAGGAAATCGACGAGCTTCGGCGCGTTCTGCGCGATCTCCTGCAACGCCGGATTCTTCGTGTCGAGCACGCGCAGCGGGTTCGTGTAGAGACGGCGCTTCGCTTCCTCGTCGAGGACGTCGACGTGCTGTTCGAGATAGGCGATCAGTTCCTTGCGATGCGCCGCGCGCTCGTCCGCCTGGCCGAGCGAATTCAGCTCGAGGCGGATGCCGGTCAGCCCGAGGTCGTCCCACAGGCGCTGGCACATCATGATGATTTCGGCATCCGTGTCCGGACCCGCGAAGCCGAGCGCTTCCACGCCGACCTGATGGAACTGGCGATAACGCCCGCGCTGCGGACGCTCGTGACGGAACATCGGGCCGATGTACCACAGGCGCTTCGGGCCGTCGTACAGCAGGTTGTGCTCGATGGACGCGCGCACGACCGCGGCGGTGTTCTCCGGGCGCATCGTCAGATGCTCGCCGTTGAGGGCGTCGGTGAAGCTGTACATCTCCTTCTCGACGATGTCCGTCACCTCGCCGATACCGCGCGTGAACAACTGCGTATGCTCGATGATCGGCGTGCGGATGTTCTGATAGCCGTATGCGCGCAGCATCGACTTGACGGTGGTTTCGAAGAAATCCCATAGCGCGGCATCCTGCGGGAGGATGTCGTTCATGCCCTTCACGCCCGTCAGTTTCTCGAGCCGCTTCTTCTGTTCAGTCATCTGTCTTTAGAGTGATGCCGTGGACGTCTCTTCGCGCGCGCCGGCCTTCTGGCCATAAGTGCGCTCGACGTAGTCGCTGACGATTTGCTGGAATTCCTCGGCGATGCGCTCGCCGCGCAGCGTCTTCACCTTCACGCCGTCGACGAAGACGGGCGCCGCCGGATTCTCGCCCGAGCCCGGCAGGCTGATGCCGATGTTCGCGTGCTTCGATTCGCCCGGCCCGTTGACGATGCAGCCCATCACCGCGACGTGCATCTTCTCGACGCCGGCATATTTCTCGCGCCAGTCGGGCATCGAACGGCGCAGATAGTTCTGGATCTGCGACGCGAGTTCCTGGAACAGCGTGCTGGTGGTGCGTCCGCAGCCGGGGCACGCGATGACCATCGGCGTGAAGGAACGCAGGCCCATGGTCTGGAGGATTTCCTGACCGACGACGACTTCGCCCGTGCGCGCGCCGCCCGGCTCGGGCGTCAGCGAAATGCGGATGGTGTCGCCGATGCCTTCCTGCAGCAGCACCGACAGCGCCGCCGTCGACGCGACGATGCCCTTCGAGCCCATGCCCGCCTCGGTCAGCCCGAGGTGCAGCGCGAAGCTGCAGCGCTGCGCGAGTTCGCGATACACGGCGATCAGGTCCTGCACGCCGCTGACCTTGCACGACAGGATGATCTTGTCGCGGCCGAGGCCCAGTTCGACAGCGCGTTCCGCCGAGCCGATGGCCGACTGGATCAGCGCTTCGTACATCACGCTCTGGAGTTCCCAGGGCGTGGCGCGCGCGGCGTTCTCGTCCATCATGCGCGCGAGCAGATCCTGGTCGAGGCTGCCCCAGTTCACGCCGATGCGCACCGGCTTGTCATACTGGATCGCGGCTTCGATCATCTGCGCGAACTGCGTGTCGCGCTTGGCGCCCTGGCCGACGTTACCCGGATTGATCCGGTATTTCGACAGCGCTTCCGCGCACGCGGGATGATCGCGCAGCAGCAGATGGCCGTTGTAATGAAAGTCGCCGACGAGCGGCACGCTGACGCCCATCCGGTCCAGCTGGTCGCGCACGTGGGGCACGGCCGCGGCGGCTTCGGGCGTGTTCACCGTGATGCGGACCAGTTCCGAACCCGCCTGCGCGAGTTCCTTGATCTGGATCGCGGTGCCGATGGCGTCGGCGGTGTCGGTGTTCGTCATCGACTGCACGCGCACCGGCGAATCGCCGCCGATGGTGACCAGCTGGCCGCCCCAGCGCACGTCGACCGCGTGCGACGCGCGGCGCCGCAACGGACCGCCGAACACGGGTTCGGCCGAACAGATCTTGCTGCTGATCAGGGATTGAGCTTCGGATTGCATCGCATGACCCTTTGGAAACCTTGCCGCCCGTTGCGGCATCCGGTTACGCCTGTGGAACCTTGAACGGGCGGCGCGGCTTGCGCCGTGACGCCCCTCTGTCTTGTGTCTCTTGCGCTTGTTGCTTCGCGCATGCTCAGGGTGCTCAGGGCAATGAAAGACGCGCGACGTTGCCGCGTGCGGCGCTGTAGCGCTTGGCGTCGACGGGCTCGTCGTCCAGCGACAGCGACTCCACGCCCTTCACATTGCCGACGGTCACCTTGAACGGCGGCTCGCCCTGCACCCGCTGCGCATTGCCCGCGCGAACGAGTCCGGAGTACAGCTCCTTCCCGTCCTTGCCGCGCACGCTGAACCAGCTGTCTTCCTTGACCTTCAGTTCGACCGCGCCCGAGCCGCTGCCGGCCACTGCAGGCGCGGAACCCGCCGCGGCCGCCGCGGGAGCTGCCGCCTTCGGTGCCGATGCGGGCGTTGCCGCAGCCTGATTGGCCTGGCTCTGCACCGCCGACAGCGCCGACGACGACGCCGGCAACGGGTTCGTGCCGAGCGGACGCGGCATCGGCTGCTCGACGGGTGCGGCGGCGACTTCCGGCAGCGAGGCTTCGCCCGTGTTGGCGGCGGCGGCTTCGTCCGGCGTGGCCGCCGACGACGAGGCGGCGTGATCGGCCGAATCCGCGCCCGCCGTAGCGCCGACGCCCGTGGCCGACCTGAGACGCGCGAGCCAGTTGCTCGACTCGCCGCCGGTATGCCAGGTGACCAGCGCGGCGAGCACGACGAGGACGGCCAGGATGCCCCACATCCACGAGCGCTTGCGGCCTGTCGAATTGCCGAGCGGCACCGAAACGCGGCCGCGCGGCATGTCCGCGCCCGCCGAGACCGGCACTTTCAGATTTTGCCCGACCGTGCCGGCGTCGCGCCGGAAAGCCTGCGTGAACGGCGCGGGATCGGCGCCGAGGATTTTCGCGTAGCTGCGCACGATGCCCGCCGCGAAGGTGCGGTCGGGCAAATGGCTGATGTCGCCGGCTTCGAGCGCGAGCAGTTTCGGCGTCGAGACCTTGAGGCGCGCGGACACGTCGTCGATCGACCAGCCCTTCGCCTGCCTGAGCTGCGCGAGACGCGCGCCGACTGCCGGAATGGAGTCCAGTGCCCCCGCCTGGCCCGCATTCAATGCCGCGCCTTCCGCTCCGGGCTGTCCGTCGCGCGGATCATTGCGCTGCGCGTCGGACGAACTGCCGGAATGGCTGCTGAAAGGCGTCGGATGTTGCGGCTCACTCATGCCAAATTCCTCGCATCGATTCTTTTATATAGCGCCGCGATGATGTGCGTTTCGAAACTACGTGAACGATACAGCCCGGGCGTCATGGCAGACCGCTTTATAACAAAATGTTCGGCTTCGCGTTGTCCGGCGTCCGCTTTCGGCCCACCGGCTTCGCGCCGCATCGGACACGCATCGGACACGCGTCGGACACATCAGACAGCCCGTACCTCGATGACCTTGCCCTGGGCCCGGCTCGTACGCTCCGCCAGCCGCGTCCGGTCCTGCACCGCGCCCGCGAGCTGGCCGCATGCCGCGTCGATGTCGTCGCCGCGCGTCTTGCGCACCGTCGTCACCACGCCGGCGTCCATCAGGACCTGCGCGAACCGCTTGATCTGCTCGTTCTTCGAACGCGTCAGACCCGACTCCGGGAACGGATTGAAGGGGATCAGGTTGAACTTGCACGGCACGTCGCGCGTGACGGCGAGCAGTTCGCGGGCATGCGCTTCGGTGTCGTTGACGCCGTCGAGCATGCAGTATTCGAACGTGATGAAATCGCGCGGCGCCACCTTCAGGTAACGCTGGCACGCGGCCATCAGTTCGCGCAGCGGGTACTTCTTGTTCAGCGGCACCAGCATGTCGCGCAGCGGATCGTTCGGCGCATGCAGCGACACCGCGAGCGCCACCGGCAGGTCGGCCGCGAGCCGGTCCATCATCGGCACGACGCCCGAGGTGGACAGCGTCACGCGACGGCGCGACAGGCCGTAGGCGTTGTCGTCGAGCATCAGGCGCATGGCCGGCACGACGGCGTCGTAATTCAACATGGGCTCGCCCATGCCCATCATCACGACGTTCGTGACGACGCGCTCGCCCTTGCCCGGGCCGCCCACGTCGCGGCCGAGCGACTTGCGCAGCGCGAATTCCGCCATGCGCAGCTGGCCGATGATCTCGCCCGTGGTGAGGTTGCGGGAAAAGCCCTGCTTGCCGGTGGAACAGAAACGGCAGTTGACCGCGCAGCCCGCCTGCGACGACACGCACAGCGTGCCGCGCGTTTCTTCGGGGATGAACACGGTTTCGACCGCGTTGCCGTTGCCGACGTCGATCAGCCACTTGCGGGTGCCGTCGGCGGAAACGTGGTCCTGAATGATGTCGGGCATCGCCATGTTGGCGCGGCCCTTGAGTTTTTCGCGCAGCGATTTGGCCAGGTCCGTCATGCCGTCGAAGTCGTCGGCACCGTATTGATGGATCCAGCGCTGCAATTGCTTGGCGCGAAACGGCTTTTCGCCCAGGCTGTCGCAGTAGGCGACGAGTCCGGCGGCGTCGAGATCGAGAAGGTTGACGGTGTTGCTCGTCATGTCGAGATGTGCCATTTCAGATTGCGAAGCCCGGGCGGCTTCGTGGAAGTTTGGCCCGGGACCGTTCGCGCCAGTTCCTGCGGTATTACGACTTCAGTGCGTCGCGGCGCGATGCCGCGCCGATTGACCGGCGCGGCGACGTACGCAGCAATTAACGCGAGTAGACGTTCACTTCCGGGAAGAAGAAGGCGATTTCCTGACGCGCGGTTTCAGCAGCGTCCGAACCGTGCACGGCGTTCGCGTCGATGCTGTCGGCGAAGTCAGCGCGGATCGTGCCCTTGTCGGCCTTTTTCGGGTCCGTTGCGCCCATCAGGTCGCGGTTCTTGGCGATGGCGTTTTCGCCTTCGAGCGCCTGGATCATGACCGGGCCCGAAACCATGAACTCGACCAGATCCTTGAAGAACGGACGTGCAGCGTGCACGGCGTAGAACTTTTCCGCGTCGGCGCGCGACAGATGAACCATGCGCGACGCAATGATCTTGAGGCCCGCGTTTTCGAAACGGCTGTAGATCTGGCCGATAACGTTCTTTGCCACTGCGTCCGGCTTGATAATCGACAGGGTGCGCTCGATCGCCATGAAAAACTCCAAAAAATGAACGGTTTACGAATTAAAACGAATCGACAATTGTAGCACGAAGCAAGGTATGATTGCGATTGAAACCTTACGCTGCCGTAAGCATCAAACCCCGGAGGACCTGAACGGCGGCATTGCTCCGTTTTGGCCTTTCGGGCTATTGAATTCATCGTGCTGCGGGGCCATATTGGAGCGAAACGCCGCAATGCAACAGGGCACGGCAACCTGCCCCACGCCTGCAGCGGCGCTGTCCTAATGCAGGTTTAAGTCCGCGCACCTTATCATTGGTGTGTGACGGATGTGGCGGGAAGCCGAATCACAGACAATTGGAGCAAGGAGAAACCATGAACGAATCCCCCTACGGCTTCGGCCGCAACGGCAGCATCACTTCGGTTGAGACGCGCAACCGGGTGCTGCGCAACACGTACTGGCTGCTCGCGCTCTCCATGGTGCCGACCGTGCTGGGCGCCTGGGTCGGCGTCGCAACGGGCTTCTCGCTGTTCGCGGCGTCCAGCCCGGCCATGAGCTTCATCGCGTTCCTGGCCATCGCTTTCGGTTTCATGTTCGCCATCGAGAAAACGAAGAACAGCGGCGTCGGCGTCGCGGTACTGCTCGGCTTCACGTTCTTCATGGGCCTGATGCTCTCGCGTCTGCTGAGCTTCATCCTCGGCTTCTCGAACGGACCGCAACTCATCATGATGGCCTTCGGCGGCACCGGCGTGATCTTCGCCGCCATGGCGACCATCGCCACGGTCAGCAAGCGCGACTTCTCGGGCCTCGGCAAATTCCTGTTCATGGGCGTGATCGTCATCCTGCTGGCGGCCTTCGCGAACGTGTTCCTGCAATTGCCCGCGCTGATGATGACCATCTCGGTGCTCGCCATCGTGATTTTCTCGGCGTACATGCTGTTCGACGTGCAGCGCGTGGTGAACGGCGGCGAGACCAACTACATCAGCGCGACGCTCGCGATCTATCTCGATCTGTACAACGTGTTCACAAACCTGCTGGCGCTGCTCGGCATCTTCGGCGGTAACCGCAACTGATCGATCAGCGGCGATACAAGGAAAAACGGCCTGCGATTCAAATTCGCAGGCCGTTTTTTTACGTCTGAGCGAAGCGCTCGAATCAGTCCCGCTCGAACAACGCGATCGATTCAACGTGCGACGTGTGCGGGAACATGTTCACCACGCCCGCGCCCTTCATCCGGTAGCCGGCTTCGTGCACGAGCAGGCCGGCATCGCGCGCGAGGGTCGCCGGATTGCACGAGACGTAGACAATGCGCTTGGGCAGCGGTCCGTCGCCGCTCTGCGCGATGTCCGCGAGCGCCTTCGACACCGCCAGCGCGCCTTCACGCGGCGGATCGATCAGGAACTTGTCGAAGTGGCCGAGCGCGCGCAGGTCGTCGGCGGTGACTTCGAACAGGTTGCGGCACGCGAACGACGTATGGCCGTCGACGCCATTGGCCTTCGCGTTCTCGAGCGCGCGCGTGGTCAGCGCTTCGCTGCCTTCGATCCCCACCACTTCCCGCGACACCCGCGCCAGCGGCAGCGTGAAATTGCCGATGCCGCAAAACAGGTCGAGCACCCGGTCCGAGCGCTCCGGCGCCAGCAGCGACAACGCCCGCGCCACCAGCACGCGATTGATCTGGTGATTCACCTGCGTGAAATCGGTCGGCTTGAACGGCATGCGTATCGCGAACTCCGGCAGCGTGTACGCCAGTTCCTGATCGAGCGGATAGAACGGCACCACCGTGTCGGGGCCTTTCGGCTGGAGCCACCACTGCACGCCGTGCTCGTCGGCGAAGGTGCGCAGCAGCGCTTCGTCGGCCTCGGTCAGCGGCTCGAGAATGCGCAGCACCAGCGCCGTCACATCCGTGCCCACCGCCAGCTCGATCTGCGGCATGCGATCGCGGATCGACAGCGACGCCACCAGGTGACGCAGCGGCACGAGCATCGCGGAGACGTGCGGCGGCAGCACTTCGCAGCTCGTCATGTCGGCGACATAGCTGCTCTTGCGCTCATGAAAACCAACCAGCACGCCGCCCTTCTTCTCGACATGCCGCACGGTCAGGCGCGCGCGATAGCGATAACCCCACGACGGTCCGTGGATCGGCCGGAACATGGTTTCCGCGCGCAGTTTCGACAGGTGTTCGAGATTGTCCTCGAGCACGCGCTGCTTGACGGCGATCTGCGCGCGCACGTCGAGATGCTGCATCGAGCAGCCGCCGCAAATGCCGAAGAACGTGCATTTCGGGCGGGTGCGAATCACGCTTTCGCGCAACACCTTGACCACCTGCGCCTGCTCGAAGCTGGGCTTCTTGCGGTAGCTCGAATAGCTCACCCGTTCGCCCGGCAGCGCGCCCTCGACAAAGATGACCTTGCCCGGCTCGCCGTCCTCGGTCACGGTGCGGCCGACGCCGCGCGCTTCCGCGTCGAGCGAAACGATCTCGATCTCGGGCGCGACGAAGTTCGGATCGGGGGTGACGGATTTCGCCGGCGCGGCGCGGCGGCGATGCGAAGTTTTTCGAGCGGTTTCAGACACCTGCGTACTTCCTGACTGATCGAGTGAGCAAAGGCGGGATTGTAGACGAACGCCGCGCGATCACTTCGCAAACGCCGCCAGATATTCCTGCCAGTGCGGCGAAGTCTCCTTCGCGAGCGCGGCTTTCACGAGGCCGATTTCGTCCGCATACTCATCCGCCGTCAGGCCGCCGCGCATCAGCTGGAAACGGCAGTACATCAGGTAGGTATTGACGACGTCGGTCTCGCAGTAGTTGCGGATGTCCTCAATCTGCCCGTCGCAGTACGCGTCCCACACCTTGCCGCCGTCCATGCCGAGCTTGCCGGGAAAACCGCACAGCTTCGCGAGCGCATCGAGCGGCGCGTTGGCGCGCGCCTGATACATCGCGAGCACGTCCATCAGGTCGGTGTGCCGCGTGTGATAGCGGCTGAGGTAGTTGTTGAACTTGAAATCGCGGTCGTCCTGGCCGAGATCCCAATAGCGCGGCGCCGCGATGCCATGCACCAGTGCCCGGTAATGGAGCACCGGCAGGTCGAAACCGCCGCCGTTCCACGACACGAGCTGCGGCGTGTACTTCTCGATCACGCGATAGAACGACTGGATCAGCGCGGCCTCGCCGTCGTCGGTCGTGCCGAGCGAGCGCACGCGAAAGCCGTGGTCGTCGCGGAACACGCAGGAGATGGCGGCCACGCGCTGCAGATGATGCGGCAGGAAGTCATTGCCGACGCGCTCGCGACGCGCTTCGAACGCATGTTCGGCGACTTCGCGGTCGGACAGGTCTTCGGGCAGGTCTTCGAGGCGGCGAATGCCGTCGACATCGGGGATCGTCTCGATGTCGAATACGAGAATCGGTGTCATTGAATCCTGGAACGCGGCGCCCCTTGGACGCCGCCTAGAGCGTTAAAGCACGGCGTCCTTGCGAACGCCGTTGGAAGCGAAAAAGCGCTTGAGCCGCACGAGCGCCTCTTGCTGGATCTGGCGCACGCGTTCGCGCGTCAGGCCCATTTCGTCGGCGAGCTCTTCGAGCGTCGCGGGCTCGATATGGTTCAGCCCGAAGCGCCTTTCTATCACATGACGATGCTTGTCGGACAGCCGCGACAGCCACAAGCGCGTCAGCGATTCGAGTTCGCGGTGCTGCACTTCAGCATCCGGCGACTGGCTCTGGTCGTCCGACAGCAAGTCCAGCAGGCTGCTGCCCGGATCGAGGTCGAGCGGCGCGTCGAGCGACGCGGTGTGTTCATTGAGCGCGAGGATATCGGTGACTTCCTCGGGCGTCTTGCCGGTCAGGTAGGCGATGTCGTCGATGCTCGCGTCGCGGCGTTCCGGCGCGACGGCATCGTTCGAATTGGCCGAATTCCTTTCCAGATGACGCTTCGCGCGCAGCACCTGGTTCAGTTCGCGGATCACGTGCACCGGCAGACGCACCGTGCGCGCCTGATTCATGATCGCGCGTTCGATACTCTGGCGGATCCACCAGGTGGCATAGGTCGAAAAGCGAAAACCGCGCGTCGGGTCGAATTTCTCGATGGCGTGCATCAAACCCAGATTGCCTTCCTCAATCAGGTCGAGCAGCGGCACGCCGCGATTCAGATAACCCTTTGCAATGCTCACGACGAGCCGCAAGTTGCGCTCGATCATGACTTGCCGCGCGTCGAATTCACCGGCCTTGGCGAGACGCGAATAGCGCTGCTCCTCTTCCACGGTGAGCAGCGGCTTCACGCTGATGCGATTCAAATAATGCTGGATGGTGTCGGCCGTGAGTTCGGCCTGCATCAGCGAGCGGAAGTCGTCGGGGTCGGGCGCGGAATCGTTTGCGCCTTCAGCCGCGTCTTCGCCGCGCTTGCCGCGGCCCGACGTTTCTTCCTCGGATTCGGACTCTGAGTCGACTTCGACATCGACATTGTCGGCGTCGTCGTCAGTATTCGAAGCACCGTCTTCCACCGACACTTGCAAAGGTCGGCTGATCGTCTCAGTCTCGGCTTGCGGCAGGCGGCGCTTCGTTTTTGGCATGATGATTTCGCTCTATTGCGGCGGCAAATACTTCAGTGGGTCAACAGGTTTACCCTGCCGGCGAACTTCGAAATGCAACATCACGCGATCCGAATCGCTGTTCCCCATCTCAGCGATTTTCTGCCCTTTAGTGACCGCGTCTCCCTCTTTTACCATCAAAGCGCGGTTATGTGCATACGCGGTGAGAAAAGTTGCATCGTGCTTGATGATAATGAGGTTGCCGTAGCCGCGCAGCCCATTTCCGGAATACACCACCCGGCCATCCGCCGACGCATTGACCGGATCGCCCGCCGCGCCGCCGATGTTCAAGCCCTTGTTGCTCGCCTCGCTGAACGTGTTGAGAATCGGCCCACGCGCCGGCCAGATGAAGGCCGGCTGACCCGCCGGCGCCGTCGCGCCCGCATCGGCGCCCGGAACGCCCGGCGTCGAGCCGGCCAGCGCACCCGCCGCCGTGCCTGCTGCCGTTCCCGCTGCCGCTCCCGGCGCCGCGCCCATGCCCGAATTCGGACCGTAGTACGGCGGCTGCGCCATGGCACCCGGCTGGGGTGTCGTGGCGTAGCCGTTGGCGCCGTTGAGCGGCTGGGCCTGCACGCCGCCGCCGGTGATCGGCGCGGTCGCTACACCCGGCGTCGCGGCTGCCAGATTCGCGCCCGGCGGCGCCACGCGCACCAGCTGCCCGACTTCGATCTGGTTCGGGTTGGTCAGGTTGTTCCACGTCGCGATGTCGTGATAATTCTGACCGTTTTCGAGTGCGATCCGATATAGGGTGTCGCCCGGCTTCACACGGTAGAAGCCCGGCGGCGGCGGACCGTTGTCCGGCGTCTGCGCCGCCGTCGTGCTGAGGGGCGCACCGGTCTTGTCGACGACCGGCGCCATGTCCATGCGCGTCGAACACGCCGCCAGCACGGACAACGCCAGCACGCATACGCTGCGCTGCGCCGCGCTCACGCGTTGGTCTGCCGTTCCTTCTCGCAAAGCACGCAAGATACTCATCGGTGTCAAATCACTCCGGATTTTAAGGGTACAAAGAAAACGCGATCGAGCTGCTCTTCCCGCCATTGCGTGGCCGAGACGCGGGTGACGAGCGTCAGCACCTGCGACTGCGCGGCCTGCGATCCGACCGGCGCGACGAGCCTGCCGCCCACCGCCAGTTGTTCGAGCAAGGCCTGGGGCACGTCGAGGCCCGCGCAGGCGATGACGATGGCGTCGAACGGCGCGGCGGCGGCGAGTCCCAGCCGGCCGTCGCCGTAATGCAGCCGGATGTTCGGCACGCGCAGCGGCCGCAGATTGAGCTTGGCACGCTCGGACAGCGGACGCACGCGCTCGATCGAATACACCTCCGCCGCCACCTGCGACAGCACTGCCGCCTGATAGCCGCAGCCCGTGCCGATCTCCAGCACCTTGCTCAGGCTGCGTCCGGTCGCGACGAGTTCGATCATGCGCGCGACGACCGACGGCTTCGAAATAGTCTGGTGATGACCGATGGGCAGCGCGGCGTCTTCATAGGCCTGCGCGGCGAGACCGGGATCGACGAACATGTGGCGCGGCACCACGGCCATGGCGTTGAGCACGCGCGGGTCGGTCACGCCGTTCGCGCGCAGCCGTTCGACCATGCGCGCCCGCACCCGTTCCGATGTGAGCGTCTGCGTGCTGGCCAGCGCGACGTTGGGCGCGCCTTTCTTCGTGCCCGGCGACGCGGCGTTCAGGTCGCGTGCGGATGCGCGCGGCGCGTGTGCTCCATGTGCCGCATGCGCCGCGTGATGCGTGTGGGCCGCCGGATGCGTCTTCGCCCCGCTCCGCCCCGCGCCCGTCGCCGACGGCGCACCGCCGCGCGCGGGAAACACCGACGTGGCCGGCTTCGCGGACGCCGCTGCCGTCGCGGGGTTTTTCATCGTCGCGTTCGCGGTGCGCGCGGGCGCCGGCTTCGGCTGCGCGGCGGGCTTGAGCGTGGCAGCGGGTTTCGCGCGCGCATCGGCGGCGCGGCTCGCGGGCTTGCGCGGCTCGCGAACCAGATCCGCGAGCGCCAGCGGAAAGCGCTTGGCGCGCTCGTCGCTCATGTGCGGCCGCTCCCGGCACGCGCCCATTCGCGCGTCTCGGCCAGAAGTTTCGTATGCGTGAGATCGAGTTGCAGCGGCGTGATGGACACATAGCCGTTCGCCACCGCGTGGAAATCCGTGCCTTCGCTGGCGTCGAGCGCGTCGCCCGACGGACCGATCCAGTAGATCGGATTGCCGCGCGGATCTTCCTGGCGGATGACCGGCTGCGACGGATGGCGCTTGCCGAGCCGCGTGACCTTCCACTCGCCGAGCTGGTCGTACGGCAGGCTCGGGATGTTCACGTTGAGCAGCGGATGACCGGGCATCGGATGCTCGAGAAAATGCGCGACGATCTCTGCCGCCACGCGCGCCGCATCGTCGAGATGCAGCCAGTCGCGGCCGACCAGCGAAAACGCGATGGCCGGAATGCCGAACATGAAGCCTTCGGTGGCAGCCGCGACCGTGCCGGAATACAGCGTGTCCTCGCCGACGTTCTGCCCGTTGTTGATGCCCGACACCACCAGGTCCGGCTGCTGCTCGAGCATGCCGGTCAGCGCGATATGCACCGAGTCAGTGGGCGTGCCGTTGACGAAATTGAAACCGTTGGGCGCCTGATGGATGCTCAGGGGCCGCGACAGCGTCAGCGAGTTGGACGAGCCGCTGCAGTTCTGCTCCGGCGCCATCACGGTGACTTCGCCGAGCGGCTGCAACACGTCGTGCAGCACGTTGATGCCGCGCGCCAGATAACCGTCGTCGTTGCTGAGTAGGATTCGCATCCGGCGATTGTAACCGAGGAACCCTGACGCGACGACGCCCTCCAGGCTCGCTCCAGACACCGTCCCTGCCCTACACTGAAGCCTCTTCAACGAGGAGATGCCATGCGCGCCGTACGCTGCAACGAACACGGATTGCCCGCCACGCTCGCCATCGAGACGCTGCCCGACCTGCATCCGGAAGCGGGCGAACTCGTCATCGACGTGAAAGCCGCCAGCGTGAACTTCCCCGACGTGCTCATCATCCAGCACAAGTACCAGTTCAAGCCGCCGCTGCCCTTTACGCCGGGCGCCGAGTTCGCGGGCGTCGTGCGTGCAGTGGGCGCCGGTGTCGCCGGCTTCTCGCCGGGCATGCGGGTGGCCGCCTACACGGCGCAAGGCGCGTTCGCCGAACAGGCGCGCGTCAGCGCAGCGGACGTGATCGCGCTTCCCGACACGCTCGATTTTTCCGCCGCCGCCGCGTTCATGCTTGCCTATGGCACGTCGTATCACGCGCTGGTCGATCGCGGCGCATTGCAGGCCGGCGACACGCTGCTCGTGCTCGGCGCGGCGGGCGGCGTCGGGCTCGCGGCGATCCAGATCGGCAAGCTGGTCGGCGCGCGCGTGATCGCGGCGGCGTCGAGCGCGGAGAAACTCGCGTTCTGCCGCGAGCACGGCGCCGACGAGGTCATCGACTACGCCCACGAAGACTTGCGTGAACGCATCAAGACACTCACCAGCGGCAACGGTCCGGATGTGATCTTCGACCCCGTCGGCGGCGCGTACGCCGAACCGGCGTTTCGCAGCATCGGCTGGCGCGGGCGCTATCTCGTGGTGGGCTTCGCCAACGGCGAGATTCCAAAGCTGCCGCTCAACCTTGCATTGCTGAAGGGCGCGAGCGTGGTCGGCGTGTTCTGGGGCCATCACATGAAGCACGAGCACGCGCTCGCCGAGCAGGAATTCGCCGCGCTGATCGAGTGGATCAAGACCAGCAAGCTGCGTCCGGTCATCACGAAGCGCTACACGCTAGAGCAGACGCCGCAGGCGCTCGACGACATGATGAACCGTCGCGTGACGGGGAAGATCGTGATCGAGATGTGAACGCGGTGGAACGAAGAAGCTAAGCGTCCGGGAGGATGCGCGCGTGGGCGCGGTCGACGTCACGCCGCATGTAGAGCGGGTAATCGGCGGGACGCAGATGAGCGCCCTGCAGATCGCTGAATGCCGACATCACCCGATGCACCGTCAGCAACTGTTTCCACAAGCGTTCCTTCAGGGCCGCGAACGGCACCACCGACGGCGGCAGCACCACCGCGCCCGGTCCCCAGCCGGGTCGCCAGGAGCGCGCAAGTCCGCGCCGCATGAACAATGTGAGCGTCGGCACGCCAATGGCCGACGCAAGATGCCCGAGCCCGGAGTCGTTGCCGATGAACCATCCCGATTCCGCGATCCACGTGGCGACATCGCCCAGGCGCGTGAGCGCATTGAGTTCGTGGCCGTCGCGCGGAATGTCGTCCCAGCCGGCGAGTTCGGCGGGCGCGACGAGGAAGCTGGGCAGCAACTGACGGCGGGAGAGCGCGCGGGACAACGCCAGGAATTTGTGACGCGTCCACATCTTTTCGGGATGACTGCCGGTGGGATGGATGACCACCCGATGCGCAACTCTTCCACGCACGACGCCGGGCGGCACGACGAGCCCGTTGGACCGCGTGACGTCGCGCAGCTGCAGCACGTTGACGCCGATATCGACGACGCGGTCCACCATGTGCTTCGAACCGCCGTACTCGGGCAACTCCGACAGACAGAGGGTGCGCCCGGTGCGGCTCAGCGCGGGACCATAACTGGTGGGCCGCAGCTCGATGACCGTATCGAATGCGCCGCGATGCACAGCGGGACAAGCCTCGGCCTGCGCCCCTGCCCGTCCGACTTTCACATGAGGCAGCCAGTCCGCGAGCTGCTCCGCCACCCAGCCGAACACCACTGGACGATAGCCATTGCGGACGAGATTATTGACGAGAACGAGCCCGATCAGGCTGTCTCCGATCGGCTGTGGCAAGGCCACGGCAACCGTGATGTCGGCTGGCAATCTCATGCTGGACGGGCGCAAACACGTGAGTGAACGCCGCGCCAGCGGATGACACGCTGCGGTCAGGACTGCGGCAGGCGTGGGGTCGCTTCATGGCGCGGTAAGTGAGCCGAACCTTGCAGCGATGCGCCGGACGTATGCAGCCTCGCCGCCGATTCAGTCTCACTCAACGACCATAACCGAATTGCGCCGGACAAACTGACATGTTTTGTCGCGCCCGTCGGCAGATAGGGCGACCGCAGCTACATCGCGGCCGCTATCTGACCATCCCTATGTGACACGCGGCATCACGGCCTAAAGTTTTTCCGTGTCGCCGCTCTTCGGCTGCCACTTCATGAGGCGCCGCTCGGCCAGCGCGACGAGGCCGTCGAGCACGAGCGCGAACGCCGTCAGCACGAGAATGCCCGCGAACACCGTGTTGATGTCGAAGGTGCCTTCGGCCTGCAGGATCAGATAGCCGACGCCGCGCGCCGAGCCGAGATACTCGCCGACCACCGAGCCGACGAACGCCAGCCCCACCGACGTATGCAGGCTCGAGAACACCCAGCTGGTCGCGCTCGGCAGATAGACGTGCCGCAACAGCTGCTTGCGGTTCGCGCCGAGCATGCGGGCGTTGGCGAGCACGACCGGGCTTACTTCCTTCACGCCCTGATAGACGTTGAAGAACACGATGAAGAACACCAGCGTGACGCCGAGCGCCACCTTCGACCAGATGCCCAGGCCGAACCACACTGCGAAGATGGGCGCGAGAATCACGCGCGGCATCGAGTTGGCGGCCTTGATGTAGGGATCGAGGAGCGCGCTGGTCAGCGGCGCGAGCGCGAGCCACAAGCCGACGCCGAGACCGGACACGGTGCCGATCACGAACGCCAGCACGGTCTCGATCAGCGTCACCCACAGGTGGACGTAGATTTCACCGCTGGTGAACCACTCCCAGATGCGCACCAGCACCTTCTGCGGCTCGCCGAAGAAGAACGCGGCCTTGGAGGCGTCGTCGAAATAGAAAGGCGGCAGGAGCGTCGGGCTCGTCAACACGTACCAGAGCACGAAGCAGGCGAGCAGCAACAGCCATTGCCACACGATGAGATTCCCGCGATTCGGGCGCAGCTTGTTCCACATGGTCGTTTGGTCTTATTCGGCGGCGGCGGGCTTCAGCTGCTGCTGGTAGCCCTTCAACACTTCCTCGCGCAGCACGCCCCAGATCTGCGCGTGCAGTTCGACGAAGCGCGGATGCGAGCGGATCTCGGCGACATCGCGCGGACGCGGCAGGTCGATCCTGAACTCGCCGATCGGATGCGTGCCCGGCCCCGCCGCCAGGACGACGACGCGGTCCGACATCGAGATCGCTTCGTCGAGATCGTGCGTGATGAAGAGCACGGCCTTGCGCTTGGCGGCCCACAGGTCGAGCAGCTCGTTCTCCATCAGCTGGCGCGTCTGGATGTCCAGCGCGGAGAACGGCTCGTCCATCAGGATGATGTCGGGATCGAGGATCAGCGTCTGCGCCATTGCGACGCGCTTGCGCATGCCGCCCGACAGCTGATGCGGATAACGGTCGCCGAAACCGCCCAGGCCCACGCGCTTGAGCCATTCCTCGCCGCGCGCGTCGGCGTCGCGCTTCGACATGCCGCGGAACACGAGGCCCGCCGTCACGTTGTCGAGCGCGGAGCGCCACGGCATCAGGCCGTCGGCCTGGAACATGTAGCCCGCGCGCCGGTTGATGCCGTCGAGCGGCTCGCCGAACACCTTCACGGCGCCCGTCGAAGGCGCCAGCAGGCCCGCCGACACGTTCAGCAAGGTCGACTTGCCGCAGCCGGTCGGCCCGACGACGGAAACGAATTCGCCCGGCGCGATCGCGAGGCTGGTATCGCGGACCGCGGTATAGCGGTCCTTGCGGCTCGCGCGCGACACGAACGTGCAGGTGACGTCGGCCAGTTCGAGCGCGGGTGTGGAAGACGAGGACATCGGTCAGGCCTTGACGTTGGCAAGCGCCTTCTTGACGAAGTCGTTGGTCCAGGTCTTCGAGAGATCGATCGGCTTGCCCTTCACGGTTTCGTCGAAGGCCTGCAGGGTCTTGAGCGAGGTCGCGGGGCCGTCGGCGGGCATCAGGCCGTCCGGCGAGAGCGCTTCCTTCACGTGCTGCCAGGAGTCGAGATAAAGCGCGCGATCGCCGAGCAGATAGCTCTCCGGCACCGTCGTGATCAGGTCCTTGCCCGATGCGCTCTGCAGCCACTTGAGCGCGCGCACCATTGCGTTGGTCAAGGCCTGCGTGGTGTTCGGATTCTTCGTGATGAAGCTCTGCGACGCATACAGGCAGCCGGCCGGCATGTTGCCGCCGAACACCTTGACCGTGTCCGCGAGCGTGCGCGTGTCCGAGACGATGCGGATCTCGCCCGCGCGTTCGAGCTTGGTCATGACCGGATCGAGGTTGGCGATGGCGTCGATCTGCCCCGACTCCAGCGCGGCGATCGCGCCCGCGCCCGCGCCGACGCCGATGAACGCGACGTCGCTGGCCTTGAGGCCGGCCTGGGCGAGCACGAAGCTCGCCATGATCGACGTGGACGAACCCGGCGCCGTCACGCCGATCTTCTTGCCCTTCAGGTCCGCGACCGACTTGTAGTTCGGCATCGTCTTCTTCGAGACGGCGAGCACGATCTGCGGCGCGCGTCCTTGCAGCACGAATTCGCGGAAATACTGGTTCTTGGCCTGCAACAACAGCGTGTGTTCGAACGCGCCGGACACGACGTCCGCGCTGCCGCCGACCGCTGCCTGCAATGCCTTCGCGCCGCCGGCGAAGTCGGAGATTTCGACTTCGAGCCCTTCGTCCTTGAAGTAGTTGCGACGCTCGGCGATGGTGAGCGGCAGGTAGTAGAACAGGTTCTTGCCGCCGACGGCGATCGACACCTTGCTCTGTTCGAGCTTGGCCTGGGCGAAGGCGAGCGGCATGTTCGAGAGTGCGCCACCCGCGAGCACGGCGCCGCTCGCGAGGAAGGTTCTGCGTTTCATCGTTTTAGTCTCCTGGACGTTGTTGTTGTCTCTCGCGTGCGAGAACGCATTCAGGCCGGGTTCAGATCACCTTGGCCGCGCGCAGCCGCGCAATATCGTCGGCATGATACCCGAGCGTATGCAGGACTTCATCCGTATGTTCGCCTAGTTGCGGCCCGAGCCAGCGGGTCTCGCCGGGCGTTTCGGAGAGCTTCGGCGTGACGTTCGGCAGCGTGATCTCGCGGCCGTCCTGCCACGGAAAGCGTTGCAGCATCTGGCGCGCGATGTACTGCGGATCGGTGAACATGTCGGCCACGCTGTAGATGCGGCCCGCCGGCACCTCGGCCGCGTTGAGCACGGCGAGCGCCTCGTCGATGCTGCGCGTCGAGAGCCATGCGGCAATCGCCGCGTCGATTTCCTGCGTGCGCGGCACGCGGCCGTCGTTCGAGGCGAGCGCCGGGTCGTCGGCGAGATCGGCGCGCTCGATGGCGTTCATCAGTCGCTTGAAGATCGGGTCGCTGTTGCCGCCGATCACGATGCTGCCGTCGCGGCACGGATACGTGTTCGACGGCACGATGCCCGGCAGCGACGCGCCGGTGCGCTCGCGCACCATGCCGTACACGCCGTATTCGGGCACCACGCTTTCCATCATGTTGAAGACGGCCTCGTACAGCGCGACATCGACCACCTGCCCCTTGCCGCCGTTCACCTGCTTGTGATGCAGCGCCATCAGCGCGCCGATCACGCCGTGCAGCGCCGCGATGGAATCGCCGATCGAAATGCCGATGCGCGGCGGCGGCAGATCGGGATAGCCGGTGATGTGGCGCAGGCCGCCCATCGATTCGGCGATCGCACCGAAGCCGGGCCGGTCGCGATACGGGCCGGTCTGGCCGTAGCCCGAGAGCCGCACCATCACGAGTCCGGGGTTCTCGGCCGAGAGCGTCTCGTAGCCGAGCCCGAGCTTTTCGAGCAGGCCGGGACGGAAGTTCTCGATGACGACGTCAGCTTCCTTCGCGAGCCGCCGCACGATCTCCTTGCCCTCTTCGGCCTTGAGATTCACCGTGACGGATTTCTTGTTGCGCGCCTGCACCGCCCACCACAGCGACGTGCCGCCGACTTCCGGATAGAGCTTGCGCCATTTGCGCAGGGGATCGCCGCCGTTCGGGTCTTCGATCTTGATGACCTCGGCGCCGAACTCGCCCATGAAGCGCGCGGCGAACGGGCCGGCGATCAGCGTGCCGAGTTCCAGCACTTTGACGCCGGCAAGCGGTCCGGACGTGGTGCTCATGACGTGTCTCCTTCGATTGTTCTTGTGCGGGCTCAGAGCGGCATGTCGAGCGGCTTGAAGCGCGGAGTGCCGTCGGCGAGGGTTTCGTTGAACATCGCCGCGGGGCGCACCCACAGGCCGCGTTCATGCGGCCACAGATGTTCGTAGACGATCATCGCCTCCTCGGTTTCCGAGTGCCGCGCGACGCCGATCACGCGATACAGCCCGCCCTTGTAATGACGATGGGTGGCGAGCGCGAGGGCTTCGGTTTCAGTCATCGGATCAGGTCCTTCATACGGAGCGCCGATCGAGCATCGCACGCGCGATGGTGCCCGCATCGACATATTCGAGTTCGCCGCCCACCGGCACGCCGCGGGCGAGGCGCGTCACTTTCAGGCCGCGCGCCTTGAGCGTCTGCGCGAGATAGTGCGCGGTGGCCTCGCCTTCGTTCGTGAAGTTGGTCGCGAGCACGACTTCCTGCACGATGCCGTCGAGCGCGCGGCCAATTAGACGTTCAAAGTGGATTTCCTTCGGTCCAATGCCGTCGAGCGGGCTCAGCCGGCCCATCAGCACGAAATACAGCCCCTTATACGTGAGGGTCTGCTCGAGCATGATCTGGTCGGCGGGCGTTTCGACCACGCACAGGAACGTGGGGTCGCGCTCTTCGTCGCTGCAGACTTCGCAGATCTCGGCTTCGGTGAAGGTGTTGCACTTCGCGCAGTGCTTGAGATGCTCGGTCGCGAACAGCAACGACGCGCCGAGTTTCTCGGCGCCGGCGCGGTCATGCTGCATCAGGTGATACGCCATGCGCTGCGCCGATTTCGGGCCGACGCCGGGCAGCGCGCGCAGCGCCTCGACCAGCGCCGCCAGGGCGGAAGGTTGTTTCATGTGTCCTCGTGACGCGCCGGCCAGGCGTCCGGCGCGCGGGTTCAGAACGGCAGCTTGAAGCCGGGCGGCATCGGCATGCCGGCCGTCATGCCGCTCATCTTTTCCTGCGTGGTGGCCTCGGCCTTGCGCACGGCGTCGTTGAACGCGGCGGCGACCAGGTCTTCGAGCATGTCCTTGTCGTCGGCGAGCAGGCTCGGGTCGATCGAGACGCGCTTGACGTCGTTCTTGCAGGTCATCGTCACCTTGACGAGACCGGCGCCCGACTGGCCCTCGACCTCGATCAGCGCGAGCTGGTCCTGCATCTTCTTCATGTTTTCCTGCATCTGCTGGGCCTGTTTCATCAGCCCGGCGAGTTGGTTCTTCATCATGGTTCGGCTCCTTCCTGGAAAACGTGTGGCGGACGGGTGCGCGCGCGATCGCGGCGCCCGGTATTCAATGCGGCTGCACGGCGTGCTTCGTCAAGACGGATTCGCGCCCGTCGCGGCGATCGGCTTGATCGATCCCTGCACGATGCTCGCGCCGAAATCGCGGATCAGCGACTGCACGAACGGATCCTGCGTGATTTCCTGCTCGGCTTCCTGCTGGCGCCGGGCGCGCGCGGCGGCATCGAGCGCGGCGGCGGTGCGGCGTGCGGGCCCGACGTTGACATTGACTTCGAGGGTGCGGCCGAGTTTCTCCGCGAGCGCGGCCTTGAGCTTCGCGACGTGCGCGGCGTCGGTGTACATCTGCACCGGCACCGCGAGCGTGAGCGACGAGGCGTCGCAGGCGGTGAGTTCGCTGTTGAACGCGAGCTGGTACGCCACGCCCTTCAGCGGCAGATCGACCGCGAGCGCGGCCCATTCGAGCGTCAGGCCGAGCGCATCGAGCGGGACGGCGGGCGGCAGCGGCGTCGTGTCGATCTTGGGTTGCGGCGCCGGCCGCGCGGACGGCTCGCCGCCGAAGTGCAGGTCGTCGGGACCGCTGTCGAACGCGGGGACGAAGCCGTCGTCGGACGCCATGAAGTATTCGTCTTCCGAGACCGGCGGCGGGTAGTCGTCGGACGGCATGTCTTCCCACGGCGGGACGACTTTCGACTTGCCGGCGGGGGCTGCTACTGGCTTGGCTTCGGGCTGCGCGGGCTGCCCGGCTGCCGCGACGGCCTCGCGGCGCGCGGCGGGAACCGGCACGGGCGCTGCGGGCTTCGGTGTGGCCTTCGGTGCAGGCTTCGGCGCGGCTTCCGCCGCAGCGGCCCCACGCGTACCGCGATCCGATGAAAGGCGCATGCCCGCGCTGCGCAGCACTTCGAGCGCTGCGCTTGCACCGCCCGCCGCACGCGGCGCGGCGGGTTCGGCACGCGAGGCGCGAGCGGCAACAGGCGCCGCTTCCTCGATGGCTTGCCGCGCCGCTTCGGGCACCGGCTTGTTCGCGACGGGCACCGCTTCGGGCTCAGGTTCAGTCGCTAGCGGCACCGCTTCGCGTGTTTCGGCGGCTTCCGGCTGTTCCATGGGCGCCTTGGCCGGCGCAGCTGCCTTCGGCCCAGTCGCCGGTTGCTCACGCTCCACAACAGGCGCCTTGGTTTCCGCAACCGGCGCCGCCGTCTTCGTCTCGACAGACAACGCAGGCTTCGGAACCGGCGCCGGGCTGACCGCGCGCTCGGCCATCGCGCCGGCCAGCGCCGCGCCGCGAACCGGCCTGGCGGGCGCGGGCGCGCTCACCGCGACACCGCCGCCGCCCGGACCGCCGGCGGGCTCGAATGCGAGCATGCGCAGCAGCGTCATCGTGAAGCCGGCGTATTCGTCCGGCGCGAGGCCGAGTTCGCCGCGGCCCACCGTCGCGATCTGATAGAAGAGCTGCACCTGTTCGGCGGACAGCATCTCGGCGAAGCGGCGGATGTCGGCGCCTTCCGGCCATTCGTCCAGCACCGACGACGGCGCGAACTGCGCCCACGCCACGCGATGCAGCAGGCTCGCCAGATCCTGCAGCGCGGTGGAGAACGACAGGCTGCGCAGCGCCATTTCGTCAGCGATGTCGAGCACCAGCGCACCGTCGCCGGCGGCGAGCGCGTCGAGCAGACGGATCAGATAGCTCTGATCCAGTGCGCCGAGCATGCCGCGCACGGCTTCTTCCGTCACCTGGTTGGCCGAATAGGCGATGGCCTGATCGGTCAGCGAGAGCGCATCGCGCATGCTGCCGTCCGCCGCGCGCGACAACAGCCGCAGCGCCTGCTGCTCGAACGCGATGCCCTCTTCCTTGAGGATGTTCTCCAGATGCCCGACGATATGCCCGGCCGGCATCTGCTTCAGGTTGAACTGCAGACAGCGCGACAGCACGGTGACCGGAATCTTCTGCGGATCAGTCGTGGCGAGGATGAACTTGACGTGCGGAGGCGGTTCTTCCAGCGTCTTCAACATGGCGTTGAAGGCGTGGTTCGTGAGCATGTGCACTTCGTCGATCATGTAGACCTTGAAGCGGGCATCGACGGGGGCGTACACGGCGCGTTCTAGCAGCGCCGCCATTTCATCGACGCCGCGATTGCTCGCCGCATCCATTTCCACATAATCAACGAAGCGCCCTTCGTCGATTTCCCGGCACGCACGGCACACGCCGCACGGCTTCGAGGTCACGCCGGTTTCGCAGTTGAGCGCCTTCGCGAAGATCCGCGAGAGCGTCGTCTTGCCGACGCCGCGCGTGCCCGTGAAGAGATAGGCATGATGCAGGCGGCCGCCGTCGAGCGCGTGCGTGAGCGCACGGACGACGTGCTCCTGGCCGACGAGCGACTCGAACGATTTCGGCCGCCATTTGCGTGCGAGAACTTGATAGGTCATGCGCGAAATTGTATCAGCAACGACCTGGCGCAACGCCCGTTCCGACAGGGCCCGCGCGGGCGCAAGCATGCCGCTCGCGGACGTAGCAATGCCGCACGAGCGAGAGCCCAAAAAACGCGAAGGGAGGAAAAAACGAGAGGAGATAAAGCGGAAGGTGACGAGCCTGACCCTCGGCACTGGTGGAAAGCGGCTGTGGCTGCTTCGTTCCCGACCTGACCAGGTTGACCACGCCACCATGCGAGGAGGCCCGTCACGTCGAATTGTATCATGCAACGTCGAGCGCCCGGAAGGCTTCACGCGAAACGCATGCATCGACTCAATGTTTCAGAATGCCTCTTGTACTCGGGGATTTCACCCTCAGATCATCGCTATCGGCACCCGGCAACGGATAGCAAAGTAGGCTAAGATGATGAGTGAATCATCCACAGGCGACACGCATTGGTGCATCGCGGCCCTCTGATGGAACATTTGCCGCCGTTCGCCCTCTGTTTCGGCGCACGGCGAGCCGGTTTAGTCGCGCTCAGCGGCGACGTGGTCTCCTTAAGTTTTGATCTATCGTGGCGAGCATTCAAACGCGGGCCTCGAATCAATAGAGGTATTCAGACAATGAGCGAATCAATCAAGCACATCAGCGACGCTTCTTTCGAACAGGATGTCGTCAAGTCCGATAAACCTGTCCTGCTCGATTTCTGGGCCGAGTGGTGCGGTCCGTGCAAGATGATTGCCCCGATCCTCGACGAAGTCGCGAAGGATTACGGCGATCGCCTGCAGATCGCGAAGATCAATGTGGACGAACATCAGTCGACGCCGGTCAAGTTCGGCGTGCGCGGCATCCCTACGCTGATCCTGTTCAAGAACGGCGCAGTCGCCGCGCAGAAGGTCGGCGCATTGTCGAAGTCGCAACTCACCGCGTTCCTCGACAGCAACCTGTAACAGCGTCACCGGCGGGCGCGGTTTTACACAGCGCCCGTCCATGCCACCCGCGTCCTTACTAGCGCGCGCTCGTGGTACAGCCGATGTTGTCGCACGACAACATCGGCCGAAAAGCCCCGCCCAACGCCCACCCGAGGCTCAAGCGGCGTGTGCTATGCTAGAATCACAAGAGTTCAAGAAGTATTAAGTCTCGAGCGGTTCCGCTCACCTCTTCTCCCAAATCTTTTCGTCGCACCTCTTCTCCCTGGCGGGAAATCCGTATGCATTTATCCGAGCTCAAGTCTCAGCACGTATCGGCACTGATCGAGATGGCCAATGGCCTCGAGATCGAAAATGCGAACCGCCTGCGCAAGCAGGAATTGATGTTCGCGATTCTTAAAAAGCGCGCCAAGGGCGGCGACACGATTTTCGGCGACGGCACGCTCGAAGTGCTGCCCGACGGCTTCGGCTTCCTGCGTTCGCCCGAGACTTCTTATCTTGCGAGCACGGACGATATTTATATCAGCCCGTCGCAAATCCGCCGTTTCAATCTGCACACCGGCGACACCATCGAAGGAGAAGTGCGCACGCCGAAGGACGGCGAGCGGTATTTCGCACTGGTGAAGGTCGACAAAGTCAACGGGCAGCCGCCCGAGGCCTCGAAACATAAGATCATGTTCGAGAACCTCACGCCGCTGCATCCGAACAAGCCGCTGCCGCTCGAACGCGAAATGCGCGGCGAGGAAAACGTCACGGGCCGGATCATCGACATGATCTCGCCGATCGGCAAGGGCCAGCGCGGCCTGCTGGTCGCGTCGCCGAAGTCGGGCAAGACCGTGATGCTCCAGCACATCGCGCACGCCATCAAGCAGAACCATCCGGACATCGTGCTGTTCGTGCTGCTCATCGACGAACGTCCTGAAGAAGTCACGGAAATGCAGCGCTCGGTGAAGGGCGAAGTGATCGCCTCCACCTTCGACGAACCCGCCGCGCGTCACGTGCAGGTCGCCGAAATGGTCATCGAGAAGGCCAAGCGCCTGGTCGAGATGAAGCACGACGTCGTGATCCTGCTCGACTCCATCACGCGTCTCGCGCGCGCCTACAACACCGTCGTGCCGGCTTCGGGCAAGGTGCTGACGGGCGGTGTCGACGCCAACGCGCTGCAACGTCCGAAGCGCTTCTTCGGCGCGGCGCGCAACATTGAGGAAGGCGGTTCGCTGACCATCATCGGCACGGCGCTGATCGAGACCGGCAGCCGCATGGACGACGTCATCTACGAAGAGTTCAAGGGCACCGGCAACATGGAAGTGCACCTCGAGCGCCGCCTCGCGGAAAAGCGCGTTTATCCGTCGATCAACCTGAACAAGTCGGGCACGCGTCGCGAAGAACTGCTCATCAAGCCGGACCTGCTGCAGAAGGTCTGGGTGCTGCGCAAGTTCATCCACGACATGGACGAAGTCGAAGCCATGGAATTCCTGCTCGACAAGATTCGCCAGACGAAGAACAACGCCGAATTCTTCGACATGATGCGCCGCGGCGGCAGCTGATCCACCGCGCTGCACACACCAGAAAAACCGCCTGCCCCGTCAGGCGGTTTTTTTACGCCCGGCGCCGGCCGGCCTCCGTACACTCCGTACTCTCCGTACAATCCGGTCTGTCGAAGCCAACCGCTCATCCGATGGCCAACCTCCTTTCCCGCTGGTTCGGCGCGCAACGCCGCGAGCGCGCGCTGCGCAAGTACGCGATCGACGACACCCTGTGGCAACGCACGCTCGACACCTATCCGTGCTTCGGCCATCTGGACGACGCGGATCTCGGCCGCCTGCGTGAAACCGCGAGCCTGTTCATCGCGCAGAAGGAATTCTCCACCGCGCACGATCTCGAACTGACCGACGCGATGATCGTCTCCATCGCCGCGCAGGCCTGCCTGCCGGTGCTCAATCTCGACCTCGACCTGTATCGCGGCTGGGTGGGCGTGATCGTCTATCCGGGCGAGTTCGTCATCCGCAAGACGGTGGAGGATCAGGACGGCGTGGTGCACGAGATCGAGCACGATGCGAGCGGCGAAGCCTGGGAAGGCGGTCCGGTCGTGCTGTCATGGGAAGACGCGCAGATGGCTGACGGCTCGGACGCGTACAACGTGGTGATCCACGAGTTCGCGCACAAGCTCGACATGGTCACGGGCGAAGCCGACGGCCATCCGCCGCTGTTCCGCCGCTGGCATGCGCCGCTCGACACCGCCGCTTTCGCCGATATCTTCGACAACGCTTACGACCAGTTCTGCGCGCGCGTGGACGCGGTGCCCGAGCGGCGCTGGAGCCGCTTCGAGCGCGAATCGCTGATCGATCCTTACGCGGCGGACCATCCGTCCGAATTTTTCGCGGTATGCAGCGAGGCGCTGTTCGTCACGCCGCGGGCCTTCGAGGCGGAGTATCCGGAGCTCTACCGGCTGCTGGCGCGCTATTACCGGCAGGACCCGGCGGGCACGGGCGCGCTGGACTCCGCCGGCGCCTGACGAAAAACCTCGCAAAGAAGTGTCAACCAACTGATTTTCTGGCATAATCGCCGTTTTTCGACCCTAGGCAAGTGACTCGCGCCGGACGCTTCAGGGCGTTCTCAGACAAGCGCAGCGGGTTGGCTACCGCCAGATACCAGGAAAGACAATGAAAGAAGGCATTCACCCGAATTACCGCGAAGTCCTGTTCATCGACATGTCGAACGACTTCAAGTTTGTGACCCGTTCGACCATCCAGACGCGCGAAACCGCCGAATTCGAAGGCAAGACCTACCCGCTCGCGAAGATCGAAGTGTCGTCGGAATCGCATCCGTTCTACACCGGCCAGCAGAAGATCATGGACACGGCCGGCCGCGTCGAAAAGTTCAACAACAAGTTCGCACGCTTCTCCACCAAGAAGTAAGTCGGGCTTCACGAACTCAGCAAAAAGGGCAGCTCTCGCTGCCCTTTTTTGTCGCCGGACGCTTTGTGTTCCGGCCTGCATCGGCACTGCGCGCGGCATCGTCCTTGCTCGGACAGTCACGATTGCATCACCCCGTTACGGCAAATTCCATCGCAACGCCGGTAATGCCGCCGCGCGACTACAATGCCGGTTGCTCGAGCCCTGCTGCGCCTGCGGCCGAAGCCAGCGCCGCCACCGGGACCGTTTTCCATACAGCCTATCGCATGCGATCCGTCGTTCGTCTGACTGCCTCCGCCACCAGCGCCCTGCCGCGCTGGCTCCTGCTTGCCATCTGCATCGTCTATGCGTCGTTCGGCCTGTTCGGGCGCGATCCGTGGAAGAACGAGGACGCGGCCGGCTTCGGCGTGATGTGGACCATGGCCAACGGCGATGCCCGCGACTGGCTTCTGCCGAATCTCGTCGGCAAGGCGCCCACCGCCGATGGCCCGCTGATGTACTGGCTCGGCGCGTCCGCCATCCGCCTGCTGAGCCCGTGGGTCGACGCGAGCAACGCCTCGCGCGTGGTCACCGGCCTGCTCTTCTGTCTTGCCTGCGCCTTCGTCTGGTACTCGGCCTATCTGCTCGGCCGCCGCGACGAAGCCCAGCCGTTCAAATACGCGTTCGGCGGCGAACCCGAGCCGCGCGACTACGGCCGCACGCTCGCCGACGGCGCCCTCCTGATCCTGCTGGCCTGCTTCGGTCTTGCCGAGCGCGGCCACGAAACCACCGCACAGCTCGCGCAGTTCGCCGGCACCGCGATGCTGCTCTACGGCCTCGTGCGCAGCCTCGACAAGCCCATCCACGGCGGCCTGGTCTGGGGCGCGGCGCTGGGCGTCGTGGCGCTGTCGAGTTCGCCGGTTCTGGTGTTCGCGCTGCTGCTCTGCACCCTCGCGATGACGATCATCGTCAAGCAGGTGCGCGCCCGGCCGCTGATCGTGTACGGCCTGCCGGTCGCGGTGCTGCTGATCGCTGCCTGGGTGCTCCCCGCCCTGCACTTCTATCCCGACGACGGCGAATGGTGGCTGCGCCAGTGGTGGCGCAACAGCTTCTCCTTCTTCTCCGGCACGCCGGGATCCATCTTCGGCTACGCGATCAAGAACCTGCCGCTCTTCACCTGGCCGGCCTGGCCGCTCGCGCTATGGGCCTTCGTCAGTTGGGGCGGCATGCGGCGCTCGCCGCACGTGGGCGTGCCGCTTTCGATCATCGGACCGTTGCTCGTGCTGGTCGTGCTGCAGGCGCATGAAACCAACCGCCTCTTCATGCTGCTGCTGCCGCCGCTCTCGGTGCTCGCGACCTTCGCGCTGCCCACACTGAAGCGCGGCGCGATCAATGCCATCGACTGGTTCGCGATGTTGAGCTTCACCGTCATCGGCACGCTGGTCTGGCTCGTGTGGACCGCCGGCATTTTCGGCTTCCCGGCGTCGATGGCGCGCAATCTCGCGCGTCTCGTGCCCGGCTTCCATCCCGAGTTCAAGCTCCTTTCCTTCGTGTGCGCCGTGGCCGTGACGGTCTGCTGGTTCCTGCTCGCCCGCTGGCGTCTCGCGCGGCATCCGAAGGTGCTGTGGCGCAGCGTCGTGCTGTCCAGCGCAGGCACCACGCTGATGTGGGTGTTGCTCATGACGTTGTGGTTGCCCGTGGTCAACTACAGTCGGACGTATCGCGATGTCGCGGAGCAGATCGCGGACCATCTGCCGCCGGACTACACCTGTATCTCGCCGGTGCGTCTCGGCGACGCGCAGATCGCGACCTTCGCTTATTTCGGCGGCATGCATTTCGCGTTCGACGAGGATTGCGACGTGATCCTGCGCCAGGACCGCGCGGATTACGGCGAACCGTCGTCGCTGTCGGCATTCGAGTGGAAGCTGGTCTGGGAAGGCCGGCGCGTCGCCGACCGGGACGAGCGCTTCCGCCTGTACGTGCGCATCGAGCGTCCGACGCCGCCGCCGCCAAAGCCGCTGCGTCCGAGAAGCCTGCGCCGGAAGCAGTAACGCGATGTCCCCGCTGACGCCCCCGGCCAGCACGACCGGCATGCTGAGCGACGTGCGCAAGATCGCCGCGCTCGCCTGGCCTGTGCTGATCGGCCAGTTGGCCATCATTGCGTTCGGCGTGATCGACACCGCGATGGTCGGCCGCTTCTCCGCCACCGATCTCGCCGCGCTCGGCCTCGGCGGCTCGATCTATATCTCGGTGTACATCGGCCTGACGGGCATCCTGGTGGCCTTGCAGCCGATCGCCGGCCAGCTCTTCGGCGCGGGTCGCGAAAGCGAGATCGGCGAGGAGACGCGTCAGGCGCTGTGGCTCGCCGCCGCGCTCGCCGTGATTGGCTTCGTGCTGCTCTATCACCCCGAACCGCTGCTCTCGCTCGCCAAGGCGCCGCCCGCGCTGCACGACCGCACGGTCGACTATCTGCGCATCCTGTCGTTCGGCCTGCCCGCGAGCCTCGCGTTCCGCGTCTACAGTTCGCTCACCAATGCCGTCGGCAAGCCGCGCCTCGTGATGTTCCTGCAAGTCGGCGGGCTGCTGCTCAAGTTTCCGCTCAACAGCTGGTTCATCTTCGGCGGTGCGGGCGTGCCGGCGCTCGGCGGTCCCGGCTGCGCGCTCGCGAGCACGCTCATCAACTGGGCGCTGGCGATCGTCGGCATGACGGTGCTCGTCCGCTTCGAGTTCTTCCGCCCGTTCGGCATCTTCTCGCAGTTCTGCTGGCCGGTCTGGCGGCGTCAGCTCGCGCTGCTGCGCCTCGGCATTCCGATGGGTCTCTCCTATCTCATCGAGGTGACCTCGTACACCTTCATGGCGCTGTTCATCTCGCGCTTCGGCACGACCACGCTCGCCGGCCACCAGATCGCCGGCAATCTCGGCGCGGTGCTGTACATGACGCCGCTGTCGATCGGCATTGCGTCGTCGACGCTCGTGTCGCAGGCGCTCGGCGCCGGCCGCTACGACGACGCGCGCTCGATCTCGCGTCACGGCATCGGCGTGGCGTGCGTGCTGGCGCTGGTCTATGGCGTGATTCTGGTCGCGGCGCGCCCGCTGATCATCGCCGCCTACACGCCGGATGCGCACGTCATCGCGGCCGCCATGCCGCTCGTGCTGATCATCTTCTTCTATCACCTGTGCGACGCGCTCCAGGTCACGACCGCGTTCGTCCTGCGCGCCTACAAGGTGACGCTGGTGCCGACGCTGATCTATGCGGTCGCGCTGTGGGGCATCGGGCTGGGCGGCGGCTATCTGCTCGGCTTCGACATCGGCGGCGGCGTGCCGGAATGGCTGCAGGGCGCGCGCGGCTTCTGGATCGCCAACTCGGCGAGCCTGGGCGTTGCGGGCATCGGCCTCTTTCTCTACTGGCGGCGCGTCAGCCTGCGGCGCGTCGCGCATGTCGATGCGGACTGACGCAGCCGGAGCGTCAAAAAACACAACCTGGATCGATTGGTAGAAAGAATGACGTAAGCGTCCAGTAGAATTTCGCGTCGAGAGCATCTCGGAGCGAGTGGATGAGCCGCATAACAACGTCACAAAAAAAGTGGATTCTGGCTGCAACCGGGTTGATCGCCGCGCTCGGTTTCGGCGCGTCGATGCATCGGGCCGATGCCGCGCGCATCGCGAGCGTGTCGCCGCAGGGTAAGGTCGCGCAGGTGCGCCAGGTCGTCGCCAAGTTCGACGAACCGATGATCGCCTTCGGCAACGCAGCCGCCGCCGCGCCGGGCAAGCTGGTGTGCAGCGGCGCGGCCACGGCGGGTTCGGGCCGCTGGATCGACGCCCGGACCTGGGCCTTCGACTTCGAGAACGACCTGCCGCCCGGCGTACGCTGCACGCTCGATCTCGCCGACACCCTCAAGTCCGTCGCGGGCAACGCGCTGTCCGGCCCGCGCCATTTCGCCTTCCAGACCGGCGGTCCGTTCGTCACGCGCGTCCTGCCGGGATATGGCGACATCGAAGAGAACCAGGCTTTCGTGCTGCGCCTGAACGGCCCGGCCACGCCGGCTTCGGTGCGTGAACACGTGTGGTGCGAATCCAGTGCGCTCGGCAACCGCATTCCGGTGCGCCTGCTCGACGACGCCGCCCGCACCGCCCTGCTCAAGTATTTCCGGCTGGAGAAGGAAGCCGGCAACGTGCTGACGCTCGCCTGCCAGCAAACCCTGCCCTCGGCAGCCAAGATGCAGCTGGTCTACGGCGCGGGCGTGACCGGTCCGAGCGGCATGGCCAACGAAGTCGAGAAGCGCTTCGACTTCACCGTGCGCGAGCCCTTCACCGCGAGCTTCTCGTGCGAGCGCGAAAACGCGCAGGCGCCCTGCACGCCGCTGCGTCCACTGCGCCTGAACTTCAGCGCGCCGATCACGCGTGCGGACGCGCAGAAGTTCGTGCTGCGCGGGCCGAAGGAAACGGCCGCCCCGCATTTCGACGACACCGACAAGGACGCGGAAGTGAGCGCCGTCGAGTTCGCGGCGCCTTTGCCCGAGCACGCCGATCTCACCATCGACGCCCCCGCGAATCTCAAGGACGTCAGCGGCCGCACGCTCGCCAACGCCGACCTGTTCCCGCTCAAGACCGCGACCGCGCCGATGCCGCCGCTCGCCAAGTTTTCGTCGGGCGCGTTCGGCATCATCGAGCGCTTTGCCGAGCCCGGCATGCCCGCGATGCTGCCCGTCACGCTGCGGCACGTCGAAGCGGATCTGCACGTGCAGGGTTTGAATTCCGGCACTTCCCGGATCACCAAGCTCAAGCTCGATGCCGACCGCGACATCCGCCAATGGATGCGCGCCGTCGATCAGTTCGACGGCATCTCCATGTCGCGTTCGATGATCGAGGAGCGCATGCCGGAGATGCTGCGCAACGGCATCCGTCCGGTCGTGATTCCGAACAGCGACGGCACGGTGTCGAAGGATCCGCAGATCGACGTCCGTTCGCTGTCGATGCTCGCCGGACGCGCGGGCGTCGAGACCTTGACGCTGCCCGCCGCCGATCCCAAGGCGCTGCGGCCCTTCGAGGTAGTCGGTATTCCGCTCACCAAGCCGGGCTTCTATGTCGTCGAACTGCATTCGCCGGCGCTGGGCGCGTCGCTGCTCGGCAAGCCGCAGCCGATGTACGTGCGCACCTCGGTGCTCGTCACCAATCTCGGCGTGCACTTCAAACAGGGCCGCGAGAACAGTCTGGTGTGGGTGACGTCGCTGGATCACGGCAAGCCCGTCGCCAATGCCGATGTGCGCGTGACCGACTGCAACGGCGATGAAATCGCCACCGCGAAGACGGACGCGCAAGGCATCGCGAAGATCGGCAAGACGCTGGCTGCCGCGCGCGAATGCAACGAGAACAGTCTCGCGTGGAGCGGCTTTTTCGTCTCGGCGCGGGTGAACGATCCGGTCACCGGGCCGGACATGGCGTTCGTGCTGTCCGACTGGAATCGCGGCATCGAGTCATGGCGCTTCAACGTGCCGACCGACATGAGCACCACGCGCAGCGTGCGCGCGCATACCGTGTTCGACCGCACGCTGCTGCGCGCCGGCGAGACGGTGTCGATGAAGCATCTGCTGCGCGTCGAGACGCTCAACGGCTTCGCGTTTGCGCCCGACAATCCGGGCCGCGTGACGATCCGGCACACCGGCAGCGGCCAGACCTGGCACATGCCGCTCAAGTGGACGGCCGACCACAGCGCCGATTCCACCTTCACGGTGCCGGTCGCGGCGAAGCTCGGCGAATACACGGTGACGCTGGATAACGGCGCCATCGCCGCGCCCGGACAAAAGAACGGAGACGATGACGCCGACGACGCCGAAGACAGCGGCGTCACCCGGTCGTATGAGTCGGGCAGCTTCCGGGTGGAGGAATTCCGCCTGCCGGTCTTCAAAGGCTCGATCACCGCCGGCGACGGCGCATCGCCCGGTCTCGTCGCCGCGCAGGACGCGCCGGTCGCGGTGCGGATGGAATACGTGCAAGGCGGACCGGCATCGAATCTGCCGGTGCAGGTGTCGGCGCTGGTGCGTGACGTCACGCCGCCGTTCGCCGCGCAGTACGACGCGTACAGCTTCGCGCCGTGGCGCAAGCCGTCCGGCGACGGCGCCAGCGCCCCCGCCGAGGACGAAGCCAGCGAGCAGCAGGCCGACGCCACGACGAAGCTCATCGCCGACAAGCTGCGCATGACGCTCGATCGCGACGGCGCCGGCAAGCTCACCATCAAGCCGCTGCCCGCGGTGGAAGCGCCGAAACGCCTCGCGCTCGAAGCGAGCTTCGCCGATCCGAACGGCGAGATCCAGACCATCAGCGGCGGCACGACGCTGTGGCCCGCCGCCGTGGCGGTCGGCGTAAAGGCGGGCCATTGGGTGTCGGTCGGCGGCAAGCTGCCGGTGCAGGCGCTGGCGCTCGATCTGCAAGGCAAGCCGCGCGCGGGCGTCGCCGTGGAAATCAAGGCGGTGGCGCGCATCATGTCGAGTTCGCGCAAACGCATGGTCGGCGGCTTCTATGCGTATGACAACCACACCGAAATCAAGGATCTCGGCGCGCTGTGCAGCGGCAAGAGCGACGATCACGGCATCGTCTCGTGCGACGTCGCCATCAAGGAGCCCGGCAATGTCGATCTGATCGCCATCGCGAAAGACAGCGACGGCCGCGCGGCCAACGCCAGCACCTCCGTGTGGGTCACGCGCGCGGACGAACTGTGGTTCGGCGGCGAGAACACGGACCGCATCGACGTCCTGCCCGAGAAAACCAGCTACGAGCCCGGCGAGACCGCGCGCTTCCAGGTGCGGATGCCGTTCCGGTCGGCCACGGCGCTCGTCGCGGTGGAGCGCGAGGGCGTCGTCGAGACGCGGGTGGTCGAACTCAATGGGCGCGACCCGACCGTCGAACTGAAGGTCGAGGATTCGTGGGGGCCGAACGTGTACGTGTCGGTGCTCGCGATTCGCGGACGCATCCGCGACGTGCCGTGGTACTCCTTCTTCACGTGGGGCTGGAAAGCGCCGCTCGACTGGGCCCGCGCCTTCTGGTACGAAGGCCGCCAGTATCAGGCGCCGACACCGCTCGTCGATCTGTCGAAGCCCGCGTTCCGCTACGGGCTCGCGTCGATCAAGGTCGGCACGGCGTCGCACCGGCTCGCGGTCAGCGTGACGCCGGACGCGAAGTCCTACACCGTGCGCGGCAAGGCCCACGTGCAGGTCAAGGTAACGCTGCCCGACGGCAAGCCCGCGCCCGCGGGCACGCAGATCGCCGTCGCGGCGGTGGACGAAGCCCTGCTGGAACTGATGCCGAACCAAAGCTGGGACGTGCTCGACGCGATGCTGCAGCAACGCGCATACGGCGTCGAAACGGCGACGGCGCAGATGGAAATCATCGGGCGGCGTCACTTCGGACGCAAGGCGGTGCCGGCGGGCGGCGGCGGCGGTCATGCCGCCACGCGCGAGCTGTTCGACACGCTGCTGCTGTGGAATCCGCGCGTCACGCTCGATGCACAAGGCGAAGCCAAGGTCGACGTGCCGCTCAACGATGCGCTGACGCGCTTTCGCATCGTCGCGGTCGCTGCGGTGGGCGCGGGGCGCTTCGGCACCGGCAGCGCGTCGATCCAGAGCACGCAGGACCTGCAACTGATCTCGGGATTGCCGCCGCTGATTCGCGTCGGCGATGCGTTCCGCGCGCAGTTCACGCTGCGCAACACCACGCCGCGCGCGATGCGGGTCGTCGTCACGCCGCACGCCGGAGCGCTGGCGCTCGACGCGCGCACCGTGGAGCTCGGCGCGAACGCGTCGCGGGACGTGGCGTGGGACGTCACAATGCCCGACATCCCGCGCGTTGCGCCATCCGCGAGTCTCGCGTGGGAGGTCAGCGCGGCGGAACAGGCCGGCCCCAAGGCCAGCGACGCCGTGAAGATCACGCAGCGTGTCGTCCCGGCCGTTCCCGTCACCGTGCAGCAGGCGACCCTCGCGCAAGTGGATGGCTCGCTCACGCTGCCGGTCGCGCCGCCCGCCGATGCCCTCCTCTCGGGCAACGGCGCGGCGCGCGGCGGCATTGCAGTGTCGATGCAGCCGAAGCTCGCCGACGGCTTGCCGGGCGTGCGCCGCTGGTTCGAGCGCTATCCGTACAACTGCCTGGAGCAGCAGACCTCGCGCGCGCTCGGTCTGATGGACGCGGCGCAGTGGCAGGCGGTGCTCGCGAAGATGCCGACCTATCTGGACCGCGATGGCCTCGCGAACTACTTCCCGCCCGCCGATGACGAACGTCCCACCGGCAGTCCCGCGCTCACCGCGTACCTGCTGGCCGTGTCCGACGAAGCAGCGCGGCTGGACAGCCGCTTCGCCCTGCCCGCCGACCTGCGCGGACAGATGGCCGCGGGCCTGGCGAATTTCGTCGAAGGCAAGATCACGCGCACGTTCTGGGCGCCGCGCAACGACCTCGACTACGAGAAACTCGCGGCTATCGAAGCGCTGTCGCGCTACGGTCTGGCGCAGCCGCGCATGCTCGGTTCCATCACGGTCGCGCCGGATCAATGGCCGACCTCCGCCGTGCTCGACTACTACGCGATCCTGTCGCGCGTCGACGGCATCCCCGAGCGCGACGCGAAACGCGCGCAAGCCGAGCAGATCATCCGCGCGCGGCTCACGTATCAGGGCACGCGCGTCGGCTTCTCGACCGAGCGCGACGACGATCTCTGGTGGCTCATGACCGGCACCGAAACCAATGCCGCGCGCACGGCGCTGCTCTTCGCCGATGCGCCGGGCTGGAAGGAGGAGATGCCGCGCATCGTCACGGGGCTGCTCGCGCTGCAGAAGAACGGCGCGTGGCAGACCACCACGTCGAACCTGTGGGGCACGCTGGCCGTGAGCCGGTTCTCGCAGGTGTTCGAGAGCACGCCCGTCACCGGACACACGTCGATCAAGCTGGGCACGGCCACGCAGGACATCGGGTGGAACGGCCCGGGCAAGCCCGAGAAGGCGCGCAGCGTGTTGTTGCCGTGGACCACCGGGTCGCTCGCGCTGACGCAGGACGGCACCGGCAAACCCTGGGCAACCGTCGAAAGCCTCGCGGCAGTCGCGTTGAAAGCGCCGTTCGCGGCGGGCTACCGCATCTCGAAGACGCTGACGCCCGTGGACCCGGCCGTGAAGGGCAAGCTCTCGCGTGGGGACATCGTGCGCGTGCATCTCGACATCGACGCGCAAAGCGACATGACCTGGGTCGTCGTCAACGATCCGATACCCGCGGGCGCGACGATCCTCGGCTCCGGGCTCGGCCGCGATTCGGCTGCCGCGACCTCGGGCGAGAAAACCGCGGCCGGCGCGTGGCCGACGTTCGTCGAGCGCGGCTTCGAGGGCTATCGCACGTATTACGACTATCTGCCGAAGGGGAAGATCCAGGTCGAATACACGATGCGGCTGAACAATCCGGGCACCTTCGGCCTGCCGCCGACGCGCGTCGAAGCGCTCTACGCGCCCTCGGCGTTCGGCGCGCTGCCGAATGCGCCGATGGTGGTCGAGCCGCTCGCGGCGAAGTAAGCCCATGAGACGCGCCGCGCTCCTTGCCCTCTTCACGCTGCTGAGCGCGGCGGCGCATGCGGCGCCGCGCTTCGATGAAGTGCGCGCGGCATGGCGCAGTTCCGACTGGGTTCTGCTCGCCCGCGACGGCACGCCGCTGCAGCGTACGCGCATCGACACCCGCGCGCGGCGCGGCGACTGGGTCGCGCTCGCGGATGTGTCGCCGGCCCTGCGCGAGGCGATCGTCGTCTCGGAGGACAAGCGCTTCTACGACCACGCGGGCGTCGACTGGCGCGGCGCGGCGGCGGCAGCGTGGGGCAATCTCTGGAACACGCGCACGCGCGGCGCATCGACGGTGACGATGCAGCTCACCGGCCTCATCGACGACAACGGCAAGCCGGCCGGACGGCGCTCGATCGGCGAGAAGGCCGAACAGACCATCGGCGCGCTGTGGCTTGAACGCAGTTGGCGCAAGGACCAGATTCTTGAGGCTTATCTCAACCTCGTGCCGTTTCGTGGCGAGCTTGTCGGTTTGTCGGCGTTGTCGCAGACGCTGTTCGGCAAGGCGCCCTCGGGGCTCGACGAGCGCGAGTCCGCCCTCACCGCCGCGCTGATCCGCGCGCCCAATGCGTCCTACGCGAAGGTCGCGGCGCGCGCCTGCGTGATCCTGCGCGACATGCAGACGCTGCACGGCGCGGGCAAGACCGCTTCCGCCGATCCGTGCATCAATCTTCCAGCCTACGTGCAGCTGGCGTTGAGCCGCACGGCCTCCGCGCCCGCGTTCGCACAGGGCGACGATGCCCTCGCGCCGCATCTCGCGCGGCGCATCGCGGGCGAAACGCATCCGGCGGCGGGCGCGCGCGTGCGCTCGACGCTCGATGCGCGCCTGCAGCGTTTTACCCGCGACACGCTTGTACGCACGCTCGCCGAGCTGAATGCGCGCGCGCATCCGCGCAACGTGCATGACGCGGCGGCGGTCGTGATCGACAACCAGTCGGGCGACGTGCTGGCGTGGGTCGGCTCGGCGGGCGCGCTCTCGAACGCGCCCGAAGTCGATGCGGCGCTGGCCGCGCGTCAGGCCGGCTCGACGCTGAAGCCGTTTCTCTATGCGCAGGCCATCGACGAAAAGCGCGTCACCGCCGCGACGCTGCTCGACGATGCCCCGCTCGATCTCGCCACCGGCGGCGGCCTGTATATCCCGCAGAACTACGATCACGACTTCAAGGGCTGGGTGAGCGTGCGCACGGCGCTCGGTTCGTCGCTGAACGTGCCGGCGGTGCGCACGCTCGTGATGGTGACGCCGCACCGTTTCGCGAAGACGCTGGTCGCGCTCGGCCTGCCGCTCACGCAGGCCGGCGATTACTACGGCTTCAGCCTCGCGCTCGGCAGCGCGGACGTGACGCTGGCTTCGCTCGTCAACGCCTATCGCACGCTGGCGAACGGCGGCGTCGCGCGGCCTTTCTTCGATGTCGCCGACCACGCGCCCGCGCCTGCCGGCACGCGCGTGTTCAGCGCGGACGCGAGCTACATCGTCACCGACATCCTCGCCGACAACAACGCGCGCACCCGCACCTTCGGCTTCGACAGCGTGCTCGCGACACGAAGCTTCAGCGCGGTGAAGACCGGCACGAGCAAGGACATGCGCGACAACTGGACGGTGGGCTTCACGTCGCGCTACACCGTGGGCGTGTGGGTCGGCAATGCCGACGGCCAGCCGATGTGGGACGTCTCGGGCGTGACCGGCGCGGCGCCGATCTGGAACGGGATCGTCAACTATCTGAACCGGCGTTCCTCGAGCCGTGCGCCGCAGGCTCCGGCTGGCGTGGTGCGGACCACGGTCAGCTATCAGGACGATGTCGAACCGACGCGTGGCGAGTGGTTCGTGCGCGGCACGCAGATGAGCAGCATCGGGCTTTCGGCCAGTGCGCTGCAAAACGGGCAAGGCACGGCGAGCGGCGTGGATGCGCAGGCCGCTCGCATCGGCGCGCCGACGAACGGCACCATTTTTGCGCTCGATCCGGACATTCCGCCCGCGCGCCAGCGCGTCTGGTTCGAACGAAGCGCAAGCAGCGCCCGGCTCGCATGGCATCTCGACGGCAAGCCGTATGGCCAGGACGCGCGCGCGGCGTGGCTGCCGTGGCCCGGAAGGCACGTGCTGGAACTCGTGGATGCACATGGACAGCCGGTCGACACGGTCGCCTTCGAAGTGCGCGGCGCGTTCGCGCGGGCGCAGGAACCGCCGCGTCATCCGTCGGGCGCTTCGCCGCGTTAAGAAAAATGCGGGAGCGCGGCAGAACGTGCGCCGTGCGAGCCGTCATCGTCCGGGACGGATTTGCCCTATTCTTAACGGCATCGTCTTTTACGGCCCGGACCTATCGATTCGTCATCTGTTTCTCTCAAGCCTGGAGTGCCGTCATGCTGAAAAAGCTGCTGATGTTGTGCTTTGCGTTCATGCTGTCGATCGGGGCGGCCTTCGCCGCGGTCGACGTCAATACCGCCGATCAGGCCGCGCTGGAATCGGTGAAGGGACTCGGGCCGGTGAAGTCGAAGGCGATCGTCGACGAACGCACGAAGAACGGCCCCTTCAAGGACGCCGACGATCTCGCGACGCGCGTCAAGGGACTCGGCACCAAGTCGGTGGCCAATCTCGAGCAGAATGGCCTGACGATCGGCGGATCTTCGCTTCCCCCGTCCGGCGAGACTGCCAGGCCGACCACGACCCAGGGCGGCAGCGCCGCGCCGAACTCGACGGTGAAGTCCTCGACGGCGGCCACCGCCGCAACCTCGCCCGCCGCGACCACCGCGCAAACGCCGGCCGCCGCGCCGGCATCGGGCACGAAGGCATCGAAGAAGTCAAAGAAGGACAGCGCAGCGGCGGCAGCGGCGGCATCGGGCCCGGCGATGGCGGCCAGCGAAGCGAAACCCGCCAAAGCAAAACGCAGCAAGAAGGACAAGGCCGCCAGCGCCGCGGCCGCAAGTCAGTAAGCGTAAGCTTGTACCGGGAACCTTGGCGAAGGCCTGCTGCCTCTGTCGATGAACCCCGGCTGATCGTCGTCACGCGGCCCGAAGGACAGGGCCGCCGCCCGCGCCGCCGCGGATCCCAGTTCTTCCGGGCTGCGGCGCCGCATCCCTCCCTCAACCCCTTCAGTGAGACCGTCATGAGCCTACTCGATATCCTCGCCTCCTCCCTCGGCAATTCAGCGCAACCGAACGGCCAACCCGGCCAGCCCGGTCAACCCGGCCAGACGGGGCAAGCCACGCTGATCGCGGCGGCGCTCGAATTCGTCAACAGCCAGCCGGGCGGCATCATGGGGCTGATCCAGCGCTTCCACGAGCACGGTGCGGGCGATATCGTCCAGTCATGGATCGGCACCGGCGAAAATCAGCCGATCAGCCCCGACACGCTCACCAACGTGCTCGGCCACGACAATGTCGGCGCGCTGGCGCAGAAAGCCGGCGTGTCCGGCGATCAGCTCTCGGGCATGCTGGCGGCCGTGCTGCCGCATGTCGTCGATCGCGCGACGCCGAACGGCGAAGTGCCCCCGGAAGGCAAGCTCGACCTCACCGGCGTGCTCGGCTCGCTCGGCGGTCTGGCAGGCTTGTTCGGCAAGAGCGAAGAACCAAAGCAAGGCTGAAGGGCGCCTGCTTCGCGCCGTCCGCGCATGGCTTAGCGCGCGGACAGCCTGCGCGTCATGTCCGCGATGATCGTATGGCGGATCACGCGCAGGCAGGTCAACTCGCCGCCGAGCGTTGCGGCCAGCGCCGGCCGTTCGGCCAGCAGCGCCGCGTTCTCCTGCTCGACCCGCGCGTAGAGCCCGGCGGCGGCGTCGATGATGGCGTTCGTCAGCGCGTCCAGCAGGCGCTGGGCGGTCTTGCCCGCGATGCCCAGAACCTCGCCCGCCCGCAACAGCAGCGCGCGATCGAAATCCTCGTAGTGACGCGCGCCGAGTATGTCCCAGGCAAACACCGCGCGCTTCGGCCAGTCCGTCTTCTGATAGGACGGCGTGGCATAGGCCGCGACGCTCAGCAAGTCGTAAAACGGCGCAAGCTGGATGCCCTCGCTCGACACGAGGAAGCTCAGGTTCTTCAAATGCGCGTCCGAATTGCCGACCAGCACGTTGAACACCAGCCATGAAAACAGGCGGGTCCGCGCCGCCGCCTGATTGCGGCAACGCGCGGCGAGCGTCGCGAGTTGTTCGACACTGCCCTGCTCGTACTTGAAGGTGCGCGCGAGATCGAGCAACTGGCATGCGTCGATGCTATGCAGCCGGCGCCACGCACCCGCGCGCGACTCGCGGTCGAAGCGGTCGATCAGATACACGGGCGACGGCACATAGCGCCGGTGGACTTTCGGCACGCCGAGCCGAAGCATGTCGGCGAGCGTCATCACGAACCATTCGTTGATGACCGAATGGGGATAATCATCGGCATCCTGATGATTCGGCTTCAGGATATGCGTCGACGGCGTGCTTCCGGCGGGTTCATGCAGCGCGCCGTCGTGCAACATGACGGCCAGCTTGTGCTGCGCACCCGCCAGCGACATGCGCTTGATGGCGCCGTGCGTGAGCGGCACGCGCGGCAAGGCATCGATGCGAGCCTGAAGGGCATCGTCGGGCAGCGGGCGCGCCGTTGTCTCGCTCGTCTCGCGCACGCCCGGAGGCGTGAGCGTGACCGACCCCGCCGATTCCGCGCCATAGTGCGCGAGCAGTGCGAACGCGTCGGCTTCGTTGCGGATCGACGCGTCGCGCGCGAGCAGCGTACGCTGACCTCCCTCCGGCAACAGATTGTCGAAGTACCACTGCACCGCGCGGCGCGTGCTGCCGTCGCGCAGCGTCTCGGCCTGCAACGGCAGCGCCGGACTCAACGGATAACTTTCCGCATGGTCGCGCCATGAAGGCAGATAGGTGAACGACCAGATGTCGTCGTCGGCGTTGAGCAAGCCGACTTCCGTGTCATTGATGCTCGCAATCAGGCTGCGGCGCGCCTGGGACGGCGCATCATCCGGCGCTACGGCTTCAGGACTCATCGTTGTCCTCGCGCGCGCCGCCGTTGCTCACGTCCGTAGCGCTTGATCGCTTCGCCGGCGAACAGCTCGCCGGCTTCGTCGGGGATATCGACCGTCAGGCGCACGCCCAGACCTTCCAGCACCTGGAACAGCTTGCCCCATTGCACGCTTTCAGCGCCGCTCTCGATCTTGCCGAGAAAGCTCTCGCTTACGCCGATGCTGCCGGCAGCGTCGTCCTGGCGCAGCCGCTGGGCCTTGCGGGCCGACCGCACCGCCACGCCGATGTCATGTGGATTTCGGATATCGATTTTCATGAAAATCCTTTCGATCGAAGAGATTATACCGTCGATCGCCTGACACACTTTAAAATCTCGTCGATCGAAGAGATTTCTGGCTTCTCACAAAGCCAAACCATCAAAATCCCTTCGACCGCATGGAATCTCAGCCCAAATAAAAAAGGCAACAAATCGCTTCGTTGCCTTTCTTCGGTCAACACGAACCGTCCCGCAGGACGGCCCGCCTGTCTTCAATGAATCACGCGGTCGAACACGAACTTGCCTTCCCGCACGTCCACCGGAATCACATCCTTCGGCCCGAATCGCCCTGCGAGGATCAGCTTGGCGACCGGATTCTCGATCTCCTGCTGGATGGCGCGCTTCAACGGCCGTGCGCCGAACAGCGGGTCGTAGCCCACTTTGCCGATCTGCTCGAGCGCCACATCGGACACTTCCAGCTGCATGTCCAGCTTCGCAAGACGCTCCTGCAAGCGCTGCAGCTGGATCTTCGCGATCGATTCGATGTTGCTGCGATCGAGCGCATGGAACACGACGACGTCGTCGATCCGGTTCAGGAATTCCGGCCGGAAGTGCAGCTTCACTTCTTCCCACACGGCGTCCTTCACCTTCTCCTGCGGCTCGCCGACCATGCCCTGGATGACTTGCGAACCGAGGTTCGAGGTCATCACGATCACCGTGTTCTTGAAGTCGACGGTGCGGCCCTGGCCATCGGTCATGCGGCCATCGTCGAGCACCTGGAGCAGCACGTTGAAGACGTCCGGATGCGCCTTCTCGATTTCATCGAGGAGGATCACGCTGTACGGCTTGCGACGCACGGCTTCGGTCAGGTAACCGCCCTCCTCGTAGCCGACGTACCCCGGCGGCGCGCCGATCAGCCGCGCGACGCTGTGCTTCTCCATGAACTCGCTCATGTCGATGCGGATCAGATGGTCTTCCGAATCGAACAGGAACGACGCGAGCGCCTTGCACAGTTCGGTCTTGCCGACGCCCGTCGGCCCGAGGAACAGGAACGACCCATACGGCCGGTTCGGATCCGACAGCCCCGCGCGCGAGCGGCGAATGGCGTCCGCCACCGCGCCGATGGCCTCGTCCTGGCCGATCACGCGTTCATGCAGCTTGGACTCGATCTGCAGGAGCTTCTCGCGCTCGCCCTGCATCATGCGCGCCACCGGAATGCCGGTGGAACGCGACACGACTTCCGCGATTTCCTCCGCGCCGACCTGCGTGCGCAGCAGACGCGGCCGGGTGGGGTTGTTCTGCTCCTGCGACTCGGCCTGCGTCACCTGCTTGAGCCGCGCCTCGAGTTCCGGCAGCTTGCCGTATTGCAGCTCGGCGACCTTCTCCAGCTTGCCTTCGCGCTGCAGACGAGTGATGTCGGCGCGCACCTTCTCGATCTCTTCCTTCAGTTGCGCGCTGCCCTGCACCGCGGCCTTCTCCGCCGTCCAGATTTCCTCGAGATCGGAATATTCGCGGTTGAGCCGCTCGATCTCTTCCTCGATCAGTTGCAGGCGCTTCTGCGACGCTTCGTCCTTCTCCTTCTTCACCGCTTCGCGCTCGATCTTCAACTGGATGAGACGGCGGTCCAGCTTGTCCATCTCTTCGGGCTTCGAATCGATTTCCATCTTGATGCGCGACGCGGCCTCGTCGATCAGGTCGATGGCCTTGTCCGGCAGGAACCGGTCCGTGATATAGCGATGCGACAGTTCCGCCGCCGCGACGATGGCCGGGTCGGTGATTTCCACGCCGTGATGCAGTTCGTACTTCTCTTGCAGCCCGCGCAGGATGGCGATGGTCGCCTCGACCGACGGTTCGTCGACGAGCACCTTCTGGAAACGACGCTCCAGCGCCGCGTCCTTCTCGATGTACTTGCGGTATTCGTCGAGCGTCGTAGCGCCGATGCAATGCAGTTCGCCGCGCGACAAGGCCGGCTTCAGCATGTTGCCCGCATCCATCGCGCCTTCGGCCTTGCCGGCGCCGACCATGGTGTGGATTTCATCGATGAAGACGATGGTCTGCCCTTCGTCCTTCGCGATGTCGTTGAGCACGGACTTGAGGCGTTCCTCGAACTCGCCGCGATACTTCGCGCCGGCGAGCAGCGCCGCCATGTCGAGCGACAGCACGCGCTTGCCCTTGAGCGTCTCCGGCACTTCGCCATTGACGATGCGCTGCGCGAGCCCTTCCACGATGGCCGTCTTGCCGACGCCCGGCTCGCCGATCAGCACCGGATTGTTCTTGGTGCGGCGCTGGAGGATCTGGATGGAGCGGCGGATTTCGTCGTCGCGGCCGATGACCGGATCCAGCTTGCCCGCACGGGCGCGTTCCGTCAGGTCGACGGTGTATTTCTTGAGCGCCTCGCGCTGGCTTTCGGCGTCCTGGCTGTCGACCTGGGCGCCGCCGCGCACCGCGTTGATGGCCGCTTCGAGCGCCCGGCGCGTGAGGCCGTGCTGTTTCGCGAGGCGGCCCGCTTCGCCACGATCGTCCGCGACGGCGATCAGGAACATCTCGCTCGCGATATACGTGTCGTTGAGTTTCTGCGCTTCCTTGTCGGCGGTGTTGAGCAGGCCGGCCAGGTCGCGGCTTACTTGCACGTTGCCGTCGGTGCCTTGCACCTGCGGAAGGCGGCTGATGGCGTCATTGAGGGCGGTCTGAAGCGCCTGAACCTGCACGCCCGCGTGCGACAGCAACGAACGCGCGGAGCCGTCCTGCTGCGCGAGCAATGCCGACAGCAGATGCACCGGCTCGATGTATTGATTGTCGTGCCCGACCGCCAGGCTTTGCGCATCCGAGAGCGCTTCCTGGAATTTGGTGGTGAGTTTGTCGATTCTCATTGGGTTGAAGCTCCGATTCTGAATACTTCCAAAATGAGGCGCTTCGGGCCGGTTTCAAGCACGAATTCGCTCGTTGGCGGCGTTTTTTTGTTTTTTTACGATCGACGGCGGGCCCGCTCGCAATGAAAGAAGACTGCTGCGTTCAGGTTTCGTTCAGCGAAGAATGGCGGATCGGAATGAACTCCCCCGCCGGGATGGGCGTTCGGACCGGAATGTTCAGCAACCGCGCGAGATCGTTGGCCGGATGGGCGAGTTCGCCGATCGTGTGCTTGTCCAGTTCGGCGAGGAAGGCGTCGCGGGCGGCCGCGAATACGCCCTGCAAGCGACAGTGCGACTGGATCACGCAGCCCTTGTGACCTTCGTCCGTCGGCCCGAAGCAGCCGACGATCGCAAAGTCATTCTCCGTCTTGCGCACGATCTCGCCCACCGTCAGCGCGCGCGAATGTTCCGCCAGTCGCAGCCCGCCGTTGCGGCCCCGTACGGTTTCCACCCAGCCCAGTTCGCCCAGCTGCTGGACGATTTTCATCAGATGATTCTTCGAGACGCCATAGGCGTCGGAGATTTCCTGGATCGTCGAAAGACCGGCGGGACGGACGGACAGATACAGCAGGACTCGCAATGCATAATCGGTGTAATCGGTCAGTCGCATGTTCGCGCGAAGTGGGTGGCGCCGAGCGGCGCGCTAGTTATTCGAGGCCAGGCCTGGCCGGAAGTCCGCACACGGACAAGGGACGATTCCTTGCGGCAAGGTCTCGAGCCTTAACATCGGCACGCGGCGCCCAGACGAACGGGCGAGCCTGACAAGAGTGACGCAAAAGCACGCCAAACAAACGATCCGGCATGCAATTCGGACACTTCTGGCTGCATGGAGCCGTCTGAGGACGAAAGCGCCATTCTGCTTCATCTTGAAATAGTTCGTCAGAAAATTCTATTTATCGAACCAGTACCAAGGGCGCACCATCGCACGATGGAACCGCTGCCCGCACCACTCATGACCGATTCCCCGACTCCCCAACCCGTCCCGCGCGAACGCGAGCCCAGTGCAGACAACGTCCGCGCGCTCGTGGAGGCGTTCTACCGCCGCGTCGACGACGATCCGCTGCTCGGCCCGATCTTCTCGAACGCGCTCGAAGGCCGCTGGGACGAACATCTCAGCAAGATGACGAGTTTCTGGTCGAGCCTCGTGCTCGGCACGAAGGACTATCGAGGGAACGTGCAGGAGGCGCACCGGCCGCTCGACGGCATCGAGCCGCGTCATTTCGCGCGCTGGCTGTCGCTGTTTCTGAACACGGTCGAGGCGCGCTACGAACCCGGCGCCGCCGTGCAGTTCATGGAACCGGCGCTGCGCATCGCGCAGAGCCTGCAATTGAGCAAGTTCGGCTGGGACTATCAGGTGCCTGCCGAGCAGCAGGATTTGCTCGCGGCGCTCAAACGGCGACGCAGTGGCGACCAGCCCGAACCGCGCTTCCCCGAGCGTCCCGGCGCCGAGGCGTTTCCGGCCCGCTTCGTCGGCAAGCCCGTGGACCGCTCCTGACGGCGCTCGGTCCGCTCAGGTCTGCCAGCGGGTGAGCGCGCGGTCGTCGGACTCGCGTGCATCCACCCAGCGCTCGCCGGCTTCGGTCTTTTCTTTCTTCCAGAACGGCGCCTGGGTCTTCAGATAATCCATCACGAACGCGCACGATTCGAACGCGTCCGCCCGATGCATCGCGGTGGTCGCGACGAGCACGATCTGATCGAGCGGCTTCAGCTTCCCCACGCGATGCACGATCAGCACGTCCGAACCCTGCCAGCGCTCGCGCGCCTGGGCCGCGATGGCTTCCAGCGACTTTTCCGTCATGCCGGGATAGTGTTCGAGCTCCATGGTTTCGACGACGCTGCCTTCGTTCAGGTCGCGCACCGTGCCGACGAAGCAGGCGACCGCGCCCACCTTCGGATTGTCGGCACGCAGGGCGGCGACCTCGGCGCTGATGTCGAAATCGGCTTCCTGTACGCGGATTCGCGCGAATGTCGTCATGGATGTCGTCATGTCAGCCGCCCGTGACCGGAGGAAAGAACGCTACCTCGCAGCCTTCGGTGATGCGCTGCGACGGATCGGTCATCACGTGATTGCACGCCATGCGCAACGCGCGGCCCTCGGCCAGCGTGTCCGCCCACGCGCCGCCGCGCAGGCGCAGCCACGTGCGCACATCGCCGACATTGACCACGGATTCCGGCACCGTCACCGTTTCGTTGGCGACGCCCAGCGCCTCGCGCACACTCGCAAAAAATCTCAGTTCGACTTTCATGTCCAGCCTGATCCTTACCGCATGAGTTCTGAAAACGGGATGAAGCGCACGCTCTCGCCGGCGCGGATGGCGTGGTCCGGCGGGTTGTCGATGAGACCATCGCCCCAGACGGTCGAGGTCAGCACAGCCGAGCTCTGATTGGGAAAGAGATCGAGGCCGCCCGCTTCGTTCACGCGCGCCCGCAAAAATTCGTTACGGCGATCGCCTTTCTTCTGGCTGAAGTCGGCGCGCATCGAATAGACCCGCGGCGCGACTTCGGTCACGCCCGCAAGCCGCAGCAGGAACGGGCGCACGAACAACAGGAAGGTGCAGAAACTCGAGACCGGATTGCCCGGCAAACCGATAAAAAACGCTTCGCCGCCGCGCTCTGCCGCCGCGCCTTCGCGCCGCACCGCGCCGAAGGCGAGCGGCTTGCCGGGCTTCATGGCGATCTGCCACATCGAGATATGGCCTTCAGCCTCGACCGCGGGCTTCACGTGATCCTCCTCGCCAACCGACACGCCGCCGCACGTCAGGATGAGATCGTGACCGGCGGCCGCGCGCCGCAGCGTCTCACGCGTGGTGTCGAGCTGGTCCGCGACGATGCCGAAGTCGGTCACTTCGCAGCCCAGCCGGCCGAGCAGCGCTCGCAGCGTAAAGCGATTCGAGTTGTAGATCGCGCCGGGTTCGAGCGGCTCGCCGGGCATGCGCAGTTCGTCGCCGGTGAAGAAGATCGCGACACGCACCGGCCGCACCACGTCCAGTTGCGCGCAGCCAACCGACGCAGCCAGACCGAGCGCCTGCGGCGTCAGGCGCGTGCCTGCCCGCAGGATGACCGAACTGCGCTCGATATCGGCGCCCTGCCGCGTGATCCATTCGCCCGCCGCCGGCGTCTGCGTGAAGGTGGCGCGGCTGCCGGTATCGGTCTGCGTCGCCTGCACCATCTCCTGCATCACGATGGCATCCGCGCCGGGCGGCACCGTCGCGCCCGTGAAAATGCGCGCCGCCGTGCCCGCCGCGAGCGGCTCGGCGGCCTGTCCCGCCGGAATGCGCTGCGACACGTCGAGCGTCACGGGCGCGCCGTCGGCCGCGCAGGCGAGATCGGCGGCGCGGACCGCGTAGCCGTCCATCGAACTGGTGTGCATCGGCGGGACGTCGAGCGGCGAGATTACATCGGCCGCGAGCACGCGATGGGCGGCGTCGAGCGTATCGATGCGTTCATCGCCGTCCACGCGGCGCGCGGCGTCGAGCAATCGACCGAGCGCGTCGGCGGTGGCGAGCATCGGAGGACGGGAGGAAGCGGCAGGCGTGGATGACATGGAGATCGCTCCGGGCGCGCGACGCCCGCGTGAGGGTCGGGCGGCCGGCGCCCGCATGGATGAATGGATGAGTGGAAGCACTGATTCTGGTCAACTATTGTAACGACAAGCCTGACCACCCGGCAGGCGCAGGCGCTTCCGCATCAAGCCTGCCGGGCCGATCCCGCATCCGCGCGCCGCCGCGACCCGTGCCTTGAACGCCCCGGTGCGGTGATACACTCGCACCACACTTTCCACCGCCATTTCCATGAAATTCTGCTCCGTCTGCGGCCACGAAGTCGGCCTCGCCATTCCGCCGGGCGACAACCGCGAGCGTTACGTCTGCGAGCACTGCGGCACCATTCACTATCAGAATCCGCGCAACGTCGTGGGCACGGTGCCGGTGTGGGACGACAAGGTGCTGCTGTGCCGCCGCGCGATCGAGCCGCGTTACGGCTACTGGACACTGCCGGCCGGCTTCATGGAAATGGAAGAGACGACGAGCGAAGGCGCGTCGCGCGAAACGCTGGAGGAAGCCGGCGCGCGCGTCGAGATCCAGAGCCTGTTCTCGCTGCTCAATGTGCCGCACGTGCATCAGGTCCATCTGTTCTATCTCGCGCGCCTGCTCGACCTGGACCTGGACCCCGGCGAGGAAAGCCTGGAAGTGAAACTGTTCGCGGAGAGCGAGATTCCGTGGGACGAGATCGCTTTTCCGACCGTCGGCCAGACGCTGCGTTTCTTCTTCGCCGACCGCGCCGCCGGCAATTTCACGCTGCATACCGGCGACATCTTCCGCACGCTGCGCGACGGCTGATCTTCACTTCGTAGCGACCTCGCTCCCGCCCGCCGCCTCCTTTCGAGAACATGGTTCCCTGGCTCGTTGACGACGATCCCTTTCCGCCCGTCGAACGTGCGCTCGGCGCGTCGAGCGGCGCGCCTGGGCTGCTGGCCGCGAGCGCGGACCTGCTGCCGTCGCGGCTGATCGATGCCTATGGACGCGGCATCTTCCCGTGGTATTCGGATGGCCAGCCGGTGCTGTGGTGGAGTCCCGATCCGCGCATGGTGCTGTATCCGGCGGAGTTCAAGGTGTCGGATTCGCTGCGCAAGACGCTCAAGCGCGTGCTGCGCGATCCGCTCTGGGAAGTGCGCGTGGACCACGATTTCGCCGCGGTAATGCGCGCCTGCGCCGACACGCCCCGCGACGGCCAGCGCGGCACCTGGATCACCAGCGATATCGTGGACGCCTACACGACGCTGCACCGCGCGGGCAACGCGCACAGCATCGAAACCTGGCATGACGGCGTGCGCGTGGGCGGGCTTTACGGGGTGTCGTTCGGGCGCATGTTCTTCGGCGAATCGATGTTCGCGCACCGTACCGATGCCTCGAAAATCGCGCTCGCGGCACTCGTCGGACACTTGCGTCGTCACCAGATTGTGATGATAGACTGCCAGCAGAACACGTCGCATCTGGCGTCGCTCGGGGGCCGTGAGATTGCCCGCCGTGCGTTCGTCACGCATCTGAGGCGCGCGGCGGCGGAACCGGCCATCGGCTGGCGCTTCGACAAATCCGTCTTGCTCGAAGTGCTGGCACGCTGAATGCCTCCAGCGTGATGACCCGGTCATGTCCGGGTTGCTCGTTGAGAATTCACCGCAACGCAAACACTGAAACGCCGTCACCGCACGCGCGCCCGCAGCGTGCGCCATGGCTGGCCTAGACGAGACGACGCCTGCGAGAGCCGCTAACGTGACACATCCGAACGAGCTGCCGCTGTCACCGCTTTCCGCGCTGCAATTCTATGCAACAGCGCCTTACCCGTGCAGTTATCTGGACGGGCGCGTCGCACGCTCGCAGGTCGCCACGCCAAGCCATCTCATCAACTCCGACGTCTACACCGAACTCGTCAAGGCCGGCTTCCGGCGCTCCGGCGTGTTCACCTATCGTCCCTATTGCGACGGCTGCCGCGCCTGCGTGCCGGTGCGCGTGCCGGTCGCGCGTTTCGTGCCGAACCGGGCGCAGAAACGCGTGTGGAAGCTGCACGGCAACCTGATTGCGAGCGTCGCGCCGCTGCACTACGACGAGGAACATTACGCGCTCTACATGCGCTATCAGTCGGCGCGGCATGCCGGCGGCGGCATGGACCGCGACAGCCGCGACCAGTACGAGCAGTTCCTGCTGCAAAGCCGGATCAATTCGCGCCTGGTCGAATTCCGCGAGCCGGCGCATCCGGGCCACCCCGACGAACCCGGCGAGCTGCGCATGATCAGCATGATCGACATCCTGGGCGACGGGCTCTCGTCCGTGTACACCTTCTTCGAGCCGGACCAGCCGAAGACCAGCTACGGCACCTTCAACATTCTGTGGCAGATCGAGCAGGCGCGCAGCCTGGACCTGCCGCACGTCTATCTCGGCTACTGGATCCGCGAAAGCGAGAAGATGGCCTACAAGGCCAATTTCCGGCCGCTCGAAGGCCTGATCGACGGCGCCTGGAGCCTGCTCGATCCGCTCAACACGCAGTCCGCCGGCACCTTGCCGATGCCCGGACGCATCCACGCTCCGGGACAGCCCCGCTAGGCGCTAAAAAAGCCGCCGGCAGAAGCCGCTAAAATAGCGGCCTCAAACAATAATTCGCCCTCGCCGGCGTTCCTTTCGTGTTCAGTTCCCTTTATCCGCTCGCGCGTTCGCATCTGTTCAAGATGGACGCGGAAGACGCACATCACCTGACGCTGCGCATGCTGGGCGCGGCCGGCCGCACCGGCCTCGCCAGCGTACTCGCCACCCGTGGCGCCGATTCGCCCCGCACCGTCATGGGCATCACGTTCCGCAATCCGGTCGGGCTCGCGGCCGGCCTCGACAAGGACGGCGCCTGCATCGACGGGCTCGCCGCACTCGGCTTCGGCTTCATCGAAGTGGGCACGGTGACGCCGCGCGCGCAGCCTGGCAATCCGCGCCCGCGCATCTTCCGCCTGCCGGAAGCCGGCGCGCTCATCAACCGGATGGGCTTCAACAACGGCGGTGTCGACCAGTTCGTCGCCAACGTGCAGGCCGCGCGCTATCGCGGCGTGCTGGGCCTCAACATCGGCAAGAACGCCGATACGCCCATCGAGCGCGCCGCCGACGACTATCTCTACTGCCTCGAACGCGTGTATCCGTTCGCGAGCTACGTGACCATCAACATTTCCTCGCCGAACACGAAGAACCTGCGCCAGCTGCAAGGCGCGGGCGAACTCGACGCCCTGCTCGGCGCGCTCAAGGACAAGCAGCAGCGCCTGTCCGACCTGCACGGCAAGCTCGTGCCGCTCGCGCTGAAGATCGCGCCCGATCTCGACGACGAGCAGATCCAGTCGATCGCGGGCACGTTGCTGGCTCACAGGATCGACGGCGTGATCGCCACCAACACCACGCTGTCGCGCACCGCCGTCACCGGCATGCCCAACGGCGAAGAAGCCGGCGGCCTGTCCGGAAGGCCGGTCTTCGACGCATCCAACGAAGTGATCCGCAAGCTGCGCGCGGAAGTCGGCACGGAGGTGCCGATCATCGGCGTCGGCGGGATTTTCTCGGGCGCGGATGCGCGCGCGAAGCTCGCCGCGGGCGCGTCGCTCGTGCAGGTCTATACCGGGCTCATCTATCGCGGCCCGGCGCTCGTCAAGGAATGCGTCGAAGCCCTCGCCTGAGGAATATAGAAATGAACAAACGATCTGACACGGCGATTGCATTTTCACTATGATCGCCGCACTTGTCGTTGCATGAAGCAAGCGGCTCGACGCGCTTGCCCTGGCCATCAGAGGAGAACAACACAATGAAACTGTCCACGCTCAAGAAACTCGTTGCCGCCAGCCTGATCGGCGCGGCCTTCACCGCCGTCACCAGCGCCGCGCACGCGGAAGACCTGCTCGACCAGGTCAAGCAGCGCGGCACGCTGCGCATCGGCCTGGAAGGCACCTTCCCGCCGTTCAACTCGAAGGCGACCAACGGCGAACTGGTCGGCTACGATGTCGATATCGCCAAGGCCGTCGCCGCCAAGCTCGGCGTCAAGCCGGAATTCGTCACGACCGAATGGAGCGGCATCATCGCCGGACTGCAGGCGGGCAAGTTCGACGTGATCGTGAACCAGGTCGGCATCACCGATGCGCGCAAGCAGACGCTCGATTTCTCGCCGGCCTACACGTATTCGAACGCGCAGCTGATCCAGCGCAACGACGACAAGCGCGAATTCAAGTCGCTCGATGAACTGAAGGGCAAGAAGCTCGGCGTCGGTCTCGGCACGAACTACATGGACATGGCGAAGTCGGTGCCGGGCATCGACGTGAAGACCTATCCGGGCGCGCCCGAGTATCTGCGCGACCTCGCCGCCGGCCGCCTCGACGCCGCGCTGAACGACCGCCTGATGCTCGCCTACCTGCTGAAGAACTCGCAATTGCCGCTGCGCACCGGCGCGAACGTCGGCGCCGGTAATCCGTCGGGCATTCCGTTCAAGAAGGGCAATCCGAAGTTCGCCAAGGCGATCGACGACGCGATGACCCAGCTCGAAGCCGACGGCACCTTCACGAAGATCTCGGACAAGTGGTTCGGCATCGACGTGACGAAGCCGGCGAAGTAAGCCGCGTTTTGCAGGGCGCTCGAGGGCGGCATCGGCGACGGTGCCGCCCTTGCCTTTTGCCGCGACGGTTTAAGATGGGCCCTTCGTGCGCGCCGCCGGGCCGGATTGCGCCCCTGAGTTGCACCCTTTCCTCACTGCATTCCCGTTCATGTCCACGACTTCCCTGCTCGTCCAATCGGCGCCCGTCCTGGCGCAAGGCGCGGTACTGACGATCAAGTTCGCGCTCTATTCGATGTTCTTCGGCCTCATCGCGGCCGTCGTGCTGGCATTGATGGGCATCAGCACGAACCGCACGCTGGTCGCGCTCGGGCGATGCTATGTGAGCGTCATGCGCGGCACGCCGCTGCTCGTGCAGATCTTCGTGATCTATTACGGCCTGCCGAGCCTCGGCATCTCGCTCGAACCGACGCCCGCCGGCGTGATCGCGCTGTCGGCGAATGTAGCCGCTTATCTGTCGGAAAGCATGCGCGGCGCGATCCTCGGCATCAACAGCGGCCAGTGGCTGGCGGCCTATAGCCTTGGCTTGTCGCGCACGCAGACGCTGCGCTTCGTGATCGGGCCGCAGGCGCTGCGCATCGCGGTGCCGAGCCTGTCGAACAGCTTGATCAGCCTCATCAAGGACACGTCGCTGGTCTCGGTCATCACCGTGACCGAACTCCTGCGCAGCGCCCAGGAAGTGATCGCGGCGACCTACCAGCCGCTGCCGCTCTATCTCGCGGCCGCCTTCGTCTACTGGGTGCTGTGCAGCGTGCTGGAATTCGTGCAGCGGCGCTTCGAGCGGCGTCTCGCGCTGCCCGGGCGTCATTGAACGCGCCCGCCGGCGGATTCAGTCGGTTTCGAAAGGAAAGCGCAGCTTCAGGTCGCGCCGCGCGGCATCGATGATCGCGATCATGCGCATCGAGGTCGCGTGGGACATGATCGGACTTTCGATCGCGCCCGCGCGCAGCAGCTCGCAAAAATGGGCGGTTTCGTAATTGAGGCCGCCGCCGCTGAAGGGCTCGTCCAGCTCGACCTTGCGGCCATCCGTATAGGCGATGGTCGCGCGCACCGGATTCCACCAATTTTCGTGAATCGTGACGGTGCCGAGCGTGCCGCCGATCAGCGCGTCGCCGCGGCCTTGCAGATCCAGGCCGCAGAACAGCTGCGCGATGCCGCGCTCGTGGCGCACGTTCAGGCTCGCGAACACATCGACGCCCGTCTCCCCCAGCCGGCCGATGGTCTGCACGTCGAGCGCCTCACCGAGCCAGTCGACCGCGAGAAACGCCTCATAGACGCCGATATCCAGCAGCGCGCCGCCGCCCGCCTCCAGCGAGAACGACGGATGATCGGACGGCACGTTGGCGATCGAGCAGCCCGCGCGCACCAGCCCGATCTCGCCGATGCCGTCCGCCTGCAAGTGCGCGCGCAGGCGCTGGTAGAGCGGATAGAACGGCGGCTTCATCGCTTCCATGAAGAGCAGCTTCGCGGCGCGCGCCGCGTCGATCATCTGCTGCAGCGTGCGCGCATTCACGGCCGCGGGCTTCTCGCACAGCACCGGCTTGCCCGCCGCGAACGCGCGCAACGCATAGTGCGGATGGCTGTCCTGCAGCGTCGCGATATAGAGCGCGTCGATGTTGTCGAGCAGCGCGTCGAAGCTTTCGCAGGCCTGGGCGCCGCAGCGGCCGGCGAGCGCATGCGCCGGCTCTGCGCGGCGCGACCAGACGGCCGCGAGGCGGGCGCCCGGCACGTGCGCGAGACTGTCGGCGAAGCGCTGCGCGATGCGTCCCGCGCCGACGATGCCCCAACGCACCTCGCTAGTGTCGCTGTCGATATTGATCTCCGGCAAAACTCCCTCCTTGTGCAATGTTCGTGGTCCGACGCATTGTGCCTGATTGCACGGCATGGCGATTTCACGGACGGCGCAGACGACAAAAAGCCGGGACATGTCCCGGCTTTCTGCTTGACGAGCGCTTTGCTCAGGCGCTGTCTGTCGACCCTTCACGCCGCGCCGGCCGACGCATTCACGTTCGGCGTGACGGGCGCGGGCTGGCTGCTGACGCGCTCCAGCGAGAACGCACGGCCCACTTCCTCGGCCGCCAGATCCACCAGCGCGCGCGTCGCGGCCTCGGCGGCGCCCGGGTCCTTCGCCTCGATCGCCTCCACCACGCTGCGCTGCGCGGCGAGCGTCGCTTCGCGCACGGACTCGATGCCGTCGACGATCGGATTCACCGTCACGAGCGCGCCGCGCACGATGGCCGTCATCTGGCGGAAGAACTGGTTGCCGCTGGCGGCCACGATGCGCGTGTGCAGCACCTCGTCGGCCGCCTGGTATTCCGGCTCGCCGACCTGCATGCGGGACAGCGCATCGAAGGCATCGCGGATGCCCGCGATCTCGTCGGGCGTCGCGCGCGCCGCCGCCAGCGCAGCCGCGCGCGGCTCGATCAGCATGCGGAATTCGATTACATCGCGCAGGAAGGTTTGATCCGGCTTGGCGCGAAAACGCCAGCTGACCACGTCCTCGTCGATCAGGCGCCAGTCGCTCATCGGGCGAATGCGCGTGCCCGTCTTGGGCCGCACGTCCAGCATATGCCGCGCCAGCAGCATGGAGAGCGCCTCTCGCATGACGGTGCGGCTGACGTCGAACTCTTTCGAGAGGATGTCTTGCGGCGGCAATATCGCGCCGTACTTCTGCTCGACGATCCCGGAGACGAGTCCGTCCATCACCTTTGCCACCAGCGATCGCTCTTTGTTTTCATCCATCTCGCTTCTCCCCTTCTCGCCTGATCCGTAGCCGTGTGTGTGGGCGCATCACTTTCGCTTTCCCCGGACTGCGAAAGGCACGACGAACGACGCTCAGTCAATTCGTCATGCTTGATACGTTGCGTCTTCGTTGCTTCGAATGCCAGTTAGGAAATTCCTGACAGGGTAATCCCTTTGGCTTCGACGTCGATGTTGGTGTGTCGTTCTTACCGCTTCACGTTGCCGTGGCACGTGTCCGTGCTGCGCTTGCGCCGCGCGCGCGCCGGCATTCGTCAGGGAAACTGAAGAATGGCGGCGTCGCAGCGCGGCGCAAGCGGTCGATGTGACGGCCCGGACGACGCTCGGACCGTTCATGCACTCATTTGAGCAAGCATCTCGTAGGCTTTCTGTGCGAACGCGAACGCTCCTCAGTTGGCATATGGCTTTTGTATGATCCGCCCGCTTGCGCCAGGCGGATGCTCAGCGGGTGTTTTGTGCCGCTTTTGCCGATTCGCCGCGTGCCCGCTCATATGGCGCCGTCGGGTGCGCGGGCGCGGCGCGCGTCCATCGCGCCCTGGCGGCGGCGCAGCGATTCGCGCTCGGCAAGCGTGTGCTGGTAAATCGCCATGTATTCGCCGCTCACGCGTTCCACCGAAAGCTGCTGCAGGTTCTGGCGCGCGCGTGCCGCGTACTGGCCGCGCGCCTGGCCGTCGATCAGCAGCCAGTGCAGCTTCGCCGCCGCCTGCGCGGGTTCGCCGGGCGGCACCAGCACGCCTGCGGCGCCGCCGTCCAGCATTTCCGGAATGCCGCCCACGCGCGTCGCGACGATCGCGCAGCCCGCCTCGCGCGCCTCGGCGATCACCAGCGGCGACGGATCCTGATGCGACAGCAGCGCGAACACGTCGGCGCTGGCGAGATACGGCCGCGCATCGGCGACGAAGCCCGTGAAATGCACCGCTTCCGCGATGCCGAGCTCCACCGCGAGCGCTTCCATGGAGCCGCGATCGGGACCGTCGCCGACGAGGTACAGGTGCGGCTCCGGCAGGAATTCGGTCTGGCCGGCGGCCTGCTCACGCACGTGCGCAAAGGCCTGCAGCAGATCCGCGATGCCCTTGCGCCGGTACATCCCGGCCACGCACACGATGTTCGGGTGTCGCAACCTCACGGGCCGGGCGGCGGGCCGCAGGACGAGGCGCGGCGCGCCGACTGCGCCGTTGAGGACGATCGACAGCCGTCCCGCGCCGATGCCGCGCGCCTCGAGATCGTCCGCCACGGCCTGGCTGACGGCGACCATGCGATCGCCGGCACGGACCAGCGCGGCGCTCTTCTGCAACTCGTGATGCACCGTGGTGACGAGCGCGAAGCGCCGGCGCATGCTGCCGAAGCGCGAGATGAGCGCGCCGGTCATCATGTGCGCGTGCACGATATCCGGATCGAAGCGGTCGATGAGGCGATTGAAGCCCGCGATCATCGACGGCACGCGCCAGGGCTGGCGCGACTGCTGCAAGGGAATGTGCGTGATGCCGTGGCGCCGCAACAGCGGCTCGAATCCGCCTCCCGACGATGCCACCACGACCTCCTGGCCCATGCGCGCCTGCACGCAGGCAAGGTCGACCATCATGTTGACGGTGCCGTTGCCTATCGTCTGCGCATGGTTGGCGAGATGGACTATTCGCATGAAAGTGTCGTTTGCACGCGCGCCGGCTTGCGCCGGCGGCGTTGTTCTTATTGTGGTCGAGGCGTGTTTCGGGGCGGCACGAGCCGCCCTCTGTGGTTGTTCTTGCCTCGATGCCCGACAGGCTCTCGCCCGTGATGCCGCCGGTGTTTCGGCCATGCCGTGCGCTTGCCCGGCGGCCGCTGCCCTTACCTCTGCTGCTGGACCTTTCCTCGCGGACTGCTACAGCAATTCGAACGTGCTCGTGTAGTCGACGGGACCCGCGAACTGCACGCGGGACGGGCTCGCCGTTTCGCGCGACTGCCGGCTCTTGCGCGTGAGACCGATGAACGGCATGCCGTGTTCGAGGAACGGTCCTTCGGTCTTGCGAAAGCCGAATGCTTCATAGAAGCCGCGCAGACTCACCGGCGCGGTCAGACGCACGCCGCGGCCCGGCCAGCGTTCGGCGGCCACGGCCAGCACGCGCTCGATCAGCGCATGCGCGGTGCCGTCGCCGCGGCGCAGCGGGCTCGTCAGGATCTTGTCGACCACGACTTCAGGTTCTTCCGCATCGCCTCCGTGAATGCGCGCATAGGCGAGCACCGGCATCGAGCGGCTCATGTCTTCCGCTGCGAACACATGCAGGCCGGTTTCATCGCGTCCATCGGGATCAAGATGCACATGCGACTGTTCGACGACGAACACCGCACTGCGCGCGCGCAAAATCAAATAAAGCTCACGCGCAGTGAGTTGTTCGAAATCCAGCGTTTTCCAGTTCATTGATTATCTCCAGGCGAGACCGGGATTAACCGGCGTTGCGACGATTCAACCTTACGTGGCGCCCCCCCGCGGCACAGTGCGCCATCGCACCGACCCGAAACGCCGCGCCGCTTCAAATAGGGCCGACCACACGCAAAAGAGGCGTCCGGGGAATAAAGACGCCAGCTCGACCAACATGGCCTTACGCGACTGTCCTTCACCGGTCAGCCGCGTGCGCGCGCATGCGTCGATAGCACTCGCGTCATCCGGCACCTTCATGGGAAAATCAAAATGCATACCGCCATCAAACGCGACAAAGACGCACAACCACAAGCCCGTCCGCTTTGCGCGACCGCGGTATCGGACGCCGGTTTTCCCGGTCCGAGGTAACGGCATGAGCGCGTTCCATACGAGCGGTGTGACGGATTCGAACGCGGGACGTTCCCGCGTCGTGTCACTCGACCCTCTGCGCCTGCGTGCACGGCGTCATCATGCCCACGCGCTGCATCGCGGCGAGCGCATCTGGCGCGAAGGCGTGGCGCCCGTGGACCTGTGGATCGAACTGCTGCACGGCAACGGCCTCGAACCGCGCGCGGCGCTCGCATTCAGCGTCACTCAGGACTTCGAAGACGATCAGTTCACGCTCGGCAAACTTCCTCCCGACGACATCGAAAAGCTCTATGGCCTGCAGGTGCAGGAACTCGCGGTATTCGACTCGCTCGAAGAACGCGCGCTCGTGCAGACGCGCCGCGCCAACATCGTCTTGCTCGAGACGGATGCCTTCTTTCTGCCCGATACCCGTGCCGATGCCTATCATCGCGAGCATGCGCGCACGACCATCGGCATCGATGTAATCGATCCTGGCGCGCGCCGTCTGGGCTACTTTCATCACACCGGTTATCACCTGCTCGACGGCGCCGACTATGACGGCATCCTGCGCCCCGCCACGGATTCTGCAGCGCTGTTTCCCCATGTCGAATTCGTCAAACATGTGAGAGATGCACTGACGGGCACGCCGCTCGCGGAGACCTCGGCCGACCTGCTGTGCACGCATCTGCTGCGCCGCCCGCTGCATAACCCGATCTCGCGCTGGCGCCAGGCCTTTCCCGCCCATGTCGAGACGATGCTCGAACGCGGCGAAGCGTATGCGCGTCACTATGCGTTCAACGTGATGCAGCAGCTCGGCGCGAACTTCGAATTGCTGGCGCACTACCTGCAATGGATGCGCGAGCAGGGCTTCGACATTCCAACGTCCGCGCATGCGGGCGCACGCAAGATCGCCAGCGAGACGATGGTGTTGCAGTGCCGTCTTGCACGTGCGTTGTCGCGTGGCCGCGAAGACCTCTGCGATGCTTCGTTCGACGTCATCGAGGAGGCCTACGCACGTGTCGTTCCTCCGCTCGCGGATATCGTCTGTTGATCATTCAATTGGCCGCTCGAAACGCGATTCGCGTTGTGATGATTCGCGTTTTGAAGCATTCGCTTTAAAACACGTTTGAGCCCATGTTTCAAGGGCTTTTTCAATCGCTTACCGGATACGGCTCATGCTCGAAAACATGACGCCGTGATGTCGGTCAGGCATCTTTTGCGCTTGTCGATTCACACGGCTCCGGCATTGTCCTCAATGAAACATTTCGGCGCATCGGAGCGATGCGCGTTCATGCTCGCCACATGGCGTTGATCCGACGATCGGAGAGCAAACGTTTTACGATCGCCAGGACATCCCATGCCGTGTTCGTGCCTTCATGCAAGCGGCATGTGGGCTGCCATTCAACTGCGGAAGCATTGAACGCATGCTCATGTCGGGGCCTGCTTCCATGCACTTTTCATCACGTGCAACGCACGCAACGTTTCCCTATCACGCGCGCTTGAAGAGCGGCATTTCCGGAGCAAGCGCAAAGCCTTGCCCATCAACGGCTCTGCAGGAATCAACAGGCGCCTTTCGTACAAGGTGTTCGCTGCCCCACTCAGGCCATGGAACACGGATGAATCATTTTTCTTTAACCCTACGAAAGAAGGAGTGTTGTCGAAGCTGTGTCGACTCACGAGGCTTGTTCCGTGGTCCTTTGACTCATTCTTCCCTTCATCAGAAGGGATTGGACTGATGAAACGAATCGGGGCGCACACGTATTCCTAAGACCACCCATGTTCAATACTGAAACAAAAACGGCGCGCTGCGGTGCATCAAGAAATTGTCCTGCGCAATGAGGCCCCGCCAGCATTGCGATTGCCCACACTGGCACAGTCCTCGCTATAAAGCTCCCGCGATCCGAAGCGCGGCCAGAACAAGAACAGAACACCGTCGACGGATTGCTACGGGGCTGGGGTGAAGCGTTTTCGATCAGGGCCGCACGAGCGATCGATTCAGAGAACGGTCACACCAGTAAATAAAAATGTGAAGCGCAACGCGCGAAGTTACGAGAGAACCAATCATGCTGACCCTCCAGTCCGACCTGCACGGCAATCACCTGCTTGGCGCACTTCCGGCCCACGAATGGCAGGCACTGACTCCGCATCTCGAACTCGTCCAGCTGCGCACCGAGCAACTGCTGTGCGATTCTGGCCAACGCATCCACCACGTCTATTTCCCGACCACGGCGATCATCTCGCTGCTCCACACGATGGAAGACGGCGGCTCGGTCGAGATCGCCGCGGTGGGCCGCGAAGGCATGACGGGCGTGCCGGTGTTGACGGGCGGTGAAACCATGCCCACGCGCGTGCAGGTGCAGTGCCCGGGTTTCGCGTATCGGATGAGCGCGCAAGCCCTGCGCGAACAGTTCGGCCGTTCCGATTTCCTGCGCCGCCTGATGCTGCTCTACATGCAGGCGCTGCTGACCCAGGTCGCGCAGACGGCTGCATGCAACCGTCACCACTCGCTCAACAAGCAACTTTGCCGCTGGCTGCTGATCGAGATCGACCGCACCGCGTCGAACGAACTCCAGGTGACGCAGCAGCTGATCGCCGACATGCTGGGCGTGCGCCGCGAAGGCGTGACCGAAGCGGCCGGCAAACTGCATGACGCGGGCCTGATCCATCACAGCCGCGGCTGCATCAAGGTCGTCGATCGCGAAGGCCTCGAGGCCCGCGCCTGCGAGTGCTACGGCCTCGTGAAGCGTGAATTCGACCGGCTGCTGCCGCGTCTCCGTGCCACCGAGGCAGCATCGGCCTCCAGCGTTTAATGGTTCAATGATGCAAGCTAAAAATCAAAACATGTTTGCGTGGTCGGCACGCTGCCTGGACGTTTCCCTGATCGTGGCCGGCGGCCTGATCGCGCATTCGATGCGCTTCGCCACCCTCGACATCAGCGACATCGAACGGCTGCTGACTGCTTTCAACTGCGTTCTCGCGCTGTTGCTGTTCCCCGCGTTCGGCGTGTACGACACCTGGCGCGGCAAGCCCCTGCCGGTCATGCTGGCGCGCGTCACGCTCGCCTGGATGGCCGTGGTGGCTGCGGGCCTGCTGCTGGCCTTCACGCTGCACCGGATGGATTCGGTCTCGCGGCTGTGGTTCGCCTATTCGACGGTGATTACCGGTGCATTGATCATCGGCATCAAGTGCGTGGTGTACAGCAGCCTGCGTGCGATGCGCGGACGCGGCCTGAATCAGCGCAGCGTCGCCATTGTCGGCGCGCAGGGTTTTGCCCGCACGCTGCTCGCGCATCTGAGCAGCACGCCGGAACAAGGCTTCACGCCGGTCTGCCTGCTCGACACCACCGGCGACGAGGAACTCCACGCCACCGGCGTCAGGCATGCGCCGACGAGCGCGATCGGCACGGGCGGTTCGCGCCTGCCGGTGCTGAACGACTTCGACGAACTCGTCGCCAAGGTGCGCGCCGAGGAAATCAACGAAGTGTGGCTCGCGTTGCCGCTCTCGCAGGAACATACGATCTATCGCTTCGTGCACGCGTTGCGGCATGACTTCGTGAACCTGCGGCTGATTCCCGATACGCGCAGCATCTCGCTGTTCAACCATTCGATGACGGATGTCGCGGGCCTGGCGACCATCAACCTGACGACCTCGCCGGTCAGCACGCTGCGCATGTGGCCGAAGCTCCTGTTCGACAGGCTGTTCGCGGCGACCGCCCTGCTCGCACTCTCGCCTCTGCTGATCGGGATTGCGATTGCGGTGAAATCGACCTCGAAGGGACCGGTGTTCTTCACACAGAAGCGCAAGGGCGCGGACGGACGGCCCTTCCCGATCTACAAGTTCCGTTCGATGGCGGTGCACAAGGAAACCAGCGGACACGTCACGCAGGCGACGCGCAACGATCCGCGCGTGACCAAGATCGGCGCGTTCCTGCGGCGCACGAGTCTCGACGAGCTGCCGCAGTTCCTCAACGTGCTGTTCGGCCATATGTCGGTGGTGGGTCCGCGTCCGCATGCGCTGGAGCATGACGACCTGTACAAGGATCTCGTCTACGGCTACATGTTCCGCTATCGCATCAAGCCGGGCATCACGGGCTGGGCGCAGGTGAACGGCTATCGCGGCGCGACCGAAAAGGTCGAGAAGATGCAGAGCCGGGTGAAGTTCGACCTGTTCTACATCCACAACTGGTCGTTCTGGTTCGACGTGAAGATCGTCGCGATGACGATGTTCAAGGGCTTCATCGGACGCAACGCGTACTGATCGGTCTCGCCAGAATCCAGAAGAAAGAAGGCCCGGCGCTGCGAAGCGGCCGGGCCTTTGTTTTTGTGCTGCCTTGCTGCGTGGCGGAGCTTACGCGTAGTCGATGCGCTCCACGCCCGACTCGGCGCCGAGCAGACAGAGATTCGCGCCGCGCGCCGCGAACAGTCCGACCGTCACGACGCCCGGCCATGCGTTGATGCTGGCTTCGAGGGCGCGGGGATCGTCGATGGAGAGGCCTTTCACGTCGATGATCTCGTTGCCGTTGTCGGTGATGAACGGCGCGCCGTCCTTTGTTACGCGCAGCACGGGCACGCCGCCGAGCGCCGCGAGCCGGCGGCCGATCGCGGTGCGCGCCATCGGCACGACTTCGACCGGCAACGGGAACGTGCCCATGACGGGCACGCGCTTGCTGGCGTCGGCGATGCACACGAACACGTCCGCGACCGACGCGACGATCTTCTCGCGCGTGAGCGCCCCGCCGCCGCCCTTGATCATGGCGCCGCTGGCGTCGATTTCATCGGCGCCGTCCACGTAGACCGGCAGCGACTCGATCTCGTTGAGGTCGAACACCTTGAAGCCGTGGCCTTCGAGCCGCGCGGTGGTGGCGAGCGAGCTCGACACGGCGCCGCGATAGCGCGCCTTCGAGCGCGCGAGCGCGTCGATGAAGCAGTTGGCCGTGGAGCCGGTGCCGACGCCGATGATCGCGCCTTCCGGCACGTTCGAGTTCACGTAGTCGGCGGCGGCCTGGCCGACCCGTTGCTTGAGTTCGTCTTGAGTCATGGGAGGGTGCTGCGCGAGAGGAGAAATTCGAATTTTATCGGACTGCGCGCAGGACGCATGCCGATCATGCCCAGCCGCGCAGGAAGCCGAGCGGATCGTGGCTGTGCGCCACCGACGCGATGTACGCGAACACCACGATGGCCAGCACGCCGTAGACGGCGCGCGCGCCCCGGGTGCGGCCGCGCTTGAGCGCCAGCGTGCCGAGCACGATATAGATGACGAGCCCCGCGATCTTCGCGCTGAGCCAGGCGGCGTTCGCGGAGAAGCCGATGATCGCGACTAGCCCGACTGCGCTCAGCAGCAGGAGCGTGTCGATGATGTGCGGCAGGACTTTGGCCGGGCGAGTGTGAAGCAGGCGTGAGCCGCTGAGCATCCAGATCCAGCGCAGCACGAATCCGGCGATGGCGAGGCCTGCGCAGGTCATGTGGAGCGTGCGCAGTGTGAGGAAGGTGTCGCCCATGGCGGATAGCGGAAAGCGGTTAGTGGTTGAAGTACTTGTCGAGCAGGGCCTGGGCGATGGCGTCACTTTCGGCGTCGGCGTTGCCCGCGTAGTCGGACGGCCGGAAATGCATCTGGAACGCGCTGAAGACGCGGCGCGTCCTGTCGTCGAGCACGCCGTCTGTGGCGACGTCGTAGCCGTAGCGCTTCAGCTTGTCCTGCAGCGCCTGCACGTCGGACGGCGCTTTCGGATCGCGGCCCGCGAGATGGGCGGCGACCGCGTCGGCATCGGGCCATGCGCCCACGCCGGCATCGTACAGCGTGCGCCAGGGAAAAAGCGGTCCTGGATCGATCTTGCGCTGCGGCGCGATGTCGCTATGACCGACGACGCGGGTCGGCGGAATCTGATAACGCGCGACGATGTCGCGGGAGAGCTTGACGAGGGCGTCGACTTGCGCGGGCGGATAGGGTTGCCACTTGCCGTCGCTGAGCGGACCTGTCGGACCTGTCGATTTTATAGGGCCGAGGTTGACGTTCTCGATGCCGATCGAGGACGCGTTCAGTTCGGTCGCGCCTTGCCATGAACTGACGCCCGCATGCCAGGCGCGCTTGTCTTCCGGAACCAGCTGATAAACGACCGGCTCGCCATGCTCGATGCACGGCGCATCGGGCACGACGTAATGGACGCTGACCTGATCGCCGGTGAGCACCGCGAGCGAGCCGGCTTCGTCGATCTCGGTGTAGTGCATCACGAGGAAACGGATGCGGGAGTCGGCGTTTTTGGCGGGGTGGGTCAGGTCGGCGATGTAGGTGCCGCGGTCGAGGTGGGTGGGGGTGCAGGCGGACAGCGCCAGGGCGGCGCAACCGAGCGCAAGACCGGCAGAACGCAGAAGCATCCCCACGTTACTTCTTCACCCCCCTCTGCCTCACCGCCTCAAACAAACACACCCCGCTCGCCACCGACACATTGAGACTTTCAACCGTCCCCGCCATCGGGATATTCATGATCTCGTCGCAGGTTTCGCGCGTGAGCCGGCGCATCCCCTCGCCTTCCGCGCCCACCACGATCGCCACCGGGCCGTCCAGTTTCGTCTCGTACAGCGACGCCGTCGCCTCGCCCGCCGTGCCGATCACCCACACGCCCGCATCCTTCAGTTCGCGCAGCGCCCGCGCCAGATTCGTCACCGTGATGTACGGCACGCTCTCGGCCGCGCCGCTCGCCACCTTCGCTGCCGTCGCGTTCAAGCCCGCCGACCGGTCGCGCGGCGCGATCACCGCATGAGCGCCCGCCGCATCCGCGACGCGCAGGCACGCGCCGAGATTGTGCGGATCGGTCACACCGTCCAGCACCAGCAGCAAGGGCGTGCCCGAAATGCCGTCGAGCAGCTCGGCCAGGTTCTGCGCGAGCGGCAGGTCATTCGCGCGCGCCACCACGCCCTGATGCTGGATGTTGCCCGCCAGCCCCCAGAGACGCGACTCGTCCGCCGCGATCAGCCGCACGCCGGCTTCCTTCGCGGTCCGCAGGAAGTCCTGCATGCGCCGATCCTTGCGCGTCGGGTCGTACAGCACCTCCTCGATCGACGATGCATCCGCCCGCAAACGTGCGGTGACTGCGTGAAATCCGTAGAGAACCTTGAGACGTGACATGACTGATTCGAACCTTCGCTGAAAACTTTAAAAGCACGACGCGGCCCGAAGCACGAAGCATCGGACCGCGCGTAATGTGTCGCAGCGCGAATGGCGCGAACGGCGCGCCGCTCGCCGGGACCGTCAGCGCTTCTTGCGCGCCGGCCGCCCCTGCGACGCCGATTTCGACGCCGCGCCACGCTTCTTCGCCGCACCGCCGCGGGCGCCGGCCGCCAGCGCCGCACCCTTGTTCGTGCCGCCGCGGGTACGCGTGCCGGGCACGGCGTCGTCGTCGGACAGCGCGTCGGAAAGCGGCCGCACGCGCGCACCTGAGCCACCACCGCCCGCCGCATCGCTCACCGCCGCCGCCGAACGCGCCGGCGGCTTGACCGGCGCGTCGCGCACGAGACGGAAGTCGATCTTGCGCGCATCGAGATCGACACGGCTCACCTGCACGCGCACGCGATCCGACATGCGATAGCGAATGCCCGTGCGCTCGCCGCGCAGCTCGTTCTTGATCTCGTCGTACTGGAAGTAATCCGAGCCGAGCTCCGTGACATGCACGAGCCCTTCGATGAACAGCGAATCCAGCTGCACGAAAATGCCGAACGACGTCACGCCGTTCACCATGCCGCCATATTCCTCGCCGAGCTTGTCGCGCATGAAGTAGCACTTGAGCCAGGCTTCGACGTCGCGCGAGGCTTCGTCGGCGCGGCGCTCGTTCGACGAGCAATGCAGCCCCAGCTCTTCCCAGATCGCGACGCTGTTGCGCGCACGGCCGCGCGCCGTGTCGTCGGCCTTCTGCATTTCGCGCGCGGCCTTCGTGAGACCCGTGCTCAGGAACACCTCGTGGCCGATCTCCGGCAGATACTTCTTGCCCTGCAGGATGGCGTAGATGGCGCGATGCGTGAGCAGGTCGGGATAACGGCGAATCGGGCTCGTGAAGTGCGCATACGCCTCGTACGCCAGACCGAAGTGACCGATGTTGTCCGGGCTGTACACGGCTTGCTGCATCGAACGCAGCACCATCGACTGGAGCATCTGCGCGTCGGGCCGGTCGCGGATCTGCGCGATCAGCGCGGCGTAGTCGCTCGCGTGCGGCTTGGCGCCGCCGGTCAGCGTCAGTCCGACGCCGCGCAGGAACGTGCGCAGGTTCTCCAGCTTCTCTTCGGTCGGCCCGGCATGCACGCGGTACAGGCCCGGATGCTTGTTGCGCTTCAGAAAATCCGCCGCGCAGACGTTTGCCGCCAGCATGCATTCCTCGATCAGCCGATGCGCGTCGTTGCGATGACGCGGCACGATCTGCTCGATCTTGCCCTGCGAATTCACGACGATATACGTCTCGGTCGTATCGAAGTCGATCGCACCGCGCTTCTGCCGCGCCGCGTGCAGCGACTTGTAGACGCCATGCAGGTTCTGCAGCTGCGGAAGGATGTCGGCGCGCTTCGCGGCTTCCGGTCCCTTGGTGTTGGTGAGCACCGCCGCGACTTCGGTATAGGTGAGCCGCGCCGCCGAATGCATCACGCCCGGATAGAACTGATAGGCCTTGATCTCGCCGCGCGCGGTGATGACCATGTCGCACACGAGCACACAGCGATCGACCTGCGGATTCAGCGAACACAATCCGTTCGACAGCTTCTCCGGCAGCATCGGAATCACGCGGCGCGGGAAGTACACCGACGTGCTGCGGTCGAGCGCATCGACGTCCAGCGCTTCGTTCGCGCGCACGTAATGCGAGACATCGGCGATGGCCACCAGCAGGCGAAAACCCTGGCCGCGTCCGACCGTGACCGGCTCGCAATACACGGCGTCGTCGAAGTCGCGCGCGTCTTCGCCGTCGATCGTGACGAGCGGCACGTCGCGCAGATCCACACGATGGCGGATGTCCACCGGCCGCACTTCGTCCGGCAGCTTGGCGGCCTGCGCGAGCGCGGCGTCGCTGAACTCGTGCGGCACGCCATACTTGCGCACGGCAATCTCGATCTCCATGCCGGGATCGTCGATATCGCCGATCACCTCGACCACCCGTCCCAGCGGCTGCGAATGCCGGCTCGGGAAATCCGTCAGGTCGACGGACACCACCTGCCCGACCTTCGCCTTCTTCGGGTTCTGCGTGATGAGAATGTCGTGGCCGATGCGCTTGTCTTCAGGCACGAGAATCAGCGCGCCGTTCTCGTTGATGAGCCGCCCGATGATGCGCTTGTTGGCGCGATCCGTGACCTCGACGATATGCCCTTCCGGACGCCCGCGACGGTCATAGCCGACGATGCGCGCCAGCACGCGGTCGTTGTGCATGACCTTCTGCATTTCGCCGTTGGGCAGGAAGAGATCGTCCTGGCCGTCGTCGCGAATCAGGAAGCCGAAGCCGTCGCGATGGCCCTGCACGCGGCCCGCAACGAAGTTCGACGGATGAGTGAGTTGATAGTGGCCACGCTTGTCGAGCCGGATTTGCCCGTCTCGTTCCATGGCCGCCAGGCGCTTGAAAAATCCTTCACGCTCCTGGCGTTTGATCGACAGCGCCTCGGCGATGTCGTTCGCGGCATGCGGAGTCTCGCTCGTGCGCAGCACGCCGAGAATCTCTTCGCGGCTGGGAATCGGATACGGATATTTGCTCAAGGGCTTGATCGTGTTGTTCTCGTTGGGCTGGAAAGTCGGCCGTCGTGTGTTGCCGTTCGCGCCTGCATTGTTCGCTTGCTCGTTCGCCTGCAGCGTTCGTCTGATTCTAACACCCGCCATTCAGACGCCACTGACCTCCCCGCCCGCTCCACGGCGCCCGGCAAGGCTGCGGACGTCGATGGCATAAACGCTTGACAGACTCGTTACGGTCGATATAATTGCGTTCTCTGCTGTTGAGCAACCCGCCAAAAACGGTCTGCACCAACGAATTGAAGAAATTGAAGCAGAGCACACCCTTGCCCAGGTGGCGGAATTGGTAGACGCACTAGGTTCAGGTCCTAGCGGTGGCAACACCGTGGAGGTTCGAGTCCTCTCTTGGGCACCAGATGTTTGAAAAAGCCACCTTTGGGTGGCTTTTTCTTTTTATGCAGGGATCGTGTTTCCGGACGGCTTCAGGTGGGTGCTTCAGGTGGTTTTTTGAACATCTCCAGTTGTCAGACTTTTCGGTTGACACGGTTTCGGTTCCCGCTAAAATAGCGGGCTCGCTGTACCCCTTGGCCCAGGTGGCGGAATTGGTAGACGCACTAGGTTCAGGTCCTAGCGGTGGCAACACCGTGGAGGTTCGAGTCCTCTCCTGGGCACCAAGGTCCTCTTTCGCGAGACGCTGATCGAAGCGCATCGCACGCAAAAACCCCACGCACTGACGTGGGGTTTTTCGTTTCCGGCTCTGCTTTGCAGCCCGGATCTGAGCGCGTCACCCCTCTTCCCTATTTCAGTCGGAATTTAATTCACGATTTTCACCGTGAAAATCATGATGAACGGTTCCGTTTTCCAATTCAATTCAATTCACCCGATTAACCCCAGCATCTGATTTAGAAGGTTTCATCGATTGACACTGAAAACCGCCTTTATCAGAATCCGGCTTCAGAACGATGACCGCTACAAGTCATTACGAAAAATCCTTAGTCAATGGCCACTTCCCAGACGCATGGGACGGATTTCTTTCGTCAGTGTCATCGATTAACGTTCGGAATAATAAATCTGACGTTCGCATTCGGCGAACGATATTGAAACATAAAAGAAGCGTCAGCCGATAATCGACGACGCGCTTAATCAATAAATAGAAAAACAGGAGACGTGGAATGGCGCTCCGCCATTTTAAGAACCGGTTCGCCTGTGTTGCCGCTCTCGCCACTCTGGCTTCGTGCAGCGACGGGAATGTCAGCCAACCCGCCGCCATCAACGTGCCGCAGTGTTCGGGATCCGCCTGCGGGGCGCAGGGGCAGCCCGTTTCCGCACCGACGAGCAACGCACAGCTGTGCCCGGCCGATCAGGCCATATCCGGCAACACGTATCTGGGTGGGGCTGGGAGCGGCGAGGTGGTGAGTCTCCATATCGACGCAACAGCGATGACCTACACGCTGAAGTGGCTGGAGTCGTCGGTGCCGCTGGCTGCGGGTACGCTGACGCCCACTCGAAAGGGCGTGACGATTTCCGGCAATCTGACCCATCCGCCCGCCGGCACGCTGCCGACCGCTCAACAGACCCGCTGCGCATTCGTGCTGATGCCTGGCAGCAGCGACTCCGGCTATTCCACGTCGAATGACTTCAATCAAGCCAATCCACCGACGATTCTTCTGGGCTTCGGCATCGCGGGAGGCGGCATTCCCGGCGCGACGATGGAATTCGACGGCTATTCGGCCATCGCGACGGTCGCGCAGAATCCCGGCTTACAGCAGTTCCTGGGTATTTTGACGAATGCGAACGATCTGCAAACCGCCAGCGCGTTCCTGAATAATGTGATCGCGCCGCCCTTCAGTTTCGCGGGAATCGCCTGGGCGTTAATCCGAGGAGGCTTTGGTGCGGTTGGAATTACTCCGGATCAATTGAACATGGTGCAGCAGGTCCTGATCGGGCTGCAAACACCGGCTGTACAGCAAACTCTGGTCGAGGTTCAAAGTACCCTGAATACCAATCCCCAGGCTCTGAATTCCTTATTGAACAGCAGCCTGAAAATCCCTTCCATGATCGGTGCGGTTCCGAACCGGCACGTCGATTTTTATCCGTTCCTCGGTTTCTCCAGTGTTTCGAATAATCCTGCGGACCTCCAGGGAACGTATAACGGCCTGCTATATCACGTCGTTCCGTCCGGCGGCTATGCAACCAGTGGCACGATCACCCACGAAACCTTTGATAAAGACGGACATTGCACCAGCACCAACGCCGTCAATACAAATTACACGTCGAGCGCCACTGGCTGCCTGACAACCGGCGGCGCCTGGGCCATCAACCCGACCGGCTATTTCGACAGCGCGGCGGCGCCCCAGATCGGCACGCAATTCAGTGCGCTCTTCAGCCCGTCCCAGATCCAGGCCACCGTTGCGACGATCAACGGCATAGTCGGCGGCTTGAGCAATCAAACGCTCATCGGACTTTCGGGAATCGTGGATCCGGCCGTGGTACCTGTCCTGCAGCAGACGGCCCAGGCCCTCGGCGGCACGATCCCCCTGCTCTCCGCGCTGACGCTGCCGAAGGCCGGCCTGATTGCATCGGCGCATATGGTTCTAGGCCAGCTGAACGGCGCAACCATTCCGGTCATTGTGCGAACCGGCCTCATGATTCCCGGCACCGCGCCTTACTTCACCAATGCACAGGTCGACGACGAATCCGGCATTGCCGTCCTGAGCCCCGCAACCGCGCTGAAGAGCGGCGCGATCGACGGCGCTTACGCCGGGGCCGACTCCAATTTCAAGTACACGGGAACGGTCATCAACGGCGCCGCCGGATCGTTCATCGACCCGACAAGCCAGCAGCCTGAAAGCGCATTCACGCTCGACTACGGGCAGTCGACGCCCGGCCTCATTCACCTTGCAGAGAGCGGCAATGCGCCGTACCAGGGCGACCTGATTACAGCAGGCGGCCTGTACGCGGCCTTGATTCAAGGCTCGGCGAACGGCGGCCTCGCGTCGACCTCGTCCGGAATCGGGATGGGCGCCGCCATCACACCGGCTGCGGCCTCGCCCTACTTCAGCGTAGGCGCGCTGTCCGGCGCGGCCGCCCAGCCCGGCAATCCATAAGAAGACAGGCGCTTTCGAACGGAAGCGCCGCGGAGGAGATCCATGAAAAACACCATCCGATCGACGATGGCGGGCGCCGCGCTTGTGCTCTCGGCGTGCGGAGGGGCGACCGACAACACGACGCCGCTAGTGCAGGCGTCACTGTGTCCGTCGTCGCTCGACTACGGGACGGTCTTCACGGGCGGTGCCGGCGACGGCGAACTGGTCAGGATCCAGCTCGACACCACCCGACTCACCTGGCAGGTCACCTATGTGGCATCACCGATCCCGCAAACGCCGGGCACCGTGGTGCCGACACGCGCAGGCACGCTCGATAGCGGCACGCTCACCCCGGAAACGCAGTTCGCGACGCAAAGTCTCAACCGCTGCGCGTACCGGCTGAATGGCGCGAGCCTCGATCCTGCACGGCCGGCGCGCGTGTTCGTCGGCGACGGCGTGGTCGGCGGCACCATTCCGGGCAAGGAGCTGGCGTACGCGGGCAACGACGGCGCGGGCGCCATCCCTGACACGACCTTTCCCTACTTCCCGTTCATCGGGTTTGCGACGCTCGATACGAATCTGGCCGACATCACCGGAACGTACAACCAGATCGGCTACGCCCAGGTGCTCTCGCAGAACTTTGCGCCGACGACCATCAACGCCAGCGTGACGATCAATCCGGACGGCAGCTGGTCGCGCTGCGACACGACAGGCCTCTATGCCGGCACATGCAGACAGCCGGGCACGAACCTGACGGCTTCCTCGAACGGCAGCGGCGCGTTCGAGACGGATCACTACCAGGGGCAGATCCAGCCGACGCTGGCGCCGGTGGCGCAGGCGAAGGGCTACCTGATCGTCGGCACGTTGCGCGGCCAGCGGGTGCCGATCATGATCCGCACCGGTGCGGCAAACCCGGGCACGCAGCCTGACGCGAACGGCGTCCCGCCCCTGACCGCCGACGACGAATCGGGCATTGCCATCCTGGCGCCGCAAACGAAGCTTGGCTCCGGCGCCCAGAACGGCGAGTACATCGGCGCCGACAGCCGGTTCGACTACCGCGCGACCGCGCTCGCCGACACACGGGCCACGCTGTTCGATCCGTTCAACGCGTCCCAGGCCTCGCTGGCGACCGTCCTGACGCTCGACTACACGCAGACGCTGCCGGGCGCGATCGGCACCACGCACGCGGATGCGGCCAGCGCAACGCCCACCGGCACGTTTCTTTTCACAGGAGGCGTGTTTGGCTTCCTGGACATGTCCACTCCCGCGTCGCCCTACTTCCTGATCGGCGCGTTCGTGCAGTGACGGGAACCCGGAGCCTCCGATGAAACGAATCTTCCATGCCGTGGCGTGTGCGGCGTTCCTGCTGCCCTGCATCGCGTCGGCACAAAGCGCGGGCAGCAACGTCGTGTCGCTGGGATGGCTGCATGCGTTTCCGCAAGACAGCAGCAGCTCGCTGACCACGTACGTCGCACCCACGCCGATGAACGGCGCGCTGGGCCTGCCGCCGTCGTTCAATTCCCCGGGCACGGGCTTAAGCGTCGGGCAGGCAGACACGCTCGGCATCACCTTCTCCCACTTTCTGACGGATCAGTTTGCCGTCACCGCATTGGCCGGCGTGCCGCCGAAGTTCCAGGTGTACGGAAGCGGCACGATTACCCCACCCGGCCCGGCAGGCACGCTGGGCACCCAGAACATCGGCCTCGGAGCGGTCAATCCCGTCGTGAAGTCCGCGCGCCTGTGGAGCCCGGCTGTCATCCTGCAGTATTACATCGGACAGCCAACTTCCCGATTCCGGCCCTTCCTCGGCGTCGGCGTCTCGTACAACTGGTTCAGCGACGTCCAGCTTGGCAACAACTTCATCGCGCAGACACGTAACACGCTGGGTCAGGTTCTGGCGGCGGGCGCAGGAAAACCCGGTCCGACGCAGGTGTCGGGCGATGCATCGTCGTCATGGCAGCCGGTGTTCAACGCGGGCTTCCTGTTCAACATCACGGAGCACTGGGGATTGCTTGCATCGCTGTCCTATATCCCGTTGAAAACCACCTCTTCGGTGACGATCAAGGCTGCCGACGGCACGACGCTCGCCGTATCCAAGTCCGACTTGAAGGCGGATCCCCTGATCACGTTTCTCGCCGTGTCCTACAAATTCTGAACAATCGGGAACTAGCGATGGCAAGCCGACTTCACTTCCTCAGACAGCACGGGCTGCTGGCATTGGCGTTATCGCTGCTGGTCGGATGCGGCAGCGGGTCCGGGTCGAACGACTCGTCTTCGAGCCCTTCGACCAATACCGGAGCCGCGGGAAGCAACGCCGCCACAACCGCTTCCAACGCGCCTCCACCCGTCATCAAGGTGCTGTCCGGCCGCGCGGATCTGGTGAGCGGCGGCGATGCCCTGATCGAACTGGACCTGCCGCAAGGCGCGGACGCACAGAACATCTATGTATCGCTGAACGGCATCGATGAGCGCAAGGCGTTCGCTTACGACGCCTCGGGCGCCTACATCGGGCTCGTGACCGGCTTGTCGCCGGGATCCAATACGTTATCGGTATCGGGACCGGGTTTCACGACGGCGCAGCAGACCCTCATCGACCATTCCGCGGGTGGGCCGGTGTTCTCCGGGCCCCAGATTCAGCCCTGGCCCTGCCAGCCGGGAGCGACCGACGCCCAGTGCAACCAGGCGCCCATCTACAGCTGGCTCTATCTGTCGACCAATCCGTCACTGCAAGGGCTGCAACCCTACAACCCGGCCCGGCCGCCGCAGGATGTCGCCTCCGTCACGACTGAGCGGGGCGTGACGGTGCCGTTCATCGTCCGGCTGGAAACGGGCTATCAGGACCGCAGCCAGTATCAGATCGCGACGCTTTACCAACCGGCGCTGGCGTGGACCGCAATCAGCCCCCAGCCGCAATTCAATCGCACGCTGTATATCACGCACGGCAGTTCATGCGGGGTCTCCTTCGGCGAGTCTGCCAATCCATCGGTCGTCACGGATGGCTCGCTCGCCGCCAATGACAGCGTGCTGTATGCGCTGGGGAAAGGATTCGCCGTGCTGAGCACCGCACTGGCCAATAGCGGCATCGATTGCGATGTCGCCATTCAGGCTGAATCGCTCATCATGGCCAAGGAATATTTCATCAAGAACTATGGCCGCCTGCGCTACACCATCGGGATAGGCGGCTCTGGCGGTTCCCTGGCCGAGCAATGGATTCAAAATGCCTATCCCGGCGTGTATCAGGCGTTGCTGGCGTCCGCCGCATTCCCCGATGCCTGGGGGTCCGCCGCGCAGTTCGCGGATAACCACCTGTTGCTGCGCTATTTCGGCCAGAACGGCGTCAGTGCCAGCGGAGTCCCCTGGAGCCCGCTAGCCCAGCAGGCTGTCTACGGCGATTCCGGCAGCCGGTGGGGTACGCAGGACGTCGCAAACGCAGCGTACATACTGAGCATTATCACGCCAACAGCGCTTACTTCGTCGCTGGTCGGTCTGGCGGGAAGCAGTGCTGTCCCTGCGAACGTCGATCAGAATATTTTCTTGACGGATCTTGTTTTGTTCCCGGCCGTCTATCCGGATGGCATCCCTGCTTCGCCAACCGCGAGCGGTTCATGCGCGGGAATCAACAACCCTGCCGTCATCTTCAAAGCGGACACCAACCCCGGCGGCGTTCGATGCAGCATCACCGATCTGGCCGCGAACATCTTCGGCCTGCGTGCGCAAAGCGTCTGGTCGGCGGCCGAACAAGCGCTGGGTCACGGTTTCGCGGGCCGTCCGTACGACAACGTCGGGGTACAGTACGGATTGAGCGCGCTTCAGGACGGTGCGATATCGCCGGCGCAGTTTCTCGATCTCAATCAGAACATCGGCGGCCTGGACATCAATGGCGCTCCCACTGCAACGCGCGTGACGGCGGACGAGCCGGCGCTCCAGAATGCCTATCGGGCAGGCATGATCAACGAAGCCAATCACCTGGGCGCTACACCGATCGTGGATTGCCTCGGCCCCAACGCGGCTGGCCACGACACCTCGCGCACGTTCGCGCTTCGAGCTCGCCTGGATCACGCGTTCGGGAATCACGCCAATCATGTGATATTCGGCGGTCCAGCCTTTTTTTACGGTGACGCGACCTGCTTTCTGGAAGCGTTCAAGACGCTGGAAACCTGGCTGAACAACATCGAGGCCGACGCCAGTGCGCTATCGCTCGCGCAGAAAGTGTCGGCGGACAAGCCCGCGAACGCCGTGGACAGCTGCTTCGATGCAAGCGGCAACCTTCAGCCTGGGCTGTGCAGCAACAGCGTCATACCGGTCTATCAGACGCCGCGCATCGTGGCGAGGCAGTCCGTTGCGATGGATGTCAACAAGTGCGGGCGCAAGTCGCTGAACCGGTCGGACAATTACGGTCCGATTCCATTCAGCGATCAGCAATGGGCCCAGATGCAGGCGATCTTCCCTTCCGGGATCTGCGATTTCTCCCAGCCCGGCGTCGATCAGACCGGTACCGTTCCGTGGATGACGTATCAGAACCAGGACGAATCGGTGATCTATGGCGGCCAGGCGATGCCTGCCGCTGACCGGAACTGGAGCGGCGGCTGGGCCAGCCCGGCATTCGCCCTGTCTCTGTATTAATGACGAGTTTTGCCAGTATCCAAACCAGCGTCACATTCAGAGACTCTTCAGAATCTTGCATATCTCGGGATGTTTTCTTTCATTAATGATTCACGCACTCACCGAAATCAACGAAACTGAATCACTCGTGTATTAATTGATTCAGATTCACTGCCAGTCTGCTCCAAACAAGAGCAGTTTGATCAAGCATGAGTTGGCCGGCCGCCGTAGACTCGCCGTTGCGCGGGGCCGGTGAGCCGTCGCGCCTGCGGGCGGCGCATATATTGCTGCGTCGCTCTCTGTTGATCTGCCAATTCGATTCAAACAATTCCAACGGAGCACGTGGCAATGAACTGGACGCGCGAACAGAGAAACGTAACGATCGCCGCTTATCTGGGCTGGACGCTCGACGCATTCGATTTCTTCCTGATGGTTTTCGTATTGAAAGACATCGCCGCCGAATTCAATACGAAAATCCCCGACGTCGCATTCGCCATTACGCTGACGCTGGCCATGCGCCCGCTCGGCGCGCTGATATTCGGACGCCTCGCCGACAAGTTCGGCCGCCGCCCGACACTGATGGTCAACATCGCGATCTATTCGATGCTGGAGCTGCTCTCCGGCCTCTCGCCCAACCTGATGACACTGCTGGTCCTGCGTGCGCTGTTCGGCATCGCGATGGGCGGCGAATGGGGCGTCGGTTCCGCGCTGACCATGGAAACCGTGCCGCCTTCGGCGCGCGGCTTCGTGTCCGGCCTGCTGCAGGCGGGCTATCCCAGCGGCTACCTGCTGGCCTCGATTGTTTTCGGCGTGCTGTACCAGTTCGTGGGCTGGCGCGGCATGTTCTTCGTCGGCGTGATCCCGGCCCTGCTCGTGCTCTACATCCGCGCGCATGTTCCCGAATCCCCCGCCTGGCGCGCGATGGAAAAGCGCCCGCGCCCGAGCCTCATCGCCACGCTCAAGCGGAACTGGACGCTGTCGCTCTATGCAATCGTGCTGATGACCGCGTTCAACTTCTTCTCGCACGGCACGCAGGATCTCTATCCGACCTTCCTGCGCGAGCAGCATCATTTCGATCCGCACACCGTGTCGGTCATCACGATCGTGCTCAACATCGGCGCGATTGTCGGCGGGCTGTTCTTCGGGTCGCTGTCCGAGAAGATCGGGCGGCGTCTGACGATCTTCATCGCCGCACTTATCGCGTTGCCGGTGCTGTACCTCTGGGCCTTCTCGACGACGCCGGTCATGCTGGCGATCGGCGCGTTCCTCATGCAGATCTCCGTGCAGGGCGCGTGGGGCGTGATTCCCGTGCACCTGAACGAGATCTCCCCCGACGAGATTCGCGCGACCTTCCCCGGACTCGTCTATCAGCTCGGCAACCTGCTTGCCGCCGTCAATGCGACGATGCAGGCTGAGATCGCCACATCGCACGGCAACAACTACGGCATGGCCATGGCGATTGTCGCGGGCGTGGTCGCGGTGGTGATCGCGGGGCTCATCTTCTTCAGCCGCGAACGCAGGGGTATCGACATGACGCGATCGGCGGAAAGCGCGGGCGCCGGCAGCTAGACGCTGCGCGCAATGCGGGATCGACCAGGCGCGCGGACCTTATCCGCGCACCTCGCCCCTTCCGATCACTGCTATGCCTTGATCTCACCCTTGAGCGCGAGCGTCCGCAGGCTCTGAAACGCGCTGTCCTCGTGCGCATGAGCGGCACACGCCTCCCGCTCGCGTCGCAGGCGGTTCAGGATGCGTTCGGGCACGCCGAGTTCCTGGCAGATCGCAGCCGGCGGGATGGCCTGCTCCAGACAGACGAGTCCGATGTACCTCCCGACCGACGTCAGGCGTCCTCCAGGATCCCGGTACAGCGAGAAGCCGCTCGCGCAGCCCGCGGCCTGGATCGTCGCGATCAGCGATTCGTCCAGCGGCACGCGCAGGTAACGGCATGCGCCGTTCGTCCCGAAGAAAATATAGAGCACGTAACCCTGCATGCAGGCCCAGTCCGGAAACGTGGCTTCAACCGGAACAGCGCCTATGTTTAGCCTCTCCAAGTGATCGAGATGGTTCGAGTTCAACTATGCTCCTCCAACCACGTGCACGTGCAGGTGGTCGCAACTAGAAGCACTCCGAGTTGTGACTGGCTGTGGTGGACTCCGGCAAGATGAACCCACAGCGCCCTTTTGATCCCCGCTCCGCGCGGGGATCGATATCGACGGCGGCACACCGGCCTTCGAGGCCATGCGCGAGACCGAAACGCACCCATTCTTGCTCGCCCGGTCCCAACTCGAAACGCGAAATTTCCCCATTTTGAGTTTTTCAGAGTTATCGCAGCCTGGAGCGGCATACCTCCCGATCAAGCCTCTGCCTGACCACTGGCTTCCACGCTGTTCATCTGTTTAGAGGCACGCATCAACACGGACGGCACGTGACGTGCTGCTTCCATCGACATGGAGAGCCTCGTGCCCGAGGCTTCTGGTCCCGGAGGCCGTGATGCTGGCTCTGTACGTCGTCATCTTCCTGCTGCTTACCGGCGCGCTGACGTTCTGCCGCGCACCCGCGCTCGTGTGGCTTGCGGCATTCGCACTCTGGGTCGGCGCGGGTCCCTTGACCAGCGTGACGGGAATGGCGGCAGCGGCATTGCTGGCCATCGTCTTCGTGCTGCCCGCACTGCTGCTGGCGATCCGCCCGCTGCGCCGCGCGCTGCTCAGCCGGCACGTGTTCGCCGTGTTCCGCCGCATCCTGCCGGACATGTCCTCGACTGAGCGCGATGCCATCGAAGCCGGCACGGTCTGGTGGGACGCCGAGCTGTTCTCCGGACGCCCGCACTGGGATGCGTTGCTCGCGCACGGCGCGCCGACGCTCACGCCTGAGGAACAAAGCTTCATCGACAACGAATGCGCGCGTCTTTGCGAACTCGCCAACGACTGGGACACCACGGCGGTCTGGCAGGATCTGTCGCCGCAGGCATGGCAGTACGTGAAGGAGCAAGGCTTCCTCGGCATGATCATTCCGAAGCGCTATGGCGGAAAGGCCTTCTCGGCGTATGCGCATTCGCAGGTCATCATGAAGCTGTCGACGCACTCATCGGCGGCTGCCGTCTCCGTGATGGTCCCGAACTCGCTCGGCCCGGCCGAACTCCTGCTGCACTACGGCACCGAGGAACAGAAGAACCACTATCTGCCGCGGCTCGCGCGCGGCGAAGAGATTCCCTGCTTCGCGCTGACGAGCCCCTATGCCGGCTCCGATGCCGCCGCGATTCCCGATGTCGGCATCGTGTGCCGCGGGCTGCACGAAGGACGCGAGACGCTCGGTTTCCGCGTCACCTGGAACAAGCGCTACATCACGCTGGGCCCGATCGCCACCGTGCTCGGCCTCGCGTTCCGCGCGCTCGACCCGGAGCATCTGCTCGGTCCCGACGACGCGCCCGGCATCACCTGCGCGCTGATCCCGACGCGTCATCCGGGTGTGCATATCGGCCGGCGCCACTGGCCGTTGAACGCGGTCTTCCAGAACGGACCGAACTGGGGCACCGACGTCTTCATCCCGCTCAACTGGGTCATCGGCGGACGTGCGCAGGTGGGCCGCGGCTGGCGCATGTTGATGGAGTGCCTGGCCGCGGGCCGGGCGATCTCGCTGCCGTCGTCGAATGTCGGCATGGCGAAGCTCGCGGTGCGCGGCACCGGCGCCTACGCGGCGGCGCGGCGCCAGTTCCGCATGCCGGTCGGGCGCTTCGAGGGCATCCAGGAAGCGCTCGGCCGCATGGGCGGCAATCTCTACGTGATGGACGCCGCGCGCCGCCTGTCGGCGCAGGCGGTAGATCTCGGCGAGAAACCGTCGGTCATCTCCGCGATCGCGAAATATCACATCACCGAGCGCGCCCGCAAGGTCATCAACGACGGCATGGACGTCGTCGCGGGCAAGGGCATCTGCATGGGGCCGTCGAACTTCCTGGCGCGCGCCTACCAGCAGATGCCGATCTCGATCACCGTCGAAGGCGCGAACATCCTGACGCGCTGCCTGATCATCTTCGGCCAGGGGGCGATCCGCTGCCATCCTTACGTGCTCAAGGAAATGGCCGCGGCGCGCGAGGCCGATCAGGCGCGCGCGCTGCACGCGTTCGATGACGCCTTCTTCGGCCACGCGAGCTTTCTCGCGTCCAACGCGCTGCGCAGTCTGGTGTACGCGTGCGGCGGCGGCGCGCTGATCCGCCGGCCGGTGCGCGCCGATGCGCGTCTCGCGCCGTACTATCGCGCGGCGACGCGGCTCTCGACGGCCTTCGCGTTGTGCGCCGATGTCTCCATGCTCGTGCTGGGCGGCGAGTTGAAGCGGCGCGAGCGTCTGTCCGCGCGGCTGGGCGACATCCTTTCGCAGCTCTATCTCGTCTCCGCGACGCTCAAGCGTTTCGAAGACGAAGGCCGCCCGGAAAGCGACCTGCCGCTGGTGCGCTGGGGCGTCGAGGATGCGCTGCATCAGGCGTGCATGGCGTTCGACGGCCTGCTCGCCAACACGCCCAACCGCGCCGCGTCCGGGTTCCTGCGCGCGCTGGCGTTTCCGTTCGGCCTGCCGCACGGACCCTGCGCCGATGCCCTCGGCAATGAAGTCGCGCGCCTGCTGCAAACGCCGGGCGAGGCGCGCGAGCGGCTGGTCGCGGGAGCGCACGTTTCGCCGAACGAGCACGATCCGATCGCGCGCGGCGAGAAACTGCTGGCGTTGACGCCCGCTGTCGCCGCCGTCGAAACCCGTCTGCGCGATGCCGTGAAAGCCGGCCAGATTGCCCCGCTGCCGCAGAGCCCGGAGGCCGTCGAGGCCTGGGCGCGGACGGCCGAGGCGCGCGGTCTGATCGATGCGGGCGAGCGGAGTCTGCTGGCCGAATGGGCCGTCCATGCACGCGAAGCCGTGAAAGTCGATGATTTTTCTGCAGACTTCGGTATCCTCGAAGCATTGCAGAAACGTCGCGAGGCGCTCGAACAACAGGCGCCCGAGACGATCGCCTGAACCGCGGCCCGTGCCCGTCGATCCAGGAGACCTCCTCCGCGCCGCCCGACGACCGAACGCCAATCGATGAAAGACCGCTACCTCGACTTCGTCAATTCGCCTTTCGGCATGAGCATTGCCCGCTCGCTCGGGCTGCCGCGTCCCTCCATGCTGCGTCGCCTGCGCCCCGGCGAGCCCGAATTCCATGGCCTTGCTGCAATCGGCGCGGGGCCATCACCCGCTCTCTTCGACGCCCTCATGAACGTGCTCGCTGCGCTCGGCATGACGGGCGTCGCGCACGCAAGCGCGGCCGGCTGGCTGCCGGTCGCCGCGCGCCACGGCGCGATGAGCGGACGCTTCGAGCCGCGCGCGAGCAGCGCGCGCGACGATGCCCGCACGGATGATCGCGTGCAGGCCTTGATCTTCGACGCGACCGGCATCGAGGACAGCAGCCAGCTTCACGCGGTGTATGCCTTCTTCCACGACGCGCTGCGCTCGCTTGCGAAAAGCGGACGCATCGTCGTGCTGGGGCGGCCGCCCGGGACCTGCACGAGCGTCGCCGCCAGCACTGCGCAACATGCGCTGGAAGGCCTGGTGCGCTCGCTCGGCAAGGAGGCGCGCAACGGCATCACGTCGAACCTGCTGCGCGTGGCCGAAGGTGCGGACCTCGAAGCCGCGCTGCGCTTCTTTCTCTCGCCGCGCTCCGCTTATGTGTCGGGACAGGTGGTCACGCTCGACGCTCCGTCCAACCCTTCCGCCGTACCTCTCGACTGGAGCAAACCGCTCGCGGGCCGGCGCGCGCTGGTGACGGGCGCGGCGCGCGGCATCGGCGCGGCGATCGCGGCGGTGCTGGCCGGGCATGGGGCGATCGTCACCGGGCTCGATGTCGAAGCCGCCCGCGACGCGCTCGACCAGACCATGCTGTCGATCGAAGACGCGTCGCCTTCGGGCGGCGCGCATGCAGCGCTCATCGCGGACATCGCCGCACCCGAGGCGCCCGAGGCCATCGCCGCCGCGCTGCGGGCAGCGGGCGGCATCGATATCGTCGTGCACAACGCGGGCATCACGCGCGACAAGACCATCGCGCGCATGAGCGCGGAACTGTGGGACAGCGTGATCGACATCAACCTGCTGGCGCAGGCGCGCATCGACGAGGCGCTACTCGCCGGAAACGTCCTGCAGCACGGCGGACGCATCGTCGCGGTGTCGTCGATCAGCGGCATCGCGGGCAATCGCGGCCAGACCAACTACGCGACCTCGAAAGCCGGCGTGATCGGCCGCGTGCATGCGATGGCGCCGCCACTCCGCGCGCGCGGCATCACGATCAACGCGGTGGCGCCAGGCTTCATCGAAACGCACATGACCGCGCGCATGCCGTTCAGCGTGCGCGAGGCCGGCCGGCGGCTCAATTCGATGGGCCAGGGCGGCCTGCCCGTCGATGTCGCCGAGACCGTCGCCTGGCTCGCGAGCCCGGGCAGCGCGGGCATCACGGGCAACGTGGTGCGCGTGTGCGGTCAGAGCCTGATCGGCGCGTGAGGAGCCAGCCCGCCATGCACGCACCGACCCTGCCGCGCGCCCGCACCGTCGTCGTCGAGACCTTGCCGCCGCCCGCCCGGCTCTACGGCCGCGCGCTGCCCGGCTTGTTCCGGCGCAGCCACGCGCCGCAACTGCCTGCCATCCGGCTGGTGCGGCCCGATGTCAAGCTCGACCCCGAGGCCATCGGCCGTTATGCGCGCGTCTGCGGCTTCATTCCTGAGCAGGGCGTGCCGCTCACCTTTCCGCACGTGCTGGCGTTTCCACTGCATCTGATGATGCTGACCGATCCGTCGTTTCCGTGGTCCGCGCTCGGCGTCGTGCATCTCTCGAACCGCGTGCACCTGCGCCGTCCGCTGATGGCGGGACAGGCGCTGCGCATCGAAGTCGAATGCGGGCCGCTGATGCCGCATCAGAAAGGTCAGGCCTTCTCGCTGCACACGCGCATTTTCCGGCGCGGCGAAGCCGTCTGGGACGGCGACAGCGTCTACCTGAAGCGCGGCGTGCGCAGCGCGAGCGCTCCTGACGCGCCGGATGCGGTCGAGGCAGTCGCCCGCCCGCTGCTTGCCCGCGAAGCGCGCTGGCAACTGCCGCCGCAACTCGGCCGCGATTATGCGAAAGCATCCGGCGACTTCAATCCGATCCACCTGCACATGCTCACGGCAAAGGCGTTCGGCTTTCCGCGCGCGATCGCCCACGGCATGTGGACGCTGGCGCGCACGCTCGCGGCGCTGCATCCGGTCAAGGCGCTGGCCGCCGGTCACGCGCACGGCGATTTCAAGACGCCGCTGTACCTGCCCGGCGAAGCGACGCTGTGGAGCGCGGCACCCTCGTCCGTCGCGCGCGATTTCGAAGTGCGCGATATCGCGGGCGATGTTCCGCATCTGCGCGGCCACTTCGAATGGGAGCTGCCATGAATGCCGTGCGCCGTGTCGCGATCATCGGCAGCAACCGGATTCCGTTTGCGCGCGCGAACACGGCGTATGCACAGGCGTCGAATCAGGACATGCTGAGCTTCGCGCTGCAAGGGCTGGTCGACCGCTTCGACCTGCACGGCATGCGCGCAGGCGAAGTCGCTGCGGGCGCGGTCGTCAAGCATTCGCGCGACTTCAACCTGACGCGCGAGGCGGCGCTCTCGACCACGCTGGCGCGGGAAACGCCCGCCTACGACGTGCAACAGGCTTGCGGCACCGGCCTCGAAACGGCGATCCTGGTCGCCAACAAGATCGCCCTCGGGCAGATCGAGATGGGCATCGCGGGCGGTGTCGATACGGCTTCCGACGCGCCCATCGCCGTGAACGAACGGATGCGGCGGATCCTGCTCGAAGCGCATCGCGGGCGCTCGGCGGGACAGCGCGTCGGCGCACTCGCGAAGCTCCGGCCCGGCATGTTCTTCAAGCCGCAATTGCCGCGCAACGCGGAGCCGCGCACCGGCCTCTCGATGGGCGAGCACTGCGAGCTGATGGCCAAGCGCTGGAAGATCTCGCGCGAGGCCCAGGACGCGCTCGCGCTGGAAAGCCACATGAAGCTGGCCGCGGCCTATGCGCGCGGGTTCTTCAACGACCTGATGACGCCCTACAAGGGACTCACGCACGACAACACGCTGCGGCCCGATCTGTCGTCCGACCGGCTCGCACAACTGAAGCCTGTCTTCGACCGCGACGCCGGCACGCTGACCGCGGGCAATTCGACGCCGCTCACCGACGGCGCCTCGGCGGTGCTGCTCGCGTCCGAGCAATGGGCCGCCGAACGTGGGTTGCCGGTGCAGGCGTTCCTGAGTTTTTCGGCGACGGCGGCCGTCGATTTCTTCGACCAGCGCGAAGGCCTGCTGATGGCGCCCGCCTACGCAGTGCCGGCGATGCTGGCGCGCGCCGGCCTCACGCTGCAGGACTTCGACTTCTACGAGATTCACGAAGCGTTCGCCGCGCAGGTGCTGTGCACGCTCGCCGCATGGGAAGACGACGAATACTGCCGCACCGCGCTGGGCCTGGACGGCCCCCTCGGCGCGATCCCGCGCGAGCGTCTCAACGTGAACGGCAGCTCGCTTGCGACCGGCCATCCGTTTGCGGCGACGGGCGGACGCATCGTGGGCACGCTCGCGAAGATGCTGGCCCACGCGCCGCCGCGTGCCGACGGCCAGCCGCTGTGCGGCCTGATCTCGATTTGCGCGGCAGGCGGCCAGGGCATCGTGGCGATACTGGAACGTTGATTAGCACGTAGCAAAAGCAGCAGCAAAAATAAAAGGCGCGGCGGATCAGGCGCGCCAACGGAGACACGCATGAGCCCGGGACACGCAGGGCCGCGCGCGGCGTTCGAGCCGCACGCGACGGACGGCATCTGGTACGCGTCGTATCCGCCGGACGTGGCGCGCGAGATCGATCCCGAACGCTATCGCTCGCTCGCGCATTTCTTCGACGACTGCGTCGCGCGCTTTCGCGAACACATCGCCTTCGTGAGCCTCGGCTCCGAGATGAGCTTCGCGACCCTCGGCGCGCACGCGCATGCGTTCGCGTCGTATCTGCAAGGCATCGGCGTGAAGCCCGGCGATCGCGTCGCGCTGATGATGCCCAATACCCTCGCCTATCCCGTCACGCTCTTCGGCACGCTGCTCGCGGGCGCGATCGTCGTCAACGTCAATCCGCTCTATACCGTGCGCGAGCTCGGTCATCAACTGAAGGACAGCGGCGCGCAGACGGTCGTCGTGTTCGAGAACTTCGCGAAGACCGTGCAGGACGCACAGCCGGGGACGCGGGTGCGCAATGTCATCGTGACCGGCATCGGCGATCTGCTCGGCGGCGGCCTCAATCTCAAGGGCCGCGTGCTCGACCTCATCCTCCGGCATGTCAAAAAACAGGTGCCCGCCTACGCCCTGCCCGATGCCGTGCGCCTGCCGCAGGCGCTCGCGCGCGGTGCGCGGCGCCGCTTCGAACCCGTGCGCGTGGGTCTCGGCGACATCGCGTTCATCCAGTACACGGGCGGCACCACCGGCACCGCGAAGGGCGCGATGCTCACGCATCGCAACGTGATCGCCAACCTGCTGCAGGCACTCGGCTGGGCGCGCAGCCGGCTCGTCGACGGGCGCGAGATCGTCGTCACGCCCTTGCCGCTCTATCACATCTATTCGCTGACGGTGAATGCGCTGACCTTCCTCGCGATCGGCGCACGCAACGTGCTGATCGTCAATCCGCGCGACCTGCATGCGCTGATGCGCGCGTTGCGGCACGAGAACTTCACGGCCATTACCGCGCTCAATACGCTCTACAGCGCACTGCTCGACAACGACGACTTTCGCCGGCGCGACTTCTCCTCGCTCAAGCTCGCGATGGCCGGCGGCATGGCGACGCAGCGCACCGTGGCCACGCGCTTCAAGGAACTGACGGGACAGACGCTCATCGAAGGTTATGGCCTGACCGAGTGCGCGCCGCTCGTCTGCGCCACGCCGCTCGATGCGCACGGCGGTCATGCATTCGACGGCACCATCGGGCTGCCGGTGGCCTCCACGCTGGTGCGCCTGCGCCGCGAAGACGGCACTTGGGCGGCGGTCGACGAAGCGGGTGAACTCTGCGTGCACGGCCCGCAGGTGATGAAAGGCTACTGGAACCGGCCGGAAGACACCGCGAAAGTCATTGACGCCGACGGCTGGCTCGCCACCGGCGATATCGGCGTGATGGATGCGCGCGGCTTCATCCGTCTCATCGACCGCAAGAAGGACATGATGATCGTGTCGGGCTTCAACGTGTATCCGAACGAGATCGAGGACGTGCTCGCCGCGCATCCGAAGGTGCGCGCGGTCGCGGCGGTCGGCGTGCCGGACCCGGTGACCGGCGAACGCGTCAAGGTATTCGTCGTGAAGCGCGATGAATCGCTGACGATGGAAGAACTGGTGAAGTTCGCCCGTTTACACCTGACCGGCTACAAGGTGCCCGCCTTCGTCGAGTTCCGCGACGCGCTGCCGCAGACGACCATCGGCAAGGTGTTGCGGCGCAAGCTGCGCGAAAGCAAGGCGCCGATGAACCCGCCGGACTGATCATCGGAGAACCTGATGCCGCACACGCGACGCCGTGGCGCTTCGACCTTGCGAAACGCCTGCGCCGCGCTCCAGGCGTGTGCGATTTTCGCCAGCGCGCTTTCATGCGCCCAGACGCCTGACACGCCGCCCATTGCCTCCGCGACCGCCGCCGCCGTGCTGCCCGCGAATCTCGACGCCGCGGGCCAGGCGCAGTGGCTCGCGCAGGCGGCGTCGAGCGGCGCACTCGCGAGACTCGACGATGCCCAGCTCGTCGCGCTGTTCCGCGCGCTCGATCCGGGCGCGCTGCCGCGCTATCTCGAACAAGGCTTGAGTGCCTTCGCGTCCTACGAGTTCACGATGGTGCGGCGCGAGCGGATCAAGGGCGCGTGGCCGAAGCGTGCCGATCACATGCTCGTGCGGGTCACGCGCGAACCGCTGCGCATCTATGCGCGCTGGCTGCCCGACGGCGCGCACGCGGGCCAGGAAATCATCTACGACGACTCGAAACGTCCCGACCAGCTCTACGGCCATCTGGGCGGTTTCCTGGGCGTGCTGCCCATCTGGACCTCGGTGAACGGCACGCTTGCGCGTTCGCAGTCGAATCATTCGATCCGCGAGCTGGGCGTCGAGGCGATCACCCGGCGTTTCATCGACGAAGGGCAGCGCTTTGCGGAAGCGGGCATCACGCAGCCGGCGGATATCGAAGTGAAGACCGTGCGCGGCGTGCGCGTGGTGGCGCTCACCTACGAGACACCGACCGGCCAGCCGGCGTTCTATGCGAAAAAGGAAGTGCTTGGCCTCGATCTCGAGCGCCCGTTCTTCCGCTCGCTCGAATCCTTCGACAACGACGGCGAAATCTTCGAAAGCGTGGTGTTCGAGCGCGTCGAGCCCATGCCGTTCGACGACCTCACGTTCGACCCGAAAAACCCCGACTATCGCTTCTGAGCGCGACGCTTGCAAGGCGGCGCAATGTGCGTGCAAGACGTGACATTCAATGTAACAACTGCGGCGGGCGTGGAGCGCGATTTTTAAGTCTCGCCTAAGTGTCGGCCGATAACCTGCGCGCATTCCATCGACATCAAAGCACGCGCTACACCCCGGTATCGCCGGGACCCAGGCGCCGCACATCGTCATGCACACTTGAGGAAATACAATGAACTTCGTCCGTCCGGCTTCGGCTCCCGTCCGAGCCATCAAGCGGCTCCTCAGCCATCACGAAATCGCCACGCTGCTCCTGCTGCTGCACGCGCCCATCGACGTCATGGCGGCCACGCCCGACGTCGCCTCGCTGCAGGAGTATGGCTATGTCGAGATCGTGTCGCCGGACGCGAGCGGCCCCCAGGTGCGCCTGACCGAAAACGGCAACGCTGTCCTGCGCGGTCTGGGCGTCAAGTAAGCCCGTTGTATCGGGGACGCGAAGGCCCCGTCATGCGAACTCTGCAATAATCGGTCGATCCCTTTCACCATCGACCAGGAGTGATTCGCGATGTCCGCCTCTTCGCCCATCTTGCAACGCGTGCTCATCACCAACGACGACGGCATCGACGCCCCCGGACTGGCCGTCCTCGAGGCCGTGGCGTCCGAACTCGGGCACGAGGTCTGGGTGGTCGCGCCGGAGCACGACCAGAGCGGCACCTCGCATTCCATCAGCCTGCATTCGCCGCTGCGCGTATCGCGCCGGAGCGAGCGACGCTTCGGCGTGCAGGGCACGCCCGGCGACTGTGTCGTAATGGCCGCGCGCCACCTCATGAAGGACGCGCCGCCCACGCTCGTGCTGTCCGGCATCAATCGCGGCGCGAACCTCGGTGTGGAGACGATGTTCTCGGGCACCGTGGGCGCCGCGATGACGGGCTTGCTGCTCGGCTTGCCTTCCATTGCGCTCAGCCAGACCTTTCGCGATCGCGACAACGTCCGCTGGGACACGGCGCGCATGCTCGCGCCCGGCGTGATCCGTCAGTTGCTGGCGATCTCGCACGACGCGCCCACCTGCCTGAACGTCAACTTCCCCGACTGCGATGCCTCCGCCGCCGGACCGCTCACGGTCACGCGCCAGGGCGTGGGTCTGGTCGAAGGCATCGACGTGGTCGCCGAGGTGGATCCGCGCGGCATCGACTATCACTGGCTGCGCTTCCAGCGCGGCCCGCGTCCGAATTCGCCCGATAGCGAGACCGCGGTGGTGGGTTCCGGACGTGTCGCGGTAACACCGCTGCACTTCGATCGCACCGACGAGCGTACCTTCGCCACGCTTCAGGCGGGACTGGCGCGCAAGGGCTAAGGCGGACCCGCGCGGGCGCGCGCTGGCACGACTAGAAGCTTCCCTCTCGAATCCGCGCGTCGCTTTCCCGTATGCTGAGCCGGTCCGGCGGCAGCGTGCGCGCGCCCGGCCGGCCACAATCAAAATCAGAACAAGGAGGCAACATGACCCGTTTCATCGGTCCGCGCGGCGTGCGTTCCCTGCTCGGCATGCTGTGCACGATGCTGGCCGCCAGCGCGTTCGCGCAAAACGCCACGCCGGTCGGCACCTGGCAAACCATCGACGATCAAAGCGGCAAGCCGAAGGCGATCATCCAGATCGTCGACGAAGGCAACGGCCAGCTGTCCGGCAAGGTGGTGCGCGGCATCGGCGAATTCGATCAACCGGACAAGCGCTGCACCGCCTGCACCGACGAACGCCACGATCAGCTGGTCAAGGGCATGACGATCATCACGGGCATGCGTCAGGACGGCGACACGTGGGACGGCGGCCATATCCTCGATCCGGACAGCGGCAAGCTGTACAAGTGCAAGATGAAGCTCGACGACAACGGCCAGAAACTCGTGGTGCGCGGGTTCATCGGCGTGTCGCTGCTGGGTCGTTCGCAGACCTGGCTGCGGCAGCAGTAAAGCCGACGGGCGGCGGGCTCAAGCAGCCTGCCGTTCCGCCACTTCGGCCTGCACCTCTTCGAGCGCACATGAAGCCGCGTGTTCGAACTCCGCGGGCACGCGCATGCGCGACATCATCAGCGTGTACAGCGATTCACCCGATGGCCCGAACAACTGCGTCATCACGCGCAACAGCACACCCGATTCATACCAGGCCTTGAAACGCCGATGACACGTCTGATACGACGGGTACTTGCGCGGCAAGGTGGACCACGACGCGCCGCTGTACATCACCCACAGCACGCCATTGAGTACCGCGCGCGTATTGGCGAGCGGCCGGCCGCGCAACTCCGAGCGCGGCCGTAGTTCGGGAAGCAGCGGCGCCACCATCTGCCATTCATCGTCGGACATATCGCGGTAGGGCTTCACGTTCATCTCTCCAATCGCTGACTGATAACCGGGATCGACAATACCGAGTCCCTGCCAGCCCGCACATCAGAGTGATCCGAATCTTGAAAATGCCCTCTAGCCTTACGCCGTTTGGACGGTCGTCCTTCGCCTGTTCTCTTATTAATTAAATGTAATATCCGCGACCCGGCGTGGCGCTTCGAGGTATTCCTTCGACTGCATTTCGACGATCCGCGAAACAGTGCGCGCGAATTCGTTCGCCATCGGTCCTTCGACGTAAAGCTCCTCTGCCGGCACCGCGGCGGACATCAGCAGCTTGACCTTGTGGTCATAGAACACGTCGATGAGCCACGTGAAGCGGCGCGCTTCCGAGGCCATGCGCGGACTCATCTGCGGAACATCGGACAGGATCACCGCGTGAAACCGGTTCGCCAGTTCGAGGTAGTCGTTCTGCGAGCGCGGACCGCCGCACAGCGTCGCGAAGTCGAACCAGACGACACCATCCGCGCGACGCAGCGCCTTGATCTCGCGCTTCTCGATGTGCAGGATCGGACTCTCGTCGGGCACCGCCGCGAGCTTCGCGAAATCGGCGCGCAAGGCCTCGCTCGCCGTCGCGCCGAGCGGCGTGTGATACGCCTTCACCTGCGACAGCGTGCGCTTGCGATAGTCGGTGCCGGCATCGACGTTGAGCACGTCGAGATGCTCCTTCAGCAATTCGATGGCGGGCAGCAGGCGGTCGCGATGCAGCCCTTCCGGATACAGCGTGTCCGGCTCGTAGTTGGACGTCATCACGAACTGCACGCCCGCCTTGAACAGACGGTCCAGCAGGCGATAGAGGATCATCGCGTCGGCGATGTCGGACACGTGGAACTCGTCGAAGCAGATCAGCCGATAGCGCTTCGCAATGCGTTTCGCGACTTCGTCGAGCGGATCGGCCTGGCCTTTCAGCTCTTCCAGCTGGCGATGCACCTCGCGCATGAACTCGTGAAAATGCAGGCGCGTCTTGCGCTGCACCGGCACGACCGCATAGAAGCTGTCCATCAGGAAGCTCTTGCCGCGCCCGACGCCGCCCCACAGATACGCGCCGCGCGGCAACTCCGGGCGCACCAGGAACTTCTTCAGCGCGTTCGAGCGGCGCGCCTTGTAGGCGACCCACTCGTCATAGCAGCGCTGCAGACGCGCGACCGCCGCGAGCTGGGCCTCGTCCGATTGATAACCCCGCGTGCGCAGTTCGTTTTCGTAGTATTCGGTGACGTTCATGATGCCGCGTCTGTGCGTCGATGACGTTGAAAGTGACGAAGGCGAGCGGTTTGATCCGCTCGCCTTCGTTGCGATGCCTTGCGTATTGCCCGAAGCCGAGCTGCTTACATGTTCAGCGCGCGCTTGTCGACGGCGAGCGCCGCTTCACGCATCACTTCCGACAGCGACGGATGCGGATGGCAGATCCGGCCGATATCTTCCGAGGCCGCCTTGAACTCCATCGCCACGACCGCTTCCGCGATCAGGTCCGATGCGTCCGCCGCAATCACGTGCACGCCGAGGATCTCGTCGGTCTTCGCGTCCGCGATCATCTTGACGAAGCCTTCCGCCTTGCCGATACCCAGCGCGCGGCCGTTGGCCATCATCGGGAACTGGCCGGTCTTGATCTCTCGGCCTTCGGCCTTGAGCTGCTGTTCCGTCTTGCCGACCCACGCAATTTCCGGTTCCGTGTAGATGACCCACGGCACGCAGTTGTAGTCGATATGCGGCTTCTGACCGTCGATGATCTCCGCCACTGCCACGCCTTCGTCTTCCGCCTTGTGCGCGAGCATCGGGCCGCGCACCACGTCGCCGATCGCGTAGACGCCCGGCACGCTGGTCGCGCAGTGATCGTCCACGTCGATGAAGCCGCGCTCGTTGGCCTTCAGGCCGATGGCTTCCAGACCGAGGTTGTCGGTGTTCGGCACGCGGCCGATCGACACGATCAGGCGATCCGCTTCCAGCTCTTTCGCGTTGCCCGCATTGTCCGTGTAGGCGATCGACACGCCCGCGTCCGACGTCTTCACTTCGCCGATCTTCACGCCGAGGTGAATGTCGAGACCCTGCTTCTTGAACTGCTTGGCGGCTTCCTTCGCCAGCGCTTCGTCTGCTGCGCCAAGGAACTGCGGCAGTGCTTCGAGCACCGTCACGTCCGCGCCCAGGCGGCGCCACACCGAACCGAGTTCCAGACCGATCACGCCCGCGCCGATCACGGCGAGCTTCTTCGGCACGGCGTCGAACGACAGCGCGCCTTCGTTGTCCGCGACGATCTTGTTGTCGACCGGGATGTTCGGCAGATGACGCGCCTTCGAGCCCGTCGCAATGATCACGTTCTTCGCCGTGACGACTTCCGTCTCGCCTTCGCCCGACACTTCGATCTGCACGCCGGCGTCGTTCTTGCCGGTGAACTTGCCATGGCCCTTGAGCCAGGTGATCTTGTTCTTGCGGAACAGGAATTCGATGCCCTTGGTCATCTTCTCGACGATGCCGTCCTTGCGGGCCAGCATCTTCGAAACATCGAGCTTTACGTCCGACACAGTGATGCCGTGGTCGGCCAGATGCTTCGACGTGTTCTCGAACTCCTCCGACGACGCCAGCAGCGCCTTCGACGGAATGCAGCCCACGTTGAGGCAGGTGCCGCCGAGCTTCAATGCGCCCGCCGGGTTCTTCCACTTCTCGATACACGCAACCGTCTTGCCGAGTTGCGCTGCGCGAATCGCCGCGATATAGCCGCCCGGGCCCGCGCCGATCACGACGACATCAAATTCCTTGGACATGACTTTCCTTGATCGTGACTCCGCTCTTGCGGAGACGCCTTTCCGAAGGCGCGCGCGAGCCTATCGCGCGCGCCCGAAGGCACTGAGTTCTTACAGGTCCAGCAGCAGACGGGCCGGATCTTCCAGCGCATCCTTCATCGCGACCAGCGACAGCACGGCTTCGCGGCCGTCGATGATGCGGTGGTCGTACGACATGGCGAGATAGTTCATCGGACGGATGACGATCTGGCCGTTCTCCACGACCGCGCGTTCCTTCGTCGCGTGCACGCCGAGAATGGCCGACTGCGGCGGGTTGATGATCGGTGTCGAGAGCATGGAGCCGAACACGCCGCCGTTCGAGATGGAGAACGTGCCGCCCGTCATTTCCTCGATCGACAGCTTGCCGTCCTTGGCCTTCTGGCCGAATTCGGCGATCTTCTTCTCGATGTCGGCGAGGCTCATCTGGTCTGCGTTGCGCAGGATGGGCACCACCAGGCCGCGCGGCGAACCGACCGCAATACCGATGTCGAAGTAGCCGTGATAGACGATGTCGTTACCGTCGATCGACGCGTTCACGAGCGGGAACTTCTTCAGCGCGTGCACGGCGGCCTTCACGAAGAACGACATGAAGCCGAGCTTCACGCCGTGTTCTTTCTCGAAGCGGTCCTTGTACTTGTTGCGCAGCTCCATGACCGGCGCCATGTTGACTTCGTTGAACGTCGTCAGGATGGCGTTGGTCTGCTGCGACTCGAGCAGACGCTCGGCGATACGGGCGCGCAGACGCGACATCGGCACGCGTTGTTCCGGACGGTCCTTGAGCCACTGGTCGGCCGAACCGGGTGCGCTGACTTGCGGCAGCGCAGGCTTCGCGGCCTTTGCGGGCGCCGGGGCTGCTGCGGGCTTGGCCGATGCAGCTGCGGGTGCGCCCGCTTGTGCGGCGAGTGCGTCGCCCTTCGTGATGCGGCCGTCGCGGCCCGAGCCCGACACCTGATCCGCCGACACGCCCTTCTCGGCCAGGATCTTGGTCGCAGCCGGCGATGCGGCGCCGCCCGTCGATGCGCTGGCGGCAGCAGCCGGAGCCGATGCCGTGGCGGCAGCCGGTTCGGCTTGCGGCGCGGGCTTCACTTCGGCGTCGCCGGCAGCGGCGGCGGCGGGTGCTTCGCCGGCCTTCGCTTCGGTGTCGATCTTCGCGATGATTTCGTCGGCGGTGACGATGTCGCCGTCATGCTTGATCACTTGCGCGAGCACGCCGGCCGACGGCGCGGGCACTTCGAGCACGACCTTGTCGGTTTCGATTTCGATGAGGATTTCGTCCTGGGCGACAGCCTCGCCCGGCTTCTTCTTCCACTGCAGCATGGTGGCTTCCGAGACCGACTCGGAAAGCTGGGGAACCTTGACTTCTACGATAGCCATTTCTGTATTGTCCTGATGCGTGTTCGTGTGTGTTCGAGCGAAGAACCGGCGAGCGTGCGCTCAGCCGGTTCCTTCAAGCGATGCTTACTTCGCGATGACCTGCGCGCCCTTCAGGCGGCCGAACGCGCCTTCCACGAGCGCCTTCTGCTGCTCGTAGTGCTTCGCGTAGTAGCCGACCGCGGGCGACGCCGAAGCCGGACGGCCGCTGTAGGCGAGCTTCATGCCTTCGCGCATGCCTTCGCGCAGATGGTGCTCGATGTAGAACCAGGCGCCCTGGTTCTGCGGCTCGTCCTGCACCCACACGACTTCCGTCGCGTTCTCGTACTTCTTGAGTTCCGCGTCGAACTGCTTGTGCGCGAACGGATACAGCTGCTCGATCCGGACGATCGCGACGTCATTCGCCTTCGCTTCACGGCGATGCGCGACGATGTCGTAATACACGCGGCCCGAGCAGCAGATCACGCGCTTGACCTTCTTCGGCTCGATGCTCTCGTCCACTTCGCCGATGACCGGCTGGAACGAACCCTTCGCCAGTTCCGACAGGTCCGACACCGCTTCCTTGTGACGCAGCAGCGACTTCGGCGTGGCGATGATCAGCGGCTTGCGGAACAGGCGGATCATCTGACGGCGCAGCAAGTGGAAGATCTGCGCCGGCGTCGTGGGCTGGACCACTTGCATGTTGTGGTCCGCGCACAGTTGCAGGAAGCGCTCGATACGCGCCGACGAGTGCTCCGGACCCTGGCCTTCATAGCCGTGCGGCAGCAGCATCGTGAGGCCCGAGACACGGCCCCACTTCACTTCGCCCGACGAGATGAACTGGTCGATCACGACCTGCGCGCCGTTCACGAAGTCGCCGAACTGCGCTTCCCACGCGACGAACGTGTTCGGCTCGGCGGTCGAATAGCCGTACTCGAAACCGAGCACCGCTTCTTCGGACAACACGGAGTCGATCACATTGAACTTGGCCTGGCCTTCCGCGATGTTCTGCAGCGGAATGTACGTGCCGTCGTTCCAGCGCTCGCGGTTCTGGTCGTGCAGCACCGCGTGACGGTGCGTGAACGTGCCGCGGCCCGAGTCCTGGCCCGTCAGACGCACGGCGTAGCCCGATGCCACCAGTGACGCGAACGCGAGATGCTCGCCCATGCCCCAGTCGAGCTTGGCTTCGCCGAGACCCATGGCGCGGCGGTCGTTGATGACGCGCTCGACCAGCGGGTGAACCTTGAAGTTTTCCGGAATCGTCGTGATGCGCTCGGCCAGACGCTTCAGTTCCGCGAGCGGCACGGCGGTGTCGGCCGCGTCGGTCCACTTGCGGTTCAGGAACGGCACCCAGTCGACCGCGTACTTGCTCTTGTAGTTCGAGAGCACCGGATCCACCGTGTGATGGCCTTCGTCCATCGCCTGGCGGTATTCCTTGACGAAGTTGTCCGCGTCCGCTGCCGTGATGACGCCCTGCTGCACCAGCTTCTCGGCGTAGACGGCGCGCGTGCCCGGATGCTTCGCGATGGTCTTGTACATCAGCGGCTGCGTGACCGCCGGCGTGTCCTGCTCGTTGTGACCCAGCTTGCGGAAGCAGATGATGTCGACGACCACGTCCTTGTGGAACTTCATGCGGAAGTCGATGGCCAGCTGCGTGGCCAGCACGACCGCTTCGGGGTCGTCGCCGTTCACGTGCAGCACCGGCGCTTCGATCATCTTGACCACGTCCGAGCAATACAGCGTGGAGCGCGCGTCGCGCGGGTCCGACGTCGTGAAGCCGATCTGGTTGTTGATGACGATATGCAGCGTGCCGTGCGTGCCGTAGCCGCGCGTCTGCGCGAGGTTCAGCGTTTCCATCACGACGCCCTGGCCGGCGAATGCAGCGTCGCCGTGCACTTGCACCGGCAGCACCTGCAGGCCTTCTTCGTCGCCGCGGCGGTCCATACGCGCCTTCGCCGAACCTTCGACCACCGGGTTCACGATTTCCAGATGCGACGGGTTGAATGCGAGCGACAGGTGGACCGGTCCGCCTTCGGTGGACACGTCTGACGAGAAGCCCTTGTGGTACTTCACGTCGCCGGCCGGCAGGTCATCGACGTGCTTGCCTTCGAATTCGGCGAACAGGTCCGCCGGCATCTTGCCGAGCGTGTTGACCAGCACGTTCAGACGGCCGCGGTGAGCCATGGCGATGACGATTTCCTGCACGCCGCTCTTGCCGCCGTGACGCACGACTTCGTCCATCGACGCGATGAAGCTCTCGCCGCCTTCCAGCGAGAAGCGCTTCTGGCCGACGTACTTGGTGTGCAGGAAGCGCTCGAGGCCTTCGGCGGCCGTCAGGCGATTCAGGATGTGCTTCTTCTTGTCGTTCGAGAAGTCGGGCGTGGAGCGGATGGACTCCAGCTTTTCCTTCCACCAGCGCTTCTGTTCCGGGTCGCTGATGTACATGTACTCGGCGCCGATCGTGCCGCAGTACGTGTCGCGCAACGCCTTGACGATGTCCCGCAGCGATGCCTGTTCGAAACCGAAGTACAGGTTGGTCGCGTTGAACACCTGGTCCATGTCGGCTTCGGTGAAGTCGTAGAAACCGGGTTCGAGTTCGGGAATGGCGGGACGCTCGCGGCGCTTGAGCGGGTCGAGATTGGCCCACTGCGAACCGAGGAAGCGATAGGCGCCGATCAGCGACTGGACGTAGACCTGCTTGCGCGCAGTAGTGAGGTCGCCGGTGCTGGCGCTTTCGCGCGGCAGGAAGGCATTGGCCTTCGCGCGCTGGGCGAAGGATTCGACGATGGGGCCGTGAGCCACGTCGTTGTGGGCCGTGCCGTCGGAGGCGGGCACGTTCTGCAACGCGTCGAAATAGGCGCGCCAGGTCTCGGGCACTGACGCAGGATTATCGAGATATTGCTCGTACAACTCTTCGACGTACGGAGCATTACCGCCGAACAAATAAGAGTTCGACTGGAATTGCTTCATCATTTTACGCTCACCTTTCTTCGAGTTTCTCGAGGAAGTGCGGGTTACAAAACCTTCCGCGCCACGGCCTGACCGTTTAGCGGATTGCGCGAATCAAGTCTGCTTGGAAGGACCTAATAGCACTAGCTAATCCGAGAAGCATAGCACAGAACACCATTGCTCTGAAGTTCAGGAAGCCCGCAAACGCTTGTCCCATGCCGACGACCGGGATTGCAAGCGGCACTTTGCCGTCGCTCGCCGCCGGTTTCGACGCATGCTGAAGCGCGCGGTGCGATATCGGCGCGATATCCGCGCGATATCCGATTGACACCGCGACCGACCTCAAGCTTTGCACACTGCATTACCCGAGCGAACTACGTCGCGACGGGTCGGAACGCGGCAAGGATCGGACATGCCGAGACGTGGCGCTTCCGGATCGCAACCCAACGCACGCAATGTGCTTCAGGAGTGAATATGCTATCCAGCTTCAATTTTTCAAACGCTTCGTCCCAGTCTTATCAGGGCATGTCGGGCGCGCCTCTCGTGCCGCCAGTCGTCACCAGCCGGTCGAGTTCCACGCAGTCGTCGTCTTCCGGATCCGGCAGCAACTATTCGACCTCGTCCACCTCGTCGGTCAGCGCGCCACCGACCCCTTATCCATCGACGCCGACCGCTTTCTACGGCTCGGATTCAAATACGGATGAGTTCTCGTCGATGATGAGCGACCCGAATGTGGTGGCCCAGATGCGGGACGCAGCGGTGGATCGGGCGGGGCAGATTCTCGCGGCACAGGGCGCACAGCAGCAAGTCGCACCGCAGATCATCCAGCCGCAGATTGTTCAACCGCAGATCGTGCAGCCGCAGGTCGTGCAGCCGCAGGACACGCAGGCTCAGGCTCCCGCCGAGCAGCAAACCCAGGGACCGCTGACGGCCGCGCTCCATGATGTGGCGAACTTCGGGCAACACGTCCTGCAAACCGTTCTGCAGCCCTTGGCCGGCCTTGCTGATCTGGTGAAATAAGCCGCCGCGCGATAGCTCAGGCAAGAAGCTATTGCACATGCTTCGCGCCTGAGACAAAAAAGCCCGGCGGTGCATGACGCACCGCCGGGCTTTTCATGGTTCGCTACGCGCCGCGAACCGCGACGCGCGTCCTCTTACTCAGCGTTGGCTTCGCGGCTGGCGCGACGACGCTCGTGTTCCTTCAGGTGACGCTTGCGCAGACGGATGTTCTGCGGCGTGACTTCGACCAGCTCGTCATCGTCGATGAACTCGACCGCGTATTCCAGCGACATCGAGATGGGCGGCACGAGGCGCACGGCTTCGTCGGTGCCCGACGCGCGCACGTTGGTCAGCTGCTTGCCCTTGATCGGGTTCACGACGAGGTCGTTGTCGCGGCTGTGAATGCCGATGATCATGCCTTCATACAGCGCATCGCCCGGCGACACGAACATGCGGCCGCGATCCTGCAGCTTCCACAGTGCATAGGCGACAGCCGCACCGTCGTCCTGCGAGATCAGCACGCCGTTGCGGCGCTCGCCCACCGAGCCTTCCTTGACGGGCGCGTACGAATCGAACGTGTGGCTCATCAGGCCCGTGCCGCGCGTGAGCGTCAGGAACTCGCTCTGGAAGCCGATCAGGCCGCGCGCCGAAATCTTGTACTCGAGACGCGTGCGGCCGCGGCCGTCCGACGTCATGTCGAGCATTTCGCCCTTGCGACGGCCCAGCTCTTCCATCACGCCGCCCTGATGCTGGTCTTCGATATCCACCGTCAGGTTTTCGTACGGCTCGCACTTCACGCCGTCGATCTCCTGCAGCACCACGCGCGGACGCGACACCGCGAGCTCATAGCCTTCACGGCGCATGTTCTCGACCAGAATGGTCAGGTGCAGTTCGCCGCGGCCCGACACTTCGAACGTGGTTTCGTCGCCGGTGTCCTTCACGCGCAGCGCGACGTTGTGATTCAGCTCCTTCGTCAGACGGTCGCGAATCTGGCGGCTCGTCACGAACTTGCCTTCCTTGCCCGCGAGCGGCGACGAGTTCACGAGGAAGTTCATCGTCAGGGTGGGTTCGTCGACGGTGATCATCGGCAGCGCGTCGGGCTGTTCCGGCGAGCAGATGGTCACGCCAATGCCGATTTCCTCGATGCCGTTGATCAGCACGATGTCGCCGGCCTGCGCTTCCTCGACCTGCACGCGCTCGAGGCCGTGGAACGACAGCACCTGGTTGATCTTGCGGTTCAGGATCGCGCCGTCCGGACCCGAACGCACCGCCACCTGCATGCCGGGACGGATGCGGCCGCGCGCCACGCGGCCCACGCCGATACGGCCCACATACGAGTTGTAGTCGAGCGAGGTGATCTGGAGTTGCAGGGGACCGTCCGGATCGGCCGGACGAACGGGAACGTGCTGGAGAATGGCTTCAAACAGCGGGCGCATCGTGCCTTCGCGCACTTCCGGATCAAGGCCGGCGTAGCCGTTCAGGCCCGACGCGTAGACGACCGGGAAGTCGAGCTGTTCTTCGGTGGCGCCGAGCTTGTCGAACAAGTCGAACGTCTGGTTGATCACCCAGTCGATACGCGCGCCCGGACGGTCCACCTTGTTGATCACGACGATCGGCTTCAGGCCGAGGGCGAGCGCCTTCTTCGTGACGAAGCGCGTCTGGGGCATCGGGCCTTCGACGGCGTCGACCAGCAGCAGCACGGAATCGACCATCGACAGCACGCGCTCCACTTCACCGCCGAAGTCCGCGTGTCCCGGCGTGTCGACGATATTGATGTGCGTGCCTTCGTATTCGACGGCGCAATTCTTGGCCAGAATCGTGATGCCGCGTTCCTTTTCGATGTCGTTCGAGTCCATGACCCGCTCGGCGACCTGCTGGTTTTCCCGGAACGTGCCCGACTGGCGGAGCAACTGGTCGACGAGCGTGGTCTTGCCGTGGTCGACGTGGGCAATGATGGCGATATTGCGGAGGGCGCGAGTCATATAGAGGTATCTTGGTTGTGCGCCGTCGAGCGAATCCCGAATCCCGTTCAGGGGATAGGCGAGACTTCTATGCCCGGCAGCCCCTCAAGAACCGTCATGCAAGCATGACTTCGCGGGCTCGGCGCGGTGAGAACCGTAAATTATAGCACGCACAAATGTCGTTCCCTCGCAATAGGACGCAACCCGGGACCGTTTTGCGTACCGCGCCGGCATAACAGCCCTACCACCTGAAGCCCCCACGACTGTTAAGTCTTTTCCGAAAACATTCTTGCAGCCCAGGAGACGCTTACTTATAATCCTGCCTAGTCAACTATTGCAAGCGCACCAAGTTTTCTCATGAGCGACGCCCCGAAATCCACCGCGATCAGCGAATACGTGCTTAACGAGAGCGTCGGGTATTTGATCGGCCGCGTGCGCTCGACCATGTGGAACATGGTCACGCAGCACACCACTTCCGAACTCAACATCACCGGCACGCAGGCCAGCATTCTCTTCATGCTGGCGGTCGGCAAGTGCGTGACGGCCGCCGATATCGCGCGTGAATACGGCATCGACGCCAGCGCGGTCACGCGGCTCATCGACCGGCTGGAGAAGCGCGGATTGCTGTCGCGGGTACGCAGCGAGGAAGACCGGCGTGTCGTGCGGCTCGCGCTGACCGACGAAGGCCACGCCACTGCCGAGCGGGTGCCGGCCATCTTCACGCGCGTGCTCGATCACCTGCTCACCGGCTTCACACCCGAGGAAGCGGGCTTCCTGAAAAGCATGCTGCGGCGCATCCTCGCGAACTCGTGCGACCCGTCGGTGGCCGGCCTGGCCTGCGCCACCGACCGTGCCGCCAGTTCCTTGCGATGACAAGCAAATCGCCGATCGCCAGCTTGCAAACTGATTGCAATGTCCATTATTGATGCTCATCTCGAGAGACGGGAAATGAAACACCTCTCCTTGTCCGCGCTTCGCTCCGGAGCCCGGCCGCTCAGCCGCGCCAGAAGCGCCGCCGTGGCTGCGGCGGCCGCCTTCGTGGTGGCGGGCTGCGCGAACTACGCCGGCATTTCCAGCGACAAGACCATCGCCACGCCCGACAATTTCGCGGCAAGCGAAAGCGTGCCCAGCCAGGGCGGCCAGTGGCCGACGCTCGACTGGGCCCGGCAGTTCGGTGATCCGCAACTGCCGCAGCTGATCGACGAAGCGCTCGCCGACAGCCCGACCATCGCGCAGGCGCAGTCGCGTATCGCGAAGGCGTCGTCGTACATCGAAACCTCGCGCTCGGCGCTGTATCCGAAGGTCAACGGCTCCTATTCGTGGACCCGCGAACTCTATTCGGGCAATGCCCTCTTCCCGCCGCCCTACGGCGGCACCTGGTTCAGCGAGAACAACGTGCTGGCGAGCGCGTCGTGGGACCTCGACCTGTGGGGCAAGAACCGCGCACGGCTGAATCAGGCGGTCTCGCAGCAGAAGGCCGCCGAAGCCGACATGCAGCAGGCGCGCGTGACGCTCGCGGCCTCGGTGGCGCGGACCTATAACCAGCTCGCGCTGCTCTACGCGCTGCGCGACGTCGCCGCGCGCGAGATCGCCAACCGCCAGGATGTCGGTCGCATCACCGACGGACGCGTCGCGGCCGGCATCGATACGAACGTCGAACGGCGCACCGCGGAAGGCAATGTCGCGACCAGCCAGACGAATCTCTCGGAACTGGATGGCCAGATCGAGACGGTGCGCTATCAGATCGCCGCGCTGCTCGGCAAAGGCCCGGACCGCGGCCTGCAGATCGCGAAACCCGCACTCGATCAGAAAGTGGACGTGACCCTGCCTGACAACGTCCCCGCCGATCTCGTCGCGCGCCGCCCGGATATCGTCGCCGCGCGCTGGCAGGTGGAAGCCGCGACGCACAACATCAAGGAAGCGAAGGCCGAGTTCTTCCCGGACATCAATCTCGCGGCCGGCTTCGGCTTCGATGCGTTCGGCTGGGGCCGCTTCCTGCAATCGAGCAGCCGGCAGATCCAGGCGGGGCCGGCGGTGCATCTGCCGATCTTCGACGCCGGCGCCCTGCGCGCACAGTTAAAGGGCCGTTACGCCGACTTCGAGGGCGATGTCGCGAACTACAACCAGACGCTGATCAACGCGATGAACGACGTGGCCACCAACATCTCGGCCATCCGCTCGCTCAACAAGCAGACCGCCGACGCCCAGCGCGCCCTCGCGGCTGCGGAGAGCGCGTATCAGCTCGCCGTGATCCGCTATAAGGCGGGACTCTCGCCGCAGTTGCAGGTGCTGAACGCCGATTCGAACCGGCTCGCCAACGAGCAGACGTTGACGAACCTGCGGCTGAAGCGCACCGACTTGCAGATCGCGCTGATCAAGGCGCTCGGCGGCGGCTTCGACGCCGCCAGCAGCAATCTGGCGATCGACGGCAGCGGACAGCAGCAGGCGGCAAATCAGGCCACGAATCAGGCCACGGCGCCGGCGCAATAAAGCGCACACACAGAACACGCATCAGGACATAACAGGAATACTCGGAGTCATTTCATGAGCGACCCTCAACAAAACGCCGCGGCCGCGCCCGCGCAGAAAGCGGGCAACGGCAAACGCCGTCGGCTGATGACGCTGATCGTGCTCGTCATCATCCTCGCCGCCGTCGCGTACGGGCTGTACTACTTCCTCGTCGCGCGCTTCCACGAAAGCACCGACGACGCCTACGTGAACGGCAACGTCGTGCAGATCACGTCGCAGGTCGTGGGCACGGTCATCTCCGTGAACGCCGACGACACGCAGACCGTGAAGGTCGGCGATCCGCTGGTCGCGCTCGATCCGGCAGATTCGAAGGTCGCGCTCGACCAGGCCGAAGCGAACCTCGCGCAGACCGTGCGCCAGGTCCGCACCTTCTTCGTCAACAACAACCAGTACGAAGCGCAGATCGCGCTGCGCCGCTCGGACCTTCAGCGCGCGCAGGACGACCTGAAGCGCCGCATGATGGTCGCGCAGACCGGCGCCGTGTCGCAGGAAGAGATCTCCCATGCGCGCGACGCCGTGCGCGGCGCACAGGCATCGCTCGATGCGGCCCAGCAGGAACTGGCGTCGAACCGCTCGCTGACCGCGAACACGACCATCGCCGATCATCCGAACGTGCTGGCGTCCGCCGCCAAGGTGCGCGACGCGTACATCAACTTCGCGCGCAACACGCTGCCGGCGCCGGTGACGGGCTATGTGGCGAAGCGTTCGGTGCAGGTCGGCCAGCGCGTCTCGCCGGGTAATCCGCTGATGGCCATCGTTCCGCTGAACGCCGTGTGGGTCGATGCGAACTTCAAGGAAGTGCAGCTGAAGCACATGCGCATCGGCCAGCCGGTCGAGCTCACGGCCGATCTGTACGGCTCGGGCGTCGTGTTCCATGGCAAGGTGGTCGGTTTCTCGGCGGGCACGGGTTCGGCGTTCTCGCTGCTGCCCGCGCAGAACGCGACGGGTAACTGGATCAAGGTGGTGCAGCGCCTGCCGGTGCGGATCGAACTCGATCCGAAGGAACTGGAGCAACATCCGCTGCGCATCGGCCTGTCGATGGACGTCGACGTGACCATCAAGAACGACCAGGGCGGCCAGCTCGGCAACGCGCAGAACACGGTCTACCAGACCAACGTGTTCGACAAGTATGGCGCGGAAGCGGACCAGGAAATCGCACGCATCATCCAGCAGAACGCGGGTACCGGTACGGGTTCGCAGGGCGCGGCGGCATCGACGTCGTCGAGCTCGTCGAGCAAGCCGCGCGGCAAGGCGACCCAGTCCGCCTCGGCCACCAAGCTGATGTAAGCGGGCCCGCGTCATGTCTACGCAAAACGTCGTCCATCCGCCGCTGTCGGGCGCGAAGCTCGTCATCGGCACGATCGCCGTGTCGCTCGCGGTCTTCATGAACGTGCTCGACACGTCGATCGCGAACGTCTCGATTCCGTCGATCTCGGGCGACCTCGGCGTGTCGTCGGACCAGGGCACGTGGGTCATCACGTCGTTCGCCGTCGCCAATGCCATCTCGGTGCCGCTCACCGGCTGGCTCACGCAGCGCATCGGCCAGGTGCGGTTGTTCCTCGGCTCGATCATCCTGTTCGTGATCGCGTCCTGGCTGTGCGGCCTCGCGCCGACGCTGCCCTTCCTGCTCGCCGCGCGCGTGCTGCAGGGCGCCGTGGCCGGACCGATGATCCCGCTGTCGCAGACGCTCCTGCTCGCGAGCTATCCACGCGAGAAGGCGCCGGTCGCGCTGTCGATGTGGTCGATGACCACGCTCATCGCGCCGGTCGCCGGGCCGATTCTCGGCGGCTGGATCTCCGACAACATTTCCTGGCCGTGGATCTTCTACGTGAACATCCCGGTGGGGATCATCGCGGCAGGCGCGACCTTCGCGATCTTCCGCGACCGCGACTCGGCGATCCGCAAGGCGCCGATCGATTCGGTCGGCCTGGCGCTGCTCGTGATCTGGGTGGGCTCGCTGCAGGTCATGCTCGACAAGGGCAAGGATCTCGACTGGTTCAACTCCACGACGATCGTCGTCCTTGCGCTGGTCGCGGTGATCGCGTTTGCGTTCTTCATCGTGTGGGAGCTGACGGCCGAGCATCCGGTGGTCGACCTGTCGCTGTTCGCGCTGCGCAACTTCTCGGGCGGAACGATCGCGCTGTCGGTGGGCTACGGGCTGTACTTCGGCAATCTGGTGCTGTTGCCGCTGTGGTTGCAGACGGTCATCGGCTACACCGCGACCGACGCGGGGCTCGTGATGGCGCCGGTCGGACTGTTCGCGGTGCTGCTCTCGCCGATCACCGGCAAGTTCCTGCCGCGCACCGATCCGCGCCGCATTGCGACGGCCGCTTTCATCGTCTTCGCGCTGTGTTTCTGGCTGCGCTCGCGCTACACCACGGGCGTCGATACCTGGTCGCTGACCTTGCCCACGCTGATCCAGGGCATCGCGATGGCGGGCTTCTTCATTCCGCTCGTGTCCATCACGCTGTCGGGGCTGCCGGGGCACCGGATTCCGGCAGCGTCGGGTCTCTCCAACTTCGTGCGTATCATGTGCGGCGGCATCGGCACGTCGATCTTCTCGACGGCGTGGGAGCATCGGACCATCGTGCATCACGTGCAACTGACGGAACAGGCCAACGCTTTCAATCCGAACTTCGCGAATTCCATGCAGCAACTGAACGGCATGGGGTTCTCGCAGGAGCAGACCTACGGCCTGTTCAACAGCATGGCGACCCAGCAGGCCGCGCAGCTCGGGGTGAACGACATGTTCTATATCTCGGCGGGTATCTTCATCGCGCTGATCGCGCTGATCTGGATCACGCGGCCCGAACGCTCGGGCGGCGGGGATTCGGCGGCGGCGGCATCGGCTGCGCACTGAGCGCATTGAACGCGTTGCGGATGCTGCAATGACAAAAGCCTGGATGAGAATCCAGGCTTTTGTCTTTATTGCGCCGTAACGATCAACCGTTCCGGCGCCAGCACGCCCTCGCCCGCGCGCGCCACGCCCAACAGCCGGCCATCTTCCTGCGTGTAGACCCGCACGCGTCCGTCATCGAATGGCGACGAGACGAGGTCCGCGAGCCGCAGACGCTGGCCGTGCAGGAAGCGCTTCGCCGCGTCGGCATCGAGGCGAATCTCGGGAAAGGTCGACAGCAGCGCGTCCACCGGCTGAAGCCGTTCGTCGCGTTGCGCTTCGCTCAGATCGGCGAGCGCATCGAGCGTGACCGCGTGTTCGAGCGTCAGCGCGCCGACGCCCGTGCGTCGTAACGCCGTCAGATGCGCGCCGCACCCCAGCGTCTCGCCGATGTCCTCGGCAAGCGTGCGCACGTACGTCCCCTTGCTGCACGTCACGCGAAACGTAACGAGCGGCAACGCGCACGCCAGCATCTGCAATGCGTGGATCGTCACTGGACGTCCCTCGCGCTCCACGGTCTGACCCGCGCGCGCGTATTCGTAAAGCGGCTTGCCGTCGCGCTTCAGTGCCGAGTACATCGGCGGAATCTGCACGATGTCGCCGAGAAACTGCTGCATCGCGCTAACCACGGCCGCTTCGTCGCAGGTCACGTCGCGCGTCTGCACCGCCTCGCCTTCGGCGTCGCCAGTGGTCGTGCGCACGCCCAGACGCAGGGTCGCCTCGTAGGTCTTGTCGGCTTCCAGCAGATCCTGCGAAAACTTCGTCGCCTCGCCGAAACACAAGGGCAGCAAACCGGTTGCGAGCGGATCGAGCGTGCCCGTATGGCCGGCCTTCTTCGCGAGGTAGATGCGCTTCGCCTTGATCAGCGCGTCGTTGCTCGACAGCCCGAGCGGCTTGTCCAGCAGCAGCACGCCATCCAGCGCGCGGCGCGGAAGCTTCGGCCGCGACTGTTTCTCCGAACCGCTCATGGCTTACGCGCCTTCCTGACCGTCGTCGGCGTCTTTCGCGCGCGTCGCGTTCGCTTCGTCGATCAGGCGCGACATCTCCACCGCCTTCTCGATCGTCTTGTCGTAGTGGAAATGCAGCGTCGGCACCGTGTGGATGTGCAGGCGCTTGAACAGCAGATTATGCAGATGCCCGGCCGCGTGATTCAGCCCTTCCTGGGTCTGTTGCGGATCGCCGGTGAGCGTCGTGAAATAGACTTTCGCGTGCGCGTAGTCCGGCGTGAGCTCGACGCTCTGGATCGTCACGAGCCCGATGCGCGGATCCTTCACTTCGCGCATCAGCTCCGACAGGTCGCGTTGAATCTGGTCCGCAATCTGCACATTGCGGTTCGCGGAGGTCTTTCGTTTAGCCATGATGTTTGTTTCCATATCTCTTTCGCGCCGCTGCAAATGAAAAAGGCGGAGCGAGCCTTCAGGCCCACCCCGCCCTCTATCCAGCGGCTCAGCGCATTACAGCGTACGTGCCACTTCGGTCACTTCGAAGACTTCGAACTGATCGCCTTCGACGATGTCGCTGAAGTTCTTGATCGACATACCGCACTCGAAGCCCTGACGCACTTCCTTGACGTCGTCCTTGAAGCGCTTGAGCGAATCCAGCTCGCCGGTATGGATCACGACGTTGTTGCGGATCACGCGCACCGACGAGGAACGCTTGACCACACCGTCCGTGACCATACAACCCGCGATCAGGCCGACCTTCGGCACGCGGATCACCTGGCGCACCTCGACCATGCCCGTCACCGTCTCGCGCTTCTCCGGCGCGAGCATGCCGGACATTGCCGCCTTCACCTCATCCACTGCGTCATAGATGATGTTGTAGTAGCGGATGTCGATGCCGTTCGCCTCGGCCACCTTGCGCGCCTGAGCATCTGCACGCGTGTTGAAGCCGATGATGACCGCCTTCGAAGCCGTGGCCAGGTTGACGTCCGACTCGCTGATCGCGCCGACCGCGCTGTGCACGATCTGCACGCGCACTTCGCTGGTCGAAAGCTTGAGCAGCGACTGCACCAGCGCTTCCTGCGAGCCCTGCACGTCCGCCTTGACGATGAGCGGCAGGTTCTGCACTTCGCCTTCGCCCATTTGCTCGAGCATGTTCTCGAGCTTGGCGGCCTGCTGCTTGGCCAGCTTGACGTCGCGGAACTTGCCTTGACGGAACAGCGCGATTTCGCGCGCCTTGCGCTCGTCCGGCAACACGATGACTTCTTCGCCCGCCGCCGGCACTTCCGACAGACCCTGGATTTCCACCGGGATCGACGGACCCGCCGACTTCGTGGGCTTGCCGGTTTCGTCCAGCATGGCGCGCACGCGGCCATATGCACTGCCGGCCAGCACCACGTCGCCGCGGTTCAGCGTGCCCGACTGCACGAGGATGGTCGCGACCGCGCCCTTGCCCTTGTCCAGCTTCGCTTCGATGACGAGACCCTTGGCGGCGGCTTCCACCGGCGCGGTCAGTTCCATCACTTCGGCCTGCAGCGAGACGTTTTCCAGCAGGTCGTCGATGCCCTTGCCGGTCTTCGCCGACACTTCGAGGAACGGCGAATCGCCGCCGTACTCTTCCGGCACCACGCCTTCCGCGACGAGTTCCTGCTTCACGCGGTCCGGGTTGGCATCCGGCTTGTCGATCTTGTTGATTGCGACGACGATCGGCACGCCGCCCGCCTTCGCGTGAGCGATGGCTTCCTTCGTCTGCGGCATCACGCCGTCATCGGCGGCAACCACCAGGATGACGATGTCGGTTGCCTTCGCACCGCGCGCACGCATGGCCGTGAAGGCCTCGTGACCCGGCGTGTCGAGGAAGGTGATGACGCCACGCGGCGTGTCGACGTGATATGCGCCGATATGCTGCGTGATGCCGCCCGCTTCGCCCGCCGCCACTTTCGCGCGACGAATGTAGTCGAGTAGTGAGGTCTTGCCGTGATCGACGTGACCCATGACCGTGACGACCGGCGGACGCGGCAGCTTCTCGGCCGTGTCTTCCGTGGCTTCGCCTTCGATCAGCAGCGCTTCCGGGTCGTCCAGCTTGGCCGCGACCGCGCGATGGCCCAGTTCCTCGACGACGATCATCGCCGTTTCCTGGTCCAGCACCTGGTTGATCGTGACCATCTGGCCGAGCTTCATCATCACCTTGATGACTTCCGAAGCCTTAACCGACATCTTGTGCGCGAGATCCGCCACCGAGATGGTTTCCGGCACGTGCACTTCGCGCACGATGGGTTCGGTCGGCGCCTGGAACGACGTGTTCTGGTCCTGATGCTTGCCGCGACCCTTCGGACCGCCGCGCCAGCCGCGATCGACACCGCCGCTGCTGTCGCCGCGCGTCTTGATGCCGCGGCGCTTCGATGCGTCGTCCTGCCAGCCGCCCTTGCCGCCGGCCTTTTTCTTGTCGCCGGCGCCTGCGGGCGCCGTGGAGGCGGGCGCTGCCGTGGTGCCGGGCGCCGGGCGCTTGGCCACTGCCGGACGGGCCGCCTGCGCACCTTCCGGCTTGGCCGGCTTGTGCAGCGTGCCCTTGGCCTCGGCGGCCTTCGCCGCTTCGGCCGGCTTCGCGGCGGGCGCCGGTTCCGGCGCCTTCACCTGCGCCTTGCGCGGCGTGTTCATCATTTCGCGGATGGCGCGCGCTTCGGCTTCGGCCGCCGCACGACGCTTCGCGATGGCTTCCTGCTCGAGACGCGCCTTTTCCGACGCAGCACGTGCGTCTTCTTCCGCCTTCTTGGCGGCTTCGCGTTGCGCGGCGCGTTCGCTGGCGGCCTTTTCTTCGGCAGCCTTTTCCGCGGCTTCACGCTGCGCGTCTTCGTTTTGCTTGGCCTCGGCGGTTGCCTGGGCGCGCGCTTCTTCACGCGCTTCCTCGCGGGCTTCCTGACGCGCGGTCTGCGCTGCACGGGAGATTTCCGCCGCCTGGGCCGCGGCCGCCGCACGGCGCTCCGCTTCCTCTTCCTGCTTGCGACGTTCGGCTTCCGCCGCTTCCTCGCGGGCACGGCGCTCGGACTCTTCCTGCTCGAGCTTCGCCTGACGCTCCTTCAGCTCGCGCTCTTCGCGCTCGAGCTGCTCGGCGGCGTGGCGCGCTTCTTCCTCGCGCCGCTGCAGTTCGGCTTCGTCGACCTCGGGTTCCTCGACGTGATTCGACGCCGCTTCGCCCTGCTCCATGCCGGGCTCGTCGCGCTTCACGAACACACGCTTCTTGCGCACCTCGACCTGAATGGTGCGAGCCTTACCCGTTGCGTCGGATTGCTTGATCTCCGACGTATGCCGGCGGGTCAGAGTGATCTTGCGTTTGTCGGCATCGGCGGAACCGTGCGACTTGCGCAAATGATCGAGCAGGCGCGCCTTGTCCGTCTCGGAGAGATCGTCGTTCGCGCTCGCTTTCTGTACGCCAGCCGCCTGCAGTTGTTCCAGCAGTACGCCTGCAGGCATTTTTAGTTCCGCGGCAAATTGGGCTACGTTGTTACTCGCCATTCATTCCTCTTGATGCAAGGACAGATCCTTGCGGTTAGATCGGGGTCACGCGGCCAGACAGGCCGCCAAATATCAGTGCGCCATGGTCATTTCTCACTGGAACCAGTGTTCACGTGCTTTCATGATCAACGCCTTAGCGGCATCCTCTTCCATACCGGTCATTTCAACCAGTTCGTCGACTGCCAGTTCCGCGAGGTCGTCGCGGGTCTGAACCTGGTGCTCGGCGAGTTTCGCGAGCAGCTCGTTGTCCATGCCTTCGAGACTCTTCAGGTCGAGCGCGACGCCTTCCACCTTCTCTTCATTGGCGATGGCCATGGTCAGCAGCGCATCGCGCGAGCGGTTGCGCAGCTCGTGCACGGTGTCTTCGTCGAAGGCTTCGATTTCGAGCATTTCGTTGAGCGGCACGTACGCGATTTCTTCAAGGCTCGTGAAGCCTTCGTCGATCAGGATGTCGGCGACTTCCTCGTCCACATCCAGACGCGCCATGAACAGGTCGCGCAACTTGCCACGCTCTTCGTTCTGCTTCAACGCCGATTCGTCCGGCGTCATGATGTTGATCTGCCAGCCGGTGAGTTCGCTTGCGAGTCTCACGTTCTGGCCTGCGCGGCCGATGGCGACGGCGAGCTCGTTCTCGTCCACGACGACGTCCATAGAGTGCTTTTCTTCATCGACGACGATGGACTGGACGGCTGCCGGCGCGAGTGCGCCGATCACGAACTGCGCGGGGTCTTCCGACCATAGCACGATGTCGACGTTCTCGCCACCGAGCTCATTGCGCACGGCCTGCACGCGCGAACCGCGGATGCCGACGCAGGTACCGATGGGATCGATGCGCTTGTCGTAGGCAATCACGCCGATTTTCGCACGCACGCCGGGATCGCGCGCAGCCGCCTTGATTTCCAGGAGGCCTTGTTCGATTTCCGGCACTTCGAGTTCGAACAGCTTCATCAGGAACTCGGGCGCGGTGCGCGAGAGCTCGATCTGCGGGCCGCGCGCGGTGCGGTCCACCTTCGCGATGTAGGCGCGCACGCGGTCGCCCACGCGCAGGTTTTCCTTCGGGATGAGCTGGTCGCGGCGCAGCAGCGCCTCGACACGGCCCGATTCGACGATGAAGTTGCCCTTGTCCAGGCGCTTCACCGAGCCGGTCATGATCTTTTCGCCGCGCTCGAGGAAGTCGTTCAGGATCTGCTCGCGTTCGGCGTCGCGCACCTTCTGCAGGATGACCTGCTTGGCGGCCTGCGCGCCGATGCGGCCGAATTCGATGGAGGGAATCGGCTCTTCGATGAAGTCGTCGACTTCCGCGTCGGCCTTCTGTTCCTTCGCTTCGAACAGCAGGATTTCCTGATCCGGCTCCTGCAGACCGGCTTCGTCCGGCACCACGCGCCAGCGGCGGAAGGTTTCGTGCTCGCCGCTTTCGCGGTCGATCGCGACGCGGATGTCCACGTCTTCTTCGAAGAGCTTTTTCGTAGCAGAAGCAAGCGCAGCTTCCAGCGCTGCGTACACGACGTCCTTGTTGACGTTCTTTTCGCGTGCCAGCGCATCCGCCAGCATCAATACTTCGCGACTCATTGTTTGCGGCTCCTAAAGTCAACCTTGGGGACGAGACGTGCGCGATCGAGGTCCGCGAGCGTGAAATCCAGCATCGCGGCGCCGTCCTTCCCTTCAAATTCCAATCCGATCGTTTCGCCTTCGGGGGCGTGCAAGATGCCACGGAACGACTTGCGCCCGTCCAGCGGTTTTTTCAACGTGATGGCGACTTCGCTTCCCGCGAAGCGCTCGAAATCGGCCAGCTTCTTGAGCGGCCGATCGAGGCCTGGCGACGAGACTTCGAGCCGGCCGTAGTCGATGTTCTCGACTTCGAACAAATATTGGAGCTGGCGCGTGACCTTCTCACAGTCTTCGATGGCGATACCGGCCGGCTGGTCGATATACACACACAGCAACCCGCCTCCCGACCGTTCGAGATCGACAAGCTCGTAGCCGAGGCCCGAGACCGTGGTTTCTATCAATTCCGTCAGTTGCACAGTAACTCCAAGGTGTTCGCGCGCTCCACGCCGAAACACCCGCGGGCAGCGCCTACATGCGGGCGCGCACCCCTGCTCCCGAGATGCCGAACCGAAAAGCCAAAAAAAAATGGGCCAATGCCCATCTTTTTCAACCAGGTCGCACCCGGGCAGCAGAAAAACTACGTGCCCAGCGACTTCGTAATTTTAGCCGTTTTTCGCGACGAACGCAAACGTACGGCACGCTTTCAGGCCCGTTGAAGCCCTGTTGATGCCGGTTTCAACGCGTCTGATCCCGGTGCTGCAAGGCCGTTCGCCGTCGCTGCGCGTGGGAACGAAGGCGGGCTGGCGCCTGCTCGCTCCCGCCTTGCTCCGCGTCTTAACGCCCGCGCGAGCGATTACGCGCGCCGCGATTCGCGCCGCCCGGCTTGCCCTGCCCGCCGGCCGGCTGACCGCCGCCCGAGCGATTGCCGCGCGGTGCGTTGTTGCCTGGACGCTTGCCGGCGCCGGCCATGCCCTGCGTATTGCCTTGCGGACGCGCGCCGCGCTGCCCCGGCCGGCCGCCGCCGTTGGCGCGATTGCCGTTCGGCTCCTGGCCGATGCGATTGCCGTTCGGCTCCCGGCCGCCGCGACGACCCGCGCCGCCGCCATTGCCTGCGTTGCCCGTATTGCCGCCGAGTCCGCCCATGCCGCCGAGGCCGAAGCTGCTGGCCATGCCGCCCGGCTGCCCGCGGCGGCCGCCACGACCCGGCGTCGTCTGCTGCGTCATGCGCGAATGCGAGCTCAGCACCGGCTCGCGCGTGATGAAGCCCATCGACGTCTGCATCGGGTCGGGCTGCACGCGCGGCGCGGACTGGCGTCCACCCTTTTCCTCCGTCGGCAGCTTCAGTCCGACCGACGCCATCAGGCTGCGCACCTGATTGTCCTCGAGCTCTTCCCAGCGGCCGCGCTTGAGGCCGCGCGGCAGTGCGATCGGGCCATGGCGCGTGCGGATCAGGCGGCTGACCATCAGGCCCGCGGCCTCGAACATGCGGCGCACTTCGCGGTTGCGGCCTTCCGCCAGCGCGACGTGGTACCAGTGATTCGTGCCTTCGCCGCCACCGTCCTGGATGCGCAGGAAGTTGGCGGGGCCGTCGTCGAGTTCGACGCCCTTGAGGAGCTTCTGCTTCATCCCTTCCGACAGCTGCCCGACCACGCGCACCGCGTATTCACGCTCGACGCTATAGCGCGGATGCATGAAGCGGTTCGCCAGGTCGCCGGAGGTCGTGAGCAGCAGCAGGCCTTCGGTATTGAAGTCTAGACGGCCGACGGCGAGCCACTTGGCCGTCTTCATCGACGGCAGCTTGTCGAACACCGACGGACGGCCTTCCGGGTCCGCATGGCTGACGATCTCGCCGGTCGGCTTGTGGTACAGCAGGATCCGCGGCGGCTTGCTGGCGAGCTTGCGGCGGACCGGCTTGCCGTTGATGCGCACCTGATCGGTCGGCATGATGCGCTGGCCGATGTGCGCCGGCTCGCCGTTCACCGACACGCGCCCCGCGATGATCAGCTCTTCCATGTCGCGACGCGAACCCATGCCCGCGTCGGCGAGCACCTTGTGCAGCTTCGGCGCGTCATCGTCCGGCTCCAGCACGCGCTTTTGCTGCTGGGCCGCGCGGCCACGACGCAGCATCGGTGCGCGGACGCCGCCGGTGTTGTCGGCGTCGAAGGCCGGCGAGGTCACGTAGGCGAAGACGTCGTCGACCGCTGCGGCCGCGGCGCTTTCGACCGTCGCGGGGCCGCCGTCATTGCGCTTGCCGCGCTTCTGCTGCGGCTGGGCCTGCTTGCGGCGCGCGCCTTCGCGTGCGGGCTGGGCAGGCGCGGCGGCCTGGCCGGTAGCGGCTTCCGCAGCCTGGAGCGGCGCCTCGCCGCTGGCCTCGCCCGCTTCGGCGCGCGGGTTCTTGCGGCCGCGCGGCTTGGCGCCTTCCTTGCGCGGGCCCTTTGCGTTCGGATCCTTGCGCGGCGTGCGCACCTGGGCTGCCACGACGCCGTCCGGCGGCGTTTCGGTCACGGCGGCCGGCGCGTCCGGCGATGCTTCGCCGCCCTTCGTCTTGGCGACAGCGCGACGCCGTGCGATCAGGCTGCGCGGCCCGCGGCGCAGACCGCGGCGCGGACGATCGTCGCCCTCGCCATTCTCGTCGTTGCGCGTGCGTTCGCCGGCATCGGCCGACTCGGGTGCATCCGCGTCGTGCACGCGGCGTGCGGATTCAGGCGAATCGCTGTCGTGGGAGTGTGTCAAAACAACCTCAAATGTCGAATTGCGCGCCCATCGCGGGCGCGACAAAAAATCCGCTGATCGGTCCGGCTGGTCGTCTCGAAATGTTCTTTATGGAGAGCCGGGTTCCGGATCAGGGGCCATGCGTCTTTGCGTCAGGCGCGGCGCGCCTTCGGTTCTTCGGAGTCGTTGTCCAGTTCGTCTTCGTACACTGGAGCCGCGTCTTGCGCGTCGTCGCGCGGCGCCGGAGTCAGAGCCGGCGCGGTGTGCGCATCCTGCGCGGTATTCAGTTGTTGCGGGTGAAGCTCGGCGGAAACGGCTTCGGCCGGATCGATGCCATCCGCTGCGGCCTGCGCAGGTTCCGTACCGTGTCCTGCGTCTTTCTCGCCCTGCTGTCCTTCGAGGACTGCGGCGGGCGCCTGAGATTCCTCTTCCGGCTCGGCGGACGCGCCCGATGTATCGAGCGTCTCATCGGCGTTGACCGGCGCCTCAGGTTGATGTTCCCCGGCAGCGGAAGCATCCGTTGCCGCGCTTTCGGGAAATTCGATCGAATGCTGCGCGAGCAACGACGCTTCGAATTGCGCCGACGGATTATCCAGCGCCGGCAGTTCGTCGAGCGCGCTCAGGCCGAGGTCGTCGAGAAACTGCTTGGTCGTGGCATACAGCGCCGGACGTCCCGGCACATCGCGATGACCAATGACTTCAATCCAGCTGCGGTCTTCCAGTTGCTTCACGACCTGCGTGTTCACGGTCACGCCCCGAATCTCTTCGATATCGCCTCGCGTCACCGGCTGCCGATAAGCAATGATCGCGAGCGTTTCGAGGACCGCGCGGGAATACTTGGGCGGCTTCTCCGGATGCAGGCGGTCGAGATAAGTCCGCATCGCCGGCTTGCTCTGGAAGCGCCAGCCCGAGGCGAGCGCCACGAGTTCCACGCCACGGCCCGACCACTCGGCCTGAAGCGCTTCGAGCAAGGTGCGCACGGTGTCCGCCGAGATGTCGTCGGCGAACAACTTGCGCAAATCATGCAGCCTCAGCGGTTCCTGCGCGCAAATCAGGGCAGTCTCGAGGACGATCTTCGCCTCTTGGGTATTCATGCAGCTTGGGTCAACCCTGTATGGTCAATGATTCGATTCAAAGCGAGCTTGAGCAGATTCGAACGCCACCGAAGCGGTGCGAACGATAAAGCTGTACGCGGAATTTCAAGACGCGCTCGCCCGATTTCTCGCCCGATCGGAACCGGTCATATTGATTGGGAGCACGCACCGGGGAGAGGCAGCATTGGGCGTTCGGTGAGCGAGCGCCGGGCCAGTCCAGCCGGTCGAGGTGGCGCTTTCCAAGACGAAAGCGCGTGACTGAGCGCCATATTACGCAAAAAGAACCGGGGCGTAAAGGTGAAGCAGCATCGCGGCCGAAACTCACTCGACGGCGCCGGCAGCCGACCGGTAGTGTCGGCCTGCCGGCATTCCGCCTACGCCGCGCCGCGCGCCGCCAGGAAGCGCCGCAGACGCTCGACACCCGCATCGAGGCGCGCCGGATCGCAGGCGTAGCACCAGCGCACGAAGCCTTCGCCTTCCGCGCCGAACGCACTCCCCGGCGCGAGCCCGAGCCCGGCGTCGCGCACCAGCGACTTGCACAAGTCGAGGCTGTGCGCCGCGCCCGGCAGCGAGAAGAACAGGTACATGGCGCCGTCGGGCGCGCGCACGTCGACGCCTTCGATCCCCTGCAACGCGCTCACGAGGTGATCGCGGCTCGCGCACAGATCGGCGACGAGCGACTGCGTGAAGCTCTCGCCTTCCGCGACGGCGACCACGCCCGCCCTCTGCACGAAGGACGGCGCGCACGACGTGTTGTATTCCACCAGCTTGCCGAGATCGTCCATCAGCTGAGTGGGCGCGACGAGCCAGCCCAGCCGCCAGCCGGTCATGAGCCAGGCCTTCGAAAAGGAATTCACCGCGATCACGCGCTCGTCGCGCGCGGCGAGATCGAGGAAGGAAGGCGCGGCGCCGCCGTCATCGCCGTAATAGAGACGCTCGTAGACCTCGTCCGCGACGATCCAGATGCCATGGCGCCGGCAATGCGCCAGCACGGCGCGCTGGTCGTCGCGGCTCATGGTCCAGCCGGTGGGGTTGTTGGGCGAGTTGATCATCAGCATGCGCGTGTCGGGCGTGAGCGCAGCCAGCAGACGGTCGAGATCGAGCGTCCAGCCGTGTGCGCCGTAACTCAGCGACACCGTTTCGACGCTCGCTCCCAGAATTTTCGGAATCTCGACGAGATTCGGCCACAGCGGCGTCACCGCGACCACGCGATCGCCCGCGCCGACCACCAGCTGGGCCGCGAGCATCAGCGCATTGACGCCGGCGCTCGTCACCGCGACGTGTTCCGCCGAGGTCGCGCCGTGCAGGCCGCTCACATAAGCGGCGAGCGCCTCGCGCAGCGGCGCGATGCCGAGATTGTGCGTGTAGAAGGTGTCGCCGTCGGCGAGCGCGCGGCTGGCGGCATCGCGGATGAAGGGCGGCGTCACTCGATCGGATTCGCCGAACCAGAACGGCAGGACGTTCGGGACGCCAAATCCCGCGTTGGCCACTTCGCGGATCTGCGACGGGCGCAGCGCCCGCACGGCATCACGCGCATTCGGCGCACCGAATCCGTGCGGGCTGCCTAGTTGACTCAATTCGCTGATCACTGCTCCTTCCGATTCCCTCATTGCCCGCCCCGTTGCGTTGTCGATTCAAGGAAATCAAGTCTAACGCGCCGCTGCCGGTTCAGCGGCGCAGCGCCGGTCCAAGCCGGTTCAAATCAGATCTTCCGCACGGCGCGGCAGCGAGGCGATCAGCGACCAGACCGACTCGGCCGCCGGCGACAGCGAGCGATCGCGCCTGCGCACGAGTTCCACCGTGCGCTCCGCCCGCGGCTCGAGCGGCAACGCCACCAGCGACGACTCCGCCGGCAACGGCAGCGCGAGCCACGGCAGCACGCTCACGCCGACGCCCGCCTCGACGAGCCCGAATACCGTCGCCGAATGCCCCAACTCCTGCACGACCTGCGCGTCGACGCCGTGCTCGCGCATGACGGCATCGATGAGCGGCCGGCTGCCGGAGGCGTAGTCGAGCATCACGAGGCGCTCGCCGGCGAGCTTCTCCCATGGCACGGCTTCCCGGCGGCCGAGCGGATGATCGCGGCGCGCCACGAGGCAGAACGAATCGGTCATGACGGGCTCGCCGTACAGGTCATCCGACGCAAACGGGCCGATCACGACGCCGAAATCTACCTCGCCGGACTTGACCTTGCGCAGGACGTCGGACTGGACGTCGTCGCGCAGGCCGAGCGAAATCAACGGGAACTGCTTCAGGCACGAAGCGACGACGCGCGGCATCAGCCGGCACGCGATCGTCGGGCTCGCCGCGACGATCACCCGCCCGCGGCGCTGCTGCCCCAGGTCGCGGACTTCGCGCAGCGCCTCGTCCAGATCCGCGAGCAGCCGCGACACCGTGCCGACGAGGTTCAGGCCGACATCGGTCAACTGCACTTCGCGGGTCGTGCGATCGATCAGCTTGAAACCAATCTCGCCTTCCAGTTCCCGCACACAGCGGCTGACAGCCGACTGCGTGAGGCCGATTTCATCGCCCGCGCGGCTGAAGCTGCGCAGGCGCGAGACCTCGATGAAGACGCGCAGCTGCCGCAGGGTCACGTTCAAGGGCGCGTTCATTCCGTTCGCTCATTAATTTGGTTGTTTCAGTCGGAATTATAGGTTTCCCTTGCCGGAATGGTTGCGCGAACGACCGTTTCGCTGCGGTGCAGCACATTCCGGAAACGCACGCCGGATGGGCCTATTGCACTGGATTGGTGATTGTCCCGATTTCTTAATTGGTTCATTTCGGGTCTGATACGGGCCATGCTGACATCGCGTCAGCCTACTGCCATGCGGGTTTCCCGGATTTCGCGACACGCATGGCACGGTTCTCGCATTTCATTGCGCACAGAGGTCGGAGCACTTGCACGGAAACACGAAATGATCGTTCACCGTTATCCGTTCCGGCCTTTCCTGGGTATTCGTTCATCGGATTCCGACCAGAGTGCGCGGCGCGGGGCAGCGCACCGGGGTTAGCTTCGCTGAGGTGAGATATGGTGCTGTTCGACGATTTGAGAGATAACGAGTGGGCGCTGGTTGAGGCGTTGTTCTGTGCCGAGCCGGCCCGTAGCGAGCGGCGCGGCCGTCCGCGCGTCGAAGCGCGTGCGGTGGTCAATGCCGTGTTGTGGGTGCTCTCGACAGGCGAAGGCTGGTCGAAGCTGCCCGGCCGCTACCCTTCCCCGCCGACCTGCCGTCGACGCTTCGACGAATGGCAAGCCGACGGCACGCTGGCCGAGATCGTCAAGCGCCTCGCGGGCAATGGCCGCGAAGTGTCGCTACGCGGCCGCATCGGCTCGAGCGCTGCCAAGCCGCCCACGCCGCCGAGCCGCGACCGCCTGCGCGGCGCGTTCTGGACCAACCCGGAATCGTGGCGCGCTCCGGCAAAGATGGCCTGACCATCCTGCCGTGCCGAGGCCGTCGTCAGGCGGCCTCGATGCCTCCTCGTCCTGCTGCGCAAGCTTGCCCTGCGCCCTGTTTCTTCTCTCCATCGCTTGGTCCGTGCGGCTCTGTACGCTAGCAGAGCTCGTCGGCGCACGCGTGGAGCGAAACAACTCTTTACTATTCCTTACAGCGCGGACGCGGCCCGGCGCTTAATTTGGTGAATGATCGAACAAGCTCCACGAGGGCTTGGAGGGATTTCGCCATGAAGGCATCGACTCTGCTCGCCCCCGGCGCACTGGTTGCGCTGATGAGCACGACGGCGATGAGCCAGGCTCAGCCGCCGCCTGCCGCGTCCGATTTCCATGTCAGCACCCGGGCAGCCATGGAAGCGCCCCAAGGCGGTCCGCGTACGCGCAGCGTGACGCCTCCGGCGCCCCGTGGCGACCTGCGCGGCGATATCGCCAGCAATGTGCGCGCACGGCCGGACGCCGAGCGCGACGGACGGCCGCAACATCATTAGGTTTGGCTTTTAACGAGTGCGCGCGTGATCCCGCGTTCGCGCGGCAAGGCAACGAGACAACGAGAAGGAACCCTGCTCGTCAACGACAGTCACAGGTTTTGCCATGCACGTAGCGTGGCAACAGTGAGATCCGGAATGCCCGTATCCTCGTGATACGGGCTTTTTTTTGGCTGCCGCTCCGGCGGCCGCATTCGGACTTGGATCAGGCAAACAGGCGAAGCGTATCCCTCGGCCTTCGCCGATCGCTTGCCGCCCGAAACAGGACGACGAAAGCGCTGTCCTGCAGACTAGACCTTCGCCTCCGCCAGCGTTTCCTGACCGCCGAACGTGTAGCGTTCCGTGCGGCGCAGGTCCCAGTCGGTGGAGCGCTCGTCGCGCGAAAGTCTCGAGAATTCGTTTTTTCCCCGCTCGGTCACGACAGCGATGTCGACCGGGGCATGAAAGCCTGGCGCGGGCGCGACGGTACGCTGACGGGTCAATTCCAGCAGGCCAAGCGCGCGCAGGAGATCGAAGACATTGGGGCGTTTCGCCCAGGGAACCTGACGATACTGCGCTCGGCGAAGTGCTTCGAGTACGGCTTCGTTGGAATACGTGGTCATCTCGTTCTTTCTTCCTATGCAGCCATGACGACGCTCGTGACGGTCGCAAGACGGTCCGCGACGTCGACTAAACGCGGCGCGCCGAATCTCGTTTGCGAGCAAGGCGACTCGCAGCCGAATGTTTGGCCGCCGCTTGCGTTAGGTGCTGCTTTCTATTACAAGCCCCCGATGAGAGCGCGCTGATCACGCGCTTTGCTGCCAACCCGCCGATGCGCCCCAATGTGCGCGATGACGAAACGATTTGTCTTAAAACCAATACGTTACCCCAATCAAATTGGTTCTATTCACTTTATTCCTGCTTTTTTTTGCATCATTCGCGCTATGGCGACGCCGTCGCGTGCAGATCGCAATCGTCATGGCGACGCTGGCGTGGGGCGTCGGAGCGGGCTGGTTCGCCGCGCCGCTGCTCGCTGTCGCGCAGCGCGGCTACGTCCGTACGGCCGCGCCCAGCTTCGGTCCGGACACGATCATCGTGCTGATGGGCGGCGGAACCGATCGCAGCGACACGGGGCTCGTGCCCAAGCCCGACTCGATGCAGCGCATTGCGGCGACAGCCGCGCTGTACCGTGACTGCCGGGCAGCGGCGCGATCGTGCAAGGTGATTGTGAGCGGCGGGGATCCCGAACATCACGGCCAGGCCGAAGCCGACAAATACGCGCCCTATGTGCTCGCCCAAGGCGTCCGGCCCGATGATCTGGTGCGTGAGAACCAAAGTCTCAATACCTGGCAGAACGCCCGCAACGTCGCTGCCATTGTGGGCCGCGCACATGACAATCGTTTGATCATCGTAACCTCCGCCTATCACATGCGGCGTTCGCTCCGCGCGTTTCAGGCGTTCGGCTTCGATCCCCAGCCCTACGTATCCGGCGCCCGGCGCGGCCACGTCACGCTTCTTCCGCGCCTCGGAAGTGTCGAGACGAGCGAGATCGCGCTGCACGAACTTGTCGGGCTGGCGCGATTCAGGGTGTATCGTTGGTTGCACCTGTATTGAATCGAAGTCGCGAAATCGGACGAATCGTCTGAAAAGCGCTGGGGTTCGGCTGTATCGATTGATCAGTACTAGCAACTGAAACAATCCGCCGATATGATTTTCAACGGTCAAAACTGGCAAGGCGCTGGACTGGCGCCGGACATCGCCCGACACGTCTGTCCTGTTCCGCGCCTATTATAGGAAGGTCCGGATCGCGGACACTCGGCTTCAAGAAGGATGCTCGCTGGCAGCGGGAGCGTTTATTGCTCACACCCAAGCGCTTTTCCACCGGATCGGACAGGCGATTCCCGGGTTCAACACCTACTAGGAGGTAACAATGAAGAAAGTGTCCCTGGCTGTTCTGTTGTCCCTCAGTGCAATCGCGACAGGCGCTTATGCGCAGAGCGATCAAGGCGTGACCATGAGCACCGATCCCGCCAAGATTTCCGACATCGAAACGCGTGCGCAAAACCTGCAGTCGCAGCAGGACAACACGCAAAACATGCATTCGCAATCGTCGTCGCACAAGTCGATGCATCACAAGAAGTCACACAGCAAGGCGATGAGCGGCTCGAGCCAGTAACGATCGAACCGCCCTTTTTGCTTCGGGGCCATTCACGCCGCCTTTGATGCAATATCGCGTCAAAGGCGGCGCGGACATATGCAGCAGCGCTTCCTGCGTTGGCTTGCCGGCTTAACGGGTTCGGCTGGCGCGATGCGCGACCCAGTCGCCGCTCTCGATGCGCGACAGACCCGCTACCGCCTGCGCCGTGACGGGATAGATCATGCAGTCGAGCCGGTCCCTGCGGCCGTCGAACTCCACTTCTACGTGCAGCCGGTGCGCCCGGAACAGTCCTTCCACGCCCGGATAGACTTCCTCGATTTCATCGAGCACCGGCACCAGCGCATCCTCGATGCGGTACACATCGCCGTGAACCGGCTGTCCCTGGTCATCGATCACGAGGCCCGGGTAAGCGCCGAAATCGAAGAGCTGTCCTTGGACGTGCGCCCGGCCCAGGCACTGAGGCGCCGCAATGCCGTGCCGTTCGGCCGCCTGGTTGATATCGTTCGCCTCGCCCGCGCGCAGCGTGCCGTACACGAAAACGTATTGCATCGGGAATGCCGCTCCTGTCGTTGATTTCATCGATGGCGAATTATGCGCCGGCCAAGTCCGCCTGCGAGCTGGGCCAAAAATAGCTGCTTTCGGCTAACATCGTCGGCTGATAGCTGCGTGTCGGCGTGCGGCCAACCTGCACCTCCATTCATCGGGCACATATGGTCAACCTGGTCGAAGCGGCATCGTCGGACGAGGAAGTCGAGCATCTCGACATCCCGCCCGAGCATGCGCCCACGCTCGCCCATCCGATTCGCGTACGCTCCAGACCCGTGCCCTATGGCGTACGGATCGCCCTGCACACGCATCCGTGGGCGCAAGTCGCCTATACGTCGCGTGGCGTGTTGCGCGTCGCGACCGTCGATTCGACCTGGATGGTCCCGCCCTCACGCGCCATCTGGGTGCCGCCGAATGTCACGCACGAAGTGGTGATCGTCGAGGATGCCTACCTGCGCACCCTATATGTCGATGCGAGCGTGGTGCCCGCGGGCCTCGGCGCGTGCCGCGTGGTGGAAGTGTCGGCGCTGCTTCGCGAGGTGATCGCCGCCCTCGATGACGCTTCCATCTTGCCGGAGCGGGAACGGCTGCTCGGCACACTCGCGCTGGACGAGATCATCCGCTCGGAACCTCTGCCCCTCTCGGTGCCGATGCCCAACGAGAAGCGCCTGCGCGCGCTGTGCAACGCCGTGCTCGCCGATCCGTCTCATTCCGATCTGGAGCGCTGGTCGTCCGAGGCGGGCGCCAGTCCGCGCACCATCGCGCGGCTGTTCAGGCGGGAGCTCGGCGTCAGCTTTTCGCAGTGGCGCCAGCAGGCCGTGCTCGCGCGCGCGATTCCGTTGCTGAGCCAGGGCCGTCCGCTCGCGCAGGTGGCGCGCGAACTCGGCTATCAGAGCCAGAGTGCCTTCTCGGCGATGTTCCGACGCGCATTCGGCGAAAGTCCGCGTGCCTTCTTCGCGCGCGACAACGGTGACAGCCGTGAAGATCGAAGCACGCGCGATCCGGACAGCGCTTGAGGACCGGTCAGACGCGTCGCACCATGTGACGGATCGCGCCGAGTTGCGCGAGACGCGGCCCGGCCAGCCGATAGCCCATGCGCAGGTATAGACGAGCCGCGGGGTTGTCGACGAACACGCGCAACTGGCATTCGGCCAGCCCACGCGCTCGCGCCCAGCGATGCGCCGTGTTAAGCAGGAACGTACCCGCCCCGCGCCCGCGATACCCTTGCGCGATCTGCACGTCGCGAATGTGCAGTGAGTCACCCTCTTCGGTGACACGCATGACGCCGATGGGCGTGCCATCCGCCTGCAGGATGAAATTTTCGGATTCGCGCCAGCTGGAAAGAAAGAGATCGCCGCGCCAGACGAGATTGTGGCGTCGATAGTAGCCAGCCATGTTGTCGTGCATGAGCGCTTCGGCGAATGCGAAGTCGGCCATGGTCGCCTGGCGTAGTTGATACAGCGAGAGGTCTTCGGTGGGGTCGAGCATCGCCGGGTGCGGGCACGAGAACAGGTGCCTCAACACTAAGTCAGTGCGGGCGGGCTGGCAATGGCCATTACTACGGGCGATCGTCCGTTCATCCGAGTACGAAACGGAAGGCAGCATTAAGGCGAATCAACCAGCCAAAAAAAATCCAGCCCAAAGGCTGGATTTTTCTTTTCTGCTGGCGGAGCGGACGGGACTCGAACCCGCGACCCCCGGCGTGACAGGCCGGTATTCTAACCAACTGAACTACCGCTCCACTTTCTTGCTATCGGTGCGTCATGTCACTGACGAACGCTGCAGCGCTTTCTGGCAGCCGCCGATAAATCTGGCGTCCCCTAGGGGATTCGAACCCCTGTACTCACCGTGAAAGGGTGATGTCCTAGGCCTCTAGACGAAGGGGACTTCAACTTCTTGCAACTCTGCGGCGAAAAAAAACCGGCTCTCAATAGCCGGAGTGTTTTTGCTCGCAGTATTCAAACCAAGTGTTGGCGGAGCGGACGGGGCTCGAACCCGCGACCCCCGGCGTGACAGGCCGGTATTCTAACCAACTGAACTACCGCTCCACTTTCTTGCTATCGATCCGCCGTGTCACCGACGAACGCTGCAGCGCTTTCTAGCAGCCGCCGATAATCTGGCGTCCCCTAGGGGATTCGAACCCCTGTACTCACCGTGAAAGGGTGATGTCCTAGGCCTCTAGACGAAGGGGACAGAAACTTGTTGACTCTGTCTTACTACTGTCTCGCGAACTTACTTGCCGCCGGTCAGCGAAGACCGAAATTCTATACAACTTCGTGCTGTTTGTGAAGTATTTTTTGCGACTTCCAAGCTTCTGGAGAACAACTTCGCCCTACTTCACCTTGCTCGACTGTTCTTGGTGGAGGTAAGCGGGATCGAACCGCTGACCTCTTGCATGCCATGCAAGCGCTCTCCCAGCTGAGCTATACCCCCTTGCAGAACAGAAACGAGATTGTATAGGGCGTTTTCGTAGTTGTAAATACCCTCTGACGATCAAATCGCAAATTATTTGGCTCGTCCCGTGCAGTTGCACGCAATCGATGGAGCCCGGCACTTTCCCACGCGCGCCGGGCCCGACAAAACATCAACTCGCCGCCTTTCCCAGGCGATTCACGACCGCATCGCGACCGAACAACATCAGCACGGCGTCGATGGACGGGGTGTGCGTCGTGCCTGCCACCAGCAGCCGCACCGGCATGGCGAGCTGCGGCATCTTGAGCTTGTGCGTGCCGAGCGTGGCCTTGAGCGCGGCCGAAATCGCTTCCTTGGTCCATTCGACCTCGCCGAGCGCCGTGCGCAGATCGGCGATGGCCGGACGCACCGCATCCGTCACGTGCTGCGCAAATGCGTCGGGCTCGATGGCCGGCTCGCCGTAGAACATCGCGGCGTTATCGGCGATCTCTTTCACCGTCGATGCACGGTCCTTCAGCAGGCCGATCACCTGATCGAGCGGCGCGCCGGCAGCGAGCGCGGCGGCATCGATGCCGCCGGCGAGCAGGAACGGCCGGGTCAACTCCGCCAGGCGCACGTTGTCGGCTTCCTTGATGTAGTGCGCATTGAGCCAGTTGAGCTTGTCGTGGTCGTACTGCGCGGGCGACTTGCCGAGATGCTCGAGATCGAACCACTCGACGAACTGCTCGCGCGAAAAAATCTCCGCGTCGCCGTGCGACCAGCCGAGGCGCGCGAGATAGTTCACCACCGCTTCCGGCAGATAGCCGTTGTCGCGATAGCCCGTCACGCTCATCGCGCCGTGACGCTTGCTCATCTTCTCGCCCTGCTCGTTCAGTACGGTCGGCAGATGCGCGTACACCGGCGTGTCGCCGCCGAGCGCGCGCAGGATGTTGATCTGGCGCGGCGTGTTGTTGACGTGATCGTCGCCGCGGATGACGTGCGTGATCTTCATGTCGAGATCGTCGACGACCACGCAGAAGTTGTAGGTCGGCGTGCCGTCGGGACGCGCGATCACGAGGTCGTCGAGTTCCTCGTTCGAGATCTCGATGTGGCCTTTCACCGCGTCGTCCCACGCGACAGCGCCCGTCAGCGGATTGCGGAAGCGCACCACCGGCTCCACGCCCTCGGGCACCGGCGGCAGCACCTTGCCCGGCTCGGGACGCCACGTGCCGTCATAACGCGGCTTTTCGCCGGCGGCGCGCTGGCGCTCGCGCAGGGCGTCGAGCTCTTCCGTGGACATGTAGCAGTGGTACGCCAGCCCTTTCTCGAGCATCTGCGCGACGACCTCGCGATAACGGTCCATGCGCTGCATCTGATAGAACGGGCCTTCGTCGAAATCGAGTCCGAGCCAGTCCATGCCTTCGAGAATCGCGTCGACCGAGGCGTCGGTGGAGCGCTCGAGATCGGTGTCCTCGATGCGCAGCACGAAGGTGCCCTTCATCTTACGCGCGAACGCCCACGGATACAGCGCGGAACGGATGTTGCCGAGATGGATGAAGCCGGTCGGGCTCGGAGCGAAGCGTGTGCGGACTGGGGTGGTCATTGCTGTTTACTCGATGAGGGCGCTGCCGCCGCGCGGCCAACCCGGAGCGGGCGGCGCACGGCCGAGGCCGGAATGCGATCTGGCGGACCGCGTGCGCGACGGCCGTCTGAGACGGCCAGCGCACGGCGTGGCGCACGAAACAGCCGCACGAAACATCTGCACGCGAAGCCCGCCCAAAATGAGCCGAAATTATACTCGCCGGCCGCATCGTGTCGGCCCGCGAGCCTTTGCTTTATGATGTGCGCGCCTGATCGTCACCTGTCCACGCAACCTCCCCGACGCCTCGCGCCATCCGTCCGGGACCCGCTGCATCCGGAGCACGCCTTGAGTTCATCGTCACCCCGTCTTTCACGCCGCGCGTTCTCGCTCGCGGCTGCATCGTCCGTTCTTGCCGCCTGCACCACGACCAGCAGCGGCGTGTCGGGCGAGACCGCAGCCGTCCCGCCCCGGCAGGAACCGCCCCGGCAGGAACCGCAGCGGCCGGTGCGCATCGGCCTGGCGCTGGGCGGCGGCGCGGCGCGCGGCTTCGCGCACATCGGCGTGATCAAGGCGCTCGAAGCGCGCAACCTGCACGTGGATCTCGTCGCCGGCACGAGCGCGGGTTCGGTGATCGCGGCGCTGTATGCGTCGGGCATGAACGGCATCGCGATCAACAAGCTCGCGCTGACCATGGACGAAGCCTCCATCAGCGACTGGGCCATGCCCTTCCGCACGCGCGGCATCCTGCAGGGCGTCGCGCTGCAAAACTACCTCAACAAGACCCTCGACAACCGGCCGATCGAAAAGATGGCGCGGCCGCTCGGCATCGTCGCCACGGATCTCAGGAACGGCCAGCCGATCCTCTTCCAGCGCGGCAACACGGGCATTGCGGTGCGGGCGTCGTGCAGCGTGCCGTCGATCTTCGAGCCGGTGAAGATCGGCGATCGCGAGTATGTGGACGGCGGCCTCGTGAGCCCGGTGCCGGCCGCGTTCGCGCACAAGATGGGCGCGGACTTCGTGATTGCCGTCGATATCTCGGCGCGCCCCGAAAGCGGTCTCACGACGAGTTCGTTCGACGTGCTCATGCAGACCTTCACGATCATGGGCCAGACCATCAAGGCCTACGAGCTCGACAAGTACGCCAACGCGGTGATCCGCCCGAACCTCAACGCGATGAGCAGCAGCGACTTCAGCCAGCGCAACGCGTCGATTCTCGCGGGTGAAGAGGCGGTGGCGAAGATGTGGCCGACGCTGCAACGCCAGTTGCAGGACAAGGGCGTGCGCGTCTGAACATCTGAACGCAACGGGCACAAAAAAACGGCGGCTTCCTGTGTGAAGCCGCCGTTTCTCATTTCAAGCCGGACAAGCGTGAGGGATCAGTAATCCGCATCCTCGATCCACGCTGCCTGGATCGATTCCAGGATCTTCTCGTTGGACTTGTCGGGATCGTCGTCGAAGCCATCGAGCTCGGTGATCCAGCGGTGCAGGTCAGTGAAACGCACATATTGAGGATCGATATCCTGATGCGCGTCGGTGAGAGCCATCGCGATCTCCTGAGTATCTGTCCACTTCATGGGCGAGCCTCCTGTCAGTGATTTTCCTTGGCGTGATTGATGGTGTAGCGCGGGATCTCGACCACCAGATCCTCGTCGGCCGGCACCATTGCCTGACATGATAACCGCGATGTAGGTTCCAGCCCCCACGCTTTATCGAGCAGATCGTCCTCGAGTTCCTCGGACGGTTCGAGCGCGTTGAAGCCTTCCCGGATGATGACGTGACAAGTCGTGCACGCGCACGACTTCTCGCACGCATGCTCGATCTCGATGCCGTGATCCAGCAGATTGTCGCAGATGCTCTTGGCCGTATCGGCGTCGATCACCGCGCCGTCCGGACACAGCTCCACGTGAGGCAGTACAACGATTTGAGGCATTTTTCGTAAGTTCTCGAATGGGGATGATCAGACGTCGTCGAGCTTGCGGCCCGCGAGCGCGCGACGAATGCTCTTGTTCATGCGGCGCGCGGCGAATTCGTCGGTGGCCGTGGCAAGCGTCTTCGTCGCCTCCTCGATCTCTTCCGGCGACTCGCCCTGCGCAACCTGTTCCAGCGCCGCGGTGAGCGTGTCGATCTCCGCGCGCTCCTGCTCGTCGAGCAGTTCGCCGTCGGATGCGAGCGCCGCGTGCGTCGCTTCGATCATGCGCTGCGCTTCCACCTGCGCCTCGCGCAGCGCACGCGCGCGCATGTCGATGTCGGCGGTCTTGAAGCTTTCTTCGAGCATGCGCGCGACGTCGTCGTCAGCGAGGCCGTAAGACGGCTTCACGATCACCGATGCCTCCACGCCCGAGGTCTGCTCTCGCGCGAACACGGACAGGAGACCGTCGGCATCGACCTGATAGGTCACGCGGATGCGCGCGGCGCCGGCGGCCATCGGCGGGATGCCGCGCAACTCGAAACGCGCGAGCGAGCGGCAGTCGGACACCAGTTCGCGCTCGCCCTGCACGATGTGAATGGCCATCGCGGTCTGGCCGTCCTTGAAGGTCGTGAAGTCCTGCGCGCGCGCGGTCGGGATGGTGGAATTGCGCGGGATGATCTTCTCGGTGAGGCCGCCCATCGTCTCGACCCCGAGCGACAGCGGAATCACGTCGAGCAGCAGCCAGTCGTCGCCTTCGCCGCGGCGATTGCCGGCGAGCAGATCGGCCTGGATTGCGGCGCCGAGCGCGACGACCTGATCCGGATCGAGATTGATGAGCGGCGGCTGGCCGAAGAAAGTCTCGACCGCGCGGCGGATCACCGGCATGCGCGTCGCGCCGCCGACCAGCACCACGCCCTTGATGTCCTGCGCCGTCACCTTGGCGTCGCGCAGCGCTTTCTTCGTCGGCGTCAACGTGCGCGCAACGAGCGCCTGCGTCAGTTCGGCGAACTGCGCCTCGCTCACGGCGACATCGATTTCTCCGCCAGTCGAAAGCATGGCCTGCACACGCGTCTCGGGCACATCCGACAGCGCTTCCTTCGCCGCGCGCACGCGGTCGAGCAGCAAGCGCACGTCTTCGGGCGCATCCAGCGCCACGCCCGCCTGCGCCAGCACATGGCGATACAGCGCGTGATCAAAGTCGTCGCCGCCGAGCGCGGAATCGCCGCCTGCCGCGAGCACCTCGAAGACGCCTTTCGTCAGCTTCAGGATGGACAGATCGAAGGTGCCGCCGCCCAGGTCATAGACCGCGTAGAGCCCTTCGGCGCCGTTGTCGAGACCGTAGGCGATCGCCGCCGCCGTCGGCTCGTTGAGCAGCCGCAGCACGTTCAGGCCCGCGAGCTTCGCGGCGTCCTTGGTGGCCTGGCGCTGCGCTTCGTCGAAATAGGCGGGCACCGTGATGACCGCGCCGACGAGATCCTCGCCGAGCGAATCTTCCGCGCGATAACGCAGCGTGGCGAGAATCTCCGCCGACACTTCCACCGGGCTCTTCACGCCGTCGATGGTGCGGATCTGCACCATGCCCGGCGCGTCGATGAATTCGTACGGCGCATTCTCCGCGCCCTCTACTTCGCTCTTGCCGCGGCCCATGAAGCGCTTCACCGAGACGATCGTGTTGCGCGGATCGAGAACGGCTTCTTCCTTCGCGATACGGCCGATGCGTCGTCCGCCCTTCTCCAGATAACGCACGACCGACGGCAGCAGCACATGGCCGTCCTCGTCGGGAAGCGCTTCGGGGACACTGTTGCGCACGGCCGCGACGAGCGAATTCGTCGTGCCGAGATCGATGCCGACCGCCACGCGCCGCTGATGCGGCGCCGGCGCCATGCCGGGTTCTGAGATTTGCAGTAAAGCCATCGTTGGTCTTATGGGGTGGTGACGGCGAGCGCGTCTTTACGCGTGCTCCAGCCGTTCGATTTGCGCGCCGATTTCCTGCGCCACGCGCTCGATGAACATCAGTTGCCGCACAGCCTCGCTCGCGGCCTGGTCGGACTGGCTGTCGAGCAGTGCGGCGAGCTTCGTGAACCGCACGCGTTCCTCGTCGCGCAGCTCGTCGAGCAGCGCTTCGAGCGCGCCGACGTTCTTCGCGCCGGCCGCATCCTCGATATTCTCGCGCCATTCCATCTGCTGCATCAGGAACGCGGGCTCCATGGCCGTGTTGTTCTCCGCGCCGACGTCGATACCGCGCAGCGACAGCATGTAGCGCGCGCGTTTCAGCGGATCGCGCAGCGTCTGATACGCCTCGTTCGCGCGCGTGGCCCATTGCATCGCGAGGCGTCGCTGGGCGTCGCCGGCCGCGGCGAAGCGGTCGGGATGCACCTGCGCCTGAACGGTGCGATAGGCGTCGTCGAGAGTCTGCTGCTCGATGGCGAAGGTCTGCGGCAGGTCGAAAAGCGCGAAGTGGGTGTCGTTGAGCGAAGCCATGACGATGATGAGGTTTCAGGTTGCGCGAATGAAAAAGGCGGCCCGCGCCGCCTCTTTTGCCGTTGCTGCCGGCGCCCTGCGTGTCACACGCGGAACGATTCGCCGCAGCCGCACTCATCTTTCGCGTTCGGGTTGTTGAAGCGGAAGCCTTCGTTCAGCCCTTCGCGCGCGAAGTCCAGTTCGGTGCCGTCGAGATACGGCAGGCTCTTCGGGTCGATCACGATCTTGACGCCCGCCGTTTCGAACACGGTGTCTTCCGGCGCGAGTTCATCGACGTATTCGAGCTTGTACGCCAGACCGGAACAGCCCGTGGTGCGCACGCCCAGACGCAGGCCGACGCCCTTGCCGCGCCGCGTCAGGTACTTCTGCACGTGTTGTACCGCCTTGTCCGTCAACGTGATTGCCATGATCTTTCGCTTCTCGTCGCTTTAACCGTACTTCGTCGTTCAAACGGACGTCATGCTCGTGCATGGCGCCCGCATCGAACCTTACGCCGCGTGCTGCTTCGCCTCGCCGGATTCCGCTGCCGGAGCCGCGCTGCCGTGACGCTGCTTGTAATCCGCCACGGCCGCCTTGATCGCGTCTTCCGCGAGGATCGAGCAGTGGATCTTCACCGGCGGCAGCGCCAGTTCTTCGGCGATCTGCGTGTTCTTGATGCTCATCGCTTCGTCGAGCGTCTTGCCCTTCACCCATTCGGTGACGAGCGAGCTCGATGCAATCGCCGAGCCGCAGCCGTAGGTCTTGAACTTCGCGTCCTCGATCACGCCGTCCGCGCCGACGCGGATCTGCAGCTTCATCACGTCGCCGCAGGCCGGTGCGCCGACCATGCCGGTGCCGACGGTGTCGTCGTCCTTCGAGAACGAACCGACGTTGCGCGGGTTTTCGTAGTGGTCAAGGACCTTGTCGCTATAAGCCATTTTCAATCTCTCCTGTATTCGGGTCGCGTGCGCTCAGTGCATGCTCAATGAGCGGCCCACTGGATGCTCGAGATGTCGATGCCGTCCTTGTGCATTTCCCAGAGCGGCGACAGGTCGCGCAGTTTGGCAATCTTGTTCTTCAGCAGGTTGATGACGTAGTCGACGTCCTGCTCGGTGGTGAAACGGCCCACCGTGAAACGGATGGAGCTGTGTGCGAGTTCGTCGTTGCGGCCGAGTGCGCGCAGCACATACGAAGGCTCCAGCGACGCCGACGTGCACGCCGAACCCGACGACACCGCGACGTCCTTCACCGCCATGATCAGCGACTCGCCTTCGACGAAGTTGAAGCTGATGTTGAGGTTGTGCGGCACACGCTGTTCCATGTCGCCGTTCACATACACTTCTTCCATGTCCTGCAGGCCCTTCAGCAGACGGTCGCGCAGCATGCGGATGCGCTCGTTTTCCGTGGCCATCTCTTCACGCGCGATGCGGAACGCCTCGCCCATGCCGACGATCTGATGCGTCGCGAGCGTGCCTGAGCGCATGCCGCGCTCGTGACCGCCGCCGTGCATCTGCGCTTCGATGCGCACGCGCGGCTTGCGACGCACATACAGGGCGCCGATGCCTTTCGGGCCATAAGTCTTGTGCGCCGAGAACGACATCAGGTCGACCTTCAGCTTCTGCAGGTCGATTTCGATCTTGCCGGTGGCCTGCGCCGCGTCGACGTGGAAAATGATGCCCTTCTCGCGCGTGATCTCGCCGATCGCCGCGATATCCTGGATCACGCCGATCTCGTTGTTCACGTTCATCACGGAGACCAGAATCGTGTCCGGACGAATGGCTGCCTTGAGCTTCTCGAGGTCGATGAGACCGTCGTCCTTCACGTCCAGATACGTGACTTCGTAGCCTTCGCGCTCCAGCTCACGCGTGGTGTCGAGCACGGCCTTATGCTCGGTCTTCACGGTGATGAGGTGCTTGCCCTTGCTCTTGTAGAAATGCGCCGCGCCCTTGATGGCGAGGTTGTCCGATTCCGTCGCACCCGAGGTCCAGATGATCTCGCGCGGGTCGCAGTTGACGAGCGCCGCGACGTTCTCGCGCGCTTCCTCGACTGCCCGCTCCGCATCCCAGCCGTACTGGTGGCTGCGCGAGGCCGGATTGCCGAACTGCTCGCGAAGATACGGGATCATCTTGTCCACCACGCGCGGGTCGACGGGGGTCGTCGCGCTGTAATCCATGTAGATGGGCAGGTGGGGAATATCGTTGTTCATCAGTCGCTCCGGGAAAATCGGTCAAAGCTCCGGCTGGGACGCGCCTTGCATCATCACGCGCACGGCTCGTGCCGCGCGGCGGCGCAGGTCATCCGGCCAGATTGAAAATGGAATTCGGACCCTTGGGCACGACCCGCGTGGCCTCGACGCCGGACGATTCCGTGCGGCGATCGCGCAGCACCGCCGCCGAACCTTCGCGCGCACGCTGCTGGTCGACCAGATCCTTCAACGAAACGGAATCCAGATACTCGACCATCTTCTGGTTCAGCGTGGCCCACAGCTCGTGCGTCATGCAATGGCCATCGTGCTGCTTGGTGCCTTCGCACGCGCCCTTGCCGCCGCATTGAGTGGCGTCGATGGGCTCGTCGACGGCGATGATGATGTCCGCCACCGTGACGTTTTCCGCGCGGCGCGCAAGGTTGTAGCCGCCGCCCGGTCCGCGGACCGATTCGACGATCTCATGGCGCCGCAGCTTGCCGAAGAGCTGCTCGAGATAGGAAAGCGAGATGCGCTGGCGCTGACTGATGCCTGCCAGCGTCACCGGGCCCTGCTCCTGGCGCAACGCCAGGTCAATCATCGCCGTAACGGCGAAACGGCCTTTCGTGGTGAGTCTCATAATGGGGAGCTAACGCTAATACTCGATGATTTTCGTCAAGTATAAATATCCCACAGTTTTAGTCAAGTATCCGGGACGAGATAAGTAGTTTTTTAATTCCGCCTGGGCGTTGCGGATGGCGGCGGAGCGCTACGCGGAGAGGCGCGCCTGCAATGCTCTCAGCAAGCCCTCGCAGGCGTCTTCACACTGATCGAGCACGGTCTCGAAACCCGCCTCGCCGCCGAAGTACGGATCGACTACCACGCGGCTGTCCTTGCGCGTGGCGAAGTCCATCAGCAGGCGAATCTTGTCGCGATGTTCGGGCGGACAGATGGCCATGAGCGCGGCGACGTTGGCGTCGTCCATGGCGACGAGCAGGTCGAAGCGCGCGAAATCCGCGGCGCCGATCTGCCGCCCGCGCAGCATCGAGAGGTCGTAGCCGCGCTTCTTCGCGGCCGTCTGGGCGCGCGCGTCCGGAGCGTCGCCGATCTGCCAGTCACCGGTGCCGGCCGAATCGATCTCGATCTGGCCGGCCAGGTTCGCGCGCTCGACGAGATGCCGCATCACCCCTTCCGCACTGGGCGAGCGGCAGATATTGCCGAGACAGACGAAGCAGACCGAGATCGGAGTCATTCGGAGTCGGAGGAATCGTGATGGGCGGTCGTGGGACGCCGCCCGAAGCGCTCCGGATTATACAAAGAGGGAGAATTTTCCGCTCAGGACGGCCTCCCAGGCTCCGCGGGTCACATTCAAGGCTCGTCGCGATGGATGTCGTGCGTGGCGAAACGCGCTTCGCCGTTGGGCATCTCGAGCCAGTCGCGGTGCGCGAGCGTGCGGCGGATGTCGGACAGGCCGCTTTCCCAATGCTCCTGCATCGTCGACAGCCCGAACTGATAGTCCTTGAAGTGGCCCTCGTACTCCTTCTGGCGGTAGATCAGGTGGATGATGTTGTAGCGCTTCGAGCACGCCAGTTCCTCCGCGCGCCGGCACCATTCGTCGTTCTTGCGGATCTCCTCGGGCACGAGGTCGAGCACGTGCTGCAGCACGTTGCGGGCGCGCTGGGACCGCTGCATCTGGTCGGTCACGAGGCGTGTGCGGCTGGAATACTGCACGTCCTTCACGCGCCCCATCACGTCGACGATGCTGTCCGGCACCGGCCCGCGCGCGCTCCATAGATCGACCTGGAAAGCGAGCGTGTCACGGCGCGGCGTGGCCATGGCCACTTCGTAGAGCGGCGTGTTCGACATGAGTCCGCCGTCCCAGTAAAACTGCCCGTCGATCTCGACGGCAGCGAAGCCCGGCGGCAAGGCTCCGGACGCGATGAAATGCTCGGCGCGCAGGCGGATCTGCGTGTTGTCGAAATAGGCAAAGTTGCCGGTCGCGACGTTCACCGCGCCGACCGACACGCGCGTCTCGCCCGAGTTGATGCGGTCGAAGTCGCACAGGCGCTCCAGGGTGGCCTTGAGCGGTGTGGTGTCGTAATAGCTGGCGGTCTGCGGCGAACCGGCGGCAATGGGCGACGGCGGCGGAAAGCGCGGGATGAAGAAGCCTTTCTGCCCTTCGACGAGCGCACCGAATGCCTGCCAGGCGGTGAACGCCTTGCGGATTTCGTCGGCGGAGTCGAACAGCGCCCGTTCGACCAGACCCGGCAGCGGGAAGCCGAACGCCGGCTGGCAGATGGTTTCCCAGAACTCGAGCAGCCGCGTCACGCGCTGTTCCGGCGCGTTTCCGGCGATGATCGCCGTGTTCAGCGCGCCGATGGAAATGCCGGCGATCCAGTTCGGATGAATCCCTGTTTCGTGCAGGCCCTGGTAGACCCCGGCCTGATAGGCGCCGAGCGCGCCTCCGCCCTGCAGCATCAGCGCGACCGTCTCGTAGGGCGGCAAGCTAATGGCCGACGCCGCGCTTCCCGCGGCCTGCGGCCTGACCTTTCCCCGTGGCACTGCGTTCTGATTTTCGATTTCCGACATTCCGCCTACGCCTCCTCGTTGCATGGAACCGGCATGACGCACGCGCAAGAAACGGCGCACGTGAGTGAACGACATCGAAGCAATGACACCATTCATAGGCGCCGCCATCAAGCTGGCCGATCGGCCTAGGACAAGTCGTGCGGGTTCGTGACCCTGGCCATTCGGCCGACTGTTGCGACGCGGCACGACGGGCTATTGTGCATGAAGGCCGTGACGCGCTGACGCAAACCGGGCTGCGGCCCGGCCGGCGGTCTCGGCTAGAATGAATGCCCTCTTTGAGCGCCCTGGTTGCGCTCCGTTTTATTGCTGCTTCTCATGCCCTCGCGGGCCTTTCGTCATGCTCAGTTACCGTCACGCCTTCCACGCGGGCAATCACGCCGATGTCCTGAAACACGCCATCGTCATCCAGATGCTCCAGTACCTCGGGCAGAAGGACAAATCGTATTGGTACATCGACACGCATGCGGGCGCCGGCGTCTACGCCCTCACCGAGGGCTTCGCTGCGAAGAACGCCGAGTTCGAGACGGGGATCGGCAGGCTGTGGGAGCGGGATGATCTGCCGCCGCTGCTGGCCGACTATGTCGCCGAGGTCAAGGCGCTGAATCCCGACGGCGCGATGCGTTTCTATCCCGGCTCGCCCTATCTTGCCTGGCGCACCATGCGCGAGCAGGATCGCATGCGTCTGTTCGAGCTGCACAGCACGGAGATCGACGTGCTGCGCCACAATTTCCGCGACGCAGGCCGGCGCGCGATGATCTACGCCGGCGACGGCTTCGACGGCATCAAGGCGCTCCTGCCGCCACCGCCGCGGCGCGCACTCGTGCTGATCGATCCGTCGTACGAGGACAAGCGCGATTACGCGCGCACGCTGGAATGTCTTGGGGAAGGCCTGAAACGGTTCGCAACGGGAACCTATGCGGTCTGGTATCCGCTCGTGACGCGCGTGGAATCGCAACGGTTTGCGGACCAGCTGAAGGCCATTCGGCCGAATGGCTGGCTGCACGCCAGCCTCACCGTCAGAAAGCCGCCTGCGGACGGGCTGGGCCTGTTCGGCAGCGGCATGTTCGTGCTGAACCCGCCGTACACGCTCGCTCGCGATCTGAAGGAAGCGTTGCCTCGTCTGGTCGAGCTGCTTGGCGAGGACAGCGGCGCTTCGTTCAAGCTCGAACACCGCGGCGACTGAAGCCGTCTGCCAGCAAGTCTTATGGATGAGGCGCACCCGGCGCGCGGCCGCGTCCGCCGCGTCCCGGCTGGGTCGGCACGCTGCTCTGGCCGGAGCCCGGATACTCGACATAAGGCGAAACGACGATCGGCGGCTGCGCCTCCTGCGGGGGCCCTGGCAAGGTCTGCATCGGCACCATGCCCGGACCGCCAAGCGACCCGCTTTGCAGCACCGTGCCGCTCACTCCGCTGTGAATGCCGGTTTGCGTATCGAGCACGAGCGGTTCGCCTCCGGCCTTGGCTTGCGCCGGACTGAACCAGCACAAACCGGCGGCGAGCGCGGCATAAGCGCGCAGCGTGCGTATCAGAAGCAGTGCCGGACGCGGAGTCGTTGTGGAATGGCGCATCGCTCGCTCTTTATGTAGACGAAACCGCTTTACATTACCGCGGTGGCAAGCTTTAGGCTAGGCGCCGTTGCCCGAAGCAGCACCCGAATGCCCCTTCTCCAGGAGAAACGATGAAATCAACAAAAATCGCGCTTGCCGTTCTCACCGCCTGCCTGAGCGCAGGCGCAATGGCTCAGGATGCGCCGGCCGCGAGCGACGCCATGCCGGGCATGAACATGGAACAGCACACCCCGAAGCCGACCGACGTCTCGTCCACCGCCGCCTATCAGGCCGCGGACCAGAAGATGATGACGGGGATGTCGGGCATCGAATACACGGGCGATCCGGACCGCGATTTCGTCGCGCACATGATTCCGCATCACCTGGGCGCGGTGGAAATGGCGAAGGTGGAGCTGAAATACGGCAAGGACGCGAAGCTGCGCAAGCTGGCGAAGGACATCATTACCGCGCAGGACAGGGAGATTGCGTTCATGAAGCAGTGGCTGGAGCAGCATCCGCGCAAGCCTTGACGCGCACGGCTTGGCTCTGCGTCGCCAGAAACTTGCGTTCGCGCTGGCCAAAAGACAAAAGCCCCGCAATGCGGGGCTTTTTGCTTTCACGACCGACGCTTACGCGTTGTAGCCGTTGGATTCCAGCGAGCGGATACGCTGTTCGAGCTGGACGATATCCGTCGATTCCGACAGATACGCTTCGCGACGACGCTGCTCAGCTGCTTCAAACCAGATGCTCAATTTTTCGATGATGTACGCAACCATGATGTGCTCCAAGGTATCTAGACGATCCCTGGCGGTTGGGTCAGGGATTACCCGTTAGGGAATACCCGGATTATAGGGAAGTTTTTTGGCCCTGTGTTAGGAAATGCTTGAATACTGTGCATTCTGTTTCGGAATGGTGCGGAATTCGGAACTCTTCAAGCCGCTGTTTTTCATGAAGATCCCAGCTTCCGGCCGTGAAACTACCGATGGATCAGCACAATCTTGGTGCATCACTGCGCCAGCTTGTCCAATATCGGGCAATCCGGCCGTTCATCGCCGTGACAGTGATTGGCGAGGTGAGCCAGCGTTTCGCGCATCTCGGTCAGCTCGGCAATGCGCCGGTCCAGTTCCGCAACGTGCTCCATCGCGATCGATTTCACTTCCGCGCTCGCGCGCGTCCGGTCGTGCCACAAGGCCAGCAGCTTGCGAATATCTTCGACGAGAAACCCGAGCCGACGCGCCTGCCGCACGAAGCGCAACGCATGCACTTCCTGCGCACCGTAGACGCGATATCCCGACGACGTCCGCCCCACCGGATTGAGCAGTCCGACACTCTCGTAGTAGCGGATCATCTTGGCTGTCAGGCCCGAGGCGCGGGCCGCTTCGCCGATGTTCATCGTGCGCTCCTGGAAAAAAGTCACTTCGACTCTACACCTTCCCACGATGGCAAGGTATACGATGTATTTCATCGAGCTTTTTCACGAGGAGAATCGCAATGACCGAATTCGAAGTTCAAGGCATGAGCTGCCAGCACTGCGTGGGCGCCGTGACGCGCTCCATCAAGGAAATCGATCCGCAAGCACAAGTGCGCGTGGATCTGGAACGCGGCCGGGTCGCGGTCGACTCGGCGCAATCGGCCGATGCGCTGAAAGACGCCATCGATGAAGCCGGCTATACGGTGGTCAGCGTCGCTTCGGCATGAGTGGCGACCACGCTTTCACCGTCGCGCTGATCGGCGCGTCGGGCCTGCTCGGACGAGCGGTCGCCGCCGAACTGGCGCACGCGGACAGCGCCAGGACATGGCGCGTCGTCCCCACTGCGCGCAGCCGTGCCGGCCTGCACGACGTCCGGCTCGATCTGCTCGACCACGACGCCGTCCGCACTTTCCTGAAAGACCTGAAGCCGGATGCCATCGTCGTCGCGGCAGCCGAGCGGCGGCCGGACGTGTGCGAAAACGATCCCGCGCTGGCCCGCGCCCTGAACGTGGACGCCTTGCGCGAGATCGCCCGCGAGGCGCGCGCGACTGGCGCATGGGTGCTGTCGATCTCGACCGACTACGTGTTCGACGGCGCCTCGCCGCCCTATCGCCCCGACGACGCCCCCGCGCCGCTCAACGCCTACGGGCGCAGCAAGCTGGATGGCGAGCGCGCGCTGCTCGAATGCGATCCGGCGTCCTGCGTGCTGCGTCTGCCACTGCTTTACGGGCCTTGCACCGACTGGAACGAATCCGCGGTGACGAGCCTGACGCCGGCCATCGTCGCATCGGCCGATGCCGCGCACCCCGGCGCGCCGATGGACGCCTGGGCGACGCGCTATCCGACCTTCACGCCCGACGTCGCCGTGGTGATCCGCGGCATGCTCGAACATCACGCGCGCGGCGCGACGATTTCCGGCATCACGCACTGGTCCGGCGACGAGCCCATGACGAAGTTCGACATCGCCGGGCGCATTGCGCGGACCCTGAAGCTGGACGCGCGGCTCATCGCGCAGCACGCTTCGACCGACGCGACGCCGCGTCCGCGCGACTGCCATCTCGATTCCGCCCGGTTGGAAGCGTTGGGCATCGGCAGGCGCACGCCGTTCGATCAGGCGATCGCCGGCCTGCTTGCCAACTATCCGGACCTTACAGATCAGTGAAAATCGCGGCTCGTCGCGGCGAGCCGGCCGAGTAACGCGCTATGGTCTTCGAGCCGCTGCGCCACCAGGTGCCGCACGTCGCCGTCCTTTTGCCAGACGCCGTGCACGCCGAGCAAGGACGCGCCCAGCAGCACCTTGCGCTGCTTCTCGACAAGGCCCGGCCATACGATCACGTTGATCGAGCCGCTTTCATCCTCGATCGACACGAAGATCGTGCCGTTCGCCGTGCCCGGTCGTTGCCGCACGGTCACGATGCCGCACGCCCGCACGAAGCGCCCGTTGGCGGTCTTCTCCAGCTCGGCCGCGCTCTTGAAGCGCATGCGCGCGAGCCTGTCGCGCAGCAGCGCCAGCGGATGACGATTGAGCGTCAGCCCGAGACTCGCGTAATCGTCGACGATCTCGCGTCCCTCCGACGCTTCCGGCAACGCGAGCGGCGTTTCGCTCATCGGCGCGTCGCGCAGCAGTTCCGGCGCGCGCTGCTGTGCGGTGACCGCCCACCACGCCTGACGCCGGTGCCCCGCGATGCTCGCCAGCGCATTGCCGGCCGCCAGCACTTCGAGCTCGCGGCGGGAGAGCGCGGCGCGGCGCGTGAGGTCGTCGACATCCGCGAACGGCGCCTGCGCCCGCGCGGCCATGATCCGCTCGGCCGCCGCCTGCGACATGCCCTTGATCTGCTGCAAGCCGATCCGCACGCCCGGCCCCGTCGCGCCGTACTGCCGTGACGGCAGCTTGACGCGCGCGCTCAGCCGGCGCGCTCCGCGCCGCATCGTCTTGCGAAAGATCTGATCCGACGCTCCCGCTCCATAGAACTGCTGGCGGCGCTGCTCCTTGCCGGCATCAAAGACGAGACGCTCGCCGTTGCCCGAACGCGCCTCCAGCACCGACTCCCAGTCGCTCAGCGAAACATCGGGCGGAAACACGTTCACGCCGTGACGCTGCGCGTCCTGCACGAGCTGCGACGGCGAATAGAAACCGAGCGGCTGACTGTTCAGCAAGCCCGCCAGAAACGCTGCGGGCTCGTAACGCTTGATCCATGCGCTCAGGTAGACGAGCAGCGCGAAGCTCGCCGAATGGCTTTCCGGAAAACCATATTCGCCGAAGCCCTCGATCTGCTTGCACACGCGTGCAGCGAAATCGTGCTCATAGCCGCGCGCCAGCATCTTCGTCATCAGATCGGCCTGATATTTCTCGAGATGACTGCCGCGCCGCCAGGCTGCCATCGCGCGTCGCAACTGATCGGCTTGTTCGGCGGTGTAGCCGGCCGCGACCATCGCGAGCTTCATCACCTGCTCCTGGAAAATCGGCACGCCGAGCGTGCGCCCGAGAACCGGCCGCAACTCCTCTTTCGGATATTCCGCTTCTTCGAGTCCCTGCTTGCGACGCAAATACGGATGCACCATGCCGCCCTGAATGGGTCCGGGCCGTACGATCGCCACCTCGATCACGAGGTCGTAATATTTGTTCGGCCGCAGGCGCGGCAGCATGCTCTGCTGGGCGCGCGATTCGATCTGGAACACGCCGACCGTATCCGCCCGGCAGCACATCTCGTAGACCGCCTTGTCCTCGCGGCGAATGTGCTGGACGCCGAAATCCGGAATGCCCCGGCGCAACGCGACAAACTCGAGCGCGCGACGGATCGCCGACAGCATGCCGAGCGCGAGCACGTCCACTTTCAGGAGTTTCAGCTGGTCGATGTCGTCCTTGTCCCACTGGATCACGCAACGATCCTTCATCGCGGCGTTTTCGATCGGCACGAGCCGCGACAAGCGTTCCCGCGCAATCACGAAGCCGCCGACGTGCTGCGACAAATGCCGCGGAAAGCCGCGCAACTCGCGCGTGAGCCGGATCAGATGCTTGGTCACATGGGAATCGTCGCTGAAGCCGGCTTCGCGCAGATAGCCCGCCACCGCCGACGGTCCGTCCCACCACTGCTGCGACTTGCCGATCCGCTCGATCAGCGACGCATCCAGCCCGAGCGCCCGGCCGACGTCCTTGAGCGCGCTGCGCGTGTGATACGTGATGACCGACGCCGCCAGCGACGCGCGATGCCGCCCGTACTTCCGGTAGATGTACTGGATCACTTCCTCGCGCCGCTGATGCTCGAAATCGACGTCGATGTCCGGCGGCTCGTTGCGCGCCTGCGAAATGAAGCGTTCGATCAGCAGCCCCATGCGGACCGGATCGAGTTCGGTGATGAACAGGCAATAGCAGATGATCGAATTCGCCGCCGAGCCGCGGCCCTGACACAGGATCTTCTGACTGCGCGCGAACGACACGATGTCGTAGACCGTCAGGAAGTACTTCTCGTACTTCAGCGCCGCGACGAGCGCGAGTTCCTTGTCGATCAGGCCGATCGTGTCGGCATCCAGTCCGTCCGGCCAGCGCACGCGCGCGCCTTCCATCACCCGTTTGCGCAGATAGCTGGCAGGCGTTTCGTCGCGCGGCACGAGTTCTTCGGGATATTCGTATTGCAGCTCGTCGAGACTGAAGGTGCAGCGCGCGGCCAGCCGGAGCGTTTCCCGGATCGCCGCCGCCGGATACAGCGCCCCGATGCGCAGCCGCGTGCGCAGGTGCCGTTCCGCGTTCGCTTCGAGCGCATAGCCGCATTGCGCGAGCGGACGGCCGAGGCGGATGGCGGTCAGCGTGTCCTGCAAGGGCTTGCGCGAGCGCGCGTGCATCAGCGCGCCGCTGGCCGCGACGAGCGGCAAGCCGCTCGCTTCGGCAATCACGCGCGACGCAGCGAGACGTTCGTCATCGCTGCCGTCCTGCCAGAGCTCCAGCGCAAGCCACGCGCGCCCGGCGGCGAAGCCGGCCAGCCAGTGCGCGCGGTCGAGCGTTTCGGCAAGCGTCGCCGAACGCTGCGGCACCAGGATCAGCAGGCAGTCGTGCAGATGCTTCAGATGGGCGATGTCGCCGCGCAAGTCGGTGGCGTCGAGCGCACTCGACGATGCCGCCGGATTCGTGAAATCCTCCGGGCCGAGTTGATAGCGGCCCTTCGGCGAGCGCGAGCGCGCCAGCGCAATCAGTTCGGACAGGTTGCCGTAACCGGCCCGATTCGTCGCCAGCGCAATCAGGGTGCAGAAGGGACTGCCGTCGGCATCCGTCAGATGCAGTTCGCTGCCGATGATCAGCTTCAAGTGCTGTCTTTTCGGCGGCGGCTCGCCGGCCTCGCTGGCGGCTTTCGCGGCCGCGTCCGCTTGCGCTTCGATGTCCTTGATCGCCGCATGTGCGCGCACAACGCCCGCGAGCGAACATTCATCGGTGATCGCGAGCGCGGTGTAGCCATGTTCGAGCGCGGCGGCAGCCAGTTCCTGCGGATGCGACGCGCCGCGCAGGAACGAAAAGTTGCTCAGACAATGCAGCTCGGCATAGTCGGGCAGCAGCGCGGAGGCGGACATCGAACCGAGGAAGGTCCGCCTTTCGTTGCCTGCGCCCTCGCCTTCGTCGCCTTCGTCGCCTTCGCCCAGGCCGATGATGTCGTTCAGATCGTCGTCCATCGCGGCATCATCCGAAAAAACCGTGCAGGAACCAGAAGCCGGTCAGGCGCTCTCGATACACCCAGAACATGCGGCCTTGATCGTCCCCGGCGACGTAGTAATCGCGCTGCACGCCGTTGCCGTCCCACCAGCCCGCCTCGATACGCTCCGTCCGGCTGATCAGCTTCAGCGGCCGCCGGTAAAACGGCCGCTCGTTGCGCAACATCAGCTTTTGCGGGGTGTCGAGGATCCACGCCGGACGCGGCTGCGAAGGCACCGCGCGATCCGGCAGTTCCAGGGACGCGTCGATGGCGGTTTCTGTTTCGGCTTCTGTGTCGGTTTCAGTCTCGACCTGCGCGGTCTTTTCCGCCTGCTTCTTCTTGCGCTTCGGCTTCGCTTCACTCGCCGGCTTGTACGCCTCGACCGTCATCGCCGCCTCCGGACGATGATCGTCATGTTCGACCAGCTGCACCACGTTCTCCGCGCCCAGCCGCGCACTCAGACGCTCGAGCAGTTGCGCCAGCGAATCGCTCTCGGAGCCGGGCATCGGGAACAGCGTGTCCGGCGGCGGCGCGTGCTCGCTGACCTTGTCGGCCAGCAGCTTCATTTCGATCACCGGCGCGGCCAGCGTCGTCTGATTGAGCTTTTCGCGCAGCAGCCAGAGGATGTGTTCGGCATCGCGTGTCGGCACGGCCCACGCCACCTTGAAGGTCGATGTCTTCGGCGCGTGACGCGCGGCCAGTTCATGTTCGAGCAGCAACGAAAACTCGCTGACCGCCGCGTGGTGCGCGCTCAGCCAGCCGGCCAGTTGCAGCACGAGACGACGCGCCGCGAACAGCAAGGCATCGGCGCTTTCCACGCGCGCCTGCAACTCGAGTCGTGCTTCGAACGATGCCGGCGCGCAGAACGCCTCGCGTGGATCGGGCGCCTGCCCGTATGCCTGCGCGAGCCATTGCAGGATGCCCGGCCCGAAACGGCGCGCGACGCCCTTGCGCGGCAGCCGGCGCAAATCGGCGAGGGTCGCGCAGCCGATCTGTTCGAACACGTCGCCATGCGAATGCGCCGACGGCACCAGCGATACGGGCAAGGTGTCGAGCACCTGCACGAGCGTCGCTTCCTTCACGATGCGCACGCGCCGCGCGACCCGCCGCGTGCGGGCGTGCGCGAGCAGCCACGCGCCCCAGGCAGTCGGCGCGCATCCCATGCGTGATGTGAAGCCGCAGCCCTTGATCGTCGCCGCGGCCTTCGAAAGCAAGGCGCGCAATCCGCCGAAGAGACGCATGCTCGCGCCGACCTCGAGCAAGACGGTGTTCGCGTGCGCCAGCACGACCTTGGGCGTAAACGCGAGCAGCGCCAGCGCCACGGCTTCGAGGGCGCGCTGCTCGGCGTTGAGATCGACGGCGAGCAACGTCAGGCGCGGCGCGAGCGCGAACGCGTGCGAGCGCGTGCTGCCGGGACGCACGCCGAGCCGGAACGCGACGAGATCGGGCATCAGGATGCGGGCGTGATCGGCGAGCGCGAAGCAGGACTGCTCGGGATCGTTGAGACCGCCGGCATCATTCGCCGATGCCGCTCCAGGCGAGATCGGGCTGGCCGATGCTGAGGGCATCGATGGCGGCCTGACTGCTTCGAGCGATAAAAGCGGCAATGTCACCGCTATCCACAACATGTTTGACCTCTCGTGCTTTCCTGCTGAGATGCGCGCGGCGAATGTGTTCGGGCAGCGCGGGCAACTGCAGCGGCAAGCTCAATTGCAACGGCTTGCCCAGTAACGGGCCTCGCCGCTTGATGATGTCGATTTCCAGCATGACGGCCTGCATCCACTCGCGGCGGTTCATGGTCTGGGCGTGGGCGGGAAGGCGCGGCTTGCAGACCATGCGCAACGGCGCCGCCGACGATTGCCTGGCTGCCTTGAGCGGCCGGAACAGAAACGCCAGCGACTGCGCTTCCTGTGCCGCGACCTGCAAGCGCCGCAGCGCTTCGGGACGCACTTGCGGCAGCCAGACCAGCACAGCGCCGATGCCTTCCTGCTTCAGCGATTGCTCCGCGGCCCACAGCGTGTGCTCTTCCGGCGCCTTGACCCAGACGAGCTTGTTCACGGCGATGTTCATTGCCTTGAGGGCAGCGAAGTTGGGTGTCCAGGGAGGCGCGACAAAGATGACCGACCGGCCTTTGCCGACCGTCAGTTCGCGGAGCGTGCGCGCGAGCAGCCTGATTTCCCCGACGCCGCTCTCTTCGATCAGCAGTTCGGTGACCATACCCGGCATCCAGCCGGTGCCAGGCAAGAGCAGATCGAGCATCCGATAGCCACTCGAAACGACGTTCGATTCGGGATCGTTGATCGGACTGCCCTGCCAGAGCTGACGCTGCAGATGCGATGTCAGCCCGATATCGAGCAATGAAAGTGCGGCACCCATGAGCTTTCCCCGTCCGCAAATGCTCGGATCTGCCCAGGGCTAGAGCATCCGATGGCCTGTGGTTTTACTGTATATTTATACAGTATTTGTTGCGGGAAGGTAAACGGCAAAGAGGCGTGCGGAAAGCGCGCTGAGGGGAGGTAAAGTGGGATATGGGGTGAGAGGCTGCGGTGCGAGCTGAGTCGGTCAGAAACGCAAAAACCCCACCTTTGTGGGGTGGGGTTTTTGTTTGGAGCATGAGGAGCCTGACGATTACCTACTTTCACACGGGTGATCCGCACTATCATCGGCGTGGAGTCGTTTCACGGTCCTGTTCGGGATGGGAAGGGGTGGT
>NZ_JARUXR010000001.1:1844713-2039875 GCF_031451215.1 Caballeronia sp. LZ034LL
CCGTGCTGCCGTTCGACTTGCATGTGTAAGGCATGCCGCCAGCGTTCAATCTGAGCCAGGATCAAACTCTTCAGTTCAATGCCTGTTACTGTTTTCGGTCTCTTTCGAAACCGGTCGCTCACTCAACGTACTGACGATGATTAATCCGTCCTAAGACAGACAAACCTTCCTCTGATACTTCGTGTGAGACTCTTGATACTTTTGCTATTACCCGTTCCGAAGAACCGGCCGCACCCGCATCAAGCGCCCACACTTATCGGCTGTTAGTTTTTAAAGAGCACATCGCAGAACAGAACCACTGCACTTCTGTCTTGCGTCGCTGCATCAGCAGCAGAGAAACGAGATTATGAACAACGTTTTGAAGTCTGTCAACAAGAAATTCGAACTTTCTTTCTCGCTAACTGCGCTCGGTGCATTCAACTACCTGCCCCACAACGCGACGTCCAACCCGTCTTTCCCGCTCCCTTCGCGTTCATCGAATCGCGAAGGAACGGAATTCTAGTGACCCTGATCGAGAAGCGCAAGGGCAGCATTGAAAAAAATCGTGCATCTCCGGCCAGGCACTTCGCCCCTGCTCCGGCGTTGGCCAAACGGCCAGCGGTAAAAGCCACGGCTGAGCGACTACAATCAAAGGTTCACCGCACTAACTCATTCCAGTACCGATATGCGCTCGCGAATCGCCAAACGTATTCCCCCAGACGCCGACAAGCTCGTCAGCCTCTCCCTCGCGCTCTTCGCGTCCGGCAGCCGCGTCGAGGATCGCTTCTGGGAAGCCCGCCTCGACACGCTCATCGCCAAGCTCGTGCGCAACGGCAATCAGACCACGCTCGATGCTGCGCTCGATCACCTTCAGCAGAACCATCCCGACGCATACGGCGCGCTCGCCGACATGGCGGAGACGCACAGCGAGTCGTTCTCCATCGACATCGACGGCACGCCTCACGAAGCGCTCCTGATCGCCGCCCCGGTGCTCGCCTGGACGCGCTATGCCATCCCGTCGGGCGCGCTCAAGAGCGATGCCGTCGACGCCCTGCGCACGCAAATGCAGGCGCATATCCTCGCCACAGACGTGCGCGTCGCCGTGGCGCCCTATCTGTACAGCATCGACCAGTTGCCGCGCCATCACGTCGACACGGCCCGGCTCGCGCAGCAGCTGCTGCAAGGCGCGACGGGCGGCGCGACGATCCGGCTGAATCTCGCCGATCTTCCCGAAACCTCACCGATCCTGGCCGATCCGCGCTTCCTGCTCGCGTTGCTCGTGGTGCCGTCGGGCGCCGCGTTCTTTCGCTGGCAGGAAGACGAGAACGGTAGTCGCGTCGAACGGGGGCAATGCCTCGAACAGTGGACGACGCAAGGCGGTCCGAGCTTCGCCGCCATCCTTCCAGGTTGCGAATTCGAGTGCTTGCTGCCGGATGCCTACTATTCAGCCTGTCGCGATGCCGACGAGCAAGTTCGCCCGCATACCGTACGGACCGCAGTCCGCTATCTGTTCGACACGCTCGGGACGGCGCCGCAAGATCTGCGCGCGGTCATTGCCGGGTTCGGCGAGCGACGCATCGACGAGTACCGCATCGGCTTCACCCGTCGCGGCAGCAATGACGTGATCTACGGCGTGGTCTGGCCGCTGTATGGCCGCGAGAACGGCGAGCTCGGCATGGAAGACGACACCGCCGAACTCGAAGGCGCGAACGGCCCGGTCGAGGAGATCGTCGAGTTGCTGAAGAAGGCAGGCGTGACGGACGTGCGTCGTCATGCCGGGCGCTTCGAGCCCGAGTTCTGCGACGACTGCGGCGTGCCGCTCTACGCAGATCCGCTCGGCGAGATCGTTCACGCCGAGATGCCCGAGGACGCCGAACCCGCGCAGCCACACTTCCACTGACGCGCGAAGCCACTGCCGGAACTCAACCAACCCCGCCCTGTGCGGGGTTTTCTGTATTTACGCCTATGCCATTCGGCTAGGGCGCGGAACGGCCCGGAATTTGTCAATATTGCCGAAACGCCTGCCATATGGGCGATAACAATCCCGGCGCGGAGGCGCGTGCGGGGCACTTTTGACACGAGGTCAAGCATGAATATCAATATCATCGGTTCCGACGCAGAACGCCGCGCGGGCCTCAAAACCTTGCTGCGCCGTATCGCTCGTCAAGCGCAGTTCAATGAGGCGAAGGACTGGAGACAAGCTCGTTCGTTACTGCTGCGCACCAGCCCTGACATGATCATGATCGACTGGACATCGGATCTGCGCGCCTATGACTTGCAGTCCATCCTGGACGAAGTCCCGCGCGTGCCCGCCGCCGTGATGATCGACCGTTGCAGCGCGGGGCTCGTGTACTCGCTGATGAACGCCGGCGCCATGGGCATCGTGCCGCGGGCGCTCGACCCCGCGCTGATCCTGCGCGCGCTCGAGATGGTGCTGGTGGGCGGCCACTACATCCCGGCCGATATCGTCGATCCCGATCTCACGCGCGAGATCGCGGCGCGGCGCGCGCAAGTAGTCGAGAAGCAACTGCTCAAGGTCCGGCACCATCCCACCTTGTCGCCGCGGCAGCAGCAGATCATGCGCTGCGTCCATATGGGAAGCACCAACAAGATGATTGCCAAGACGCTGGGCATCAGCGAGGGCACCGTGAAGATCCACCTTGCAAGCATCTTCCAGCAACTGGGCGCAAGCAATCGCGCTGCGGCCGTCGCCATCTACAACGGCGTGCTGAATCCGCATCTCGCCATTCTGCGTGGCCTCGACGAGCAGCCCATGCCCGTCGTGACCGGTGAGCCCGGCATCATTCCGTTGCGGCGCTCGCGCAAACGTTATCCTTCGCTGACCGACCTCGACCCGGGCTCGCTGCCCATGGCCGCGGAGCCGCGATCGCCGTTCTAGGAAAAAAGCGTGCAAACGGGTCCGTCCTTTGCGCACACGTTTCACGCGCAACGAGTAATATGCAAGACATGGGGTTCTTCTACACACCGCTACCGCTGTGGCTGACGGTTGGCAGCTGGGTCGCCGCCGCTGGCCTGCTCGCGCTTGCCGTCCTGCAACGTCCGTTCACGCGTCTGCAGGACGCCACGCTACAGCACGTCTGGCTCGGCACCATCGTCGCCGTCACGGTGCTATGGGCCTGCAACGCATGGTTCGATGACGGCCCCGTGATCCATCTGCTCGGCGCAACCCTCATGGTCACGTTGTTCGACTGGCGGCTCGCGCTGATCGGCACAGCGGCAACCACCGGACTCGCCGCCGTCGTGCTTGACGCGTCATGGCTCAACGTCGCGACCACGTATCTGCTGTTCGGCGCGTTGCCAGTGGGCGTATCCACGCTGCTTCATCGGCTGAGCAATGCATGGCTGCCGCGCAATCTCTTCACATTCATTGCAGGTCACGGCTTCATCACGTCGGGCGCAGCGGTCGCCGCCGCATGCGGCGCCACCGTGCTGCTCGAGATGGCGCTGGCTACCGGCCCCTTTGTCGTACCGGCCGCGTTCATGCGCGGCTCCTTCCTGCTCGGTGCGGGCGAGGCCCTCTTCACCGGCCTGCTCACCATCCTCATCACGGTCTACAAGCCCGCCTGGATCACGACGTATGACGTGCGCCGTTATCGGCTGGATCGTGGTCCACGCGTCTGAAGCGCGTTTGAAGCTTGTCACCGGCATCCTGGCAGTCACTTGCGTACGGTCTGGTTCGCTCCATTTCAGACCGCCCGCGATGGGAACGCGCGCAAAGTACGATAAGATTGAACTCCTTCCCCACACGGCGCATCTTACTTGGCCGTGTCTTCTTAGCGCCTGACCTGATGGATAGTAACTACGCACCGCGCCGGCTGCTGCGGCTCGTCGGCCGGTTGACGGTATGCGTGTCGTTGGCATGCGGGGTGTCCGCCTTTGCCGATACGCTCGACGAACGCAACGAGTTGATTCACCACTTCGTCATCGACTTCAACGCCAATCCGCTCGTGGCGGATTGCGCCGCGCACGGCAACTTCATCGCCAGCACGTCCACTGCGTTCGACCACGTCGAGTTCCCCCCCGAGTCGTTCGATTCATCGCACTCCGGCATCGAGCCGTGGAACGATTCGTTCGACGAGAAGAAGCAGCGCATCAAGGTGGACAACGTCGTGACGGTCGAAGGTCAGGGCATGCCGAAGAGCGACGAGCGCAACCCTACGCCATTGAAGTTCCGCTGCGGGTACGTCGGCAGCCAGTTGCTGGCGTTTGGCTGGAACGATCCCGTGCCGCCGCTGCGTCCGCAATCGCATGCCACGCGCAGCACCAAATCCAAGCACGGCGCCAAGACCAAGTCATCGGGCAAGAAGAGCACGTCGAAGACGAAGTCAACCAAGAAGAGCAGCAAGAAGCACTAGGCTGCACGCCAGCAGGCAAGCCAGATCAAACGAACAGGGCGTGGTCACGCGATGTGACCACGCCCTGTTGCGTATGAACCCAAGAAATACACCTTATTCCGCAAACGCCTGCACATGCCACAGGATGGCCTGCAACATCGAGGCACCCAGCGCCGCGCTGCGTGCACCACTCCAGCCCACGCTCTCGTCCGGCAGATTGGCGTTGTCCTTGAACGGCATCTCGAGCGTCAGTGAAAGACACCCGTACTCGTTGCCGATGTACTTCGACGCCAGCTTGAGCGCATCCGTCTGATACTTGCTCGCCTCATAGCCATGGACGTCCTGGAAATCCGGGCTCGCCTGCTTGAAGAACTGCACGAAGGCCTTCTGCTCCGCTGCCTGCCGTTCGGTGAAGCCCGGCAGCATCTCGGACCCGGCGACGAACACATACGGAATGGCCTCGTCGCCATGGATGTCGAAGAACATGTCGCAGCCCATCTCGGCAATTGCCTCGCGCACGGCCAGCACTTCGGGACTGCGTTCGGCGCTCGGCTCCATCCACTCGCGATTCAGATTCGCGCCCGCCGCGTTGGTGCGCAGGTTGCCGAGCATGCTGCCGTCGGGATTCATGTTAGGCACGATATGGAAGATGGCCCGCTCGAACAGCGCGCGCGCCACGGGATCGCCCGACCAGTCGCCGAAGCCGGCCAGCCGCTTGACGAGCCCTTCGACGAACCATTCGGCCATGGTCTCGCCCGGATGCTGGCGCGCGATGATCCAGATGTTCTTCTTCGGCGGCGCATCGCCGAAATCGGGGATGCCGAGCGAGAGTATCGACATCGGCCGGCCCTGCACCGAGCTGCCGATCTCCGTCAGCGTCGCGAGCGGCATCTGCTGGACCGCGCCGAGGAATTCGGAATGACGCTCCTCGCTGTACGGCTCGAAATACGCGTAGTAGATGCGGTCGAAGTCCGGCGTGTGATCGATCGTCATCACCTTTCCGTCGTACTCCGTCGACACGCGGAACCAGTTCACGCGGTCATAGCTCGCGACCGCTTCATAGTCGCGCCAGCCTTCCGGAAACGCGCACTGCGCCGCGTTCTCGAAGGTCATCACGAGACGCTCGCCGCGCGCGCCCGACACCCGGAAGTAGAACCACTGCGCGAAGTCCGCCTGCGTATCCGGACGGATGCGCAGACGAATGTCGGCGGGGTCGTCGGCGTTCAGGACGTCGATTGCGCCCGCGTCGAAGTTGCTCGAAATGGAGATGCTCATAATGGTGTCCTTTGGCTGTCGTGTTCGCGTCATTGCGGGCGTCTGGCGTCGGGCTCAGTCCGCGATGCGCCGGCGAAACACATAAGTCGAATCGTTCGATGCCTTCGCGTCGAACGCGTAGCCTTCGCTGTCGAAATCCTTGAGTGCTTCGGGCTCGTCGATACGGTTCTCCACCGCATAACGCGCCATCAGGCCGCGCGCGCGCTTCGCGTGAAAGCTGATGATCTTGTAGCGGCCGCCCTTCCAGTCCTCGAACACGGGCGAAATCACGGGCGCCACGAGCTGCTTCGGCTTGACCGACTTGAAATACTCGCCCGACGCGCAATTCACCAGCACGCGCGCGCCGCGCTGCTTGTGCAGCTGCTCGTTGAGCGCTGCCGTGATGCGTTCGCCCCAGAACGCGTAGAGATCCTTGCCGCGTGCATTGGGAAACTTCGTGCCCATTTCGAGCCGGTACGGCTGCAGCAGGTCGAGCGGCCGCAAGAGCCCGTAAAGACCCGACAGCACGCGCACGTGATTCTGTGCGAAGTCGAGGTCGCTCGACGACAGGCTTTTGGCGGCGAACCCTTCGTACACGTCGCCATTGAAGGCGAGCACGGCCTGCTTCGAGTTCTGCGTGTCGAAGGTGGTCGACCATTCCGCGAAACGCTGGAAATTCAGGGCGGCGAGCGGATCCGAGATGCCCATCATGCCGCCGATTTCCTGCGGCGACAGCTTGCGCAGGCCGTGAATCAGTTCGGCGGCGTCATCGACGAATTGCGGCAGCGTGTGTTTGCGGACGTGAGGCGGCGTCTCGTAGTCGAGCGATTTGGCAGGCGAGAGAACGATTATCATGGAGGCTCGCCGGCACGCCGCCGGCGATCATAGGCATAAACCCCAGATTGTATCGAATGGACCATTCCGCCGCGCCGCTGCCGCAGCCGCAGCCGTCGCAGTCAACGCCGCCGTCACCGTCATTGCAGCCGTCGCCGCTGCGCGTCGTGCTCGATTCGAACGTATGGATCGACATCCTCGTTTTCGACGACCCCGCTACGCGCCCGATCCACGCGGCTCTCGAAGCCCGCACGCTCGAAGCGCTGATCGACCGCCGCTGTCTCAGGGAACTCACGCACGTGCTGGATTATCCGCAGTTCGTGCGCATGGACGTGGACGCAAGGGCGGCGCTCGCGACGGTCGCGCGCCTGACGACGCTCGTCGAAACGAACCTGGCCGAAGACGCGCCCCCGCTGCCCAAGTGCAAGGATCGCGACGACCAGAAGTTCCTCGAGCTCGCGCATGCGTCCGGTGCGCACTGGCTCGTCTCGAAGGATCGGGCGGTGCTGAAGCTCGCGCGCCGCGTTGCACGCGATTTCGGTTTCCGCATCGCGGAGCCGAAGCCGTTCGTCCACGAACTCGAAGCAGCCGCGGCCATTGGCTGACACAGACTGACGCTGCACTAAAATAGCGTGCACACGCGCTTCAAAGTGCTTTCCGCATCTGCATTCCATATCGCGACCTATCCGCCGACATGACCATGAACGCCACGCACGAACTGCCGCCCGCTTCACCCGATGCCTTCCCGTCGCGCCTGCCCAACGTGGGCACGACCATCTTCACCGTGATGAGCGCGCTTGCGACGCAGAAAGGCGCGGTGAACCTCGGTCAGGGTTTCCCCGATTTCGATTGCGACGCACGCATCGTCGATGCCGTGGCCGACGCAATGCGCCAGGGTCACAATCAATATCCGCCGATGGCAGGCGCCGCGCCGCTGCGCCAGGCGATCGCCCGCAAGATCGAAGCGCTCTACGGCCGCGCCTATGACGCCGACCGTGAGATCACGGTGACCGCCGGCGCGACCCAGGCGCTGCTCACAGCGGTGCTGTGCTGCGTGCATCCGGGCGATGAAGTGGTCGTGATCGAGCCGATGTACGACAGCTACGTGCCGTCCATCGAGCTCGCGGGCGGCAAGCCGGTGTTCGTGTCGCTGGAGGCGCCGGACTACGCGCTGCCGTTCGACAAGATCGCCGCCGCGATCACGCCGAAGACGCGCCTGCTCATGATCAACACGCCGCACAATCCGACCGGCCGCGTCTGGCGCGCCGAGGACATGCGCAAGCTGGAAGACATCGTGCGCGGCACCGGCGTGCTGATCGTGTCCGACGAGGTCTACGAGCACATGGTCTACGACGGCGCGCCGCACGAAAGCGTCTCGCGCTATCCGGAACTGGCGAAGCGCAGCTTCGTCGTGTCGAGCTTTGGCAAGACCTTTCACGTGACGGGCTGGAAGATCGGCTACGTGGCGGCGCCCGCCGCACTGACCGCCGAGTTCCGCAAGGTGCATCAGTTCAACGTGTTCACGGTCAACACGCCGATGCAGATCGGTCTCGCGCATTATCTCGACGACCCGAAGCCGTACCTCGAACTGCCCGCGTTCTACCAGAAGAAGCGCGACTTCTTCCGCGCCGGTCTGGCGAACTCGCGCTTCTCGCTGCTGCCTTGCGACGGCACTTATTTCCAGTGCGTCGATTATTCGAAGATCAGCGACCTGCCCGAAGCCGAGTTCGCGCAATGGCTCACGAGCGAGATCGGCGTGGCCGCGATTCCGGTGTCGGCGTTCTATCACGAGAGCCATGAGTCGGGCGTCGTGCGCTTCTGCTTCGCCAAGAAGGAAGAGACGCTCGCCCTCGCACTCGAACGGCTCGCCAGGCTCTAAAAAGGGTGCGCGGTCCGCCGCGCGCCGCTGAACGGCTCGCCCGGCGCCGCGCCGCGCGGGCCTGTGTGGTCCACTTCCGAAGGAGCCGAACCGCATCATGAGTCAACCCGAATACCGCATCGAGACGCTCGGCATCGTCGGCAGCGGCGCGATGGGACGCGGCATCGCGCAGATCGCCGCGCTCGGCGGCCTGAACGTGCTGCTGCACGATACGAATCCGCAGGCGCTCGCCGCCGCACGCGCCTATCTGTCCGATACCTTCGCGCGCCTCAGCGCCAAGGGCAAGCTGAAGGAAGCCGATGCGCACGCAGCGCTCGCCCGCATCCGCGAAGCCCACGACACGAGTGAACTGGCCGGCTGCGACGCCGTCATCGAGGCGATCGTCGAGAATCTCGATATCAAGCGCGGGCTGTTCCGCGACCTCGAAGCCGTCGTCGGCGAGCGCTGCATCCTGGCGTCCAACACGTCTTCGCTGTCCATTACCGCAATCGCCGCGGGCTGCGCGCATCCGCAGCGCGTCGCGGGCTTCCACTTCTTCAATCCGGTGCCGCTGATGCGCGTCGTCGAAGTGATCGACGGCCTGCGCGGCGATGTCCAGGCCGGCGATGCGTTGATGGCGCTGGCACGTCGCATGGGTCACACGCCGGTGCGCGCGAAGGACATGCCGGGCTTCATCGTCAATCACGCCGGACGCGGCATGAACACCGAAGGCCTGCGCGTGGCGAGCGAAGGCGTCGCGAGCTTCGCGACCATCGACCGCATCATGCGCGAGCAGGCGGGCTTCCGGCTCGGGCCGTTCGAACTGCTCGACCTCACCGCGCTCGACGTATCGCATCCGGTGATGGAGTCGATCTATCACCAGTTCTACGAGGAGCCGCGCTTCCGGCCGTCGCCGATCACGGCCACGCGGCTCGCCGGCGGCCTGGTCGGACGCAAGACGGGCGAAGGCTTCTACCGTTATGTCGATGGCAAGCCCGACGTGCCGCCCGAAGCCGCCGCGCCCACGCGCCTGCCCACCCGCGTGTGGATCAGCCGCGCGTGGCCCGCCGGACGCGAGCAGGTGCTGAAGCTGATCGCGCGCTGCGACTGCTCGGTGCATCTCGACACCGGCCACACGCCCGCGCCGGACTCGCTGATCGTCGTCACGCCGCTCGGCGTCGATGCCACCACCACCGCCATCAACGAACATCTCGACGCCACGCGCGTCGTCGCCGTCGATACGCTGTTCCCGCTCGACACCGTCGCGCGCCGCACCGTCATGACGACGCCCGCCACCACGCCCGCGATGCGCGACGCCGCCCACGCGCTGTTCGCCGTCGACGGCGTGCCGGTCAGCGTGATCCGCGATTCGACCGGCTTCGTCGCGCAACGCGTGGTCGCGACCATCGTGAACATCGGTTGCGATATCGCGCAACAGGGCATCGCGACGCCCGAGGACATCGATCTCGCCGTGACGCTGGGGCTCGGCTATCCGCATGGCCCGCTCGCACTTGGCGACACGCTCGGCGCGCACACCGTGCTCACGATCCTGCGCAACATTCACAGCGTGCTGGGCGATCCGCGTTACCGCCCTTCTCCGTGGCTCACGCGGCGCGCCCAGCTTGGACTTCCGCTTACCCATATCGAGGAGCTCGGATGAGCGCCGAACTACTGACATCCCGGCCGGCCGGCAGCGACACCACGCTGGTGCTGAAGCTCTCCAATCCGGGCGCGCGCAATGCGCTGCATCCGGACATGTACGCCGCGGGCATCGAAGCGCTGAATGCAGCCGAGCGCGATGCAAGCGTGCGCGCCATCGTGCTGACCGGCGCGGACAACTTCTTCTGCGCGGGCGGCAATCTGAACCGCCTGCTCGAGAACCGCGCGCAGGATCCGTCGGTGCAGGCCGAAAGCATCGACTTGCTGGCCGAATGGATCAGCGCGCTGCGCGCGTCGACCAAGCCGGTGATCGCGGCCGTCGAAGGCGCGGCAGCCGGCGCGGGCTTTTCGCTGGCGCTGGCGTGCGACTTGATCGTCGCCGCCGACGACGCGCGCTTCGTCATGTCCTATGCACGCGTCGGCCTGACGCCGGACGGCGGCGCATCGTGGTTCCTGGCGCGCGCGTTGCCGCGCACGCTCGCGAGCGAGGTGCTGCTCGAAGCGAAGCCGATCGGCGCCGTGCGGCTGCATGAAGTGGGCGTGGTCAACCGGCTGACGAAGAAAGGCATTGCGCTCGATGCCGCCATCGCCTGGGCCGACGATCTCGGCAGCGTGTCGCCGAAAGCGCTGGCACGCATCAAGGCGCTGATCGGCGCTGCGGAAACGCAGGGGCTGCCCGCGCATCTCGACATGGAGCGCGACAGCTTCGTCGATGCGCTCCATCACGGCGACGCGCACGAAGGCATCACCGCGTTCCTCGACAAGCGCCAGCCGAACTACCGCTGAACCATGGCCCACTACGAGCTGCCGCGACGGCGCCGCATCTTCCTGATGCGGCACGGCGACGTCACCTACTTCGACGACAGCGGCCGCGCGATCGATCCGGAAAGCGTGCCGCTCAACGAACGCGGACGCGAGGAAGCGCGCGCGGCGGGCCGTGTCTTTGCCGCGCAGCAGGTGCGTTTCGACCGGGTGATCGTGAGCGGGCTGCCGCGGACGGTCGAGACCGCGCAACGCGTGCTCGCGGAAACGGGCCAGCAGATCGATATCGAAACCTGGCCCGACTGGCAGGAGATTCGCGGCGGCAAACTGAAGGACCTGACCACCGCCGATATCGAGCGTGCGTTTCTCTCGGTATTCGATGGCGTCGTGGCTGAAGACACGCAGTTTCTCGGCGGCGAGACCATCGGTCAGTTGCTGGATCGCGCGGTGCCCGCCGTCGCGCGGCTGCGCGCGGACACGACGTGGGACACGGTGCTGCTTGTGCTGCACGGCGGCGTCAATCGCGCGCTGTTGTCGCACGCGATCACGGCGGGCGGGCGCGCGTTCTTCGGGCACCTGTCGCAGGCGACCGGCTGCATCAATGCGCTCGACGTCGGCGAGAAAGCCGGCGACTGGGTCGTGCACGCGATCAATCACGCGCCTTCAGCGCCGCTGCACGCCGACGTGCGCAACACGACGATGGAACTGCTTTACGCTCAATTCATCCGCTACAAGGCCGGCGACATGAACTGACGGCGCCGCGCAACACGGAGGAGACGATGCAGGATTACTCCGCGTTCGAGGGAACGCGTCCCGTGCAGGAACAGCAGCGCTTCGACACCGGCGCGCTTGCCGCGTGGCTCGCAGCGCACGTCGATGACTTCGACGGCCCGCTCACGGTCGAGCAGTTCGCGGGCGGACAGTCCAATCCCACTTTCAAGCTCGTCACGCCCGCGCGCAGCTACGTGATGCGCACGAAGCCCGGGCCGGCGGCGAAGCTGCTGCCGTCGGCGCATGCGATCGAGCGCGAATACCGCGTGATGGACGCCCTCGCCGCGACCGACGTGCCCGTCGCGCGCATGCTCGCGTTGTGCGAGGACGAGAGCGTGATGGGCCGCGCGTTCTATGTGATGGCCTATGTCGAAGGCCGCGTGTTGTGGGACCCGTCGCTGCCGGGTCTGTCGCGCGAGGCGCGCGCCGCGATCTACGACGAGATGAATCGCGTGATCGCCGCACTGCATACGGTGGATGTCGACGCCGCCGGACTGTCGGGTCATGGCAAGCCGGGCAACTACTTCGAACGGCAGATCGGCCGCTGGAGCAAGCAGTATCTCGCTTCGCAGACCGGCGAGATCGACGCGATGAACCGTTTGATCGACTGGCTGCCGCAGCACGTGCCGCACACCGGAAAGCCGCACGTGAGCGTGGTGCACGGCGACTTCCGGCTCGACAACCTGATCTTTCACCCGGCCGAACCGCGCGTGCTCGCGGTGCTCGACTGGGAACTCTCGACGCTCGGCGATCCGCTCGCCGATCTCGCCTATCACTGCATGGCGTGGCACGTGGACCCGTCGAAGTTTCGCGGCATCGCGGGACTCGACTGGGCCGCGCTCGGCATTCCCGACGAAGACGCCTACGTGCAGCGCTACTGCGAACGCACGGGTTTCGCGATCGAAGGCGACTGGAACTTCTATCTCGCGTACAACATGTTCCGCATTGCCGCGATCCTGCAGGGCATCATGAAGCGCGTCGTCGACGGCACTGCCGCGAGCGCGCAGGCCATCGACGCAGGTCAGCGCGCCCGGCCGATGGCGGAACTCGCCTGGCAGTACGCGCAGAAAGTCGGCCGCTGACCCAAAGGGAGACACCATCGATGAACTTCGACTACACGCCCAAAGTGCAAGCGTTGCGCGAGAAGTTGCTGGCCTTCTTCGACGCGCACATCTATCCGAACGAACGCGCCTATGCCGACGAAATCGCGGCGAATCGCGCGGCGGGCAATGCATGGGTGCCGACGCGCCTCATCGAATCCCTCAAGGAACGCGCGCGCGCCGAGGGTCTGTGGAATCTGTTCCTGCCGTCGTCCGGACGCGGCGCCGGTCTCACGAATCTCGAATACGCGCCGCTGTGCGAGATCATGGGCCGCGTGCCGTGGGCGCCGGAAGTGTTCAATTGCAGCGCGCCCGATACCGGCAACATGGAAACCATCGAGCGCTACGGTTCCGACGCGCAGAAGGCCCAATGGCTGGAGCCGCTGCTGCGCGGCGAGATCCGCTCGGCGTTCCTGATGACCGAGCCGGAAGTGGCTTCGTCGGATGCGACGAACATCCGGTGCAGCATCGTGCGCGACGGCGACAGCTATGTGATCGACGGTCACAAGTGGTGGTCGTCGGGCGCGGGCGATCCGCGCTGCAAGATCTACATCGTGATGGGCAAGACCGATCCCGATGCGCCGAAACACGCGCAGCAGTCGATGATCCTCGTGCCCGCGGATTCACAAGGCGTCACCGTGCATCGGCCGCTGCACGTGTTCGGCTACGACGACGCGCCCCACGGCCACATGGACATCACGCTGCAAAGCGTGCGCGTGCCCGCCGCCAATCTGCTGCTGGGCGAAGGCCGCGGCTTCGAGATCGCGCAGGGACGGCTCGGACCCGGCCGCATTCATCACTGCATGCGGCTGATCGGTCTGGCGGAACGCGCGCTCGAACTGATGACGAAGCGCACGCTCGAACGCGTGGCCTTCGGCAAGCCGATCGCGCAGCATGGCGTGACGCAGGAGCGCATCGCCGAGGCGCGCATCATGATCGAACAGGCTCGACTGCTGACGCTCAAGGCCGCCTTCATGATGGACACGGTCGGCAACAAGGGCGCACGCGGCGAGATCGCGATGATCAAGGTGGTCGCGCCGAACGTGGCGTGCCAGGTCATCGACTGGGCCATCCAGGCGCATGGCGCGGGCGGCGTCAGCGACGACTTTCCGCTCGCCTACGCGTATGCGTCGGCGCGCACCTTGCGGCTCGCGGATGGCCCCGACGAAGTGCATCGCAACGCCATCGCCAAGCTGGAGTTCGGCAAGTTCGCGTAGTCAGAACGCGTGGCGCGTGATGAATTCCGCGACGCATGCGGGTTTATCGGCGCCTTCGCATTCCACCGTCACGCGCCACGTCACCTGCACGCTGCCCGGTTCGACTTCGCTCGCCTGCTCTACCTCGAAGATCGCACGCAGCCGGGAACCCACGCGCACCGGCGACATGAAACGCACGCGGTTCAGCCCGTAGTTGACGCTGACGCGCGCAGCGAGCGGCACGCACTGCGCGAGCCACATCGGCACCAGCGACAGTGTCAGGAAGCCATGCGCGATCGTGCCGCCGAACGGCGACTCACGCGCGGCGCGCTCCACGTCGACGTGGATCCACTGATGATCGTCGGTGGCGTCGGCGAAGCGGTTCACGCGCGCCTGATCGATCGTCGTCCATTCGCTCACGTAGCGCGCGTTGCCCGCTGCGGCGAACGCGTCCGCCGCGCTCTTCAACGAGGCGACGCTCATGCTTCGGCCGCCGGCTGGCGCAGGCCGAAGAGCGCGGCGGAATCGACGGTCAGCACGAGCTCGCCGTGCTGGTTGTGCGCCTCCCAGCGCGTCTGCACGATGCCGCGATCCGGCTTGCTCTTCGACACGCGCTTGTCGAGCACGCGCACCGTCAGCCGCACTGTGTCGCCGACGCGCACCGGCTTGAGCCAGCGAATGTTGTCGAGCCCGGGCGAACCCATCGAGGTCGAATCGCCGACCATGTCGCGCACCAGGATGCCCATCATCGCGGCGCAGGTGTTCCAGCCGCTCGCGACCAGGCCGCCGAAGTGCGAGGCCTCGCCCGCTTCTTCCGACAGATGGAACGGCTGCGGATCGTAGCGCTCCGCAAAGCCGACAATCTCCTCGCGCGTGAATGTATGCGCGCCCAGGACCACCGCGCTGCCAGTCTCGAAATCTTCATAAGCGTATGTCATGCGTGTCTCCTCGCTGCACGTCAGTCTTCGGTCATGGAGAACGCGCGCAATGAAGCGAAGCGCGCGAGATGATGATCGACATCGCCGAGCGTCGTCTCGATGATCGAGAGCCGCTTGAACCAGTGCGCCGCCGGCAGTTCGTGGGTCACGCCCATGCCGCCGTGCAGCTGCACCGCCTGCTGGCCGACGAAACGCGCGGCCTGCCCGATGCGCGCCTTCGCGGCGCTGATGGTCCGGGCGCGGCGGTCGGCATCGTCGTCTTGCAGATGCGCCGCCGCGAGATAGGTGATGGAGCGCGCCTGTTCGATATGGATCAGCATGTCCACCATGCGATGCTGCAACGCCTGGAAGCGCCCGATCGGCATGCCGAACTGCTGGCGCTCACGGCTGTAGGCGACGGTGGCGAGATGCAGCGCATCGAGCGCGCCGAGCGCTTCGGCGCAGAGCAGGAAGCACGCGTGATCGGCGATCCGCTGAAGCGTCGCCGCGCCGGTGTCGCGCTTGCCGAGACGCGTGGCGGGCGACCGGTCGAAGACGAGGGTCGCGGCGCGCTGTCCGTCGATGGTCCGGTATTCGGTCACACTCACGTTCGCCGCGTCCTTCCCGACGATGAACAGCGCCACTTCGCCATCCAGCCGCGCCGGCACGATCCAGTGATCGGCCTGCGCGCCGTGCTGCACCATCGATTTCGTGCCGGCGAGCGTGAAGGCGTCGCCATCTGCCGTGGATTCCGTGCGCAGCTCGAAGAGGTCATAGCGCGCATGCGGCTCGCTGAACGCGACCGCCAGCTTGATCTCGCCGCGACCGGCGCGTTCGAGCAATGCTGCCGCTGTCGCATCGTCTTCGCGTGCGGCGAGTCGCAAGGCCTCGATGCCCACCGCCGTGGCCCAGTAAGGCTCGACCACCTGCGCACGTCCCAGCTCCTGCATGACCACGAGCATGTCAACGGGATTGCCATCGAAACCGCCCTGCGCTTCGGGCACCGGCAACGCGAGCACGCCCAGCTCGGCGAACGCACGCCAGTGTTTGTCATCGACGCCCGCCGCCGATGCCACGATCTTCTGACGCGCATCGAACGGATATTCGCGCTCGAGATAGCGGGCCAGTGCATCGCGGAATTGCTGCTGTTCGTCGCTGAAAGTGAAGTCCATGCGCCGCTCCTCAGAGTCCCAGGATCATCTGCGCGATGATGTTCTTTTGAATCTCGTTCGAGCCGCCGTAGATCGACGTCTTGCGGAAGTTGAAGTAGTACGCGGCGAGCGGCGCGGCATCGTCGTCGCCGGTTTGACTGTGGGCGCGTTCGCCTTCGAGAAACGCGGGATCGAAGGCCGCTGCCTGCGGGCCGATGGCCTCGACCATCAGTTCCGTCAACGCCTGCTGCACTTCCGTGCCCTTGATTTTCAGCATCGACGCCTCAGGCCCCGGCCCCTGCCCGCCCGCCTCGCTCGCCACCACGCGCTGCACCGTCATTTCGAGCGCCATCAGCTCGATTTCGAGCGCGGCCACCTTGGCTGCGAACAACGGATCATGCAGCAGCGGCTTGCTGCCTTGCGTGCGATCGAGCGCCAGCCGCTTCAGGAACTGCAGTTCGCGTTTCGACTGCCCGACCCGCGCGATGCCCGTGCGCTCGTGGCCGAGCAGATACTTCGCATAGGTCCAGCCGCGATTTTCTTCGCCGACGCGGTTCGTCACCGGCACCTGCACGTCCTCGAAGAAGACTTCGTTGACTTCGTGATCCTCGTCGAGCGTGATGATCGGACGCACGGTCACGCCCGGCGTCTTCATGTCGATCAGCAGGAACGAAATGCCTTCCTGTTTCTTCGCGTCGGGGTCGGTACGCACGAGGCAGAACATCATGTCGGCGTGCTGGGCGAGCGTGGTCCAGGTCTTCTGGCCGTTGACGAGGTAGTGATCGCCATACCGCTCGGCGCGTGTGCGCAGCGAGGCCAGGTCCGAGCCCGCGCCGGGTTCCGAATAACCCTGGCACCACCAGTCGGTGCCGTCGAGAATGCGCGGCAGATAGTAAGACCGCTGCTCGACGCTGCCGAACTTCATCAGGACCGGCGCGACCATCGACACGCCGAACGGCAGCACCGAAGGCGCGCCCGCGCGGGCGCACTCTTCGTCCCAGATATGGCGCTGGGTCACGCTCCAGCCGGGACCGCCGTATTCCGTGGGCCACGCGACAGCCGACCAGCCGCGCGCACCGAGCAGCTTGTGCCAGCTGAGGTAGTCATCGCGCGTCAGGCGCTTGTGATGGAGGACTTTGTCGCGCAGCGTGCGCGGGAGGTTGGCGTCGAGCCAAGTGCGGATGTCGACGCGAAAGGCGTCGTCGGAAGGCGAGTAGCTGAGGTCCATGCGCGCTTGTCTCCGGTCCTGTGCAGACCCGGCCGGAGTGGGCGCTTGCGCGCATCTCCGGTCCGCTGCAAAGTTCATGACCCGCATCCGGGCCATGATGGAGAACACCGCGCGCGATGCTTACTGCAGCGGCTCCTTCAGTGCGTCCGGAACAGGCAACGGCAATACGTCGATTCCTTCTTCGAGCAACGCGTGCGCATCTTCAGGCGTCGTGACGCCGCGAATGTTGCGCGCCGGCGCCTCGTTGTAATGAATGCGCCGCGCTTCCTCGGCAAACCGCTCGCCCACGTTCTCGGTCTTCGATATCAGCTCGCGCATGAACTGCAACGCGCGGGCCTGTACGTCGGCTGCAGCGGGCGCGTTCGCCGCGTCCTGCGGCGCGTTCCTCGGCGCTTTCTGCACTGCCTCGCCCCGCGCCGACGACAGATTCAGACGCGGTGCAGACGGCATACGGCTGACATCAGTCGCCGAACACACCGGGCAGGCGACCAGCTTGCGCGCCAGTTGCGACTCGAACTCCTCCGTGGAGGCGAACCAGCCTTCGAACCGGTGATCGTGCGCGCACTTTAAATCGAGGACCTTCATGCTATTCGGGCTTCATGGAGTGTAGCTCAGGTTCACGGACTTTATGAACGAGCGTACTAAAACGCAGTGGAATTGAAAACTCATGACCGGATCGGGCCGGTCGTTCATTCTATCCGCTCGGCCAGCGCGCTGCCTTGCATGGCCGGAAACGACACAGGCGGCCTGCGGGCCGCCTGTGTCTGTTGAATGCGTGGCTTAGTCCTGCGCCGGTTCTCGCGGCTGCCATTCACCCGAGCGGATCTTCTCGAGCCAGAACACGCCGATGATCGTCTTCACGTCACTGATGCTGCCCTCCTTCACCCAGTTCATCAGTTGCGCTTCATCGGCGATGAAGGTTTCGAGGAACTCGCCTTCATCGAGCCGGGCATCGCCCTCGACGAGACCGCGCGCCAGATAGATATCGATGAACTCGGTCGAGTACGAGATCACCGGATGGATGCGCGTCAGGAAGGTCCACTCGCGCGCCGTATAACCGGTCTCTTCCTGCAATTCGCGCTTGGCGCAGTTCAGTTCGCTTTCGTTCGGATCGAGCTTGCCTGCCGGAAACTCCAGCAGCACGCGCCCCACCGGATAGCGAAACTGCCGTTCCAGCAGCACGCGGCCATCGTCGAAGACCGGCAGGATCATCACCGCGCCGGGATGCTCGACGAACTCGCGCGTCGCATGCTTGCCGTCGGGCAATTCGACGGTATCGCGCTTGAGCGTGAGGAACTTGCCTTCGTGGAGCGTGACGCTGTCGACCTTCTTCTCGACAAGGCCTTCATCGCCGGCGGGAAAGGAACGTTGATCTGCCATCTGGAAACCTGTGCGTTGGAAGCGAACAGGCCGCTAACGGCATGAAGCCGTCAGCGGCGTTTGACGAGGTACTGGTACGTGAAGCCCGGAAAAGCAAACACCACGAACAGACTGAAGGTGATGGCATAGAACTGCCATTCCTGATCGAAACGGTTGCCGGCGCGCGCTTCGAGCATGAAGCCGAGCGCGCCGACGACGAAGTAGAGAATCACAAGCTCGCCGATCCGGATCCACGCGCTCTTCTTCGCTGCCTTGTGCGCCGCCGCTGCGGAAAGCGGCAGCGGCACCACGGCGAAGAGGCGCTGATTCAGGAACGGCAGGTTGGCGCACACGAACGCCAACAACACGATGAACCAGCCTGCAGCCGACATTACAGCGACAGCGTATGCGAGATGGCCGTCAGGCAAGCCGACATCAGCGGACCCGGCACCAGGCCGAGCACCAGCACGGCGAGGCCGTTCAACGTCAGCAGCGAACGGTTCAGGCCGCCCGAGACGATGGGCGCGTGGTCTTGCGGTGCATCGAAGTACATCAGCTTCACGACGCGCAGGTAGTAGAACGCACCCACCAGCGACGTCAGCACGGCCAGCACGGCGAGCCAGGTCAGGCCGGCGTTCATCGTGGCTTCGAGCACGGCGAGCTTCGCATAGAAGCCGACCGTCGGCGGAATGCCTGCCAGCGAGAACATCATGATCATCATGACGAACGCGAAGACCGGGCTGCGCTGGTTGAGACCCTTGAAGTCGTCGAGCATCTCGGCTTCGAAATCGCGACGCGCCAGCAGCATGACCACGCCGAACGAACCGAGCGTCGTGATCAGATAGATGATGCTGTAGAACATCGCCGAGCTGTACGCGCCGGCCGCGCCCGTGAGCTTGCCGTCGACGACACCCGACAGCAGGCCGAGCAGCACGAAGCCCATGTTCGAGATGGCCGAGTACGCCAGCATCCGCTTGATGTTCTTCTGCACGATACCGGTGATGTTGCCCACGATCAGCGACAGCGCCGCGAGGATCACCAGCATTTCCTGCCAGTCCACGGCGAGCGGCAGCAGCGCCATCACGAGGAAGCGCAGGCCCCACGCAAAGGCCGCGACCTTCGGGCCGCCGCCGGTGAGCATGGTCATGGCCGTCGGCGCGCCCTGGTAGACGTCAGGCACCCACATGTGAAACGGCACCGCGCCCATCTTGAAGGCCACGCCCGCCACGATGAAGATCACGCCGAACAGCAGGACCGCGTCGTTGATATGTCCGGAGGCCACTGCCTTCAGCACTTCGTTCAGTTCGAGCGAACCGGTTGCGCCGTACAGCATCGAGATGCCGTAGAGCAGGAAGCCGGAAGCGAGCGCGCCGAGCACGTAGTACTTCATGGCCGACTCGTTCGACTGCGGCGCATCCTTGCGCAGCGCGATGACCGCATACAGCGACAGCGACATCAGTTCGAGGCCGAGATACAGCGTCAGGAAGTTGTTGCCCGAGATCATCACGCACTGGCCGAGCAGCGAGAACAGGCCGAGCAGGAAGAAGTCGCCGCGGAACAGGTCACGGTCTTCGAGGTACTTCTTCGAATAGATGATCGATACGGCGTAGCCCAGGCACACCACTGCCTTCATCGCGCTCGCGAACGGATCGACGATGTACATGCGCGTGAAGAAGTAATGCGGCGTCGGGTCGAGCGCCGTGAAGGCGAACCACACGCCGATCACGATCGTCGAGACGAGCGCGATCAGATACGTGGTGCCGCGGCTCTTCGGTCCGAAGATCGTATCGTTCAGCCAGGCCACGACGACCGCGGCCATCAGGAGCGCGTCGGGCCAGAGAATGCTCATAGGGGCGTTTTGCATGATCTTTTAGTTCCTCCGCACGCCGTTACTGGGCCAGCGGCAGCTTGGACTGCGCGACGTGGGAGAGCAGGTTTGCCACCGACGCGTGCATCACGTCGGTAAAGGGCTTCGGATGCAGGCCCATGTACAGCGTGAACACCGCCAGCACGGTCAGCATCAGGAATTCGCGCTTGTTGATGTCCTTGAGCTTGGCGACGTGGTCGTTCGCGACCGCGCCGAAGTACACGCGCTTGTACATCCACAGCGTGTACGCCGCGCCCAGGATCAGCGTGAAGGTGGCCAGGAAGGCGATCCAGAAGTTGTACTTCACCGCCGCCAGAATCACCATGAACTCGCCGACGAAACCCGAGGTGCCCGGCAGGCCGCAGTTGGCCATCGCGAACAGCATCACGAACGCGGCGAACTTCGGCATCGTGTTGACCACGCCGCCGTAATCCGCGATCTGGCGCGAATGCACGCGGTCATACAGCACGCCGATGGACAGGAACATCGCGCCCGACACGAAGCCGTGCGAGATCATCTGGATGATCGCGCCTTCCACGCCGAGCTGGCTCGACGGACCGAACATGAAGAACCCGAGCGTGACGAAGCCCATGTGCGCGATCGACGAATACGCGACCAGCTTCTTCATGTCGGCCTGCACCATCGCAACCAGGCCGATGTAGATCACCGCGATCAGCGACAGCGTGATCACCACCGGCGCGAGGAAGTGGCTGGCGTCCGGCGCGATCGGCAGCGAGAAGCGCAGGAAACCGTAGGCGCCCAGCTTCAGCATGATCGCCGCCAGCACGACCGAGCCGCCCGTCGGCGCTTCCACGTGGGCGTCCGGCAGCCAGGTGTGGACCGGGAACATCGGCACCTTCACGGCAAAGGCCAGGAAGAACGCGATGAACAGCAGCACCTGTGGCGTCATGTCGAGCTTCACCGCGTGCCACGTGGCGAGGTCGAACGTGCCGGTCTTCGTGTAGAGGTACAGCAGCGCGACCAGCATCAGCAGCGAACCGGCCAGCGTGTACAGGAAGAACTTGAACGCCGCGTAGACGCGGTTCGGGCCGCCCCACACGCCGATGATGATGTACATCGGAATCAGCGTGGCCTCGAAGAACACGTAGAACAGCAGGCCGTCCGCCGTGGAGAACACGCCGATCATGATGCCCGAGAGAATCAGGAACGCGGCCATGTACTGCGACACGCGCTCGGTGATCACTTCCCAGCCGGCGATCACGACGATCACCGTGATGAGCGCCGTCAAGACGACGAACCACATCGAGATGCCGTCGACACCGAGGTGATACGTGATGTTGAAGCGTTCGATCCAGTTCGCCTGTTCGACGAACTGAAGCGCGGCGGTGGAATTGTCGAAGCCGGTGATGAGCGGGATCGTGACGATCAGCCCGAGCACCGCGCCGATCAGCGCCACCCAGCGCGCGGGCGCCGGGTTCTGGTCGTTGCCTACCGCGAGCACCAGCAGACCGAAGATGATCGGCAGCCAGATCGCGACACTGAGAATCGGAAAAGAGTGCATGGAGTCCCTCGCCTTATTTGCCGCCGAGCGTCACAAACAGGGTCAAGAGCCCCAACATGCCGATAATCATGGCGAACGCGTAGTGGTAGATGTAGCCGGATTGGAGGAAGCGGATCACGCCGGCGAACCAGCCCATGAACCGCGCGCTGCCGTTGACGATGCCGTCGATGACGACCACATCGCCCTCTTTCCACAGGCCGCGGCCCAATGCCACCGCGCCCTTCGCGAACACGACCTCGTTGATCTTGTCGCAGTAGTACTTGTTCTCGAGCAACACGTAGATCGGACGGAACGTGCGCGCAACGACGGCCGGCAGGTCCGGGCGCTTCATGTAGAAGAACCACGCGACGATCACGCCCAGCGCCGCGAGCCACACCGGGCCCGGCGTCACGATGCCGTGAATCGCCATCGCGACCCAGCCGTGGAACTCTTCGGCCATTTCCTTCAGGCCTTCATGGTTCTCGCCGATGAAGATGACCTTGTCGAACACCACGCCGTGCGAGAAGAAGTCGCCGTAAATCATCGGGCCGATCATGATCGCGCCGATGATGATCGACGGAATCGCCAGCAGGATGAGCGGCAGCGTCACGACCCACGGGCTTTCGTGCGGAATGTGCGGACCGTGGCCATGGCCGTGGTCGTCGTGGCCGTGAGCGTCATGACCATGCGCGTCATGTGCATGCTGCGCTTCGGCCTGGCCCATCGGCGAGTCGGGATGCTTCGGACCGCGGAAGCGCTCCGGACCATGGAACACCATGAAATACATGCGGAACGAGTACAGCGACGTGACGAACACGCTGGCCACCACCGCGAAGTACGCGAAGCCCGAGCCCGCCAGATGCGAGTACTTCACGGCTTCGATGATCGAATCCTTTGAGTAGAAGCCCGAGAAGAACGGCGTGCCGATCAGCGCCAGCGACCCGATCAGCGACGTGATCCAGGTGACCGGCATGTACTTGGCCAGGCCGCCCATGTTGCGCATGTCCTGGTCGTGGTGCATGCCGATGATGACCGAACCCGCGCCGAGGAACAGCAACGCCTTGAAGAACGCGTGCGTGCCGAGGTGGAACACCGCGACCGGATAAGCCGAGACGCCCAGCGCGACCGTCATGTAGCCCAGCTGCGACAAGGTGGAATACGCGACCACGCGCTTGATGTCGTTCTGCACGACGCCGAGGAAGCCCATGAACAGCGCGGTGATCGCGCCGATGACCGTGACGAACGACAGCGCGGCGTCCGAATGCTCGAACAGCGGCGACATGCGCGTCACCATGAAGATGCCGGCCGTCACCATGGTTGCCGCGTGAATCAGCGCGGAGATCGGCGTCGGGCCTTCCATCGAATCCGGCAGCCACACGTGCAGCGGGAACTGCGCGGACTTGCCCATCGCGCCGATGAACAGGCAGATGCAGGCGACCGTCAGCAGGCCCCAGTGCGTGCCCGGGAAAGCCAGGGTGGCGAGCTTGTCGCTCTGCGCGAAGACCTCGCCGTAGTTGAGCGAACCCGAGAACGCGAGCAGCAGGCCGATGCCCAGCAGGAAGCCGAAGTCGCCCACGCGGTTCACGATGAACGCCTTCATGTTGGCGTAGATGGCGCTCTCACGCGTGAAGTAGAAGCCGATCAGCAGGTACGACACCAGGCCCACCGCTTCCCAGCCGAAGAACAGCTGCAGGAAGTTGTTGCTCATCACGAGCATCAGCATCGAGAACGTGAACAGCGAGATGTACGAGAAGAAGCGCTCGTAGCCCACTTCCTCGTCCGCCATGTAGCCGATCGTATAGATGTGCACCATCAACGAGACGAAGGTCACGATGACCATCATCATGGCCGTCAGCGAATCGACCAGAAAGCCGACTTCCATCTTCAGCGGGCCGACGTTCATCCATTCGTAGATGGTGGCGTTGAAGCTCGCGCCGTGCATCACGTCGTTGAAGACGAGCACCGACAGAACGAGGGAAATGAAGACGCCGAGAATGGTCACGCTGTGCGCGCCCTTGCGCCCCACCGCTTTCCCGAACAGCCCTGCGATCAGCGAGCCGGCAAGCGGCGCCAGCGGAACCGCGAGCAGGAGGTTTTCATTGAGTGTCGTGGACATAACAGCCTTGCCTGAAATTAACCTTTGAGCTGATCGAGGTCCTCGACGTTGATCGTGTCGAGGCTACGGAACAGGGTCACGAGAATCGCCAGGCCGATTGCAGCTTCGGCGGCGGCGACGGTCAGCACGAAGAACACGAAGATCTGGCCGTGCACGTCGCCGAGATAGTGCGAAAACGCAACGAAATTGGTGTTCACCGCGAGCAGCATCAGTTCGATCGCCATCAGGATGATGATGACGTTGCGGCGGTTCAGGAAGATGCCGACGATGCTGATCGCAAACAGGATCGCACCGAGCACGAGGTAATGGGCAAGACTCAACATTTTCTGGTTATCTCCTTCCGCTCAGCCCTTGTTGTCGACCGTGCCCGCGCCGATGTTGCCGGTCACCGCGGGTTCCGTGGCGGCATCGGGCGCCTCCGTTTCGGACTTCATCTTCACGATACGCACGCGATCCTGCGCGCGCACCTTGACCTGCTGGCTGACGGTTTGCGTCTTCTTGTCCTTTTTGTCGCGGATCGTCAGCGAGATGGCCGCGATGATCGCGACCAGCAGCACGAGGCCCGCCACTTCGAAGGCGAAGATGTAGTCGGTGTAGATGACCTTGCCGATCAGCTGCGTGTTCGACATCACCGCGGCGCCCGACACGCCCGCGCCGGCCGATGCGTCGCGCAGCGGCGTGGTGGTCGCGCCGAAGCCGTGCCACAGGATCAGCGCGGTTTCCACCACGATGATCGCGCCGACGATGCTCGCGAGCGGCACGAAGCGCTTGAAGTCGCGGCGCAGGACATCGATGTTGATGTCGAGCATCATGACCACGAACAGGAACAGCACCATCACCGCGCCCACGTACACGAGCACCAGCAGGATCGCGAGGAATTCCGCCTGCAGCAGCATCCAGATCGCGGCCGCGTTGAAGAACGCGAGCACGAGGAACAGCGCGGACGACACCGGGTTGCGCGAGGTGATCACCTTCAGCGCGGAGACGACCAGCAGCAGCGCGAAGATATAGAACAGTACGGTTGTGAATTCCATGATTACCGGTTCATCGTTAGGCCATCATCAGGCATGGTGTGTCGGCGCCGGGACGGTCCGCCCCGCGCGCACGCCGCATGTGCCGAGCAGCAACTGCGAGCAAAGCGAGCAACTGCGCGTTTGCAACAAATTGATCAGCGATACGGCGCGTCCGCCGCCTTCGACGCGGCAATCTCGTTCTCGTAACGGTCGCCGACCGCAAGCAGCATGTCCTTCGTGAAGTACAGGTCGCCGCGCTTCTCGCCGTGATACTCGAGGATGTGCGTCTCGACGATCGAATCGACCGGGCAGCTCTCTTCGCAGAAACCGCAGAAGATGCACTTGGTCAGGTCGATGTCGTAGCGCGTCGTGCGGCGTGTGTTGTCCGCGCGCGTTTCCGATTCGATCGTGATCGCCATGGCCGGGCAGACCGCTTCGCACAGCTTGCAGGCGATGCAGCGCTCTTCGCCGTTCTCATAACGGCGCAGCGCGTGCAGGCCGCGGAAACGCGGCGAGATCGGGGTCTTTTCTTCCGGGAACTGCACCGTGATCTTGCGCTGGAACGTGTAACGACCCGTCAGCGCCAGACCTTTCAGCAGCTCGGTCAGGAAGAAGGTTTTGAAGAAGTTCTGAATTGCGTTCATGATGATTTCGTCCGCTCTTGTCCTGCGCTCTTTTGCTGGCTTCGTCCGACTACTTCCAGATGTTGAGCGGCGACATGATCCAGAAACCGACCACGACCACCCAGATCACCGACACCGGCAGGAACACCTTCCAGCCCAGACGCATGATCTGGTCGTAGCGGTAACGCGGAAACGTCGCGCGCGCCCAGATGAACACCGACAGCAGCAGGAAAACCTTGAAGGCGAACCAGAATACGCCCGGAATGAACGACAGGAAGCCGAACGGCGCATCCCAGCCGCCGAGGAACAGCGTCGTCGCGATGGCCGAGATCACGATCATGTTGATGTACTCGGCCAGGAAGAACAGCGCGAACGCCATGCCGGAGTAATCGATCATGTGGCCCGCGACGATTTCCGATTCGCCTTCCACCACGTCGAACGGGTGACGGTTCGTTTCGGCAATGCCCGAGATGAAGTACACGACGAACATCGGCAGGAGCGGCAGCCAGTTCCACGACAGGAAGTTGACGCCCCAGCCCGCGAACATGCCGCGCTGCTGCGAGTGCACGATGTCCGACATGTTCAGCGTGCCGGCCACCATCAGCACCACGACCAGCGCGAAGCCCATCGAGATTTCGTAGGACACCATCTGCGCCGCCGCGCGCATCGCGCCGAGGAACGCGTACTTCGAGTTCGACGCCCAGCCCGCCAGGATCACGCCGTACACGCCGATCGACGAGATCGCCATCACGTACAGCAGACCCGCGTTGATGTCGCCCAGCACCGCCTTCGCCTGGAACGGGATCACCGCCCACACCGCGAACGCGGGCACCACGGTCATGATCGGCGCGATCATGTAGATCCACTTGCTGGCGGCGGTCGGCTGAATCACTTCCTTCAGCAGAAGCTTCAGCACGTCCGCGATCGGCTGCAGCAGACCGGCGGGACCGACACGGTTCGGGCCAAGACGTACGTGCATCCAGCCGATGAGCTTGCGTTCCCAGAGAATCAGGTACGCCACGCACAGCAGGATGACCACCGAAACCACCAGGATGCGGACCACCGCCCACACCGTCGGCCATGCGACGCCGAGAAGCTGCGTGCCGCCTGCGTTGATCGTATCGAACAAGCCCATTTACGCCTTCTCCACTACCAGTTCACCGAACAGGCCGCCGAGCGCGGCGCCAGCCGTCGTGCCCGCGGACACGCGGACCACCGATTCCGCCAGGTTCGCATCGCGGACCGCCGGCAGCGTCACCGACAGGTTGCCCTGCTTGATGCGCACCGCTTCGCCGTCCTTGAGGCCGAGCTTGTCGAACAGCGCGGTCGGCAGGCCCGCGACGTTCGCGTCACGCGCAGCCGCCGTCAGATGCAGCGACGGGGCGCGGCGCACGAGTGCGTCGGCGTGATAGATCGGCACATCGGCGAGACGCTGCAGGCCGCTGCCGTTCAGCGCGACGTTCGATGCCGCACGCGTCGCCGCCACCGAGGTCTTGTTCGACAGACGCGCGGTGAGGTCGCCCGTACCGAGCGCCGCGACGCGCACTTCTTCCGCCGTATCGAATTCGAAGCCCGACAGGCCCAGGATCGTGCCCAGCACGCGCAGGACCTTCCAGCCCGGACGCGTGTCGCCCAGCGCGCGCACGACGCCGTTGAACGACTGGGCCGTGCCTTCCGCGTTGACGAAGGTGCCCGATGTTTCCGTGTGCGGCGCGACCGGCAGCAGCACGTCCGCGTAGTCCATGCCGTGCTTGAACGGCGACATCACGACAACCATTTCCGCAGCCTTCAGCGCGGCGATGGCCTGCGCCGGATTGGCCGTATCGAATTCCGGCTCGGCGTGCAGCAGCACGTAGCCCTTGCGCGGCTGTTCGAACACTTCGCGGGCGTTGAGACCGCCCTCGCCCGGCACGGCATCGACGAGATACGCGCCGACCGAGTTCGCGCCTTCCGTGAGGAAGCCGAGCGTGGCGCCGGTGTTGTCGGCGATCCACTGCGCAGCTGCCTGGATCTGTGCGAAGTCCGGATGCTGGACCGCAACGTTGCCGAGCAGCACGACGCGCTGTTCGCCCGCCGACAGGGAAGCCGCCACGTCCTTCGCCGCCGCCGATACTTCGCGGCCCGCGAACGCGTCCGGCAGCGCGACGCCGCGCGCTTCCGCCACGGCTGCCGCGATGCCCGCGAGTTGATCGAGCCACGCCGACGGCGCCGCGACCAGGCGATGCGCGGTCGGGATCAGCGAGTCGTCGTTGCTGGCGTTGAGGAAGGTGATCTTCGCGCCGCTCTTCGCGGCCTGACGCAGGCGCGCGGCGAACAGCGGATGATCGCGGCGCAGGAACGAGCCGATCACGAATGCCGTGTCGATCAACGACAGATCGGCGATCTTCGTGCCGAGCCACGGTGCGCCGACGCCGACCGGCGCCGAGAAATCATGCTGGCGCAGACGGAAGTCCACGTTCGGCGTACCGACGCCTTCAGCCAGCGCCTTCAGCAGGTGCAGTTCCTCGACCGTGCTGTGCGGCGTGGCCAGCGCAGCGATGGCGTTCGCGCCATGATCCGCCTGGATGCCCTTCAGGCCCTTCGCCACGTATTCGAGCGCGGTCTGCCAGTCGGTTTCGATCCAGTTGCCGCCTTGCTTGAGCATCGGCGTGGTGAGACGTTCTTCGCTGTTCAGGCCTTCGTACGAGAAGCGGTCCTTGTCCGAGATCCAGCATTCGTTGATGGCTTCGTTTTCCATCGGCAGAACGCGCATCACGCGGTTGTTCTTCACCTGCACCACCAGGTTCGCGCCGACGGAATCATGCGGGCTCACCGACTTGCGGCGCGACAGTTCCCAAGTACGGGCGCTGTAGCGGAACGGCTTGCTCGTGAGCGCGCCGACCGGGCACAGGTCGATCATGTTGCCCGACAGTTCCGAGTCCACCGTCTTGCCGACGAAGGACGTGATTTCCGAATGCTCGCCGCGGCCCAGCATGCCGAGCTCCATCACGCCGGCCACTTCCTGGCCGAAGCGCACGCAGCGCGTGCAGTGGATGCAGCGCGACATCTCTTCCATCGAGATGAGCGGACCGACGTTCTTGTGGAACACCACGCGCTTTTCTTCGCTGTAGCGCGACTGCGACTTGCCGTAACCGACGGCCAGATCCTGCAGCTGGCATTCGCCGCCCTGATCGCAGATCGGGCAGTCGAGCGGGTGGTTGATCAGCAGGAATTCCATCACCGACTGCTGGGCCTTCACGGCCTTGTCGGAGGTCGTGCGCACGACCATGCCGTTCGACACGGGCGTCGCGCAGGCCGGAACGGCCTTCGGCATCTTTTCGATCTCGACCAGGCACATCCGGCAGTTCGCCGCGATCGAAAGCTTCTTGTGATAGCAGAAGTGAGGAATGTACGTGTCGACCTTGTGCGCAGCCTGGATCACCATGCTGCCTTCGGGCACCTCGACCGTCTTGCCGTCAATTTCTAGTTCAACCATGATGGGGAATGGTCCTCAACCTCTTGTCTCGCGCATCTGACTGCGCGCCTGATTACGCGGTCAGCGCTTCGGACGGCGCGTGCGCATGTCCGCCGACAACACAGTGCTTGTGCTCGACGTGGTATTCGAATTCGTCCCAGAAGTGCTTGAGCATGCCGCGCACGGGCATCGCCGCTGCGTCGCCCAGCGCGCAGATGGTGCGGCCCATGATGTTCTCGGCGACCGAGTTCAGCAGATCCAGATCTTCCTTGCGGCCCAGCCCGTGCTCGATCCGATGCACCACGCGATACAGCCAGCCGGTGCCTTCGCGGCACGGCGTGCACTGCCCGCACGACTCTTCATAGTAGAAGTACGACAGGCGCAGCAGCGAGCGCACCATGCAGCGCGTTTCGTTCATCACGATCACCGCGCCCGAACCCAGCATGGAGCCGGCCTTGGCGATGGAATCGTAGTCCATGTCGGTGGCGAGCATCATGTCGCCCGGCACCACCGGCGCCGACGATCCGCCCGGAATCACCGCCTTGATCTTCTCGCCGCGCACGCCGCCGGCCAGTTCCATCAGCTTTGAGAACGGCGTGCCGAGCGGAATCTCGTAGTTGCCCGGACGATTCACGTCGCCCGAGACGGAGAAGATCTTCGTGCCGCCGTTGTTCGGCTTGCCGAGCTCGAGGTAATTCTGCGGGCCGATTTCCAGCAGGAACGGCACGGCCGCAAAGGTCTCGGTGTTGTTGATCGTGGTCGGCTTGCCATACACGCCGAAGCTCGCCGGGAACGGCGGCTTGAAGCGCGGCTGGCCCTTCTTGCCTTCCAGCGATTCGAGCAGCGCGGTTTCTTCGCCGCAGATGTACGCGCCATAGCCATGGTGCGCATACAGTTCGAACGAGAAGCCCGAGCCCAGGATGTTCGCGCCGAGATAACCGGCCTGGCGCGCTTCTTCCAGCGCGGCCTCGAACACGCGGTAGACCTCGAAGATCTCGCCGTGAATGTAGTTGTAGCCGACCGTGATGCCCATTGCGTACGCGCCGATGGCCATGCCTTCGATCAGCGAATGCGGGTTCCAGCGCAGGATGTCGCGGTCCTTGAACGTGCCCGGCTCGCCTTCGTCCGAGTTGCAGACGAGATACTTCTGCCCCGGGAACTGACGCGGCATGAAGCTCCACTTCAGGCCGGTCGGAAAGCCCGCGCCGCCGCGGCCGCGCAGACCCGACGCCTTGACGTCGGCGATCACCTGCTCCGGCGGAATCTTCTCTTCCAGGATGCGGCGCAGCTGCTTGTAGCCGCCGCGCGCGACGTAGTCTTCGAGATGCCAGTTCTCGCCATTGAGGCCGGCGAGGATCAGCGGCTTGATGTGCCGATCGTGGAGTGACGTCATTTCGAAAGTTCCTCGAGCAACTGGTCGATCTTCTCGCGGCTCATGAAGCTGCACATGCGATGGTTGTTCACGAGCATCACCGGTGCGTCGCCGCACGCGCCGAAGCACTCGCCTTCCTTCAGCGTGAACTTGCCGTCGGCCGTGGTTTCGCCGAAATCGATTCCCAGCTTCTGCTTCAGATACTCGGCCGCGCTGTCGGAACCGCCGGCCGGCCCGCGCGGGCACGGCAGAATCGTGCAGAGCGTGACCTTGTGCTTGCCGACCGGCCTGAGCTCGTACATCGTGTAGAACGTCGCGACTTCCTGCACGGCGACAGGCGGCATGCTCAGGTAGTCCGCCACGAACTGCATGAGTTCGGGCGAGAGCCAACCATGCTCTTCCTGGGCGACCGCGAGCGCTGCCATCACCGCCGACTGCTTTTGCTCGGCGGGATATTTCGCGACTGCGCGATCGATTTCTTTCAGGCCTTCAGCTGAGATCATTTTCAGACACGACTCTTTCAATTCCTACCGAACGAAAACCCGCCGCGCCCTTCACGTTGCGGCAGACCTGGCGTTCCCGCGGATTCCTGTTATTGCACTCGCGTTTTCATGCGCGGCGGCTCGACGAGCGCGCCGCTCACGCGGCAAGGGAGATCAGCGATCGATCTCGCCGAACACGATGTCCTGCGTACCGATGATCGTCACGGCGTCGGCGATCATATGGCCGCGCGCCATTTCGTCGAGCGATGCGAGATGCGCATAGCCCGGCGCGCGAATCTTGAGACGATACGGCTTGTTGGCGCCGTCCGAGATCAGATAGATGCCGAACTCGCCCTTCGGATGCTCCACGGCCGCGTACGTCTCGCCTTCCGGCACGTGGAAACCTTCGGTGAAGAGCTTGAAGTGGTGAATCAGCTCTTCCATGTTGCTCTTCATGCCGACGCGCGACGGCGGCGCAACCTTGTGATTATCGACCATCACAGGGCCGGGATTCTTGCGCAGCCACGCAATGCACTGTTTGGCGATGCGGACCGACTGGCGCATTTCTTCCACGCGCACCAGATAACGGTCGTAGCAATCGCCGTTCACGCCGACGGGAATGTCGAAGTCCAGCTGGTCATACACTTCGTACGGCTGCTTCTTGCGCAGATCCCACTCGATGCCCGAGCCGCGCAGCATCGCGCCGGACAGGCCCATCTGCAACGCGCGCTCCGGGCTCACCACGCCGATGCCCACGAGACGCTGCTTCCAGATGCGGTTGTCGGTGAGGAGCGTTTCGTACTCGTCGACGCAACCCGGGAAACGGTTGAAGAAGTCTTCGATGAAGTCAAGCAACGAGCCCTGGCGGTTCTCGTTCATCCTGTCGAGCGCCTTCGCGTTGCGGATCTTCGATGCCTTGTATTGCGGCATCGCATCCGGCAGGTCGCGATAGACACCGCCCGGGCGATAGTACGCCGCGTGCATGCGCGCGCCGGACACCGCCTCGTAGACGTCCATCAGGTCTTCGCGCTCGCGGAACGCGTACAGGAACACCGCCATCGCGCCGACGTCGAGCGCGTGCGAGCCGATCCACATCAGGTGGTTCAGCACGCGCGTGATTTCGTCGAACAGCACGCGGATGTACTTGGCGCGCACCGGGACGTCGATGCCCAGCAGCTTCTCGATCGCCATCACATAGCCGTGCTCGTTGACCATCATCGACACGTAGTCGAGACGGTCCATGTACGGCACGGACTGGATGAAGGTCTTGGTTTCGGCGAGCTTCTCGGTCGCGCGATGCAGCAGACCGATGTGCGGGTCGGCGCGCTGGATCACTTCGCCGTCGAGTTCGAGCACGAGGCGCAGCACGCCGTGCGCTGCCGGGTGCTGCGGGCCGAAATTCAGCGTGTAGTTCTTGATCTCTGCCATGGCGCTCTCTTAATGTTTCAGACCGCCATAGCGATCTTCGCGAATCACGCGCGGCGTGATTTCGCGCGGTTCGATCGTCACAGGCTGATACACCACGCGCTTCTCTTCCGGGTCGTAGCGCATTTCCACGTAGCCGGACACCGGGAAGTCCTTGCGGAACGGATGGCCGATGAAGCCATAGTCCGTCAGGATACGGCGCAGGTCGGGGTGGCCTTCGAACACGATGCCGTAGAGGTCGAACGCTTCGCGCTCGTACCAGTTCGACGAGGTCCAGATGTCGACCACCGAAGGCACGATGGGCACTTCGTCGTCCGGGGCGAACACGCGCACACGCACGCGCCAGTTGTTCGACACGGAAAGCAGATGGCTGACGGCGGCGAAGCGCGGGCCGTCGTAGGCGCCGTCGCCGTAGGTGGAATAGTCCACGCCGGAGAGGTCCATGAGCTGCTCGAAGCGCAGCGACGGATCATCGCGCAGCTGCTTGCAGACTTCCAGGTAGTTCGACGCCTTGACGACGATCGTCACTTGCCCGAGCGACTCCGTAATGCTCTGGAGACGGCCGCCAAACGCCGTCTCGAGGTTCGCTTTGAGGGTCTCGAGTTTGCTTGCCATAGTTGGGGAGACTCAGGCCCTTAACTACGGGCGATGGTGTTGGTGCGGCGAATCTTCGCCTGCAACTGGATCACGCCGTAGACCAGCGCTTCGGCGGTCGGAGGACAGCCGGGGACGTAGACATCCACCGGCACGATCCGGTCGCAACCGCGCACGACGGAATACGAATAGTGGTAGTAGCCGCCGCCGTTCGCGCACGAGCCCATGGAGATGACCCAGCGCGGCTCGGCCATCTGGTCGTACACCTTGCGCAGCGCGGGCGCCATCTTGTTGCACAGCGTGCCGGCAACGATCATGACGTCGGACTGACGCGGACTCGGGCGGAACACGACGCCGAAGCGGTCCAGGTCATAGCGGGCCGCGCCCGCGTGCATCATCTCGACCGCGCAGCAGGCGAGGCCGAACGTCATCGGCCACAGCGAGCCGGTGCGCGTCCAGTTGATCAGCTTGTCAGCCGTGGTGGTGACAAAGCCTTCCTTCAAGACCCCTTCGATACTCATTTCTTGTCCACTCCAGATGAGCTGCCAGCCAAAGCCGCCCATGAATCCGGTGATCTAACCGTCATTCCCAGTCGAGCCCGCCCTTTCTCCAGATGTAGGCGAAGCCGAGCAAAAATTCGAGCAGGAAAATCATCATCGCGATGAAGCCCGGCCAGCCGATCTCGCGCAGGGACACACCCCACGGAAACAGGAACGCAGTCTCAAGGTCGAAAATGATGAAAAGAATTGCGACGAGATAGTAACGCACATCGAACTTCATCCGCGCGTCTTCGAACGCTTCGAAGCCGCACTCGTAAGGCGCGTTTTTTTCGGTGTCGGGCTTGTTGGGACCGAGGATCTTGCCAATGCTGACCAACGCTATACCTAAACCAAGGCCCACCAGAAGAAACAAGAAGACGGGGTAATAGGGTGCGAGGTTCAAGGCTATCCTCTGTTCGGTAGAGATGGTCTGTTATTGATTGAGCGCCTCAGCCGGGACAAACCACCCGACAGGGGATTCACTTGGGACCGCTCACGATATCAGCACACTGTGACAGTCGCCTCATGGCGAGCACCACCGCCTCAGAACCGTAAGGGTACTCCAGAAGTGACAATGCCAGCCGAAGCGATGCATGCGGCTGGCATTGGATAACTTTGGTGCCGACGGCGAGACTCGAACTCGCACAGCTTTCGCCACTACCCCCTCAAGATAGCGTGTCTACCAATTTCACCACGTCGGCACTGTACTGCAATCCGGGAAAACTACTTCTTAATTGCCGCGAATCGCTTCAAGACTTGAATTATAACTGGCCCTTCGGAATTGTTCAACGCACAAAATGCAGATTTCGCGAGAAATTTGTTTTGGCGTTCGAGCCGATTATTTCGGTACGTCGTTGCCTGGTGCGGACGAAGCGGCGGCAGGTGCAGCACCCGAAGCAGCCGGCGTGGAAGCAGCGCCCGAGGCCGGAACCGCAGCCGAAGCAGCCATCGGCGCGTCACCCAGCAGACCCGCGGACGCCTGCGGCTTGTAGCTGCCGAGATAGGTCAGCGCCAGCGTCGTCACGAAGAATACGGCGGCGAGGACGGCCGTCGTACGCGAAAGAAAATTCGCTGATCCGGTTGCGCCGAACAGGCTGCCCGACGAACCGCTGCCGAACGCCGCGCCCATGTCGGCGCCCTTGCCGTGCTGCAGCAATACGAGTCCGATAACGCCCAGCGCCGACAACAATTGGACGACGATAATCAATGTCTTCAAATACAGCATTTCAACTCACCCGATTCCTGATGTTTCAGTGACACTTGCGTGTCGCAATTGACTTCCCTGATCCGCCCTGCACGCTTGCCGACACCTGCTTGTCGACACCTTATTGCAAGGCGGTTTGCGCAGCCTGGCAGATCGCCAGAAAATCCTTCGACTTCAACGATGCGCCGCCGATCAGGCCGCCGTCGATGTCGCCTTGTGCAAACAATTCCCGCGCATTGTCCGGCTTGACGCTGCCGCCGTACAGCAGCAACGCGTTGGCCACTCCTGCGCCCTTCTCCTGCAGCTTGCGGCGCAGGAATGCATGAACCGCCTGCGCCTGCTCCGGCTGCGCGGTCTTGCCGGTACCGATGGCCCAGACCGGCTCATAAGCCACCACGATGCCCGCCGCCTGCTCTTCGCTCAGCAGCGCCAGCACGGCGTCCAGCTGCGTGCCGATGACCTGTTCCGTCGCGCCCGACTCGCGCTCTTCCAGCGTTTCGCCGACACAGACGATGGGCACGAGGCCCGCCTCGATGGCGCGCTGCGTTTTCGCGCCGACGAGTTCCGGGCTTTCGCGATGATACGCGCGACGCTCCGAATGACCCACGATTGCATACGTGACGCCGAAGTCCACTGCCATTTCCGCCGCGACTTCGCCGGTATAGGCGCCGCCGGCATGCGCCGACACATCCTGCACGCCCCACTTCACCACGGAGCCGCCCAGCAGCGCCTGCGATTGCGCGAGATAAGGGCACGGTACGCACACGCCCACGCGCACGTCCTTCTGCAAAGCCGATGCTCCGGCAGCTACTTCGGTCAGCAGGGCCGCGTTCTCACCGATGCGACCATGCATCTTCCAGTTGCCTACCACCAGTTTCGCTCGTTGTCTGGACATAAGTCTCGTCGATCGGCGGCGGCTTGCCGGATACGCTTGACCGGTGAACCGGAACAGCCGCCCTGTTATTGGAATGAAACCTTTACGAATCGCAAACTGCCTGCAAAACAGGCGATTTTACTGTGATCCGACGAAACCGGTCAAACCGGCAAAAGTGCCCTGCATCATCAGCACGTCGCGGAACGTCACGACGCCTCGCGCCAGTCGAGCATGATCTTGCCGACATGCGTGCTGCTTTCCATCAGCGTGTGCGCGGCCGCAGCTTCAGCGGCCGGAAACACCTGATGGATGACCGGCTTGATGCGCCCCGCCTCGATCTCCGGCCAGACGCGCTCCTTCAGCTTCGCTGCGAGCTTCGCCTTGAACGCGACCGGACGCGGCCGCAGCGTCGAACCCGTGATGACCAGCCGGCGCCGCAGGATATCGTTCAGATTGATCTCGGCCTTCGCGCCGCCAAGCAGCGCGATCACGCAGACACGGCCGCCGTCGGCGAGCGCCTTGAGTTCGCGCGGCAGATAGTCGCCGGCCACCATGTCGAGAATCACGTCGACGCCACGGTCGTTGGTCAGCGACTTCACCACTTCGACAAAATCTTCCGTCTTGTAGTTGATCGCCCGCTCCGCGCCGAGCGCTTCGCACGCGCGGCATTTTTCATCGGTGCCGGCTGTCGCGAACACGCGAAACCCGAGCGCCTTCGCGATCTGGATGGCCGTCACGCCGATACCGCTCGATCCGCCCTGCACCAGCAGCGTCTCTTCCTCGCCGTTCTCGCCCGCGCCGAGATGCGCACGCTCGAATACGTTGCTCCACACGGTGAAGAAGGTTTCCGGCAGCGATGCAGCCTCGATGTCGGACAGGCCCGCCGGCACCGGCAGACATTGTTCGAGCGGCGCGACCGCGTATTCGGCATAACCGCCGCCCGCGAGCAGCGCGCAGACGCGATCGCCCTTCTTCAGACCGAACGGATTGTGCTTCGGATCGAAGTCGCCATCGACGATCTCGCCCGCCACTTCCAGCCCCGGCAGGTCCGACGCGCCTGGCGGCGGCGCATACGCGCCCTTGCGCTGCAGGACATCCGGACGGTTCACGCCCGACGCCGACACCTTGATGAGCACTTCGTTCTTGCCGGGCGCGGGCTGCGGGCGCTCGCCCAGCTTCAAGACTTCGGGCGCGCCAAACTCGGTGATTTCGATGGCTTTCATGACCTCTCCCCTGGAACCCGTGATCGCGCTCGGAATGATTCGAACCGGATAACACTGTGCGCGCTGAAGCAATCGATACTCCCGGACTCGCACGTCACACTGTGATCCAGTCCAACGACGCATCCGCTCTCATGCCACGGACACGCGTCAGACAAGAAAACGGCCGGCTCGCGCATGCGGCCGGCCGTCAACACATTACCGCATTACTGCTGCGGCTGCGTCGGTTCCGCGGGCTGGGCGGCTTCGTTCAGCAAAGCCTTCGCCGACAGGCGCACGCGGCCCTTCTCGTCCGTCTGGATGACCTTGACCTTCACGACTTGGCCTTCCTTCAGATAGTCGTTGATGTCCTTCACGCGCTCGTTGACGATCTCCGAGATATGCAGCAGACCGTCCTTGCCCGGCAGGATGTTCACGATCGCGCCGAAGTCGAGCAGCTTGAGCACCGGGCCTTCGTAGATCTGGCCCACTTCCACTTCGGCCGTGATGTTCTCGATGCGCTTCTTCGCCTCGGCCATGCCTTCGCTCGACGTGCTCGCGATGGTCACGACGCCGTCGTCGGAGATGTCGATGGTCGTGCCGGTTTCTTCCGTCAGCGCGCGGATCACCGAACCGCCCTTGCCGATCACGTCGCGGATCTTCTCCGGATTGATCTTGATGGTGATCATGCGCGGCGCGTAGTCCGACAGTTCCGTGTTCGTGCTCGGCACCGCCGCGGTCATCTTGCCGAGGATGTGCATGCGGCCTTCCTTCGCCTGCGCGAGCGCGACCTGCATGATTTCCTTCGTGATGCCCTGGATCTTGATGTCCATCTGCAGCGCGGTCACGCCTTGCGCCGTGCCGGCCACCTTGAAGTCCATGTCGCCGAGGTGATCTTCGTCGCCGAGGATGTCGGTCAGCACGGCGAACTTGTTGTCCTCGAGGATCAGGCCCATCGCGATGCCCGCGACGTGCGCCTTCATCGGCACGCCGGCGTCCATCAGCGCGAGGCAGCCGCCGCACACCGAAGCCATCGACGACGAACCGTTCGATTCCGTGATTTCCGACACCACGCGAATGGAGTAGCCGAACTCGTCCGGACCCGGCAGGCACGCGACCAGCGCGCGCTTGGCCAGACGGCCATGGCCGATTTCACGGCGCTTCGGCGAGCCGACGCGGCCCGTTTCGCCCGTCGCGAACGGCGGCATGTTGTAGTGGAGCATGAAGCGCTCGCGGTATTCGCCTTCGAGCGCGTCGATGTTCTGCTCGTCGCCCTTCGTGCCCAGCGTCGCGACGACCAGCGCCTGCGTCTCGCCGCGCGTGAACAGCGCCGAGCCGTGCGTGCGCGGCAGGACGCCCGTGCGGATTTCGATCGGACGGACGGTGCGCGTGTCGCGGCCGTCGATGCGCGGCTCGCCGTTCAGGATCTGCGTGCGGACGATCTTCGCTTCGATGTCGAACAGGACGTTGCCGACGGTGGCCTTGTCGGCCGCCACGGTGCCGCTTGCAGCGGCATCCTGTTCCAGCTTCGCCGAGGCCGCTGCGTACACTTCCTTCAGCTTGGCCGAGCGCGCCGACTTGTCGCGCAGTTGATAAGCGGCTTCGAGTTCCGGCTTGGCGATTTCGGTGACGCGCGCGATCAGCGCTTCGTTCTTCGGCGCGGGCGCCCAGTCCCACTCCGGCTTGCCGCCTTCGCGCACGAGTTCGTGAATGGCGTCGATGGCCGTCTGCATCTGCTCGTGGCCGAACACGACCGCGCCGAGCATGACTTCTTCGGACAGCTGCTGGGCTTCGGATTCGACCATCAGCACCGCGCGTTCCGTGCCCGCGACCACCAGGTCCAGCGCCGATTCCTTCATCTGCGGGCGCGTCGGGTTCAGCACGTACTCGTTGTTGATGTAGGCGACGCGCGCGGCGCCGACCGGACCGTTGAACGGCAGGCCCGACACGGCGAGCGCGGCGGAGGCGCCGATCAGCGCGGGGATGTCGGCGGGGATTTCCGGGTTCAGCGACAGGACGTGGATCACGACCTGCACTTCGTTATAGAAGCCTTCCGGGAACAGCGGGCGCAGCGGGCGGTCGATCAGGCGCGAAATCAGCGTTTCGCCTTCCGACGGACGGCCTTCGCGGCGGAAGAAGCCGCCCGGGATCTTGCCGGCGGCGTAGGTCTTCTCGAGGTAATCGACGGTCAGCGGGAAGAAGTCCTGACCCGGCTTGGCGCTCTTCGCGCCGACGACGGTGGCCAGCACCACGGTGTCTTCCACGTCGACGATCACGGCGCCGCTCGCCTGACGGGCGATCTCGCCCGTTTCGAGACGGACGTTATGCTGGCCCCACTTGAATTCCTTGACGATCTTATTGAACATTTCCACTCCTTATACGTTGCGCCAGCGTCCCTTGACGCTGGCGGGACGATCCCAAGCCGCGCGTAAGAGGTGTGTTATGCCATTCCAGCGCGGTACGTCGCGCTTCGATCGCGCGGCGTGCCGCGCTGGAATGACACAAAGCTCTGCCGCGAGGCCGGACCGGGTGTCGAACCGGATGGAGCATCCGGGTAAAGCATGTGTACTGCCGAAATCATCCGCCTGGATGTGTCGCGCGCGGTTAAGCGATCGAACACCACTTCACGGCCAGACCGTACAAAAACAAAGTGCCTGTATCAGCGGACTGACACAGGCACTCTGTTTCAAAGGCGGCTATGAAGCCACATATGCGCCAATTACTTGCGCAGACCCAGCTTCTCGATCAGCGAGCGGTAGCGGTCCGCGTCCTTGCCCTTCAGGTAGTCGAGCAGCTTGCGGCGACGGCTCACCATGCGCAGCAGACCGCGGCGGCTGTGGTGATCCTTCGAGTGCGACTTGAAGTGGGAAGTGAGTTCGTTGATGCGGCTCGTGAGCAGTGCGACTTGCACTTCGGGGGAGCCGGTGTCGTTGGCGCCGCGCGCGTATTCGGCGACGATGTCGGATTTCTTGATTTCTGCTACGGACATTTGCTTTTCCTTTGATACAGACAGGCGGTCACGGAAGAAAGGCCGTGCCGTGGGGTTACGGGTTTCATGTTTCGCTTCGTCTTCGTGTAGCCCGCCGGTAAGGGAAGGCTGACTGAAGGCGAAGCGCGGAGTATAGCACAGGCGCGCGCCGCCCACGACCTTCAGCGGTCCGGGCGTGTCATCCGGCAGGTGGTCGGTTGGGCGGTCTTGTCAGCCGGGATGGCGAGCAGCGTCCGGAAACCGTAGCCCGAGCCCTCGTTGTCCAGCTTCACGCCTGCCGTGCCGGCGCGGTCCATCTCCATGACATACAGGGGCTGGATCAGCTGGTGATCGGCGGCGCGCATCGTCGACGGATGGAAATCCTCGCCGTCGAACTTCATGCCTTCCAGCGCGCGCGCCACCGCCAACGGATCGGCGCTGCCCGCACGCGTCATCGCCGCCGCCAGCATTTCCACCATCAGCGGCATGCGGGCCACCAGGTAGTCGTCGGCGGCCGCGGGATAGCGCGTGCGGAACGCGCGGTAATACGCATCCGATGCCGCGCCGCCCACGTTCGGATGCCAGTCCGCCACCGCGATCACGCGCTTCACGCCGGCATCACCGAGCGCGGTCGGCGCACCCAGGCTGTTGCCGTAGAAGGTGTAGAACTTCGTGTCGAGGCCTTGTTCGCGCGCGGCCTTCACCAGCAGCGTGAGATCGTTGCCCCAGTTGCCGGTGATGACCGCGTCCGCCCCGCTCGCGCGGATTTTCGCGATGTAGGGCGCGAAATCCTTGACACGCCCGATCGGATGAAACTCGTCGCCCGCAATCGCGATATCCGGCCGGCGCTCTTTCAAGGCGCGCTGCGCCTCGCGGCTCACGTCGTGACCGAAGCTGTAGTCCTGGTTCAGCAAATACACCTTCTTGACCGCGCGATCGTCCTTCAGCGCGTCTGCGAGCGCGTCCATGCGCATGCCGGCGTGGGCATCGAAGCGGAAGTGCCAGAAACTGCAGGCATCGTTGGTGAGCGCGGGGTCGTCGGCGGAATAGTTGAGGAACAGCACGCGATGTTGCGGATCGCGCGCGTTCTGCCGGTCGATCGCCGCCACCAGCGCCGCCGCCACCGCCGAACTGTTGCCCTGCATCACGAAGCCGACGCCGTCGTCGATTGCCGCGCGCAATTGCACGAGGCTCGCTTCGCTGCCGCCCTTGCCGTCGAGCACGACCAGTTGCAGCGGATGCCGGCCGTCGGCGAGCTGGACGCCGCCCTGCGCGTTCACCCGTTCGACCCCGAACTGCAAATTGCGCTCGACCATCGCGCCGGCGTTGGCAAACGAGCCCGACATGCCCTCGATCATCGCGAGCTTGATCGGCGCGGGGCCGGCAGCGTTCGCCCCCTGCACGCCGATCAGGCATGCCCATGCCGCCACGCACAGCCATCGCGCCCCGCGCGCGCCGATTCGATTCTTCATGCCTGCCGCCGATTCGCTGAAAGCGCGGATCATAGGCCGTCACGTCCGCGCCGCGCAAGTGCGTCATTGCCGACAGATCGGCCCGGATGCCGCCGCGTCGCGGAGCGTGATTCAGCGCCCGCGCATGTCAGAATCACGGAAAAGATCGAATGAACGATCCTCGCCATCGAGAGGATCTCCACATGCCGGAGGCTTGCCATGCCGTATCCCCTCTTTCGCCTGCGCGCCCTGTTGGCGGGCGCGGGCGCCGCGCTCCTGCTGTCCGCCTGTGCCCAGCCGTGGCAGAACTATCAGGCGGGCGCGGATGCATCGACGATCACCGCGCGCCTCGGCCCGCCGCGCGAAGTCTACGACCTGCCGAGCGGCGGCAAACGCCTGATGTGGCCGACGCAACCGCTCGGCGAGTTCACCACCGCCGCCGACATCGACAGTTCGGGGAAAATCGTCAGCGTGCGCCAGGTGCTCGACGAGAACGAGTTCTACAAGGCGCAGATCGGCACCTGGACGAAGGCGGACGTGCTGCTGAATTTCGGCCGGCCGGTCGAAACCTCGTACTTTCCGTTGATGAAACGCCAGGTCTGGACGTATCGCTACATGGAGGCAAACATCTGGTACCTGATGTACAACTTCTATTTCGACGATCAGGGCATCCTGCGCATGACGCAGAAAACGCCTGACCCGCTGCACGATCCGGACCGGCGCAACATGTTCTGAGCGTCTGCCTGCCGTTAGCGCACGAGCAACGAAAAAGCCCTCTCGCGAGGGCTTTTTCATGTCCGCGAGACGTGGGGGAATGACGTGCCGGAATCAGAGCTGCGGGTTGAGCTTCTCGACCTTCGAGTGCAGCTTGTTCAACGCGGCCAGATAAGCCTTCGCCGACGCCGCGACGATATCCGGATCCGTGCCCACGCCGTTCACGATGCGCCCGCTCTTCGACAGACGCACCGTCACTTCGCCTTGTGCCTGCGTGCCGGTGGTGATGGCGTTGACCGAATACAGGACGAGTTCCGCACCGCTGTCCACCTTCGATTCGATCGCGTGCAGCGTCGCGTCCACCGGACCGTTGCCGCGCGCTTCGCCCGTGACCTCGGCGCCTTCCACCGCGAACACGACCTTGGCCTGCGGCTGCTCGCCCGTCTCGGAATGCTGCTTCAGCGACACGAAGCGGAAATGCTCCTTTGCCTGCGCCTCGGCGGATTCCTCGGAGACGATCTGCATGATGTCTTCGTCGAAGATCTCGGCCTTGCGGTCCGCGAGTTCCTTGAAGCGCGCGAACGCGGCGTTCACCTCGCCTTCGGACTCCAGTTGCACGCCCAGTTCTTCGAGACGCTGCTTGAACGCGTTGCGGCCCGACAGCTTGCCGAGCACGATCTTGTTCGCGGCCCAGCCCACGTCTTCCGCGCGCATGATTTCGTAGGTGTCGCGCGCCTTCAGCACGCCGTCCTGGTGGATGCCCGACGCGTGCGCGAACGCGTTCGCGCCGACCACCGCCTTGTTCGGCTGCACGACGAAGCCGGTGATCTGGGAAACGAGCTTCGAGGTCGGCACGATCTGCGACGTGTCGATGCCGAGATCCAGACCGAAGTAGTCCTTGCGCGTCTTGACCGACATCACGATCTCTTCGAGCGACGTATTGCCCGCGCGCTCGCCGAGACCGTTGATCGTGCATTCCACCTGACGCGCGCCGCCGATCTGCACGCCGGCCAGCGAATTGGCGACGGCCATGCCGAGGTCGTCGTGGCAGTGCACCGACCAGACCGCCTTGTCGGAATTGGGCACGCGTTCGCGCAGCGTCTTGACGAGATTGCCATACAGCTCGGGCACGCCGTAACCGACCGTGTCCGCGATGTTGATGGTGCGCGCGCCTTCATCGATGACCGCTTCGAGGACGCGGCAGAGATAGTCGATGTCGGAGCGGCTGCCGTCTTCCGGCGAGAACTCGACGTCGTCGGTGAACTTGCGGGCGAAACGCACGGCAAGACGCGCCTGGTCGTACACCTGCTCCGGCGTCATGCGCAGCTTCTTCTCCATGTGCAGCGCCGACGTGGCAATGAACGTGTGAATGCGGAACTGGCCGGCGGGCTTGAGGGCGTCGGCGGCGCGCTGGATGTCCTTGTCGTTGGCCCGGGCCAGCGAGCAGACCGTGCTGTCCTTCACGAGCGAGGCGATGGTGTGGATGGCGTCGAAATCGCCGTTCGAGCTGGCCGCGAAGCCCGCCTCGATGATGTCCACCTTCATGCGCTCCAGTTGCTTCGCGATGCGGATCTTCTCTTCCTTCGTCATCGACGCGCCGGGGGACTGCTCGCCATCACGCAAGGTGGTGTCGAAGATGATCAACTTGTCTGCTGCCATGTTGGGCTCCAGTGGGGAGATTGTTTAAGTGTTGGAAATGACGCGCGGAAATGCAAAAGGGAATTCGGGTGTTCGCGCCACCGCTGGCGTCGAAAACCTGACAGGACGAGCAGACGGGAGGCGAGAAAGATCAGCGCGGTAGGCGCGCTAGTAGCGATAGTGCGCGTAGCGACGCACCAGCTTGGACCGACAGGAAGGGAAACAGGAAAAAACGCATTCAAAAACTATAACGGCTTTCCGAAGCGCGTGCAATGAGGCGTTCCGTTCGCTGAATCTCAAGGGCTGAATCTCAAGGCCGCCAAAAACAAAAAGCCTGCGTCCAGTCAGGAGGCAGGCTTTCGATTTTCCTTCACAGCGGCTATCAATAACCGCCGATGCTCGCGCTCACTCGCTGACGCAGTTCGGAACCGTCGCCGACTTGCGCGTTGTCGATCCGGCGCGCGCCCTGGAAACGCTTCTCCCAGTAGCCGTCTTCCATGTCGTCGACGCGGATCGTGCTGCCGGTGGACGGCGAGTGCACGAACTTGTTGTCGCCAATATAGATGCCCACGTGCGAGAACGAGCGGCGCATCGTGTTGAAGAAGACGAGATCGCCGGGTTTCAGATCCGATACGCGGACCTTCTCGCCGACGCGGCTCATTTCTTCGGCGCGGCGCGGCAGCGTCATGCCGAGCGTGTCCTGGAACACGTAGCGGACGAAGCCGCTGCAATCGAGGCCGGAATCCGGCGAATTGCCGCCCCAGCGATAACGCACGCCGATCATGTTGAGCGCGCCGACGACGACGTCGCCGGCCTTGCTCGCCATGCCCGACAGAAACGACTTCGCGGCGCCCTGGCTGCTGGCGGCGTCGGTGTTTGCGGTGTCGGTGGATCTGGAGGAGAAGATGCCGTTGCCGGCATTCTGGCTGCTACTGCTGACTTCGTCGGCGAACGCGCCGGAAGTTGCTGTCATCAGGAGGCCGATCAACATGCCCGCGGCGGCGCGCGCGCATGTCTGAGTCAACGATAGTGGCTGCATCGGTCGGTAGGTTTTACAATTAAAAGCTGTTAAATCAGGGAGATAGCAGAAAGTTTGGAAGGATACTAGCCACAAAGTATTTACCTGTCAAAAGAAATAGAAAAATACAATTGAGACGGGCACCCAATTGGTGAAAAAGAAAGATTTTAGGATTCGAGGGCCGCGCTCAGAAGCTTTCGCGTGTATTCGTCGGAGGGGTTCGAAAAAATCTTCTCTACCTCGCCCGACTCCACGATAAAACCATTTCGCATCACCGCGACGCGATGTGCCATCGCGCCGATCACCTGTAAGTCGTGGCTAATAAAGACGTAGCCCAGGTTGTGCTTCTTCTGAATGTCGGCGAGCAGCGCCAGGACTTGAGTCTGGATCGACACGTCGAGGGCGCTGGTGGGCTCGTCGAGGATCAGGATGCTCGGTTCGAGCACCAGCGCGCGGGCGATCGCGATGCGCTGCCGCTGGCCGCCCGAAAACTCGTGCGGATAGCGCGTGAGCGCCGAGCGCTCCATGCCGACTTCCCGCAACACCGCCACGACCCGCGCCCGGCGCGCGGCGGCGTCCAGTTCCGGCCGATGCAGCGCCAGCCCCTCGCCGACGATCCGCTCGACGGTCTGGCGCGGCGACAGCGAGCTGAACGGATCCTGAAACACCACTTGCAGATTCGAGCGCAGCGCGGTCTGTTCGCGCCCCTGGAACTCACTGAGCGCGCGGCCCTGGAACTGCACCGCGCCGTGCGAGATGCGTTGCAGGCCGAGCAGCGCCATCGCCAGGGTGGACTTGCCGGAGCCCGATTCCCCGACGATCCCGAGCGTCTCGCCCTGCCGCACCGTCAGCGTGACGTCGTCGACGGCCTTGAAGCGGCCGCGCCGGAACCAGCCTTGCAAGCCCGGCAGGCGCGTCGGGTAAGCGACGGAGACGTTCTTCGCATCGAGCAGGACCGGCGCGATCGGCAGCACCGGCAGCACGTTGCGCTTCGGCTTGCTGGCCAGCAGCCGCTGGGTGTACGGATGCTGCGGCGACGCGAAGATGCTTTCGACCGTGCCGCTCTCGACCAGCACGCCCTTCTCCATCACCGCGACACGCTCCGCGAAGCGCCTGACGAGATTCAGGTCGTGCGTGATCAGCAGCACCGCCATGCCGCGCTGCTGGGCTTCGTCGCGCTGCAGTTCGAGCAGCAATTCGACGATCTGCGCGCGGATCGTCACGTCGAGCGCCGTCGTGGGCTCGTCGGCGAGGAGGAGGCGCGGACGGCACGCGAGCGCCATCGCGATCATCACGCGCTGGCGCTGGCCGCCCGACAACTGATGCGGATAGCTGTCCACGCGCCGCTCGGGCTCCGTGATGCCGGTGCGCGCGAGCAGTGCGATCGCGCGGCGGCGCGCCTCGCGCGGCGTAGTGCCGTCGTGCAGCTGGATCGTCTCGCCGATCTGGTCGCCCACCGTGTAGAGCGGATTGAGCGCCGTCATCGGCTCCTGGAAGATCATCGCGATGTCGGAGCCGCGCAGGCCGCGCATCGCGCGCTCGCTCTTGTCGAGCAGCTCTTCGCCGGCGAAGCGGATCGAGCCGGACAGTTCGGCTTCGCGCAGCAGCCGCAGGATGGACAGCGCCGTGACGCTCTTGCCCGAACCCGATTCGCCGACCAGCGCCACGCGTTCGCCCGCGTGGATGTCGAGATTGACGCCGTCGACGGCCAGCGTGTCGCCGAAACGCACGCGCAGGTCCTTGATGGACAACAGGGGTTCGTTCACTGCCCGCCTCCGGCTTTCACGGCATCGGCGATTCGCGTGTCGAGCGCGTTGCGCAGCGCGTCGCCCATGAAGGTCAGCAGGAGCAGCGTCGCGACCAGCACGCCGAAGGTGGACAGCGAGATCCACCAGGCATCGAGATTGGCCTTGCCTTGCGCGAGCAGCTCGCCGAGCGACGGCGTCGGCGACGGCACGCCCAGCCCGAGAAAGTCGAGGCTCGTCAGCGCAAGAATGGCGCCGCTCATGCGGAACGGCAGGAACGTGATGACCGGCGTGAGACTGTTGGGCAAGACGTGACGCCAGATGATCTGCCAGTTCGACAGGCCCATCGCGCGGGCGGCGCGTACGTAATCCTGCGTGCGGTTGCGCAGGAACTCGGCGCGCACGTAGTCCGACAAACCGATCCAGCCGAACAGCGACAGGAGGATGATCAAGAGGATCAGGCTCGGCTCGAAGATCGACGCGAAGATGATGAGCAGGTAAAGCTCGGGCAATGCGCTCCAGACTTCGATGAGCCGCTGCCCGGTGATGTCAATGCGCCCGCCGAAATAGCCCTGCACCGCACCGGCGACGACGCCCAGCAGCGTGCCGATCGCCGTCAGCACGAGCGCGAACAGCACCGACACGCGAAAGCCGTACACGAGCCGCGCGAACACGTCGCGGCCGCGGTCGTCGGTGCCGAGCCAGTTCTCGCGCGACGGCGGCGCCGGATTCGAGCCCTTCGAGAAGTAGTTGAGCGTGTCGTAGTAGTAGTGATTCGGCGGATAGATCGCGAAGTTGCCCGGCGCGCTGAAGCGGTCGCGCACGTAGGGATCGAGATAATCGGCGGGCGTGGGGAAGTCGCCGCCGAAGGTGGTCTCCGCGTAGGTCTTCACGAGCGGAAAGTAGAGATGCCCCTGATAGCGCACGACGAGCGGCTTGTCGTTCGACCACAGCGGCCCGGCGAGGCTGATGACGAACGCCACGACGAACACGACGAGGCTCCAGTAGCCCAGCCGGTTGCGCTTGAAGCGCTGCCACACGCGCCGTCCGGGCGGGATGGACTTTTCGAAGCTGAGCGGCTGGGCGTCGCTGCCGTGCGCGTCGCGCCGCGAGGAGCGGGATGAAGCGGCTCGATTCAAATCAGCGCTCCAGTTGTTCGAATTGAATGCGCGGATCGACCCAGACGTAGCACAGGTCCGAGATGAGCTTCGTGGCGAGGCCGATCAGCGTGAAGAGATAGAGCGTGCCGAGCACCACCGGATAGTCGCGCCGCACCACGGATTCATAGGACAGCAGGCCGAGCCCGTCGAGCGAGAACAGCGTCTCGATCAGCAGGCTGCCGGTGAAGAACGCGCCGATGAACGCCGCCGGAAAGCCGACGATCAACGGCAGCAGCGCATTGCGGAACACGTGCTTCCAGAGCACGCGGCGTTCGGAGAGGCCCTTCGCGCGCGCGGTCAGCACGTATTGCTTGCGGATCTCGTCGAGGAAGGCGTTCTTGGTGAGCATCGTGACGATGGCGAAGCTGCCCACCACCGAGGCCGTCACCGGCAGCGTGATGTGCCACAGATAATCGAGAATCTTGCCGCCGAGCGACAGCGTGGCCCAGTTGTCGGAGGTGAGATTGCGCAGCGGGAACAGTTGCCAGAAGGTGCCTCCGCCGAACAGCACGAGCAGCAGCACGCCGAGCACGAAGCCCGGAATCGCAAAGCCGATCAGCACGATCAGGCTCGTCGCGACATCGAACTTCGAGCCGTTCCTGACCGCCTTCGCGATGCCGAGCGGCACCGATATCAGATACGTGATGAAGAAGGTCCACAGGCCGATGCTGATCGACACCGGCAGCTTCGACACGATCAGCGACCACACGCTCTGATGCCTGAAATAGCTCTCGCCGAGATCGAAGCGCGCGAACTTGCCGAGCATCAGCACATAGCGCTGCAGCGGCGGCTTGTCGAAGCCGTAGAGCTTCTTCAGCTGCTCGACCTGCTGGGCATCGACGCCCGTGTGCGTGCGCAATCCGAAACCGCCGCCGCCCCCTTCGGACTGTCCGCGCCGCAGGTCGTGCACCGCCTGCTCGACCGGCCCGCCCGGCACGAACTGGATCACGACGAAGGTCAGCGTCAGCACGCCGAGCAGCGTCGGGATCATCAACAGAATGCGTTTAAGGATGTAGCTCCACATGGCGCGCCTTATTCAACTAAATCGGCTAAATCGGCTATTGGGTTGGCGCCGCGGGCGCGTGCTGCGCCCACCACGTCGAGATGATCCATTCCTCGGCGCTGTAGTACAGCGGCAAGGTCGACGGATACGCCAGCGTGTTGCGATACGCCACGCGATGCGTCGCCGAGTACCAATGCGGCACCACATAGTAGCCGTTCATCAGCACGCGATCGAGCGCATGGGTGGCGTCGACCAGCTGCTCGCGCGTCTGCGCGGACACCACCTTCTGCAGGATGGCATCGACGGCCGGCGACTTCACGCCCGCCAGATTGTCCGAGCCCTGCTCGTTCGCCGACTGGCTGCCGAAGCGCGACACCTGTTCCGTGCCCGGCACCTGCACGTCGGGCATGCGCACGCTCGTCATGTCGAAGTCGAAGGCATCGAGGCGCTTCTGGATCAGCGCGTAATCCACCGTGCGGAAGTTCATCGTGATGCCGAGCTTCTGCAAATTGCGCCCGAACGCGGCCGCGACCGGCTCCATCGACGCGCCGCCGCCGGTGTCGTCGAGGATCTCGAAGACGAAGGGCTCGCCTTTCGCGTTGCGCAGCGCGCCGTCGCGATAGGTCCAGCCCGCCTGCGCCAGCAGCTCGCGCGCCTTGATGAGATTGGCGCGCAGCGAACCGGGCGGATCGGTGTCCGGCTGGCGCGGCATCGGGCCGAACACGGACGGGTCCAGTTGCGCCTTCAACGGATTCAGGATGGCGAGCTCGCCTTCGCTCGGCAGGCCCTTCGCCTGCAGGTCCGTGTTGACGAAGAAGCTGTCGATGCGTCGGTACTGGTTGAAGAACAGTTGCCGGTTGAGCCATTCGAAGTCGAGCGCGAGATCCAGCGCCTGACGCACGCGCACGTCCTTGAACAGCGGCCGGCGCGTGTTCATGAAGAAGCCCTGCATGCCCGTGCCGTTGTGCTGCGGGAATTCGCGCTTGATCAGCTCGCCGTTGTCGAAGCGCTTGCCGATGTCGCGCCGCACCCAGCTGCGCGCGATGTACTCGACCAGCACGTCGTACTCGCCGGCCTTGAAGGCTTCGAGGCGCGCGGTGGGATCGCCGTAGAGCTTGTAGTCGATGTGCGCGAAGTTGTTCGTGCCGACCCGCACCGGCAGCGCCGCGCCCCAGTAGTCCGGATTGCGCCGGTAGGAGATGGTGCGGCCGTTGTCGTAATGGTCGATCAGATACGGGCCGCTGCCGATCGGCTTCTGGAACGCGATCTGGTCGAACGGAACGCGCGTGCCGTCGGGCTTCATCGCCCACTTGCGCGAGAACACCGGGATGCCGCCCGCAAGCAGCGGCATTTCGCGCGTCGCGGCCTTGAACTCGAAGCGGATGGTCAATGGATCGACGATCACCGCGCGCGCGATCTGCCCGAAATACACCGCGAACTGCGGCGCGGCCAGCGGGCTCTTCAGCGTCTCGAACGAGAACTTGACGTCTTCGGCGGTGACCGGATCGCCGTTCGAGAAGCGCGCCTTCGGATTGATGTGGAAGGTGGTCGACATGCCGTCGGGCGCCACCGAGATGTCGTCGGCGAGCAGGCCGTAGGCGGTCGCGACTTCATCGGAACTGCCTGTTGTCAGGCTTTCGAACATCAGCGACAGACCCGGCGCCGGATTGCCGCGCAGCGTGAACGGATTGAACTTGTCGAAGCTCGTCAGGCGGTTCGGATTGGCGAGCACCAGGGTGCCGTCGCGCGGGGCGTCGGGGTTGACGTAGTCGAAGTGCGTGAAGCCCGCCGGATACTTGGGTTCGCCGTATTGCGCGATGGCATGCACCGCGAAGGCCGGACTCGCCGCCAGTGCAATCGATCCGGCCAGCCACCCGGATAGAACCAGGCGTGAGACGCTGGATGAGCGGATCGTCGGGCGAGTCGTCATGTGCCTTGGTTGTCTCTGGGCGCGATGGGTGATGGAGTTGAACGCCCTGCCCGACGACTCCGCGCAAGCGCAGGAATCCTCGGCGGGGCATTGCGATGTGAGAGAATTCTACCCAAAATCACGCGCCGTCCGGCTTGCCTTATCGGGTCGTCCCTCGGGTCTTCCCCGCGAGCCATCCCCGCCGGCGACTGCGCGCGGTCCTGCCTGCCCGCCCGCGCGCGACACTGACTTCAAAGAAGGAGCATTCATGGGCTTTCTCGCTGGAAAACGGATTCTGCTCACAGGCCTGCTGTCGAACCGGTCGATTGCCTACGGCATCGCCGAGGCCTGCAAGCGCGAAGGCGCCGAACTCGCGTTCACCTACGTCGGCGAGCGCTTCAAGGAGCGCATCACCGAATTCGCCGCCGAGTTCGGCAGCGACATGATCTACCCGTGCGACGTCGGCGACGACGCGCAAATCGACGCGCTGTTCGGCGCGCTCAAGGAACGCTGGGACTCGCTCGACGGTCTCGTGCACTCCATCGGCTTTGCACCGCGCGAGGCCATCGCCGGCGACTTCCTCGACGGCATCACGCGCGAGAACTTCCGTGTCGCGCACGACATCTCCGCCTACAGCTTCCCGGCGCTCGCCAAGGCCGCGCTGCCGCTGCTGAAAGACGGCTCGTCGCTGCTCACGCTGTCGTACCTCGGCGCCGAGCGCGCGCTGCCGAACTACAACACGATGGGTCTCGCGAAGGCCTCGCTCGAAGCGAGCGTGCGCTACATGGCGGCGTCGCCGTCGCTCGGCGGCAAGGGCGTGCGCGTGAACGCGATTTCGGCCGGCCCGATCAAGACGCTCGCCGCGAGCGGCATCAAGGGCTTCGGCAAGATCCTGAACTTCGTCGAGGAAAATGCGCCGCTCAAGCGCAATGTCACGACCGAGCAAGTGGGCAATGTCGCGGCATTCCTGCTGTCGGATCTGTCGGCGGGCGTGAGCGCGGAAGTCGTGCACGTCGATGCGGGCTTCCATGCGGTCGTGGGCGGCATGGGCGCCGACGCGGAGTAACGCGCTCCCCTCGCAACGCGTGCCGTACAAACGAAAGCGCCGCCCGGAGATTCAGGCGGCGCTTTTTCTTTGGACGGCCGAGGCCTGTCCGGCTTGTCTTAATGACGTCCGTGCGGCCCGCCATGTCCGTGCCCGTAGCCATGTCCCGGCGGCGGACCACGATGCGGCCCGCGGCCATGCCCGTGATGGCGGTAGTAATCGTTGCGGCTCCAGTAGCGACGGCCGTCCCAGTAACGGCTGCCGTGCCAGCCGATCACGACGGGCGGCGCATACACCGGCGCGGGGCGATACACGACCGGAGGCGGCGGCGGCGCGTACACCGGCGTGGGCGCGACATACACCGGCGCCGGAATGCCGACGTTCACGCCGACATGCACATCCGCGCGCGCGGCATGCGTGCTCATCAGGCCGACGGCCGCGACGGCCATCACGCCCGTCCAGAATGTTTTCGAGTTGATCTTCATGTGCAAACGGACCTCGCTGTTGTGCTTGTTCGCTTGCCGGGAAATATAACGGAAGGCTTTCAATGCAATATTTCAGCTTTGTAAGTTGTTGCGCGTCCCGGCGTAATGTCAGGAGAAAGCTTACCTTTTGTTACATTGCAGGTGGGTGAAAATTGCTTTCAAACAAACAACTGACAGCGCTTCCCCCTTTCGGGCATTGACAGAAATGAAAAAGCCACCCGCGCGGGGTCGCTTCCTCGGGGACTTCCCGGCCGGTCAGTGCCAGCCGCGATGGCCATGGTCATAGCCGTGGCCGTATCCATGACCGTGGTTACGGTAGTACTCGTCGCGATTCCAGTAGCGGCGGCCATCCCAGTAACGATCGCCATGCCAGCCGATCACGATCGCCGGCTGCGCATACACGGGCGGCGGAGGCGGCGCGTAGACCACCGGGGGCGGCGGCGGTGCATAGACCGGCGCGGGCGCGACATAGACAGGCGCGGGCACTCCGATGTTCACGCCCACGGAGACCCTTGCCACGGCTGCGCCGGACAACGTCACGCCACCGATCAACACGGCGCCGGCCAGCGCGGAAGCCTTCAAAACCTTGTTCATGTGAAGCCCACCTCGACGGTTTGTTTGTAGTGTTGACCGGACTATATCGGACGGATGGTGACGCAAGTGTTCGACTTGGTAACCTCCTATTACCGCCCTCCTATTACCGCCGAAAACCTTACGAAAGAAAAACGCGCGCGGGATGAAAAAAAACGGCGGCCCTGCATCGGCAGGCCGCCGTTCGGCATAAAAGCGCGGATCGCTCAGTTCGGCAGTTCCTGCCCTTTCGTTTCCGGCGCAAACGGAATGACGGCGAGTCCGACGAGGAAGACGATGCCAGTCAGCGCGATCGGCACGCCGAGCGTCTTCATGTTGAGCACCATCGCGCCGATGCCGAAGTTGACGATCGCGCCGATGAAGCGTCCGACCGACGTACAGAAAGCGAAAGCCGTCGCCCGCACGCGGGTTTCGAACTGCTCCGGCAGCCACAGCGAAAACAGCGCGAAATTGCCGCCGAAGAAGCCCAGCACGACCAGCAGCGCGATGAACGGCACCAGTCCGTTCGGCAGATAGAAGGCCCAGCCGAAGGCCAGCGCAATCGACGCCGCCATGCCGACGAAATACACCGCGAGCGTCTTGCGGCGGCCGATCTTCTCGGCCATCGGCGGCAGCGCGAGACAGCCGACGATGGTGCCGATAGAGAGCAGTCCCGTCGCGATCGACGCCATGCGCGCCGCGTCATGCTTGTCCATGCCGGCCTTCGTCGCCAGCTGGATGACCGCCGACGGCTCATACACCGCGCCCGCCCACAAGCCGATGATCGCCACCGTGAGCAGCACCGCCGCGACGATCGTGCGCTTGCGGTACTGCGCATTGAAGATCGCCTTCAGCGAACTTTCGTGCTTCACATGCGGCTGGGCCGTTTCGGCGTGTTGCCATTTGTCGGTTTCCTTCACGCGCAGCAACACGAGGATCGAGATGACCACCGGGAACAGGCCGACCAGGAACATCGCGCGCCAGCCGAACGCCGCGCCGATCGTATAGTTCAGCGCCGCCGCGAGGAAGAAGCCCGCGTAATAGCCGGTTTGCAGATAGCCCGCGCCCATCTTGCGGCGATCTTCCGGCCAGGCCTCGGCGACATACGTGCCGGCGAGCGCCCACTCCCCGCCGATCCCCACGCCCGCGAAGAACCGATAGATGCCGAGTTCCCACACGTTGTGCGCGGTCGCGGCGAGCCCGGTGAAGATCGCGAACGTGAAGATGGTCGCGGCCAGCACCTTGGTGCGTCCGAAGCGATCCGCGAGCGGCCCCCAGATGAACGACAGTCCCCATCCCACCAGGAACAGCGCGAACAGGATCGAGCCTGCGAGACCGACGTTCGCGGGCGTCGCGGCATAACCGGAGCGCGGCAACAGTTCGGTGAGCGCGGGCGCGAGCACGAGCGCATAGATGAACGAGTCCATGCCGTCGAGCGTCCAGCCGGCCCAGGCGCCCCAGAAGCCCGTGATCTGCGAGCGGTTGAGCGGTGTCTTCGCGGCGCGCGTGGCGCCTATCTCACGATCCAGCGTAGTCGGCATGGCCATGTCTCTCCGATGAAACTCAAGCGAGGATGAACGACGCGCGCATTCGCAATCTTGCAATCTTGTTATGGCGTCTAGGGAAAGCACCGAAGACCGGTGCGCGTTTTTATATATAATATTTGAACATCGACCTCCGACAAGTCCGCACTTTCACCTAGCCATGCCCAACGACCTCGCTGCTTCCGCAAGCTCCCAGCCTGCCGCGTCGTTCCGCGATGCGCAGTTCGAACCGCGCCAGAGCACGTCGCGCTACATTGCGGACGCGCTGCGGTCGGCCATCGTCGAGGGTGCGCTGCTGCCGGGCGAACCGCTGCGCCAGGACGCCATCGCGCGGCAGTTCTCGGTCAGCGCGATTCCCGTGCGCGAAGCATTCCGCCAGCTTGAAAGCGAGGGCTGGGTGACCATCGAGCCGAATCGCGGCGCGGCCGTCAGCCTGCAATCCGCCGATGAGGCGCGCGAGATCTATGAGATCCGGGCGTCGCTGGAGAGTCTGGCGATCGGCATTGCCATCGAACATCACACGCCCGAGACGCTGGCCGAAGCGCAGCGTCTGCTGGAAGCCGCTGAACGCGAACCCGACCCGGCGCTCTACGTGGTGCGCAACGAGCAGTTCCATATGAGCCTGTACGCGCCCGCCGGCCGGCCGCGCCTGATGGAGCTGATCGGGCAGATGCACCGGCGCGGCGAACGCTACCTGCGCCTGAAGCTCGGCTTGCCGATCCACAAGGACGCGTCCGATGCCGAACATCGCGCGATCTTCGCCGCGCTCGCCGCCCGCGATACCGAACAGGCGCAGACGCTGGTCGCGCGCCATCTGCTCGCGACGGGCGACCTGATCTACCGCTTTCTCGCCGATGCGCAAGCGCTCGCACACCTGAGTCACAAGAAGAAAAAGCGCCGCGCCTCTTCCCGAACGCTCACTCCGAAGGCCGACCGATGAATTCGTCCCTCCCCGCTGACGCGCCCCGCGACAGCCGCAACTGGAACACGCGCGCGCAGGAAAAGGCGCGCCGCCTGAAACTGATCGAGCCCTGGCTGGACGGCGCGGTGCTCGATCCGGCGCATATCGTCGATGCCTTGGGCGCGCTGATCGTGACCGGCGACCGCGTGGCGCTGGAAGGCAACAACCAGAAGCAGGCCGACTTCCTGTCGCGCGCCTTCGCAAAACTCGATCCGGCACGCGTGCACGACATCCATCTCCTGATTTCGAGCATCAGCCGCCCGGAACATCTCGCGCTGTTCGAGCAAGGCATCGCGCACAAGGTGGACTTCGCCTTCGCCGGACCGCAGAGCCTGCGCGTGGCGCAGTTGCTCGAGGACGGCATGCTGGAGATCGGCGCGATCTATACGTACATCGAGTTGTACGCGCGCATGTTCATCGACCTCACGCCGCAGGTCGCGCTGGTGTGCGCCGTGCAGGTTGACCGTCACGGCAACCTGTACACGGGCGCGAACACCGAGGACACGCCGACCATCGTCGAGGCCGCCGCGTTCCGGCACGGCATCGTGGTCGCGCAGGTGAACGAGATCGTCGATGAACTGCCGCGCGTCGATATTCCCGGCTCGTGGGTGGATGTCGTCGTGCAGGCGGATCGCCCCTTCGCGGTGGAGCCGCTCTTCACGCGCGATCCGCGTCATATCGGCGAATTGCAGATCCTGATGGCGATGATGTCGATCCGCGGCATCTACGACCGCTACGGCGTGACGGCGCTCAATCACGGCATCGGCTTCGACACCGCGGCGATCGAACTGCTGCTGCCCACTTATGGCGAAGCGCTCGGCCTGAAGGGCAAGATCTGCACGCACTGGGCGCTCAACCCGCATCCGACGCTGATTCCCGCGATCGAATCCGGCTGGGTGCAGAGCGTGCATTGCTTCGGCAGCGAAGTGGGCATGGAGGATTACATCGCCGCACGTCCGGACGTGTTCTTCACCGGCCGCGACGGCAGCCTGCGTTCGAACCGCGTGTTCTGCCAGCTGGCGGGCCAATATGGCGTGGACCTGTTCATCGGCTCGACCTTGCAGATGGACGCCGACGCCAATTCCTCCACCGTCACGCTCGGCCGCCTGGCGGGCTTCGGCGGCGCGCCGAACATGGGACACGATCCGCGCGGCCGGCGCCATTCGAGCGAAGCCTGGCTCAAGCTGCTGAAGAACGACGGCCCGAATCCGCAGATCGCGCGCGGCCACAAGCTCGTCGTGCAGACCGCCGAGACCTACAAGAAAGGCGGTGAGCCGACCATCGTCGAGTCGCTGGATGCCATCGCGGTCGGGGCGAAGAGCGGCATGCCGATCGCGCCCGTGATGATCTACGGCGACGACGTCACGCACGTCGTCACCGAGGAAGGCATCGCGTATCTGCACGCAGCCGAAGGTTTCGACGAACGCCGCGCGGCGCTTGCCGCGGTTGCGGGCGTGACGCCCATCGGCATGCGCGCCGATCCCGCGAAGACCGCCGAGCTGAGACGGCGCGGCATCGTCGCGTATCCGGAGGATCTCGGCGTGCGGCGCGGCGAAGCGAAACGCTCGCTGCTGGCGGCGCGCAGCATCGACGATCTCGTCGCGTGGTCGGGCGGTCTCTATGCGCCGCCCGCGCGCTTTCGCAGCTGGTGAGCGCGATGAACGCCCTGCCCCTGCTGCATGAAGAAGCCTGCGAGCTTGCACTCGAACCGGCGGTCATCGCTGCTCATGCGCGCGCTGCGCTGATCGCCGAAGCGCGGCTGACGCCGAAGCCCGCGCTCGTCGATCAACGCGGCAGCGGCGCGCATCGCGATCTCGATCTGGACACGATGCTGCGTTCCGCCGATGCACTGCACCCGACCTTTCTCGCGATCGCGCGCGCGGCATCGCGGGCGCAGCCGTCGCAGGCGCTGCGCGAGCAACTGGCGCGCATCGGCCGCGAAGGTGAAATCGCGATGATGAACGCCACCGGCGGCAGCAACGCGCATCGTGGCGCGATCTGGATCGTCGGCTTGCTGTGCGCGGGCGCGGCCTTGCATGCGCCCCACGACAGCGCGGCCATCTGCGCAGCCGCGGCAGCCATCGCGTGTCACGAGGATCGCTATGCGCCGCCGTCGGCGTCGGCGAGTCACGGCGCGCGCGCGAGTTCGCGATATCAGGTGGCCGGCGCGCGCGGCGAAGCCCGCGACGGCTTTCCGCATGCACGGCTGATCGGCCTGCCGGCGCTCGATGCCGCGCGCGCACGCGGTGTCTGCGAAAACGACGCGCAACTCGATGCGCTGATCGCGATCATCGCGTCGCTCGACGACACCTGCCTGCTGCATCGCGGCGGCCGGCGCGCGCTCACGGCGGCGCAGGACGGCGCGCGCATCGTGATGGCGCGCGGCGGCGCCGGCACCGATGCAGGCCGCGCCGCGCTCGCGCAACTCGACGACGCGCTGCTCGCGCTGAACGCATCGCCCGGCGGCGCCGCCGACCTGCTCGCGGCGACACTCTTTCTCGACAGTCTCAGGCGTCTCGATTGACGCGCATCGAAGCGTAAAGAGGAACGAACGATGGAAAACATGCGATACGAATATCCCGCCACACGGCCCGTCGCGCGTCGCGCGCATGTGGGCGTGGTCGGCTCGGGCGATCTCGAAGTGCTGTTGTCGCCTTCAGACTCGATGCAGGCGGAAGTGGTGATCCGCACGAGCGTCGATGGCTACGGACACGTGTGGAAAAGTGTGCTCGACCGCTTCTTCCAGCGTTACGACGGCGCGGCGAAGATCGAACTGAACGACTTCGGCGCGACGCCCGGCGTCGTCATGCTGCGCCTCAACGAAGCGGTGGAAGCGAGCGAAGGAGACGCGCCATGAATGCCCACGGCACCTTTCTCGCGCGTCACAGCTTCATCGAAATGGGCGCGCGCGACCGCGCCCGCGCGCTGCTCGACCCGGGCAGCTTCCGAGAACTGCTCGGTCCGTTCGACCGGCTCGAATCACCGTGGCTCGCGATGCAGGACATCGTCTGTCAGGCCGACGACGGTGTGGTGATCGCCCGCGGCCTCCTCGGCGGCGAACCGGCCGTGATCGCCGCGATCGAGCCCGCGTTCCAGGGCGGCAGCATCGGCGAAGTGTCGGGCGCGAAGATCGCGGCGGCACTCGAAATGGCGGCGAGCGAATTCGAAGCGGGACGGCCGGTGCGCCCGGTCGTGCTGTTCGAGACCGGCGGCGTGCGCTTGCAGGAAGCGAACCTCGGACTCGCGGTCATCGCCGAGATTCACGCGGCGATCGTCGCGCTCAGGCGCCATGTGCCGGTGGTCGGCGTGATCGGCGGCATGGTGGGCTGCTTCGGCGGCATGTCGCTCGCGGCCGCGCTCTGTACCGAACTCGTGATGACGCGGCAGGCGCGGCTCGGCATGAACGGGCCGGAAGTCATCGAGCAGGAAGCGGGCATCGAGGAACTCGATTCGAGCGACCGCCGCCTCATCTGGTCGATGATCGGCGGCGAGCAACGCGTGGCGGCGGGACTCGCGGATACGCTGGTCGAGGACGACGCCGGCGAAGTGCGCGCGGCCGTGCTCGCGGCGTTCGAACGCGGCGTGCCGCAACGGCATCGCAGCGAGGACGTGGACGGCTATCTCGCGCGGCTGGCCGAAGTAAATCCGGACGCCATCGATCCCGAAACCTTGCGTCAACTGTGGGGCACATCATGACCGACACTCGCTCACGCGGCGCGCGCTGGCTCGACGCGCTCGCCGAATCCGCAGCGCCTGACGAAAGCGGCCCGGTGCGCGTCCGCGAAGGCCGGCTCGACGATGCGCGCGCCACCTTCATCGCGGTCGTGCCCGATCCGCAGAACCGCTTCCCGCGCGCGACCGACAACGTCGTCGGCCTCGAACAGGGCTGGCTGCTCGCGCGTGCGGTGCGCGCGCTCATCGACGCCGATCGCGACGCGCCCGTCAAGCGCCCGATCGTCGCCGTGGTCGATGTCAAGAGCCAGGCCTATGGACGCCGCGAGGAACTGCTGGGCATCCATCTCGCCTGCGCGGCCGCCGCCGATGCCTACGCGAGCGCGCGGCTCGCGGGACATCCGGTGATTGCGTTGATCGTCGGTCCGGCGATGTCGGGTGCGTATCTCGCGCACGGCTATCAGGCCAACCGCATCGTCGCGCTCGACGCGCCCGGCACCGCCGTGCATGCGATGGGCAAGGAAGCGGCGGCGCGCGTCACGCGGCGCAGCGTCGAGAGCCTCGACGCGCTCGGCGACACCGTACTGCCGATGTCCTACAAGATGAGCGCCTACGCGAGGCTCGGCTTGCTGCATGAATTGCTCGAAGGCATCGATGCCGATGCGCCCTCTTCCGCCGATATCGCGCGTGTGCAGGCGTCGCTCGCGGCGGCGGTGCGGGATGCGCGGGATGGACCACGCGACCTGTCGAACCGGCTCGCCTCCGCCGATGCGCAGCGCACGCGCGCGGCGTCCATCGAGGTGCGTCGCCGCATGCGCGAGCAGTGGCACGCGTAATGGAGCACGCGCCGCGTCCGCACGACTTGCTGCGGCTCACGCCGGACGCGCCGCCGTTCGAAGGCGCGCCCGGCTGGGTCGCGGCGGCGCTTGCCCGCGCGCCGTTCGTCGTGGTGCGGCGCGCGCCGCCGCTCGGGGGAAAGCTGGCGGTGGGCGTGCGCGGCAGCGTGCGCGGCGAGCGCTTTGGCACTTGGATAGAGGTTGGCTGGATCAAGGCGAAGTTCACGCCTGAAGATCTGCGGACGTGCGAGCCCGAACCCGCGCGGCGCGAGCTTCCTGCGTTCGCGCTGATGGGCGGCATCGCCGGCATGCTCGATGATCGCGCGCTGCGCTGGGGACCGGCCGGCAGCGCGGGCTTCGAACTCGCGAGCGGCGTGCCGACCGTCACGCCGGCGAGCGATCTCGATCTCGTCGTGCGCGCCGATACGCCGCTGCCGCGCGACGACGCGTCCGCGCTTTTCGATGCGCTTTCGCATGCCGCGCAGCAGAGCGGCACGCGCATCGACGTGCAGATCGAAACGCCTGAAGCCGCGTTCTCGCTCGCCGAATACGCGCGCCCGCAGCTGCGTGTGATGCTGCGTCACGCGGCAGGCCCACGTCTCGTCGATGATCCCTGGGCCGCGTCATGATCGCGTATCTGTTTCCCGGACAAGGCGCACAGACGCCGGACTTCCTGCACTGGCTCGGCGGCGCGGATCCGCATCCGGCCATTCGCAAGACGCTCGACGAAGCGTCCGAAGCACTCGGCATCGATGTGCTCACGCTCGACACGGCAACCGCGCTCGCCTCCACGGTCGCGGTGCAGGTGACGCTCGTGGTCGCGGGCGTGGCGGCGGCACGCGCGCTCGCCGACGAAGGCATCACGCCGCACGCGGTGGCGGGTCTTTCGGTCGGCGCATACGGCGCAGCGGTCGTGGCGGGCGCAATCGAGTTCGCCGCCGCGCTCAGGCTCGTGCAACTGCGCGCGCAACTGATGGAAAACGCCTGTCCGCACGGTTACGGCATGCTCGCGGTGCTCGGCCTGAACGAGCGCGAGATGACGCGCGCGATCGACGAGAGCGGCGCGGCGGTGTGGATCGGCAATCTGAACGCGCCACGCCAGATCGTGCTGTCGGGCAGCGACGACGCGCTCGCGACGATCCGCGATCTCGTGCTGTCGCGCGGCGTGCGCAAGGCGGAGCGGCTCGCGGTCAGCGTGCCGTCGCACTGCGTGCTGATGGAGGACGCATCCATCCGCCTCATCGAAGCGGCGCGCACGGTGCGCTTCGACGCGCCGCGCATTCCCTATGTCGGCAATCGCGGCGCGCGTGTGCTGCGCAGCGCCGATGCGATCCGTGATGACCTCGCCACCAATCTGCGTTATCCGGTGCGCTGGCACGACTCGACCGTCGCGTTGTCCGAGCTCGGCATGAGCGTGTTCGTCGAAATGCCGCCGGGCCGCACGCTCACGTCGCTCGCGGCCGACGCACTGCCCGATGTGGCACCGATCGCGCTGGAGGCCGGATCGGTCTCCAGCGCCGCCGCGCGGGTCCGCGCCGCGTGCCGTCAGCGGCAGGACTGACACGCCTCCTGTCTTCAAATCGTCAGGTTTTGTAAAAGTTTTGGAATTTTCGACGGATCGACGAGTCGATCTCCCTCGAGCTTTCCATCTCGTCCGCCAGCTTTCCGCGACAGGACGAACCGCAATCTGCAATCCGAAACCTGAGAGAAGACCACGATGACGTTCTTTCGCCTGGGCGCTGCGGCGTCCGCCGCGTCCGCTACCGTTCTGCTCGCTTCGTGCAGCGGAATGAGCAGTTTCGATCCCAACTCCCTTGCCCAGTCGGGGCAACTCGCATCACAAGCGCTGATGCTGAACGATAGCGACGTGCGCACGCTGTCGGACAAGTCCTGCGCGCAGATGGACAAAGAGAACCAGATCGCGTCGGCGGACAGTCCGTACACGCAGCGCCTCAACAAGATCGCCGCGCAGCTTGGCAACAACATCAACGGCGTGCCGGTGAACTACAAGGTCTACATGACGAAGGACGTCAATGCCTGGGCCATGGCGAACGGCTGCGTGCGCGTCTACAGCGGCCTCATGGACCTGATGAACGACGACGAAGTACGCGGCGTGGTCGGCCACGAGATGGGACACGTCGCACTGGGCCACACGAAGCGCGCGATGCAGGTGGCGTTCGCGACGTCGGCGGCGCGCTCGGTGGCGTCGTCGGGGTCGGGGATGATCGCCAGTATTTCAGGGTCGCAACTCGGCGATCTGACCGAGAAGTTCGTCAACGCGCAGTTCTCGCAGTCGCAGGAAAGCGCCGCCGACGATTACTCGTTCGATACGCAGAAGAAGAAGGGTTACAGCCCGGCCGGACTCGTGACGGCGTTTCAGAAGCTGGCGTCGATCGACGGCGGCAAGTCGAGCCTGCTTGCTTCGCATCCATCTTCGCCGGCGCGGGCAAAGCATATTCAGGAGCGGCTGGCGTCGGGGAAGTGATTGCCATCGGCGATCGTTTCGGAATCTTGATCAACACCCGGTCTTGCCCGAAGACCCAAACAAAAAGCCCCGCAAGTTTTTAACCTTGCGGGGCTTTTTTCCGCCATCACTGGCGGAGACGGAGGGATTCGAACCCTCGATCCAGGTTTTGGCCCAGATGCTCCCTTAGCAGGGGAGTGCCTTCGACCTCTCGGCCACGTCTCCCAAACTTTCCGTTACGCCGGGAGTGCAGCGCAACGAGATCGAGATAATAGCGTGTCTGCTCACGCCGGTCAAATTCGCATGATGATTTTTTTAAATCGCCATGCATGACCCGGTGCCGCACCAGAAAGGCCCGCGAGCCTTCACACGCCTGTCATCCTCGCGCTTACGCCCGATCCAGCTCGAACGCCTTGTGCAGCGCGCGCACGGCGAGTTCGGTGTATTTCTCGTCGATCAGCACCGAGATCTTGATTTCCGACGTCGAGATCATCTGGATGTTGATGCCCTCTTCCGACAGCGTGCGGAACATCGTGCTCGCGATGCCCACATGCGAACGCATGCCGACGCCGACCACCGACACCTTCGACACCTTCGGATCGCCCAGCACGGTTTCCGCCTGCACGTGACCCTTGACCTGGCCGTTCAGGATCTCGAGCGCGCGCGCATAGTCGCCGCGGCCGACCGTGAACGTGAAGTCGGTCTTGCCGTTCACGCTCTGGTTCTGGATGATCATGTCGATGTCGATGTTCGCATCGGCGACCGGTCCCAGGATCTGATACGCGACGCCCGGCTTGTCGGGCACGCCCATGACCGCGATGCGCGCTTCGTCGCGCTGGAACGCGATGCCGGAGATGACTGCTTTTTCCATGTTCTCGTCTTCTTCAAAAGTGATCAGGGTGCCGGAGTGCATCTCGGTGTCGAGCGGCATCAGCGGATCGGTCAGGCTGGAGAGCACGCGCGTCTTCACCTGATACTTGCCGGCGAACTCCACCGAGCGGATCTGCAGCACCTTCGAGCCTAGGCTCGCCATTTCCAGCATTTCCTCGAAGGTCACGCGGTCGAGCCGGCGCGCCTCTTCGACCACGCGCGGGTCGGTCGTATATACGCCGTCGACGTCGGTATAGATCAGGCACTCGTCGGCTTTCATGGCCGCCGCGATCGCCACCGCCGACGTATCCGAACCGCCGCGGCCCAGCGTCGCGATATGGCCTTCGGGATCCACGCCCTGAAAGCCCGTGATCACGACGACCTTGCCGGCATCGAGATCCTTGAGCACGCGCTCACCGTCGATTTCGCTGATGCGCGCTTTCGTGAACGCGCTGTCGGTCCTGATCGGCACTTGCCAGCCGGCATAACTCACGGCTTCGAGGCCTTCGGCATGCAGCGCGATGGCGAGCAGCCCGACGCTCACCTGTTCGCCGGTGGAGGCAATCATGTCGAGTTCGCGCGGGTCCGGGTCCGCCTTGATGTCTCGCGCGAGACCGAGCAGGCGATTGGTTTCGCCGGACATCGCCGAAGGCACGACGACCATCTTGTGGCCGGCCCGATGCCATTTGGCGACGCGCTTGGCGACGTTCTTGATGCGCTCGACCGAGCCCATCGAAGTGCCGCCGTATTTGTGTACGATGAGTGCCATTGTCGTTCTTGAACTGAAGGGAAAACCGCGCTTCACGCGCCAACGCGAGAGCGCTCGATACGCGCGCCACGGTGCTTCGCGGGACTTCGGAGGGTGGTGAAGCCGGCTCGATGCGGGGGGCGCTGCCGCCTGCCCGCCGACTCGTCTGGATCAGGTTGCGATCAGGATGCGGCGCGCACGGGTGCGTGGTTGCGGACGAATTCGGGTCTTTTGAACGGCGTTGCCGCGCAAAAACACGCTGGGCGAAAACAAGTTACCGTACCCGATCGAGGCTGAAATTACAAGACGAAGCGGCGGCGCGGACGCTTTTACCGGTTCCGGCGCAGCTGCCCGCGGCTGCCCGCGGCTGCCTCAAGCCAGCAGCAGATCCGGCCGCCAGGAGATGCGCCGCAACGGCCCGTGCGCCGCGGAAGGCGCCGCCTCGCGATTCACGCCGAGGTGCGGCACATACAGCAGCGCCTCGCCGATGAACAGCAGCGGCACATCGCGCTTCCAGGCCGGCACGCCGCGCTCCTGAAACAGGTTCTTGAGCGTGCGGCTCGGCGCTTCGGCCGCCACGCGCACGCGCTCGCCGCCTGCCCGCGAGCGCGCGACGAGCGGCGCGGTGCGCAGCACGCCCTCGCTCACCGTGTCGCCATCGGAAGTAGCCGCCGGCTCGAACACGAACGAACCGCGCCATTGCGGCAGGCGCCAGACTTCCTCGCCCTGCCATTGCCGTTCCACAGCGCTTCTCGGTGCGCCGGCGCCGGCGTCGAGATCGGGGGCATCGGCGCTGTCGCCCGCTTCCCAGAACAGCGCGTTCCGATACGCCCGCAGGCAGTGACCCGCGTGATCGATCCGCAGCGCATGGCCGTCGCGCGCGGCGGCGGTATCGCGCAGCTGGCGCAGCATGTCGGCGAGGCGCGCCGTCGATGCCGCCTGCAACCCGCACGCGCGGATCCAGTGCCGCATCAGGTTGATCGCGCGCTCGGGTTCGAGCGCGAGCAAGGCGTCGAGCCTGAGCGCATCCGGCTCGCCGTCATGCCCGGCCTGCGCGAGATCGATGCGCGCCAGTTGATCCAGCAGGCGCTGCGCGGACGCCGCATGCGACGCCGTGCGCGCGAGCGCATCGCGAAAGCCCGGAAAATGCACCGCGAGCACCGGCAGCACGTCGTGTCGCAGCGCGTTGCGGGCGTAGCGCGTGTCGGCATTGGATTCGTCGTCGATCCAGCTCAGGTCGCGCTCGTGCGCGTACTGTTCGAGCTGCGCGCGCAACAGCCGCAACAGCGGCCGCAGACGCGCGACGGCGCCGTCCGCATGCTGCGGCGCCATCGCCGCGAGACCCGCGACGCCCGCACCGCGCAACAGTTGCAGCAGCACCGTTTCGGCCTGATCGTCGGCGTGATGGGCGATCAGCAGCGCAGCCGCGCCGTGTTCGTCGCACAGGGCGTCGAGTGCGCGATAACGGGCATCGCGCGCCGCCGCCTCCAGGCTTTCGCCGCCTGCACGCGCGACCTCGACCCGGCGCGCCTCATAGGTCACGCCGAGCGACGCCGCGTAGCGCTCGCAATGCGTGTCCCATGCGTCGGCATTCAGGCTCAGCCCGTGATGCACATGGAATGCGACCATCCGCGCCGCGCCGAAACAGCGCACGGCGGCATCGAGAAGCACGGTGGAATCGAGCCCGCCGCTGAGTGCGACGGCCAGGAGGGAATGCTCGGGAAGCGCCGCGTCCACGACCGCCGCGCGCACCGCTTCGATGACGAGGCGGCCGGCGGGTGTGTCACGGTCGGAGGTCACGATGGCTTCGTGAGTGAGAGATGAACAGCGCGGTGGAAGGATGCCTCGGGCCGCTTACGCGCCCGGGATCGATTCCTTGAACTTGCCGTAGGCCATCAGCTTGTCGAAGCGGCGTTCGCGCAGTTCGCTCGCGCTCATGCCCTGGAACTGGCGCAGCGAGTCGGCGAGTCCGCGGCGCAGCAGCGCGGCCATGCCCTTCGGATCGCGATGCGCGCCGCCGAGCGGTTCGTTGATGATCTTGTCGATCAGACCGAGCGCCTTCAGGCGATGCGCGGTGAGACCGAGCGCCTCGGCCGCTTCCGGCGCCTTGGCCGCGCTCTTCCAGAGAATCGACGCGCAGCCTTCCGGCGAGATCACCGAATAGGTGGAGAACTGCAGCATCATGACGACGTCCGCGACCGCCACAGCCAGCGCGCCGCCCGAACCGCCTTCGCCAATGATCGTCGTGATGATCGGCGTCTTGAGTTCGGCCATCACATACAGATTGCGGCCGATGGCTTCCGACTGCCCGCGCTCTTCCGCGCCGATGCCCGGATACGCGCCCGGCGTATCGACGAAGGTGAAGATGGGCAGATTGAACTTCTCGGCCGTGCGCATCAGACGCTCGGCCTTGCGATAGCCTTCCGGACGCGGCATGCCGAAGTTGCGCAGCGCGCGTTCCTTCGTGTCGCGGCCCTTCTGATGACCGATCACCATGCACGGCTGGCCATTGAAACGCGCAAAGCCGCCGACGATCGCGAGGTCGTCCGCGAAGGCGCGGTCGCCATGCAGTTCGTGGAAGTCGGTGAACAGCTCGCTGACATAGTCCAGCGTGTACGGACGCTGCGGATGACGCGCGATTTGCGACACCTGCCAGGGCGACAGGTTCTGGTAGAGATCCTTCGTGAGCTGCTGGCTCTTCTTCGACAGCCGCTCGATTTCTTCCGAAATATCGACAGCGGAATCGTCCTGAACGAAGCGGAGTTCTTCGATCTTCGCTTCGAGTTCAGCGATCGGCTGCTCGAAATCCAGAAACGTGGTCTTCATGTGTTCGAGTCCTGGGAAACATCGGGCAGCGCGTATTCTAACCGCGTCCGTCCCTCTAAAATTCGCGCGCGAACTATCGATTATAAAGCAACGATAGCCCGCCCAAGCGCGCCTGCCACGCACGCCCCTGCGCGCGTCCTTGAGTCGTAGCTTGCGTCGGGTCTAGTGATCGGCCGGAATCGGATTGAGGCTGCGCCACATGTACCAGGTCGCGACCGTGCGCCACGGCTCCCAGTTGGCCGCCACTTCGCGCGCCTCGCTGCGCGTGACCGGTTCGCCGCTGAAATAGTTGACGCTGATCGCCTGGATCAGGCCGAGGTCGTCGAGCGGCAGCACGTCCGGGCGCGACAGGTTGAAGATCAGGAACATCTCCGCCGTCCAGCGGCCGATGCCGCGAATCTGCGTGAGCTCGGCGATCACCGCTTCGTCGTCCATCGAGGTCCACGCGTCGACGTGCAGCGCGCCGTTCTCGAAATGCTGCGCGAGATCGAGAATGTATTCGGCCTTGCGGCGCGACAGGCCGCATGCCTGCAACTTGTCGTGGCCGAGCCGGATGAAGCGCGCGGGATGAATCTCCGGACACGCGGTCTTCACGCGTTCCCAGATGGCCTGCGCGGCTTTCGTCGAGATCTGCTGGCCCGCCACGGAACGTGCGAGCGTCGAGAACGGATCGCCCAGATTCACGAGATGAATCTCGCCGAACTTCGGGATCAGTTTCTTGAGAATGCGGTCGCGCTTCATCAGGTCCGCACACGCGCGATCCCAGTAGTCGGGACGCACGGCTTCGCGCGTGAGACCGCCGATCTGCACCGGCTTCACCGCGTCGGCGGTGACGGCGTGCGACTTGCGGACGATCTCGCCCTCGCGCGCATCCGGCACGAGCGCCTGCGCGTGCGCGTCGTCCGCGGCGCGGCCGTTGGCCTTCGCAGCGCGCGCGTTACCCGCGGCGCCATTCGGGCGTGCGGCCTTCGCGGCGCGTGTCACGTCGCGAGTCACGTCGCGTGTCACGTCGATAGCTGGCTTGCCGCCGTCCGCGTGCTTGAGCGCGCTCTTGCGGCCGTTCACCGCGCCCGCGCCGTCAATCTTTCGCGTGTCCGCTGCAGCCTGACCTTCCACGTGTGTTTCCGTTCGCGCGACGCGCGTGCGCTTCATTGCGCGCGGCGTGTCGCTAACAGACGCGGGTCGCTTGACCGGCGTCTTCCTGGCCGTTGCCATCGTGCCTCCTGCCTGGTGAGTCGATCAGAGGGTTCGAAGGTCCGCGTTCAGACGCGGCGCCATTCGGTCGACCCACCCGGTTTGTCTTCAAGGGCAATACCGGCTTCGAGCAATTCAGCGCGAATCCGGTCTGCTTCGGCATAGTTCTTCGCCTGCTTGGCGGCGACGCGCCCGGCGATCTTCGCTTCGATCTCCTGCGGCGTCAGTCCCGGCGCCTCGCCCGTGCCCGCGGCCTGCTGCAGGAACACGCGCGGTTCGCGCACGAGCAGGCCGAGCACGCCGGCGAGACCCTTCAGCTGGCGCGCGGACGCCGCGTCGCGCGAGCGGTTCACCTGGCTCGCGAGATCGAACAGCACGGATACCGCCAGCGGCGTGTTGAAGTCATCGTTCATTGCTGACTGGAAACGCTGCGCGTTCGGCTCGTTCCAGTCAAGTGGCTGATCGTCCGGCTCGACATCCTTCAACGCCGTATACAGCCTCGTGAGTCCGTTGCGGGCGTCGTCGATGTGCACGTCGCTGTAGTTCAGCGGCGAACGATAGTGTGCCCGTGCAATAAAGAAGCGGACCACTTCGGCGTCGAATTTCTTCAGCACTTCGCGGATCGTGAAGAAGTTGCCGAGCGACTTCGACATCTTCTCGTTATCGATCTGCACGTAGCCGTTGTGCATCCAGTAGTTCACGAAGGTCTGGCCCGTCGCGCCTTCGCTCTGCGCAATCTCGTTCTCGTGATGCGGGAACTGCAGGTCCTGACCGCCGCCGTGGATGTCGAACTGGTCGCCGAGCAGCGTGCAGCCCATCGCCGAACATTCGATGTGCCAGCCCGGACGGCCGCGGCCCCAGCGCGAGTCCCAGCCGGAATCGGCAGGCTCGTCCGCCTTCGCCTGCTTCCACAGCACGAAGTCGAGCGGGTCTTCCTTCGCATCGTTCGCGGCGACGCGCTCGCCGGCGCGCAGGTCTTCGATCGACTTGCCGGACAGCTTGCCGTAGTCGGCGAACTTGCGCACCGCGAAGTTCACGTCGCCGTCCTTCGCCTGGTAGGCATAGCCGTTCGACTGCAATGCATCGATCATGCCGAGCATCTGCGGGATGTAGTCGGTCGCGCGCGGTTCGAGGTCCGGACGCGCGACGCCGAGCGCCGCCGCGTCTTCATGCATGGCCTCGATGAAGCGATGCGTGAGCGCCTTGATGGGCTCGTTGTTCTCCACGGCGCGACGAATGATCTTGTCGTCGATGTCCGTGATGTTCTGCACGTATGTGACCTTGTAGCCGAGCGCGCGCAGCCAGCGCTGCACGATGTCGAACACCACCATCACGCGCGCGTGACCGATGTGACAGTAGTCATACACCGTCATTCCGCAGACATACATGCGCACCTCGCCGGCGCGAAGCGGCGTGAAGGTTTGCTTGTCACGGGCGAGCGTGTTGTAGATGCGCAGCGAGTTCATAGATGGCAAAACGTAGAACGGAAACCACCGTGTGCCGGGTAAAAGCGGCGTGCACGGGAGCGGCGTGTTCGGGGAGCGACGAGACCCACACGCGAGCGCGAACACGACGGTCATGCGACCTGGACGGACACGGCCACGAGTGGCAAAGGAAAGTCTGGACTCGGCGCCGCATGCACTGCTCGCGGGAACGAACCCGGAGACAAGAGGCAAGACGCGTGCGCGGGACGTGCAGACCTTTTGTTAGAATGGGTCGGAGTATAACACCGGGACTTGAGCCTATGAAAACCCCAGGCGGCCGGACAGCGGGCCTTGCAAGGCGCGTTCCGGGCCGGGCGCAAAGCCCGTTCGAAGCACCCGCCGAAGGGATTGTTTCAGGCTCCGTCACGGTTCGTGCGCCGAAGCTGCCGCCGGTTTTTTCGTTGCACGCTTTGGCCGCTTTCCGGCATCCTTCGCAGCATCAATCATTGAATCGATCCCAAGTGACTCATCGCTCAGCGCGCATGTCTTCGCCACTTTCCCGCCGGCTCGTGCCCGGGACCCTCAGTGCATTCGCGGCGCGCTCGCTCGCCGTGCTCGCGCTCTGCCTCGGCGGCTCGGGCGCCGCGTTCGCGCAGACCTCGCCCGCCACGCGCGACGATACGCCGCAAATCGACTCGGCCATTGCGAACAAGGACTGGAGCGCCGCGCTCACGCAACTCGATGCGCGCATCGCGAGCCATCCGCGCGACGTCCAGGCGAAGTTCAAGCGCGCCACCGTGCTCGCCCGCCTGAACCGCGACGACGACGCCATCGCCGCATTCACCGAGCTCACGCAGGCTTATCCCGAATTGCCGGAGCCGTACAACAACCTGGCCGCGCTCTATGCGAAGAAAGGCCGCTATGACGACGCGCGCGTGGCGCTCGAAACGGCGGTGAAGGCCAACCCCGGCTATGCGCTCGCCTACGACAATCTCGGCGACCTGTACCTGCGGCTCGCGAGCGAATCGTACAAGCGCGCGCAGACGCTCGGCTCGAAGAGCCCGCTCACGGCCCGGCGCATCACGGCCATCCAGAACATCTATACGCCGCCGGCGCGCAAGCGCGGGGCGGAGGCCGCGGCGGCATCGGGCGCTTCGGGCGCGGCAGCGGCGCGCGGCGCGGACGAATGGGCGCCGGCTTCAGGGTCAACCTCGGGAAGCAGCGCGACGTCGACGGTGCCCTCGCCCGACGATTACTCGCCCTTCGGCGGCCCGAGCAGCCCGCTGCCGAGCACGCCGTACATCGCGCCGAGCACGCGGCCTTGAGCGCACGGCACTGAGCACGCGCCGGTTCGGCATCCGGCGCGGCGCGCGGTAAGCTGTCGCCTCGCGGCACGGTTCCAACGCACTTCCGGCACCCTTCCGCCACGCCTGCTTCGCAAACCGGCTTTCGCGGCTGACGCATAGCAATCACCACACGAGGATCGATCCTTCATGAAATTCCTGATGCTGGCGCTTTCGAGCGCTGCCCTGATCGCGAGCGCGCCGTCGTTCGCCCAGCCCAACGCACAGGCAGCGCACCCCACCGTGCTCCTCAAGACCACGCAAGGCGACATCAAGGTCGAGCTGTATCCGGAAAAGGCGCCGAAGACGGTTGCGAACTTTCTGAGCTACGTGAAGTCCGGTCAATACAGCGGCACGATCTTTCATCGCGTGATTCCGGGCTTCATGATCCAGGGCGGCGGCTTCAGCACGAGTTTTGCTGAGAAGCCGACGCGCGCGCCGATCCCGCTCGAAAGCAAGAACGGCCTGAAGAACCTGACGGGCACCATCGCGATGGCGCGCACCAGCGACCCGAATTCGGCCACGGCCCAGTTCTTCATCAATACGGTCGATAATGCGGGTCTCGACTATCCGAGCCCGGACGGCAGCGGCTATGCCGTGTTCGGCAAGGTCGTGGCCGGGATGGATGTCGTGAAGAAGATCGAAGGAAGCCCGACCACCACGCGCGGCCCGATGCAGGACGTGCCGCAGAAGCCGACCGTCATCGAATCGGCAAGCGTGGTCTCGCAGTAATCCGCAACGCCCTTCGCGCCCGTGGCGCCGTCGTCATCAGGCCGCGCCACGGCCCCAATCAACATACTGGAACACTGGAGAACACAATCATGGTCGAACTGCATACGAACCACGGCGTCATCAAGATCGAACTGGATGCCGAGAAGGCGCCGAAGTCGGTGGAAAACTTCCTCAACTACGTGAAGAAGGGACACTACGACAACACCGTGTTCCACCGCGTGATCGACGGCTTCATGATTCAGGGCGGCGGCTTCGAGCCGGGCATGAAGCAGAAGCCGACCGACGCGCCGATCACCAACGAAGCCAACAACGGCCTGTCGAACAACAACTACACCGTCGCGATGGCCCGCACGAACGACCCGCATTCGGCCACCGCGCAGTTCTTCATCAACGTGAAGGACAACGACTTCCTGAACCACTCGTCGCCGACGCCGCAGGGCTGGGGCTACACCGTGTTCGGCCGCGTGGTCGAGGGCATGGACGTGGTCGACAAGATCAAGAAGGTGAAGACCGGCTCGAAGGGTTTCCATCAGGACGTGCCGGCGGACGACGTGGTGATCGAGAAGGCCGTGGTGGTCTGATCGCGGTCACTGCATGATCGCTACGAACGCGTCATTCGATCGCGGCGCAGCGGGAGCGGCGAAACAGCCGCGCCCGCTGTTTTTCATTTCCGACCTGCACTTGAGCGAGGCGCTGCCGAACACGGTCACGGCGTTCGAGCATTTCGTCGAGGTCACCGCGAACGAGGCGGATTCCGTCTTCATTCTCGGCGACCTGTTCGAATTCTGGATCGGCGACGACATCCTCGATGCGCCCTCGTCCCACCCGCGCGCGGCCTTCGCGCGCCGCATGACGCGGCTGATGCATACGCTGTCGGAACGCGGCATCGGGCTGTATGTGATGCACGGCAACCGCGACTTCCTGCTCGGTCCGCGCTTCATGAAGGACGCCGGCGCCATGCTGCTGCCCGAGCCGTTCGTCATTACGGGCTTCGGCAAGCGCATCGTGCTCGCGCACGGCGACGGACTCTGCACCGCCGATCGCGGCTACCAGGCCTTCCGCGCGCTCGCGCGCAACCGCATTGCGCAGCGCCTGTTTCTCGCGTTGCCGCTCGAGACGCGCATGGGCATCGGCCAGCGCATGCGCACGAAGAGCACGCAGCGCGAAGGCGGCCGCATGGCGGGCGCCGCGCCCAAATACGACGTCACGAAGAAGGCCGTCTCCGAGCTGTTCATCGGGAGCCACACGCATACGCTGATTCACGGGCACACGCACCGCCCGGCGATGCATCGCGAGGTCGAAGGCGTGCGCTGGGTGCTGCCCGACTGGGAACTCGATGTCGCGGCGCCGCGCGGCGGCTATCTGCGTCTGGACGAACAGGGCCTGCGCGCGCTGCCGCTGTGACGGGTCAGCGGGCAGTGTCCGCCGTTGTTTGCACGGCGGCGGCGCTGGTCTTGCCGTCCATCGACGTGCACAGGCGCTTGAGGTCGATGAGCGCCGCGCCGTCCGCCGGATTCAGCGCTTCCATGCGCGCGCCGAGCCGCTCCAGCGCCGCGACCATCTCGTCGATGCGCTGTGTCTGCGTCGAGGCGTGATCGATCAGGCCGTGGATGGCGAGGGACATGGGATCGTCGGCGTTCGGCGTGATGCCGTAGGCGCAGAAGCCGTCGCGCGCCGGCGCTTCGGCCGGCTTCCTGCCGACCGCCGGCATCACGATGCGCGCCGGATTGCCGACCGCCGTGCCGCCTGCCGGCACCGGCTTCACCACCACGGCATTCGAGCCGATCTTCGCCTCCGCACCCACCGTAAAGCCGCCGAGCACCTTCGCCCCGGCCCCGACGATCACGCCGCGCTCAAGCGTCGGATGACGCTTCGCGCCGCGCGTGAGCGAAGTGCCGCCGAGCGTCACGCCCTGATAGATGGTGCAGTCGTCGCCGATTTCCGCGGTTTCGCCGATCACGACGCCCATGCCGTGATCGATGAACACGCGCCGGCCGAGCGTCGCACCCGGATGGATCTCGATGCCGGTGAGAAAGCGCGCGACCTGCGACACGAAACGCGCGAGCCAGCGCCATTGGCCGCGCCAGCACGCGTGCGCGAACCGATGCAGCACGATGGCGTGCAGCCCCGGATAACAGGTCACGACTTCCCATGCGCTGCGGGCGGCGGGATCGCGCTCGCGGATGGCGGCGATGTCTTCGCGAAGTCGGTCGAACATGGCGAGGTCTCGATTGAGGGACAGGGACAGGGACAAAGGCAAGGACGGAGCCCGCGCCGTTCCGTGCGGCGGCTGCCTGCATAGCACGGAACGCGCAAAGCTTATATCGGCTCGGGCCGTTTTCCGGCGATTGTAGGACGAGCGCGCGGAGTCTGCCGCGATGCCCACGATGCGAATGCGGTCGGCCGGTCCTTCCTCGGGTCTGGCAACTACGCCTTGCGATCCTTCCCCGCCTGCAGCAGCACGTGCTTGGCGATGCCGCGCAGGATGTTGACTTCCTCGTGCTCCAGCCCGGAGCGCGCGAACATCCGCCGCACGCGCGACATCAGCTTCTTCGGGTTGGCCGGATCGAGAAATGCCAGCGCGACCAGCGCTTCTTCAAGATGCGCATACATGCCCTCGATTTCTTCGCTGGACGCGCCCTGCCCCGCCGTTTCGACGAGCGCGAGCGGGCTGGCAGGCGCCTGGAACGCGAGACGCAGTTCGTACGCCAGCACCTGCACGGCCTGCGCGAGGTTGAGCGAGCTGTAGGCCGGATTGGCCGGGATATGGGCGAGCGCGCTGCAGCGTTCGACATCGGCATTCGAGAGCCCGGTGCGCTCGTTGCCGAACACGAGTGCGATGTCGCCGTGCCGCACGAATTCGTGGACACGCTCGGCCAGCGCGCGGGGCGGCATCTGCGGCGGACCGTATTCGCGGGTGCGCGCCGTCAGCGCGACCGACCAGCGGACGCCGGTGAGCGCATCGGCGAGTGTGTCGACGACGTGCGCGGAGGCGAGCACGTCATCGGCGCCGGAAGCCATTGCGATGGCTTCCGGCGTGTTCTTCACGTCCGCGACGCGCGGCGCGACGAGCACGAGGCGCGCGAAACCCATGGTCTTGAGCGCGCGCGCGGCCGCGCCGACATTGCCCGGATGACTCGGTTCGACGAGGACGAAGCGGGTGGAGGTAAAACCGTCGGCGGGCGGGAGGTGATCGTTGGTGTCCAAGGCGCGGTTCGTGCTGAGTAAGCTAAACAAGCTGAGTAAAAGGCCGGAAATGGAGCATTCGAGCCCGTCATGTTAACGCGCTTTTGTCGGCCGGCCGACGCGCGGGCTGCATGACGCATGCCGAGGCGCGGCCCGAGGCCTAGTTTCGGGTAAAATGGCGCCCTCGCGCGTCGTGAATGGCGGCCGGATTCACTCCGACTGTCTTGCGGCCGCCTCGCTCTTATTCAATTCGTCTTTCGTCGACAGTCGTTGTCGCCAACTTTTTCGCCTGCGCGTGGGTTCGAACGCGCCGGCGGCCAGAGGATTTCGCTCATGCATCCGATGCTCAATATCGCTGTCAAGGCCGCGCGCCGCGCCGGACAGATCATCAACCGCGCGTCGCTGGACCTGGACCGCATCCAGATCAGCAAGAAACAGCACAACGACTTCGTGACGGAAGTCGACAAGGCGTCCGAAGCCGCGATCATCGAGACGCTGACCACCGCCTATCCCGACCACTCCATCCTCGCCGAAGAATCCGGCGAAACCGAGCGCGAGTCCGAGTTCCAGTGGATCATCGACCCGCTCGACGGCACCACCAACTTCATTCACGGCTTCCAGTATTACTGCGTATCGATTGCGCTCGCGCACAAGGGCGTGGTGCAGCAGGCCGTCGTCTATGATCCGACCCGCAACGACCTGTTCACCGCCTCGCGCGGCCGCGGCGCGTATCTGAACGAGCGCCGGATTCGCGTCGGCAAGCTGGACCGGCTGTCGGACGCGCTGGTCGGCACGGGCTTCCCGTTCCGCGACGGCCAGGGCCTCAACGCCTACATGCGCATGTTCAGCGAGATGACGCTGTCGTGCGCGGGCCTGCGCCGTCCGGGCGCGGCGGCGCTGGACCTCGCGAACGTCGCGGCGGGCCGGCTCGACGGTTTCTTCGAGCAGGGCATCCATCCGTGGGACGTCGCGGCGGGCAGCCTGATCGTCACCGAAGCGGGCGGTCTGGTCGGCAACTACACGGGCGAATCGGACTTCCTGTTCAAGAACGAGATCGTCGCAGCGAACCCGAAGGTGTACGCGCAGATGATCAAGATCCTCGACATGTACTCGCGCACGCGCCTGACCGGCGAATAAGCCGTACCCAGGCCGCGCCGCGCTTTTTCCGCAGGTTTCCGCACGCGCGCCGGGTCTGCATCGATCGCGGGGCTCCGTTACGATGCACTCTTTTGCCCCGGCCGCATCGGGCGATGCGCGTCCCGTCTGCGCTGTGCTTCGGGACCGCGCGCCGAGCCTGCCATCGAGCCCGTCATGAAAAAAGGCTTTTACACGATCATCGCCGCGCAGTTCGTCTCGTCGCTCGCCGACAATGCGCTCCTGATCGCCGCCATCGCCATGCTCGCCGTCGTGCAGTCGGCGCCCTGGGTCACGCCGCTGCTGCAGATCTTTTTCACCGTTTCCTACGTGGTGCTCGCGCCCTTCGTCGGCGCGTTTGCGGACGCCATCCAGAAGCGCCACGTCATGTTCATCTCGAACGCGCTGAAGGCGGCCGGCTGCGCGCTGATGATCGCAGGCGTGCATCCGATGATCGCGTACGGCGTCGTGGGTCTCGGCGCGGCGGCCTATTCGCCCGCGAAATACGGCATCCTCACCGAACTCCTGCCGCCGCAGAAACTGATCGCGGCCAATGCGTGGCTCGAATCCGCGACGGTCGGCTCGACGATCCTCGGCACCGTGATCGGCGGCGCGCTCGTGAGCCAGGTGGTCACGCACTGGGTCGCGCAGGCGCACGTGCCCTTCGTGCACACCGCCGCGCACGCCGCGCTGTTCACCGTGATGCTGATCTATGCGTCGGCGGCGGCGATCAACGCGTTCATTCCCGATACCGGCGCGCGCTATCCGAACCTGCTGAACCAGCCGACCCGTCTCGTGCATGACTTCTCGCACTGCTTCAAGGTGCTGTGGAAAGACCGGCTCGCACAGATCGCGCTGTGGGTCACGACGCTGCTGTGGGGCGCCGCCGTCACGCTGCAACTGCTGGTGCTCAAGTGGGCCGACGCGAACCTCGGGCTGTCGCTGTCGAAGGCGGCCGTGCTGCAGGGCATCACGGGCGTGGGCATCGCGCTCGGAGCGGCGGCGGCATCCGCGTGGATCGTGCTGCGCCAGTCGCTGAAGGTGCTGCCGGTGGGCGTGCTGATCGGCGCGGTATCGGTGGCGATGGCCTTCTACAACAAGGATCTGTTTCCGGCCGGCGCGGGCGTGCATATCGGGCCGTGGTTCGCGCCCGCCTACATCCTGATGGCCTATCCGCTGATGATCGCGCTGGGCGGCCTGTCGGGCTTCTTCATCGTGCCGATGAACGCGATCCTGCAGCATCGCGGCGCCACCCTGCTGTCGGCGGGACATTCCATCGCGGTGCAGAACTTCAACCAGAACCTCGCCGTCCTGGCGATGCTCGGCGCCTACGCAGTGCTGCTGACCATCCAGGTGCCGGTGCAGTGGATCATCGTCGTCTTCGGCCTGTTCGTCTGCCTGATGATGGCGCTCGCGATGCGCCGCCACGCCCGCAACGATCGCGAAGTGGACTTGGGCGCGATGGTCGAGGAATGATCCTTGCTGATTCGATGAATCTGGATTCGCCGGCCCCGCGCGCAACCGGTCGACAAGCCTGCGCGGGGCGACAAACGAACGGTCGTCAGGCGGTTGAGATAAATCGTGGCAGGCGGCGAATCCGGCGCTAATCTTATTCGGCAACGTCAATAAAGGAGCAAGGAAATGGGATTGTTCACACGTTCGACGCTCGACAGCAAAATCAATGGCGCAGCCAACGTCGGCGAGCGCGCAGTGCGCGGTGCGAGCGACGCGGTCGATACGGCCAGCAGCCAGTTGCGCAGCCTGCTCGATGATCTGGAAAGCTCGATTCACGGCGCGAAGGACATCGACGCCGACAAGCTGCGGCGCGACCTGCAAGCGAAGCTGAAGTCGGCGCGTTCGCAGATGAATGGCGCGAGCAGCGTGTTCTCGGGCAAGCTCGGCGACGCAGCCGGCTACGCCGATGAATTCGTGCATGACAAGCCCTGGCACACGCTGGGGGCAGTGGCGGGACTCGCGCTGCTGGTGGGATTCCTGGCCGCGCGTGCATAGTGCAGTCCGTGCAGTCCGCACCTCGTTGATGACCGCAGGGACGATGCGCTTCGTCCCTGCCTCTCCTTGCTTGCTGAGACCTGCTCGCGTTCTATCCGCGTTCCATCCAGGCATGCCTTCGCCTTCCGGCTGCAAACATCCCTAGGCCATCCGGCCGACTCCGCCCGTCCTTCCCAACAGGTTAAACTCATGCCCTGTCGGTGGTAACCGTTCATCACGGGTCGCCATCGCCGTTATCCGCCGTCCGCGGCGGGCGCACGTTGCGTCCGGCCGTCGGCACGTTCCGGCTTTCACAGCACGCATGATGGGCAATCACACGGCAACTTCCGACTCCTCCAGCGAAACCGCCACGCCTGCGGACCTGTCGCAACACACGCCGATGATGCAGCAGTATCTGCGCATCAAGGCGGAGCATCCCGGCACGCTGGTGTTCTACCGCATGGGCGACTTCTACGAGCTGTTCTTCGAGGACGCCGAGAAGGCCGCGCGCCTGCTCGATCTCACGCTCACCCAGCGCGGCGCGTCCGGCGGCAATCCCATTCGCATGGCGGGCGTGCCGCATCACGCGTGCGAGCAGTATCTCGCCAAGCTCGTGAAGCTCGGCGAGTCGGTGGCGATCTGCGAGCAGATCGGCGATCCGGCCACCTCGAAAGGGCCCGTCGAACGCAAGGTCATGCGCGTGGTCACGCCGGGCACGCTGACCGACGCCGCCCTGCTCTCCGACAAAAGCGACGTCTATCTGCTTGCGCTCTGCCCCATCCATAACCGGCGCGGCGTGGTCACGAGCGTCGGGCTCGCGTGGCTCAATCTGGCGAGCGGCGCGCTGCGTCTCGCGGAAGTCGCGAGCGCTCAAGTGGGCGCGGCGCTGGAACGCATCCGCCCCGCTGAGACGCTGGTCGCGGATTCGATCACGGACCTGCAAAGCTCGCTCGGCGTGACGAATCTCGGCGCGAATCACGTCGCCATCACCCGGGTGCCGGCCTGGCATTTCGATGTCGGCTCGGGCACGCAACGCCTGCGCGACCAACTGGATGTCGCGAGCCTCGACGGCTTCGGCGCACAGACCCTCACCTGCGCGTGCGGGGCAGCCGGCGCGTTGCTGCTCTATGCGGCGGCGACCCAGGGCCAGCAGTTGCGCCACGTGCGCAGCCTGAAGGTGGAATACGAGTCGGAATACATCGGGCTGGATCCGGCCACGCGGCGCAATCTCGAACTGACCGAGACGCTGCGCGGCACCGAATCGCCTACCTTGTTCTCCCTGCTCGACACCTGCTGCACGACCATGGGCAGCCGTCTGCTGCGCCACTGGCTGCATCATCCGCCGCGCGATGCCGCCATCGCGCAGGCACGTCAACAGGCCATCGGCGCGCTCCTCGAAGCGCCCGCCGCCAGCAGCCTGGACACGTTGCGCACGGCGCTGCGCCGGGTGTCGGACATCGAACGCATCACCGGGCGCCTCGCGCTGCTTTCGGCACGTCCGCGCGACCTGTCGAGCCTGCGCGACACCTTCGCCGCGCTGCCGGAACTGCGTGCGCAGGTCGCGGGCGTATCGGCGCATGCGAGCGCGCTGGAACGCGTCACCGCCGCGCTCGAACCGCCGCACGAATGTCTCGACCTGCTGACCAGCGCCATCGCGCCCGAACCGGCCGCGCTGATCCGCGACGGCGGCGTCATCGCGCGCGGCTACGATCCCGATCTCGACGAACTGCGCGACATCTCGGAGAACTGCGACCAGTTCCTGATCGATCTCGAAGCACGCGAGCGCGAGCGCACCGGCATTGCCAATCTGCGCGTCGAATACAACAAGGTGCATGGCTTCTATATCGAAGTGACGCGCGGCCAGACGGACAAGGTGCCCGACGACTATCGCCGCCGCCAGACGCTGAAGAACGCCGAGCGCTATATCACGCCCGAGCTGAAGACCTTCGAGGACAAGGCGCTGTCCGCGCAGGAACGCGCCCTCGCCCGCGAACGCGCGCTGTACGAGGCGTTGCTGCAGAACCTGCTGCCCTTCATCGCGGACTGCCAGCGCGTGGCCGGCGCGCTCGCCGAGCTGGACCTGCTGTGTGCGTTCGCCGAACGCGCCCGTGCGCTCGACTGGGTTGCGCCGCAGTTTTCGGCCGAAGCGGGCATCGATATCGAACAGGGACGGCATCCGGTGGTCGAGGCGCAGGTCGAGCAGTTCATCGCCAACGACTGTTGCCTGAGCCAGGATCGCAAGCTCCTGCTGATCACCGGGCCGAACATGGGCGGCAAGTCCACGTTCATGCGCCAGACCGCGCTGATCGCGCTGATGGCCTATGTGGGCAGCTACGTGCCCGCGAAGCGCGCGCGCTTCGGCGCGCTGGACCGCATCTTCACGCGCATCGGCGCCGCCGACGACCTCGCCGGCGGCCGCTCCACCTTCATGGTCGAGATGACCGAAGCCGCCGCGATCCTCAACGATGCCAGCGCGTCGAGCCTCGTGCTGATGGACGAGATCGGCCGCGGCACCTCGACCTTCGACGGTCTCGCGCTCGCGTGGGCCATCGCGCGGCATCTGCTCACGCACAACGCCTGCTACACGCTGTTCGCCACGCACTACTTCGAACTCACGCAACTGCCGAGCGAGTTCGCGCAGGCAGCGAACGTGCATCTCTCGGCGGTCGAGCACGACCACGGCATCGTGTTCCTGCATGCCGTCAGCGAAGGACCGGCCAACCAGAGCTACGGCCTGCAAGTCGCGCAACTCGCGGGCGTGCCGTCGGCGGTGATCCGCGCGGCGCGCAAGCATCTGGTGCTGCTGGAGCAGCAGTCCATCAACCAGCCCACCCCACAGTTCGATCTCTTCGCGAGCCAGCCCTATGCGCCGTATGAAGACGAAGCGGAAGCGTCGCCGGAACCCGTCGAAGCGCCCGAGCATCCGGTGATCGCGAAGCTGCGCGGATTCGATCCGAACGACCTGCGTCCCCGCGACGCGCTCGATCTGCTCTACGAACTGCACGAGCTGGCGAATGCGCCGCCGGATGACGCGCGTTGAGCGTGCCGGATTCTCGCGCCTCTCTCATGCGCCTCGTCTGACCGGCGCGGCCGTGCTGCTGGCCGCGCTCATGTGGAGCGTCGGCGGGCATGCGCAGGCCAGCGGGCCGCTCGGTTTCGCGGTGCTCGCCGACGCCCTCTCGCGCCCCGCCGACGAAGCCCCGGTGCGCCGCATGCTCGATGTCATCGGGCGCGACAGCAACGTCGCGTTCATCGTCTACGACGGCAACTTCAAGGGCAGCGCCGAAGCGTGTCGCGACAGCATCTATCAGTCGCGGCATGACTTGCTGGATGCGTCGCGCACGCCGGTGATCGTCCTGCTGGGCCAGCACGACTGGGCCGATTGCGGCCAGGCTCACGCAGGCGGCTATGATCCCGTCGAACGGCTGGACTTCGTGCGCCAGCTGTTCTTCGCCGATGCCAACGCGCTCGGCCAGACACCGCTCACGCTGTCGCGCCAAAGCGATGTCGCGCGCTTTCGCACCTTCCGCGAAATCGTGCGCTGGCAGTCGCAGGGCGTTGCGTTCATCGGCCTGAATGTGCCGAGTCCGAACAATCACTATCTGACCGCGGGCGGACGCAACGGCGAGTTCGAAGACCGCGCCGTCGCCACCAGTTTCTGGCTCGAACACGCGGCGGAGACCGCGCGGCGCACGGAGATGCGTGCGCTCGTCATCCTGCTGCAGGGCGATCCGGATTTCTCGCGCTATGAACGGCGTGAACGTTTTGCATGGCTGCGCTTTTCGCGTTCGAACCAGCCGCGCGATGGCTTCCTCGAACTCAAGCGCAGTCTCGTCAAAGCTGCCGAAACGTTTCGCGGGCCGGTCATCGTGATCCACACTACGGATGCGTCCGAGCCCACCGGCTTCCACATCGACCAGCCGTTGCGCAACGACAAAGGACTGATCGTCACGAACCTGACGCGTGTGGCCATCGCGTTCAGCAAGCCGCAATCGCAATGGCTCGACGTACAGACCGATGCGCAATGGCATCCGCCGTTCCGTCTGCGCATGCGTACCGTGAACGGAGCGGCCAGCGCGGACACCAGTGCGCCGTCGGGCGCGTCGGACCTGGCGTATCCGGCGCCGCAATCGCAATCGACGCTGCCCGCGCTGCCGCGCGACGACTTGCCCGAAGCGTTGCCCGCGCCGTCGACCATGCCCTTGCCCGCGTCCGATCTGCCGCCCATCCTGACGCCGCCGCAGTCCATGCCGCCCATCTATCCGATGCCGGCCTCGAACGTGCAGAACGGCACGGCGCCGAACTCGCTGAACAAATAAAAAAAGCGCAGCCGAAGCTGCGCTTTCTTCATCGATGAGTGGTCTTGCGCCGCGCGCTCAATGCAGCGTCGGGCCCGCGTCCTTGCGCGGTTCGTTATCGTCTTCTTCGTCGTCTTCATCGACGACTTGCAGTCCATCCGCGCCATGCGCGTGCTGATGTTCGATCTCGTCATCCGTGGCGTCGCGCACTTCCTGCACCGACAGCGCGAAACGCAAGGCCATGCCCGCGAGCGGATGATTGCCGTCCAGCACGACCTTGTCTTCGGCGACGTCGGTGACGGTGTAGATCAGCGAGTCGAGTTCGTCGTCCGCATCCTCCGGCGTGCCTTCGAACTGCATGCCCACTTCCAGCGGCTCGGGAAAGCGGCTGCGCTCTTCGATCTTCACGAGCTCGGGATCGTACTCGCCGAATGCGTCCTGCGGCTCGAGCTGGATGAGCGTTTCGAAGCCGGCTTCATGGCCGGCCAGCGCTTCCTCGATCTTGGGGAACGTGCCATCATAGCCGCCGTGCAGATAGACCATCGGCTCGTCGCTTTCCTCGATCAGATTGCCTTGCGCATCCGATAGCTTGTACGCGACCGAAACGACTTTGTCTTTCGCAATTTTCATTGGATCCTCCAAGATACAAGACTCGATTATACGATGCCCAAGCGGCCACACCACGCCAGTCCATCCCCCCGTTCCACCCCGCCCGGGCACACCCGTGCGCCCTTGCCGGACGAGCTCACACCCCTGTTGGGCAACCGCACGCCGCGGCAGTTCATGCGGCGCTACTGGCAGAAAAAGCCGCTGCTGATCCGTCAGGCGTTCCCCGGTCTTGCCGCTCCGCTGCCGCGCGACGAACTGTTCGCCCTCGCCGATCTCGACGACGTCGAGTCGCGTCTCATCACCCATTTTCGCGACAAATGGGACATGGAGCACGGGCCGTTCGCGCCTGACGAACTGCCATCGGTAAAAAAGCGTGAATGGACGCTGCTCGTGCAAGGCGCGAACCTGCACGACGACCGCGCCCATGCGCTGATGAACCAGTTCCGTTTTATTCCGGATGCGCGTCTCGATGATCTGATGATCTCCTACGCCACCGATGGCGGCGGTGTCGGTCCTCACTTCGACTCCTACGATGTGTTCCTGTTGCAGGTGCATGGCAAGCGCCGCTGGCGCATTGGCAAACAGCGCGATCTTTCGCTAAAACCCGGACTTCCGTTGAAAGTTTTACAGCACTTCGAGCCTGAAGAGGAATGGCTGCTGGAGCCCGGCGACATGCTCTATCTGCCGCCGCACGTCGCGCACGACGGCATTGCGGAAGGCGAATGCATGACGGCGTCCATCGGCTTTCGCGCGCCTTCGGAGCATGAACTCACGGCGCAGTTCCTCTATCACCTGGCTGAACGTGCCGGCGAAACAGCCGATAGCGCCCGCGCGGGCGCACGTTATCGCGACCCTGCTCAAGAGCCCGTGGCGAACCCGGGCGCGCTGCCTGGACTGTTGAAGGAGCGTGTAGGCGCGATCCTTGCGAACATCGACTGGAATGAAAAGGACATCGCTGCGTTTCTGGGCACTTATTTGAGCGAGCCGAAGGCGAATGTCGTGTTCGATTCGCCGGAACGCGCGTTGAATGAAGAGCGCTTCGTTGAACGCGCAAAAAAGACGGGCGTAAAGCTGGATAGAAAGGCCATTTTGCTCTATGACCAGAAGTCATATTTCGTAAATGGCGAGGCAGCATCGTTATCGCCGAAGCTGAAAAAGTGGCTCCCTGAATTGGCCGATTCAAGGCATCTGGAGGCGAAACGCTTTGTAACACTTACAGACGATTCGACAATGACAGCGTTGCTGCACGAATGGTATCGTGCGGGCTGGATTCAACTAGGCGCTTGGGCTTGACAGGCTTGGCTCGACGAGGCTTCCAAACACGCTGTGAAACATGCTGCGAATGCTAGAATACGGCGTTCCGCAATATGAAAGTTTGTATGAGAAAGACAACGTATCGGCCCCCGATTTATCGACGGTCGTTGCGAAAGTGCCTATAATTTCCGGCCAAGCCGTAGGAAGTCTCACACCAAAAAAGAATTGTGAGTCTCCACAGCGGCCCAGGTCGGTGTTGGAGCACACATTACCGGTACTTTGCGCTGTTGCTTACCTTTAACCATAAAAGGACGTGATCATGAAGAAATCCCTCCTCGTAGCATCCCTGTTGGCTGCTGTTGCTCTTGCTGCATGCAACAAGTCTAGCGATTCGGCTGCTCCGAGCGCTGCAAGCGATACGTCGGCTGCTTCGGCACCGGCTGCTGCCGCTTCGGACGCAAACGCTGCAGCATCGAGCGCTTCGGCCGCTGCAAGCGACGCAGCTTCGGCTGCTGGCGCTGCTTCGGACGCTGCGGCTTCGTCGGCTGCTCCGGCATCGGGCGCAAGCCAGTAAGGCTTCAGGCGCTATGCCCCCGCAGGTCGCTCGACGCGGCCTGCAAACGAAAAAACCGGCTCTCGAGCCGGTTTTTTTATGCTTGCTTCATGTCGCGCGTGGCACGCTATAACGCCAGCCAGTCGAAGCCTTCCGTCTGCGTGGCCACGACCACCTCGAGCGCCGACGCCCCCAGCACCGCCGCGAGCGCCGCCTGCGCCAGATGCGGCTGATTGTTCTGCTGACTCAAATGAGCGGCCACGAGATGACGCAGCTTCGATCGATCCAGCGAAGCGAGAATGGCCGCGGCCGCGTCGTTATTCAGGTGTCCGTGCGTTCCGCCGATACGCGCCTTCAGCGAAGGCGGATAACGGCTCGCCGCGAGCATCGCGAGATCGTGATTGGATTCGAGCACGAGTGCGTCGCACCCGCTCAGCATGTTCGTGATATGCGGCGTTGAAACGCCCACGTCGGTGAGCACGCCCAGGCGGCTGGCGCCATCGGAGAAGACGTATTGCAGCGGCTCGCGGGCATCGTGCGGCACGGTGTACGGCAACACGCTCAGATCGCCGATGGCCACCCGCTCGTCGCCCCACAGCACGTTCAGCTCGACCTTGCCTCCATCGGCGCCGATCGCGCGCGCCGTGCCCCAGCTCATGTGCAACGGAATGGAGAACTTGCGCGCCAGCGTCATCGCGCTGCCGATGTGATCCGTATGCTCGTGCGTGATGACGATGGCATCGAGATCTTCGGCGCGGCAATCGAGCCGCGCGAGACGCCGCTCGATCTCCTTCGCGGAGAAGCCGCAGTCGAGCAGCACGCGCGTCGTGGTGGTGCCGCACGACGCCTCGACGAGCAATGCATTGCCTTCGCTGCCGCTGCCCAGACTGGCGAATCTCACGATGCAACCTTGATCAACTGAAGTCCTGCACGTATGGCTAGTTCAACTGTGCGTGAAGCAGCGAGACGATGCGCTGTGCATCGGACGATGTGTCCGGCTGCCCGTTCGCATCGACGACGCCGATCTGCGTGACCGCGTCCGCCTTCGGCTTCACGTTGACGAGGAACTGGCGCGTCGGCTTCGGCGTGTTGCTCGAAAAGAACTTGCCGAACAGGCCGTCTTTCTTGAGCTCGGCCATCGAGTCCGAGTAATGCACGTAGTAGATGCCCTTTTCGCGATCGCGATTGTCGACCGTGAAGTTCGTGCGATCGAGTGCCAGGCCCACGCGCAGCCACGCGCGATCGAAGGGCTCGGCGAGATCGAGCGACGTGCCGCCCGCGCCCGGATCCACCGCCACCTTCGCACCGGCCGGCCGTGCATCGGCGATCAGCTGCTTCGACTGATCTTCGGTGAGCCCGAACTTCTGCATCAGCTTCGTGAGGACCGCCGCTTCGAGCGCCGGATTGCGCGGACGCGTTTCCCAGCGCGAGCCGGTCTTGTCCTGACCGGTCAGCACTTCTTCCATCGCGCTGTGCGTGATGGAGATGTCCGTGGAGCCGTCCTGCGCGCGGTCCACCTGGGTGCGGAACATGTCGCGCGTGCCCGACGAATACGCAAAATCGATCAGCTTGCCCACGCTGTTCCTGAACCAGTCGTTCGGAATGTTGGCGCGATTCTCGGCCCAGTCGGTCGCCATGATGCCGGTGGCGGGCGCGTCGGTCTTGAGCGTGAAGCCGTTCTCCTGCCAGAACTCCTTGAGCGGGTCCCAGATCTGGTCGGGCGAACGGCCGTCGACGACAAGCCAGCGGCGATCGCCGTCCTTCTCGACATGCATGCCGTACGGATCCTGCGTGTTCGGCACGCCGAGCGTCGCGTTGCCGGCCGGCGTGACCGAACGCTCGGCGGCGCCGCCCAGCGCGTTGATCTTCGGCGGCGCGGCGTAGCGCTGGCTGATGTTGGCCGTGGTCAGGTCCGAGGGCACGTTGAGCGACGGCGCGGTTTCAGCAGCCTTGTAGTTGACGCGGTCCGGCGCGAGCCAGTCGTTGAGCGTATCGCAACCGGCGAGGGCAAACACGGCGCTGGCGCCAAGCGACAGCACGCTCAGGCGTTTGGCATGAACAAGAAGAGCGGAACGTTTCATGAGGTCCTTCGTTGCTGCTGATGACGCTTGGGTCCTGGCGCCGATCCCGCTCGGGCCGAGCGGTTCATCGGGACCGGCCGATGAGGCCAAGGAGCGTGGGTTGATGACGGAGGCAGTGTTTCATGTCGATCGACTGCGGCGGCGTGGCGATCACGTGACGGTGACCCTGGCGCGCCGCCGCATGCGATCAGCCGAGCAGCCCGGAGTCGCGCAGCGCGTCGCGCACGACGTCGTGGAAGCGCGCATCGAGCGGCGTGAGCGGCAGACGGATGCCGTGCTGCATGTGGCCCAGTTCGGCGAGCGCCCACTTGGCCGGAATCGGATTCGATTCGCAGAAGAGCTGTTTGTGCAGCGACAGCAACTGCATGTGGATGCGGCGCGCGGTGACCGCGTCGCCTTCGAGCGCCGCGCGGCACAGCTGGCTCATGGCCTTCGGCGCGACGTTGGCCGTCACCGAGATGTTGCCGTGGCCGCCCAGCAGCATCAGCGCGATGGCCGTGGGGTCGTCGCCGCTATAGATGCCGAAGTGCGCCGGCGCGTGCTTGATCAGGTGCGCGGCGCGGTCGATGTTGCCCGTCGCTTCCTTCACGCCGATGATGCCCGGCACTTGCGCCGCGCGCAGGATGGTTTCGTTGCTCATGTCCGCGACCGTGCGGCCGGGGACGTTGTAGAGGATCACGGGCAGGTCGACGGCTTCGGCGATCGCCTTGAAATGGCGATAGATGCCTTCCTGCGTCGGCTTGTTGTAATACGGGACGACTTGCAGCGTGGCGTCGGCGCCGACCTTCTTCGCGTGCTTCGAGAGTTCGATGGCTTCGGCGGTGGAGTTGCCGCCCGCGCCCGCGATGATCGGAAAGCGCTTGGCCGCGTGCTCGACGGCCGTCTGGATCATCAGGATGTGTTCCTCGACCGACAGCGTGGCGGATTCGCCGCTCGTGCCCACCACGACGAGACCGTTCGAACCTTGTTCGACATGCCAGTCCACCAGTTTTCGGAACGCCGGCAGGTCGAGACTACCGTCCTCGTGCATCGGGGTAACGATGGCAGGAATGCTGCCGCGGATCTGAAGGCCGCCCTGGTTGGTGCCGCTTGTGCCGCTTGTGCCGTTTGTCATGAAACTCTATGAATTTAATCGTGAATTTAGCCGCGAAACGCGATCTCTCGCGATTGTAGCGGATTAGCCGTGCAACGCGTAACGCGGCGGACCCGGGGGTGTGTTACCAATCGTGAGCCGATCTGCCTCGCGTACCGCGCAAATGCGCTGCACATACGCGGGCCGCGGTTGGTCGAGAAAGCCGTCTTCGTAACCGATCACGCGCAACGGTCCGCGTACGGCCTCGAGCAGTTCGCCGGGCGCGAGCAGGAATGCCGGATTCGACGGCTTGCCTACACTCGCATTGCCCGTCGCGAAAGTTTCGTAAAGCAGTACGCCGCCCGGCGCAAGCGACGCGACCAGCGCGCCGAACAACGGCCGGTGCAGATAGTTCGTGACGACGACTGCATCGAACGTTCGGCCGGAAAGCGGCCACGGCGAGCCGTCCTCGAGATCGGCGTTCAACGTCTCGATGCCGCGCTCCGACGCCATCGACCCGAGCGCCTGCGCATCGCGATCGACCGCCAGCACGCGATGTCCGCGCGCCGCCAGCCAGCGCGCATGGCGCCCGCTGCCCGAGGCGACATCGAGCACCGTGCCGCCGGCCGCGATCAGATGCGCCCAGCGCGTCACCCAGGCGCTCGCCACGCTCTCCATCAGTTGTAGGACAGGCCCATGGCCTCGCGTACGTCGCGCATCGTCTCGGTGGCGAACTTGCGGGCCTTGTCGCAGCCGTCCGCGACGATCGCGCGCAGCAGCGACGGATCGTCCATGTATTTCTGCGCGCGTTCGAGCATCGGCTGCTGTTCGCGCAGGATGCCTTCGATCACCGGCTGCTTGCACTCCAGGCAACCGATGCCCGCGCTGCGGCAGCCCTTCTGCACCCACGCGTGGACCGTCTCGTCGGTGTAGACCTCGTGCAGCTTCCAGACCGGGCACTTGTCCGGATCGCCCGGATCGGTGCGGCGCACGCGCGCCGGGTCGGTCGGCATGCGGCGCACCTTCTGTTCGATGGTCGCCGCGTCCTCGCGCAAGCCGATGGTATTGCCATACGACTTCGACATCTTCTGCCCGTCGAGGCCCGGCATGCGCGACGCTTCCGTCAGCAGCACCTGCGGCTCGACCAGGATGATCTTGCGCGAGCCTTCGAGATAGCCGAACAGGCGCTCGCGGTCGCTCATCGAGAGGCTCTGCGATTCCTGCAGCATCGCGCGCGCTTGTTCGAGCGCTTCGTCGTCGCCTTCCTGCTGATACGCGACGCGCAGCTCGTGATACAGCTTCGAACGCTTGCCGCCGAGCTTCTTCGCGGCTTCCAGCGCCTTCTCTTCGAAGCCCGGTTCGCGGCCGTAGAGATAGTTGAAGCGGCGCGCGATTTCACGCGTCATCTCGACGTGCGGCACCTGGTCCTCGCCCACCGGCACGAGCGACGCGCGGTACAGCAGGATGTCCGCCGCCATCAGCACCGGATAGCCGAGGAAGCCGTAGGTGTCGAGATCCTTTTCCTTCAGCTTCTCGATCTGCTCCTTGTAGGTCGGCACGCGTTCGAGCCAGCCGAGCGGCGTGCCCATGCCGAGCAGCAGCGACAGTTCGGCGTGCTCGGGCACGCGGCTCTGGATGAACAGCGTGGCCTGCGCCGGATCGATGCCCGACGCCAGCCAGTCGATCAGCACCTCCCAGACGTTTTTCTCGATGACCTCGGGCGTCTCGTAGTGCGTGGTGAGCGCATGCCAGTCCACCACCGCGAAGAAGCACGGGTATTCGGACTGCAACCGCACCCAGTTTTTCAGCACGCCGTGATAGTGGCCGAGATGCAGCGACCCGGTGGGCCGCATGCCGGAGAAAATACGGTCAGGGAACATGATGTTATGGAAAGAGTGAAGCGAGGGGATTCAGGATGGCCGATACCGCTGCGTAGCCGACGCTCACGAGCGGCCCGAGCCAGAAGCGCGTCAGCACGCCGGTGACGACGAGCGCCATCACGATGAAGAAACCGTAAGGTTCGAGCTTCGAGAACGCGATGGACGCGCGCACCGGCAGAAGCGCCATCAGCACGCGTCCGCCGTCGAGCGGCGGGAGCGGAAAGAGATTGAGCACGCCGAGCACGAGATTCACGCCGACGCCGGCGGCCGCCATGCGCGTGAAGAACGGTTCGTCGACGTGAAAGACCATGAGCAGCACCGCGATCACGCCCCACACGAGGGCCTGCACGAAGTTGCTGCCGGGACCGGCGGCGGCCACCCAGAGGCTGCCCCAGCGCGGATTGCGCAGATTGCCGAACGCGACTGGCACCGGTTTGGCATAGCCGAACATGAACGCGCCGCTCGTCACGAAATACAGCACGATGGGGATCACGATCGTGCCGATGGGATCGATATGGCGCATCGGATTCATGGAAACGCGGCCGAGCACGTAGGCCGTGTTGTCGCCGAGCAGGCGCGCGGCGTAACCGTGCGCGGCCTCGTGCAGCGTGATCGCGAAGATCACCGGGAGCGCGTAGACCGCGATGGTCTGTATCAGGGAAGAATCCATAGGGCGGTATTGTATCAAGCAGGCAGGCAGGTTCCGGCGCGCGCTGTGTGGCCGCGCGCGCACGCTCTTGGCCATATGGTGAAGCATGAGACTTAATCGGGACTTATAGGGAACCTGTGCGGGACTTGTGCTCGTGTGCGTCACTGCGCGGCGCTAGGCCGTGAGCCCGAACGGTTCGAGGGCGCCTCTCCCCGCGCGCACGAGCACCGGCTCCCCCCCGGACAGGTCGATCACCGTGGAAGGCTCCGCCGGACACGCGCCCGCGTCGATCACCAGTTCGATCTGCTTTTCCAGGCGCTCGCGGATCTCCTCGGGGTCGTTGAGCGGTTCGGTGTCGGGCGGCAGGATCAGCGTGGAGGCGAGCAGCGGTTCGCCGAGCGCTTCGAGCAGATCGAGCGTGATCGTGTGATCCGGCACCCGCAGGCCGATGGTCTTGCGCGACGGATGCGACAGCCGGCGCGGCACTTCCTTGGTGGCCTGCAGCACGAACACATAGGGCCCCGGCGTCACCGACTTGATGAGACGGTATTGCCGGTTGTCGACCTGGGCGAAATTGGACAGCTCGGACAGGTCGCGCACGAGCAGCGACAGCAGTTGCTTGTCGTCGATGCCGCGAATCCGTCGCAGGCGCTCGACAGCGTCCTTGTCGTCGAGATGGCAGGCGAGCGCGTAGCTCGAATCCGTCGGCAAGGCGACGAGCCCGCCGTCCTTGATGATCTGCACGGCCTGGTTGATGAGCCGCGGCTGCGGATTGTCCGGATGAATGCGAAAGAACTGGGACATGACGACGCCTTTTTGTTCCGATCGTTAGCGTTGCGTTTGCGTGTGCTTTTGCGTTGGCGCGTGGCCCGGGCGCGCGCGGCGGCGGCGCATGTGCAGCTCACGCCTGGGCGCACCGGTACGCGGACTGCGTGCGGAGACAAGTCAATCCATGCAAGGACCATGCGCACGGAACAGGCGCAGCGCGCGAAGGAGCGTTACAGCCAGCGCTCCCAGACAGGCGTGAGGTCGTCGGGCAGCGGCGGCAGCCGGCCGAGATCGACACGGCCTTCGCCCGCGCCGTGAAAGTCGGACCCGCGCGATGCCTCGAAGCCATAACGCCGCGCGACGTCAGCGTACTCGCGATATTGATCCGGCGTGTGACTGCCCGTCACGACCTCGATGGCGCGCCCGCCCAGCTGGATGAACTCGTCGAACAGCGCGGCGAACTCCACCGGCGTGAAATCGTAGCGGCCGGGATGCGCGATGACCGGCTCGCCGCCCGCTTCCCGGATCCACTTCACGGCGTCGGCCAGCTTCGCCCAGCGATGCTCGACGAAGCCCGGCTTGCCGTCGCCGAGATAGCGCGAGAACACTTCGGAAGTGGATTGTGCGTAGCCCGCATCGACCAGATAGCGCGCGAAGTGCGTGCGCGAGATCATGTCCGGGTCGTCGGTATAGCGCAGCGCGCCTTTCAGGCAGTCCGGAATGCCGATGGCCGCCAGCGCCTCGCCGATCGCCTCGCCGCGCGCCGCCCGGCCGTTGCGAGTGCATTCGAGGCCGCGTTGCAGCGCCTCGTTTTCGGCATCGACGTTCATGCCGACGATATGCACCGTCCGCGCCGCCCACGTCACCGAGATCTCGACGCCCGCCAGATAGCCCATGCCGAGCGCCTCGGCCGCCGCGCGCGCTTCCCGCTGCCCGCCCAGCTGATCGTGATCCGTCAGCGACCACAAGGTCACGCCGTTCGCATGCGCCCGCGCCGCGACCTCGGCGGGCGCGAACTGGCCGTCGGACACGGTGGAGTGGCAATGCAGATCGGCGTTCATTATCGGTTCTCGCGGTTCACTGACATTCTAGTTTAATGGCATGACAGTCCGGACATGCTGTCCCTTCGTCACGCGCGGGCGGCCTCACGCACAGAACGCCGCGATCAGCGCCGCGACCCGCTCCGGCTGGTCGTGATGGACCATGTGGCCGGCGTTGTCGATGACCTCCTCGCGCCAGTCGGCAAACGCCTCGAAGCGCTGCTTGAACTCGGCGACGGGCGTCTGCCCGGCGAAGCCCGAGAGAGTCTGCGAATCCTTCGCCTCGACGTGCAGCACCGGCGCCGTCACGCGCGCCCATGTCGCGCTGACTTCGTCCAGACGGTATAGCGTCGGTCCGCGCATCTTGTGTGCCGGATCGGCGAGCAGATGAAACCGTCCGTCCGCTTCCTCGCGCGACCAGTACTGCGCCAGATGGCGCGCACGAGCCGGCGCGAGGCGCGGATTGGTGCGGATCAGACGCTCGGCCACTTCGTCGAGGCTCGCGTAGCTGCGCAGCGTGGGCGGCGCGCGCTGGTCGTCGAGCCATTGCGCCAGACGGCCGGGCGCCTGCGACGCGCGCGCCCCCGGCAAACCGAAGCCTTCCAGATCGACGACGCGCCGCACGCGCTCCGGCCGCACGCCCGCGTACAGCAGCGCGAGATTCGCGCCCATGCTGTGACCGACGAGATTCGCCGGCACGTCGGGCGTGTAGCGGTCGAGCAGCCGTTCGAGATCGGCGAGATAGTCCGGAAAGTAGTAATGGCCGCCGCCGCTGCGGGCCACCGGCCAGTCCGACAGCCCGAATCCGCGCGCATCCGGCGCGAGCACCTGCCAGTCGTCGGGAAGCGCATCGACGACGAACTGGAACGATGCGCCGATATCCATCCAGCCGTGCAGCATGAAGAGCATCGGTGCGTCGGGCGGACCCCAGCGGCGCACATGCAGACGCACGCCGCACGCATCGACGAATTCGGAGCGCGATTCCTTCATGTTCCCGCCTTCTCAAGATAAAAAAGGATGATCGTTCGATTGTACCGGCGGCGGGCCATCGTCGAGACCTGAGAGCGCACGCAGTTCGGCTTCGTCGAAACCCGCTTCGCGGCGCGCCTCGAAGTTGAACGGTCCGCGCAGCCGCGGCGCGTGATAGCGGGCGGCGAGGCTTTCGTAGGTCGCGTGGGGATCGAGTTGCCGGGCGTCGCAGAGAAAGCGGAACCAGCGGTTGCCGATCAGCACATGGCCGATTTCATCGCGCAGGATGATGTCGAGAATCGCTGCCGACGCGTGATCGCCCGCCTGCGCGAGCCGCTTGCGGATGGGCGGCGATGCGTCCAGCCCGCGTGCCTCCAGCGTGCGCGGCACCAGCGCCATGCGGCCGAGCACATCGCCACGGGTGCGCTGCGCCATGTCCCACAGGCCGTCGTGCGCCGGAAAATCGCCGTAGGCATGACCGAATTCAGCCAGCCGCGCGCTCAGCAGCGAGAAATGATGGGCTTCCTCGGCGGCCACTTTCAGCCAGTCGAGATAGAAATCTTCGGGCATGGCCGGGAAACGCCAGACGGCATCGAGGGCCAGGTTGATCGCGTTGAATTCGATATGCGCCAGCGCGTGCAGCAACACGGCGCGCCCCGCCTCCGACTGCATGCCGCGCCGCTTCAGCGCCGACGGCTCGACCAGCGCGGGCCGCGCCGGACGGCCGGGAAGATCGCCGGGATCGGTCAAGGCGCTTGCCGGATCGATCCGTGCCGCATGCGCACGCACCGCATCCCACAACGCGCGCGTGCGCGACGCCTTCACGGCGGGATCGCACTCGCGCAGGATCTCGAGCGCGAGCAGGCGGACATCGGTGTCGGAGGGCGTGGCGGTCTCGTGCATGGTGGCGGTCTGGAGAGAGGATGCCGGAAAATTCCCGATCGGCGGGCATCCAGTGCAAACGGCTAAAATGGACATCCCGGCGCACGCCCGCGCATCGCGCAACGACGTCGGCCGCCGTGCCGGCAGGCGCGCATTGTAGCGCCGCCGCCGGACCCGCCCGGCCACGCCCCGTTCGCACCCATTCATACGAATCCACGCCTCAGGAGACAATGTGGCCATCTACAAACTCGGCGACGACGCCCCCACCATCCACGAAAGCGTGTTTCTCGCGGACACCGCGACCATCATCGGTCGCGTGACGCTCGCGGAAAACGCCAGCGTGTGGCCCGGCGCCGCCCTGCGCGGCGATAACGAGCCGATCGTCGTCGGGCGCGGCAGCAACGTGCAGGAAGGCGCGGTGCTGCACGCGGACCCGGGTTTTCCGCTGACGATTGAAAACGACGTCACCGTCGGCCATCAGGCCATGCTGCATGGTTGCACGGTCAAGGAAGGCTCGCTGATCGGGATTCAGGCGGTGGTCTTGAATGGTGCGGTGATCGGCCGCAACTGTCTGGTTGGCGCGGGCGCCGTGGTCACCGAAGGCAAGGTCTTTCCGGACAACATGCTGATTCTCGGCGCGCCGGCAAAGGCCATCCGGGAGATCGGCGAAGCGGACATCGCCCGCATGCGCGGGGCCACGGCAAGCTATGCCGACCGGCGCGAATATTACAAGGCGCAGCTCGTGCGCATCGGCTGAGATCCGGACATCCGGGCCAGTCTCAACACCCAAGGAAGAGTTGTGAACGACCAGTTGCAGAAATTCATGTTCAACGCGGCGCCCGTGCGCGGCGAGATCGTCTCGCTGCGCCATACGTGGCAGGAAGTGCTCGCGCGCCGCCAGTATCCGGTTGCCGTGCGCAACGTGCTCGGCGAGATGATGGCGGCGTGCGCGCTGCTGTCGGCCAATCTCAAGTTCGACGGCACGCTCGTCATGCAGATCTACGGCGACGGCCCCGTGAAGATGCTGGTCGTGCAGTGCCATTCGAACCTGTCGCTGCGCGCCACGGCCAAGCTGGCCGACGGCGCCGAAAGCGAGCTGAAGGACGAGATGTCGCTCAGCGAGTTGCTGAACCAGCATGGCCGCGGCCGCTGCGTGATCACGCTCGATCCGTCCGACAAGAAGCCGGGCCAGCAGCCGTACCAGGGCATCGTGCCGCTGTCGGGCGAGCATGGCCCGCTGGCGTCGATGGCCGAGGTGCTCGAGCACTACATGCACCACTCCGAGCAGCTCGACACGCGCCTGTGGCTCGCCGCGGATACCGATCGCGCGGTCGGCATGCTGCTGCAGAAGCTGCCTGGCGACGGCGGCATCGTCCCGCATCCGGGCGAGCACGACGCCGACACGTGGCAGCGCGTGTGCCATCTGGGCAGCACGCTGTCCAACGAAGAACTGCTGAAGGAAGAGCCGGACACGGTATTCAAGCGGCTCTTCTGGCAAGAGAACGTCCAGCATTTCGATCCCGCGCCGGCGCGCTTCCAGTGCAGCTGCTCGCGCGAGAAAGTGGGCGGCATGCTGAAGATGCTGGGCCGCGAGGAAGTGGACAGCGTCATTGAGGAGCGCGGCGGCGTCGAGGTGCACTGCGAGTTCTGCAACCAGCGCTATGACTTCGACCCGGTGGACGTCGCGCAACTTTTCGTCGCGAAAGAGCTCTCACAAGGCGTGAGCCCGGCGTCGGACCGGCGGCATTGAGCGTCGGCGCAACACGGCTTGCAAGCGTCGCCTGCGGTGCGGTTCACGAAAGCCCGCTGCAGCTTCAGTCTGATTTTCCGTTCAGATGTCCGGCCCGCTGGAGGTCGCAAGATGAAAACCGCACTGCCCGACTGGAAACGGCCGACGGGATTGTTCGCACTCGCCGCGGGGTTCGCGCTCGTCGCGGGCTGCGCGATGGAACCGCCCGGCCCGTCACCCATCTATAGCCGTCTGCCCGATACCGCGCCTGCGCCGCAACAGGCGCTGACGCCGCAGCAGCAGATGGCGCGCTACAACGCCATCGACAAACAGGCGCTCGACGAATCGCAGCAGGCCGCCACGGCCAGCGAAGCCGCGCGGACGATGTCGCAGTTCTACGCGCCGGCGCCCGCGCCGGTTTCGGTGTACGGCGGCTATTCAAGCGGTGGCTGGGGCGGACCGTACTGGGGTTCGGGCGTGGGTATCGGCACCTGGTGGTGAGCGCGGCAACCCACGGCTCCTGAAAACAAAAATGGCGCGATCACTTGGAGTGACCGCGCCATTTTTTTCGTCTGTCCGAACCGCGCCGCGTACTAACGCGTACTACTGCGCACTGCCCTTCTTCTTCGCTTCAGCCGCCTTGTCCTTTTGCGCCTTGCGGTCGAGATCGCGCAGCTCCTGCTTCGAGCGCGACACCGGATTCGGCACCACACGCAACGGCGCCGACGACACCTGACCGCGCGTCGACCCGCTCATGCCCGGCACGTTGGCCGAGTTGACGGGCGCGGTGGAATTCGGCGAGACGAACTGCACGAACACCTCGCTGTCCTTCACCATGCCCATCTCGTAGCGCGCCCGTTCCTCGACCGCCGACGTGCCGTTCTGCAGATCCTGAACCTCGCCCTGCACCCGCTCGTTACGCAGGCGCAGATTGGTGTTCTTGTCCGTCTGCTGCGCAAGCTGCTGCTGCAGTTCATGCACGCGCAGCCAGCCGCCGTGGCCCCACCAGAGCGGGTACTGGATCAGCGCCAGCAACAGAATCAGAACGACAGTGACAAGCCGCATTCAAGTAGCCGAAAGAAGCGTCGCCCGGCGGCAAAAGACGAATGGCCGAGGGCGACGGGCTGGATATAAGACTGACGAACCCTTATCGACTAAAGCGGCGAAAGCTTTAGCGCAGGTTGTAGAACGCCGACTTGCCCGGATAGCTCGCGATATCGCCGAGATCTTCCTCGATGCGCAGCAGCTGGTTGTACTTCGAAATGCGGTCGCTGCGCGACAGCGAGCCGGTCTTGATCTGGCCGGCGTTCAGGCCCACGGCGATGTCCGCGATGGTCGAATCTTCCGTCTCGCCCGAACGATGCGAGATGACAGCCGTGTAGCCCGCGCGCTTGGCCATTTCGATGGCCGCGAAGGTTTCCGTCAGCGTGCCGATCTGGTTGATCTTGATGAGGATCGAGTTGGCGATGCCCTTCTCGATGCCTTCCTTCAGGATGCGCGTGTTGGTCACGAAGAGATCGTCGCCGACCAGCTGGATCTTCTTGCCGAGCTTTTCCGTCAGGATCCGCCAGCCTTCCCAGTCGCCTTCGTGCATGCCGTCCTCGATCGAGACGATCGGGAACTTGTCGGCCAGCGTGGCGAGGTAGTCGGCGAACTCGCTCGACGACAGTTGCAGGCCTTCGCCCGCGAGCTGGTACTTGCCGTCGTGATAGAACTCGCTCGCCGCGCAGTCGAGCGCGAGCAGCACGTCTTCACCGGCGCGATAACCCGCCTTTTCGATGGCTTGCAGAATCGTGGACAGGCACTCGTCGTTGCTGCCGAAGTTCGGCGCGAAGCCGCCTTCGTCGCCCACGGCGGTGCTCATGCCGCGATCGGCCAGGATCTTCTTCAGCGCGTGGAACACTTCGGCGCCGCAGCGCAGCGCTTCGCGGAAGGTCGGCTGGCTCACCGGCACGATCATGAATTCCTGGATGTCCAGGCTGTTGTTCGCGTGCGCGCCGCCGTTGACGATGTTCATCATCGGCACCGGCAGCTGCATGGCGCCCGAGCCGCCGAAATAGCGGTACAGTGGCAGGCCGGCTTCTTCAGCGGCGGCCTTCGCGACGGCCATGGACACGGCCAGCATCGCGTTCGCGCCGAGACGCGACTTGTTGTCCGTGCCGTCGAGTTCGAGCAGGGTCTTGTCGAGGAAGGCTTGTTCCGAGGCATCGAGGCCCATGATGGCTTCGGAAATCTCGGTGTTGATGTGTTCGACGGCTTTCAGCACGCCCTTGCCGTTGTAGCGGCCGGCTTCGTCGTCGCGCAGTTCGATGGCTTCGCGCGAACCGGTGGACGCACCCGACGGCACCGCGGCGCGGCCCATCGTGCCCGATTCGAGCAACACGTCGCATTCGACGGTCGGATTGCCTCGCGAATCGAGAATCTCGCGGCCGATGATATCTACGATAGCACTCATGGTTTCCTCAAGAAATGACGATGAATTCTGTCAGGCGTTACGACGCGGCGCGGCCGGACTGGCCGTGGCGCTCGCGCCTGCTGCGCTTCGCCCGGACCCTTTGCTCGACCCCTGATTCAGTGGCGCGGCAGCGTTGCGCGACTCGCAAAAAGCTCGGCCGACGCTGCGGTGAACTGAATCCGTCAGGCTGATGCGGGACCGGCACATGCGGTCACGATACTGCGTGCGTGACCGCTGAATGCTGCAAGTTCGGCTTCAAATTCGGCTTCAGGTTCGTCATGACGGCCATGCCTTCGAACACATCAGGCACGGCCCGCTCCTCCTGCACGGCCACGTCACGTGACCGTTGTTCTGCATGCGGGCGCCGACATGGGCGCCCGCTATCGTACTTCTTCACCGCGAAACTGCAATGGCGGTTGCCGCTCAGTTTCAGTTGAAATCACTTTCGAGGAACGGGCCGCTCTTGACGGCGCGATCGATCGTGATGAGCGTTTCCAGCAGCGCTTCCATGCGATGCAGCGGCACCGCGTTCGGACCGTCCGACTTCGCGCAGGCCGGGTCCGGATGCGTCTCCATGAACACGCCCGCGACACCCGTGGCGATGGCCGCGCGCGCCAGCACCGGCACGAACTCGCGCTGGCCGCCGGAACTGGTGCCCTGCCCGCCCGGCAACTGGACCGAGTGGGTGGCGTCGAACACGACCGGTGCATTCGTCTCGCGCATGATCGCGAGCGAGCGCATGTCGGAGACGAGGTTGTTATAGCCGAACGACACGCCGCGCTCGCACGCCATGAAGCGGTCTTCCGACAGGCCCGCTTCGCGCGCGGCGTCACGTGCCTTGTCGATCACGTTCTTCATGTCGTGCGGTGCGAGAAACTGGCCTTTCTTGATGTTGACCGGCTTGCCCGAACGCGCGCACGCGTGGATGAAGTCCGTCTGGCGGCACAGGAACGCGGGCGTCTGCAGCACGTCCACGACCGATGCGACCGCTTCGATTTCCTCTTCGGCATGCACGTCGGTGAGGACGGGCACGCCCAGTTGCTTCTTCACTTCGCCCAGAATGCGCAGGCCTTCGTCCATGCCCGGGCCGCGATACGACTTGCCCGAGCTGCGGTTCGCCTTGTCGAACGACGACTTGTAGATGAACGGAATGCCCAGCTTCGTGGTGATTTCCTTCAACCGTCCGGCGACGTCGATGGTCATCTGCTCCGACTCGACCACGCAGGTTCCCGCGATCAGGAAGAACGGCTGGTCCAGACCGGCTTCGAAGTGACACAGCTTCATGCTTGCGCTCCAGCGGTGGCCTTGGCCTGCGACGTCGCGCCCGCGCCTTGCGCATGTGCGCGCGCGGCTTCGACGAACGCCTTGAAGAGCGGATGCCCGTCGCGCGGCGTCGAGGTGAACTCGGGGTGGAACTGCACGCCGACGAACCACGGATGCAGCGCTTGCGGCAGCTCCATCATTTCGGGCAGATCCTCGCTCGGGGTACGGGCGCTGATGATAAGCCCGCCTGCTTCGAGCTGGGGCACGAAACGGTTATTGACTTCATAACGGTGACGATGACGCTCGTTCACATCCGTGCCGTAGATGCGCTCGGCCATGGTGCCGGTCTTGATCGGGCACTTCTGCGAACCGAGGCGCATGGTGCCGCCCAGATCCGATTCCTCGCTGCGCTTTTCGACGCGGCCCGCGCGGTCGTACCACTCGGTGATGAGCGCGACGACCGGGTTCTTCGTGTCCTGATCGAACTCGGTGGAGTTCGCGTCCGCGAGACCGGCCACGTCGCGCGCGAACTCGATGACCGCGAGCTGCATGCCGAGGCAGATGCCGAGATACGGCGTCTTCGATTCGCGTGCGTAGCGGATGGCCTTGATCTTGCCTTCCGTACCGCGCCGGCCGAAGCCGCCCGGCACCAGCACGGCGTCGAGATGCTTGAGGGCGTCGGTGCCTTCGGCGTCGATCTGCTCGGAATCGATGTACTCGATGTTGACCTTGGTCGAGGTATGGATGGCCGCGTGGCGCAGCGCCTCGATCAGCGACTTGTACGACTCCGTGAGCTCGACATACTTGCCGACCATGCCGATGGTCACTTCGCTCTTCGGATGCTCGAGCTTCTGCACGAGGTCCGCCCACATCGCGAGATCCGCCGGCGGCGGTGCGAGCTTGAGCTCCTCGCAGATGATGTCGTCGAGATGCTGGTCGTTCAGCATCTGCGGAATCTTGTAGATGCTGTCCGCGTCCCACACGGAGATCACGGCGTCTTCCGGCACGTTCGAGAACATCGAGATCTTCGAGCGCTCGTCGTCGGGAATCGGGCGGTCGGCGCGGCACAGCAGCACGTTCGGATAGATACCGATTTCGCGCAGCTTCTGCACGCTGTGCTGCGTGGGCTTGGTCTTCAGTTCGCCCGCGGTGGCGATGAACGGCACGAGCGTCAGGTGCACGAAGCACGCGCTGTTGCGGCCCATGCGCAGGCTCATCTGGCGCGCGGCTTCGAGGAACGGCAGCGATTCGATGTCGCCCACCGTGCCGCCGATCTCGACGATCGCGACATCCGGCTGGCCGCAGGTGGCCGCCGCCGCGCCGCGCTCGACGAACGCCTGGATTTCGTTGGTGATGTGCGGAATGACCTGCACCGTCTTGCCGAGGTACTCGCCGCGGCGTTCCTTGCGGATCACCGATTCGTAGATCTGGCCGGTGGTGAAATTGTTGGCCTTGCGCATCTTCGTGCTGATGAAGCGCTCGTAATGGCCGAGGTCGAGATCGGTTTCCGCGCCGTCTTCCGTCACGAACACTTCGCCGTGCTGAAACGGGGACATCGTGCCGGGGTCGACGTTGATGTAGGGATCGAGCTTGAGGAGGGTGACTTTCAGACCGCGCGATTCGAGGATCGCGGCGAGGGAGGCGGCGGCAATACCCTTGCCGAGGGAAGACACTACGCCGCCGGTGACGAATACATATTTGGTCATCGCTAGATGCTCGCGGGAAAAACGGATTATACCGTAAAGGCCGCGCCCCACGAAGCGTGCCTGGACGCCAGATGGGCTGCGAATGCGCGCGTTTTCACCGGCCTGACCCGGGATCATTTCGCCGCGCAGCAGGCGGGCGTCGTGCCCTTTTTCATGCTCCGTCAGACGCCGGCGCGCAGCGCCGTGATCATGCGCTGCACGGCGCGCGCGGTGTCGATCGGGCGTTCCATCGGAAACAGATGGCTGCCGTCCAGCCATTCGAGCCGCTCGCCGACGATCCGCCGCGTCATGCCGAGCCCCACGTGGCGCACCTCGCGCGAACGCGTCCCCGCGATGAAGCCCACCGGCACCGGCGCGCCGTGCGCGAGCCGCGCGCCGAGCGTGTGCGGCAAGGTGCGATAGATCAGATATTCGACCTGCCGGTCGAACGCCAGCGTGCGTCCGCCTTCAGGGCGCCCTTCAGGGTGCGCTTCACGCATGCCGCGGTCGATGTAGTCGGCCAGCATGCGCTCGTCCCAGCGCGCGAAGGCGGGCTTGGCGTGGAAATGCCGCCATGCCTCGTCGCGGCTCGCCCAGTGCGTGCGCCGCTTGCGCGTCGCGGCGGCGGGCGACAGCCGCTCGTCCAGCCCGGTCCACTGCGTCATGCGCAACAAACCGCTTTTCCAGCCCGCGATCACCGGCGAATCGAGCATCACGACGCCCTTGACCCAGTTCGGCCGCTTCAGCGCCGCCAGCAGCGAGAGATAGCCGCCCAGCGAATGCCCGACGAGCCAGACCTTCGCGGGTTCGCCGTCGGTGCTGCCGCGCTGGCGGTTCATGTCGTCGATGAGCTGCTCCACCAGATGCGGCCAGTCCTGCGTGACCGGAAAGCGCGGATCGTGTCCGATGCATTCGATGCCGCGAATCTCGAATTCGTCGGCCAGTTCGGCGAACATCGTGCGATAGGTCGATGCGGGAAAGCCGTTCGCATGCGAAAACTGGATGATGTCTTTCACGCGTGCACGCCTCCGTTGCCGTTGCTCTTGTTCTGTTCAGCGCCCCATCCAGTAGCGGGCGTGCGTCTGTCTGAAGCGTTCGAGCACGAGATCCGCACCGATCTCGAAGCGCGCCGCGCCGTCTTCGTCGCTGCGTGACAGCGGCATGGCGCGCAGGCCGTAGCGCGCGAACACGCTGGCATTCGGGTGATGAAAACGGTTGCGATAGCCTACCTGAAATAGCGCGGTGCGCGGCTCGACGGCATCGAGGAAAGGCTCGGTCGACGACGTGCGGCTGCCATGATGCGGCGCGATCAGCAGGTCGGCGCGCAGGACGTCGCGGTCGCGCGAGAGCAGCTCGCGTTCGACGTCGGCCTCGATGTCCGCCGTGAAGAGCGCCGCCCGTCCCGCCGCGCTCGTTACCTTGAGCACGCACGACTGCCGGTTCGGCTTGCCCGTGAGCGGCGCGGGCTCCGGCCACAGCACGCGGAATTCGACGCCGTCCCACTGCCAGCGCTGGCCCGCCGCGCAGCGCAGCGTCTCGACGCCGCGCGCGCCGGCGGATGCCCAGAGCGCGTCCTGCGCGGGCAGCGAGGCGAGCAGTTGCCGCACGGCGACCGTCCGCAGCACGGCGGGCGCGCCGCCCGCGTGGTCCGAATCGGAATGACTGATGACGAGCGCATCGAGCGTACTTACGCCGGTGGCCGGCAGATAGGGCGCGACGATGCGTTCGCCCGCATGGGTCGATTCCGGGCCGGGGCCGGCATCGAACAGCAGCGCATGATGTGCGGTTTCAATGACGAGCGCCGAGCCTTGACCGATGTCCAGCGCGGTCACGCGGAACGCGCCCGGCGACGCGGGATGCGGCGCGGGCGCGAGCAGCGGCAGCCAGGTCAGCGGCGCGGCCCAGCGCAGCGGCCAGCCCTGCGGCGCCAATGCCCATGCAACGCCGATGCACGCCGCCGCCAGCGCGAACGGCTCCGGCCGGGGCAACTGCCAGAGCGACGCGGGCACCGCCGCGGCGAGGCGCGCGAGCAGGTCGCACAGCACGGCGAGCGCGGCGTGCGCCGCATGGAGCAAGGGCGCGTCGAGCGGCGCGGGCAGCAGCAGCCCGGCGAGCGTCGCGGGCGTGACGAGCACGCTGATCCACGGAATGGCGAAGATGTTCGCGAGCGGTCCGAGCAAGGGGATCTGCGAGAACCACCAGACGGTGAGCGGCGCGAGCGCGAGCGTCACCGCGTACTGAACGCGCACGCCGGCCGCCATCCGATCTTGCACGCGACGCGCGCAGCGGCGCATGAAGCGGAGCACGTGTGCGACGGTGCGCCGCGCGCCGGGAGACGGCGCGGGCCGCTGCCCCACTTCGCTCGGATCGACGCGATCCCATTGGTCGATGTCATCGTCATCGGGCGTCATCGGCCGGGATGCGGCGCGGCCTGCCGAAGCGAGCGCGAAGAGAATCGCGCCCACGGCCCCGAACGACAGCCAGAACCCCGGCGACGTCACCGCCCACGGATCGGCGCTCAGCACGCATGCGAGCGCCCACAGCAGCACCAGCGACGACGCCGGCCGCCGCCCGCTGAACAGCGCGCAGGCGGCGATCAGCAGCATCCACAGCGTGCGTTGCGCGGGCACGTTGAAGCCGGCCAGCGCGGCGTAGAACGCGGCGCACGCGGCCGCGCCGAGCATCGCCGCCTTCGGCGCGGCCGCGTGCAGCGGCGCGGGGACGCCGCGCAATCTCAAGCGCTTCCAGACGAAGCCGCACAGCAGACCCGCCAGTCCCGCGACGAAGCCGATATGCAAGCCGGAGATCGCGACGAGATGGCTCGTGCCGGTGGCGCGCATCACGCGCCAATCCTCCTCGCTGACGGCGTTCTGTGCGCCGACCGCCAGCGCGACGACGATGCCGCGATGCGGCGCATCGTCAAGCACGGTGTCGATGCGCTCACGCAACCGAGTACGCAAGCGGTCGAGCGCGAGCAGCGGCCCGCCGGCGTCCGGCTTCAAACGCTGCGGCGCGGGCGTGGCGGAGATGACGCCCGTCGCGCGGATATTGCGTTCCAGCAAGCTCGCTTCGCCATCCCGAAGCGCGAAGTTCGCCTCAGTGTGCGGACGCTTCAGCCGCACGGTCAGGCGCCAGCGCTCACCGGCGTATAAGGTTGGCTGCAGCGCGCCCTCCTTCGGCAGCCACAGCAAGCGCACGACGCGCGGAAAGTCCTCGAGCCGCGCGCCATTCGATTCGACTTCGAAGAGCAAGCGCATGCCATCGGCGCGCGCGTCGGGCATGCCGCGCACGAAACCGCTCAGTTCGATATCCCGCTGCTCGTAAGCCACCGGCAACTGCCGCTGCAAGCGCACTTCAGCCCGCCATGCCGCATAGGCGAAGCCCGCGACGCAAGCGGCAATCGTGAAGCTCGCCACGCGCAGCCGCGGCTTCGCGATGCCCAGCCCGATTGCCACCAAGAAGCCGGCACAGCAAACGAGCCACCCGAAGCCGCCCGGCAAGCGCGCCTGCTGCTGAAGCCATCCGACGCCCAACGCATATCCCAGCAGAATCGCCCGCACCGCTTCCTCGTCCTCATTGCCGTCGCGAACGCAAACCACCTTGCATCCGACGAAACGATTATGAGGAAGCGAGCGTGAGCCGTGGCAGCGCCGCGTGTGCGCTGGCCGTTGTGCCTAGGGAAAGCGTGGTTTCGTCGATGCCGCGCAGCTGCGCCAGCACCTGCGCGATGCGCGCGACCTGATCCGGCGTGTTGCGCTGCTTGTAGCGCCATGCCGGCGCGATGTCGGGCGCGTCGGTTTCGAGCACGATCGCGTCGAGCGGCAGATCGGTGGCGAGCCGCCGGATCTGCAGCGCGCGCTCGAAGGTCAGGTTGCCGCCGAAACCGAGCCGCATGCCCTGCGCGATGAACGCCTCCGCCTGCTGGAAACTGCCGTTGAACGCATGCGCGATGCCCTGATGAATGTCGTGCACGCGCAGGCCTTTCAGCACCTTGTCCTGCGACTTGCGCACGTGGCAGATCACCGGCAGGCCGAACTCGTGCGCCAGCTTCAGTTGGGCGTTGAAGAAGAACTGCTGGCGGGCATCGTCGAGCGTCGGCACGAAGTAGTCGAGCCCGATCTCGCCGATCCCCACGAAGCGCGGATCGTCCATGCTCGCCGCGATTTGCTCGCGCAGCACGCGCAGGTCGTCGTCGGTGGCGCCGGGCGTGTACAGCGGATGAATGCCGAGTGCATACGCCCCGCCCGCGATCCGATGCGCCAGCTCGCGCACCGCGTCGAAGTTGAAGCGCCCCACGCCCGGAATAACGATGCGCGCGACCTTCGCCGCGTGCGCGGCCCCGGCGACGGCATCACGATCGGCGTCGAATTCGCCGGCATCGAGATGACAGTGCGTATCGATCCACATGACGCCCTCCGCGCAGACCCAGGATCAGACCGGGACCACCGGCTCTTCGTGCAGCACGCCGTCGCGCAGACGCATGATGCGGTCGCAGCGCGCGGCCAGATCCGTGTCGTGCGTGACGATCACGAAGCTCGTCTCCAGCGTCTGCGACAACTCCAGCATCAGGTTGAACACCGTGTCCGCGGTGCCGCTGTCGAGATTGCCGGTGGGTTCGTCGGCGAGCACACAGGCGGGCCGCGTGACGAGCGCGCGGGCAATCGCCACGCGCTGCCGCTCGCCGCCCGACAGCTCGCCCGGCCGATGCTTCGCCCGATGCCCCACGCCCACCCGTTCGAGCATCTCCTGCGCCTGCTTGCGCGACGCTTCCTCGGTCATGCGGCGGATGCGCAGCGGCATCGCGACGTTGTCGAGCGCGGTGAATTCCGGCAGCAGATGATGGAACTGATAGACGAAGCCGAGCGCGCGATTGCGCAGCTCGTTGCGCTCCTTCTCCTTCAGCTCGGTGAACGGCTTGCCGAGCAGCGACACCTTGCCGGCGCTGGGTTCGTCGAGGCCGCCGAGCACGTGCAGCAGCGTGCTCTTGCCCGAACCCGACGCGCCGACGATCGCCAGCTTCTCGCCCTTCATCACCTGCAACTGGGCGTTGTTGAGCACGGGCACGTTGAAGCCGCCCTGCACGAAGGCCTTCGAAATGGCCGAGGCATTCAGCACCACATTGTCGGCGGGAATCAGATCACTCATAGCGCAGCGCCTCCGCCGGACGAATCTTCGCGCCGCGCCAGCTCGGATAGAGCGTCGCGAGCGACGACAACAGGAACGCGATGACGCCGATCTTCGCGACATCGCCAGGCACGAGCTCGGACGGCAGCTCGCTGATGAAATACACCGAGGACGGCAGGAACTGCACGTTGAACAGATGCTCGATCATCGGCACCAGCCACGGAATGCTCCACGCGATCAGGCAGCCGAAAGTCACGCCGAGCGCCGTGCCGATGAAGCCGATCGTCACGCCCTGCACGACGAAGATCTTCATGATCGAGCCCGGCTGCGCGCCGAGCGTGCGCAGGATGGCGATGTCGGCCTGCTTGTCGGTGACGGTCATCACCAGCGACGACACCAGGTTGAACGCCGCCACCGCGATGATCAGCGTGAGGATGATGAACATCATGCGCTTCTCGATCTGCACCGCCGAGAACCAGGTCTTGTTCTGCTGCGTCCAGTCGCGGATATAGAGATCGCCCGACAGCGTCTTCGCCAGCTCGCGCGCCACCTGCGGCGCGCGCTGCATGTCCTTCAGGCGCAGCCGCACGCCGGTGGGCGCGGGCAGGCGGAACAGCGCTTCCGCGTCCTTGATTTCGATCAGCGCCAGCGTGGAGTCGTACTCGTAGTGGCCGGACTCGAAGATGCCCACCACCGTGAACTGCTTGAGGCGCGGCATCATCCCGGCGGGCGTGATGGTGCCTTCGGGCGCGACCAGCGTGATCTTGTCGCCGGTCATCACGCCCAGGTTCATCGCGAGATCCTTGCCCAGCACGATGCCGAAGCCGCCCGGCACGAGATCCGTGAGCTTGCCGGCGCGCATCTCCTTGCCGATGTCCGAGACTTCCGGCTCCAGTGAAGGCTCCACGCCGCGCAGCGCGACGCCGCTAACCGCGCCCTGGCGCGTGAGCAGCGCCTGCGCTTCGACGTAAGGCGCCGCGCCGATCACTTCCGGATTGCGGCGCGCTTCCTGCGCGGTGAGTTGCCAGTTGGGCATGGAACCGGACGGCGAGAAGATCTCGACGTGCGCGAGCACGGACAGCATGCGGTCGCGCACTTCCTTCTGGAAGCCGTTCATCACGGAGAGCACGACGATCAGCGCGGCGACGCCGAGCGCGATGCCCGCCATCGAAACGAGCGCGATGAACGAGATGAAGCCGTTGCCTGTGGTGCGTTTGCTGGCGCGCGTGTAGCGCCAGCCGATCTGCCATTCGTACGGAAGTTTCAAGCGAGTCCTTTTTTGCTGCTGGTCAAGCGTTGCGGCGCCCCGGAGCGGTGCCCCGATCACACCGTGTGAATACGCCCGGGCGGCCGTGGTGGATGCATGACGATCGACGCCCATCCGCCCCGCAAGACGCCGATGTCACCGCCCCGCGCGTGAAATTTGCGAAAGTTTGCCATATATGAAGAAAGCCACGCACGAACCTGCATAGCGGGCGAGTCGAAATCACGCCGCGCGCGGCATCGGCAAAAGCGCTTTGCCCTACAATGCCGGGCATCATGCCCGCTCACGCACTCCCCGCACTTCACCTCCTGCTGCCCTTCGCGCTGCCCTCGGCCGCCGATGCCGCCACCGCCCTGCATGGCCTGGAGGGCGCGGCGCTCGACAAACTGCTTGCCCGCGCCACGCTCGAAGAACGCGTGATCGGCGAAGACTTTCAGCGCACGCTGCCGCACGAACGCTGGATTGCGCGACGTTTCGGCGCGGTCACGCCCGCCGACCAGCGCTATGCCGACGATGCCCCGCTCGCCCCCTTCATGCTGCTCGCCGACGGCGGCACGCCCGGCGATGCCTCGTGGGCCTGCATCGAACCGGTGCACGTGCGGATCGCCCACGATCATCTGGTGCTGATCGATCCGGATACGCTCGGCGTGCATACCGAGGAAGCTCGCGTGCTGCTCGAACTCGCGCGTCCGGTGATCGAGGATCAGGGCCTGATGCTGCAGGCGCCGACGCCCTTGCGCTGGTACGTGTCGGGCGCGGCGCTGGGCACGCTCGCCGGCGCGGCGCCGCTGCGCGCGACGGGCCGCAACATCGAAATCTGGCTGCCGCACGAAGCCCGCACCGGCGAGCGTTCGCGCGCCTGGATGAAGCTGCAGAACGAAGTCCAGATGGCATGGTTCGAACAGCCGCTGAATCTCGAACGCGAGTCGCGCGGCCTGCCCGCCATCAACTCGATCTGGCTGCACGCGCAAGGCGCGCTGCGTCCGGTGACGAGCCCGTTCGCGCGCGTGCTGTCGGAGGCCGCGGCTACGCGCGGACTGGCGCTGGCGGCGGACCTCGAGCCGGCACGGCCGCCGGAGTCGTTCGCGGCGCTGCCTGCGGATACGTCCGGCAAGTCCGGCACGACGCTCGTCGAACTCGATCCGTTCTCGGCGCCCTTCATCGAACAGGACTGGGCGCGCTGGAATGCCGCACTCAGGACGCTCGAAGAAACGTGGTTCGCGCCGGCGCTGCAGGCGCTCACCGACGGCTCGCTCGGCCGCCTCGAACTGACGCTGTGCGGCGACACCGGTTCGGTCACGCTCGGCGTCACGCGCGGCGACCTGCGCAAATTCTGGCGCCGCCGGCCGGTCGCGGCGCTGCTCATCGAATAAGGCTTTTCCGAATGACGCGAATCGTTACCCGTGCCGCCTCCCCCGCCGATGCCGAAGCGCTCGCGCGCCACGGGCTGCATCCCGTCATCGCCCGGCTGTACGCGGCGCGCGGCGTGCGCACGCCCGACGAAGTGGAAACCGAGTTCAAGCGCCTGCATCCGCCCGCCGGCCTCAAGGGTTGCGACGACGCGGCCGTCGTGCTCGCCGACGCGCTTGAAGCGGGCAAACGCATGCTGGTCGTCGCCGACTACGACTGCGACGGCGCCACTGCCTGCGCCGTCGCCGTGCGCGGCCTGCGCATGTTCGGCGCGAACATCGACTATCTGGTGCCGAACCGCTTCGAGTACGGCTACGGGCTGACGCCGGAAATCGTCGACCTGGCGGCGCGCTCGGCGTCGAGCCTGCCCGAACTGCTGATCACGGTCGACAACGGCATCGCCAGCGTGGACGGCGTCGCGGCAGCGAACGCGCTCGGCATCGACGTGCTCGTGACCGACCATCACCTGCCCGGCGACGAACTCCCCGCCGCGCGCGCGATCGTCAATCCGAACCAGCCGGGCTGCGTGTTTCCGAGCAAATGCCTGGCGGGCGTCGGCGTGATGTTCTACGTGCTGCTCGCGTTGCGCGCCGAATTGCGCCGCCGCGGTACGTATCAGAATCAGGATGTGCCCGAACCGCGCCTCGACGGCCTGCTCGATCTGGTCGCGCTCGGCACCGTCGCCGATGTCGTGAAGCTCGACTGCAACAATCGCATCCTGGTCGCGCAAGGCCTCAAGCGGATCCGCTCGGGACGCATGCAGCCGGGCATCGCGGCGCTGTTCCGCGCCGCCGCCCGCGATGCGCGCACCGCCTCGGGCTTCGATCTCGGCTTCGCGCTCGGGCCGCGCCTGAACGCGGCGGGCCGGCTGTCGGACATGTCGCTCGGCATCGAATGCCTGACCACCGACGACATCGGCCGCGCCTGGGAACTCGCGCAGCAACTCGACGGCATGAACCGCGAACGCCGGGAAATCGAAGCCGGCATGCAGCAGCAGGCGCTGGCCGAACTGCAGACGCTCGATTGCGGCGAGCGCGCGACGCTCACGCTCTACGACGCGAGCTGGCATCAGGGCGTGATCGGGATCGTCGCGGGGCGCCTGAAGGAGCGCTTTCACCGGCCGTCTTTCACGTTCGCCCACGCCGACGACAGCGGCGTGCTCTGCAAGGGCTCCGGCCGCTCGATTCCCGGTTTTCATCTGCGCGATGCCGTCGATCTCATCAGCAAGCGCGAGCCGGGACTTATCCACAAGTTCGGCGGCCACGCGATGGCCGCGGGCCTCACGCTCGCCACCGCCGACATCCCCCGCTTCACCGCCGCGTTCGAAGCGGTCGGCCGTGAATGGCTGACCGCGGACGCGCTTTCGCGCACCGTCGAAACCGACGGCGAACTGGAGGACGCGTACTTCACGCCGCAGTTCGTCGAAATGCTCGACGCCGCCGTCTGGGGCCAGGGCTTTCCGGCGCCCACTTTCTCCGGCGAATTCGAGGTCGCCTCGCAGGCGCTCGTGAAGGACAAGCACCTGAAGCTCTCGCTGCTGCGCGGCCGCCAGCGTTTCAACGCGATCTGGTTCAACCACGTCGATCCGCTGCCGCCGCGTGCGACCGTCGCGTACCGGCTCGTCAGCGATTCGTGGAACGGCGTCGCGCGGGTGCAATTGATTGTCGAGCACGCGGGCTGAAAACGGCTTCCACGGCCAGCCCGGCACGGGAAAACGCGGTCGATCGGCTATAATTTGCTCTTTTTACGAAGCCGAAGATCGACAATGGAAGCGGAACGTCTCAACGCGATCGAAAGCCTTCTGGCCGACCTGCGCCGTCGCGCGGGCGAGCTACGGGGGTATCTTTGACTACGACGCCAAGTCCGCGCGTCTAGCCGAAGTCAACAAGGAACTCGAAGATCCGAACGTCTGGAACGACTCGAAGAACGCCCAGGCGCTCGGTCGTGAAAAGAAGCTGCTCGACGGCGTCGTCTCGACGCTCACCGCGCTCGACAGCGACCTGAGCGACGCCAACGAACTCTTCGACATGGCGCGCGAGGAAGAGGACGAGGACACGCTAGTCGCGTCCGAAACCGATGCCGACGCCCTGCGGGTGCGCGTCGAGGACATGGAATTCCGCCGGATGTTCTCCAACCCGGCCGACCCGAACAACTGCTTCATCGACATCCAGGCCGGCGCCGGCGGCACCGAGGCCTGCGACTGGGCGTCCATGCTGCTGCGCCAGTACCTGCGCTACTGCGAGCGCAAGGGCTTCAAGACCGAAGTGCTGGAAGAATCCGAAGGCGACGTCGCCGGCATCAAGAGCGCGACCATCAAGGTCGAGGGCGAATATGCCTACGGCTATCTGCGCACGGAAACCGGCATTCACCGGCTGGTGCGCAAGTCGCCGTTCGATTCGTCGGGCGGACGGCATACGTCGTTCTCGTCGGTGTTCGTGTATCCGGAAATCGACGATTCCATCGAGATCGAGATCAATCCCGCCGACATCCGCACGGACACGTATCGCGCATCGGGCGCGGGCGGCCAGCACATCAACAAGACCGACTCCGCCGTGCGTCTCACGCATGCGCCGACCGGCATCGTCGTGCAGTGCCAGAACGACCGCTCGCAGCACCGCAACCGCGCGGAAGCCATGCAGATGCTGAAGGCGCGTCTCTATGAATTCGAGATGCGCAAGCGCCAGGCCGAACAGGACAAGCTCGAATCGAGCAAGACCGACGTGGGCTGGGGCCATCAGATCCGCTCCTACGTGCTCGACCAGAGCCGCGTGAAGGACCTGCGCACGAGCGTCGAAATGAGCAACACGCGCGCCGTGCTCGACGGCGACCTCGACGACTTCATCAGCGCGAGCCTGAAACAGGGCGTCTGACCTGCCCAGGCGGCGCGGCTTTGCGGCCGCGCCGCGTTCGTTTCGCCGCGCCTTTGCCTCGCCTTTGCCTCATATTCAAGCCACACCATCATGACCGAACCGACTCAACCGGGCGCCGCTCCCGAACTGGAAGAAAACCAGATCATGGCCGAGCGGCGCGAGAAACTGCGCGCGCTACGCGAGCAGGGCGTCGCCTATCCGAACGACTTCCGTCCGACGCACCAGGCCGCCGCGCTGCAAACCGGCTATGCCGACACTGACAAGGACGCGCTCGAGGCGAATCCCCTGCCCGTCGCGCTGGCCGGACGGATGATGCTCAAGCGTGTGATGGGCAAGGCGAGCTTCGCCACGGTTCAGGACGGCAGCGGCCAGATCCAGTTCTTCGTGACGCCGGCCGACGTCGGCGCCGAAACCTACGACGCCTTCAAGAAGTGGGACCTGGGCGACATCATCGCCGCCAAGGGCGTGCTGTTCCGCACCAACAAGGGCGAACTATCGGTGCGCTGCACGGAACTGCGTTTGCTCTCGAAGGCGCTGCGTCCGCTGCCCGACAAGTTCCATGGTCTCGCGGACCAGGAAACGCGCTATCGCCAGCGCTATGTCGATCTGATCGTCACGCCGGAATCGCGCCAGACCTTCATGGCGCGCACCAAGGCCGTCACGTCGATCCGCAACTTCATGGCGCAGGCCAACTTCATGGAAGTCGAAACGCCGATGCTGCACCCGATTCCGGGCGGCGCGGCGGCCAAGCCTTTCGTCACGCATCACAACGCGCTCGACATGCAGATGTTCCTGCGCATCGCGCCGGAGCTGTATCTGAAGCGGCTGATCGTCGGCGGCTTTGAGCGCGTGTTCGAGATCAACCGTAACTTCCGGAACGAAGGCGTGTCGCCGCGTCACAACCCGGAATTCACGATGATGGAGTTCTACGCGGCCTTCACGGATTACCGCTGGCTGATGGACTTCACCGAACAGCTGATCCGCCAGGCGGCCATCGATTCCCTCGGCACCGCGACCATCACGTATCAAGGTCGCGAACTGGATCTGGCGAAGCCGTTCCATCGGCTGACCATCAATCAGGCCATCCAGAAGTACGCTCCGCAGTACACCGACGCGCAGCTCACGGACGGCGCGTTCCTGCGCACGGAACTGAAGAAGTTCGGCGTCGATACGAATCAGCCGGCCTTCCTGAATGCCGGAGTCGGTTCGCTGCAACTCGCGCTGTTCGAAGAGACGGCGGAATCGCAGTTGTGGGAACCGACCTATATCGTCGATTACCCGATCGAAGTGTCGCCGCTCGCGCGCGCGTCGGATTCGGTTGCGGGCATCACCGAGCGTTTCGAGCTGTTCATCACGGGCCGTGAAATCGCCAATGGCTTCTCGGAGCTGAACGATCCGGAAGACCAGGCCGCGCGCTTCCAGAAGCAGGTCGACCAGAAGGACGCCGGCGACGAGGAAGCCATGTATTTCGACGCCGACTACATCCGCGCGCTCGAATACGGCATGCCGCCGACAGGCGGCTGCGGCATCGGCATCGACCGTCTGGTCATGCTGCTCACCGACAGCCCCAGCATCCGCGACGTGATCCTGTTCCCGCATCTGCGTCGCGAAGACTGATTCTTCTTGTTTTTCGCAGTCTCGAAGCGCGCCCTTTCGGGCGCGCTTTTTTTCGTCTGAACGCTTTTTCTGTTACTGCGGGTAAAAGTTTCAAGTCATCCTCCGCAGCCGTCCCTTTGCTGAAGGCCTTTCAGGCTGGCATCCGTTGTGCTTTTCATCTTGCCGTGCGATTCCGGGAAATTGTTACAACCCGAAAAAGCGAAGAATCCGGGTTTGCCCGACAATGGACCGTGACAGTCGGCCCTGCCGCAACACTTCGCCTCGAAAGGAGGTTCAGAAAATGGATAACGGGACCAATAAACTCAGTACCTCGCCCGCCTCGGGCAGCGCGCAGCCGCAGCAGCGGCGTCTGCATCCGCTCGTCGCAACCGCGGCGGGCGCGGTGATCGTCGCCAGCCTCGTGGCCACGGCAGCCATGACGGGCCTCTTCCCCAAGGCAACCAGCAATTCGGCGCAGAATCCGCAGACCCAATCGGCCGCGGTCGCGCAGCAGCCTGTGGTCGATTCGGCCGCGCCCAGCCCGGCGCAGCAATCGGCCGCGGCACAGCAGCAGGCTGCCGAGCAACAGGCCGCGCAGCAACAAGCCGCACAGCAAGCAGCGCAGCAGCGAGCCGCTCAACAAGCCGCCCAGCAACAACCGCAACCCGCTCAACCGTCCTACGCGCAGCAACCGCCGCAACATCCGGCCTATTGCTCGACGTGCGGCACCGTCGAAGCCATCTCGGCCGTCAAGCACGAAGGCCATGGTACGGGGATTGGCGCGGTTGGCGGCGCGGTGGCGGGCGGTGTCGTCGGCAACCAGTTCGGGCGCGGCGGCGGCCGCACCGCGATGACTCTGCTCGGCGCCCTCGGCGGCGGTCTGGCCGGCAACTCGGTCGAGAAGCACGTTCGCAGCGAAACCGATTATTCGGTCCGCGTGCGCATGGAGAATGGTCACACGCGCTATTTCACCTACAAGAACGCGCCGCCGTTTGGCCAGGGTCAGCGCGTGCGAGTCGAGAACGGCACACTGGTCGCGGGTTGATCGCAATGGATTGAGCGAACCATCGCCAGAAATGCAAAAGGCGGCAAACCTCACGGTTGCCGCCTTTTTGCTTGAAGACGCAGAAACTTCTAATGATCCCGCTGCGAACTGCGCGCCGGATTCTGCCGCCCACGCATCGCGAGATAGCCCCACCAGATGTAACCCGAAAAGCCATACAGCACGAACAGGCAGAACAACATCACCGGAGGATCCGACGACACCAGCACGAACGCCACCACCACCAGCAGCACGCCTGCAAACGGCACGCGATAGCGCACGTCGAGCGCCTTGCCGCTGTAGAACGGCGCATTCGACACCATCGTGACGCCTGCATAGATGGTGAGCGCGAACGCCACCCACGGCAGCCACACGAGCTTCAGCGGCACCCGGTTATCGGTGGCGAGCCACACGAAACCGGCGATCAGCGCCGCCGCCGCGGGAGACGGCAAGCCCTGGAAGTAGCGCTTGTCGACGACGCCGACATTCGTATTGAAGCGCGCGAGCCGCAGCGCCGCGCCCGAGCAGTACACGAACGCCGCGAGCCAGCCCCAGCGGCCGAGATCCTTCAGCACCCACTCATACATCACGAGCGCCGGCGCGACGCCGAACGACACCATGTCGGAAAGACTGTCGAACTGCTCGCCGAACGCACTCTGCGTGTGCGTCATGCGGGCGACGCGGCCGTCCATGCCGTCGAGCACCATCGCGACGAAAATGGCGATGGCCGCAATCTCGAAGCGCACGTTCATCGCCTGCACGACGGCGAAGAAGCCGCAGAACAGCGCGGCCGTGGTGAAGGCGTTCGGCAGCAGGTAGATGCCGCGCTTCTTGAGGAACTGCTGCCGCTTGGCGCGGCGCGTCTCGACGACGCCCACGTCCTGCACGGCCTTGTTGCGGCGGAACGCGCGCGGCGAAGCGCCGTTCACGCGGTTACGGCGCGGTTTGAATGCCGCCATGGAACCTCCGCGTTATTCCGCGAACTCGGCGAGAATCGTCGACGAGGCCGAAACCTTTTCGCCGATCGACACGCGCGGACGGCTTCCCACCGGCAGATAGACATCGACCCGCGAGCCGAAGCGGATGAAACCGTAGCGCTGACCGCGCGTGAGCGGTTCGCCGACATGCACGTAGCACAGGATACGGCGCGCGATCAGACCGGCGATCTGCACCGACGTCACCGTGTGGCCCGCAGCCGTCTGCAGCACGACGGCATTGCGCTCGTTCTCGGTGGAGGCCTTGTCGACGGCCGCGTTCAGATACGCGCCCGGGAAGTACTGCACCTTGGTGATAGCGCCGTCCACCGGCGAGCGTTGCGAATGCACGTTGAACACGTTCATGAACACGCTGATCTTGAGCGCTTCGCGGCCGGCATACGGATCATGCGTGGTTTCGACCGCGACAATGCGGCCGTCGGCCGGACACAGCACGGCGTTGGCTTGCGAGGGAATGGGACGCGCCGGATCGCGGAAGAACTGGACGACGAAAATCACGATCAGCCAGAAGATCCAGGCGAAGCCCAAGCCGCCCATCGCCTGCACGAGGATGGCGACGACAGCCGCAATGGCGATGAACGGCCAGCCTTCGCGGGCGATGATCGGATGAGGATAGTTCATGAACGGGTTCTGTGTTTTTTAAAACCGTAGGATAACAAAAGCCGCCCGGCGCCAAGGGCGTCCGGACGGCTTTTGATGCAGCAAGAAGCGTGACTGACGAAAGACCTTAGTTCTTCGACTGGTCGACCAGCTTGTTCTTCGCGATCCACGGCATCATTGCGCGCAGCTTTGCACCAACCTGTTCGATCTGGTGCTCGGCCGTGATGCGGCGGCGCGATTGCAGCGTCGGCGCGCCGGCGCGGTTCTCGATGATGAAGCTCTTCGCGTACTCGCCGGTCTGGATGTCCTTCAGGACTTCCTTCATCACCTTCTTCGTGTCTTCGGTGATGATGCGCGGACCCGTCACGTACTCGCCATACTCGGCGTTGTTCGAGATCGAGTAGTTCATGTTCGCGATGCCGCCTTCGTAGATCAGGTCGACGATCAGCTTCAGCTCGTGCAGGCACTCGAAGTACGCCATTTCCGGCGCGTAGCCCGCTTCCACCAGCGTTTCGAAACCGGCCTTGATCAGGTCGACCGTACCGCCGCACAGAACCGCTTGCTCGCCGAACAGGTCGGTTTCGGTTTCTTCACGGAAGTTCGTTTCGATGATGCCGGCACGGCCGCCGCCGTTGGCCGCCGCGTACGACAGCGCGACATCGCGTGCCGAACCCGACTTGTCCTGCGCCACGGCGATCAGGTGCGGCACGCCGCCGCCTTGCTGGTACGTGCCGCGCACGGTGTGGCCCGGGGCCTTCGGCGCGATCATGATGACGTCGAGGTCCGCGCGCGGGATCACCTGACCGTAGTGCACGTTGAAGCCGTGCGCGAAGGCCAGCGCCGCGCCTTCCTTGGCGTTGGCGTGCACTTCGTTCTTGTACACCTCGGCGATCTGCTCGTCGGGCAGGAGCATCATGACGACGTCCGCGCCCTTCACGGCTTCGCCCACTTCCTTCACCTTGAGGCCGGCGTTCTCGGCCTTGCTCCACGATGCGCCGCCCTTGCGCAGGCCGACCGTCACGTTCACGCCGCTTTCCTTCAGGTTCAGCGCGTGTGCATGGCCTTGCGAGCCATAACCGATGATGGTGACTTGCTTGCCCTTGATGAGGGAGAGGTCGGCGTCCTTGTCGTAGAAAACTTTCATGGTGGTTCCTTGAGTCCTGATGATGCGTTGAAATAGGTTGCGCTACGTGTGCTGCTGAAGAGATGAACCGCGCCGTTACACTTTGAGGATGCGCTCGCCCCGGCCGATGCCGGAGCTGCCCGTGCGAACCGTTTCGAGGATCGCCGTGGCGTCGAGCGCCTGGATGAACGCGTCGAGCTTGTCGGACGCGCCGGTCAGTTCCATCGTGTAGGTCTTCTCGGTCACGTCGATGATGCGGCCGCGGAAAATGTCCGCCATGCGCTTCATCTCTTCGCGTTCCTTGCCGACCGCCCTGACCTTGATGAGCATCAGCTCGCGCTCGATGTGGGCGCCCTCTGTCAGGTCGACCACTTTCACCACCTCGATCAGGCGGTTCAGGTGCTTCGTGATTTGTTCGATCACGTCGTCCGAGCCAATCGAAACGATGGTCAGCCGCGACAGCGAGCTGTCTTCGGTCGGCGCCACCGTCAGCGTTTCGATGTTATAGCCGCGTGCCGAAAACAGTCCCACGACGCGCGATAACGCGCCCGGTTCGTTTTCCAGCAAAACGGAGATGATGTGTTTCATGTTCGTGTTTCCCGATGTGTTTCCAGAATGGCGCCTGCCCGAAAAACCCGCGCGCGGCGCATGTCCTTTGTGAAGACAGGCGCGCACGAGCCTCGCGAGGCAAACCCGCGTTAAAGATCCTCAGACCCGAGCAGCATTTCCGTGATGCCTTTGCCGGCTTGCACCATCGGGAATACGTTTTCGGTGGGATCGGTCTGGAAGTCGAGAAATACGGTGCGATCCTTGAGACGCAGCGCTTCCTTCAGCGCCGGCTCGACGTCCGCCGTCTTTTCGACACGGATGCCGACGTGGCCGAACGCTTCGGCCAGCTTCACGAAGTCAGGCAGCGCGTCCATGTACGAACTGGAGTAGCGCTTCTTGTATTCGATCTGCTGCCACTGGCGCACCATGCCGAGATAGCGGTTGTTCAGCGAGATGATCTTGACGGGCGTGTTGTACTGCTTGCACGTCGAGAGCTCCTGGATGCACATCTGGATGGAGCCTTCGCCGGTGATGCAGACCACTTCGTCGTCCGGATAGGCCATCTTCACGCCCATCGCCGCCGGCAGGCCGAAGCCCATGGTGCCCAGGCCGCCCGAGTTGATCCAGCGGCGCGGCTTGTTGAACGGATAGAACTGCGCGGCCCACATCTGATGCTGGCCGACGTCCGAGCACACGAAGGCATTGCCGTCGGTGAGTTCCCAGAGTTTCTCGACCACGTACTGCGGCTTGATGACGTCGCTCTTGCGGTCGTAGGCGAGGCAGTCCTTCGCGCGCCAGCCTTCGATCTCGTCCCACCACGTCTTGAGCGCCGCCGTGTCCGGGCCGTGCTCGGCGTGCTGCAGCTGCTCGATGAGATCCTTCAGCACTTCCTTCACGTCGCCGACGATGGGAATGTCCACCTTCACGCGCTTCGAAATGGATGACGGATCGACGTCGATATGGATGATCTTGCGCGGCGAGGACGCGAAATGCTTCGGGTCGCCGATCACGCGGTCGTCGAAACGCGCACCGATGGCGATCAGCACGTCGCAGTTCTGCATCGCCATGTTGGCTTCGTACGTGCCGTGCATGCCGAGCATGCCGAGGAACTTCTTGTCCGACGCACGGTAGCCGCCGAGGCCCATCAGCGTGTTGGTGACGGGATAGCCGAGCAGGTCGGCGAACTGGTTCAGTTCGCGCGACGCGTCGGCCAGGATGATGCCGCCGCCGGTGTAGATGTACGGGCGCTTCGCCGACAGCAGCAATTGCACTGCCTTGCGAATCTGGCCCGAATGGCCCTTGGTGACCGGATTGTACGAACGCAGCGAGACGCTCTTGACCGGCTCGTACTTGCACGGCGCCTTCGACACGTCCTTCGGAATGTCGATCAGCACCGGGCCGGGACGGCCGGTACGGGCGATGTAGAACGCTTTCTTGACGGTTTCGGCCAGGTCGCGCACGTCCTTCACGAGGAAGTTGTGCTTCACGCACGGACGCGTGATGCCGACGGTGTCGCATTCCTGGAAAGCGTCGAGGCCGATGGCCGCGGTGGGCACCTGGCCGCTGATGACGACGAGCGGAATGGAATCCATGTAGGCCGTGGCGATGCCGGTGACGGCATTGGTGACGCCCGGGCCGGAGGTCACGAGGCACACGCCGACTTTGCCGGTGGAACGCGAATACGCGTCGGCGGCATGGACGGCGGCCTGCTCGTGGCGCACGAGGATGTGCTGGATCTGGTCCTGCTTGTACAGCTCGTCGTAGATGTAGAGTACCGAGCCGCCGGGATAGCCCCAGATGAATTCGACGTTTTCATCGGCCAGGGCGCGCATGAGCACGGTGCCGCCGATGGAGTCAGCTTCTGTGGAGGGGGTCGTATCCGACGTGGAGAATTCCGCGCTGGGCATGTTCATTCATCACCTTTCGAATTTTCGGCAAAAAATTGATCGGGTGCTCTCTACCGGGCTTATGGCTCGGGTTCAAGCGGCGCGTCTAGGTTTGACAGGCGTGCTTCTTGGGCTCGCCTCAAAGCAGACATTTCACTGGATGATGCGAGTCAGAAAATGTAACAGCGCCGCAACGGGCGGGTCAAGTAAAAAGTTTCCGCTTCGGCCGCGCGCTTGCGAAAATCTTTCAAGCCGCTGCATGCCGCGGTCATCGCACTGACGATTGTTCCGGCCGCACGCGCAAACCACCGGCCGAGCGTCAGGAACCGCAACAAAACATCCCCAAAGCTCCGGATTCCACGAAAATTTGCTAGCATTCGCAGGTTTTCCCAGAACTCCACGATCCCTCACCGACGCAACCCGGACGCAACTGCAGACGCAGATTCGTTGCCCCGGGTCCCAACGGATGGCCTCAGACAAGGAACTCGCCGACTTCCTGGCGGGCGTCGAAAGACGCGCGTTCAAGCAGACCGTGTACACCGTTCGCGATGACGACGCGGCGCTGGACATCGTCCAGGAGGCGATGATCAAGCTGGCCGAAAAGTACGGCGACCGGCCACCCTCCGAGCTTCCGCTTTTATTCCAGCGTATTCTCCAGAATGCGACGCACGATCATTTTCGTCGCCAGAAGGTGCGCAACACCTGGGTCAGCCTTTTTTCGTCCTTCGGCAACGCCGACGACGACGAATTCGACCCGCTCGAAACCTTCGAATCCGGAGACGGCGCGGTCGGCAGCGAAAGCAGCGAGAACCAGCTGGAGCGCGAGCAGGTCCTCAATCTGATCGACGCCGAGATCCAGAAACTGCCCGCACGTCAACGAGAAGCTTTTCTCATGCGTTACTGGGAGGATATGGATGTCGCCGAGACGGCCGCCGCGATGGGTTGCTCCGAGGGCAGCGTGAAGACACATTGCTCCCGCGCTACGCACGCTCTCGCTCAAGCCCTGAAAGCCAAAGGGATCACGCTATGAGTTCCGCACTTGAAACGAAGGAAAACGAGTTCGCGCTGAAGATTGCGCGCGCACTCGACGAAAACACCGCCGGTCTTCCCGCCGCCACGGTCGACCGGCTGCGGGACGCCCGCCGCGCGGCGATCGCCCGCAAGAAGCCCGAGAAAGTGGCCGTGGCCATCAGCGCACCCGCGTTCACGCCGGCCTTGGCCGGCGCGGGCGCCACGCTGACCACCGGCGGCTCCGGCGAGGAACGCCGCACGCGCGGCCTGTTCGCGCGGCTGGGCGGCCTGGGTCTGGCGTGGCCGCTGGCGGCCCTGATCATCGGCATTGCCGGCATCGCGTACTGGGAAGACCAGCAGCGCCGCGCGGAACTGGCCGAGATCGACGCCGCCATGATGAGCGACAGCCTGCCCATCGACGCCTATCTGGATCACGGCTTCAACGCATACCTGACGCGCAATCACTAAGCACTGAACCAGCAGCACTGAACCAAGCGGGGGAATTTTCGGGTGAGTTACAAGCGCGGTCTCGCGATTGTCTTTGGTTGCGCGATTGCGGGACTGGTCGCGTTCGCCGCAACCTATCCGCGCTTCTACTCCGCCACTCCCGCCGCGCCTTCCGCCGCCGCCGCGCCGGTCGGCGGTTCGGCTACCTCGCCGGACGGCAGCGCCGCTGCGCCCGCCTCCACCAGCCCGCTTTCCTGGAATCACCTGACCGACGCGCAACGCGTCGCGCTCGCGCCGTTCGCCACGCAGTGGGACTCCTTCTCCGACGAACGCAAGCAGAAGTGGCTCAAGATCGCCTCGCGCTTTCATCGCATGTCGCCGGATGCGCAGAAGCATCTGCATCAGCGCATGGAAGAATGGGTGCGCCTCACGCCCGACCAGCGCAAGGTCGCGCGTGAAAACTACCAGGTGTCGAAATCGGTGCCGCTGGAGAAGCGCGAAAAGGCCTGGGACGCTTACCAGAAGCTGTCCGAGGAGCAGAAGAAGAAGCTGGCGGCGAGCGAGCGCACGCGCCGCGGCAACGTCGTTTCCGCGCCGCCCACCGGCAAGACCGAAGTGAAGGACATCAACCGGATCGTCACCGCGCGCGAACAGGGTCATGCTGGCGCTCATCCGGAAGGCGGTTCGGCCGCGGCCCCCGGCACGGCAGCGCCCGCGTCCGGCGCGCCGATCTCGCCGGCCATTCCGAACGCCGCGAGCATCGCACCGGCCACGCCCATTCCGGTATCGCCGCAACAGGCGCCTTCGATGTACAACGGCTCGTGAGCGGCTCATGAGCGCCCCACCTGTGATCCCCGCCGCCGACCCGTTGCGCGCGCCCACGCTGCGCCGCCGGCTCGCCACGATGCTCTACGAGAGCGTCATCCTGTTCGGCGTGGTGTTCATCGCCGGCTATCTGTTCAGCACGCTCACGCAGCAACGCAACGGCCTCACGCATCACAACTGGCTGATGGCGTGGATCGGCATCGTGCTCGCCGCGTATTTCGTGTACTTCTGGACCCACGGCGGCCAGACGCTGCCGATGAAAACCTGGCGCCTCAAGCTCGTCGATACGCACGGTCAGCCCCTTCGTCCCGGCCGTGCCTTCGCGCGCTACGTGCTCGCCTGGCTCTGGTTCCTGCCGCCGCTCGCGCTGCATCCGCTCTTCTCCCTCGCCGTGCCCCAGACGCTCGCGGTCTTCGCCGCGTGGATCGTGCTGTGGGCCGCCGCCGTGCGCCTCGATCCGGCGCGTCAGTTCCTGCATGACCGGCTCGCCGGCACGCGCATCGTCACGGCCCAGGCCGTTGTCAAGTAATAAGAACTTCTCGTGACTGTCACGGCTCGGTAATGGCCGCATGGCGCAATGCGCATACCGAAACCCGATGCGCGAGCCTATGGCCTACCACTCGTCTGTCCGCCCGGCAATCGAGCCTCCTTTTGAACTGACGTCGTCTCCTTTCCGCTTCGGCAACGGCGAGCTGCGCGCCGGACCCACGCTGCGCTCCGAATCCACCGACTCACCGCCAGCCGCACCGGCGGGCGCATCGAACCCCGTCGATCCGCGCACCCTCGCGACCGCGCACGACGGCGACGGCGACGACTCCGCCGACGAACCCCAACGCTATCGCACCATCTGGCTGTCGGACATCCATCTCGGCTCCGGCGGCTGCCAGGCGCCGTATCTGCTCGACTTCCTGCGCCATCACGAGTCGGAGTACCTGTACCTGGTGGGCGACATCATCGACGGCTGGCAGTTGCGCAAGGGCTGGTTCTGGCCGCAGGCGCACAACGACGTCGTGCAGAAGATCCTGCGCAAGGCGCGCAAGGGCACCCAGGTCATCTACATTCCCGGCAATCACGACGAAGCCGCGCGCCAGTTCTGCGACCTCGCGTTCGGCGACATCCACGTGCGCGGCGAGGCGTTCCACACGACGCTCGCCGGCAAGCGCCTGTGGATCGTGCACGGCGATCTCTTCGACGGCGTGATCCAGCACGCGAAGTGGCTCGCCTATCTCGGCGACACCGCCTACACGATGATCCTGCTCCTGAACCGCTGGTTCAATCGCGTGCGCACGAAGTTCGGCTTCAATTACTGGTCGCTGTCGCAGTACCTGAAGCACCAGGTGAAGAACGCCGTCAACTTCATCTCCCAGTTCGAAAAGGTGATGACCGACGAAGCGCGCCGCCGCGGCTGCGACGGCGTCGTCTGCGGACACATCCACAAGGCCGAGATTCGCGACATCGACGGCGTTCTGTACTGCAACGACGGCGACTGGGTCGAGAGCCTGTCGGCGCTCGTCGAGACTTACGACGGTGAACTGAAGATCGTCTACTGGACCGTCATGCGCTCGCCTTCGCAGCGCGCCACGCGAGCGCGCGCGACGGTCTGAACCCCGCGCCGAACCCTTCAAGCGACACCAACTCAGGGCCGAACCGATGAAAATCATGATCGTTACCGACGCATGGCAGCCGCAGGTCAACGGCGTCGTGCGCACGCTCACGCAGACGACGAAGGAACTCACCGCGCTCGGACATCGCGTGGAGTTGCTCACGCCGCTCGAATTCCGGACGATTCCCTGCCCCACGTACCCTGAAATCCGCCTCTCGCTGATGCCGGGCCGCCGCGTCGCGGAACGCATCAACGCGTTCGAGCCGGACGCGCTGCACATCGCGACGGAAGGCCCGCTCGGCCTCGCCGCGCGCGCCTATGCGAAGCGTCACAAGCTGCCCTTCACGACCGCCTACCACACCCGTTTTCCCGAGTACGTGAAGGCGCGCTTCGGCATTCCGCTGGCGCTCACGTATCGCTTTCTGCACTGGTTCCACAAGCCGTCGCAGGCGGTCATGGCGCCCACGCCGGTGGTGCGCAGCGATCTCGAGCGCTACGGCTTCACGAACGTGGTGCTGTGGACGCGCGGCGTCGATCTCGAGATCTTCCAGCCGATGGACTCGAAGGTCCTCAACACCGCGCGGCCGATCTTCCTGTATGTAGGACGCGTGGCGGTAGAGAAGAACGTCGAGGCGTTCCTCAAGCTCGACCTGCCCGGTTCGAAGTGGGTCGCGGGCGAAGGCCCGGCGCTCGCCGAACTGAAGTCGAAATACACCAACGTGAATTATCTCGGCGTGCTGTCGCAGCCGGAACTGGCGAAGGTCTACGCCGCCGCCGATGTCTTCGTGTTCCCGAGCCGCACCGACACCTTCGGCCTCGTGCTGCTCGAAGCGATGGCCTGCGGCACGCCGGTCGCGGCCTATCCGGTGACGGGTCCGATCGACGTGCTCGGCACCGAAGGTCCGGGCGCGCTGAACGACGACCTGCGCGAAGCCTGCCTGCAGGCGCTGAAGATCGAACGCAGCGATGCACGCGCATGGGCCGAGCGCTTCTCGTGGCGCGCGGCGTCGGAGCAGTTTGCCTCGCATCTGCGTCATTTCGGACCGCGCGCGACCTCCGAACGGGCGGCCGCATGACGCGACGCGCGGCGCCGCGGGAACATGCCGATGCGAACGCGTCCGTACGCGATCCGTTCGACGACGAGATCGACGACGACCGGGACGATACGTCGAACCCGATCAAGGGCACGAACGGCGCGAATGGCGCAAGTCCGCCGACCCGCGAACCCCTGAGCCCCGACGACCTGCCCTTCAATCCGTACAAGGGCAATCGCGGCGTGACGCGCGCGTGGCACGCGATGAAGAACTCGCTGTACGGCTTCCAGGTCGCGATCCGCGAGGAAAGCGCGTTCCGCCAGGAACTGACGCTCGCCGCGATCCTGCTGCCGTGCAGCCTGTTCGTGCCGGTCGCGCCGGTGGAACGCGCGGCGCTGATCGCCTCGGTGCTGCTCGTGCTGATCGTCGAGTTGCTCAATTCGAGCGTCGAGGCGGCCATCGATCGCATCTCGCTCGAACGTCACGAACTCTCGAAACGCGCGAAGGATCTCGGCAGCGCGGCCGTGATGGTCGCGCTCGGCACTTGCCTGATCACCTGGGGACTGATTCTTTGGCCGCTTGCATCCGCGTGGTTCGCGCGTATCGTGTAGCGAAGGGACTGCCGCGCGGCGCACGTCCGGTGTGGCCGAACGGCCGGTTTATAATCGTCCGACATTCTCAGTAACAGCAACGGAAGCCGCGCGCGAATGCTCATTCCGAGCCGCAGGCCCGCTGCCAAGGTCGGACGACATGGAAGCCAAACCACCCCGCCGCACGCGCGAACGGATACTCGAGCTGTCGCTGAAACTGTTCAACGATATCGGCGAGCCGAACGTCACCACGACGACGATCGCCGAGGAGATGGAAATCAGTCCGGGCAACCTGTACTACCATTTCCGCAACAAAGACGACATCATCAACAGCATCTTCGCGCAGTTCGAGCAGCAGATTCAAAAGCGGCTGCGCTTTCCGGACGACCATCGTCCGACCATCGACGAGATGTGGTCGTATCTGCAATACATGGCGGACTTCCTCTGGACGTATCGTTTCCTGTATCGCGATCTCAACGACCTGCTGGCGCGCAACCGCACGCTCGAAACGCACTTCAAGCAGATCATCACGCACAAGGTGCGCTTCGCGAGCCGTCTGTGCGAAGCGCTGGTCGCCGATCAGGAAATGGTCGCGACGCCCGAGGAAATCCAGGTGATCGCGACCAACATGGGCGTGATCGCCACCTACTGGCTGTCGTACCAGTACGTGATGAACCCGCGCAAGTACAACGACCAGGAAGCGATCCGCGCGGAGCTGCATCAGGCGAGCCAGCACATCATCTCGATCATGGCGCCGTATCTGCGCGGCCGCTCGCGCCAGCTGTTCGACGACCTCGTGTCGGGCAAGCTGCCGAAGCGCGAGTTCGCCGACTTCCGCGCGCCGCGCGACGAAACACCCGCGCCGCTCCCTGCGGCGAAGAACGAAACCAAGGATTCCAGGCAATGAAAGCAGTATGTGTCTATTGCGGCTCCGCGAGCGGCGCCCGCCCCGTCTATGCCGAAGCAGCCAAGGCCTTCGGCCGCGCACTGGTGAAGAACGATCTCGCACTCGTCTATGGCGGCGGACGCGTCGGCCTGATGGGCCTGATCGCCGATGAAGTCCTCGCCGCCGGCGGCCGTGCGGTCGGCGTGATTCCCGAACTGCTGCTCGCGAAGGAAGTGGGCCACACCGACCTGACCGAACTGCACGTCGTGCCCGACATGCACGAGCGCAAGAAGATGATGGCGGATCTTTCGGACGCGTTCGTCGCGATGCCGGGCGGCGTCGGCACCTTCGAGGAGTTCTTCGAGGTCTATACGTGGGCGCAACTGGGTTATCACCAGAAGCCGGTCGGCCTGCTCGACGTGAACGGCTACTACGATCCGCTGATGGCGATGCTGCGTCATACCGTCGAGGAAGGCTTCATGCGCGCGCCCTATCTCGACATCATCCAGGTTGCGGCCGGGCCGGACGAAATGATCGCGAAGCTCGCAGCCTACACGCCGCCCGTGCACGACAAGTGGGCCCAGAAGCGCGACGCCGTCTGAACGTTCCAACTTAAGGGGAAGCCGTCCGATGTCCAAAGTCATCCTGATTACCGGCGGCAGCCGCGGCATCGGCCGCGCGGCGGCGGTGCTCGCCGGCCGGCGCGGCTGGTCCGTCGGCGTGAACTATGCGTCCAACGCCGCTGCTGCCGAAGAGACCGTCGCGGCGGTCAGCGCGGCGGGCGGCAAGGCGCTCGCCATCGCGGGCGATGTCAGCGACGAAGCCTCCGTCATCGCCATGTTCGACGCCACCGAGCAAGCCTTCGGCCCGCTCGATGGCGTGGTGAACAACGCGGGCATCGTCGCGCCGGGCTCCGCGCTCGCCGACATGGACGTGGCGCGCATGAAGCGCATCTTCGACATCAACGTGCTCGGCGCGTACCTGTGCGCGCGTGAAGCGGCGCGGCGCCTGTCCACTTCGCGCGGCGGCCGGGGCGGCTCGCTGGTGAATGTGTCGTCGGCGGCGGCAAGGCTCGGCGGACCGAACGAGTATGTCGATTACGCGGGTTCCAAAGGCGCCATCGATACGCTGACGCTCGGGCTCTCGAAGGAACTCGGCCGCGAGGGCGTGCGCGTGAATGCGATCCGCCCGGGTCTCATCGACACCGAAATCCACGCGAGCGGCGGCAAGCCGGATCGTGCGCATGTGCTGGGCGTGCAGACGCCGATCGGACGTGCGGGCACGGCGGAGGAAGTGGGTGAATCGATTGTCTGGCTGCTGTCGGACGAGTCGTCGTACGTGACCGGCGCGATTCTCGACGTCGCCGGCGGCCGCTAAGCAGCGCGTTCAGAAGCCGCCGTGCGCGGCGAGCCAGGCTTCTTCCTCGGGCAAGGTCGTGCGCCCGAGAATGCGGTTGCGATGCGGAAAGCGCCCGAACCGCGCGATCACGTCCGCATGCCGTTGCGCCGCTTCGTGAAAGGACGAGATGCCGGTCTCGTCCATCAGCTGCTTGAAGAGACGCAGCGCTTCGTGCTGGCTCGGCATCGATTCATCGTGCTCGAAAGGCATGTAGGCGAACGCGCGGTGCCAGGCGCTCGGCAGTCGCATGTCGTCGCCTCGTGCGACCAGTGTGCGCGCCAGTGACAGCGCGCGGGCATCGCCGGCGAACGCGCGCGGCGTGTTGCGAAAGCAGTTGCGCGAGAACTGGTCGAGCAGCACGATCAGCGCGAGCATCGACAGCGGTGCGCGCTCCCATTCGCGCAGACCATCTTCATGCGCGGTCACGAGCAGTGCGCCGAAGCGCTCGGTGAGTTGCGCGTCGAACGCGCGCTTCTTCTTCCACCACAGCTTGCGATCGGTGCCGAACTCGGCCGAACCTGGCGCGCCGAACCACATGTCGAGCACCGACTGCGCGCGCGGATCGATTTCGTCCGCCACGTTCAGGCCAGTTCCAGCACGAGCCGCCGTGTGCGCGCGCTCTTCTTCTCCAGCTTCGCGATACGCAAAACGCCGATCTCGTTCGTGTTGCGCACATGCGTGCCGCCGCACGGCTGCAGGTCCACTTCGTCGATGCGCAGCAACCGCACGCGGCCGAGACCCATCGGCGGCTTCACGCTCATCGTGCGTACGAGTTCGGGGCGCGCGGACATTTCGTCGTCGGTGATCCATTCGGTGCGCACATCATGCGCGCCGCTGATCAGCGCATTCAGCTTCGCTTCGACTGCTTCCCGCTCGATCGGCTCGACAGTCGCGAGATCGAGGCGCGCGTAGTCGGTCGTGATGCTGCAGCCGTCCACCGGATACGGCAGCACCGCACAGATCAGATGACTCGCCGTGTGCAGGCGCATGCGCCGGTAGCGCTGCGCCCAGTCGATTTCCGCCGTCACCGTGTCGCCGACTGTCAGGCCGGCCAGCGCCGCTTCCTGATCGGGCGCCGGGACATGGACGGCGTCGTCGGGCGTGGCGCCTTCGAACTTCGCCTTGCGCGTATCGGCGATGACGATCGTCGTGCCGTCCGCACGTTTCAGCGTGCCCGCATCGCCTGCCTGACCGCCGCCGAGCGGATAGAACACGGTCTGATCGAGCTGGATGCCCTGCTCGTCGATGGCGGTGATCCTCGCCTCGCAGTGCGTCAGATATGCGTCCTCGCGGAATAGCGCGCGTGTGCCCATGATCGTGCTTCCTTGCTGTATTCGGGGATGAGACGCCTGAGCGCCTGCGAGCGGACATGATGCAGCACACCCGGCGCAATCGAACCGATACAAAAGCCAGCGATTCAACCGGGACGGTTGCGCATCCAGTCGGCCGTGTCGAAGAACGATGTGAGCAGCCGCTCGCGCAAGCCTTCGTCGAGGCCGATGTCCTCCATCGCCCAGGCCATGCAGCGCAGCCATTGATCGCGTTCGCTCGACGCAATCGCAAACGGCAGATGCCGCGCCCGCAGACGCGGATGGCCGAAACGGCTGATGTAGTGATCCGGTCCGCCCATCCAGCCGCACAGGAACCAGAACGTCTTGTTGCGCGAATTGTCGAGCGTCGGCGGATGCAGCGCGCGGATGCCCGCGAACTCCGCTTCGAGGTCCATCAGGTCATAAAAGCGGTCGACGAGCGCTCGCAGGCGCTCTTCGCCGCCGATCAGCTCGAACGCCGTCGGCTGCCGGACTTCGTCTTCGGGAGAAGGAGAGGAGGAATTGACTTCGGTCATTGCTTGAGAATCGGTGAAACACTAGGCATCGCGCAGCGACTGCAACGCGGGACGCGCGAGCACGCGGCGCAGGCTCAGCCAGCCGCTCAGACCCGCGCAGGCGACGCCCGCGACCACGCCCGCCGGCACGAGCCACGGATTGAAATCGATATGGAATTCGAACACGCGCGCGGCCAGCACATAGCCGATGCCCTGCGCGCCGAGCGCCGCCATCAGGCCCGACAACGCGCCCACCGCGACGAACTCCGCAATCTGCACCGCGCGCACCTGCCGGTGCGACGCGCCGAGCGCGCGCAGCAGCGCCGACTCGCGCACGCGTTCGTCGCGCGTGCCGGCGAGCGCCGCATACAGCACGAGCACGCCGGCCGCAAGCGTGAAGATGAACAGGAACTGCACCGCGCCGATCACCTGCGCGAGCGTGCGATGAATCTGCGCGAGGATCGGCGCGACGTCGATGGCCGTGACGTTCGGATAGCGCGCGACCAGCCCGTCGATCATCCGTTGTCCGCTCTCGGGCAGATGAAAGCTCGTGATGAAGGTGGCGGGCAGATCGGCGAGCGCTTCGGGCGGCATCAGCACGAAGAAGTTCACCTTGAACGAATTCCAGTCGACCTTGCGCAAGCTCGTCACCGGCGCTTCCACCGGCAGCCCGGCGACGTCGAAACGCAGCATGTCGCCCTCTTTCACGCGGATCGTCTTCGCGATGCCCTCTTCGATCGACACTTGCGGCTTCGCGTCCGTGCCGAACCACGTGCCCTGCGTCACGCGGTTGTCGTCGGGCAGCTGGGTGGTGTAGGACAGGTTGAATTCGCGATCGACGAGGCGCTTCGCATCGGCCTTGTCGTAGTTGTCGGGATTCACCGGCTTGCCGTTGATCGACACGAGCCGCGCGCGCACCATCGGCGACAGCACGGCGGCCGGCTGACCGTGCGTGTGTAAATAGTCCAGCACGCCGGCGCGCTGGTCCGGCTGGATATCGATGAGGAACTGGTTGGGCGCGTCGGGCGGCGTGGCATCGCGCCAGCCCTTGATCAGATCGTTGCGCGTCATGCCGATCAGCAGCAGGCACATCAGCCCGATGCCGAGCGCGGTGATCTGCAGCGCGCTCGAGCCGCTGCGCCGTTCCAGCGACGCCAGCGCATAGCGCCAGCCCACGCCCGCCCGGCTGCGCTCGCGCCGCACGAAGCGCGCCGCCGCCCAGAGCGCCGCGCGCGCGATCGCGCCGAACACGAGCAAGCCGGCCGCAAAACCGCCCGCGACGATGCCGCCGAGCTTCCACTCGCCCGCCGCGACGATCAGCAGCGCCGCGAACAACAGCACGCCGACGCCATAGGCCGCATGCGCGACCCGTTGCGCATCGCCGAGTTCGCGGCGGATCACGTGGACCGGCGGCACGCGCGTGATCGGCAGCAGCGGCGGCAGCGCGAAGCCGAGCAGCAGCACGAGACCCATCGCGATGCCTTGCAGTGCGGGCCATGCGCTGGCCTGCGGCAATTCGACATCGACCAGCGAGCCCAGCCAGTTCAGCAGCACGAGATGCCCGCCGAAACCGAGCACGACGCCCGTCACGCTGCCGATCACGCCGATCGCGAGGAATTCGTTCAGGAACAGCAAACGCAGCGTGCGCTGGCTGACGCCGAGGCAGCGCATCGCGGCGCAGCCGTCGAGATGGCGGCGCGCGAAACGATGCGCGGCCATGGCGATGGCGACCGCCGCGAGCAGCGCGGTCAGCAGCGACACGAGCGTGAGGAAGTGGCTCGCGCGGTCGATCGTCTGGCGCACCTGCGGCTGGCCGTCCGACAGCGATTCCAGACCGACGCCGCGCAGCTTGCCGCCGTCCACCTGATCGCGCGCAAACTTCGCGAACTGTTCCACCCGATCGTCCGGCCCCGCCACCAGCAGGCGATACGTGACCCGGCTGCCATAGCCGTTCAGGCCAGTGCCCGCGATCTCGTCGGCACGCATCATCAGGCGCGGCGAGAAGTTCACGAACGAGAAACCGCGATCCAGCTCACGCGTGATGACGCCCGCCACCGTGAAGGTGCGTGTGCCGACCTTGAGCGTCCCGCCGACCTTCGTCTTGAGAGCATCGAGCAGCGCGGGATCGGCCCAGACCGTGCCCAGCGCGGGGATGCCGTGGGCGGGGGCGTCGGGCGCATCGACGGCGGGCGCGATGCGCAGCGCCCCGCGCAACGGATAGCCGTCGGTCACGCCCTTGATCGCCGCGAGCCGCGAGGCAGGCTGCGCCGCGGTCGAGCTGATCATGCTCGGGAAAATCGTGGTGCCCGCCGTCTCCAGTCCGAGCGACTTCGCTTCACTGGCAAACTTCGCATCGACGGGATGATCGGCGCGCACGACGAAATCGGCGGCGATCATCTGGCGGCCGTCGCGGGCCAGCCCCTGACGCATGCGATCGGCCAGAAAGCCGACGCTCGACAGCGCGGCCACCGCCAGCACCAGCGCGAGCAGCAGCATGGTCAGCTCGCCCGCGCGCCAGTCGCGTGCGGTCATGCGCCACGCCTGGCGCATCAGCGGCACGAGGCCGAGCCGCACGGGCGCGTGGGCCGCGCCGGCCTTGGGTGTGACGTGGGAAGCGTTGGAACCGGGTTTCGCTGCGGTGCTCAATCGTGCTTGCTCCGCAGCCGGTCGATGCGCGCATAGGTGCCGGGCAGCATGTGCTTGGCCATGCGCGACACGCCGCCGTGCACGCCGCGCGCGAGACGCGGCAAGGCCCAGCCCGCGAGCACGAGGAACACCAGCACAAGGATGAGGAACAGCAGCGGCACGAACAGCGCGAGCGTGATGCCCGCGAGCGCGCCGACATCCTCGGTGGTCGAGGCCGCCCAGTTCGACACCGGTTCCGGCGAAAGATTGATGAGCGCGCGCGTGCCCGCCTTGGCGAAATGCGATGCGCCGGCGAGCGTGCCGCCCGCGAGCGCCGCGATGGTCAGCATGGCGGGATCGGCGTGGCCGAGCGCGCCGGCCGCGAGCACCGCGCCCGCAGGGATACGAATGAAGATGTGGACCGCGTCCCACAGGGAATCGACGGCGGGGATCTTGTCGGCGAGGAATTCGACGACGGTGAGCACCGCGGCGACGCCGATCACCCACGGAGAACTGAGAATGGCGAGGGAATCCGGCAGGTGGACGAGGCCCATGCGCTGGAACATCCCGGCGATGAAGACCGTCAGGTACAGGCGCAGCCCGCTCGCCCATGACAGGCCCGCCGCGAGCGAAAGTGACTCAAGCATTGCCGCCTCCCTTGATGCTGCCTGCCGAGGTTCGCCGCTGGCGGGCGATTGACCGGCTGAAAATTGCGGTCATTCCGGGATGATGAAAAAAACGCCGCCTGCCGGATTAAAGCCGTGCGGCCCGATCATGCGATGGCGCAATGGCGCATCGGGCGGCGCACAGAAGACAGGAATCGGACGAAAACCGGTTGACCTCAGACCATTATATCCACGCAAAACCACGCGGTGCAGCAACAACCCAAGCGATCGGCGTTCCCGGTGCGCCAGCGTACGGCCGCGCCGGCCGTACTTTCAATGCCCTGACGAGAGCTTGAGGCCGATCAGCCCCGCGACGATCAGCACGGCGCTCAGCACGCGCGCCGCCGTGAGCGCCTCGCCCATGAACACGATGCCGAACACGAAAGCGCCGACCGCGCCGATCCCCGTCCAGACCGCGTAGGCCGTGCCGAGGGGAAGTTGCCGCATGGCCATCGCGAGCAGCACGAAGCTGCCGGTGGCGGTGACGAGGGTAAAGACGGACGGCCACAGCCGGGTGAAGCCTTCGGAGGTTTTGAGGCCGGCGGCCCAGGCAACTTCGAGCAGGCCGGCGATGAACAGCAGAATCCAGGACATGGGGTGACTCCCTTGAAAGCGGGGCCGTCCCCGATGGACACGATGCGCAGGCGGTCGTCCGCCGGGCCTTGAAACGAAGACCGGATTTTACCAAAGTGGTGCTTGAAGCTGGTCCATGAGGTGCCGACGCCCCGGATCGGCCGTCCGGTTGACGCCGCGCCCGACCTCCGTCATCAAAAGCGTGTATTAATCACGGAAGCCAGGAACAACCTGCCGGCGCCGGCGCGCGGCGTCGGGTCGCGCCACCCGTCTCAGGAATGCCTCAAAAGGAGCGTTCATGCATGTCGATTCGGTCCTGCTGTCCCGTTTCCAGTTCGCCTGGGTCGTCGCGTTCCACATTCTGCTGCCGGCTTTCACGGTCGGCCTGTCCTGCTTCATCGCCACGCTCGAATTCAACTGGTGGGTGACGAAGCGCGACGTCTACCGCCGCCTGTCGGCGTTCTGGCTCAAGATCTTCGCGGTGTCGTTCGGGATGGGCGTGGTGTCGGGCCTCGTCATGCCGTTCCAGTTCGGCACCAACTGGAGCCGCTTCTCCGATGCCACCGCCAACGTCGTCGGCCCGCTGATGGGCTACGAGGTGCTGACGGCGTTTTTCCTCGAATCGGCGTTTCTCGGCGTCCTGCTGTTCGGCCGCAAGCTGGTGCCGCAATGGGCGCACGTCATGTCGGCGGTGTTCGTCGCGGCCGGCACGGTGATCTCGTCGTTCTGGATTCTCGCCGTGAACAGCTGGATGCAGACGCCGCAAGGCCATCGCATCACGCCCGACGGCCGGTTCGAGGTGGTCAGCTTCTTCGACGTCATCTTCTCGCCCTCGTTTCCGTACCGGCTGAGCCATACCGTGAGCGCGTTCCTCGTGACGACCGGCTTCGTGATTCTCGGCGTCGGCGCGATGTACCTGCGGCAGCGGCGCGCGCTCGAGGAAAGCCGCGTGATGGTGAAGATGTCGCTGATCTTCCTGATCATCATGGTGCCGATCCAGATGGTGCTCGGCGACTCGCACGGCCTCAACACGCTGAAGCACCAGCCCGCCAAGCTCGCCGCGATGGAAGGCCTGTGGGAATCCGGCACGCGCATCCCGGCCAATATCTTCTCGATTCCCGATCAGGACGAGGAACGCAATCACTTCGAGATCTCGATTCCGGTCCTGGGCAGCCTCTATCTGACGCACGATCCGAACGGCTATGTGCGCGGCCTGAAGGATTTCCCGCGCGAGGACCGGCCGCCCGTCGCGGTGGTGTTCTTCGCGTTCCACATCATGGTGGGCATCGCGCTGCTGATGTTCGCGCTCGTGCTGTGGGGCATCGTGCTGTTCGCGCGCGGCAAGGTGGAGACGAGCACGCGCTGGCTGCGCTGCGCGACCTGGTCGATGCCGGCGGGCTTCATCGCGGTGATCGCCGGCTGGACGACCACCGAAGCGGGCCGCCAGCCGTGGACCGTGTACGGCCTGCTGCGCACCAAGGATTCGGTGACGCCGTCCCTGACCGCCGCCGATGTCGGCCTCTCGTGGCTGCTCTATGTGCTCGCCTACCTCGTGATCTTCGGCGCGGGCTTCTTCCTGCTGCGCCGGCTGGTGCGGGTCGGACCGGCGGAAGTCGCGCATGCGCACGAGAAGGACGAGCTCGATACGAAGACGCGCGCCGCACGGCCGCTTTCGGCGGTATCGGCGGGTGCGGGCAGCGCGGCGCGTCCGGTGAGCGGCGACGACATCGTCCCGCCGGGCCGCGGGCGCTCCTGAGCGCCGCCGGACGCACCCGATCGCACTGACAAGAACCGAACCGGAGAACCCGATGCTCGATCTCGTGCCCCTGTGGGCCGCCATTCTCGCGCTGGCGGTATTCATGTACGTGCTGCTCGACGGCTTCGATCTGGGCGTCGGCATCATGTTCCTGCTGCGCCGCGACGGCGAGTCGCGCAACCTGATGATCAACTCCGTCGCGCCGGTCTGGGACTTCAACGAAACCTGGCTGATCCTCGGCGGCGGCGGACTGTTCGCGGTGTTTCCGCTGGCTTTCGCGATCATCGTACCGGCCGTCTATTTCCCCATTCTGTTCATGCTGCTCGGCCTGATCTTCCGCGGCGTCGCGTTCGAGTTCCGCGAGGTGATCGGCGCACGCAAGCGGCTGTGGGACGGCGCATTCGGCGTCGGTTCGCTGGTCGCCACGTTCTCGCAAGGCATCGTGCTCGGCATGTTCATCCAGGGCTTTCCGATCGAAGGCCGCGTCTACGCCGGCACCAGCTGGAACTGGGTCGCGCCGTTTCCGCTCCTGACCGGCGTCGGCATGATCTTCGGCTACGCGCTGCAAGGCACGACCTGGCTCGTGCTCAAGACCGAGGGGGAATTGCAGGAGTGGGGACGGCGCATGGCGCGTTACGCGCTCATCGGCGTGATTGCGTTCATCCTGCTCATCAGCCTGTGGACGCCGCTCAAGGACGCGCGCATCGCGGCGCGCTGGTTCGGCTTTCCGGACAGTCTCGTGTTCGCGCCGGTGCCGGTGCTGACCGTGCTGCTCGCGTGGACGCTGTGGACCAGTCTCGCGAAGGGCCGCGAAGTCACGCCGTTCCTGTGCTCGATGGGGCTGTTCTTTCTCGCCTTCACCGGCCTCGTAATCAGCCTGTGGCCGTTCATCGCGCCGCCGTCGGTGACGTTATGGGATGCCTCGACGGCGCCGCTCTCGCAGCAATTCCTGCTGATCGGCACGATGTTCCTGCTGCCGGTGCTGATCATCTACGTGGTCTGGTCCTACTGGGTGTTTCGCGGCAAGGTGCGTGGCGACATGGGCTACCACGCCGAATGATCAGAGCTTCTGCTGGGTCGCCAGCGTAAGCAGCCGCGCCCACTGGTGCGCCTGCGCGCGATCGCGCATCGGCAAGGTCCACTCACCGTGCTGCGCGTCGCGCACGTCGAGCGCGACCTGCCATGCGCCGCCGCCCGCCGGCTCCAGCATGCGCGCGCCGCGCAGGTCCGCGAAGATGTAGCTGCCGTGCGCCTCGCCCACGCGCACGTCGCACAGGCGCTTGCCCGCCGCCAGCCGCACGCCGCCCCACTCGGCCTTGAGTTCGTGGGTCCAGTCGCCGTGCTCGCCGCGGCTCAGGTTTGGCGCGATCTCCCGACGGCTCGCGAGCCAGCGCATCACCCCGGCCGCGATGAGCGCCAGCACGACCACCGCCGCGCCTATCGCCGCGCCGAGGCCGAAGTGGGCGTGAATGGCATCGAATGACCAGATCGCGCCGTAGATCAGCAGGCCGATAACGATCAGTCCGACAACGATAGGCATGGCGCCTCCAGCGCGTTCAGATCAGACAACCGCAGTGCTTCACTGCGCCTTGTGCTTCGCGTTCCAGTCGCGCAGCGCCTGCAGCGTGTTGCTGACGTGCTGGTCCGGCGACAGGCTCGTGTACTCGTAGATGACCTTGCCGTCCGGCGCGATCACGTACGAGACGCGATTGGCCATCGTGCTCTTCATGGGCATCGAGGCGTCGTACGAGCGGATGATCTTCGAATCGGCGTCGGCGGCCACCGGAAACTTGCTGCGGCATTCGCTGACGGAGAACTGCTTGAGCGTGTCGATGTTGTCGTGCGACACGCCGATGACCGTCGCGCCTTCCGCCTTGTATTGATCGACTGCCTCGGCGAACTCGTGCGCCTCGATCGTGCAGCCCTTGGTGAACGCGGCCGGATAGAAGTACAGCACCACCGGCCCTTTCTTCAGCGCGTCGGCGAGCGAGTAGTCGTACACGTTGCCGCCGAGCGAGGCCTGCGCGGTGAAGTTGGGCGCGGCATCGCCGGGCTTGAGCGTCGCGGACGCGGTGAGCGGCTGGAGCACGGCTGCGCAGGCGATGGCCGCCGCCCACATGCGGGCGCTGCGCGCCGTCCGGTTGAGAGACTTGCTGTTCATGCGCGCTCCTTGCGGTGAATGTCGATGAAATGGGTGCGCCGCGCGCGCCCGTCACGCGTTGCCGGTGTCCTCGTCCAGGCGATGCTCGGCGAACCACGCCGCCGCCTCCACTTGCAGCTTCGCCAGCATGGCAGGCGTGAGCGCGTTGAGGCCGGGTTGCGCCAGGCGGCTCGCGTCGATGGCGGGCGCATCGCCCCGCTCCGACGCCCGCGCGACGCCCAGCAGCGTGCCGAGCGGACCTACGCCCGAGAGGATCGCGGTGCGGATTTCGGCCGCCAGATGGAGCTTATCGAGAATCTCCGCCGGCTGCATGTCGAGCACGACGTGCACCAGCGAAAAGATGCCGGTCATGTAGGCGGCGTCGGCGAGCGCTTCGTCGCCGGGACGCAGCACGCCGGCCGCGAGTTCCAGGAAGCGCGCGCGGGTGCCGACGAGTTGCAGCAGCGGGTCCGAGCGCCACGGCAGGCCGCTGCCGTCCGCATAGAGCAGCAACTGCGCCCAGCGCATCAGCTGGCGGGTGCCGACCGCCGCGATCGCCTCGCGCAGCGATGACACGCGCCGCCCGCGCGTCTGCGCGCTCGAATTGGCGAGGCGCATCAGCTGCACGACGATATCCGGGTTGCGCTTGAGTTCGGTTTCGAGTTCGCGCATGCCGGGTTCGCCGGCGAGCACGGTCATCAGCCGCAGCAGCGCGCCGCGCGCCGGGCTGGCGCGCCGCGCCGACAGCACCTGCGGCCGCGCGAAGAAATATCCCTGGAACAGATCGAAGCCGAGCTTCCTGGCCTGCGAGAAGTCCTCGTGCGTCTCGACCTTCTCGGCCACCAGCTGCTTGCCCTGCAGTTTTACCGCCGCCGCCAGTTCCGGGAGATGCGCGCGATCGGCGGCGAGGAAATCGACCTTGACGATGTCGACCGAGGGCAGCGCCTCGAGCAACGGTTCGTCGAGCCGCACGACGTCGTCGAGCGCGAAGCGGAAGCCCGCCTTGCGCAGCTGTGCGCAGCGCTTGAACAGCACGTCGTCGAAGGTGATGTTTTCGAGCAGCTCCAGCACGAAGCGCTGCGGCTGCATGATGTGCACGATGTCGTCGAACAGCAGTTCGCGGCTCATGTTCACGTAGCCCGGATACGGACCGAGCACCGCCGGCACGCCGATCTCCCCCACCGTACGGGCCACCACGTGGGCGGTGGCCTGCACGTCGTCGTGGACGCGCGCGCGGTTGTCGGGACTGTCGCGGAACAGCAGTTCGTAGGCGACCAGCGCGCCGTCGCCATCGAGAATGGGCTGGCGGCCCACATAGACGCTCTGGCCCCGTCGCCCCAGTATCGAGCGCCTCAGGAACGAATCAGGCATGTCGGGAACCGCGCTTGAGCGTGCCGGAGCGCGAACGTTGCCGTTGGCGTGTGTGAAGGATGCGTGAAGGCCGGTCTGACGATCCGGGCTCGAGCCCGAACCGGCAGCGAAAGGAAGTCGATCATGAGGCGAACGGAAGCTGGGAATTCACAACGCGGCGATGGCTGGCCGTGGGCGGAGAAACCGTTTGCTGCTGAAACCGCGCCACTGTAACCGATAACGCGGACATACATAATATGAAACTCGATATCGACAATCGCTCGACAAGTCTTTAGGGCCAGCATGATTGTGGCGTTCCAGTGACTTGTTAAAGAAACCGCCCGCTTGAGCCGATAACTCGCCTGATAAAGCGTGCCGCGCCCGTTCCGGCACACCCCCGGCGGCAGGCGCGAGCCCGACGTGAGCGCGCCGTCCTTTGCCGGACACGCGCGCCGCCGCCCGAACCCCACTGGAATCATGCAAGCGAACCGGATCACCGCCTCCCGCCGCGCACCGTGGCGCATCGCGCTCGATGCGCTGTCACGCGCATGGGGAAGCGCCGCGCGCCAGCGCCAGGAACACGCCGCGCCGGCCGAAGCGCCGCTGGCCCCCGCGGCCGGAGACGTCGACGCACGTGCCGCGCTCCTTGCCACCGCATCAGCCACCGTAGAAGTGACCCACGCCACGCCCGTTTCACCGGCGCCCGAAGCCATGCTCGGCGCCGTCGATTTCCTCGCCCAGCTCGACGACGCGTTGCGCTTCCAACATGTGTCGGACGCGAGCATCGAGTTCATCGGTTATCACCGCGACTACCTGAGCATGCTGACCCTGCACGATCTCGTCGCCTCCGAGGAGGCCGACGAACTGCATGCGCTCGTCGCCCGGGCGCGCGCGAGCGGCCGGCTCGAGTCGGCGGTGCTGACGGTGGTCAAGTCGCTGACCTATCCGATCTGCGTCGAGCTGCGGCTCATCTCGACGGCCGGGCGCGGCACGCCGGGCTTCGCGCTGGCCGCCTTCGACGTGTCCCACTGGCGCGAACGCGAGGCCGAGCTCAACCATCGGCTGCATCACGATCCCTTGACCGGACTCGAGAACCTGACCGCGCTGAAGACCGCGATCGGCGCGGCGCAGGCCGAAGCCGAGGCCACGCGCACGCACGCGGGTCTCGTGCTGCTGGACATCGACGACTATCAGCGCATCAACCGCGCGCTCGGCTACGATGCCGGCGACGAACTCCTGCGCGAAACGGCGCGCCGCGTCCAGCACACGGCGAGCCATGGTGAACGCGTCGCGCGCGTGGCCGGCGACGAATTCGCCGTGCTGCTGCCGCCCGGCACCACGCCCGAACTCGCGGAAGCACTCGGGCGCCGTCTTCTTACCGCGATCGCGCAGCCGTACCGGCATCGCGGGCAGCATACGCACTTGTCGGCGAGCGTGGGCGTCGCGCTGTATCCGGACCAGACGGGCAAGAACGCGCGCAGCAACGTGCAGACGAGCCTGCTGCGCATGGCCGATCACGCGCTCGCCCAGGCCAAGGAAGCGGGCGGCAACGCGCTCGTGTTCCACACGCTCGACGACGATCCCGCCGACGCCGAACGCCTGAAGCTAGAAGCCGACTTGTACGAAGCCGTGCGCAACGGCGAGTTCTCGCTCTACTTCCAGCCGATCACGAAGATCCTGACCGGCGCGGTCGTGGGCGTGGAGGCGCTGATGCGCTGGAATCATCCGGTGCACGGACTGGTGCCGCCCTCGACCTTCATTCCGCTCGCGGAATCGATCGGCCTGATCAACTATCTGGGCAACTGGGTTCTGAAGGCCGCCTGTATGCAGATCGTGCAGTGGGATGCGATCGGCATCCGGCTCGACTATGTTTCCGTGAACGTGTCGCCGCAGCAGTTCCGCGACAAGCGCTTCACGGCGGCCGTGCAGGAAGCGCTGGCGCTCACCGGCATCGACGCCCGGCGCCTCGTGTTCGAAATCACCGAGAGCCTGCTGATGCACGATCCGGAAGAAGCGACCGGCCTGCTGGAAGCGCTGACCGCGGTCGGCATCCGCTTCGCCGTCGACGACTTCGGCACCGGCTATTCGAGCCTCGCCTATTTGCAGCGTTTTCCGCTTTCCAAGCTCAAGATCGACCGCAGCTTTGTCGAGAACATTGTTACCTCGCGCAACAACCGTGCGATCGTCGGCGCCGTGGTCGGGCTCGCGCAGTCGCTCGGGCTCGAACTGGTCGCCGAAGGGGTCGAGACGGAAGCGCAGCGCGATCTGCTGGCGGAGCTCGGATGCGATCATATCCAGGGCTGGCTGATCAGCCATGCGCTGCCGTCGGACGAGCTGGCGCGCTCTTTCCAGTCGAACTCGCTGGTGTTGTACGAGGCATGAAGCGCGCCCCTTTGTTCGCGTTCCGATTGAGGAACGCGCCGTAACTCCCTAATAACGTGTAAATTTCGTTATCGGGTGCAGGGATTGTAAGTGCTGGACCGCCTCGGGATAGCCGTCGCGTAACGCAGGGTTCTTATTTTTAGCAATGGCACGCACCAAGGCCGAACTATTGGACAAGTTGTGGTCGCGCATGAGCGAGCGCGGGGATTTCCCCATGCTCTCGCAGGCGCTGCGCTCGACCGTGTCCGCCATGAGCGATGACGACCTCGACTTCACGTCCCTCGTGCAAGTCGTGCTGTCGGACGTCGGCCTCACGCAGAAGGTGCTGCGCCTCGCCAATTCCGCGATGTACGTCGCGTTCGGCGGCAACATCACCACCGTCACGCGCGCGCTGATGGTCCTCGGCATGGACGCCGTCGGTCATCTCGTGGTGGGACTGAAGATCGTCGACCACTTTCATCAGAGCGCGCCGCGCCGCATCGACGCCAAGCTGGAACTCAACCGCACCCTCCTGTCCGGCGCGGTCGCGCGCCAGCTCACCGAACACAAGGATTTGCGCTCCGCCGAGGAAGCCGTGGTCTGCACGCTGATGCGGCAGATCGGCAAGCTGCTCGTCGCGTTCTACCTGGAACACGAATGGGATCAGCTGCGCCGCAAGGCCGCGTCGGAAAACATCCCGGACAGCGCGGCGTGCGCGGCTCTGCTGGGCGTGACCTTCGACGAAATCGGTCTCGAGGCCGCCGACCGCTGGCGCCTGCCGGAGACCATCCGCGAAGGCATGCGCGCCACCGACCCGAACGCGCCCGTCGATGAAACCGTGCCGAAGCACGTACGCTGGCTGCGCGCCATCTCGAACTATTCCACCGAAGTCGCCGACGCCCTCACCGCGCAGAACGTGGCGTCGGAAGGGCGCGAGTCGGTGGTCTTCGACATCTCCAGCCGCTACGCCGGCGCGCTCAACACCGACGCCGAACTCCTCACCTCGATGAGCCTCGCGCTCGCCAGCGAGGAAGCCAGCGACGGCGTGATCCGCGAGATCTCCGAACTGCAGGCCAACGCCGACGCCATGGCGCGCGCGAAGATTTCAGCGGAGGCGCGCATCGGCGCGAGCATCGAGGACTTGCGCGCGCTGCCCACCCGGAATGCGCTGGGGCCGGCGCTCGCGCTGGTCTCCGAATCGATCATGGCGAGCCTGCATCTGTCGCGCACCGTGGTCTTCGTGCGCCAGGCCAACAACGAATTCCATGCGCGGCTCGGACTCGGCAGCGGCGTCGAGCCGATGTTGCCGGCACTGCGCTTTTCCGCCGACTTCCGGCCCGACGTGTTCCATCTCGCCATCAGCAATCCGGTGGGCATCTTCATCGAGAACGCGCACGACGCCCGCATCGACGCCCGCCTGCCGCGCTGGTACAAGGACACGCTCGGCGAGGCGCAGGCGTTCGTGCTGCTGCCGGTGAAATCGAACGACTCCACCATCGCGCTCATCTATGGCGACTGGACGCATCCGCAGCACGTGCGCAAGATCTCGCCGCCCGAAATGAGCGCGCTGAACGGCCTCACGAAGGAACTGAGCCGCTTCTTTCTCGGCGCCAACTGGAAGGAAGTCGAGCTGATCTGAAGCGGCTTCTCTCTCTCCGGACGCGCCTTATTCCCGTTTCAGGATCGCCACGGCCTGCTCGCCGTATCGCACGACATAGCCGCCGTGGGCGCGCTGCCACTCGAGCGCTTCCGCCTCGTTCGCAAACCAGTTCTTCTCGAAGTCATTGAACGCACCGGCGTCGAGCCGGTAGCGGTCGATGACCGCATCCGGCTGCATGTCGATCGCGGCCTTGCAGGCGTCCCAGTTGGCGTAGCCCAGTTCGGCGGCGATTAGCGCAAGCAGGTGTTTCAGTTGCAGGTTCGCGCGCCGCGCGTGGAGGTGAGCGAGGCCGCCGGCCGGCAGGATGCGCGCCGCGAGCAGGCGGCGCAGCACCGGCATCGACGCGCTCGTGTCGCCGTCGCGGGCGAGGCGCAGCAGGCGTCGCGCGTGTTCGCGCAGGTAGTTGCCAGGGGAAACGGGGGCAGCGATGGGACAGGATGTAGACCACATGACGTTGTTCCTTTATGGCGCCGTTCTCGCTGCGGCTGAAAAGGTTCGACGTTGCGGTTCGATCCAGGGTGACGGTACGTCGTGGTCAGGTGCGTAGGACTTTCGCGAGAACGGGCGCCCTGCCGCGCCCGTCCGCGATTCTATCCTGCTTTGTGTTCCAGCGGCCGTTTCAGGCGAGCTGGAATTTGCCGACCAGCGCCTTGAGCGCGCGCGCCTGGTCGTCGAGCGATTGCGCGGCGGCCGCTGCCTGTTCCACCAGCGCCGCGTTCTGCTGGGTGCCGGCGTCCATCTTCGAGACCGCGTCGCCGATCGACTCGATGCCGGTCTTCTGCTCGGCCGACGCCGCCGAAATCTCGCCCATGATGTCGGTGACGCGGCGCACCGCGCGCACGACTTCCTCCATCGTCGTGCCGGCTTGCTGTGCGTAGGTGGAGCCGTCGGACACGCGCGACACCGACGTGTCGATCAAGCCCTTGATCTCCTTCGCCGCCGACGACGAACGCTGCGCCAGGCTGCGCACCTCGCCCGCGACGACCGCGAAGCCGCGGCCCTGTTCGCCCGCGCGCGCCGCCTCGACGGCGGCGTTCAGCGCGAGGATGTTTGTCTGGAACGCGATGCCCTCGATCACGCCGATGATGTCGCCGATGCTCTTCGCGCTCGCATCGATCCGCTGCATCGTCTCGACGACACGGTTGACCACCGCGCCGCCCTTCTCCGCGATCTCCGACGCGCTCTGCGCCAGCGTGCTCGCCTGCATGGCGTTGTCGGCGTTCTGACGCACGGTCGAGGTGAGCTGCTCCATGCTGGTTGCGGTCTTTTCCAGCGCGACCGCCTGTTCTTCCGTGCGGCGCGACAGATCCACGTTGCCGGTCGAGATTTCGCTCGATGCCGAGGCTATCGCCTCCGCGCTCGCCGCGATGTCGCCGACGGTCGCCGAGAGGCCGGCCCGCATGTCGGCGAGCGCGTGCAGCATGCTGTCGTCGTCGCGGCGCTTGAGCTTGATTTCGTGGGCCAGGTCGCCCGCCGCGATGCGCCGCGCGATGTCCTTCGCGTAACCGGGTTCGCCGCCGAGCTGTCCGGCGAGCCGCCGCACGACCCATTCGGAGACGCAGATCGCGAGCGCGCACAGCGCGAGCGTCAGCACGGACACCATCACGAACGACGAATGGAAGATGAACGCGGCGGCATCGATGGTGGCGCGCGCGGCGGCGCCCCGGCGCGCGACGAGCTCGTCGACGCGCTTTTCGAGCTTGCCGGTCTCGACCAGCAGCGACACGTCCTGCGTGCCGACCTGCCAGTTCATCTGCGACAGATCGAGCGGCTGTTCCTTCACGAGCTTGACGAAGGTCCGCAGGTTGTTGCTCCAGGTGCCGACCGCGCCGGCGAAGGCCTTCTGCTGCGCGAGTGCGTCGTGGTCGGCGTGATCGACGTACTGCGCCAGTTGCGCCTGTTCCCGGCCGATGCCCGCGAGCGCCTGCTCGATTTCCGCGCCGAGGTCGTCGCGTTCCTTCGCGGTGCTGGCAGTGAGCAGCATCTTTTGCGAGCGGCTCGCGCGCAGCAGATAGCCGCGCGTTTCCTCGGCGGCGCGGCTCGCGACATAGCCCTGCGTGTAGATGGATTCGGTCGAGCCGTTGAGGCGGCTGATCTGCGTCAGCGCCAGGGCGCCGATGACGAGCGTGCCCGCGAGGACCACGCCGAACGCCAGCCTGAGCGACGCCTTGACGGACAATCCGCGTGGCCGGGCCGTGGCTGTGGAGGATGCGCGCTGGGCGCCCGCCGGAAAGCCCGCGGCCTGTGCGCCGCGTAGCGAAAACAGTTTCATCGATCGAATCCCCGCTGATGGTCTGCGGACGGTGCCGTCGTGTGGCGCGTCCGGTTCTGGTCCCGCCGGTAGTACGGCAGTTGGCCGGCTTTCTTGAGCCGCGCTTCTACGGATAGCGAACAGGCGTTCGCTGCCGCTTTATACGGTTATAGCGTGCCAAAATTGATTTTTGTCAGCTGAATGATCGATCGCGGTGCACCAGGCTGTCCGATTCGCGACAAAGCTTGGCAGGACAACGCGTCGGGGACAGCCTACACTTGTCAGAAATTCAGTCAGCGCATAAATGGCTGACTTGAAACAACAAAAACAGAGACGATTCCGCTTACCTCAGCCATTCACCATGCAAACCAGCATCGACAAGGGCGCGTTGTCGCCCGCCGGCGCGACGGCCGGCACTTCCGATTCCCAGACGGCCAAGCCCGTGGCCGCCGCGCAGCGCACCGTCTATTCGGTACTCGGCGCAATCAGCTTCTCGCATCTGCTGAACGACATGATCCAGTCGCTGATCCTGGCTATCTACCCGATGTTCAAGAGCGAGTTCGCGCTCTCGTTCGGGCAGATCGGCCTCATCACGCTGACCTACCAGATCACCGCGTCGCTGCTGCAGCCGCTCGTCGGGCTCTATACCGACAAGCATCCCAAGCCCTACTCGCTGCCGGTCGGCATGGGCTTCACGTTGGCGGGGCTGCTGCTGATGTCGGTGGCGGGCAGCTTCGGCATGCTGCTGGTCGCAGCGGCGCTGGTCGGCTGCGGTTCGTCGGTGTTCCATCCGGAATCGTCGCGGGTGGCGCGCATGGCCTCGGGCGGCAAGCACGGCCTCGCGCAGTCGCTGTTCCAGGTGGGCGGCAATGCGGGTTCGTCGCTCGGACCGCTGCTCGCCGCGCTCATCATCATTCCGCACGGCCAGCGCAGCATTGCGTGGTTCTCGGCGGCGGCGCTGGTGGCGATGTTCGTGCTGGCCAACATCGGCCGCTGGTACAAGCGTCATCCCGCCACGAAGAAAGGCCGCGCCCAGGTGCAGCACGCCACGCTGCCGCGCAAGACCGTCATCATGGCGATGAGCGTGCTCGTGCTGCTCGTGTTCTCGAAGTACTTCTACCTCGCGAGCATCAACAGCTACTTCACCTTCTATCTGATCAACAAGTTCGGGCTGTCGGTGCAGTCGGCGCAGATCCATCTGTTCGTGTTCCTCGCGGCGGTTGCGGCGGGCACGGTGGTCGGCGGTCCGATCGGCGACAAGGTCGGACGCAAGGCGGTGATCTGGGTGTCGATTCTCGGCGTCGCGCCGTTCACGCTGCTGATGCCCTATGCGAACCTGTTCTGGACCAGCGTGCTGTCGGTGATCATCGGGCTGGTGCTGGCGTCGGCGTTCTCGGCCATCCTGGTGTATGCGACCGAGCTGATCCCCGGCAAGGTCGGCATGGTCGCGGGCCTGTTCTTCGGCTTTGCGTTCGGCATGGGCGGCGTCGGCGCCGCGGTGCTCGGCCAGCTGGCCGATGTGACGAGCATCGACTTCGTCTACAAGGTCTGCGCGTTCCTGCCGCTGATCGGCGTGCTGACGGTGCTGCTGCCGAAGACGCATGACGAGCACGCGAAGGCTTGATTGACGCGGTTGATGCGTACTGATGACGGCGGGCGCTTGCGCCCGCCGTTTGCATTGGCGCCTCAGGATCCCAGCGCCTCCCGCACCTGCGCCAGCGCGCCCGGGTCTTCGATGGTCGGCAGTTCGCCCGGATCGCGCCCTTCCGCCAGCGCCGCAATCGCGCGGCGCAGCAGCTTGCCCGAGCGCGTCTTCGGCAGCATCGTCACGAAGTGCACACGCGCCGGACGCGCGATCGCGCCCAGCTGACTATCCACCGCGCGGCACAACTCCGCTTCCATCCCGTCGCGCGCGCCCGGCGCCTCGATGCACGCCGCATCGCGCAGCACGACGAAAGCCGCCGCCGCCTGCCCCTTGACCGCATCGGCGATGCCGACCACCGCCACTTCCGCGACCGCCGCGTGCGCCGACAGCGCTTCCTCGATCTCCCGCGTCCCCAGCCGATGGCCCGCGACATTGATCACGTCGTCGGTGCGTCCGAGGATCGACACATAGCCGTCTTCGTCCTGTACGCCCCAGTCGAAGGTCGAGTAGACGAGCTGGTTCGGCACGCTGTTCCAGTAGGTATCGACGAAACGCTGGTCGTCGCCCCACACGGTCTGCATGCAGCCCGGCGGCAGCGGATAGTCCAGCGTGACCACACCCTTTTCGCCCGGCGCGCATTCGTCGCCGCTCGCTTCGTTGCGCAGCTTGAGCCCAAAACCCAGCGACGGCACGCCCGGCGAACCGAGCTTCGACGGCAAGGCCTCGATGCCGCGCGGGATCGCGATCATCGGCCAGCCGGTTTCGGTCTGCCAGTAGTTGTCGATGACGGGCTTGTGCAGCGCGTCCTGGATCCAGCGCGCGGTGGGTTCGTCTAGCGGCTCGCCGGCGAGGAACAGCGTGCGCAGGCTCGACAGGTCGTAACGCTCCATCAGCGCCGGGTCCTGCTTCTTGAGCACGCGGATCGCGGTGGGGGCGGTGAACATCAGGTTGATGCCGTATTGCTGCACGAGCCGCCACCAGATGCCGCCGTCGGGACGGATGGGCGTGCCTTCGTACATGACGGTCGTACAGCCGGCGATCAGCGGTGCATAGATGATGTAGCTGTGCCCCACCACCCAGCCGATGTCGGATGCGGTGAACATCGTGTCGCCGGGCTGGCCCTCGAAGATGTGCTCCATCGACGCGGCGAGCGCCACCGCATAACCGCCGACGTCGCGCTGCACGCCTTTCGGCCGGCCGGTCGTGCCGGAGGTGTAGAGCACGTACGACGGTTCATTGGACTCGAGCCATTCGCACGGCACGTGGGCGTCGAAGTAACGCTCGCGCAACGGTTCGTAGGCGACGAGATAGCTCGCTTGCAGACGCTCCGGCGCCAGTTGCCGGTCGATCAGCAGCACCTGCGGCACCTTGAACTGCGCGCGCGAGAGCGCTTCGTCGACGAGCGGCGTGTAGTCGATCACGCGGCCGCCGCGCGCGCCGGCATCCGCCGTGACGATGAGCGCAGGCTCGGCATCGTCGATGCGCGCGGCCAGGTTCGGCGCCGCGAAACCGCCGAACACGACCGAATGAATCGCGCCGAGACGCGCGCAGGCGAGCATCGCGAAGAGCGCTTCGGGGATCATCGGCAGATAGATCAGCACGCGATCGCCCTTCTTCACGTGCAGGGAACGCATGACAGCTGCCATGCGGTTCACTTCGGCATGCAGCTCGGCGTAGGTATAGCGACGCTCGATGCCCGTTTCCGTCGATACGTACACCAGCGCGTCCTGCTCCGCGCGCGAAGCGAGATGGCGATCGACGGCGTTATGACAGAGATTGGTCCGGCCGCCGACGAACCAGCGCGCGAATGGCGGACGGCTCCGGTCGAGCACCTGGTCGAACGGCGTCTGCCAGTGGATGCGGCGGGCCTGTTCGGCCCAGAAGTCTTCAGGTTGCTCGATCGACCGGCGATACGCTTCTCGGTAACTCGGCATGCGCGTCGTCCTCTGCAAGGCGGCTTTTTGGCTCCTCAGAATAGAGCAGCCGTAAAACCCCTGCTAGACAGGGCGCGCCCTGATCGGTTCCGGGCGCGGCGCGCTTCAGAGCGCCTTGCTGCGCGTGCGCGTCGCGGGGAACGGCGCCGCCGCGGACGCGGAATGCTTGAGCAGCACGGGCGCGAGTTCGCCCGCCACCCGCAGGCTCGACACGACGACCGTGCGCACGCCGCAGCCTTCGGTCAGCGCGCGCTGCTTTTCGCGGGTCGTCGCGCGCGCCTCGATGCGCGGCTCCACGACGATCAGCCCGCGGCAGAAGGTGGCGAGCACCGCGCGATGGGTGCGCATCCACGCGGCGCGCAGGCGCGCGTCGTCGGCGGATTCGCGCTCGTCGTGCTCGACGGCCAGCACGAACGGCGTCGCGAGCGCCAGCAGGCGGCTCATCTGTGCGCTCCACGCGAACGCATAGCCGGTCCGCACCGCGCGCGGCCGCAGCCGCACGAAAGGAAAACGGCTGGTGTCGAAGAAACGCTCGTCGAGCACGAGCGACGGAATTTCGACGGATCTCGTCACGGAATCGGCGGCATTCACAGCGGTTTCGGACTCCAGTAGTTCAATGCGGCGATCAGGCTCGGCCAGCGCGAAAGCCGCGGCACCACGCGCCGTTTCGATTGCGCGGCGCGTTTCGGGCGGCGCTCGGAATGAGCGTGCGTTGGGCTCGCGGCGGCTTCGCTCCACGCGCGGCGCGTCGTGTCGAGCACGCGCTCGGCATTCACCGATACGGCGCATGCGTCACTGCGTGCCTCACTGCGTGTTTCCCGCGCGTCCGTCGCGCAGGCGGGGCTGGCCGCGCCCGCTGCGCCGATGGCGGTGAAATCGTTGGTCATGGTCTCGGGACCTCCCGTTTTGTTGCCTCAGGTTCTGGAAAGTCATTGTATTGAGAATCATTCTCAACTACAAGCGGGATTTGGCCGATCCGGGAGAAATGCGGGAAAGCCCTGCCCGTCTGGAACCGGGCAACGTTCAGCGACTGGCGGGCAGAAAGCGTGCAACGATGCCCGACGAATAAGTCGCGGCGATCGCCGTCAGGAACTCGAGGAAGGAGGTGGGCGCGGCGGCGTCGGCGGTATCTGAGATGGTGCGCACGACGGCGCACGGGACGTCGTGCTCGAAGCAGACCTGCGCGAGCGCCGCGCCTTCCATTTCGACGGCAAGCGCATCCGGCAACGCGTCGCGCAAGGCATGCAGCGCGTCATGGCTGGCGATGAAACGATCGCCACTGATGATGAGACCGCGATGCACGCGCGGCACCGCGATGCCGAAGCGGTCCGCGAGCGCGACGCCCTGTTCGGCGACGAACGAGGCGGCCGCGGCGGCGAGTGCATCGCTCAATGCAGCATCTGGCTCGAAACGCGCGCGTTCGAGCAGCGGCACTTCATAGCGCGGAAACAGCGGCGAGGCATCGAGATCGTGTTGCAGCAGCGCATCCGCAACGACGATGTCGCCCACGTTGACATCGCCCCGCACGCCGCCTGCGACGCCCGTGAAGACGATGGCATCGACCTCGAAGACGTGGATCAGCGCGCTGGCCGTCGCGGCGGCTGCGACCTTGCCGATGCGCGCCAGCGTCACGACGACCGGCACGCCATGCGCCTGGCCGATGTGATACTCGCGCCGCCCGAGCGTCACCGTGCGGAATTCGCCGGCCGCCTGCATCTGCGCGATCAGGTCGCCCAGTTCCTGCGGCAGCGCGGCCATGATGCCGAGCCGCTTCATTCGACGGCCTGCAGCTTCGCGACCGCCAGCGCGAGCCATTTCTCGCCGTGGCGCTTGAAGCGCACTTGCGCGCGGGCATCGCCGCCGGCGCCTTCCAGCGCGGTCACGGTGCCTTCGCCGAACTTCGTGTGGAACACGGCCTGACCGACCTTGAAGCCGGCGTCGGCGGCGCGCTGTTCGTTGGCGAACGACGGCAGCGCCGCGCCCGAGGCCTGCTGGTCGCGCGCATACGACGAACCGCCGCGCTCCTGTCCGGGCCGCGCGAACCAGTCGCGGCCCCACCCGGCGTTGTCGGAGCGGCCGCCCCAGCGTGCGCCCGCCTCGACCTTCGGCGTGAGCCACTTGAGCGTGCCTTCGGGCAGTTCGTCGAAGAAGCGCGAGCGGATGTTGTAGCGCGTCTGGCCATGCAGCATGCGGCTCTGCGCGAACGACAGATACAGCCGCTCCTTGGCGCGCGTGATCGCCACGTACATGAGGCGCCGCTCTTCCTCCAGCCCGTCCGATTCCTGCGCACTGTTCTCGTGCGGGAACAGCCCTTCTTCCAGCCCGGTGATGAACACCGCCATGAATTCGAGGCCCTTGGCCGCGTGCACGGTCATCAGCTGGACGGCGTCCTGGCCCGCCTGCGCCTGGTTGTCGCCGGCTTCGAGCGAGGCATGCGACAGGAAGCCCGCGAGCGGCGTCATCGTGTCGGGATTCTGCGCGGGGTCGGCGATGCCGGGCGCGTCGAGCACTTCGATCTCGCCGTCTTCGCTCACCGCCGTGATCTCCGGCGCCGCCGTTGCGCCCGGGCGCAGCGGAATGGACCGCGCCGGGGTGTCGAGACCGTAGCCTTCCTCGCTCACGAACGCCGCCGCCGCGTTCACGAGTTCCTGCAAGTTTTCCAGCCGGTCCTGGCCTTCGCGCTCGGTTTCGTAGAACGCCGCGAGACCGCTCGCGCGCACCACGTACTCGACCGTCTCCGGCAGGCTCATCTGCTGCGTCTCCGCGCGCATCTTCGCGACCAGCGTCGCGAACGCGCCGAGGCTCGAGCCCGCCTTGCCGGTGACGTAGGGCACGGCGGCCGCCATCGAACAGTTATAGAGGCGCGCCGCGTCGGCGACCTGCTCGATGGAACGCGCGCCGATACCGCGCGTCGGGAAGTTGACGACGCGCGCGAACGCGGTGTCGTCGTTCGGGTTGTCGATGAGGCGCAGATACGCGAGCGCGTGCTTCACTTCCTGGCGCTCGAAGAAGCGCAGGCCGCCATACACGCGATACGGAATGCCCGCGTTGACCAGCGTGTGCTCGATGGTCCGCGACTGCGCATTGCTCCGATACAGCACCGCGATCTCGCCGCGCGCCGCGCCCGCATGGATCAGCGCCTTGATTTCCTCGACGATCCAGCCCGCTTCCTGCGAATCCGTCGCCGCCTCGTAGACGCGCACCTGCTCGCCGTGTCCCGCGTCGGTCCGCAGGTTCTTGCCGAGCCGGTTGGCGTTGTTGGCGATCAGATAGTTGGCCGCGTCCAGAATATGCCCGTGCGACCGGTAGTTCTGCTCCAGCTTGATCAGGTTGCGCACGCGGAACTCGCGCTCGAAGTCGTGCATGTTGCCGACGTTCGCGCCGCGAAACGCGTAGATGGACTGGTCGTCGTCGCCGACCGCGAAGATCGCGTTGTGCTCGCCCGCCAGCATCTTGAGCCACGCGTACTGGAGCTTGTTGGTGTCCTGGAACTCGTCGACGAGAATATTGCGGAAACGCGCCTGGTAATGCGCCCGCAGCGGCGGATTGTGCGCCAGCAGCTCGAAACAGCGCAGCAGCAGTTCCGGAAAGTCGGCCACGCCCTCGCGCTGGCATTGCTGCTCGTAAGCCTGATAGAGCTCGACGAACTTGCGGTTGAAGTCGTCGGTGGCGTCGACGTCCTTCGGCCGCAGCCCTTGTTCCTTCGCGTTGTTGATGAAGTACTGGAGATTCTTGGCCGGATACTTCTCGTCGTCGATATTCAGGCCCTTCATCAGCCGCTTGATGGCGGACAGTTGATCAGCGGTATCGAGGATCTGGAAGGCCTGCGGCAGGCCAGCATCGCGGAAATGCGCGCGCAGCATGCGGTTGCACAGCCCGTGAAACGTGCCGATCCACATGCCGCGCGTGTCGATGGGCAGCAGCGCCGAGAGCCGCGCCATCATCTCTTTCGCGGCCTTGTTCGTGAAGGTGACGGCCAGCACCGTGGGCGGCGACGCATAGCCCTGCTGGATCAGCCACGCGATGCGGGTGATGAGGACGCGCGTCTTGCCGCTGCCGGCGCCCGCGAGAATGAGCGCGGACTCGTCGGGCAGCGTCACGGCGGCGTGCTGTTCGGGATTCAGGTTGGCGAGCAGTTCGGGCATGGAAAAAGGCGGCGCGGAGGGGTCGAGGCAAGCCGGTCATTATAAGACCGCGCTGCCGGCGACGTTCGGGGGCACGGGCGGCGCGCTCGGCCGAATTCGTCCGATGGCCCGTGCCGAACCTTATAATTGGCGATTCTCCGCATCTTTTCACGCATTTTTCGGCAGATTCCACCATGAGCGACAGCACGCTTGCCAAGAGCTTCGAGCCTCAGCAGATCGAATCCCAATGGGGCCCGGAATGGGAACGACGCGGCTATGCCGCCCCCACGTTCAAGGAGGGCGCGAAGAACTTCTCCATCCAGTTGCCGCCGCCGAACGTCACCGGCACGCTGCACATGGGGCACGCGTTCAACCAGACCATCATGGATGGCCTGACGCGCTATCACCGCATGCTCGGCGAGAACACGCTGTGGGTGCCGGGCACCGATCACGCGGGCATCGCCACGCAGATCGTGGTCGAGCGCCAGCTCGACGCCCAGGGCATCTCGCGTCACGACCTCGGCCGCGAGGAGTTTCTGAAGCGCGTATGGGCGTGGAAGCAGCAGTCGGGCTCGACCATCACGAACCAGGTGCGCCGCCTGGGCGCGTCGATCGACTGGTCGCGCGAATACTTCACGATGGACGACAAGATGTCGGCCGCCGTGCGCGATGTCTTCGTGACGCTCTACAAGCAAGGCCTCATCTATCGCGGCAAGCGCCTCGTGAACTGGGATCCGGTGCTCGGCACCGCGGTCTCGGACCTGGAAGTGGTCAGCGAGGAAGAGAACGGCAACCTCTGGCACATTTCCTATCCGCTGCCGGACGGCTCGGGCCATCTGACCGTCGCCACCACGCGGCCCGAGACCATGCTCGGCGACACCGCCGTGATGGTGCATCCGGATGACGAGCGCTATCAGCATCTGATCGGCAAGACGGTGGTGCTGCCACTGTGCGACCGCGAGATTCCGGTCATCGCCGACGAATATGTGGATCGCGAATTCGGCACCGGCGTGGTGAAGGTCACGCCCGCGCACGATTTCAACGACTACGCCGTGGGCCAGCGCCACACGCTGCCGATGATCGAGATCCTCACGCTCGACGCGAAGATCAACGACAACGCGCCCGCGAAGTATCGCGGCATGGACCGCTTCGATGCGCGCAAGGAAGTCGTCAAGGATCTCGAAGCGCTCGGCCTGCTGGAATCCGTCAAGCCGCACAAGCTGATGGTGCCGCGCGGCGACCGCACCGGCGTGGTGATTGAGCCGATGCTGACCGACCAGTGGTTCGTCGCGATGAGCAAGGCCGCGCCGGAAGGCACGTTCAACCCGGGCAAGTCCATCACGGAAACCTCGCTCGATGTCGTGCGCAGCGGCCAGATCAAGTTCGTTCCGGAGAACTGGACCACCACGTATTACCAGTGGCTCGAGAACATCCAGGACTGGTGCATCTCGCGGCAGTTGTGGTGGGGCCATCAGATTCCGGCGTGGTACGGCGAGAACGGCGAGATCTTCGTTGCGAAGACGGAAGACGAAGCCCGCGCCGAAGCCGACGCGCAAGGCTACACAGGCGCGCTGCGCCGCGACGAGGACGTGCTCGACACGTGGTTCTCGTCGGCGCTGGTGCCGTTCTCGTCGCTCGGCTGGCCGAACGAAACGCCGGAACTGAAGGCGTTCCTGCCCTCCTCCGTGCTCGTGACAGGCTTCGACATCATCTTCTTCTGGGTCGCCAGAATGGTGATGATGACCACGCACTTCACCGGCAAGGTGCCTTTCGACACCGTCTATGTGCATGGCCTGGTGCGCGACGCCGAAGGCCAGAAGATGTCGAAGAGCAAGGGCAACACGCTCGACCCGATCGATATCGTCGACGGCATCGGTCTCGAGGAGCTGGTCGCCAAGCGCACCACGGGCCTCATGAATCCGAAGGCCGCCGCGCAGATCGAGAAGAAAACCCGCAAGGAATTCCCGGAAGGCATTGCGTCGTTCGGCACGGACGCGCTGCGCTTCACGATGGCGTCGATGGCCACGCTCGGCCGCAACGTCAACTTCGACCTCGCGCGCTGCGAGGGCTATCGCAACTTCTGCAACAAGCTGTGGAACGCCACGCGTTTCGTGCTGATGAACTGCGAAGGCCACGACTGCGGCTTCGCCAACCCCGGCGCGTGCAAGCCGGGCGATTGCGGCCCCGGCGGCTACACGGATTACTCGCAGGCGGACCGCTGGATCGTCTCGCTCCTGCAGCGTACCGAGGCGGAAGTCGAGAAGGGTTTCGCGGACTATCGTTTCGACAACGTCGCCAGCGCGATTTACAAGTTCGTATGGGACGAGTACTGCGACTGGTACCTGGAACTGGCGAAGGTGCAGATCCAGACCGGCACGCCGGAACAGCAGACCGCCACGCGGCGCACCTTGCTGCGCGTGCTGGAGACGGTGCTGCGCCTCGCCCATCCGGTCATTCCGTTCATCACGGAAGCGCTGTGGCAGAAGGTGGCGCCGCTGACGGACGCCTTCCCGGCATACGCGAAGGAAGGCGAAGTGTCGATCATGACGCAGCCCTACCCGCGCGCCGAGCAGAAAAAAATCGATGAATCGTCTGAACAGTGGGCGGCCGAACTGAAGAGTGTCATCGATGCATGTCGTAATCTGCGTGGCGAGATGAATCTGTCGCCGGCCACCAAGGTGCCGCTGCTCGCGCACGGCGATGCGGCGCGGCTCGCCACGTTCGCGCCGTATGTCGCGGCGCTGGCGCGTCTGTCGGAGGTGAAGATCATCGACGACGAAGCCGCGCTCGATCGCGAGGCGCATGGCGCGCCGGTCGCGATTGTCGGCGGCAGCAAGCTGGTGCTGAAGGTGGAGATCGACGTCGCCGCCGAGCGCGAGCGTCTCGGCAAGGAAGTGGACCGACTGAGCGCCGAAATCGTCAAATGTAACGCGAAGCTGGGGAATGAAAGCTTTGTTTCAAAAGCGCCGGCGGCTGTCGTGGAACAGGAGCGGAAAAGGCTGGCAGAATACGAAGCCACGGTTGAGAAGCTTCAGGCCCAATTATTGCGGATGGCTGTTTGATTCGGGGTCTGGATTTCGGGCCCCTTCGGTTATCTCGACGTTCAAGTGTTTTTAAGAGGATCAGGGTTATCACATGCTAAAAGTTACCAAAGCGGTATTCCCCGTCGCGGGTCTGGGCACGCGGTTCCTTCCCGCGACCAAGGCCAGCCCGAAGGAAATGCTGCCTGTCGTTGACAAGCCGCTGATTCAATATGCGGTCGAGGAAGCCATGGCGGCCGGCATTACCGAAATGATCTTCGTGACGGGCCGCAGCAAGCGTGCCATCGAGGATCACTTCGACAAATCCTATGAGATCGAGGCCGAACTCGAAGCGCGCGGCAAGGCGAAGCTGCTCGAACTCGTGCGCAGCATCAAGCCGAGCCATGTCGATTGCTTCTACGTGCGTCAGGCGGAAGCGCTCGGTCTGGGTCACGCGGTGCTGTGCGCCGAAAAGCTGGTGGGCGACAACCCGTTCGCCGTGATCCTCGCGGACGACTTGCTGTACGGCAAGCCGCCCGTCATGTCGCAGATGATCGAAGTCTTCGACCACTATCACAGCTCGGTGATCGGCGTCGAAGAGATTCCGCCGGAAGACTCGAAGTCGTACGGCATCATCGACGGCAAGGAGTGGGAAGACAACATCTTCAAGCTGTCGGGCATTGTCGAGAAGCCGGAGCCGGCGGTGGCGCCGTCGAACCTGGGCGTGGTCGGCCGCTATGTGCTGAAGCCGCGTATTTTCGATCACATCCGCGCGCTGAAGCCGGGCGCAGGCGGCGAGCTGCAACTGACGGACGCGATTCAATCGCTGCTGTCGGATGAGCAAGTGCTGGCGTACAAGTACCACGGCACGCGTTTCGATTGCGGCAGCAAGCTGGGCTATCTGAAGGCGACCGTCGAATTCGCGCTGCGCCATCCGGAAGTCAAGGCGGAATTCGAAGAGTATCTGCGCAATCGCGCGCCGATTCTCGAAGGCTGAAGCCGCGGTTGAGCGGTTCGCGTAGTTTGTAAATGAAAGGCCCGTCACGGTGTGACGGGCCTTTTTTGCTTATTTGCGGTCCTGGCTTTTTTAGCGCCGGCGCATGAGGAAGACGAACGTCTTGTCCTGCGCCGTTGCCTCGACGATCTCGTTGCCAGTCTGCTTGGCAAACGCGGCGAAATCGCGCTGCGATCCTGGATCGGTGGCCAGAACCTTCAGGATCTGACCGCTCGTCATGTCGGCGAGCGCCTTCTTCGCCCGCAGGATCGGCAACGGACAGTTGAGCCCGCGCGCGTCGACTTCCTTGTGAACTTCCATCGCGATTGAACCTTTGTGTGTGGCTGGGTGAGTGCGCTCTGATCGAAGGATTTTAACTTAGTGGGCGTTCCGGCATCCCGTAACACGGCTCGCATGTGGGTTCGCATCGCTTGTGGGATGGTCGGTGCGGACCTCCTCTTACGTCCGGCATAGCACCGTTTCGATCATTGTGCGGCGGGCCACCGCATGTCTAAACGCCTCATATGTTTGGCAAATCAGAGTTTTCTGCCTAATATATATGGCATTATGCCCAAGTCCACGCTACCCATGTTTCCTGCGGCGCTTCGCCAGCTTGAGGCACTGGGCGAACGTCTGCGTCTCGCCCGCCTTCGTCGGCAACTGACGACCGAACTGTTTGCCGAACGCGTCGGCGTCTCGCGCGAGACATTGAGGCGGCTCGAGAAAGGTGATCCCACCATTGCTATCGGCACCTACCTGCGCACGCTGCGAGTGCTCGGACTGGAGCACGATATCGACTCAGTCGCACGTGACGACGAACTCGGCCGCAAGTTGCAGGACCTCGGCCTGCCTCGCCCGCGGCCACGTGGACGTACAAGGACGGGGACGAACTAACCCATGTGAAGCAATCCATGTCGAAAAAGAAGGAACGCGCGGAATACGAAGTGCATCTGCAAACACCAGAGCTGGACGTGAGCCAGCGGGTGGGCACCTTGTTTCCGCACGAAGCGATCACTGCGTTGGCTGCATCATTCGAGTACGACACAACGTGGCTCGCGAGCGGAGCGGCGTTCATGCTGGACCCGCGACTGGCGCTCTTCGCCGGCGAACAACATCCACACAATAAGGCGCCCGCTTTCGGCATTTTCATGGACTCCTCGCCAGACCGATGGGGCCGCGTCCTGATGGAGCGTCTCGAAGCCGCAGCCGCTGCAAAGCAAGACCGCAAGATGCGCAAACTGCGGGAGATCGACTACCTGCTCGGCGTGTACGATCACACCCGGATGGGCGGCCTGCGTTTCCGGTCTTCAACAGGGCCTTTTCTTGACGACAGCAATAACGCTGCACCACCGGTATCGTCGCTGAAGGAACTGGCGTATATCAGCCGCCGCGTTGAAGAACCCGGCGTCGAGAACCTTCCGGAATATGAGCAATGGCTCGCGATGCTGGTGGCCCCAGGATCCTCACTTGGCGGCGCGCGTCCCAAGGCAAATTTCACTGATGACGATCGGCGACTCTGGATTGCAAAGTTTCCTTCCCGAGAGGATCGCTACGACGTCGGGGCCTGGGAGTTTCTGATGCATGTGCTTGCCGCCGCGGCGGGCATCATCCTGCCCGAGGCGCGCCTGGAACAGCTCTCGGAGCGGTATCGCACGTTCTGTGCGCAGCGCTTCGATCGTTCCCCTCGTGGGCGCCGCATGTACGCCTCGGCAATGACGTTGCTGGAACGTCAGGACGGCGATGCAGGTGCGAGCTATCTTGACTTGGTGCAGTTCATCTCGGACACCGGTGCGCAAGGGCATATCAACGAAGACCTTGAGCAGCTGTTCCGGAGGCTGCTGTTTAACGTCATCGTCGGCAACCGGGACGACCATCTTCGCAATCACGGCTTCATTCGCGAGCTTTCCGGTTGGCGGCTGTCCCCGGCGTTCGATGTCAACCCCAACCCGTACAAGGCCGACCATGCGCTGACGCTCGACGGTCTGAACGCTACGCCGGACGTAAATGCAGTGATGGCGACGGCAGCGCTCTATCGCCTGACTGATCAGCGCGCAGAAGTCGTCCGGAAGCAGGTCGAATCCGCGGTGACAGGCTGGCGCGAGGAAGCCAGAAGGCTCTCGATTCCATCATTCGAGGTCAAGCAAATGGAGAACGTCATTCAGATTTGAGCGTTGGTGACGCTCGCAATAGGCATTCAGGTTGGAAGCCACTCACCGCTCGACCGCTGCCACCTGGCCCTCATGAAAAATATAGAGACAAGCATCCGGCACGTAACGAAGCCCGGCACCAACCTGTTCGCCGAGCTAGGTTTTCCGCCAGACGAAGCGCGGCACTACCAAGCCAAATCGCTGGCCTTGATCGGTCAGACGCTGGAACTGAAAGAGCAACTGACGAGCGATACATCGCACCGATCGACATTCACCACTTGAAGCAGGCCTGACCCGCTGACCTCTCGAACGTCGCAGGTGTCAGTTCGCCTCGTCATCGGTTAGAAACGAACCCCAGCTCAAACCTCCACCCCCCGCCCCTCCTCAAACGCCCGCCGCAACGCCACCCCGATGCGCGTCGCCTCGCGCGCATCATCCAGCGTGAGCCCCGTCTGCGTGCCCTCCCGCAACAACCCCACAAACGCCCGCGCCTCGCGCAGAAACGCGTCCTCGAAGCGCTCGAAGAATGTCGGCGTGCATACGTTGCGCATGCCGTGCCCATCGGCAATCTCGACCCGGTTCAGCCGCGGATTCCGCCCCACCGACAACGCCCCCTTCGTGCCGATCACCTCAGTCTGCGTATCGTGCCCGTGCGCCATCGTCCGCGATGCATACAGCACCGCCAGCCGCCCGCCGTCGAACTCGATGGTGCCCACGCCGTTATCGATGTCATTGCACGCGCGCAAGCCCTCGTGAATCGCAATCGTGCCGCTCGCATACACGCGCTTCGCCTTCGGATTACCAAGCAGCCAGCGCGCGAGATCGATATCGTGGACGCTGCAATCGAGAAACAGCCCGCCCGACGTCGGCGCAAAACGCACGAAGAACCCATCGGGGTCGTTCATGTCGCAGGTCTGCGAACGCACCATGAAGGGCCGTCCGATCGCACCGTGCGCCACCTGATCGAACGCATCGCGATAGCTCGCATCGAAGCGCCGCACGAAGCCGATCATCACGTGCAGATGCGGATGACGCGCATGTTCCTCGATCACCGCATCGCATTCCGCGAGGTCCAGCGACAGCGGCTTCTCGCAGAACACGTGCTTGCCCGCGCGCAACGCAGCGATGATCTGCGTCGCATGCAGCGAGGTCGGCGTGACGAGCCACACTGCATCGATATCCGGATCGGCGAGCAACGCATCGTAGTCCGCGTGCAGCGCCAGTTCGGGCAGCCGCTGCCGCGCCCACGCGCGCTCTTCTTCCACCGGACTGCACGCGGCGACGAGCCGCGCCCCCGGCACATGCCACGCCAGATTCTCCGCATGACGCCGTCCGAGCCGTCCCAGCCCGACGATCCCGCAACGCACGGCGCTCATATGGCCTGCTCCCCAAGCCTGACGATGCGCTTCTCACGCCAGGACAGCGTGGCGGCTTCGGCGAGTTCGAGCGCCTTCAGCCCGTCGGCCACGGTCGTGCGCACCGGCTTGCCATGATTGATCGCATCGAAGAAATGGGCGATCTCGGCCGCATACGCCGCGCGATAGCGCTCCAGAAAGAATGCCTCGGGCTTGTCGTTCGATACCGCGGCTGCCGTGTACGCCGTGACTTCAGTCGGCCGCACATTGCCCGCCTGCAGCATGCCCAGACTGCCGAGCAATTCGAAGCGCTGATCGTAGCCATACGCCGCGCGCCGCGCCGTGTTGATCTGACACAAGCGACCACGCTTCGTGCGGATCGTGACGGCGGTCGAATCGATGTCGCCGGCCTCGGCGATGGCCGGATCGGAGAGACAACTGCCGGTGGCATGCAGCGTGTCGGCTTCGTCGTCGAGGATCCAGCGGAAGATATCGAAGTCGTGAATCAGCATGTCCTTGAAGATGCCGCCCGAATGCGCGATGTACTCAACAGGCGGCGCACCCGGATCGCGGCTCGTCACGATCAGCATCTCGGGCTCGCCAATCTCGCCGGCATCGATGCGCGCCTTCAATGCCGAGAAGGTCGGATCGAAGCGCCGCTGGAAGCCGATCATGCAGACCACGCCGGCCTGCTGCACGGCGTCGGCGCACGCGCGCGCACGTTCGACCGTCAGGTCCACCGGCTTCTCGCAGAACACGTGCTTGCGTTGCGCCGCCGAGGCAAGGATCAGGTCGGCATGCGTATCCGTGCTCGAACAGATGACCGTCGCGCCGACCGATGCATCGCCCATCGCGCCATCGATATCGGCGGCCATCGCGCCGTGCTCCTTCGCGAGCGCCGCTGCCGCCTCGCGGTTCACATCGACGACATACTTCAACCGCACGCCCGGCTGCCGCGCGAGATTCGCCGCGTGAATCCTGCCGATGCGCCCTGCCCCGAACACCGCCACGTCAATCGTCATAGCCGCTTGTCTCCTTGGATTCCTCGACGTTCAATTCGAGCCGGTACGCGAGCGCGATGAACAACGCCTGGCACAGGCAGATGGTGCTCGTGAGCGAACGGAACGCAAACGCGCTGCCTTCCTTCACGAACAGACTTGCGCTCGCGTGACGCGCGAGCGGCGAAAGCTGGCTGTCGGTGATGACGAGTGTCTTCGCGCCATGATGCTGCGCGGCGCGCACGCAATACTGCGTTTCCTTGCCGTAGGGCGCGAAACTGATCGCGATCACCACGTCACTCTTCTTCACGCTGCGGACCTGCTCGCGGAACATGCCGCCCAGTCCGGAAATGAGATGCACGCGCTTGCGCGTGTGCTGCAACGCATACACGATGTAGCTCGCCACCGCGAACGACCGGCGCACGCCGATCACATAGATGTTTTCTGCCTGCGACAGCATCTCGACCGCGGCTTCGAACTGCGCGTCATCGAGACCGGCTTCGAGCTCGGACAGCCCGGTGCGGCTCGCCGCGATGAACTCGCGCGCCACCGAGACACCCGAAGCCTCGCCGGCTTTCTCGTCGATCAGCTTGCGAATGCGCTCCTGATAACTCTGCGGCGATCCCCCGCCCGCATAGGCCTGCCGGAACACGGCCTGCAAATCCGAAAAGCCCGAGAAGCCGAAGCGCTGCGCAAAACGCACCACGGCGGAAGCATGCACGCCGCAGGCGGCCGCGATGTCGCTGGTGCGGTCCATCATCACGCTGCTGCGATGCTGTTCGATATACGTCGCCACGTTCTTCAACTGACGCGGCAGCGAGTCGTAGGCATCGGTGATCCGCTGCATCAGTTCCTCGACGCCCTGCACTTCGTTGCTGGTCTCTTCCATGTCCACGCTCGTGTTGTGCGCGCCGGATGCCGCGCGCCGTGCAACCGATTATAGGAACGACGGAAGCAAATTGGAATGTATTTTCCATTTGAATCGCGGGTGAAATATCTATTGCAGACCCTTGGAAACTGACCTACTCTTGGTCCTGAACGCGACGTTCGGGCGGTCAGAACCCGGCGCCGCGTTCGCCAAAACATCACACCAGACAACAACCGAGATAGGTGGAGACAATGACCTTTTGCAACGGTCGGGCCGCGCTGCGCGCGCTGGCGGCTGCTGCTGCGTTGTGCAGCGCGGCGTGGATGTCGGCAAGTCCCGCTCAGGCAGCGCCTGACGCGAAGTTCGTGTTGATCAGTCACGCGCCGGACTCGGATTCCTGGTGGAACGTCATCAAGAATGCGATTAAACAGGCGGATGAAGACTTCAACGTACAGACTGACTACCGCAATCCGCCGAACGGCGACATCGCGGACATGTCGCGGCTGATCGAGCAGGCGGCGGCGCGCAACTACGACGGCGTGATCACCACCATCGCGGACTTCGACGTGCTGAAGAGCGCGATCAGCAAGGTCACGGCGAAGAAGATTCCGCTCGTCACCATCAACTCCGGCACCGAAGAACAGAGCGCGCAACTGGGCGCGATCATGCATATCGGCCAGCCGGAATATGTCGCGGGCAACGAGGCCGGCAAGAAGGCGAAGGCCGCGGGCGTGAAGTCCTTCCTGTGCGTGAACCACATCGCCACCAATACGGTTTCCTTCGATCGCTGCAAGGGCTTCGCGGATGCACTGGGCATCGACTACAAGGCCTCGACCATCGACTCGGGCCAGGACCCGACCGAGATCCAGTCGAAGGTTTCCGCCTATCTGCGCAACCATCCGGACACGCAGGCGATCCTGACGCTCGGACCGACGCCCGCCTCGGCGACGCTCAAGGCCGTCACGCAAATGGGCCTGCAAAACAAGATCTACTTCGTGACATTCGACTTCTCGGATGACATCGCGAAGGGCATCAAGGACGGCACCATCAAGTTCGCGATCGACCAGCAGCCCTACTTGCAGGGCTACATTCCGGTCGCGGTGCTCGCGGTGGTTCACAAGGAACACACCACCGATCCGGCGAAGATCCGTCAGATCCTCGAAGCCAATCCGAAATTCAAGGCACGCCTCGAAACCTATGGTTTGCAGCCCTCGTATGGCCCGAAGAACATCCGCTCGGGTCCGGGCTTCATCACGAAGGAGAATCTCGACAAGGTCGTGAAGTACGCCGGTCAATATCGTTGACCGTCACCTGACCTGTTTCGGGCAGCCGTCCTGGCCTGCCCGCTTTTATCCGCTCGACCCGTCTCCCCCGCCGCCCTTCATGGAAGCGGGTGGAGACGCGCAACTCGCCACAGGATCGATGTACGTTTCAAGGAGCCATCATGGGCGTAGCCGGCAAGCATTACCCTCCCCACGCGAACCCGCATCAGGACACCGTCGACACACCTGACACGGTCAAGCCGTCGGACGAACGCGTGCGTCGCCAGTCGTGGTTCGGCCATCTGCTCAACCGCCCGGAATTCGCCGCCATCTCCGGCACCGTGCTGGTGTTCCTCGTGTTCGGCTTCGGCGCCGGTTCCTCGGGCATGTTCAACCTCGACGGCGTGATGAACTGGTCGCAGGTCGCCGCCTATCTCGGGCTGCTCGCCGTGGGCGCGTGTCTGCTGATGATCGCCGGCGAGTTCGACCTGTCCATCGGCTCGATGATCGGCTTCGCCGGCATGATGGTCGCGCTGCCCGCCGTGTATCTGCACTGGCCGCTGTCGCTCGCCATCCTCTTCGCGTTCGTCACGTCGATGCTGCTCGGCGCGCTCAACGGCTATCTCGTGATGAAGACGCGCCTGCCGTCGTTCATCGTCACGCTCGCGTTTCTGTTCATCCTGCGCGGCCTCACGCTCGCGCTCTCGATCATGTTCGCGGACCGCACCATCATCTCCGGCGTCGGCGATCTCGCCCAGAGCGATCCCGTCGCCAACACGCTGTTCCATGGCGTCGCGCTGCACGGCGTGTTCACGTGGCTCGCGCACATGGGCGTCGGCAAGCTGCTCGACAGCGGCGAACCGCTCGTGCCCGGCATCCCGAAGGTCATCATCTGGTGGTTCGCGCTCGCGGCGGTCTGCGCGTTCGTGCTCGCCAAGACCCGCTACGGCAACTGGATCCTCGCGGTCGGCGGCGATTCAAATGCCGCGAAGAATGTCGGCGTGCCGGTGCGGCGCGTGAAGATCTCGCTGTTCGTGCTCACCGCGTTCTGCTCGTGCCTGTTCGCAGTGCTGCAGGTGTGCGACATCGGCTCGGCCGCGGCGGATCGCGGCCTGCAGAAAGAGTTCGAAGCGATCATCGCGGCCGTGATCGGCGGCACGCTGCTGACGGGCGGTTACGGCTCGGTGGTCGGCGCCTGTTTCGGCGCGCTGATCTTCGGCGTCGTGCAGATCGGCATCACCTACACGAACGTGAGCTCCGACTGGTTCCGCGTGTTCCTCGGCGTGATGCTGCTGCTCGCCGTGCTCTTCAATCACTACGTGCGCCGCCGCGTGTCGCAGGCTCAATGAGGAGGACATCATGAACGACGACAACATCCTCGCGCTCGAAAACGTCAGCAAGTACTTCGGCAAGGTGATCGCGCTGAACGGCGTCACCTTGCGGCTCAGGTGCGGCGAAGTGCACTGCCTGCTGGGCGACAACGGCGCCGGCAAGTCCACGCTCATCAAGACGCTGGCGGGCGTGCACGCGCCCTCGTCGGGCGACTATCTCGTCGACGGCAAGCCGGTCCGGTTCGAGTCGCCGAAGGACGCGCTGGATCTCGGCATTGCCACCGTGTACCAGGATCTCGCGCTGGTGCCGCTGCTCAGCGTCGCGCGCAACTTCTTCATGGGCCGCGAGCCGCAGAAGAAGCGCTTCGGCGTCTTCACGGTGATGGATCTCGATCTCGCCGCCGAGACCTCGCGCGCCAAGCTGGCCGAGATGGGCATCAACGTGCGCGATCCGCATCAGCCGATCGGCACGATGTCCGGCGGCGAGAAGCAATGCCTGGCGATTGCCCGCGCGATCCACTTCGGCGCGCGCGTGCTGATTCTCGACGAACCCACCGCTGCGCTCGGCGTGAAGCAGAGCTTCAACGTGCTCAAGCTGATCCACAAGGCGCGCGAGAAAGGCATCTCGGTGATCTTCATCACGCACAACGTGCATCACGCCTATCCCATCGGCGACTCGTTCACGCTGCTCAATCGCGGCCGCTCGATGGGCACCTTCACGAAGGACACCATCAGCAAGAACGAGGTGCTCGACATGATGGCGGGCGGCGCCGAAATGCAGCAGATGATGAGCGAACTCGAAGGCGCGACGATCTGAGGACCCCGGCATGACCACACTCTCCCCCTCTCGTTTTGCTGCGGACCGCGAGCGCGACATCGTGTGCCTCGGGCGGCTCGCCGTCGATCTGTACGCGCAGCAGGTCGGCGCGCGGCTCGAGGACGTTGCGAGCTTCGCGAAGTATCTCGGCGGTTCGTCGGCGAACATTGCGTTCGGCTGCGCGCGGCTCGGTCTCTCGTCGTCGATGCTCGCGCGTGTCGGCAACGATCACATGGGCCGCTTCCTCACCGAAACACTCGCGCGCGAAGGCTGCGATGTCAGCCATGTGCGCGTGGATCCGGAGCGGCTGACCGCGCTCGTGCTGCTCGGGCTCGAAGACCGCGACACCTTTCCGCTGGTGTTCTATCGCGAGAACTGCGCGGACATGGCCGTCGACGAAGCGGATTTTGACGAAGCGTATATCGCGTCTTCGAAGGCGCTGCTCATCACCGGCACGCACTTCTCGACCGAACAGGTGAACCGCACGAGCCGGCGCGCGCTGGAAGTCGCGCGGCGTCACCAGGTGCGCACGGTGCTCGACATCGACTACCGGCCCGTGCTGTGGGGACTCACCGGCAAGGCCGATGGCGAGACGCGCTTCGTCGCCAACGAAGGCGTCACCGCGCATCTGCAACGCATCCTGCCGCTGATCGATCTTGTGATCGGCACGGAAGAAGAGTTCCGCATTGCGGGCGGCAAGGACCGTCTGACCGATGCACTCGCGATGGTGCGCAAGGTCACCGGCGCGACGCTCGTCGTGAAGCGCGGGCCGCTCGGCTGCTCGAACATCGAAGGGGAAGTGCCCGCTTCCATCGACGACGCCCCGGTGCACGGCGGCGTCGAAGTGGAAGTGCTGAACGTACTCGGCGCGGGCGATGCGTTCGCGTCGGGCTTTCTCTCGGGATGGCTGCGCGACGCGCCGCTCGAGGCCTGTGCGCGTGCGGCGAATGCATGCGGCGCGCTGGTGGTGTCGCGGCACGGCTGCGCGCCCGCGATGCCCACGCCCGCCGAGCTCGACTACTTTCTGGCAGCCGCGCAAGAGGATCCGGTTCGCATGCGCCGGCCGGATCGCGATGCGACGCTGGCGCGCCTGCATCGCGTGAGCCCGAAGCGCAAACCATGGGACGAAGTGCTCGGCTTTGCCTTCGATCATCGCAACCAGTTCTTCGATCTCGCGCAGCAGACCGGCGCGAGCGAGACGCGCATCGCGACGCTGAAGAACCTGTTTGTCGAGGCCGTCGCACAGACCGAAAAGGAGCTTGGACTCGAAGGCCGCATCGGCGTGCTGATCGACGACCGCTACGGGCAGGATGCGTTGAACGCCGCGACGGGCCGTGGCTGGTGGATCGGACGTCCGGTCGAGTTGCCGGGCTCGCTGCCGCTGGTGTTCGACCATGGCCGCTCGATCGGCACGACGCTCGTGCAGTGGCCGCGCGAACAGGTCGCGAAGTGCCTCGTGCAGTATCACCCCGATCATCCGCACGAACTGCGGCTCGAACAGGAAGCGCAAGTGCGCGCACTCTACGACGCCGTGCAGGAGAGCGGCCATGAACTGCTGCTGGAAGTGATCGTGCCGAAGAACGGACCGCCCGTCGCGGACGACACGGTGGTTCGCGCGTTGAAGCGCTTCTACAACCTGGGCATCTACCCCGAATGGTGGAAGCTCGAAGCGATGAACCCGCAGCAATGGCAAGCCGTCGATGCCCTGATCGCCGAACGCGATCCGTATTGCCGCGGTGTCGTGCTGCTCGGTTTGTCGGCGGGTGTCGAGCAGTTGCGCGACGCCTTCAGGGCCGCGGCGGACTCGGCGACCTGCCGGGGCTTCACGGTCGGTCGAACCATCTTTCATGAACCGAGCCGCGCGTGGCTCTCGGAGCAAATCAGCGACGACGAACTCATCACGCGCGTGCGGCACACCTTCGAGACGCTGATCGCCGCGTGGCGCGAGACGCGCGATACGTCGACGGCGTCCCTCCACACCCGACAGGAGCAGATCGCATGAACCAGCGAGCCACGCAACCGGAGACCGAGCTGTCGTCCACGGTTCGACTGACCGCCGCGCAGGCGGTCGTGCGCTATCTCGCGGCGCTGCGCACGAAGCATGGCGAGCCGCTGTTCGGCGGCGTGTTCGCGATCTTCGGGCACGGCAATGTCGCGGGGCTCGGCGAGGCGCTGTATCGTTATCGCGACGAACTGCCGACCTATCGCGCGCACAACGAGCAGGCGATGGCGCACAGTGCAATTGCCTATGCCAAGGCGCACATGCGCCGCCGCATGATGGCGGTGACGACGTCCATCGGCCCGGGCGCGACCAATCTCGTCACCGCGGCGGCGCTCGCGCATGTGAACCGCTTGCCGGTGTTGCTGCTGCCGGGCGATATCTTCGTGTCGCGCGCGCCGGACCCGGTGCTTCAGCAACTCGAAGACAGCCACGACGGCGGCGTTTCCGCCAACGATGCGCTGAAAGCCGTGTCGCGTTATTTCGATCGCATCGTGCATCCGGCGCAATTGCTGAGCGCCCTGCCGCGCGCGATCCGCGTGCTCACCGACGCGGCGCAATGCGGCCCGGTGACGCTCGCGCTGCCGCAGGACGTGCAGGCGATGGCCTTCGATTACCCTGCTTCGTTCTTCGCGCCGCGCGTCGTCGAGTTTCATGCGCCTGCGCCGCTGCCGCGCGAGATCGAACGCGCCGCCGCGCTGCTGCGCGAGGCGCGCGAACCGTTGATCGTGACCGGCGGCGGCGTGCTGTACGGTCTCGCGGGAGAAACGCTGCGCGCGTTCGCACACCGGCACGGCGTGCCCGTGGCGGAGACCCAGGCCGGCAAAGGCGCGCTGGCGTGGGACGATGCGTTGAATGTCGGCGGCATCGGCGTGACGGGCGGCTCGGCCGCGAACGAACTGGCGCACGCGGGCGATTGCGTGCTGGCGGTCGGCACGCGGCTGCAGGATTTCACGACGGGTTCGAACACGCTCTTCAAGCAGGCGCGGCTGGTCGCCATCAACGCCAATCCGTTCGATGCGCTGAAGCAGGACGCCGTCGCCGTGCAGGCGGACGCTCGGCTCGCGCTGGAGGCGTTGTCGGCGGCGCTCGGCGACTGGCGCGCGGCGCCGCAGTGGACCACGCGTGCGCATCGTCTCGCCGACGACTGGCGCGCGACCGTCGCGCACGTGACGAATACGCCGCCCGACGCCGGCCAGTTGCCGCGTGAAGCCGATGTGATCGGCGCGGTGCAGCGCTCGGACGAGGCCTCGCCCACGGGCGATATCGTCGTGTGCGCGGCCGGCACGCTGCCCGCCGACTTGCAGAAACTGTGGCGCACGGGCGCGCCGGGCGGCTATCACGTCGAATATGGCTATTCGTGCATGGGCTACGAGATCGCCGGCGGCCTCGGCGTGAAGCTGGCGCGTCCGGAGCGCGAGGTGATCGTGATCGTCGGCGACGGCAGCTATCTGATGATGAACAGCGAGCTCGCGACGTCCGTGATGCTCGGGGCCAAGCTGATCGTCGTGCTGCTCGACAACCGCGGCTTCGGCTGCATCAACCGGCTGCAGCTGGCATGCGGCGGCGCGCCGTTCAACAATCTGATCGACGACTGCAGGCAAGGCGCGCTCGGTGCACCTGCGATCGACTTTGCGATGCATGCGCGCTCGCTCGGCGCATTGTCGGAACATGTCGCGAACATCGACGAACTGCAGGCCGCGATGCAGCGCGCACGCGCCGCGGACCGCAGCTATCTGATCTCCATCGACACCGATCCCGCCCGGCCGACCGAAGAAGGCGGCTGGTGGTGGGAAGTCGCGGTGCCGGAAGTATCGGAACGCGCGGCGGTGGTGGTGGCCCGGGAAGCCTATGAGCGCGCGCTCAATGCGCGCGCCGGCGATGTACCCAAAAACGGTGAGGATCCGACATGTCCTTGAACGTACGTATCGGCGTCAATCCGCTGTCGTGGATGAACGACGACCTGCCTTCGCTCGGCGGGGAGACGCCTTTGTCTACCGCGCTCACGGAAGGCAAGCAGATCGGCTATGCGGGCTTCGAGCTCGGCAACAAGTTTCCGCGCGAGCCGCAAGCCTTGAAGACGCTGCTCGCGCAGTACGATCTCGCGCTCGTGTCCGGCTGGTATTCGGGGCGGCTTGCGGCGCGCGGCGTCGAGGAAGAGATCGAAGCGGTGGGTCCGCATCTCGATCTGCTGGCGCAGAACGGCGCGACGGTCATGGTGTACGGCGAGGTCGCCGACTCGATCCAGGGCGCGCCGCGGCCGCTGTATCAACGCCCGCGTTTGTTCTCCGATGCCCGCTGGAACGAATACGCCGAGCGGCTCGACCGCTTCGCCGAATACACGCTCTCGCGCGGCGTGCGGGTTGCCTATCATCATCACATGGGCGCGTATGTCGAAACGCCTGCCGACGTGGATCGCCTGATGGCGCTCACGAGCAATGCGGTGGGCCTGCTGTTCGACGCCGGCCACATCACCTTCGCAGGCGGCGATGCGCTGACGGAACTGAAGAAGCATATCGGACGCGTATGCCATGTGCATTGCAAGGACGTGCGGCCGGAGATCGTGAAGCTCGCGCGCAACCGCAACTGGAGTTTTCTGGATGCGGTCATCAACGGCGCGTTCACCGTGCCGGGCGATGGCGCGGTGGATTATCCGGGCATCATCGCGTGTCTGGCGGCGCATGATTACGCGGGCTGGCTGGTGGTCGAGGCGGAACAGGATCCGGTGATCGCGCCGAGTTACGCCTATGCGGAACGGGGCTATCGCACGTTGCGCGGGCTTGTCGACGGAATCTGCAAGGAGGCGGCATGAGCTTGCTGGTGAAGGCTTCGCGCGACGGCCAGACGATCGCGCGCGTGACGCCCGCTTCGGCGGGGTGGAAGCATGTGGGCTTCGCGGCGTATCGCGTGAGCGCGGGCGACGTGCTGCATGTGTACGACGCGGACCGTGAAAGCTGCATCGTGGTGCTGACGGGCACGGTGAGCATCGAGGCAGGCGACGAGCATTGGCAGTCCATCGGCACGCGCGACAGCGTGTTCGAGGACGCGGCGCCGCATGCCGTGTATGTGCCGCCGAAGCTGGCGGCGATCGTGCGGGCGGAGCGCGATGCGGAGATCGGCGTGGCGAGTGCGCCGGCCAGGGGCGAGTATCCGCCGCGGCTGATCGAGCCGGCGCAGATGAAGCGCTCGACGCGCGGCAAGGGCGCCAATACGCGCTATGTGTGCGACATCCTTCCGCAGACCGAGCCGGCGGAGTCGCTGCTGGTGGTCGAGGTGCGCACGCCGGGCGGACATGCGTCGAGCTATCCGCCGCACAAGCATGACCGGGATAACGTGCCGGCCGAGAGCGCGCTGGAGGAGACGTACTACCATCGGCTGGATCCGCCGCAAGGGTTTGCGTTCCAGCGCGTCTATACCGACGAGCGCGATCTCGACGAGACGATGGCCGTCGAGAATCATGACGTGGTGATGGTGCCGCGTGGGTATCATCCGGTCGTCGTGCCGTATGGCTATGACAATTACTACCTGAACGTCATGGCCGGCGACAAGCGGACCTGGCATTTCAAGAACGATCCGAAGCATGAGTGGATCGTGGAGCGGGATAGCAGGGCCTAGGAAGCGGCGCAGGTGATGCCGCATGCCGTGGCATCCCTGCGGTTCATGTCTTCCAGGGGTTGATGATCTCGATGCCGCAATCGAGAAAGTCGTCGACGTGGCGCGTGGCAAGCATAGTCCCGCGAGAACGCACGACGGCGGCGATCACAAACGATCATTCATCAAGACCCAACGGGTCGCGAATGGGTTCACGTTTGGGCAGTTTGAGTTCAATGCCACCGAGGGGTTCGATGCGACCGCGGATCGAATCAACCAGGTTCCTACCGATGCCGGGGCCAGTAAAAAGCGCCGCACGCAATATTTCACGTGCCTCGTCTTCTATCGAACGGCCGTGCCGGGATGCTTGCATACGCAGACGCGTTTCGAGTTGCTCGTCGATATTCTGAATTCTCATGGCCACCACGTCGGCCTCCTCGTAACTGTGATGTGAGTTTTCGCATCTAGACGACAGGGCCACTGATCGAGAGCCACTGCTGAACCACCTCAGTGCGCTGCATGAGCGTTTCAATCGGCCCTTCAAATTGCACCGCCCCATGCCCCAACACCGCGACGCGCGCATCGAGCGCCCGCGCGATGCTCAAGCGCTCCTCGATCAGCAGCATCCCCACCCCGTGAGCGCGCAGCAGCTTCAGGCACTCCGCCACCTGCGCAAGCACCTGCGGCGCGAGCCCTTCCCCGGGTTCGTCGATCACCACGAGCGACGGATCGCCTGCCAGCGTGCGCGCGAGCGCGAGCATCTGCTGTTCGCCGCCTGACAGCGCGCCGGCCTTCACCGCCGCGCGTTCGCCCAGCACGGGAAACAGGCGATACGCATCGTCCTGCGTGAAGCGCGTGCCGCGTCTCTCACCGAGCAGCAGGTTCTCGCGCACCGTCAGCGCGAGAAACACGTCGCGAGTCTCCGCCACATAGCCGATGCCCAGCCGCGCAATCCGATGCGGCCGCATGCCGACCAGCGACACCTCCCCATAACGCATCTCGCCCGCGCACTGCACGAGACCCATGATGGCCTTCGCCAGCGTCGAGCGCCCCGAGCCGTTGCGGCCGACGAGCGCAACCGCCTCGCCCGCCCCGATGCGCAGATTCACGCCATGCAGCACCTGCGCCGCGCCATACCACGCGCGCAGGTTCTCGATGCGCAATGCGGCGCTCACGGAACGACTCCGCCGAGATAGGCTGCCTGCACATCGGCATGAGTGCGAATCCCGGCGGGCGTGCCGGTCGCGATCACGCGCCCGCGCACGAGCACCGAGATGCGGTCCGCGAGTCCGAACACCGCGTCCATGTCGTGTTCGATGACGAGCAGCGTGCGGCCTTCCGTGATCGTCCGGATCAGCGCGAGCGCCCGTGCGGCTTCGGCGCGATTCATGCCGGCGGTGGGCTCGTCGAGCAGGATGAGCGGCGCATCGGTGGCGAGCGCGATGCCGAGATCGAGCGCGCGCTGCTCGGCGTACGCGAGGCGTGCCGCGGGTTCATCGGCGCGGTTGGCGAGGCCGATTGCATCGAGCATCGCGCGGGCGCGGTCCTCGACCTGCCGCGACGGCCACCAGCGATCGATCACACGCGACCCCGCCGCGCCCAGCGCCGCGCAGCGCAGGTTGTCGAGCACGGACAAGCCGCCGAACACGCTGGTCGTCTGAAAACTGCGTGCGAGCCGCCGCGCCACGCGCGGCGGCGAGCGGCCCGTGATGTCCACGCCCTGCGCCACGATGCGACCGCCATCCGGACGCGTGAGTCCCGAGATGACATCGAAGAGCGTCGATTTGCCCGCTCCGTTCGGGCCGATCAACGCATGCCGCTCGCCTTGCGCGACGCGCAGATCGACTCCGCGCAGCACGTGCGTCGCGCCGAAGCGCTTGCTGACATCGTGCAACTCGAGCGCGGCGTTCATCGTGTTCATGGCGCGAGGCGCACGCGGCGCGCCAGCCAGAATCCGAGCGCCGCACAGGGCAACGCCACGAGCCACGCACCGGCGGGCAACGTGAGCGCGCCGGTCTGGCGCGCATAGAGCGTCTCGACGACCGCGACCGTCGCAGCGCCCCACGCCAGCGCGCTGAGGCCGCCGAGGCACAACGTGCGCGCGTCGCGCCGCAACAGTCCAGCGACACCTTGCGGCGCCGCGACTACGACCCACACGAAGAAGAGTCCGAGGTACATCGGCCAGGCGGCGGTGACATTCGCCACGGCGACGCTCGCGAAGGTCAGCAGCACCGCGCCCACGATCGGCCCGAAGAACGTCCCTGTTCCGCCGATCACGGTGGCAACGAGCACGCTGGTCGAGCGCGCAAGACCGACACTTTCTGCCGACACCAGTTCGACGTTGATCAACCCCATCACGCCCGCGACGCCCGCAAAGAACGCCGACACGACCAGCATCGTGAAGCGCACGCGCGCCGGCGCGAAGCCGATCGCCGCGGCGCGCACGGGGTTGTCGCGCACGGCGTTGGCGAGGCGGCACAGCGGCGTGCGCGAGAAGGCGTACAGCGCGAGCACGGATACCGCGCACCAGCCCGCGATCAACGCATAGGCCTCGCGCGGCGGCCCGAAGGTCCAGCCGAACAGCGGCGCGCCGCTCGCCCGGTCGATGGTCACGCCGCCCTCGCCGCCGAACCATCCCGGCACGAGCCAGACGCAGGCCGCGACCAGTTCGCCAATGCCGAGCGTGATCATCGCGAACGGCGTGCCGGCGCGTTGCGTCGAGATGAGGCCGAAGACCGCCGCGACGCCCATCGCGACAACGCCGCCCACCAGCGGCAGCAGCGTGAGCGACACACCCGCGCGATTGAACACGTGCGCCGCGGCGAACGCGCCGAGCCCGGCATACACGGCGTGCCCGAAGGACAGCAGGCCGGTTTCGCCGAGCAGCAGGTTGTAGGACAGCGCGAAGACGATCAGCGTCGCGGTCTGCGCGAGGTACGCGAGCAGCCATGACTGAGGGGAGAACATCGGCGGCAATACGAGCGCCGCGAGCAACGCGATAAAGGCAAACATCGCGGGCGTGATGGACTTACGCATCCCGGGTGCGCTCGCCGAAGAGTCCGCTTGGCCGCGCGGCCAGCATCGCGACGAGCAGCAGGTACGGCAGCACCGGCGCGAGTTGCGTCACCGTCAGCGCGCCCCAGGCAGGCGGCAAGGTGACGCCGAACACGGCCGCGATACTGCCCGCCGACGCGCTCGCGCTCACCGCGAAGGTCTGCACACAGCCGATCAGCAAGGACGCGACCAGCGCGCCATACAACGAACCAAGCCCGCCGATGACCACGACGACGAACACGATCGGGCCCATGGCATCGGCCATGCCGGGTTCGATGACGGCCAGCGGCGCGCCGATCACGCCGCCCAGGGCAGCGAGCGCGGTGCCGGCGGCGAACACCAGGGTGAAGACGCGCGGCACGTCGTGGCCGAGCGTTTCGACGGCGGCGGGATGCGTCAGCGCCGCGCGCACGACGAGACCCGTGCGCGACGTGCGCAGCACGAGCCACAGCGCCCCCAGCATGACGATGGCCACGGCCATCATGAACACGCGATAGCGCGCGAACGACGCGCCATACAGCGTGAACAGCGGGCCCTCCAGCACATCAGGAATGGCGGCGGGCAACGGCCCGAGCCCCCAGACGAGCTTGACGCCCTCGCCGATCAGCAGCGCAGCACCAAAGGTCAGCAGCAGTTCGGCGAGCGCGCCGCGCGCATGCACGCGGCGCAACAGCAAGCGCTCGAACACCGCACCCGCCAGTCCGACGAGCACCGGCGCCGCAACCAGCGCCAGCCAGAAGTTGCCGGCAGCCGCGAGCGTCTGCCCGACATAGGCGCCGAGCATATAGAAGCTCGCGTGCGCGAAGTTGAGCACGCCGAGCATCGAAAAAATCAGCGTGAGCCCGGCGGACAGCATGAACAACAGCAAGCCCGTGCTCACGCCGTTGAGCAGATTCACGCTGAACCACTGGAGCAAGGCGCGGCCTCAGCGAGCGAGCAGCGGCTTCAGCGCAGCGACGAGCGGCGCGGGCAGCGCCACGGGCCGGCGCGTCACGCGATCGACGTAGACATGCACGAAATGCCCTTGCGCGGCAGCTTCGTCGGCGCCCTGCGCGAAGATGGCCACTTCGTAGCGCACGCTCGTCGTGCCGAGTTTCTCCACGCGCAGGCCTGCCTCGATCGGCTCCGGAAACACCACCGGCGCGAAGAAGTTGCAGCGCGTCTCCACCACGAGCCCGATGGTCTCGCCCTCGCTGTAGTCGAGCACGCCGTGACGCAGCAGGTACTCGTTCACGACGGTATCGAAATAACTGTAGTAGACGACGTTGTTGATGTGCCCATACACGTCGTTATCCGACCAGCGCGTGCTGATCGACAGGAAATGCGCGTAGTCCGCGCGAGTGGTTCGGACAGGTTTGGTCATCGTGGCATGCGCGTGTAGACGCGGGACGGTCGGCGTGGCGCCATGTTAGGAGCGGCCCGCCGGACGTGTCAATCCGGCGCGGCAGAGAGGTTCGAGGCTAGTTTGCAGCCCCCAGGCACAGCGCGCGGACCTCGTCGGTGAAACGATCGACCGTCTCTTCGCGCGTATCCCACGCGCACATCAGGCGGCATCCGCCCGAACCGATGAACTGATAGAAGCGCCAGCCCTTCGCGCGCAACGCCGTGGCCACCTGCGCCGGCAATTCGGCGAAGACCGCGTTGGCTTCGGGTTCGAACATCAGCCTCACGCCGGGAAGATCGGCGAGACGCGCGGCCATCCGCTGCGCCATCGCGTTGGCATGACGCGCGTTGCGCAGCCAGACGTCGTCGTCGAGCAGGCCGAGCCACGGCGCGGAGATGAAGCGCATCTTCGAGGCGAGCTGTCCCGCCTGCTTCAGGCGATACGCGAAATCGGCGGCGAGCGCGCGGTCGAAGAACACCACCGCTTCCCCCACCGGCAGGCCGTTCTTCGTGCCGCCGAAGCACAGCACGTCGACGCCCGCGCGCCACGTGATCTCCGACGGATGCACATTCAGGCTCGCCACCGCATTCGCAAAGCGCGCGCCGTCCATGTGGACCTTCAGGTGCCGCCGCTTGGCGATCGCCGCAATCGCGCGGATCTCCTCGACGGTGTAGACCGTGCCGACTTCCGTCGCCTGCGTCAGCGCGACGACCTTCGGCTTCGGATAGTGGATGTCGGCGCGGCGCGTGACGATCTCCTCGATCGCATCGGGCGTGAGCTTGCCGTTCGCGCCCTGCGCGGTGAGCAGTTTCGAGCCGCCGGAGAAAAACTCCGGGCCGCCGCATTCGTCGGTTTCGATATGCGCGAGCTCATGGCAAATCACCGAGTGATACGACTGGCACAGCGACGCCAGCGCCAGCGAGTTCGCAGCCGTGCCGTTGAAGACGAAGAACACTTCGCAGTCGGTCTGGAACAGATCGCGGATGCGGTCGCAGACCTGCGTGGTCCAGGAATCGTCGCCATAGGCGGGTTCGTGGCCGCTGTTGTTGGCCTGGATGAGCGCCTGGAGCGCTTCAGGGCAAATGCCCGCGTAATTGTCCGAGGCGAAATGCTGAATCGTGTCCGTGGGCGCTGTCATGGGAAGCGGAGGGCCGTGATCGTGATGAACGGGCGCGCAAAGACACGGCGCCCGGCGATGCGGCCATTCTAGCGGCTTGGCGCCGCGGCGCGCCCGATCCGTCAGACGCGCCGCCCGCAGCCCTGCTGCAAGAGATTTACTTGCTGTTCGGCGCGCTGGCCGCGTTGGCTTCCTGCGCCTTCTTTTCCTTCTTGCTGGCCTCATGATGGCCGATGGCGCAACCGCCCACGGCGCCTGCCGTGCCGTGCTTGCCGGCGACATGCCCCGCCACCCCGCCCACGGCCGCGCCTTCGAGGCAGCCCTTCGCCTGGGCGGCGCCGGTAGCGACGAGCATGGCCGAAGCCAGAACGATCGATGCGAATGTGCGATTCATCGTGTGTCTCCCTTGGGTTGTTGTGAACCCTGAAGGCGTTGCACGCGATGTGCCTGACAGGCTGTAGTAAAAAACGGCCCGATCTGCACCGATCGAGCCGTTCCTGGCGAGCGCCGGAAGACGCTCAGAGCTGCTGCTGCACCCAACCCGTCACGCCGGCGAGCGCGGCCGGCAGCTTCGCCGGTTCGGTGCCGCCTGCCTGGGCCATGTCGGGACGGCCGCCGCCCTTGCCGCCCACCTGCTGCGCGACGAAGTTGACGAGCTCGCCCGCCTTGACCTTCTTCGACGCATCCGGCGTCACGCCCGCGATCAGGCTGACCTTGCCGCCGTCCACCGACGCCAGCACGATCGCCGCGTGCTTGAGCTTGTCCTTCAGCTTGTCGACGGTTTCGCGCAGCGTCTTCACGTCGGCGCCTTCGAGCTGCGCCGCGAGCACCTGCACGCCCGCCACGTCGACCGCCTGCGACACCAGTTCGTCGCCCTGGCTCGCCGCCAGCTTCGACTTCAGCGCGCCCAGTTCCTTTTCCAGCGTCTTCACGTGCTCCTGCACCTGCGCGATGCGCTGCGTCAGTTCCGCCGGCTGCGCCTTCAGCACGCTGGCCGCCGCGTTGATGCGCTGGTCGAGTTCCTGCACGTAGCGCACGGCGTTGTCGCCGGTGATCGCTTCCACGCGGCGAATGCCCGCTGCCACGCCGCCTTCCACCACGATCTTGAAGAAGCCGATGTCGCCGGTGCGCTGCACGTGCGTGCCGCCGCAGAGTTCACGCGAGAAGCCGAGGTCGAGCACGCGCACCGTGTCGCCGTACTTTTCCCCGAACAGCGCCATCGCGCCGCCCTTCACCGCGTCTTCATAGCCCATCACGCGCACCACTCCCGGTGCGTTCGCGATGATTTCGTTGTTGACGATCTGCTCGACGCGGCGGATTTCGTCGTCCGTCATCGGCGCGTTGTGCGCGAAGTCGAAGCGTGTCTTGTCGGCATCGACGAGCGAGCCCTTCTGCTGCACATGACCGCCCAGCACGTCGCGCAACGCCTTGTGCATCAGGTGGGTGGCCGAGTGATTGCGCGCGGTGCGGGCGCGGCGAATGGCGTCGATTTCCGCCTTCACGACGTCGCCTACCTTCAGCGTCCCCTGCTCCACCGTGCCGTGATGGCCGACGACATCCGCCTGCACCTTCAGCGTGTCCGCAACGGCAAAGCGCACGCTGGCGTTCGCCAGCACGCCCTGGTCGCCGACCTGGCCGCCGGACTCCGCATAGAACGGCGTGTGATCCAGCACCACGACCGCCTGCTGGCCAGCCTGCGCCTCCTTCACCGTCACGCCGTCCACGTACAGCGCGAGCACCTTCGCGTCGTCGAAGATTTCCTTCTCGTAGCCGTGGAACGTGGACTTCGCGCCCGAGTATTCGAGGCCCGCCGCCAGCTTGAACTTGCCCGCCGCGCGCGCCTGGTCGCGCTGGCGCGCCATGGCGTCGTCGAACGCGGGTTCGTCCACCGTCACGCCGCGCTCACGGCACACGTCCGCCGTCAGGTCGAGCGGGAAGCCGTAGGTGTCGTGCAGCTTGAACGCGAGTTCGCCGTCCAGCTGCTTCACGCCCTTCTTGTCCAGTTCGGCGAGCTCGCCTTCAAGGATCGACATGCCGTTCTCGATGGTCTCGAAGAAACGCTCTTCCTCCTGGCGCAGGACGTCGGTGACGCGTTGCTGAGCGTCCGCGAGTTCCGGATAGGCCGCGCCCATTTCCGCGACCAGGTCCGCCACCAGCTTGTGGAAGAACGCGCCCTTCCGGCCGAGCTTGTAGCCATGACGGATCGCGCGGCGCACGATCCGGCGCAGCACGTAGCCGCGACCTTCGTTGCCGGGAATCACGCCGTCGACGATCAGGAACGAACACGCGCGGATGTGATCCGCGATGACCTTCAGCGAGTTGTTCTCCAGATCCGCCGTGGCCGTTTCACGCGCCGCGGCCTTGATGAGGGTCTGGAAGAGATCGATTTCGTAGTTGCTGTGCACGTGCTGCAGCACGGCGGCGAGGCGCTCGAGGCCCATGCCGGTATCGACGCACTGCTTGGGCAGCGGCGTCATGTTGCCCTGCGCGTCGCGGTTGAACTGCATGAACACGAGATTCCAGATCTCGATGAAGCGGTCGCCGTCTTCTTCCGGCGATCCCGGCGGGCCGCCCCAGATCTCCGGACCGTGGTCGTAGAACACTTCCGAGCACGGGCCGCACGGGCCGGTGTCGGCCATCTGCCAGAAGTTGTCGGAGGCGTAGCGCGCGCCCTTGTTGTCGCCGATGCGGATGATGCGCTCGACCGGCACGCCGATTTCCTTCGCCCAGATGTCGAAGGCTTCGTCGTCTTCCTGATAGACCGTGACGGTGAGCTTTTCCGCCGGCAGCGCGTAGACCTGGGTCAGCAGCTCCCAGCAGTAATGGATGGCGTCGCGCTTGAAATAATCGCCGAACGAGAAATTGCCCAGCATCTCGAAGAACGTATGGTGCCGCGCCGTGTAGCCGACGTTCTCCAGGTCGTTGTGCTTGCCGCCCGCGCGCACGCTGCGCTGCGCGGTGGTTGCACGCGAGTACGGCCGCGATTCGGCGCCCAGGAAGACGTCCTTGAACTGGACCATGCCCGAATTGGTGAAGAGCAGCGTCGGGTCGTTGCCGGGCACGAGGCTCGACGAACGCACGATCGTGTGGCCCTTCGATTCGAAAAACTTCAGGAATTTCTCGCGTATTTCGGCGGCTTTCATAGCGTACGGGGCGTGTCTTCGGTTCTTTGATGGTGCCCGCGGGCGGCTTGCTCATGAATCGACGGCAAGCCCGGCCGGCGTGGCAAGGGTGATTGTCGATTATACGGGATTCGCCGCGTCTGGCCGGGCGGGCGGCGCGCCGGCGCAGGCCCGCGGCGCCGCTTCCATGACGCGTTTATCGCGCCTTCGGTATCGCGCGCGACGCGGTTCTGTGCGACAGTCGCGAAACCGCCGGCCGGCGCCACAGGACGCCCGCCGCTGTCGTTACTGAAGCCACCAAAGGCACCAGAGCCACGAACCTGAGCCACGAACAAGAGGAAGCGAGCAGACGAATGGGAGCCTTGAGCCATATCCGCGTGCTGGACCTGACCCGCGTGCTGGCGGGACCGTGGTGCGCGCAGACCCTCGCCGATTTCGGCGCCGATGTCATCAAGATCGAACGGCCGGAAACCGGCGACGACACCCGTCAGTGGGGCCCGCCCTATCTCCGGACGCCCGCCGGCGAGGACACCCGCGAGGCCGCGTACTATCTCGCGGCGAACCGCAACAAGCGTTCGGTGACCGTCGACATCGCGACGCCCGAAGGCCAGCGCATCGTGCGCGAACTGGCCGCGCAAAGCGATGTCGTGCTGGAGAACTACAAGGCCGGCCAGTTGAAGAAGTACGGGCTCGACTATGAATCGCTGAAGGCCGTCAAGCCGGACCTGGTCTATTGCTCGATCACGGGCTTCGGCCAGTCCGGGCCCTACGCGCAGCGGGCGGGCTATGACTTCATCGTGCAGGGGATCGGCGGCTTCATGAGCATCACCGGCGAGCGCGACGGCCAGCCCGGCGGCGGCCCGCAAAAGGCGGGGGTGGCGATCGCCGACCTGATGACCGGCATGTACGCGACCGTCGGCGTGCTCACGGCGCTCGCGCATCGCGACCGCACCGGCGAGGGGCAGTACATCGACATGGCGCTGCTCGACGTGCAGGTCGCGATGCTCGCCAACATGAACACCAACTTCCTCGCGAGCGGCAAGCCGCCGGTGCGCTGGGGCAATGCGCACCCGAACATCGTGCCGTATCAGACGTTCCAGACCAGCGACGGCTGGATCATCGTCGCGGTGGGCAACGACGGGCAGTTCCGCAAGTTCGTCGAGGCGGGCGGCTGCCCGCATCTCGCCGACGACCCGCGCTTCGCGGCCAATCCGTCGCGCGTGCGCAATCGCGAAGTGCTCGTGCCCCTGCTCGCCGACATGGTGCAACGTCAGGGCAAGCATGAGTGGATCGCGCAGCTGGAGGAAGCCGGCGTGCCGTGCGGGCCGATCAACGATCTCGGCGAAGTGTTCGAGGACCCGCAGGTGCTCGCGCGCCGGATGCAGATCGATCTGCCGCATCCGAGCGGCGGCACGGTGAAGCTGGTCGCGAGCCCGATCAAGATGAGCGCGACGCCGCCCGAGGCACGCTCGCATCCGCCCCTGCTCGGCGAGCACACGGACGGCGTGCTGGCCGAACTGCTCGGTTATGACGAGGCGCGGATTGCGGCGTTGCGGGCGTCGAAGACGATCTAGTTCAGCAGCGGCGCCCGTGAATCAGCGCACAATCAGCGCACAATCAGCGCACCCCCGCGCCGATCACGCCGCCCGCCGCCGCGCCCGCCACCGTGCCGATCGGCCCGCCCGTGACCAGATAGCCGAGCGCGCCGCCCGCGGCGGCGCCCACGCCCGCGTGGGCCTGCTGGCGCGAGACGGCGCAGGCCGCGAGGCTCGAAACCAGCGCGGTTGCGGCAGCGAGCTTGAGAGTCGTGACGAGGATCCGTTTCATGATCATCTTCCTTGTATTGTCGTTGTGATGTGTTGTGGTTGTCTGCCCCAGTACGTCGCGGGGCGCCGTGCTGCATGCAGTCGAGCCGATCATAAAAGCCCGCGAGAGCACCTTTCAACGCGATTTACGTCCGGTTACGGCGGTTACGAAGCGCCCGGCATGCCGTAATCGGGGTAACGAAACTCGCGGGCACGCAGGACATTCGGCATCGTCCACGCAACCCGCGCGCATCGCCGGAAGCCAGCCGTTGCGTAAGGTAGAATCGACCCCATCTTCAAGGCATTCGTACGCGTCCCTGCCCGTCTCGCGGGAACGCTTCCCGAACCGTTTCACGCGCGCGAGCGCATCCGCTGGCACTCTTTTTCGCATGAACACCGATCGCAACGACGCCCCGGCCCCCTCCAATTTCATTCGCAACATCATCGAAGACGACAACCGCTCCGGCAAATGGTCGCAGCGGGTCGAGACGCGCTTTCCGCCCGAGCCGAACGGCTATCTGCACATCGGCCATGCGAAGAGCATCTGCGTGAACTTCGGCCTCGCCGCGCAATACGGCGGCGTGTGCCATCTGCGCTTCGACGACACGAATCCGGAGAAGGAAAGCGTCGAGTACGTGGATTCCATCATCGACGCCGTCGAATGGCTCGGCTTCGAATGGAACAAGGACGGCCGCGAGCACAAGTACTTCGCGAGCGACTACTACGACAAGCTGTACGAATACGCCGAGATGCTCATCAAGAAGGGCCAGGCGTATGTCGACAGCCAGACCGCCGACGAGATGCGCGCCACGCGCGGGTCGGCCACCGAGGCCGGCATCAATTCGCCGTACCGCGACCGCACGCCCGACGAGAACCTCGACCTGTTCCGCCGCATGAAGGCGGGCGAGTTCAAGGAAGGCGAGCACGTGCTGCGCGCGAAGATCGACATGGCCTCGCCGAACTTCAACATGCGCGACCCGGTGATCTACCGCATCCGTTTCGCGCATCACTACCGGACCGGCGACACCTGGTGCATCTATCCGATGTACGACTACGCGCACTGCGTCTCGGATGCGATCGAGAACATCACGCACTCGCTGTGCACGCTGGAGTTCGAGGATCACCGTCCGCTGTACGACTGGTTCCTCGCGCAGCTCGCCAACGACGGCGTGTTCCAGCGCCCGCTGCCGCAACAGATTGAATTCTCGCGCCTGAACCTGACCTACGCGATCACCAGCAAGCGCAAGCTGCTGCAACTCGTGCAGGAGAATCACGTCGAGGGCTGGGACGACCCGCGCATGCCGACCATCGTCGGCGTGCGGCGGCGCGGCTTTACACCGGAAAGCATCCGGCTGATGGTGGAGCGCGTCGGCGTGACCAAGGTGGATTCGTGGATCGACATGAGCGTGCTGGAAGGCGCGCTGCGCGACGATCTCGACGAGAAAGCCCCGCGCGCGATCGCCGTGCTCGACCCGCTCAAGCTCATCATCGACAACTATCCGGAAGGCCAGAGCGAAGCATGCAGCGCGCCGGTGCATCCGCATCATCCGGAACGCGGCGTGCGCTCGTTCCCGTTCTCGCGTGAACTGTGGATCGAGCGCGAGGACTTCCAGGAGACGCCGCCGAAGGGCTATTTCCGGCTCTTCCCGGGCAACAAGGTGCGCCTGAAGTACGGCTTCGTGGTGGAGTGCACGGGCGCGGACAAGGACGAGCACGGCAACGTGACCGCCGTGCACTGCAACTACTTCCCGGACAGCCGCTCGGGCACCGAAGGCGCGAACAACTACAAGGTCAAGGGCACGATCCACTGGGTCAGCGCGGCGACCGCGTACGCGGCCGAAGTGCGTCTCTACGATCGCCTGTTCAAGGAACCGCAGCCCGGCGCGGGCGGCGCGGAGTTCCTGGACGCGCTCAACCCGGATTCGAAACGCGTGGTCAACGCGTATCTCGAACCGAGCGCACGCGACGCCAATGCCGAAGACCGCTTCCAGTTCGAGCGGCATGGCTATTTCGTCGCGGACCGCGTGGATTCGCAGCCGGGCAAGCCGGTGTTCAACCGCATCGTCAGCCTGCGCGACAGCTGGGGCAAGCCGGCCTGACGGGCTCGCCACTGAAGGAAAAACGCAGATAAGGCGCCGCGCGGCCACGCGGCGCTGCCGTAGCCGGTTCCAGTCGTCGCACGCCGCTTCTTACGAGGACATCATGAAGCTGCCGCATGCCTTCGCGCCCGGGTTCCGGGCGCATCGAAGCGCCGCCCTCGCCTGCCTGATCCTGCTCGCCTGCGCCCGCGCGCAGGCCACGAGCACCGCGGAGACGACCCGCGCCAACGCCGCCGTGGACCAGCTGCCGCCTTCCGCCACGCTGCGCAAGATCGCCGAGAACGGCGCGATCGTACTGGGCACGCGCGAGTCGTCGGTGCCGTTTTCGTACACGGTCAGGCAGCAGCCGGTGGGCTACTCGTACGCGATCGCGCTCAGGATCGTCGATGAACTGAGGAAGCGGCTCGACATGCCGAACCTCGCGGTGAAGAACGTGATGGTCACCTCGGCCAACCGCATCTCGTACGTGGTGAACAATCAGGTCGACCTCGAATGCGGCTCCACCGCGCATGTCGCCGACCGCGAACCGCTGGTGGCGTTCTCGAACAGCTTCTTCCAGTACGGCATCCGCATGGCGGTGAAGAAGAAGTCGGGCATCCGCGATTACGCCGATCTCGCCAACAAGACGGTCGCGACCACCGCCGGCACGTCCGATGAACGCATGCTGCGGCAGATGAGCATCGACCGGAAGCTGAACCTGCGCATCATCAGCGCGCGCGATCACGCCGAGGCCTTCGCCGCGCTGCGCTCCGACCGCGCCGTCGCCTTCGTCATGGACGACCCGCTGCTGTACGGCAAGATCGCGCAGGAAGGCAATGCGCGCGGCGAGTATCTCGTGACCGGCGCGTCGCTGGCGAACGAGGCCTATGGCTGCATGATGAGAAAGGGCGATCCGGTGTTCAAGAAAATCGTCGACGACGTGATCGCCGGCATGCAGCGCTCCGGCGAAGCGGCCAAGCTCTACGACACCTGGTTCATGAGCCCGATTCCCCCGGACGGCGTGAACCTCCAGTTCCCGATGTCGCCGGAAATGAAGCTGCTCTTCGAGCATCCCAACGACCGCATACTCGACTGATCAAAGCGTCTCGTGCAGGTCCGCGAGCGACAGCGTGGTCTGGAACAGACGCGCGAGGCTGCGGCTTGCGAAGCGGTCGACATCGGCGGGACTGACCCAGCGGTACGCATCCATTTCGGGGATCATCGTGCCGTCGCTGTAGCGCGGAAAGTACGATTCGCACACGCAGTTTTCGAGCTGCACTTCGTCGTCGCCGACGCGCACGGCAAACAGATGCAGGTCCTTGTCGCGGCGATACAGGAAGCGCCCGAGATCCTTCAGCCGCTCCGGCGCCAGCACGATGCCGGTCTCCTCGACGAGCTCGCGCAACGCCGCCTCGCGCGGGCTCTCGCCGGGATCGGACGCGCCCTTGGGCACGTCCCAGTGCGTGGTTTCGGTGGCGTGGCACAGCAGCACGTCGCCCTGTGCGTTCAGCATGACCACGCCGCATGACACGGTACGGTGGGTCATCGGATGCTCATGCCGTTGCTTGCGTGTCCGCTTGTTGTTCTGCTTGCCCGGTTCATCGCGCCTTCACTGCTTCTTCAGCTTCCACTTGCCGTCGCTGGCCTTGCAGGCAGTCGGCGTCCAGGTCTGGGTCTGCCCTTTCGCGTGCGCGACCAGTTCGATCTTGCGGCACTTCATGCCGTCGGACTCGAAGCTGCTCTGCGGCGTGACCGTGCCGTTGATCGGCACCGTATTGCCGGCGCCCTTGTTGTCCCAGTCGAGCGATTCGCCGTCCTGCTTGGTCTCGAGCGCCTTCTGCGCGGCGTTGTTGAGCGCCTGCAGGTCGCGCTGCTTCATGTAGGTGATCGGCGTGTTGTTCAGAAAGCCGAGATTGGCGGCCTGTGCCGTGGCGCTGGCGATGACGCAGGCGGCCGCCAGCGTCAGGCTCGTCAGGAGCGGCATGCGAGCCATGGCCCGGGATGGATTCGGCATTGGGTTCTCCTCGTCGCGGATGAGTATGGCCGCCTGCACGTTCACGCACACGTGCAACCACAGCGGCAACGGCGATACACCAACGTCAGCCCGTCAGAGCGGGCCGCAACGAGAATAGCATGATGCGCGGCATTCGGCCGCCGCACGGGGGCGCGATGGTGCGCTGGATGCAGCCCGGCCTGCAGCTCAGTTCGACACCGACTTCATCTCGCCGATGCCCGTCCCCTTCTGCGAGTCCTTGTCCTTCGCGGGATCGTAGCCGTCGGTCAGCGTGCCGAGGAACGCCACGACATCCTTGATCTCGGCTTCGTCGAGCGCCGGCTTGTCGCCCTTCTTGCGATCGAAAGGCGGCTCGGTGTTGATGTTGTCCCAGTACTTCTGCGGCAGGTCGTCGAACTTCTGCACCGCGCCCGTCTTCGACACCGGATAGAACTTCTCCGGATTCGTATCCCGTTCGACGTAGAAGCGCACCACGTCGTCGAGCTTGTGATAGATGCCGTTGTGGAAGAAGGTCTTGCGCGTCGCGACGTTGCGCAGCGACGGCGTGCGGAAGATGCCGCAGTACTCGTCCTGTCCCTTGAGATCGGTGCGTTCCGGGCCGCACGCGCCGAGATCGTGATACTTCGGGTTGCGGTTGATCGGCAACGCGCGATTGCGCGGCACGCCGAGCGCGATCAGGCCGAAGTCGCTGAACTGCGGCGGCGAACCGTCCTTCGCGCGCGTGCTGATATGGCAGGCCGCACAGTTGCCCTTGCTCTCGTCGTTGAAGAGCTGCAGGCCGCGCATCTCGGCGTCGTTGAGCTTCGCGCGGCCAGCGAGGAACGCGTCGTACTTGCTCGTGTACGGATAGAAGCGCTCGGGGCTCTGCTCGAAGGTTTCCAGCGCGACCAGCACCGCGGCGAAGACCCGCTCGTCGTTCTGAAAGACATCGGCGCCATAGGCCTGGCGGAATGCGTCCGCGTAAGGCGCGGCCTTTACCGCCGCCGCGACCTTCGCCGGCGTGCTGCCCATCTCGAACGACGACAACAGCGGAATGCGCGCCTGATCCGCGCCGTGGTCCACGCGGCCGTCCCAGGTGAGGCCGCCGGTGGGACCGGCATCGACGCTTTCGTCGCCTTCGTCGTCCGAGTCGTGGAAGTGCCGCGTGAAGGCCGGCACGCTCTGCAGATACTTGAGCGACGGCACCGCGCGAATGCCCGTCTGGTGCATGTCGCTGCCGCCCAGCTGCACCGAGAGCGCGTTGGGCGGACCGAACGCGTGCTGCGGGCTGTGGCACGACGCGCAGGCGAGCTTGCCCGAGCCGGACAGCGAGGGATCGAAGAACAGCTTCTCGCCGAGCACGGTCATCTGCTTGACGTGGGCGAAGACTTCGGCGCGCGACTGGGGTTGCGCCGCGACTTTGACGACGGCGTTTTTACCTGAACTGGTCACTGCCGCGTTCGTTCCCGTGTTGGCGTCGGCTGCGTGGGAATCGCAGCCGCTGAGCGCCGCGGTCAATGCGGCAAGGGCGAGCGAACAGAGAACGAAAGGCAAACGCATCGAAGACATGGGCTTGGAAAAGCGAATTTGAAAGATGCCGAAGCGTATGTCCAACGTGTGTCTTTCATGTGACAGCGCTGTCTCCCCCGTTGCGCCTGTGTCTCCACCCGAAATTTATTAATTGCAGATTACGCAACCGAAAGCCTTATTACATGTTCACGTCAAAACGAATTGCCACACTGCGCACGCCGGCGGGCAAAGGCTTTCAAAACTGACTGAGCTTGCGCCACGCGCCGGTCCCCAACACAAGAGAGATCCTCAATGAACAAGAAACTCGTATGCGCGGTGCCGCTCGCGGCCACCGTTGCATTCGGCCTCTACGCTTGCGGCGGCGACGACCATCACGACGACATTTCCTCGGTGAAGAACGTCGTCGTGATCTATGCGGAGAACCGCAGCTTCGACAACCTGTACGGCCACTTCCCGGGCGCGAACGGCCTGCAGAACGTGACGACGGCGAACTCGCAGCAGCTCGACCGCGACGGCAGCGTGCTGGCACCGCTGCCGACGATCTGGACCGGCCTGACGGCAACGGGCGTGACGCCGGCGATCACCGCGGCGATGACGACGAACCTGCCGAACGCACCCTTCGCGATCGACGATCCGAAGGGCTTCAACACGGCGCTCAACGTGACGACGCGGGATCTGTATCACCGCTTCTACGAGAACCAGATGCAGATCGACGGCGGCAAGAACGACAAGTTCGTTGCCTGGGGCGATTCGGGCGCGCTGGTGATGGGTCACTACGACACGCCGCCTGAGAAGCTGCCGCTCTACAAGATCGCGCAGCAATACACGCTGGCGGACAACTTCTTCATGAGCGCGTTCGGCGGTTCGTTCCTGAACCACCAGTGGCTGATCTGCGCCTGTACGCCGGTCTACCCGAACGCGGACACGAGCGTGGCGAAGGGCTCGATCTCGTCGGTGAACCCGGATGGCGTGTCGCTGAAACTGGCGACGGCCGCCGGCTCGGCTCTCACGGGCAATACGTCGGGGCTGTTCGCGAACTCGGGCAACCTGACGCCCGACTTCTACGCGGTCAACACGATGCAGCCGCCGTATCAGCCGAGCGGCAACAAGCCGGCTGCGGGCGGCGACGCGAACCTCGCGGACCCGACCGCAGCGACGACGCTGCCGCCGCAGACGCAGCAGCACATCGGCGATCTGTTGAACAAGGCCAACGTGAGCTGGGCGTGGTACGGCGGTTCGTGGGGCGCGGCGCTGGCGGACCGTTCGGTCATCAACGGCGCGGTCAACGTGGTGCCTGACTTCCAGACCCACCATCAGCCGTTCAACTACTTCGCCGACCTGGCGCCGGGCACGACCAATCGCGCTCAGCACTTGCTGGACGGCGGCACCAACGGTGCGGAGTTCATCAAGGCGATCGACGCGGGCACGCTGCCGCAAGTCGCGTTCTACAAGCCGCAGGGCAACCTGAACGAACACGCCGGTTATACCGACGTGGCGTCGGGCGACCAGCACATCGCCGACCTGATCAGCCATCTGCAGAAGAGCCCGCAGTGGAAGAACATGGTCGTCGTCGTGACTTACGACGAGAACGGCGGCTTCTGGGATCACGTCGCGCCGCCGAAGGGCGACCGCTGGGGTCCGGGCACGCGTATTCCGGCGCTGATCGTGTCGCCGTACTCGAAGAAGGGCTTCGTCGATCACACGCAATACGACACGACGTCGATCCTGCGCTTCATCACCAAGCGCTTCAACCTGCCGTCGCTGCCGGGTCTGACCTCGCGTGACGCTGCGTTGACGGCGAACGGTGCAGCGAAGATGGGCGACCTGACCAACGCGCTCGACTTCTCGCAATAAGCCTTCTAGCAACGTTGTAATGAAACGGGCCGCGGTCGTTTGACCGCGGCCCGTTGCTTTTTTGGCTTTGCCGCGCGATGCGCTCCGTATCAGGCGCCCGCGAAGAGCGTCGCCAGATCGTTGCCGCGCGCAGCCCCGGCCTGCGCGAGCACGCGCGATTCCAGTTCGTCGATATGCAGGCGCATCGTCGCGAGCGCTGCTTCCAGATTGCCGGCTTCGAGGGCATCGACGAGCTGCTCGTGTTCGTCCGATGCACAGTTGGACACCTTCGACGGATCGAACAGCGCCTTGTACAGCTCGGTCTTCGCGACCAGCTTCGACAGGAAAGCCTGCACCTCGGGCGCGTTCGCGAGTTCTGCCAGCAGCACGTGGAAGCGCCCGGCGAGACGCACGCATTCTTCCACGCTGCCCGCCTTCACCGCCCGCTGCTCGGCCTTGACGTGAGCGCGCAGCGCGCGCTTCGCCTGCGTGCTCAAGGCGCCGCACAGCGATGCGACGATGCCCGCCTCCACCACCTGCCGCGCGCGATAGGCCGCGCGGATATCGGCCACGGTCGGCGACGGCACGAACGCGCCGCGATTCATTTCCAGCGTGAGCTTGCCTTCCGCGCCGAGGCGCGCCAGCACCTTGCGGATCGTGCCGCGCGTGCAGCCAAAGGCGGCGGCCAGTTCGCGCTCGACGAGTTGCGCGCCCGGCGCGAGCTTGCCCTGCAGCAACGCGGAGGTGATCGCCGCATGGACGCGTGCCTCGGGCGCGGGCGGGTTCGTGGCGGGATCGGTTTCCGGTTGGGTCGTGCTTGCGGCCATGGTGCCTTCGATGTGCCTTCGATGCCTGGATTGTCCTGCATTGTAACGAGTGCTTCGGTCGGCGCACGAATCCGGCGTATCAGCCCATGCGCATATTTGGTTGACCAAAAATTGCTAAAATGGTCAACCAAATGAACGATTCACGAGGGCTGTCCCATGGAAACATCGACCTGCATCGTCTGCTCGCGGCTGGCGGATCCCGCGCGATGAAGCCGCGCACGCCGGACCTCGCGTGGCTTGTGGTGATCGTCGTGATCGGACTGAACCTGCGGCCGCTGCTGACCTCGATCAGCCCGCTGATGAGCGTGATCCTGCCTGCGACGGGGCTGTCATTTCGCGGGGCGTCGCTGCTCACCGGCCTGCCGGTCGTGGCGATGGGCGTGTGCGCGTTCGGCGCGAGCGCACTCGCCCGGGCGGTCGGCAACGCGCGCGGCGTGGCGCTCGGGCTGGTGGCGATTGCGGCGGCTTGCGCGGGACGCTGGTTTGCCGGCAATGCGACGGCGCTGATCGTCAGCGCGGCGGTCGCGGGTACGGGCGTCGCGGTGATCCAGGCGCTGTTGCCGGGCGTCATGAAGACGCGTTTTGCCGCGCGCCTGCCGTTTGCCATGGGTCTGTATTCCGCGTCCATCATGGCGGGCGGCGGGCTCGGCGCGAGCATCACGCCGGGGGTGGCGTCACGCGTGTCATGGCAGGCGGGGCTCGCCGTCTGGGCGCTGCCCGCGCTCGTCGCGCTGGCCGTCTGGCTGATGCTGATGCGCGCCGATGCGTTGCCGCGCCCTTCCTCGACGCAGCGTGCCGCGGACGCGCCGTCGCTGTTTCTCAACCGCCGCGCGTGGACGCTCGGCGTCTTCTTCGGGCTCGTCAATGGCGGCTATACCAGTCTCGTCGCATGGATGCCCGCCTATTATCAGCAACTCGGCCGGAGCGTGAGCGCCAGCGGCGCGCTGCTCGCGCTGCTGACCGTTTTCCAGGCGTCTTCGGCACTGCTCCTGCCGATGGCCGCCGCGCGCTTCGGACACTGGTTCGGGCATGCGAAGGATCGTCGTCCGTGGCTTGCGCTGGGGCTCGTCGCGCAACTGGGCGGCTTTGCCCTGCTGCTGTTCGCGCCGCTCGCCGCGCCCGTCGCGGCGGTCGCGCTGATGGGCGGCGGACTGGGCGGCGTGTTCGCGCTGTCGCTGGTCCTCACACTCGATCACGCCGACGATCACGCGCTCGCCGCGCGGCTCGTCGCTTTCGTGCAGGGCGTGGGCTTTGTGATCGCGGCGCTGGCGCCGGTCGTGGCGGGCGTCGTGCGCGATCTGAGCGGCGGCTTCTCGATGACGTGGATGATGCTGTCCGCGAGCCTCGTGGCGATGCTGGCGCTGAGTGGCGTGTTCGGACCTTCGGGGTATGCGCGTGCGATGCGGCCACGCATCAGCGCACGGCGTGGCAGGCGAAGTATTCGTCGAGCAGATCGGTCATCTGCCACACCGGACACGGACGGCGGCAATGGCCGTCGTAACCCGCTTCCTTGAGCAACGCGATGGGCTCCTCCGGCAGGAAACCGCTCATCGCGACGATCAGGCGGTCCGCGTCGTCGGCGGCGGCGCGCAGTTCGCGCACGAGTGCGTAGTTGGCGCTGCCGCCGACGCGCGTATCCAGCAACAGCACGTGCGGACGCCATTCAGCGATGCTGTGTTTGACCGCCGCGGCGTCCAGCGCCAGTTGGGCGGGGAAGCCTTTGAGTTCGAACAACGACACCAGTGATGAGCCCAGCACGCGCTCAGGCAATGCGAGCAAAACCCGCCGCGCTTCCGGGCGCAGGCGCGTCTGCTTGCGGTTCCATCGCGAACATTGGGACGGACTGGTTTCGTAGGCGCGGTTGTTCAAGGTGGCGGTCCTTGGATGGTCCTTTTTTCGGTTTGTTTGCGGGCGGTTTATGCGTACGCGTCACCGGTGCGGCGCATCGCGCGCCATGTTGGCGCGTGTCTGCACCGCGGGTGGGCGGTGGGGTTGAGTGGTGCGGACAATAAAAAATCGCTCGATGCGCTGTGCGGCGGAGCGCGGGGCCAAATTTTTGCAGGCGGCGGGGCGCGCTTCCGAAGAAGGAAGGGCAGGAAGTGCGCCAAGGCGATCGGTTACTTGGAGCAATGCGGGATCAGGGCCGATTCCGGTTATTGCGTGGCAGTCGTCTGATTAATCAGTTGATGTTTGGATCGTGGGAAACCACGGGTAATTATCGCGACGTATCCGCCTTCCGCGCCGACAGCTTGATCGAATTCGACCACCTGTTTGCAGTGCCCCGTCTGGTTCAATGTGACGACGTGGCAGATTTCAGGACGTGGGAATACATAAACGCCGGCCGCCGGGTCGCGTTCAAAAGACTGATGGGCTTAGGCGCGGTCGAGCGAGACGGGGGCAACGAGCCTTTCTACTACCTATTTCGGTCCACCTGTTAGCTTCCTTAATCTGCTCAAATCCGGCAGGCATGTGCCATATAACGCATACAACTTTCCATTCGCATCATCAAGATCACTGGACAGCACCACCTTCTTACTCTGACTAAAGTCAATGACTCCGCGCGCCTTGGGCCATTCGCCAGCGAGTCCAATTTCACTCATAAATTCCTTCTGCGCCCCGCCATGCACAATTAGAAACCGTGCTAAGTTGTACCGTGCGATATCTTTTCCTCCGCAGAGAGCGACTAACTTCTCGAAGTCACTTTTTTCAAGATTCGCAATAAATCTCACCCCGCTCAGAAAAAACGCCTCGAATGCCACGGAAGGCAATATATTTAAAATTTGAGATATAATCGAAAGGCACTCTTTCTCAAGAAATACATCTGCCATAACTTTCTCGAGATCTCCATATTCCTTCTGCATTACATGGTCAATTATCTCTTTTGAAAGTAACTCTGCAGATAACATCATCAATGAACTCCGATGTCCAAGGGTGGCGGCGTTGTTAAATCAAACCTCTGCAACACGTTACCGAGCCGCTGCATTTCCGATGTGATCGTAGTGGTCGGCTCCAAGTTTCAATTCACCGCCGTTAGTTATTACGAAATCGTAAGAGCCTGATGCAGGTCGTCCGTTCACTAGAATCCGACCGCCGGCGATAGTCATGCGGCCAGCGGAACTTCCTACGTGTGTACGTCATGGACAAGTGATGTCGACGAGCGATGACGAATGCCACACAAGAGTCGCATCATCAGCCTTTCTGCATGAAATTTAGCCAGATTTTGCCGACTCCCACTGAGATTTTAGTTCAATAATCTCAGTCAAAAGCATTTGATCATCAAACTCACCTTCATCCCTTAAGTCTGGATCGGCGCAGTAGTTGTCTATAGCACAAAATACCGCATCAAAATACTGTTGATCATTTGGCGCGGCTTCCTGCAACTGTCCATTGTCCCTGCATGCTCGCCACGCCACGATATACTCCTTCTCGAAATCACTTGTGCGGATATCTCCTGCAACAAAGCGATTTACCAAGGCATTCAAATCTAAGCATCGGCATTTAGAAAACATTTCCTAAACTCAAAAGATCATACTCCTGTCTAGGTGACAGCTTCCATCCAGATATAAAATTGCCAAACTGATCAGCCATGACATTCAATTTCGTTTCAGGGTTGAAATAGTGTGTCACACCATCCGCCCAACGATACTTGCCTTGAATTACCTGCGTCGACGATGAATCTAAATGACTCTTCATAGCTTGCTGAAAGACTTCAAGATTAGTCCCATTCTTTTTCCCCGTAACGCCAAAATCCACGGCATGCTTGAATTTCTTGTCGAGTTGCGTCTTCGAAAAGCTCACGCCATCCGAGCACGCCAATCCCAGCGGATCTATCTAGCCAATCGGATTGAGCGCGAACTGATACGGGTTGATACCACCAGCCAAGCCGATAGGGTCCTGACTGATGAAGTTGCCCGTCTGCGGATCGAAGTACCGATGCCGGTTATATCTCAGCCCACTCTCATAGTCTTCGTACTGACCTTGCAACCGAATCGGTTGCTCGATGCGCTCCGTCCCGACATGATCGACCTGGCCGGTCACGCCGTAGTGTACTTCCCATACGATCTCGCCGTTTGCATTGCGCAGGCGTACCGGCGCGCCGTTCGGGTCGTTCTGGTAGAAGTACAGCCGCTTCGATGCGGTGTCTTTCGTCTGCATCGCCAGGGGCTCGAAGCTGCCCAGGTGATAGGCATAGAAGCGTGCTGAGTTTGGCTTGTTCGCAGCGCGCCGCACCTCACCCGCCATCGCATCGCCGTCCCACAGGAACCACGTTTGCGAACCATGCTGGCTATGTACGCCGAACCGCGCCTCAGTCGCTCGTTTGCCAATGCGTCGCCCCAGCGCGTCATAGCGATACGCCCAGCGCTCGTTCTGCGTGTTCTCGAAGCTCGCCAGCCGGCCGAATGCATCCCACTCGAAGCGCTGCACGCCATGTCCGCCGCCCTGGCGAATCACCATCTGGCCCGCCACATCCAGTAGCAAGCGCGCGCCATCGTTGTGTTGTAGTTCTCGTCCGCGGGCGTCGTCGCATACGACCTTGAAGCGGTCTCCATGGGCGTCGTAGCCGAAATGCTTCAGCCGCCCGGTCGGATCGGTATGCGCGAGAATGCGCCCGAGTGGGTCATAGCGGAATTGGTCGCTTCCTGAGCGGCTGTCGCGGCGCTCAGTCAGATTGCCGTTGATGTCATAACGGAAGTTGGTTTCGTCGTCGTGCAAGCCCGCGCGCCGGGTTGCATGACGGGTCAGGCGTCCCGCGTTGTCGTATCCGTAGGCGTGTTCGAGGCTTCCAGTGAACCGTGTACGAGCCAGCCGACCCGCGATATCGCGCGTGAAGCGGATCGGCTCGCTGTCGTCGATCTGGATGGACTGCGGTGCGCTCAGCGCGTCATAGGTGTAAGCGAGCGTCTGCTCGAATTTGGAATCGGCGGTTTGCAACTTGCGCGTCTGCTCGATCAGACGCCCCGCCGCGTCGTAGGCATACGCGATCGTGCCCGTTGCGTCGACGTGCTGTTGCAGCTCCATCATCAGCTGCCCATCGAGGTCATAGGCTCGCTTGACCACGCTGTTTGCATTGCTCGCACGGATCAACTGGCCGCGCTTGTCGTACGTGAAGGCTTCGCTTTGATCGCTGCCCGTAACAGCACGCCGCGTAATACGCCCCAACGGATCGCACGTCACCGTCAGCACCTGACCCAGCGGATCGATGCTCTGCGTCAGATGCCCCGCCGGATCATAGGCGTAGCGGCGCGAGCGCTTGTCATAGCCGATTTCCTCGATGAGCCGTCCCACAGCATCGCGTTTCAGATGCCACGTTTCGCCTCGCGCATTGATTACGCCGACCAGTTGTTCTTCCGTGTTGTAGCGATAATGCGTGACATTGCCATTGGCGTCGATGCGGCTCGCCAACTGACCCTGTCCAAAGAAGCTGAAGCGCGTGATGTGGCCCGCTTCATCGGTGTACTGCGTGAGGTTATCTTCGGCGTCGTATTTACAAGACACCAAGCGATATCCCGGCAGCATGCAGGTCGCGAGCCGTCCCTTGGCGTCCCATCTATAGGTAGCTGACTCTTCTCCCGGCATTTGCCGCTCAATCAGCTTGCCGCGTGCATCGTGCTTCAGGTACGTGGTGCGCCCCAATGCATCCGTCAAACCGGCGAGATAGCCCAGCGAGTCATAGTCGAGTGTGGTGACCTGTTGAGCGGGATCGCGCACCTGAACCAATTGACCGCGTGGGTCATAAGCAAATGCGGTGACGAGGCCCGAGGGTGTGGTCTGCGCAACGAGATTACCGCGCGTGTCCCATGCCTGTTTCCACTCTCCGCCTTCCGGGTCGGTGATCGCAATCGGACGTTGTTCATCGTCGTACTCCGTGCGCGTCGCGCTACAATCCGGCAGCGTGTGACTTAGCAGATTGCCGCACAGATCGTATTCCCACGTGGTCCTGTTTCCTGCTGGATCCACCGCTTGAACAGTACGTCCCCATCCGTCATAGCGATAGCTGGACATGCCGCCCAATTGATCGATCAGCATGACCGGCAATCCGCGTTGATCGCATTGCAGGCGTGTGAGTCCACCCAGCGAATCGCTGATGCGCGTCTCGCGATAGGTCAGGTCATATTCAAAGCGATAGTCATAAAGACCGCCATCGCCCCATGCATGATCGACGCGCCACAGGCCGTCCTCGTGCATTTGATGCGAGTAGCAGAACGACAGCCCGTTGCGATCGGTATGCCGCACCATGACGTGCTCGCCGGCATATTCGAAATGGTAAGGATTGTCGAGCGCATCATGGACCGCGATCAGATCGCTGCGCGCATTCTGCTCGTAGCGCACCAGCGGCCAGCGTTGGCCCTGTGCATCGTGCAATGTCACCCGA
>NZ_JARUXR010000001.1:2039975-2246405 GCF_031451215.1 Caballeronia sp. LZ034LL
CACTGCAACAGCCATCGCACCAGCCGCAACTGCCGCCGCGCTCACACTGCGCATTCCCAGCTTGACGATGGCTCCCGCACTCATCGCCATCATGCCCATTGACACCATGCTGCCGACACCCTCCGGCAGCGTCGACAGATATTCCATCGGATCGAGCACGAAGCCCACGTGCGGATGCGGCAGAGGCATGACGACGCCCGCCGGCGTCTGAATCATGTGCACGTCCACGCCGATGACGGGCGTCAGGTGCGTGACCGCCGGCATGCCCATTAGGCTTCTTCCCTGCCGATCAGCTCGAAATCGATCGCCTGCCAGCAGAACAAAGACGCCCGTGAATCACTGCGAAAACACAGCCAATCCTTATGCACCGCCATCAGGCGGCGATCAACCAAAAAGGTTAGGTGCTCTGTCAGCATCGTGCGCTCTAAGCCTCGTTAATCGAAGCTATCGAGCCTGCTGCATCCGGCACTGCAACGGAATGATTAAAGTCTGAAAATGCGGAGGTGAGCGAGCGCTGGGAAAAACGTCGCAATGCTCACGTTGATCGAATTACCCGCACACCGCCTGCGCGTAATCAAGAAACCGGAAAGCAAAAGCCCAGTCACACGGACTGGGCCTGGCATCTGATGTCACTGGCCCGCCCTACACGACTCGAACGTGTGACCTACGGCTTAGAAGGCCGTTGCTCTATCCAGCTGAGCTAAGGGCGGATATCGACGCGCGCGGCATGAATGGCACAACCTACCGCGGATCTGAAGAGTCAGCGATTTTACCTCATTCCCGGTCGCCCGCGTCCCGCTTCGCCTAGAGCGGCTGCGGATGCATCATGAACCAGCCGAAGAAGAAGATCCCCGCGATCACGCAGTACACGCCGAACGACGCCAGCTTGCCGTGCCCTTCGAAGTAACGCATCAGGAAACGCACGCTGAGATAGGCCGCGATGCCCGTCAGCACGCCGCCGAGCACCGAATCAAACAACTGGCCCGGTGCATGGAACAGCTTCGGCAGTTCGAGCACGCCCGCCGCGAAGATGATCGGCGTGCCGAGCAGAAACGAAAACTCCGCTGCCGCCTCGGCCGTCAGGCCAGCGCCGACACCCGCGATCATCGTCAGGCCGCTGCGCGAAAAGCCCGGAATCAGCGCGCCGATCTGCGCCAGTCCCACCAGAAACGCCTGTTTGAACGTGAGCTTCTCCGGCGCCTGCAGCGCGCGGCGCTTCTGCAGCCGGTCGCCGAACCACAAAAACACGCCATTGACGATCAGCGCGGCCGCCACGATCCGCAAATCGTGAAAAAGTGCCTCAAGGCGCTTTTCGAGCAGCAAGCCGACGATGCCCGTCGGAATCGTACCGATGATGAGCGCCCACATCATGTGGCCGTCGTCGTTCTTGCGGCCGCCGAGCGACGCGAAGAAACCGCGGATCAGCGCAACCCAGCGCGCGCGGAAATACCACAGCAAGGCAATCGCGGTGCCGAGATGCAGCGCGACAAGAAACGGCAGCAACTGCGGTGCATGCTTGTCGATATGCATGCCGATCAGTCCGGGCACCAGCAAGGTATGGCCAAGACTGCTGACGGGGAAGAGTTCGGTAACGCCCTGCAGGACGCTCAGGAATACGAGAAACCACAGAGTCACGCGTCGGTCCTTTTTCGGGAAGGGAGGGACGCGCCGTGCAATGCATCCCGGCATCCCGCGCGTCGCGCGAAGCCGGACGAGGCGTACAGGGAGATCAGGCAGGAAGGCTGGATGACACGGCGCACAAACGGTCCCGATTATGCCGACAGGCCTATCGAGCGCCAAGCGCTACCGCACACAAAACAGCACACAAAAGACACCGACAGACAATCGTCGGCGGAACGACAGACTACAGAAAGCAAACTAGAGCAAACCCGAAAGAAACACCCTTGTGCAAGCCGCGATGCATCGGCCGGTCAGGCCTTCAGCTTGTACAGAAAAAGCGCCGTGCTCGCCCCGAAAAGGCCGAACATCGCGACACCCATCGCCATTGCCAGATCCATGGTCACTCCTTGTCCGTCTGGTTCCCAACACTCGGCACCTATCAGACCATATCGGCCGGACATCGGTCAGTCGCAATTTCCCGCAAAGGGTTTCCATGTAGAAAATTTGAGGCAGAATCGTCCCACTCGCGAGCAGCGCCGTCCTGCTGTCTGCTTGTCCCGACGCGCGCAAGCCCTACCCTCAATGGAGTGCACGGCCATCATGTCAACGCAACAGGAAATCATCGAAATCGAGCGCGACGGCGCCGCCCTTCTGCTCGCGCCGCATGCCGGCGGGCGGCTCATGACCTGGCGGGTCGGCGGCGAGCCCGTCATTCACTGGCCCGACGCGCCCGACTGGTCCAACCCCGCCAAGATCCGCGGCGGCAATCCGCTGCTGTTCCCGTTTCTCGGAAGGCATTTCGTCGACGGGCAGATCGGCCATTGGCGCGATCCCGAAGGCATCGTCCACGCGCTGCCCACGCACGGCTTCGCACGCGACCTGCCCTTCACCTGGACCCGCGACGCCGATGGCCACGGCGTGCGCATGACCCTCGTCGACAGCGACGCCACCCGCGCCGGCTATCCGTTCGCGTTCCGCTTCGAGGCGGCCTACCGCATCGTCGATGCGCACACGCTCGAGGTGGAACTCACCACGTCGAATCCGGGTGAAGTGCCGCTCCCCTACTACGCCGGCCATCACTTCTACTTCCATCTGCCGCACGGCCAGCGCGCCGAAAGCAGCGTGCAGCTGCCGCACACCGAACGCCGCCGGCAGTTGCCGGACGGATCGATCACCGCCGCCGAAGCAGGCCTGGCGAGCTACTCGCTGGCCGATCCGGCCATCGTCGACGTGTTTCACTGCCTCACGCGGCAGCCCGACGAACCGATGCTGCTGAACCTGCCCGGTCTCGGGCGCACGGTGCGCCTCGAACTGCAACAGCCCGATTCGGTGCCGTGGTATGCCGTCACCACCTGGACCGAATCGGATGCGTCGGACTTCTACTGCGTCGAACCGTGGATCGGCCTGCCGGACGCCATCCACAACGGCCGCGGCCTGCGCTGGCTTGCGCCCGGCAAGACCGAAACGGCGTCGCTCAGACTGGTCGTGACGCCCGCGGAATAATGCGCCGCGAGCGGCTTTCTGTTCGGGCAAACCCGAGCCTGTAAAATCCTGCCTTTCTTTCCGCCGCGCGCCAGTGCTCCGACTCCGCGCGGCGACGCCTTGCGAGGTCAGGTTTGCAAACAGGAATTCGACGGCTCGTCTGCACGTCACTCATCGCAGTGCTGGCCGCCTGCGGCTCCGCGCCGGTCGGGCCCGGCTTCTATAGGGTGGAGCGCGGCGACACGGTATCGAAGATCGCGCGCGCGAAGCGCACCAGCGTCGCCAACATCGCGCGCTGGAACGGGCTCTCCAATCCCGACGCCATCGAGGTCGGACAGGTGCTGCGCGTCGCCCCGCCCGCCGGCAGCGCGACATCGGCGACATCGTCGGCGGCCTCGTCCGGCTCGACGGATGCCAGCGCCGGCACCCCGTCGGCACCGCAACCGCCGGCACAGGCCAAGGCCGGACCGGGCGTGTCACTCGTCTGGCCTGCGCAGGGCAGCGTGATTCGCGGTTTCGACGGCAAGAATTCGAAGGGCGTCGACATCGCCAATGCGGCGGGCACGCCCGTCATCGCGGCGGCGGCCGGCAATGTGGTCTACGCGGGCAACGGCCTGCGCGGCTACGGCAACATGCTGATCATCAAGCACGACGACGACTACCTGACCGCCTACGCGCACAACCGCGCCCTGCTGGTGAAGGAAGGCCAGACCGTGCAGCAGGGCCAGCAGATCGCCGAAATGGGCGATACCGACAGCAACCGCACGATGCTGCATTTCGAAGTGCGCTACATGGGCCGCTCGGTGGACCCGGCGCGCTATCTGCCGTCGCGCTGAACGCGCGGCGGACGTTACAAGGAAGATCGATGAAGCTGAAGAAGAGGATGAACGCTGCCGCCGTCTGCGTGGCGCTTGCATTGACTGGCGCGCTCGCAGGCTGCGCGCATACGACGAAGATGACCTACCTGCCTTCGGGCGACACCGGCTTCGCCATCAATTGCAGCGGCGGCGATGCTGCCACCAGTTGGGCCGCTTGCTACAAGCAGGCGGGAGAGACCTGCGGCGCCTACGGCTATGACGTGATTTCAAAGGATGCCGACAACGGCGCGACGGCCGGCGGCTCGGTGGGCGGGATCTTTGGAGCGAACATCAAGAATCGCTCGATGGTGATCCGCTGCAAGCAATGATGGCTGTCCCGGCGGCGTGACGGCCGACGACCGGCCGCTCGCCACTCACGCGCTTTTTTCAGGCGTCGGAACCGGCCATGGCATCGTCTTCGGGGAGCGTGTCGGCCGGTGTGCGCCAGTGTCCCGACAATGGATCGATCCGCGCGGCAAACGCGAACAGCGAGGCCAGGCCCAAGGGGGCGACGACGGCGAAAACCCACAGCAGATTCATGATCGATACAAATTGAAACAATTCGTTGGATCATACCTGTCCAGCAAAATATTCGCTTGAATGTTTCGTCAGTGCGTGCGGCAGGTAGCAATTTCCGGATCTTTCTGAGCGGCCGACCCGGCGCCTCGGCCTCGCAACCCCTCGCATCCCCTTTGCAACCGGTTACGCTCCGAAACAAGCGCATACAGCCCTGCTCCACGCGCCTTCTTAGAATGTTTTCAGCCCGTGCGGTATCCGCGCGAACAGCCGACGCGGGTCAGAGGCCCCGGTGCGTGCGCATCGGGGCTTCGCCTTCACGCCGGCCGCAACGAGCGTTATTGCGGTTGGGCCGGCGCGATGATCATCGGCGGCGTCATGTCGGTGGGCACGCCCTTGTAGTCGGGCGGATCCTGCGGCGGATGCTTGTGATTCGGGGCGTCTGCGCATGCGGACAAGCCGAGCGCCAGCGAGAAGACAGTGACAAATGCAAGAACATTACGCGGCATGGTGCTCCCGGACAGGGTTGGACAGGCATCGGCTGAACGGACGGCCGATTGAATCTGATCGGACCTTCATCGGAGCGTTCAATCACGCGCCGAACGGACCTCAGAAACGGCAAAGGGGTTACAAGCCGTAACTTGTAACCCCTTCGTGTGTGGTGGTCGGAGCGATAGGATTCGAACCTACGACCCTCTGATCCCAAATCAGATGCGCTACCAGGCTGCGCTACGCTCCGACGAGCCGCGAATTGTAGCGTGCCGGCCACGCGTCCGCAATGCCGCACATGCATGCTGCTTGGCAACCAGGCGGCAACCACGCGGCAAGCACGCGGCAAGCACGCGCGGGCATGCAACTTCCTGTAACGGAGCCCGCGCGTGAACCTGCGCATCCCCCTTTCTCAGCGGAGACAAGCGATGAACCTCATTCTCTGGCGCCATGCCGAAGCCGAAGATCAGGCGCCGAGCGATCTCGCCCGCCAGCTCACCTCGCGCGGACGCAAACAGGCACAGGGCGTCGCGCGGTGGCTCAAGGCGCGCGTCGGCGATGACGCCATTTTGCTCGCCAGCCCCGCGACGCGCACGATCCAGACGGCCGAAGCATTCGGCGACCGCTATCGCGTCGTCGATACGCTCGCACCCGGCAACGGCGCGCAAGCCGTGCTCGACGCCGCGGGCTGGCCCGACGGCATCGGCGAGACGGTCGTGGTGATCGGCCACCAGCCGACGCTCGGCCGCTTGGCTGCCCTGCTCATGACGGGCACGGAAACGGAGTGGTCGGTGAAGAAATCGGGCGTCTGGTGGTTCCAGTCGCGCACGCGCGCGGGTGACGGCCAGACCGTGCTGCGCGCCGTCATCAATCCCGACCTGCTATGAGGTGAAACGGGTCACGCGAACGACGGCACGGATCAAGGCGTTTCACTGAAACGTCATTGCCATGCCATGCGAGCGTCATCGCGGATTACTACATTGGCGAGGACTCAAGCCACAGCCACGTCCTGTCGAGGAAAGCCAATGCAAGATCTGCCGACGCCCGTCCTGCAACTCGGAGCGGCATCCTTCTCGCTCGAATCGCGCCGTCATCTTCCGCGCACGTCCGAAACCCACACCGGACGCGAGCGCCTGCAAGTCTCATGGGCGCGCGACGACGACGCCCTGCGCGACGCCCAGCGCCTGCGCTATCGCGTGTTCTCGGAAGAGATGGGCGCGCATCTTTCCGGTCCCGCCGGACTCGACGTCGATGTCTTCGACGCCTATTGCGATCACCTTCTCGTACGCGATCTCGACAGCCTGCAAGTGGTCGGCACGTATCGCGTGCTGCCGCCGCATCAGGCCGCGCGTATTGGCCGCTTGTACGCGGAAAGCGAGTTCGACGTGTCGCGCCTTACGCACCTGCGTCCGAAGCTGGTCGAGGTGGGCCGTTCGTGCGTGCATCCCGACTATCGCAACGGTGCGGTGATCATGTCGCTGTGGGGCGGCCTCGCTGCCTACATGATGCAGAACGGCTATGAAACGATGCTTGGCTGCGCGAGCGTCGGCATGATCGACGGTGGTCACTACGCGGCGAATCTCTATACCTCGCTGTCCGCCGATGCACTGACGGCGCCCGAATACCGCGCGTTCCCGCATACGCCGCTGCCGGTCGAGGAACTGCGCACTGGCGCGAACGTCACTCCGCCGCCGCTGGTGAAGGGTTATCTGCGCCTGGGTGCGAAGATCTGCGGCGCGCCCGCGTGGGATCCAGATTTCAATACCGCCGATTTCCTCACGCTGTTCCGTCTCTCCGACATCAACGCGCGTTATGCGCGCCACTTCATCGGCGACATGCAGGGACGTTGAGCGGCACTGGCGGCGCGCGCTCAAAGAGAAGGCCCCGGCGCAATCATGCGGCGGGGCCTTCTTCGTTCAGGCATCAATGCTTCAATCACCCGTATAAACCACGCGATACGGACGTCCGATCTTCTCCCATTCCATGGCCTCCTGGACGAGGCTGTAATCGGTGAGCGGATTGTTCGTGACCCAGTCGCTCGGCAGACGCACTTCGAAGCCGCCGCCCGCCGTCCGCACCTCGATGCCCGGCAAGCCGACCTCCGCGCGCCGGCGCGACAACAACGCCGCGAGCCGCAGGCAGAACAGGAGCGTCCAGTCGACGTCGCGCGTCTGTGCGAGCTTGCCCAGCTTGCCCGCGTGTCCGAGCACGAGCGTGGCGAGACGCGCCTGATCGGTGCGTGAGAAGCCCGGCATGTCGGCGTTGCTGGTGATGTAGGCGGAGTGCTTGTGATAGGCGCTGTGCGCGATCGACAGCCCGATCTCATGCAGCGACGCCGCCCATGCCAGGAACATGCGGTTCTCTTCGCGCAGGTCTTCGTCGGGCTCGCCCAGTTGATCATGGAAGCTGATGGCGAGCTCGCCGATGCGGTCTGCCTGCGCCGCATCGACGCCATAGCGCCGCTTGAAGCCCTCCACGGTGACCGTGCGCATGTCCTGATGCTGCGAGCGACCCAGCAGGTCATAGAGCACGCCGAGACGCAGCGCGGCGTCGGTGGTGTCGGCATAGTCGATGCCCAGTTCCTCGAACACGCCGAGCATAATCGACAGTCCGCCCGCCAGCACCGGCACGCGATCCGGCTTGAGCGCGGTGAGCTTCAGCCGGTTGACGTTCTCCGCCTTGATGACCGCGCGCTTCAGCCGCTCGAGGCCGCCGCGCGAGATGCCGTGCGTGATGCCTTCGTCGTTGAAGCCGTTCGCCTCGATCAGCTCCGCCAGCGCGCGCGCAGTCCCCGACGAACCGATCGCCTGATCCCAGCCGGTCTGCTTGTATTCGCTCGAAATGATCTGGATCTCGCGCTTGGCGGCGAGTTCGGCCTGGCGCATCGTGTATTCATCGACGTTGCCGGACGGGAAGAACTGGCGGCTATGGCTCACGCAGCCGATGTAGAGGCTTTCCATGTGGATCGGCGTGTAGTGCGAGCCGATGATGAATTCAGTCGAGCCGCCGCCGATGTCGACGACGAGACGCCGGCCCGCGATCGCCGGTACGGAATGCGCGGCGCCGGCGTAGATCAGGCGCGCTTCCTCGCGTCCGGCGATGACTTCGATCGGAAAGCCGAGCGCCGCTTCGGCTTCGACGAGGAAGTCATGCGCGTTCTTCGCGACGCGCAAGGTATTGGTGGCGACGGCGCGCACCTGGTCCGGATGGAAATCGCGCAGGCGTTCGCCAAAACGCTTCAGCGCGTCCCAGCCGCGCACTTGCGACGCGCGGTCGAGCAGCTTGTCCCGCGAGAGCCCGCCGCCGAGGCGGACTGGCTCGCGCAGCGCATCGACCTGATAGATCTGGCTGCCGGCGGGCGTTTCCTCGACCCGGCCGACAATCAGCCGGAAACTGTTCGATCCGAGGTCGACTGCGGCAAGAAGGTGGGGATGTGTGACCATCGGAGATCCAGAGAAAACGTGATGTGGGAGAGCACTGTTGCTTCGGCACTGCTATTTCGGCGTTGCTACTGCGGCATGGCTGCAGCCGCGCTGTTGCAGCGCACGAATTCCGCACGAATTCTATTGCATGCCGGCGCCTTCCGCGTCGCCTGCTTCGTGAACCCTTTCACGGGCGCAGTGCGCACGCTCCGAAGACGCTATTCGCATTGTGAGTAGAATTTGTGAAAATCGTTCTGTCATCAAAAATACATCAAACTGTGAGAGCATTCGAGCGCACCTTTGCCCCTTTGATCGAGACACCCTCCATCCTGCCGATGTCCATCCGCTATCCGCTCTTCAACCGCGAACTGGGCATATTAGGTTTCAACGAGCGCGTCCTCGCGCAAGCCGCCGATACGACGGTTCCCCTGTTGGAACGCCTGCGCTTCATCTGTATCACCAGCAGCAATCTCGACGAATTCTTCGAAGTCCGCATGGCGGGTCTGCAAGAGCAGATGCGCGACAACCCCGGCACGCTGTCGCCGGACGGCATGTCCTTGCAGCATGTGTACGACCTCGTGTCCGAGCGCGCGCAGCGTCTCGTGCGCCAGCAATACTCGATGCTGCATGACATCGTACTGCCGGCGCTCGAAATGGAAGGCATCTACTTTCACGGCGCCGAAAGCTGGAGCGAGCAACAGACCGCCTGGGCGCGCGATTATTTCCACAATGAACTGCTGCCGGTGCTGACGCCGATCGGCCTCGACCCTGCGCATCCGTTCCCGCGCGTGCTGAACAAGAGCCTGAACTTCGTCGTCGAACTGGAGGGCACGGACGCCTTCGGACGGCAGGCGATGATGGGCATCGTGCAGGCGCCGCGTGCGCTGCCGCGCCTTGTGCGCATGCCGGAAGCGCTGTCGGGTTATCCGCACGGTTTCGTGCTGCTGAGCTCGTTCATGCAGCATTTCGTCAACGAGTTGTTTCCGCACCTGATCGTGCGGGGCTGCAACCAGTTTCGCATCACGCGCAACAGCGAGCTGTTCGTCGATGAAGACGAGATCACCAATCTGCGGGTCGCGCTGCAGGGCGAACTGCCGGCGCGCCATCTCGGCAATGCGGTGCGACTCGAGGTATCGGCGGAAACGCCGCCGCATCTCGTGCGCCGTCTGCTCGACGAAAGCCAGTTGAGCGAGCGCGACCTGTACCGCGTCAACGGGGCCGTGAACCTGGTGCGGCTGATGCAGTTGCCGGAGATGGTCGACCGGCCGGACCTGAAGTTCGTGCCGCATATTCCGTCGGTGCCCAAGGCGATTTCGAACACGACCAATCTCTTCGATGCGATCGATCAGGGCGACATCCTGATGCATCATCCGTACGAGAGTTTTCAGCCTGTGCTGGAGTTGCTGCTGCAGGCCGCGAAAGATCCGCAAGTAGTTGCCATCAAGCAGACCATCTATCGCACGGGTACGGATTCGCCGTTGATGGATGCGCTTATGCAGGCGGCGCGCAATGGCAAGGAAGTGACGGTGGTGGTGGAACTGCTGGCGCGCTTCGATGAGGAGACGAATATCAGCTGGGCTTCGCAGCTGGAGGCTGTGGGCGCGCATGTGGTGTATGGCGTGGTGGGCCACAAGTGTCACGCGAAGATGGTGTTGATCGTGCGGCGTGTGTCGCAGGGCGGCAAGCTGGTGTTGAAGCGTTATGCGCATCTGGGCACGGGTAATTATCACCCGCGTACGGCGCGTCTTTATACCGACTTCGGCCTGATGACCGCCGACCAGGAAATGTGCGAGGACGTGCATCATGTGTTCCAGCAGTTGACTGGCATTGGCGGGGAGATTGCGCTGCATCAGTTGTGGCAGTCGCCGTTCACGCTGCACGCGAAGCTGATCGACGCGATTCGCGCCGAAGCCGAGCATGCGCGCCTTGGGCGGCGGGCACGTATCGTTGCGAAGATGAATGCGCTGCTCGAGCCTACTGTGATTGAAGCCTTGTATGAGGCTTCACGCGCGGGCGTGAAGATCGATTTGATCGTGCGGGGGGTGTGTTCGCTTAAGCCTGGGGTGGAGGATCTTTCCGAGAACATCACGGTGAGGTCCATCGTAGGGCGTTTTCTTGAACATCATCGGATCTTTTATTTTTATGCCAATGGCAAGGAAGATGTGTTCTTGTCCAGTGCTGACTGGATGGATCGCAATTTCTTCCGCCGCGTCGAGGTCGCGTTTCCGATCCGCGATCGGAGGTTGAAGCGGCGAGTCATCGCCGAGGGATTGTCCGTTTGTCTTGGGGATAATCAGTCGGCCTGGGTCATGCAGAGTGATGGGCATTATCGGAAACGCCGCCCCGGGAAGTCTATTCGCAATGCGCAATTAGGGCTCTTGGCTAAGTTCTGTTCTTGATTTTTGTTGAGCGCGGGGCTGTTTTCGTTTGCCTGCGCTTCTATCAACTTCCCGCTTTCGCGTCGGTCTATTAGCACTGCCCCTCCCCGGGGCGGGGGTAACTTTCTTTGCTGCTGCAAAGAAAGTCACCAAAGAAAGCAGCTTTTCTTCCCGCCCAGCGTCACTTAACGGCACGACACAGAACCCCGTTTCTGGCCCGGCAGTAGAGAGTGCCCTCATAGGCCACACCGGGCGTGGATCGCGGACCCACTGTGAAATCGCACCACAGAACAAACTGGTGCAGCCCCTGCATGCTCCGGCGCTGCGCTACGCGCCGCCGTCGGATCAATCGGGTCTGCCCGTGCCGGCTTGCTGACACATCCATCTCACTGCATCAGCCCAACGTTGGTTTCCCTTGCATACCCTTCGGCAGCGCGTAGCGCTGGGCCGGCGCTTCCAATGGCTGTACCAGTTTGATGAACGGCGCGTTGTGGCAGTGGGTCCGCGATCCAAGCCCCGCTTGGCCTTTGAGGGCACTCTCTATTGCCGGGCCAGCGAGGCAGTTCTGTGTCGTGCCGCTAGGTGACGCTGGGCGAGAAGAAAAGCTGCTTTCTTTGGTGACTTTCTTTGCAGCGGCAAAGAAAGTTACCCCCGCCCCGGGGAGGGGCAGTGCTAATAGACCGACGCGAATACGGGAAGTCCATAGAAGCGCTGGCAAACACGAACCCCTAAGCCGCGAGAGACTTCCGAAAAGCCGTCCGCGAAGCGGGAAACCTGACGACGAACGTACTCCCCCTCCCCACTTCGCTTGTGACATCAAGCTCCGCATGATGCCTCTGCAGCACATGCTTGACGATGGCGAGCCCCAAACCGGTTCCACCGGTATCCCTCGAACGGCTGCGATCCACGCGATAAAACCGCTCCGTGAGTCGCGGAATATGCTCCGCCGGAATACCAAACCCGCTGTCCCTGACAGAAAACACCGCGCGATCCTTGACCCGCTCCCACAAAACATCAATAGTCCCGCCGTCAGGCGTATACCGCACAGCATTCGTGACGAGATTCCCAAGCGCACTCATCACTTCCGTCTCGACGCCCGCCACGGTCAGCGAGTCATCGCTATGAAACGTAATCCGATGCCGCCCATTGGAAAGATTGTTCGCATCGTCCTCGATATGCCGGATCACCGAACGCATGTCCAGCACCTCATCGCCCGGCGGACGCATGTCGCCTTCAAGATTCGCCAGCACCAGCAAATCGCGCACGATGTTCTGCATCCGCAACGCCTGCTGGTTCATCATGTCGAGATACCGCATGCGATCCGCTTCATCGAGCGGCAACTCGCGCATCGTTTCGAGAAATCCCGACAACACCGTCAGCGGTGTCTTCAACTCATGCGAAACATTGGCGACGAAATCGCGGCGCATGGAATCCGTGCGCTCCAGCTCGGTGATGTCCTGCGTCAACACCAGCTTGCGATTGTCGCCATACGGAAACACCTGCACCGACACCGTGTACTTGCGGTTCACGCCCATGCCGCGCATCACGAGCGTCTCTTCGTAATGGTGTGAATTCAGATAGCGGATGAAGTCGGGATTCCGCACCAGATGCGTAATGTGCTGGCGCAAGTCGCGCTTCGCATCGAGCCCGAAATGCTGCTCGGCAATCGCGTTGCACCACTCGATCTGATCGTGATCGTCCAGCATCGCGACGCCATTCGGCGAAGCCTGGATCGCCTGGATGAAACGCGCATGCTGCTGCTCGACCTGCCGCACCTGGGCATGCCAGCGCTTCGCGAGCTTGTGCAGACGGTAGTAGATTTCGCCCCAAACGCCGAGCGCGCTCGGCACCTCGCCGTACACCGGCGCTTCCAGCAGACGCCACAGGCGCTGCATGTGATAGGTGACGAAGAAGCCCTGCACGACAAGCATGAGCACCGCGAAAGCCAGCGCGACGCGCACGCCGGCCAGCGCGCCAAGCGCGGCGCTGATGCCCGCGAGCAGCGCGAAGGACACGATGGCGCGCGTCCAGATGATGTTCATGGTGGCGATGAATCTGAATGACGTTGATACGGCAGAACTGACGAGAAACCTGGCAGCAGCCGCCCCGCCGTGTCACGCCCTGCTTCAGGCGCTCTTCGCGAGCCGGTAGCCGCTGCCGCGGACCGTTTCGATCATAGCATCGCAGCCGGCCGGCTTGAGCGCGGCGCGCAAACGCTTGATATGCACATCGACCGTACGCTCTTCCACGAACACGTGATCGCCCCACACCTGGTCGAGCAACTGCGTGCGGCTGTGGACTCGCTCCGGATGCGTCATGAAGAAGTGCAGCAGGCGGAACTCGGTCGGACCGAGATCGAGCTTGATGTCGTTGCCCGAATGACTCGCCGCGACACGATGCGTCGCCGGATCAAGCCGCAAGCCGTTGATCGCCACCACGTCTTCGGTCAACTGCGGCGCGCGCCGGCGCAGCACCGCCTTGATGCGCGCCATCAGTTCCTTCGGCGAGAACGGCTTCGTGACGTAGTCGTCCGCGCCGATCTCCAGTCCGAGCACCTTGTCTTGCTCGTCGCCACGCGCCGTCAGCATGATGATCGGAATGTGCTTGGTGCGCTCGTTGTTGCGCAGCTCGCGCGCGAATGCAATGCCCGACTTGCCGGGCAGCATCCAGTCGAGCAGCACGAGATCGGGCAGCACGTCACTGATCAGGTTTTGCGCCTGCTCCGCGTTATAAGCGCGGATGGGGCAATGCCCCGCATGCTGGAGATTCACCGAGATCAGCTCGGAGATCGAGGGTTCGTCTTCGACGACGAGGATACTGCTGGGCATCGGCACCTCTGGACCTTTTTGCTTGGGTTGTTACGCGGCGAATTAACTCAACGCCTCGCGTTCGAGCTGGTCGCGCGACTTGTGCCGCACGTCCGTGCCCTTGACGATGTAGATGATGAACTCGGCGATGTTCTTCGCGTGATCGCCGATGCGCTCCACCGCCTTAGCGATGAACAGGTAATCCAGCCCCGCTGAAATGGTGCGCGGATCTTCCATCATGTACGTCACGAGCTTGCGCACGAAGGCGCGGAATTCGTCGTCGATGGCCTTGTCGTCCCGCACGATCTGCGCAGCCGCCACCGTGTCCAGACGCGCGAACGCATCCAGCGCACGGCGCAGGATGGACACCGCCATCTCGCCCGACAGACGGATCTCGGCGATGTTCACCGTGCGGCCCGCGCCGTCTTCGTTGATGCGCTTCACGCGCTTGGCGATCTTCTCGGCTTCGTCGCCGGCGCGCTCGAGATTCGTGATGGTCTTCGAGATGGCCATCAACAGACGCAGGTCACGCGCGGCCGGCTGGCGGCGCGCGATGATGTTGCTGCACTCCTCGTCGATCTCGACTTCCATCGTGTTCAGACGCGCTTCCGCCGCGATCACCTGGTCGGCGATGCCGATGTCGAATTCGTTCAGCGCCTGCATCGCCGCGATGATCTGCGACTCGACCAGACCGCCCATTTCCAGCACCTTCGACGACACCGCATTAAGGTCGGCGTCGAACTGGCTTGAAAGATGTTTGTCGGACATGTGTGCTCCTTAAGCCTGTGTGTTTTGCCTGGGCTGACGATCAGCCAAAGCGGCCCGTGATGTAGTCTTCCGTTTCCTTGCGGGCCGGCTTGATGAAGATCTTTTCGGTATCGCCGAATTCGATCAGTTCACCCAGATACATATAGGCAGTGTAGTCCGAACAACGCGCCGCCTGCTGCATGTTGTGCGTCACGATGACCACCGTGTAATCGCTCTTCAATTCGGCAATCAGCTCTTCGATGCGGCCCGTCGAAATCGGGTCGAGCGCCGAGCACGGTTCGTCGAGCAACAGCACTTCCGGACGGATCGCGATGCCGCGCGCAATGCACAGGCGCTGCTGCTGACCACCCGACAGGCCATAGCCGCTCTGCTGCAGCTTGTCCTTCACTTCGGTCCAGAGCGCGGCCTTGGTCAGCGCCCATTCGACGCGATCGTCCATTTCCGAACGCGACAGCTGCTCGAACATCTTCACGCCGAACGCAATGTTGTCGTAGATCGACATCGGGAACGGCGTCGGCTTCTGGAACACCATGCCGACACGCGCGCGCAGCAGCGAGATGTCCTTGGTGGTGTCGAGCAGGTTGACGCCGTCCATCAGGATCTCGCCTTCGGCCCGCTGTTCCGGATAGAGCGCGTACATCTTGTTGAAGGTGCGCAGGAGCGTGGACTTGCCGCAACCCGACGGCCCGATGAAGGCCGTGACCTTCTTCTCGGGAATGCGCAGGTTGATGTTCTTCAGCGCGTGATACTTGTTGTAGAAGAAGTTGAGGTTGTTCACCTCGATCTTCGGCTTCATCGAATCCAGCGACGGCGCGCCGTGCGTCGGACGCACGCTGCCCGGCACCGGACCGCGCTCGACCGGCTTGTCTTCAGTCTTCGAATTCAGGTGGTTGACACCACTTTCGACCATATTCATGGAATCACTCCGCCCTTATTTCTTCGAGAAGATCGCACGCGCCAGGATATTCAGACCCAGCACGCCGAGCGTAATCAGGAACACACCGGCCCACGCGAGCGATTGCCACTGCGGGAACGGACTCATCGCGAACTTGTAGATCGTGACCGGCAGGTTGGCGATCGGCTGATTCAAGTCCATCGAGAAAAACTGGTTTGACAGCGCCGTGAACAACAAGGGCGCGGTTTCGCCGGTGATGCGCGCGACCGCCAGCAGCACGCCGGTGACGATGCCGCCCACCGACGCCTTCAGCGTGATCGACATCACCATCTTCCACTTCGGCGTGCCGAGCGCGAAGGCCGCTTCACGCAGCGCATTCGGCACGAGCTTCAGCATGTTCTCGGTCGTGCGGATCACGATCGGAATCTGCAGCAGCGCCAGCGCGATCACGCCGGCCCAGCCCGAGAAGCGGCCCATCTTCGCCACGACGATCGCATACACGAACAGACCGACGACGATCGACGGCGCCGACAGCAGAATGTCGTTGATGAAGCGCGTCACGCTCGCGAGCCAGCCTTTCTGGCCGTACTCGGCGAGATACACGCCCGCGAGAATGCCGAGCGGCGTGCCGACGAAGGTCGCGATCACGACCAGCAGGATGCTGCCGACGATCGCGTTGGCGAGACCGCCGCCATCGGTGTTCGGCGGCGGCGTGGACTGCGTGAAGAGATCGATCGACAGGCCGCCGATGCCGAGCTTGAGCGTCGTATAGAGAATCCATACAAGCCAGATCAGGCCGAAGGCCATGGCCGCGAGCGACAGCGTCAGCGCCACCGCATTGGTGCCGCGACGGCGGCTCTGCAGCTTCTGGCGGGTCGCCTGGAGGCGCGCCGGATCCTGGTTGAAAGTAGCGGGACGGCTCATTATTTACGGCCCTCCCCGCGTTCCATGCGCAGCAGCATCAGCTTGGAGAGCGCGAGTACGAAGAAGGTGATCACGAACAGAATCAGACCGAGTTCCATCAGCGCCGACGTGTGCAGGCCCGGGCTCGCTTCAGCGAACTCGTTGGCGAGCGCCGAGGTGATGCTGTTGCCGGGCGAGAACAGCGAGACGTTGTCGAGCAGGTTGGTGTTGCCGATCACGAAGGTGACCGCCATGGTTTCGCCGAGCGCACGGCCGAGGCCGAGCATCACGCCGCCGATCACACCGGCACGCGTATAGGGCAGCACGATCTTCCACATCACTTCCCAGGTCGTGCAGCCGATGCCGTACGCCGATTCCTTCAGCAGCACGGGCGTGACTTCGAAGACGTCGCGCATCACCGAGGCGATATACGGAATGATCATGATCGCGAGGATCACGCCGGCGCACAGGATGCCGATGCCGATCGGCGCGCCCTGGAAGAACATGCCGATCACGGGCACGCCGCCGAGCAGCTTGCCGAGCGGCTTTTCGAAGTATTCGGCGAAGATCGGCGCGAACACGAGCAGGCCCCACATGCCGTAGACGATCGACGGGATTGCGGCCAGCAGTTCGATGGCGACGCCGAGCGGGCGGCGCAGCCACGCGGGCGACAGTTCGGTCAGGAACAGCGCGATGCCGAAGCTCACCGGCACGGCGATGATGAGCGCGATCAGCGAGGTCGCGATGGTGCCGTAGATGGGCACGAGCGCGCCGAAGGAATCGCTGGGTGGATCCCACTCGGCACGCCAGAGGAACGACAGGCCGAACTTTTGAATGGTCGGCATCGACGCGATGAGCAGCGAAACGATGATGCCGCCCAGGAGAAGCAGCGTGATGACGGCTGCAAGCCGCGTCACGCCGCCGAAAATGATGTCGCCGAGCGGGCTGGGCGCGCGCTGGGTGTGCGCTGCCGGCACAGCCGACGATAAGTTGATGTCCGACATGGGAGCCTTGGTTTCGCTACGTGTCAGACCGCGCGACAGGCCTTTCGGCCTGCCGCGCGGCTTGCTTTGCTGCTGACTGTCCGCCGCCTCAACAGCTTAGGACAGTTTCATACGGCTGGTGCCTTACTCTGCGACGGACTTGCCCGAAGCGTCCTTGACCTTCGCCTTCCATTGCGTCTTGATTTCGGCAACGACCGAATCCGGCAGCGAGATGTAGTCGAGTTCGTTGGCAGCCTGACCGCCGTTCTTGAACGCCCAGTCGAAGAACTTCAGCGTTTCCGTGCCTTGCGCCGGCTTGTCCTGCGTGGCGTGCAGCAGCACGAACGTTGCGCCGACGATCGGCCATGCGTTCTTGCCCGGCTCGTCCGTCAGGATCTGGTAGAACGACTTCGACCAGTCCGCGCCCGCAGCAGCGGCCTTGAACGTGTCCGTCTTCGGCTCGACAACCGTGCCCGCCGAATTCTTCATGCCGACGTAGGTCATCTTGTTTTGCTTCGCGTAGGCCCATTCCACATAGCCGATCGCGCCCGGCAGACGCTGCACGAAGGCCGCGACGCCGTCATTGCCCTTGCCGCCCGTACCCGTCGGCCAGTTCACCGTCGAGCCTTCGCCGACCTTCGACTTCCAGTCAGCGTTGACCTTCGACAGATAGTTCGTCCAGATGAAGCTGGTGCCCGAACCATCGGCGCGGCGAACCACGGCGATGTCGGTATCCGGCAGCTTCGCCTTCGGGTTCAGCGCAACGATCGCCGGATCGTTCCACTTTTTGATCTTGCCGAGGTAGATGTCGCCGAGCACCTGGCCCGACAGCGTGACTTCACCGGCCTTGACGCCCGGCACGTTGATCACGGGCACGACACCGCCCACCACCGTCGGGAACTGGAACAGGCCGTCCTTGGCCAGCTCGTCGTCCTTCAGCGGAGCGTCCGAACCGGCGAAATCCACCGTCTTGGCGATGATCTGCTTGATCCCGCCCGACGAGCCGATGCCCTGGTAGTTCACCTTGCCGCCACCGGACTTCTGGTAGGCATCCGCCCACTTGGTATAGATCGGGGCTGCGAAGGTGGAACCCGCGCCGGTGAGGTCGGCTGCTTGGGCAGAAATTGCGAAGAGTGCACCAATCAGGCCAGCCAGCGCGGTGTGCATCAATTTCATTCTTGATCTCCAGTAGTGAGCGTGTGTCGTGTGCGTAGAGACGACACCGCGAAATATAGGAGGAGTTCGTGACAGTAATATGACTAATCGTGAAGGCCACGTGTCATTCCGCTTACGTGTTGAAAGTCGGATCTGGGACGATTTGTCAAATGATTGAACCCAAATAAAAAAGCGGGCATGCGCCCGCTTTTAGCAAAATGTGACAAATTTCAGTAAACGCTCACGAAGTCGCTTCCTTCACCACCTGAGCAATCGTTTCCGCGTGCTGAACGGCGTCCTGCTGGGCGGCCGCTTCCACCATCACGCGCAGGACCGGTTCGGTTCCGGAGGCACGAATCAAGACCCGTCCGTGCGATTCGAGGGAACGCTCGGCTTGTTCGACCGCGCGACGAATTTCCTCGCTGCTCTTCCAGTCGGCGCCGGCGCTCATGCGGACGTTGATCAGTTTTTGCGGAAACAGACTGACGCCGTCGAGCAGTTCGGCCAGCGACTTGCCGCTGCGCTGGATGGCCGCCAGCACCAGCAGCGCCGAGACGATGCCGTCGCCGGTCGAATGGCGATCCAGCGACAGGATATGGCCCGAGCCTTCGGCGCCCAGTTGCCAGCCGTTCTCGCGCAGCTTTTCGAGGACGTAGCGGTCGCCCACCGCGGCGCGCACGAACTGCACGCCGGCATCCTTCAGCGCGACTTCCACTGCCATGTTGGTCATCAGCGTGCCGACCGCGCCCTGCACCTGGCCGTCGGTCGCGATGCGGTCCTTGACGAGCACGTAGAGCAGCTCGTCGCCGTTATAGAGCCGGCCGGTCGAATCGACGATCTGCACGCGGTCGGCGTCGCCGTCGAGCGCAATGCCGAGATCGGCCTTGTGCTCCAGCACCGCGCGCACGAGCGCGTCGGGCGCGGTGGCGCCGACGCCATCGTTGATGTTGAAGCCGTTCGGCGCCACGCCGATCGACACGACTTCCGCGCCGAGTTCATGGAAGACGTGCGGCGCGACATCATAGGCGGCGCCATGGGCGCAATCGACGACGAGCTTGAGCCCGCGCAGGTCGAAATTCGCGGGGAACGTGCTCTTGCAGAACTCGATGTAACGGCCGCCGGCATCGTCCAGACGCCGCGCCTTGCCGAGACGCTCGGAGGGCGCGCATTCCATCGGCTGCTCGAGCTGCTGCTCGATCTCCAGTTCGACTTCGTCGGGCAGCTTGTTGCCGTCCGCCGAGAAGAACTTGATGCCGTTGTCGTTGTACGGATTGTGCGATGCGCTAATCACCACGCCCGCCGACAGGCGCAGCGCGCGCGTCAGGTAGGCGACGCCGGGCGTCGGCATCGGGCCGGCCAGCATCACGTCGACGCCCGCGGCCGAGAAGCCCGATTCGAGCGCCGCTTCGAGCATGTAGCCGGACACGCGTGTGTCCTTGCCGATCAGCACCGTCGGGCGATTGCCCTTTTTCTGATGGGCGCGATCCGCGCCGGCCAGCACCTTGCCGGCTGCGTAGCCGAGCTTGAGAACGAAATCGGGCGTGATCGGAGCGACGCCTACGCGCCCCCGCACACCGTCCGTGCCGAAATATTGACGTGCCATTGTTGCTTGACCCTCCTCGCGGACATATGGCGCCTGTTATAGGCCCGCGGATGTGTTGACGTTCGTTCTAAACTGGTGCCGTGCGCCTGCACCGTGATCCTTGCTGAGCTGAGTCCGCTGTCAATCGTGCTTGCCGGACGCGGCTTCCTGAGTGGCTTGTTGGGTCGCCTGCCAGATCTTGAGCGCATCGACGGTTTCGGCGACGTCGTGTACCCGGATAATCGCCGCGCCCTGCTCCGCCGCGCAAACGGCTGCCGCGATACTCGCCGCGAGACGTTCGCCGGCGCCGCGGCCGGTGACGGCACCCAGCATCGACTTGCGCGACATGCCGGCGAGCAGCGGCACATTCGTGCCGACAGGCAGCGTCTGACGCAGATGACCGAGCAGCGCGTAATTATGCGCCACCGTCTTGCCGAAACCGTAGCCGGGATCGAACGCGATACGCGAAGCCGCGATGCCTGCGCTGCCAAGCGCGGCCAAGCGCGCTTCGAAGAAGCTGCGCACGTCGGCGACGACGTCCTCATAGAACGGCTCGTGGACCTGCATCGTGCGCGGTTCACCGAGCATATGCATCACGCACAGGCCGCAATCGCTGTCCTTCACGGCATCGAGCGCGCCTTCCTGACGCAAGCCCCAGATGTCGTTGATCATGTCTGCGCCGGCATCGAGGACGGCGCGCATCACGGCGGGCTTGTAGGTATCGACGGAAAGCGGCACGTTGACGGCGCGCAAGGCCTCGACGATCGGCACCACGCGCTCCAGTTCCTCGTCGAGCGGCACCGGCGGCGCGCCGGGCCGGGTCGATTCGCCGCCGATGTCGATCATGTCGGCGCCATCGGCGAGCATTTTTTCGGCGCGAGCCAGCGCGTCTTCACGCGACAGGAAGCGGCCGCCGTCCGAGAAGGAATCGGGCGTGATGTTGAGGATGCCCATGACGAGCGGGCGCTCGAAGCGCAGCACGAAGCGGCCGCATTGCAGCGGCTCGGCCAATAGTGAAGATGCGTGCAAATTGCTCAAGCTGAGTGGCCAGGACAATACAGGCTGAGGAAAGTACTGCATTCCGTGCCCGGAAATTGAAAATGGGCCGGCGTGCGAAGCACACCGGCCCATCAACGGAAGCGTGAAACTCAGGCCGTGGCCGGCGCGTTGCCCGGCTTGACCTCGGTGCCGCTGCTGCCGCCCGGAGGCGTGTCGCCCGACGGCGGCGGCATGTTCTTCGGCGGACGCGGCGGACGATCGGACATGATGTCGGTGATCTGGTCGGCGTCGATGGTTTCCCATTCGAGCAGCGCCTTCGTCATCGCCTCGACCCGTTCGCGGTTGTCCTCGAGCAGCCTGCGGGCGAGCGCATATTGCTCGTCGAGGATGCGGCGGATTTCCGCGTCGACCTTCTGCTGCGTCGCCTCGGACACCGACTTCGCGCCCATCTTGCCGAACATGCCGTTTTCTTCGGTATCGACGTAGACCATCGTGCCGAGCACATCCGACATGCCGTAGCGCGTCACCATGTCGCGCGCCATCTTGGTTGCGCGCTCGAAGTCGTTGGAGGCGCCCGTGGACATCGAATTCAGGAACACTTCCTCGGCTGCACGGCCACCGAACAGAATGGCGATTTCTTCCAGCATCTTGTCGCGGTACAGGTTCACGCGGTCATGTTCCGGCAACTGCCAGGTGACGCCCAATGCCCAGCCGCGCGGCATGATCGTGACCTTGTGAACCGGGTCGGCGTGCGGCAGCAGCTTCGCCACCACCGCGTGGCCCGACTCGTGATACGCCGTGTTGCGGCGCTCTTCCTCGCGCATCACAGCCGACTTGCGCTCCGGACCCATGAAGATCTTGTCCTTCGCGTCTTCGAAATCCTGCATCTCGACGATGCGCTTGCCGCGACGTGCCGCAAACAGCGCGGCTTCGTTGACGAGATTCGCGAGATCCGCACCCGAGAAGCCCGGCGTGCCGCGCGCGATGACCGAAGCGTCGACGTCGTTGGCGATCGGCACCTTGCGCAGATGCACCTTCATGATGTGCTCGCGGCCGCGGATGTCCGGCAAACCGACATACACTTGGCGGTCGAAACGGCCCGGACGCAGCAGCGCCTTGTCGAGCACGTCGGAACGGTTGGTGGCGGCGATCACGATGACACCTGAATTCGCCTCGAATCCGTCCATCTCGACGAGCATCTGGTTCAACGTCTGCTCGCGCTCGTCGTTGCCGCCGCCCATGCCGGCGCCGCGATGACGGCCGACCGCGTCGATTTCGTCGATGAACACGATGCAAGGCGCATGCTTCTTGGCCTGCTCGAACATGTCGCGGACCCGGGCCGCGCCCACGCCGACAAACATTTCCACGAAGTCAGAACCCGAAATGCTGAAGAACGGCACCTTCGCCTCGCCGGCGATGGCACGTGCCAGCAGCGTCTTGCCGGTACCCGGAGGGCCGACCAGCAGCACGCCGCGCGGAATACGCCCGCCCAGCTTCTGGAACTTCTGCGGATCGCGCAGGAAGTCCACCAGTTCGGATACTTCTTCCTTGGCTTCGTCGCAGCCGGCGACGTCGGTGAAATTGATTGCGTTGTTGTTCTCGTCGATCAGCCGCGCTCGCGACTTGCCGAACGAAAACGCCCCGCCTTTGCCGCCCCCCTGCATCTGCCGCATCATATAGAACCAGAAACCGATGATCAGGATCGTCGGCCCGAGGTAATACAGTGCGGAAACGAGGGCGTTGGGTTCGTCATCAGCCTTGCCGCTGACCTGAACGCCGTATTTCATGAGATCGCCGACCATCCAGATGTCGCCCGGCGACACGATCTGGTATTTCTGGCCATCTGCCGGAGTAACCGTGAGATTGCGGCCCTGAACGGTGACGTTCTTGACTTTGCCGTTTTTCGCGTCGTCCATGAACTGCGAATAGGACACCCCTTCCTGCACGCGTGGCTTGTCGAACTGCTTGAACACCGTGAACAGCACCAGTGCGATCACGAGCCACACTGCCGCCTTAGAGAACATATTGTTGTTCAAAGCACCACTCCTCACTCATAGACGGGCGCCTACATAAACCTTGCGACGCCACCGAAGCATTCTAATCCAGACCGCTAACCCCTGCCATAAGGTTTAACTACCGCATAAATAGCGGCAGGGGCGGTGTTTTCGGCATAATCGGCGAATATATCGCTCTTATTCGCCGAATTTGTTTAAGGAGCCCGATCAGCCCGGATGCTTGAGCCGGCGCCCGAGTATGAACGTCTCCGACGATTTGTCGCGAGACGCCTTCGGTTTGCGCGGCGCCACCACTTTGAACTGGTGTTTGAACTTCTCGACAATCTGACTATAGCCGCTGCCATGAAAACATTTGACCAGCAGCGCACCTTCCGGTTTCAGATGGTTCTGAGAGAACTCAAGCGCCAGATCGCAGAGATGTTCGATGCGAGCCGCATCCGCACTCGCAACACCAGAGAGGTTGGGGGCCATGTCTGAAATAACAAGATCCACCTGACGCTCGCCGACCATTTCATCGAGTTGCGCGAGCACCTCGTCCTCGCGGAAGTCGCCTTGAAGGAACGTGACGTCGGAGATGGGCTCCATCGGCAGGATGTCGAGCGCGATGATCGTGCCGTCGATGCCGCCCTGGCGCTCGGCGTCGCGCTTCGAGCCCTGCGCCAGCTTGTTGCGTGCGTACTGGCTCCAGCTGCCGGGCGTCGAACCCAGGTCGACGATCACCATGCCCGGCTTGATGAGCTTGTCCTGCTCGTCGATCTCCTTGAGCTTGTAGGCGGCGCGCGCGCGATAACCTTCCCGCTGCGCCATCTTCACGTAGGGATCGTTGATGTGGTCGTGCAACCACGACTGATTGAAACGGTTTTTTGCCATTGAAACGAAAGTGAGGAGGCGCCAGCGACGAAAGCGCGCTGCACGCCGGTGCGTATTTTGCTGCATCGCGTGATGCTTTTAGCGGATAATACGCGGCTTGCTGGCCGGACCGGTCCTTGGGCGCTCGTGCGTTCCAAAACCCCGCTTCCGGCCTGTTTTGTTTTATGGTGGGCGACGGCGCGCGTCATGCGCGTCTGGTCACGGATCGCGTCGAATCGTCGCAACAGCGCACATGCTGCTACGTTGCCGCTGCGTGTTACCCGGCCGCCTACATTTTAGTCGAGTCCCTATTTTCTCATGCCAGCCCTGAAACTCTCCCCCGCCGAGCGCTCCGACCTGCGCTCCCAGGCCCATGCGCTCAAGCCCGTCGTGCTCGTCGGCGCGGAGGGTCTGACCGATGCCGTGCTCAAGGAAATCAACGTCCACCTCGAGGCGCATCAGCTCATCAAGGTGCGCGTGTTCGGCGACGAGCGCGAAGCGCGCATTGCGGTCTACGACGAAATCTGCGACCGCCTCAACGCCGCGCCGATCCAGCATATCGGCAAGTTGCTGGTGGTCTGGCGGCCGGAAGGCGCCGCGCCGAAAAGCCGTACTACCCGCACCCGCAGCACCATGCCGCCGAGCGCGGGCGAAGCCGCCGAGCGTGAAACCAAGGGCCGCGCGCCGCGCATCGTCAAGGCCGTAAAGATCTCGCGCGACGCACCGGCCTTCAAGAAGCCGAAGAAGCAGACCTTGAAGGTACTGGGCAACGAGCGTGTCACGGCGGGCGGCAACGTCAAGCGCGCGAAGAAGCGTCAGCCGAGCACCAAGCGTCAGCATCAATCGTCGAAATGATGAACGGCGCGTGCGCTTCTCGTGAAGCGCACGCGCCGCGCGAAACCAGCGGGCGTGATTAAGGTCAGCTGCGTGCGCGTTTCGCGGCCATCTTCGCCGACTTGTTCTTCGGCACGATGGCCACCGGCGCCGCGCCCGGCAAGCGCCAGACGAGCGCGATGCCGAACAGGCATTCAATCAGATAGATCGCGCTCGAGATACCATGCAGCACGCCGAACTGCTTTGCATACGGCGAGTTCGCGAGGTCGGTGCCGGCTTCCTGAGCGGCCATGCGCAGCGAGTTCATGAACGGCTGCAGGCCGAAATACCCGATCAGCACGCACAGCAGCATCATTGCGACGATCCAGCGCACGCGCTTGTAGTCGACGATGCCGCTCTTCACGTAGCGATTGCCGATCAGGATGAGCACCAGTGCGCTCACCACGCCGATGATCGCTTCAATGCGAAACAGTTGCGCGGCCACGGAGCCGGCCTCCGTCCGATCCAGCATCGAGAACAGGACCGGCGCCGCAATGAGGCCGAGGGTCAGCAAGCTGCCGACCCACACCATGGAAACGAGGCGAAAGACCCGGTGCGCCATCAGACGTAACGCACGGCGATGATTTCGTATTCGCGCGCGCCGCTCGGCGCCTGCACGGCCGCGACATCGCCCTCGGACTTCGAGATCAGTGCGCGCGCAATGGGCGAACTGACGGAGATGAGACCGTGATCGAGATCGGCTTCGTCGTCGCCGACGATCTGATACGTGACCGTGTTGCCCGACTCCAGGTCTTCCAGTTCGACGGTCGCGCCAAAGACCACGCGGCCTTCGGCTTCCACTTGCGTCGGGTCAATCACTTGGGCCGCGGCCAGCTTCGACTCCAGTTCCGCGATGCGGCCCTCGATGAAGCCTTGCTTTTCTTTCGCGGCATCGTATTCCGCGTTTTCCGACAGATCGCCTTGCGCGCGCGCTTCGGCGATCGCGTTGATGACTGCCGGACGCTCGACAGCCTTCAGGCGTTGCAATTCGTCGCGCAGCAGCTCCGCGCCGCGCTTCGTCAAAGGAATCGTGCTCATAGACAACCCACAAACAAAAACAGCCGTAAAAAAATTACCGCGGTTAAGCGCATCCCCCTTGGCGGGAGGACACCGCTTAACCGCGGCTCGTGAGGCTTGGACCTGTAATCGAAGCCTTAGTTTAGGCGAGCATGCAGGCCTTGTAAATCATAGACTTCCAAATCGCGGAGGTAACGCAAACCTTCCACCGCGGCCCGCGCACCCGACATGGTCGTGTAGTACGTGACCTTGTTGGCCTGCGCGCTCATGCGGATGGAACGCGAGTCGGCGATGGCCGCGCGCGTTTCGTCGACGGTGGTGAACACCAGCGCAATTTCACCGTTCTTGATCATGTCGACGATGTGCGGACGGCCGTCCTTCACCTTGTTGACGACCTTCACCGGAACGCCTGCCGCAGCAATCGCCGCGGCCGTGCCCTTGGTCGCAACGATCGGATAGCCGAGTTCGTGCAGCATCTGCGCGACTTCGACGGCCTTCGGCTTGTCGGCGTCCATCACGGTCAGCAGCACCGTGCCGGACTCCGGCAGACGCGAACCCGCCGCGAGCTGCGACTTGAAGAGCGCCTCGCCGAACGTGCGGCCCACGCCCATCACTTCGCCGGTCGAGCGCATTTCCGGTCCGAGCACCGGATCCACCGCCGGGAACTTGACGAACGGGAACACGGCTTCCTTCACGCTGTAGTACGGCGGAATGACTTCCTTCGTCACGCCTTGCTGCTTCAGCTTCTGGCCGACCATCGCGCGCGCGGCGATCTTCGCGAGCGGCAGGCCCGTTGCCTTCGACACGTACGGCACCGTGCGCGATGCGCGCGGATTCACTTCCAGCACGTAGATGATGTCCTGCTTCGAGCCGTCTTCCTGCGGCACTTGCTGGATCGCAAACTGCACGTTCATCAGGCCGATCACATTCAGCGCCTTGGCCATTGCGGCAGTTTGCCGCTTCAGCTCGTCGACGGTTTCCTTCGACAGCGAGTACGGCGGCAGCGAACAGGCCGAGTCGCCCGAGTGCACGCCCGCCTGCTCGATGTGCTCCATCACGCCGCCGATGAACACGTCGTCGCCGTCGGAGATGCAGTCGACGTCGCATTCGATCGCGTCGTTCAGGAAGCGGTCGAGCAGCACCGGCGAATCGTTCGACACCTTCACGGCCTCGCGCATGTAGCGTTCGAGGTCGCGCGGCTCGTGGACAATTTCCATCGCGCGGCCGCCGAGCACGTAAGACGGACGTACCACCAGCGGATAACCGATTTCCTCGGCCAGCTTGAGCGCTTCGTCTTCGGCGCGCGCGGTGCGGTTGGGCGGCTGGCGCAGGTCGAGATCCTGCAGCAGCTTCTGGAAGCGTTCGCGGTCTTCGGCTGCGTCGATCATGTCCGGCGACGTACCGATGATCGGCACGCCGTTCGCTTCAAGATCGAGCGCGAGCTTGAGCGGCGTCTGGCCGCCGTACTGCACGATCACGCCGACCGGCTTCTCCAGGTCGACGATCTCGAGCACGTCTTCGAGCGTCAGCGATTCGAAGTACAGACGGTCGGACGTGTCGTAGTCGGTCGAAACGGTTTCCGGGTTGCAGTTGACCATGATGGTTTCATAGCCGTCCTCGCGCATCGCGAGCGCGGCATGCACGCAGCAATAGTCGAACTCGATGCCCTGCCCGATCCGGTTCGGACCGCCCCCCAGCACCATGATCTTCTTCTTGTCCGTCGGGTTTGCTTCGCACTCTTCCTCGTAGGTCGAGTACATGTAGGCAGTCTTGGTCGCGAACTCGGCCGCGCACGTGTCCACGCGCTTGTAGACCGGACGCACTTTCATTGCGTGACGCTTCTTGCGCACGTCGGCTTGTTGCGAGCCGGTGAGCTTCGCGAGACGCCGGTCCGAGAAACCGCTCTTCTTCAGATACAGCAGTTCGTCGCGCGTCAGGCTTTCGAGCGTGCGGCCTTCGAGCGCCTTCTCCTTCAGGATGATCTGCTCGATCTGCGCGAGGAACCACGGGTCGATGGACGTCTCTTCGAAGATCTCTTCCATCGTCAGGCCGAGACGGAACGCGTCGCCGAGATACCAGATGCGGTCCGGGCCCGGCTCGCCGATCTCGCGGATCACTTCGTCGCGGCTCGTGGTCTTTTCATCGAGACCGTCGACGCCCACTTCCAGACCGCGCAGGGCTTTCTGGAACGATTCCTGGAACGTGCGGCCCATGGCCATCACTTCGCCGACCGACTTCATCTGCGTCGTCAGGCGCGAGTCCGCTTCGCGGAATTTCTCGAACGCGAAGCGCGGCACCTTCGTCACGACATAGTCGATGGTCGGCTCGAACGAGGCCGGCGTCTGGCCGCCGGTAATTTCGTTCTTCAGTTCGTCGAGCGTATAGCCGCAGGCGAGCTTCGCGGCGACCTTGGCGATCGGGAAGCCGGTGGCCTTCGATGCCAGCGCCGACGAACGCGACACGCGCGGATTCATCTCGATGACGACCATGCGGCCGTCCTTCGGGTTGATCGCGAACTGCACGTTCGAGCCGCCCGTATCGACGCCGATCTCGCGCAGCACCGCCAGCGACGCGTTACGCAGCACTTGATACTCTTTGTCGGTGAGCGTCTGCGCGGGCGCGACGGTGATGGAGTCGCCGGTGTGCACGCCCATCGGGTCGAGGTTTTCGATCGAGCAGACGATGATGCAGTTGTCCGCGCGGTCGCGGACCACTTCCATCTCGTACTCTTTCCAGCCCAGCAGCGACTCTTCGATCAGCAGTTCGCGCGTCGGCGAAAGATCGAGACCGCGACGGCAGATCTCTTCGAACTCTTCCTTGTTGTACGCGATGCCGCCGCCCGAGCCGCCCAGCGTGAACGACGGACGGATCACGGTGGGATAACCGCCGCTGCCCGTGGCCTCGGCGATCTGCGCTTGAACGGCGAGCGCTTCTTCCATCGAATGCGCGATGCCCGACTTGGCCGAACCGAGGCCGATCTTGGTCATCGCTTCCTTGAACTTCTGGCGGTCTTCCGCCTTGTCGATGGCTTCCGGCGACGCGCCGATCAGTTCGACCTTGTACTTTTCCAGCACGCCGTGATGGAACAGGTCCAGTGCGCAGTTGAGCGCGGTCTGTCCGCCCATGGTCGGCAGGATCGCGTCAGGACGTTCCTTCGCGATGATGCGCTCGACCACTTCCCATGTGATCGGCTCGATGTAGGTGACGTCGGCCGTGTTGGGGTCGGTCATGATCGTCGCGGGATTGCTGTTGACGAGAATGACCTTGTAGCCCTCTTCCCTCAGCGCCTTGCAGGCCTGCGCGCCCGAATAGTCGAACTCGCACGCCTGGCCGATGATGATCGGGCCCGCGCCGATGATGAGAATGCTCTTGATGTCTGTGCGCTTCGGCATAACTGTGCTCTGTGATGTTCTTTATGCGGTGACCTTCGTCGACTCCATCAGCTTGATGAAGCGGTCGAACAGATACGCGATGTCGTGCGGGCCGGGCGACGCTTCCGGATGGCCCTGGAAGCAGAACGCGGGCTTGTCGGCGAGGGCGAAGCCCTGCAGCGTGCCGTCGAACAGCGAGACGTGCGTGACCTTGGCGTTGGCGGGCAGCGTCGCGGCATCGACTGCGAAGCCGTGGTTCTGCGACGTGATCACCACGCGGCCGTCGTCCATGTCCTTCACCGGATGGTTCGCGCCATGATGGCCGGTCTTCATCTTCATGGTCTTCGCGCCGACCGCGAGACCCATGATCTGATGGCCGAGACAGATGCCGAAGGTGGGAATGCCCTTCGCGATGAACTCGCGCGTCGCGGCAATGGCGTAGTCGCACGGTTCCGGGTCGCCCGGGCCGTTCGACAGGAAGATGCCGTCCGGATTGAGCGCGAGCGCGTCGGCGGCGGTGGACTGCGCCGGCAGCACGGTCACGTGGCAGCCACGCTCGGCGAGCATGCGCAGGATGTTGTACTTGACGCCGTAATCGAACGCGACGACGCGGAACTTCGGCGCTTCCTGCTTGCCGTAGCCGCTGCCGAGACGCCATTCGGTCTGGGTCCACTCGTAGCTCTGTTCGGTCGATACGACCTTCGCGAGGTCCATGCCCGCGAGACCCGGGAACGAGCGCGCGAGGCCGAGCGCCTTCGATTCGTCATCGCTGCCGGCAAGAATGCAGCCGTTCTGGGCGCCCTTCTCGCGGAGGATACGCGTGAGCTTGCGGGTGTCGATGCCCGAGATCGCGACGACGCCTTGCGCCTTCAGGTAATCGGCGAGAGTCTGTTCGGAGCGGAAGTTGGAGGCGAGCACCGGCAGGTCGCGAATGATGAGGCCGGCGGCATGGACTTTGGTGGCCTCGACGTCCTCGGCGTTGACGCCGTAGTTGCCGATGTGCGGGTAGGTCAACGTGACGATCTGGCGGGCGTAGCTGGGATCCGTGAGGATTTCCTGATAGCCGGTGATGGCGGTGTTGAAGACCACTTCGCCGATCGTCGAACCGGGAGCGCCGATCGATTGACCACGAAAGACCGTGCCGTCGGCAAGTGCGAGAAGTGCGGGGGAAAATGACGGCAACACGGGAAGCTCCTTGGGGAACACCCTGTTACCGACCTGTCTGTCCGAAATTCAGGCTTGGCTTCCCGCTGCCCGAGGTACTCGGGCACTCGAGGCGCTCAAGGCGCGCGGGTTTCCTTCGCACAGTGACGGCGGCGGCTCGCGAGGCGCGCATCGCGGCTTGGACCGGCTCGCTCGCGCGCGGCAAGCGGGGTTTCGAAGCAGGCGAAGGGCGGCGTGCGGCGCGCGCTGGCTGGCGCAGCGAACGACGGTGAATGGGAGGTAGGCGCTAGGGTGCGGGTTGAAATGCTCAAACCTTCGAAGTATAGCGTGGAACAGCCATCTTCGCCAGATTCCGGATGCGTCCAGCCGCCCGGACGAGCCCTGTCATGAAAGCGGCTGGGGCGCTTCGGCGTCGTCCTTGCGCATCGTCCGGCCTGGCAGAAAGTACCAGACCGCGCTCGCCGCCTGCAGCGCGATCAGGCCGATCCACACGGTGACGTGGGCCGTCGCCGGATAGCGGCCGCCGTCGGCATGCCACAGCGACAGCATCGCGCCGACGCCGACCTGAAAGCCGAAGATCAGCAGGAAGATCACGAGCGTAAGCGTGGTATGCACCCGCCCGATCAGGTGCGGCGCGAAGTATTCCGCGGCGACCGCATAGCTCAGGATGCCCGTACCGCCGAAAAACCCGTACGCCGCGAGCAGGACGGACGGCGGGAGCGGCACGCGCAGCACCATCAGGATCTGCGTGGCGACGTACAGCACCATGCCGGTGCCGCAGAACGCGTACACCGACACGCCGCGCCGCTCCATGCCGCGCGCGGCCACGCCGAAACCGACGCAGCCGAGCATCATCGCCAGACCCAGCACGGAAACCAGCGCCGCCGCATGCGGGGGCGTGAGATCCATCACGTCGAGCAGGAAGGGGCGGATCCACAGCGACTGCATCGCGAAGAAAACGCCTTGCGTGACGACCGAAAACGACGCGAGCTTCCAGAACACGCCGCTTTTCAGGATGCTCCAGGTGCCCCGGAACTGCGTGATGACGTCGGCGCGCTGGTGCGGGTCGGTTTCCCCCCGGGCCGGCGCGCAGAGCAGGATCGCCGCCGCGACCACGAGTGTGAATGCCACGAGGCCGAAGCACACTTCCCGCCACGTCGCGACGTGCAGCAGCGACGCCAGCGGCGCCCCGACGACAACGCCGCCCAGGCCGCCGACCGCCATCGTGAAGCCGTTCACCATCGGCAGGCGGGCGAGCGCGAAATGTTGCGCGGAGGCCTTGAAGGCCGCGCTCAAACACACCGACACGCCGACGCCGATCAACAGCCGCCCGATCATCAGCCCCACGATGCCGTGCGCTGCGCCGAACACGCCGATGCCCGCCGCCGCGAATACCAGCATGCCGGCCGTGACGCGGCGCGGCCCGAAGTGATCGAGCAGCACGCCGACAGGAATCTGCGCAACCGCGAAGCCGATGAAATAGAGCGAGGTCAGCAGACCGAGATCGGCGGCGGAGAGGCCCAGGTCGTGGGTGATCAGCGGGGCGAAGCCGAGATTGACGCCGCGGAACACGTACGAGACGAAGTAGCCGGCGGCAAACAGGAAAAAGACGCGAAGACGAACGGAGGACAGCATGTGGAACGGGTATTTCCTGATTCTTCTGGACCGCCAGTGTAATCGGGGCCGGCAAAAGAAAACGCCGTCACCTTGGTGACGGCGTGGGATAGCGCTTCGGCGACTCGCGCCTGAAGCTACTTCTTCTTGCTGGTCTTCGTGCTCGTGGCAGCGTGCTTGACGGTGGTTTTCGCGGCGGCCGGCTTGGCTGCCGACACCTTGGTCACCTTGCCCGACGGATGCGCAGGCGCCTTGCCGCGCGACTTCGATTCCGGCACGCGCGTGCCGATCTTCGACACCCCGCCCGACGAACGGCTCGACGCCGCCACCGTCTCGACGCGCACCGGACCCGGCTCGGCCGGCACCGGACGGCCGTACGGCACGTGCAGCACGACCACCTGCCCCGGCATGAACATGTCGCCGCGGGTGCGGTTCCAGGATTTCACCTGCGAGGTGGAGACGTCGTAGCGGTCGGCCAGCGTCGACACAGACTGCTTGCGGCGCACGCGGATCACGAGCCGGCGCGTGTCGGGCACGTCGCGCTCGACGGCCAGCGTCGCGTTCGCGGCGACATCGGCGCTGATGTCTTCGTCGTCGTCATCGGTGCGCGGCACGACGATCGTCGAGCCCGGCTTCAGGCGCATGCCCGCCGGAATGCGGTTGACCGACATCAGCGTGTCCGCGTCCACGCCGATCTTCTCGGCGATCGCAGTGGGGCGCGCCCGCTCGGTGACCGTGTACGTGGTCCACGACGACAACGGCCCCGAATACGACGTCAGATTGCGCTGGAACGAAGCGGCGTTGTCGAACGGCAGCAGGATCTGCGGGTTGGTCGCGCCGAGAATCACCGGCTTCGCGAACGACGGATTGAGCGAGCGGAACTCCTCGACGCTCATACTGGCGAGCTTCGCGGCCATCGTCACGTCGATGTCGCGCGCGGTCGTGACCGTCACGAAATACGGGTGGTTCGGGATGTCCGGCAGCGTGAGCCCGTACATCTGCGGATTGCTGACGATGTTCTTCACCGCCTGCAGCTTCGGCACGTAGTTCCGGGTCTCGTTGGGCATGCGCAGACTTTCGTAGTCGGTCGGCAGGCCCGCGGCCTCGTTCCGCGCGATCGCGCGCTGCACGTTGCCCTCGCCCCAGTTATACGCGGCGAGCGCGAGATGCCAGTCGCCGAACATGTCGTGCAGACGCGAGAGATAGTCGAGCGCGGCGCTGGTCGAGGCCAGCACGTCGCGGCGCTCGTCCTGCCACATGTTCTGCTTGAGGTTGTAGTCGCGGCCGGTGCCCGGCACGAACTGCCACATGCCAGCGGCCTTCGCCACCGAAAGCGCCTGCGGATTGAACGCCGATTCGATGAACGGCAGCAGCGCCAGCTCGGTCGGCATGTGCCGCTGCTCGAGCTCCTCGACGATGTGATACAGGTATTTCTGCGAACGCCCCGTCATGCGCTCGACGTAATCCGGGCGCTGCGCGTACCAGTTGACCTGCATGTCGACCAGGTCGCTCTGCAGATCGGGAATCTGGAAGCCCGCGCGGATGCGGCTCCAGAGATCGGCGGAACCCACCAGCGAGGTGACCGGAGTCTTGTCGACGTCGATGGTTTCCTTGGCGGCCGCGGTGCGACGGATGGTATCGGCTACTTTCTGTTGCTGTTGCTCGGAAGCTGTGGCGGGTGTGTTGACAAGAGGATCAGACGCCGTCGGCCCTTGGCTCGCGCACGCGGCGAGCATCAGGACGGACAGCGCGCTAAGAATTAGTCGCATGGAACGTCTCGGCTTCCAAAGGATGAGGCTTGGAAATTTGCAGCCGATGGTACGGAACCACACCAAGGACGTCAATAAAAACGCACGCGAAAGCCCTGCAAAATCCGCGATCTAACAGCGTTTCCAACGTTTCGGATTAACTTGACCCGAAAAAACCGGGTCAGCGGAACTTATCCTTCCAGCCGCGCATCATGCGAAACGCCTCCAGCCGGTCCGCCACCGGCGCGCCGAATTGCTCTTCCAGACGCGTGTGGATGGCCGGAACGTCCGCGCGCAGGAACGGATTCACCGCCTTTTCGTGCGCGAGGGTGGTCGGCAGCGTCGGCTTGCCGGAGACGCGCAAGGCCTGCGCGGCGGCGTCCCAACGCGAGAGCGCGTCGTTGTCCGGCTCCACTGCGCGCGCAAAGCGGATGTTGGACAGCGTGTACTCGTGCGCGCAATGCACCTGGGTGGTGTCCGGCAGCGCGGCAAGCGCGTCGAGCGAGGCGAGCATCTGCTGCGGCGTACCCTCGAACAGGCGGCCGCAGCCGCTGGCGAACAGCGTGTCGCCGCAAAACAGATGCGGCGTGCCGTGCGGATCGGCCGCCTGGAAATACGCGATGTGGCCGGCCGTATGGCCCGGCACGTCGATGACGGAGAACGCGAGCGCGGGGTGCGCGATGTTCACCGGGTCGCCGCCCGAGAGGCGCTGCGTCAGATGCTCGATGCGCTCGCTGGCCGGGCCGTAGACCGGAACGCCGCCCTCGGCCGATCGGCGATCGAGCAGCGCTTTCACGCCGCCGACATGGTCCTGATGATGGTGCGTGAGTAAAATAGCGGTCAGCCGCCAGCCGCGTTTGGCGAGATACGCCTCGACGGGCGCGGCGTCGCCCGGGTCGACCACCACTGCATCGCGGCCGTCCGAGACGAGCCAGATGTAGTTGTCCTCGAACGCCGGCACCGGCACGTATTCCAGTGCACCTTGAGCTGGCGAGCTTCCGTCAAGCGATTCCATAGCGATCATCTATGCGTCAACCCGAACATGTCTGACCGAGCGATTATAGACTGGCCCACCTGGACGAGCTCTGCGCCCGGGCGCTACGTGCTCGACTGGGAGCAGGCGCAGCTCGATCACGTGGTGTCCGACATCTTCGGCTATCACGCGCTGCAGCTCGGCATGCCGCAGCTCGACGCCTTGCGCGAGAACCGCATGACCGGGCGCGCGCTCGTGCTCGACGCGGAAAGCGCATCCAGCGCGCCGTACACCCCGCCGCGCGCCACCACGCCCGGCGTCAGCGCCCTGCCCGCCGCCAGCGCGCCCGACGGCCGCAGCACCGTCTGGTGCGACCTGCTCGACCTGCCGTTCGAAGCGCAGAGCGTCGACCTGCTGGTGCTGCCGCACACGCTGGAATTCTCGCCGGATCCGCACCGCCTGCTGCGCGAAGCCGAACGCGTGCTGCTGCCGGAAGGCCAGTTGATCATCCTCGGCTTCAATTCGCTGAGCCTGTGGGGCGCGCGGCAATCGCTCGGCAAGGTGGCGGGCCGGCCGTTCGTGCCGTCGGCGCACGAGATGATCGCGTTCACGCGCATCAAGGACTGGATCAAGCTGCTCGGCTTCGACCTTGAACGCGGCCGCTTCGGCTGCTATCGTCCGCCGCTCGTCACCGACAAGTGGCTGCAACGCTATCAATTCATGGAGCCCGCCGGCGACCGCTGGTGGCCCATCTTCGGCGCGGCGTACATGATCACGGCCGTGAAGCGCGTGCGCGGCATGCGCCTGATCGGCCCGCGCAAGCTGAAAAAATCCGCGCTCGCCACCGGCCTCGCGCCGGTCGCCGCTCCGCATACGCGCAACGAGACTTCCATCGAGCCTTGATGACTGACGAATCTGCATCGAACACCGTAATCGACATCTACACGGACGGCGCCTGCAAAGGCAATCCCGGTCCCGGCGGCTGGGGCGCCCTGCTCCGCTTCGGCACGCTGGAGAAGGAACTGTTCGGCGGCGAAGCCGCGACCACCAACAACCGCATGGAGCTGATGGCGGTGATCGCCGCGCTCGAAGCCCTGAAGCGTCCGTGCCAGGCCGTGATCCACACCGATTCGCAATATGTCCAGAAAGGCATCAGCGAATGGATCCACGGCTGGAAGAAGAAGAACTGGATGACCGCCGCCAAGACGCCCGTCAAGAACGCCGACCTCTGGAAACGGCTGGACGCACTCGTGGCGCAGCATCGCATCGAATGGCGCTGGGTCAAGGGACACGCGGGCCATCCCGAAAACGAACGCGCCGACGCGCTCGCCAATCGCGGCGTGACCTCGCTCGCCGACAGCTAATCCGCAGCACGAATCACCGAATCCAAGACATCCCATGCGCCAACTGATACTGGATACCGAAACGACCGGCCTCAATGCACGGACCGGCGACCGGATCATCGAAATCGGCTGCGTCGAGCTGGTCAATCGACGGCTCACCGGCAACAACCTGCATCTCTACGTGAATCCGGAACGCGACAGCGATCCCGGCGCGCTCGCGGTGCACGGCCTGACGACCGAGTTCCTCAGCGACAAGCCGAAGTTCGCCGAGATCGCGGCGCAATTGCGCGACTTCATCGCGGGCGCCGAACTGATCATCCACAACGCGCCCTTCGACGTCGGCTTCCTCGACGCGGAGTTTGCGTTGCTCGGCTTGCCGAAGGTGAAGGAGACGGTGGGCGGCGTGATCGATTCGCTCGCGCAGGCCAAGCAGATGTTCCCCGGCAAGCGCAATTCGCTCGATGCGCTGTGCGACCGGTTCGGCATCAGCAACGCGCATCGCACGCTGCACGGCGCGCTGCTCGACTCCGAACTGCTCGCGGAGGTGTATCTGGCGATGACGCGCGGGCAGGAAAGCCTCGTCATCGACATGCTGGGCGAACAGCCGGCGGCGGGCGCGTCCGCCACGCCGCGCGAAGCCTTCGACGATCTCGACCTGCCGGTGATCGCGGCAAGCGCGGACGAACTGTCGGCGCATGAGGCCGTGCTCAACGAGCTCGATCGGGCCATCAAGGGCACGAGTGTATGGCGCGTGGAACCCGCGCCGGCCTCGGCGGAAGGCGATGCAGTCGCTGCGTGATTATTTTCGGATTTGCTTAAAGAGGGGCTAGACGAGATGCGGAACGCCTGACATAATCTCGTCTCTCTTCGGGTGGTTAGCTCAGCGGTAGAGCACTGCCTTCACACGGCAGGGGTCACTGGTTCGATCCCAGTACTACCCACCAGGATTCTGGTGTTGGTAAAGACAAGCACCGAAGATCAAAAAGGCTCAGGTTTAACGACCTGAGCCTTTTTTCATTTTCGCGTCGTCATCATCCGCCCGACGACGCCCAGATCCCGCGCGCCATGCCGCTCGCCGCGATCACCATGATCATCACGAGTCCCGCTTCCAGATCGCTCATCCACGCGAAACGGCGGGCGCGCGTGAGATCGATCGGCCCGCCCTGCGCCAGCGCCACGCGCCAGCGGATCAGCGCGAGCATCGGCGACACTTCGATCAGCAGGATCACGACAAGCGCCGTCATCTTCAGGTGGAATAGCGGCTCGTGCAGATAGTAGGCCGCGCCCTTCTCGAAGCCGCCGAAGGCGCGCATCGCGCCGGTCACGATCAGCACGATCGCCGTGATGCCCCAGACCGTGTCGGAGCGGAAGACATCGCGCAGACGAAGTTCGTTGGCCTGGACGGACTGCGTGGCGTCGAGCCGCCGCAACGCACGCGCGCGCGCCAGCACGGAGCCGAGCGCGAAACCGAAACCCAGCAGATGAAGCGCGGCCAGCATCCAGCGTATCAGCATGCTTTCCTCCCACTGCAACAGAACAAGGCGAAAGACGTGTACGTACTTGCGGCGAGGCGAGGTAAGGCGAGTTCAGGCGGCGCGCGTCAGATCTGGCGCAAGGTCGTATCGAGCGAGCGGGCGGCCTGGCGGTCGCTTTCACGCGCGATCGGCGCGCGAAACACCGTCGTGCGATTGTGCCCTGCCGCGGCCGGCGAGTCCCACAGCAATTCGACTCGGGCGCGCCGCGCGAACAGGCCGCGCCGCGCCTCACCGCGCGCATGGACGGCGGGCGTGGCGGGTTCGGTGACGGGCGCGAGCAGATTGCCCGACGGCGCGGCACGCTCGGACGGCTCGGCCCACTTGAGGGAAAGTTCGCGCGCATCGTACTGGCCGAGCTTGCGGCTCTCGGCCCAGACGACAGCGGTGCGCGTCACGGGATCGAGCGAAATGGCGTAGCGGCCGATGGCAAAGCGGCGCGCCGCGATATTGGTGCGCCAGAGCGCACGCGGACGGCAGATCCACATGACGACCGCATACAGCGCGGGGCCGACCAGCAGCCAGCCGTTCGTCTCCGTGAGCGCATGGATGAAGCTGCGTCCGCCGGACGCCCAGATGAAGGCGCCGACCGAGAACATCGCGAAACCGAAGGTCAGGAGCGCGAGCAGACGCAGCGCCTGCCGCAGCCATTGCGGCAGCGGATGGAGCGGCCGCTCGAGACGCGCTTTTGCGCCGGGCAACACGACCAGCAGGAAGATCAGCACGACGTTCACGCACGCCCACGGCGACGAGGTCATGGCGCGCAGCGAGGACAGATAGCCCATCTGCGACATCGATAACGCCCAGCGCGCCGCCAGCACCAGTCCGATGGCGCGCAGTGCGAAGACCGTGCCGGCGCCGGGTGCGGGGCTCGCGCTGGTTTGCCTGGTTCTCGCCAAAAGAAACTCCTGTCCACGTACGATGCTGGGCTGCTCCGCGCATTGCGAAGTCCGGGCCATTATAGGGAGATTACGGATCTCGTCAGAGGTTTCCACGAGCGTAGCGCGGTCTGGCGCTCCAAGAACCTTGCCGTGCGCTCCCGACTGTGTCTGATTACGACAACGCCCCGCGTGCCTTGAGGCGCGCGGGGCGTTTTTTGCAACTTACACCGCACCCGGGTGAACCCGGGCGGCGCCCGTTTAGCTGGCGTTGACTTCGCGCAGCACGGTGCGACGCTTCTGACGCAGCATCTCTTCGTACACGCTGACGTAGTTCGCAGCCATCACCTTCGATGAGAAGCGCGCTTCGAACGCAGCGCGGACTTTCTCGCGCGGCAGCGTGTCGAGACGCTTCACGGCGGCGATCGCGCTGAGTTCGTCTTCGACGACGAAGCCCGACACGCCGTTCTCGATCACTTCCGGCACCGAACCGCGATTGAACGCGATCACCGGCGTGCCGCAGGCCATGGCTTCGATCATCACCAGGCCGAAGGGCTCCGGCCAGTCGATCGGGAACACCAGCGCATGCGCGTTGCCGAGGAACTCGCGCTTTTCGGCTTCGCCGATTTCGCCGATGTACTCGACGTGCGGGAGCGCCATCAGCGGCTTGATCGTTTCTTCGTAATAGGCGCGGTCAGCCTTGTCGATCTTGGCGGCGACCTTGAGCTTCATGCCTGCCTGTCCGGCGATGCGGATCGCGCGGTCGAGGCCCTTCTCCGGCGAAACACGGCCGAGGAACGCGAGGTAGCCCGGCTCCACGTTGGGGATCGGCGTGAGCACGTTTTCCGGCAGACCGTGATACACGGTCGACAGCCAGTTGGCCTGTTGCAGCGGCTGACGCTGGTTGTCCGAAATCGAGATGACCGGCACGTCCTTGAACGTGTTGAAGATCGGCTGCAGTTCGGGCAGGTCGAGACGGCCGTGCATGGTCGTCAGGAACGGCACCGGCTGGCGCGCGAACAGCGAGAAGGGGTAATAGTCGATGTGGAAATGCAGCACGTCGAATTCTTCGGCGCGGCGGCACACTTCTTCGAGCAGCAGCATGTGCGGAGCCATCACGTCGCGGATGGTCGGGTCGAGGCGCAGTGCCTGCGGCCAGAATGCTTCGAGCTTGGCGGACGTCTGCGAATCACCGCTCGCGAAGAGCGTGACATCGTGTCCGGCTTCCACGAGTGCCTCAGTCAGATAAGACACCACGCGCTCCGTGCCGCCATACAGCTTCGGCGGAACAGCTTCGTGGAGGGGCGCGATTTGAGCGATTCGCATGTCGTGAAACTCCTAATGAAAGGTCAGGCTAAAAACTACAGTCGTTTTGACGTCGGGAGCGAATCGCTCGGCTCGGGCGAAGCTTTCCGCGGCGCGTGGGCCGCGGCGCAAAGGCTGATGCTCGAGTGAAGAAGCGGGGTCGCTGTTCACTGGTTCCTGCGCGGTCGATCGGACAAAGCAAGTGCAGTTCCATATCTCAAATATGCCGCGCGCCTGCAATTAACGCGCTTGCAACTGGACGGTTGACGGCAACTTGCAAAAAGCTGTCTACGGCCTAGGGAGAAACCCGGAGCGCATTATGGAGCTTTTTACACGCGCGCAGCGGCAGTCATTTCAACTTATTTACGTTGTTACAAGAGGGATACATTTTGCAAACCCCTGTTTATTAAGGTTGTTCTACATTGGAGGACGCGTTTTACAGGGCCTTCGGTCCGGGCAGTGCGGCATGGCTGCCCTGGAGGCCACGTCAGCCGAAGATTCGCTGCAAAGTCCGGCGCTGGCGCGCCACGTGCTTTTATCGCTGCTGGTCTCGCCTCTCGCTGTTGTCGGGCGAGCGATTGGGCGCAAAAAGTTGCCCAAAGTACTTACAATGCCCGCCGACGCCCTATGCCGGACAGACGGTGAACCGGACATAGGTCGGCGAACAATCATCGGCGGACAATCGGCGCTGTCGATACCGATGGAGCGCCACCCGAATTACCGCCGCAGCGATGTTCGGCCGCCCACATGGGCCGGATATCGGCGGCCCGAAGACGCCTTGCCCGTCCGCGATACTGGCTACAATCCAGTGATGGAGACGGCGCAGCGTCGCTTGATTGACGTCGGTCGCCCCGTGGCGGGCCAGATTTCGAAAGCCGCGGAAGTTTCAGCGGACGTGCCCGAAGGCGCAACACGCTCAACCGCTCTACGACCAAAAAAGACCATTGGACCAACTCACCGTCTCCCAGCGTAACGCGTACAACGCGAAGCTCTCGAGCTACGCGCATCATCCGCTCGCGTTCCTGATGCGCTACATCCGCCGGCATCCCGTCGCCCATGCGATCGTGCTCTTCAGCGTGTTCGCCGCGGTGGGCTGTGCCCTCGCCTCGCAATACGCGATCAAGCATCTGATCGACGTGCTCGGGCAGGGCCGCGGACACCCCGGCCCGCTGTGGGGCGCGTTCATGATCCTGGTGGGCCTGATCGCCGCCGACAACCTGCTATGGCGGGTCGGCGGCTGGGTGGGCGCCCATGTGTTCGTGATCGTCACCGGCGATCTGCGCAAGGATCTCTTCTCCTATCTCTCCGGCCACTCGCCCACCTACTTCTCCGAGAAGCAGCCCGGCATGCTCGCCAGCCGGATCACCGCGACCTCGAACGCCATCTACACCGCCGAAAACGTCATGGCGTGGAACGTCCTGCCGCCGTGCATCGCGGTGCTGGGCGCCATCGTAATGATCGTCTCGGTGAATCCGTGGATGGCCGCCGGCCTGATGACCGCATCGCTGGTCCTGGCGTTGATCCTCTATCGCCTCGCCAAGCGCGGCTCGGCGCGGCATCACAACTTTGCGTCGAAGGCGGCGTCGGTGGATGGCGAACTCGTCGACGTGATCGGCAACATGTCGCTGGTGCGCGCGTTCGGCATGACGTTCCGCGAGCAGAAACGCTTCGGCTCGACCGTGAAGGCCGAAATGGTTGCGCGCCAGCAGAGCCTGCTGTATCTCGAAAAACTGCGCCTGTTCCATGCGGTCGTCACGGCGATCCTCTCCGCCGGCCTGCTCGGCTGGGCCTTGTGGCTGTGGTCGAAAGGCCAGGCAACCTCGGGCGACATCGTGCTGGTCAGCTCGCTCGGCTTCACCATCCTGCACGGCACGCGCGACTTGGCCGTGGCGCTGGTGGATGTCACGCAGCACGTCGCGCGTCTCGCCGAAGCCGTGCAGACGCTGCTCGAGCCGCATGGCATGCCGGATCGCTCGGACGCGACGGAACTCGTGCCGCAAGGCGGACGCGTCGACTTCGAAAACGTCACGTTCGCATATCCGCGGCGCCGGCCGATTCTCGACAACTTCCATCTGCATATCGAGCCGGGCCAGCGCGTCGGGCTGATCGGCAAGTCGGGGGCGGGCAAGTCCACCGTGCTCGCGCTGCTGCAACGTTTCTACGAGACCCAGAAGGGCAGCATCAGGATCGACGGCCAGGACATCGGCTCGATCACGCAGGACAGCCTGCGTCATTCGATCGCGCTCGTGCCGCAGGATATCTCGCTGTTCCACCGCACCGTGTTCGAGAACATCGCCTACGGCCGGCCCGAGGCGAGCCGCGAGGAAGTGCTCGCCGCCGCCCGCGAGGCGCGCTGCACGGACTTCATCGAGGCGATGCCGGAAGGTTTCGATACGATCGTCGGCGACCGCGGCGTCAAGCTGTCCGGCGGCCAGCGCCAGCGCATCGCGATCGCACGCGCCATCCTGAAGAACGCGCCGATCCTGCTGCTCGACGAAGCGACCTCCGCGCTCGACAGCGCGTCGGAAGAAGCGATCCAGCAGGCGCTCGACCGCCTGATGGTGGGCCGCACGGTGATCGCGATTGCGCACCGTCTGTCGACGTTGCAGAACTTCGACCGCATCATCGTGATGAGCGCGGGCAAGGTCATCGACGACGGCTCGCCGCAGGAACTGCGCGAGCGTCCGGGGCTGTATCGCGAGCTGCTCGCGAAGCAGCACGGCAAGCTGCCGTCGATCGTCTCGACGCCGCACAAGCAGCCCGCCTGAGCGGGCTTGTCCCGCCCCAGCGGGCCTCAGCCCGCGTTGAGGTCGCGCAGGAAGTTGTCGCGCCAGACCGAGACGTTGTTGTCGCGCAGCTGCTGCATCATCTCGTTGTAGCGCGCGCGGCGCTCGGCCAGCGGCATCTTGAGCGCCGTGGCGAGTGCTTCGGCCATGCCGTCGATGTCGAGCGGATTCACGATCAGCGCGGCCGTCAGTTCGCGCGCCGCGCCCGCGAACTGCGACAGCACCAGCACGCCGGGATCGTCCGGATCCTGCGCCGACACATACTCCTTCGCCACCAGATTCATGCCGTCGCGCAAGGGCGTGACGAGGCCGACGTGCGCCTCGCGGAACAGCGCGGCGAGCACCGGCCGCTCGTATTGCCGATGGATGTAGCGGATCGGGGTCCAGTCGAGCTCGGCGTAGCGCCCGTTGATGCGGCCCGACTCCGCTTCCAGTTGCAGGCGGATGTCGCGATAGGCGTCGACGTCCGAGCGCGTCGGCGGCGCGATCTGCAGGAACGACACGTTATTGCGCTGATGCGGATCGTGTTCGACCAGGCGTTCGAACGCGCGAAACCGCTCGACCAGACCCTTCGAATAGTCCAGCCGGTCGACGCTCATCACGAGCTTGCGATGATGCAGCGTTGCCTTGACGATCTCAACATCGCGCCCGCTTTCGCCGTCTTTCGCCAGCGCGGCGATTTCATCGGGATAGACGCCGATCGGATACGCCGCCGCGCGCAAGCTCTGCCCGAACGCGCGAATGACGGCGGGCTGCGTGGCGTTGCGCGTGACCGCGCCGCCCGCCTCCGTCACGATGTATTCGCAGAACGCCTGCAGATCGGGCTCGGTCTGGAAGCCGAGCAGATCGAACGCGCATAGCGCTTCCATCAGCTCGCCATGCCGCGGCACGGCAAGCAGGATCTGCGGCGCCGGAAACGGAATGTGCAGGAAGAAGCCGATGCGGTTCGTCACGCCATGCGCCCGCAATGCCTGAGCGAACGGAATCAGGTGGTAGTCGTGGACCCAGATGACGTCGTCGGGCTTGAGCAGCGGCGCGAGCTGCGCGGCAAGCCAGCGGTTGACGCGGCAATAGCCGTCGAATTCGTTGCGGTCGAACTCGATCAGGTCGGGCCGATAGTGGAACGCCGGCCATAACGTCGCGTTGGAAAAGCCGCGGTAGTACTGATCGTAGTCGCGCCGCGACAGACCGATGGTCGCGAACGTCACCGGTCCGTGTTCCTCGAGCTTGATACCGGGCGGGGCGTCCGTGGGTGAAGACAGCACGTCGCCGCTCCAGCCGAACCACATGCCGCCGGTTTCCTTGAGCGCGTCGTACACGCCGACCGCCAGGCCGCCCGCCGCCGGGCCGCCTTCGGAGATCGGCGCCACCCGGTTCGACACGATGATGAGCCGGCTCACGCGTGCTTCCCCGCCGTGCCCGAGATGACCTGCAGCCAGTCGAGCAGCAGTTCGACCGACTCGATGCGCGCCCGCGCAACGGTATCGCCGGGACCGACCTTGACCGAGAGGCCATCGAACTCGTTGACCACCGCGAAGCCTTTCTCGTCGGTGAGATCGTCGCCGATGAACACGGGCCGGCGTCCGGTGAACGGCGGCTCGGCCAGGAACGCGCGCACGGCGCGGCCCTTGTCGACATCCTTCGGCTTGATCTCGTAGACCATCTTGCCCGGTTGCAGCACGTAGGCGTCGGCGTATTGCTGCACGAGACGCTCGGTCGCGGCGCGCGCGGCGGGTTCGCGTTCGGCCGCATTGCGATAGTGCAATGCGAGCGCCGCGCCCTTGATCTCGAGCAGCATGCCGGGGTTCGCGCTCACGACCTTCTCCAGCTCGTGTTCCATGCGCAGCAGGCGTTCGTCGTTGAAGCCGATGCGCTGCAGGTCGCCGTTGGCGTCGCGCCGTTCCGCGCCGTGCATGCCCGCGACGGGCAGGTCAGGCATGTGCAGGAAGGAATCGATATTGTCGATGCCGCGCCCCGACACGACCGCCACCGCGCCGTTGGTCGCGCGCCTGAGCGCCGCGAGGATGTCGGGCACCGAACGCGGCACGAAAATGCCGTCCGGCGTGGAGGCGAGTTCGACCAGCGTGCCGTCGAAATCGAAGAAAAAGGCGGTCTCGGCGAGCGAGAGGGAATCAGGGAGAATTTGCATCGATCTTGGGCCTGGTGTTTGGCTGGCGACACCCTGGACAGACGCCGCCAGACATGCGCGAAGTGTGGGCATCTTACCGCCTGAGGGCTTTCGGGCGAGCAGGCCGTTATCTTACAAATGCCGGCGCAGGGTCTTTCAGCGCGCTTTAAACGTGCTTGAAACGTGCGGCAAATCGTCTCGAAAAAGCCGGGGCGACGCGATGTTTTGCCGGTCATCAAGCAAAAGGCGTGTATTTTGCGACGTTGTCCTCGAATCATCCTGCAAGACGAATCCCGATGCACGCTTCGTTCCCAGCCTTTCTTGTCCGGCGCTTCATCGTCGCCGTTTTGACCCTGTGCGCGCTCGCCGCCTGCTCGAAGCCCGCCGAACCCTGGCATCTGACCGATGTATCGGGCCATCTGCCCGACCTGGACTTCTCGCTCGTCGATGACGGCGGCCGGCCCGTCACCGGCGAGTCCTTCGCGGGCCGGACCACGCTGGTCTACTTCGGCTACACGCATTGTCCGGATGTCTGCCCGGAAACCATGGCGCGGCTGATGCAGGTGCTGGAGCGCGTCGGTCCGGACGCGGACAAGGCGCGCATCGTGTTCATTTCCGTCGATCCCGCGCGCGACACGCCCGCACTGCTGCGCTCGTATGTGCGCGCCTTCGACGACAAGCATGCCGTCGGCCTCACCGGCACGGACCGCGCCATCGAGCGGGTCGCGCAGCGTTATCGCGTGGCGTATCAGATGGAAAAGCGCGCACCGGACGGCGCGTACGAGGTCACGCACAGCTCCGCCGTCTACATCTTCGACGCCGCAGGCCACGCGCGACTGCTCGCCACCGAGCAGGATTCCGCGGACGCCATCGCGACCGATCTGAAACGCGTGATCGACGCGAAGGCTTCCTGACCATGCATACCCTGCTCTACTGGCTCGACCCCTGGGAGCCGTCGCCGACGGTCGTGATCGCGGTGCTCGTCGCCGGCATCCTGTTCGCGCGCGGCGCGCGGCATGCGCGCGTGACGCTGGCGCGGCGCATCGCGTTCTGGTTCGGCCTGGGCGCGCTCTACGTGGCGCTGCATACGCGGCTCGATTACTTCTTCGAGCACGAGTTCTTCATGCATCGGCTGCAGCATCTGGTGCTGCATCATCTCGGGCCGTTCTTCATTGCACTGTCGTATCCCGGCGCGGCGCTGCGCGCGGGCATTCCGTTCGCGTGGCGCCGGCGCTGGCTGCGCCCGGCGGCGCAGAGCAAGGTGGCGCGCGGTTTCTTCGCCGTCGTGTTCAATCCGGTGGTGGCGGTCGTGCTGTTCGTCGGGCTGATCTACTTCTGGCTGCTCTCGCCGATCCACTTCAAGGCGATGCTGGATGCCCGGCTCTATCGCGTGATGAACTGGAGCATGGTCATCGATGGTCTGCTGTTCTGGTGGCTGGTGCTCGATCCGCGTCCGGCCCCGCCCGCGCGTCTCGCGCCCGGCAGACGGATCCTGATCGTGATCGCCGCGATTCCCCCGCAGATCATCCTGGGCGCGTACATCTTCTTCACGCCGCACGAGCTCTATCCGATCTATTCGATCTGCGGCCGCGCATTCACGTGGATCACGCCGATGCGCGACCAGCAGATCGGCGGCCTTCTGCTGTGGATCCCGGGTTCGATGATGAGCGTGATCGGCGCGCTGATCGCGCTGCGTCACTGGATGCGGCTCTCGGCGCGCACACGCCTGAGAAAGGAGAAAGGGCGCGGCGTGGATGCCGCGCCCGGCGGCGCCAAGGTCAAGGCAGACGCGGTCGCGTCATGAGCCGAAGCCGGGGCGGCGCATCCAGACGTGCGGAATGCCGTCCTCGTCGTGAATCCCCGACGACGACACGAAGCCGAACGCGCCATAGAAGCGCTGGAGATGCGCCTGCGCGTGCAGGCTGATGGGCTCGTCCGGCCATTGCGCGAGGATGTGCTTGAGCGCGCGTTCGAGCATCGCGTTACCGAGCTTGAGACCGCGGAACTTGGCCGTGGTCAGCACGCGGCCGATGCGCACGTCTTTCTCGCTGTCGTCCGGCGTTCCCGGCAGCAACACCCGCAGATAACCCGCGAGCGCGGGACGCTGGCCGTTCTCGCCGGCGCCATAGGCCAGCAGGTGCCACGCATCGATATCGAGACCGTCGATGTCGCCATACACGCAGTTCTGCTCGACGACGAACACCGCGCTGCGCGCCGCGAGCATGTCGTAGACCTCGGCGGTCGAGAGGTCGTCGAAGGCCTTCCAGCGCCATTCGAGTGAAGAGAGTCGGTCGGTCATGGGATTCCGGATGCGAGGAGTATCGCGATTATGCCGCGCTACGCCTGGCCGCGAATAAAGCGTAACGCGGTCATGCGCGAAGGCTGATACGCGAGAACTGCGGGCAAAAAGAAAAAGCCCTGACGGATCAGGGCTTTTCGAGTGGAGGCGCGGACCGGAGTCGAACCGGTCTAAACGGCTTTGCAGGCCGCTGCATAACCGCTTTGCTACCGCGCCGTATGCGGTTCCGGCTGCCGGTCATACGCCGGCTTCTTCACCAAACAAAAAGGGAAGCTTGGCTTCCCCTTTGATTGGAGCGGGAGACGAGTCTCGAACTCGCGACCTCAACCTTGGCAAGGTTGCGCTCTACCAACTGAGCTACTCCCGCAATGTCCTGCGATGCTGCTGTGTCACTTGTACCGCTGCTTCCGGCGTCACGCGCACTGTGCTTCAACGCTGACCACACCGAAAACTTTCTGATCTGGAGCGGGAGACGAGTCTCGAACTCGCGACCTCAACCTTGGCAAGGTTGCGCTCTACCAACTGAGCTACTCCCGCATTTTTACTGCCGCTCCTGCTGCACGTTTTTACCGCACTTCGCTGGTTTGCGTCGTGCCGTGCATCAGAGAAACGAGATTATGTAGAAGCTAAAGAAGCCTGTCAACAGTTTTGTGAGAGGAATTTTCCGTTTCGACGCAATTTTCCGCGCGCACGAATCTGAGCCGCATCTGAGCCGCATCTGAGCCGCATCTGAGCCTTTGCGCGACGGACGCATCACAGCATGCCGCCCCGTTCGCGAATCTGCGGCCACGCGAGCTTCATGTAGTAGAGCATCGACCAGACCGTGAGCACGGCGGCGACGTCGATGAGCCACAGCCCCCACACGCGCGTGTCGATCATCCACTGCGTGCCGGTGATCCTGAGCGGGCCGTAGAACAGCAGCATCGGGATGGCGACCATCTGGCACACGGTCTTGAACTTGCCGAGCTGATTCACCGCGACGCTCTTCGATGCGCCGATCTGCGCCATCCATTCGCGCAGCGCCGAGATGGTGATCTCGCGTCCGACGATCACCAGCGCGATCACCGCATTGAGCCGCGCCAGCTGCACCAGGACGAGCAAGGCGGCGGTCACCATCAGCTTGTCGGCGACGGGATCGAGGAACGCGCCGAACGCCGAGGTCTGGTTGAGCTTGCGTGCGAGGAAGCCGTCGAACCAGTCGGTGAGCGCGGCGAGCACGAAGATCAGCATGCCGAGCAGGTTGCGGTGCTCCGGGCTCATCATCATGTCCGGCAGATAGAACACGCCCACGACGAGCGGAATCAGCACGATCCGCAGCCATGTCAGAAAGATCGGTAGATTGAACGGCATGGGCGCAGGCGAGTGAAGGACATGTAAGGGAGCCGCCATTGTGCCGCGTCGCTCCCGCGCTCACAAGGCAGCGGCCCGGCAGCGACCCGGGCCGGCGCGCCCCGCGACGGGCTTGCTGTCGCGGGGCGCGCCGGTGCCGGTTCAATGCAACTGACGGTATATCTGCTGTGCTAGCGCAAGCGAGATGCCTTCGACACTGGCCAGGTCCTCGACGCTTGCCGCCTGCACGCCGCGCAATCCGCCGAAGCGCGACAAGAGCCGTTGACGCCGTTTCGCGCCGACGCCTTCGAGCTCTTCCAGCCGCGACGTCTGACGGGCTTTCGCGCGCTTGGCCCGCATGCCGGTGATCGCGAAGCGGTGAGCCTCGTCGCGGATCTGCGCGACCAGCATCAGCGCGGCGCTTTCCTTGCCGAGTTCGAGTGCGGGGCGGCCGTCGGCGAAGATGAGCGTCTCCAGTCCGACCTTGCGCCCTTCTCCCTTCGCGACGCCGACCAGCATGCCGTGATCGAGCCCGAGTTCCGAGAACACCTGCCTGGCGATTTCCACCTGCCCCTTGCCGCCGTCGATCAGCACGATGGTCGGCAGTGTGCCGCCCGCGGCGACCGGCTCGGCGCCATCGGGTGTGACGGTGGGATCGGCAGCATCGCCGGGCTGCAGGGTGGCGGCTTCGTCGGTGGCGTTGGCGGCCGCCTGCGCGACCAACTTCTCGTAGCGGCGTGTGAGCACCTGGCGCATCGCGGCGTAGTCGTCGCCGGGCGTGATGCCGGTGATGTTGTAGCGGCGATACTCGCCCGACTGCATCTTGTGATGATGGAACACGACACATGATGCCTGCGTGGCTTCGCCCATCGTATGGCTGATGTCGAAGCACTCCACCCGCAGTTGCGCGAGGTCGTCCATCTCCATGCCGAGCGTATCGGCGAGCGCGCGGGTGCGCGCCTGCTGCGAGCCCTGCTCCGACAGCAGCCGCGCGAGCGCGAGCCGCGCGTTCTGCTCGGCCATCGAGAGCCATACGCGCTTCTGCCCTTGCGGCTGGCGCAGCAGCGTGACCTTGTGGCCGGCCTGCTCGATCAGCAGATCGACGAGATCGCGGCTCGACGGCGCGTGACTCACGACGAGTACAGGCGGCACGCGATTGCCGATGTAGTGCTGCGCCATGAATGCTTCCAGCACTTCGGCTTCAAGGGCGTTTTCGCGGGGTTGCGGGTCGGCTTCGTTCTCAGCGGCGGCGGCATCTGCTTGGAGCTCCGTCACGGCCGCTACAACCGGCGCAGCAGCAGGTTCAGCGTCCTCCGCAACCGTTGCGTCTTCGAGCAGTTCCGGCAATTCCGGCAACTCATCCTCATCGCCCAGCGACAACGCGCTTTCAACATGCGTCGGAAAGTACGCCTTGTCGCCGAGATGCCGGCCGCCGCGCACCATCGCGAGATTCACGCATACCTTGCCGCCCAGCGCGACCACCGCGAGGATATCGACATCGCTCTCGCCGCCCACTTCGATCGCCTGCTGATGCAGCACCGTCGACAGCGAGCTCATCTGGTTGCGCACCGCCGCGGCCTGCTCGAACTTGAGATCGGCGGCGAAGGCGTGCATCTTCTGCTCGAGTTCCTTCATCACCTCGCCCTGCCGTCCGAGCAGGAAGCGCGACGCATTGGCGACGTCGCGCGCGTAATCCTCCTCGCTGATGAGTCCGGTGCACGGCGCGGTGCAGCGTCCGATCTGATGCAGCAGGCACGGCCGCGTGCGGTTGCTGAACACCGAGTCCTCGCAGGTCCGCAGCTGGAACACGCGCTGCAGGATCTGGATGCTTTCGCGCACCGCCCACGCGCTCGGAAACGGCCCGAAATACTGGTTCTTCTTGTCGACCGCGCCGCGGTAGTACGCCATGCGCGGGAACGTGTGGCCGGTGAGCTTGAGAAACGGATACGACTTGTCGTCGCGAAACAGGATGTTGTAGCGCGGCGCGAGCGCCTTGATCAGGTTGTTCTCGAGCAGCAGCGCTTCGGCTTCGGAACGCGTGACGGTGGTTTCGATCTTGCGGATGCGCGTCACCATCATCGCGATGCGCGGCGAATGCAGCGTCTTCGTGAAATAGCTCGACACGCGCTTCTTCAGATTGCGCGCCTTGCCGACGTACAGCACGTTGCCGCCGCCGTCGTAGTAGCGGTATACGCCCGGCAAATGGGGCAGTTGCGCAAGGGTCTTCTTCGGGTCGAACTCCGCGTCGGAAGCGGATTCGTGTGCGGCGGAGTCAGTCATGCAGCGAAAGTCGCGAGTGTCCCGCGCGAGGCGCGGCGCGAAGCCTGGATGGGGAGGCGCGCGCGGGCGCCAGGGCCGCGGTCGTTATTTGTCGGGTAGCCCGACTTTCTTGCGAAAGCCGGGCCCCCCGAGAACCGTACGTGCGAGTTTCCCCGCATACGGCTCAAATCTACAAACAAAGTCCTGTCTACTACAGAACCGGCTTAGTTACAACTAGTCTTCCAGCATGCACTTGCCGGTGGCAGTGCGGGTGAAGCAGCGCCCGGTTGGACAAGGCGTCGGTGCCACCATGCATCCGATATTCCAGATGATGGTCGTGCCAACCTGTTTCGTCCGTCAAGGCACAGCCACAATGCGCGCATAGCCCGCTTTGTGACAGATATAGCGCGGCCCACTGCTTCCGGTAGCGCATCTGTTCCCACATGCGCCCTTGCCGCAATGTCTCGCCATACTGCTCCCACTTAGGATCGAAAGGATTGAACTCGCCTTTGATCCTCGTGTGCCGTTTGATAGCTGTACCGCTAAGCTGGTACAGCTCATTCAGCCCCCAACTGCCGTCCTCGCGCTCCGTGCGAACGGCAAACACCCAATTCCGGGCACCAACAGAGTGAAAGTACTTCTGCTTCACCCATACAGCGCTCTTCTGCGGATGCCTCCGCTTCGACCACCGCCAGAGCTTCCGAAAAATCAGATGCTCCATCCGGCTGTACGTCTGCTTGGCCGAGACCGGACGGTGATACTGCGCCCATCCGCGCAACATCGGGTTCAGCAGTTGGACTAGATCCTCCTGCTTTACCGTTTTGTTGCCGCTGATCGTTTCCGCCACCTTGCGATAAAACGCTTGCGCGTTTTTCTTGCTCGGCTTGATGAGCAGCTTTCCCGAGTACTTCCGGAAATTCCACCCAAGGAAATCGAAGCCTTCGTCAATGTGGGTGATCCGCGTTTTCGCCTCTGACAGGTGCAAGCCTCGTACAGCAAGGAATGCTTCCACCCAAGGCCTGACCTCGTTTTCCAGAATCTCTTTCGAGTCGCCGGTGATCACGAAGTCATCCGCGTATCGCACCACATTCACTTTCAGCTTCTTTGCCTTTGCGATCCCGAATTTCGCACCGAGGTGCGCAATCAGTTCACGCTCCAGCCCGTTCAGCGTCACGTTGGCCAGCGTCGGGGAGATGATGCCTCCCTGCGGCGTACCGGCCTCAGTCGCCTGTAGCTGCCCCTTGTAAATCAGGCCAGCCTTCAACCACTTCCGGAGGATTTCCCTGTCCATGGGGACATGGTTTTCCAGCCAGTCGTGGTTGATGTGGTCAAAGCAGCCTTTGATATCCGCTTCCAGTACCCATCGGGACGAATCCTTCCGGGACGTACAAGCGCGTACCTGGCCCATAGCATCAGCCGTTGAACGATTGAGCCGGAACCCATACGAGTTCGGGTCGCTCGTCGACTCTGCTACCGGCTCCAAGGCCAGCAGATACAAGGCTTGCATCGCCCTGTCCCGCATGGTCGGAATGCCCAAAGGACGCTCCTTTCCATTGGCTTTGGGAATAAAGACTCTCCGTAATGGCAAAGGCTTATATCCACGCCGCTTCAACCTGCCGATGGCTTCCCACCGGCGCTCAGGCGAGTCCCACAGTTCGCGATCGACTCCAGCCGTTCGCGCACCCTGGTTCTGCGTAACACGTCGTACCGCGTACAACTTTGCGGACAACATGCGAGTCAGCATCCGTTGCAAGGCTTTCACCCTGCGCCAGTCACCTTCCCGCGTCGCCTTCGCAATTCGAATCTGCATCCCTCTCACGTTCCGCTCAACTTTCCGCCAATTAACGGCATTCCAGTTGACAGGCGCGTGGGAAAGCGCAGATCCGGTCTTTCGACCTGATACTTTCATGCTGCTCTCCTACTTGGAAAAAGTCCCCAGGCAGAAGGCGCATCTCCCCAGAGGGGCAGACACACCCCTCTGGGGAACAACAGACACCTCAATAGGAGCGCGTACGCCCCTATCTCGGACAAACACCTCAGTACGGGCGCATGCACCCGTACCTAACCAAGTTACAGAGGGTAGTCAGCCGCCTTGCGACGGTAGACCAGACGGAAGTCTGCCCGCTTTCGCGTGGGATGATGTCTCAACCCCTATCCGGGCCATTACAGCCTGACATTCGCTTTTTCCGTCCTCCCATACCTGCACAATCAACAGCGTCCCTTACGGTTCGCCTGCCAGCCAAAAGACAGCTGGCAACCATACAGGCTTACCACGTTCCCGGCATGTCACACGACTGACGTAGGTTCTGCCTATCCCCCGGTGGCTTAACAACGACGTAGCCCAAATTCTAAGTGGACTAACCAGCCACGTACCTTTTGGTTAGAGCCCGATGTTCAAGCAGCTTTGGCTCCTCACTGGTAACGAGGTTTATCAGCAGTTCACATACGTTAACCCTATCAGCCAGCCTAGCTCCTCGACCCCTTTGCTGCTAGGAGTGTCCAGACCGATCCCTCGCGGGAAGGGCCTGCCCGAAACCTCCGGAGGCTACATTGTCAGAAGAGCTTCACACCCCACCGTTGCCAGTGACGCATGTCTTCCTAGGCTACTGCTGGTCGTACAGCAGGTTCACTATCCTCGTCGTACAACTGACGAGGCCAAACAATGACACACCGAGCTTTCGCTCGTATCGGTTCGCGAATCCATTGCCGTTGAAGGCGCAGGAATTACATACATCACTCCACCCTTTCGGCGGAGGTGAAGCCGCGGACGGGGCGGAACCTGACGGTAATCAGGTCAATGCAGTGCGAGCTCTCGGAGAATGTGCTCTACCGAGACTCGTATGAACGAGACCCGGCAAACCTCTACCGGCTCTCGCTTCGCTAAAAGAGATACCCCGCTTCTGAGCAGTTGCGTCGAGGGACTCACGCCCCTTCCCGATGCTCCACGTGATACCTTCGCGACCGGTTAGGCTCATACAGACGCCTCCTTTGTCGCTAGTCGATGCCCCTTACGTTGGGGCTACCCGGACACGAGCGTGCGTGTCGCACTAGAATCGCCAGTTTAGAACATTACGCCGCGCGCCAACGTCCCATGTCCGAGCAGCCGCCCACGCCGTCCGCCACCCCGGAACTCGCCTGCGACATCTTTTGCGCGGTCATCGACAATTTCGGCGACATCGGCGTCTGCTGGCGGCTCGCGCGGCAGCTGCAAACGGAATACGGCTGGCGCGTGCGGCTCTTCGTCGACGATCTGAAAGTCTTCCACGCGCTCTGTCCGGCGGTCGACGCCACGCTGGCGCGGCAGGAAGCGATGGGCGTCGTGATCGAACACTGGCACGATCCCGCGCATGCCGGCGACAGGCTCGACATCGCGGACGTCGTGATCGAGGCGTTCGCGTGCGAACTGCCGCCCGCCTATGTCGCCGCGATGGCGCGGCGCGAGCGCCAGCCGGTCTGGGTGAATCTGGAGTATCTGAGCGGCGAGGACTGGGTCGCGGACTTTCACACGCGGCCTTCGCCGCATCCGCGTTATCCGCTCGAAAAGACGTTCTTTTTTCCCGGCCTCGGCGCAGGCACGGGCGGCGTACTGAAGGAACGCGATCTCGACGCGCAACGCCTGGCCTTCGATGCGCCCGCCTGGTGGCGCGAACACGTGCATGACGAGCCGCCGGGCGCCGACAGCACTGTCATCTCCCTGTTCGCTTACGAGAACCCTGCCGTAGACAGCCTGCTCGCGCAGTGGCGCGACGGCGCCCAACCGGTCGTGCTGCTCGTGCCAGAAGGACGCATCTCTGGCGCCTTGGCGCGCTTCTTCGACGTGCCGCGGTTCACGGCGGGCACGACGGCGCGTGCTGGCGCATTGCGGGCGCATGCGCTGGGATTCGTCGAGCAGCCGCGTTTTGACGCCTTGCTGTGGGCCGCCGACATCAACTTCGTGCGCGGCGAGGATTCGTTCGTGCGGGCCCAATGGGCCTGCAAGCCTTTCGTGTGGCACATCTATCCGCAAGCCGACGACGCCCATCTCCCCAAGCTCGATGCCGCCCTCGCCCACTACACGCAGGCGCTCGACGCATCGGCGCGGGCTTCGACAGAACGCTTCTGGCACGCGTGGAACGGCGCGGGCACGCCGGACTGGGCCGATTTCTGGCGTCATCGCCGGGCGCTGGAGGCGCGTGCCACAAGCTGGTCCCGTGAACTTGCGGGCATCGGCGACTTGGCGGGCAATCTCGTCGCGCATGTGCTGGCGCGCCTGCCTCGCGGGTGAGGGTTTTGCCGCCGCCCGCGCTCTGCCTCGCGCTGCCTCCTTCACGCGCGTCATCCGACTGGCCCAACGGGCAAAAACTCAGTTAAAATAAGCGGTTATCCGAGGAAGCAAGCGGTTGTAGGTTCTTTGCAGCGCACGGGAATCCCCACCGCAGTCAGCAGCGACGGCCAGAGCCCTGACGACAGCCTTCCTCGTTAGAACGCATTCACGCGTGGCGGCACCGCGCCGCTGCCGGATCGAATCATCCAGGCATATAGCCCTATCCATTCGTACAGGACCCAGTTTTATGAAGACCGCACAAGAACTCCGCGTCGGCAACGTCGTCATGATCGGCAGCGATGCCATGGTGGTGCAGCGCGCCGAGTACAACAAGTCGGGCCGCAACGCTGCGGTCGTGAAGATGAAGTTCAAGAACCTGCTGACGAACTCCGGCATGGAAACCGTCTATAAGGCGGACGACAAGTTCGACGTCGTGCTGCTGGACCGCAAGGAAGTGACCTACTCCTACTTCGCCGACCCGATGTACGTCTTCATGGACGCCGACTACAACCAGTTCGAAGTCGAAGCCGAAATGATGGGCGACGCGCTCAACTACCTCGAAGACGGCATGGCCTGCGAAGTCGTGTTCTACAACGAGAAGGCCATCTCGGTCGAACTGCCCACCACGCTTGTGCGCGAAATCATCTACACGGAACCGGCCGTGAAGGGCGATACGTCGTCGGGCAAGGTGCTGAAGACCGCCAAGCTGAACACCGGTTTCGAACTGCAAGTGCCGCTGTTCTGCAATATCGGCGACAAGATCGAAATCGACACGCGTACGAACGAGTACCGCAGCCGCGCTTAAGCGTCGCACTGCACCCGCCGGAGCCTCGCACGCAGCAACCCTCCGCGACGGCTCCCTGAACAAGCGCCCTTCCACGGGCGCTTTTTCTTTTGCATGAATTTTTTGACAAATTCAGGCAAACTTTACCGCTCGGGCCCTCATTCGATGAGCGCGCCTCCAACGAGCCAATCCCCGCAAAGGCTACCCCGTCCGGCCACGATCGGAAAAATCACCCGCGTGGCACGGTTCCTGCTGGAAACTTGCGATAACGATTTCAGAGCCGACATGCAAAAACCGCGTCCCATCACGAACCGGTTGTTGATTGTGGCGGCACTCGCGCTGCCGCCCTTCGCGTTGCCGGGATGCAAGTCGACGCCGCCGGCCGCAGCGCCCGCGTCCAGCCAGCCGGCGCCCGATGACGCAACCCTGGCCGCCCGCGTGAAGCAGGCATTGGCCGCCGATCCGCAGCTGAGATCGTTGCCGGTGAGCGTCGCGACTTATCGCGGCGTGGTGCAGGTTGCGGGCTATGTGGAATCGGATGCGCAGATCGAGCGCGCCCTGGCTGTGGCCCGTGGCGTGCCGGGCGTGCGCTCCGTGAGCAATGAACTGCATCTCAGGCCGCGCTGAGGCGGTCACCGGGGAACAGATGACACACGAAACACACGAGTAATGCAGGACGAGAACCGCAGCGGGTCGGGCGCCGGAGTCAGACAACGGCAGCGCCGCCCGCCCACGAAACACCGAAGCCCCGTGCCGCGCCGTTGCGGCCGGCACGCAGCGACGGTGCATTACAGTCCACTTTGAGACATTGGTCAGCCATGCCACACGCCCTGATTGTCGAAGACGATCCCAATAGCCTCTCAGGTCTGTCCGCGATCCTGTCGGCGGATGGTTTTTCCGTCGACACGGCGACGACCCTTGCCGAGGCACGCTCCGCGCTGACGCGCTTCATCCCCGATGTCGTGCTGATCGACCTGAATCTTCCGGACGGCAGCGGCCTCGATCTGCTGCCGAGCCTGCCCTCGCAACCGCCGGACGGCGCGTTGCCGGTGATCGTGATGACCGGCAATGCTACCGTGGAAAGCGCGATCGAAGGCTTGCGGCACGGCATCTGGGACTATCTGCTGAAGCCGGTCAACATTCCGCGCCTGCGCAGCCTGCTGGCGCGCATCCCGCGTCCGTACGAACTCACCGAGGAAGTGCAGGCGCTGCGCTCCACGCTGCGCGAACTCGGCCACTTCGGCGACATGACCGGCCGCAGCGCGGCGATGCAGCACGTCTACGATCTCATCGAACACACCGCGCCGACCGAAGCGGCCGTGTTGATCTGCGGCGAGCCGGGCACGGGCAAGAAGATCGCGGCGCGCACGATTCATCAGCTGAGCCGCCGCCGCAAAGGCCCGTTCGTCACCTTCGACTGCTCCGCGTACCGTCATTCCGGCACGGCCGGCGAGGCGCCGCAGCGCACGATGGAAAGCATCCTGTTCGGCCATGAGCGCAATGCCTATGCGGGCGCGGAGCATCGCGAACCGGGCCTGCTCGAACAGGCGGGCGGCGGCACGCTATTCCTCGACCAGATCGATTCGCTGCCGGCGCCGCAACAGGAAGCCCTGCTGCGCGCGCTCGATTCGCAGACCTTCATGCGGGTGGGCGGCAGCAACCGGATCATGACGGACTTCCGCCTGATCGCCGCGTCGCGCACGCCGATGCGCGAGGCCGTCGCGAGCGGTGCGATGCGCGAAGACCTGTTCCAGCGGCTGTCGGCTTCGTCGATCCTGCTGCCGCCGCTGAGCGAACGCGATGACGACATCGCGCTCATCGCCGAAGCGCTCGTCGACGAGCTCAACCGCGAGAATCACATCGCCGGGATCACGAGCGGATCGCCGAAACGCGTCAGTCCCGCGTTCATCCGCGAGTGCTTCGCGACCGAATGGCCGGGCAACGTTCGCGAGATGCGCGAGCGCGTGCGGCGCGCCTATCACGCGTCGGGTGAAACCATCGAGACACTGCGCGTCGATGAACCGGGCGGACTCGGCGGACGCGGCCTGAACGGCAGCAGCGTGCAGGTGACGGTGGGCACGGCGCTGGCCGACGTCGAGGACATGCTGATCCGCGCGACGCTCGAAGCGGTCGGCGGCACGCGCCATCGCGCAGCGACGCTGCTTGGCATCAGCCCGAAGACGCTCTATAACAAGCTGCAACGGATGAAGCTCGAGCCGTCGTGATGCTTCAACTGCTTTGACTGCATTAACGAAGCCCGAAAAAAACGCCACGATCGTGGCGTTTTTTTCATCTGGATCGTCCGGAAAGGAATCAGCCCAGCGTGTCCTTGATGAGCGCGCGTGCCGCCCGATACTCCGCCTGTCCCTGCAGTTTGTCCCAGCGCAGCGCCTTGCCGCGCGGCCGCATCTGCTTGAGCCGCTGCACCGACGCCTTCGACGGCGCATGGCGCAATTGCTTCAGCACCCGTCCCGCCTCTTCCGGCTGGTTGCAGATCAGCACCATGTCGCAGCCCGCCGCGAGCGCGGCGCTCGCCGCTTCGGTGAGCGTGCCGCCGGCGCGGGCCGCTTCCATCGAGAGATCGTCACTGAAGATCGCGCCGTTGAAGCCGAGCCTGCCGCGCAGGATGTCCTGCAGCCAGATGCGCGAGAAGCCGGCGGGTTTGTCGTCGACCTGGGTGTAGATGACATGCGCCGGGATCACCGACGCCAGCGACATGCCGAGCCAGTCATACGGACGCGCGTCGGCGGCGAGGATGTCTTCGAGCGCGCGGTCGTCGGTGGGCAGCGCCACGTGCGAATCGGCGGACGCGAAACCGTGACCCGGAAAATGCTTGCCGCAGTTCACCATGCCCGCGAGCGCCAGGCCGTGATTCAGGCTCTTCGCGAGCATCGTGACGACGCGCGGATCGCCATGCAGCGCGCGATCGCCGATCACCTTCGACTGCCCGTAGTTCAGATCCAGCACCGGCGTGAAGCTCATGTCGATGCCGCACGCGCGCAACTCGGACGCCAGCACATAGCCGAACGCGGTCGCGGTCTTCGTCGCGGCGAGCACGTCACGGTCCCACAGCTCGCCGAGCCGGCCCGGCGCGGGCAGCACCGTGAAGCCATCGGTGCGGAAGCGCTGCACGCGCCCGCCTTCGTGATCGACGGCGATCAGGATGTCCTCGCGCACGTCGCGGATTGCATCGGTCAGTGCGACCAGCTGCGCGCGGTTCTCGAAGTGCCGCGCGAACAGGATGATGCCGCCGGTCATCGGATGCGTGAGGCGCTCGATGTCGGCGTCGGACAGCGTCGTGCCGGCGACGTCGAGCATGACGGGGCCGGGAGTGCGTTTCATCGATTTCAATGGAAGCCCTGGATGAATGGAATGGATGTCAGACGCGCTCGGGCGTCTCGGCGATCACGAACGACACCGCGTAGTCGCGTTCGTCGCTGACCGTGACCTGCGCAGTGATGCCGCGCTGCGCGAGCCACTCGGCCAGTTCGCCGGACGCGACGCACACGGGCTTGCCGCTCGGCTCGTTGAGCGTTTGCAGTGCGCGCCAGGTCATCGGCCAGCGCATGCCGAGGCCGATCGCCTTCGAGAAGGCTTCCTTGGCCGAGAAGCGCGTGGCGAGAAACGCGAGGCCGCGCACTTCCGAGCGCGCGCGCCGGGCGTGATAGATGCGCAGTTCGTCCGGGCCGAGCACCTTCTCGGCGAACCGTCCCTTGGTGCGCTCCATGACCGCCGCGATGCGGCTGACCTGCGCGATGTCGGTGCCGATTCCGTAGATCGCCATGTGGACCCGCGCTTCAGCGTGCGTGGCCGGCGGCAAGACGCGAGGCGACCATGATCGCCTTCATCTCGCGGACCGCGTTGTCCCAGCCGGCGAAGATCGCATGCGCGACGATCGCGTGACCGATGTTCAGTTCGACGATCCCCGGCAGGGCGGCGATCGCCTGCACGTTGGTGTAGTGCAGCCCGTGCCCGGCGTTGACCTTGAGGCCCAGCGCATTGCCGAAATCGACGCTCCGTGCCACGCGCTCGAATTCGTCCTGCTGCGCGGCTTCATCGTGCGCCTCGGCATAGCGGCCGGTATGCAGTTCGATGACGGGCGCGCCTGCTTCCTGCGCTGCGCGAATCTGCGTCTCGTCCGGGTCGATGAACAGCGACACGCGCGCGCCCGCGTCGGCCAGTTGCCGGCACGCGGCCTTCACTTCTTCGAAGCGGCCCGCGACATCGAGGCCGCCTTCGGTCGTGACTTCCTGACGCTTCTCCGGCACGAGACAGACATCGTGCGGCTTGATCTCGCAGGCGATGTCGAGCATCTCGCGCGTCACTGCGCACTCCAGATTCATGCGTGTTTTCAGCAGCGGCCGCAGCGTGCGCACGTCGGCATCGACGATATGGCGGCGGTCCTCGCGCAGATGCAGCGTGATGGCGTCGGCGCCCGCTTCCTCGGCGGCCAGCGCCGCGCGGATCGGATCGGGATAGGACGTGCCGCGCGCGTTGCGCAGCGTGGCGACGTGATCGATGTTCACGCCCAGATCGATCACGTTCGCAGGCGACGAGAGAAAGAAGCTCATAGTTTTTGCAGGTCGATCAGTATCTGACGGGTGGCGAGCGGCGTGCCGCCCAGGTAATGATTCAGCAGGAAGCGCATCAGCGTCTTGCTCTGGGCCGCGGTCTGCGGGCTGGCGAAGTCGTCGCGCTCCATGTCGAGCAGCGTCTGGCCCGAGATCACCGGCCATGGCGGCGGAAGATCATCGGATGCTTCGCGCACGCCGCGGTCCGGATCGAACACGTAGCGGCCGTCGGGCGTCACCGGCTGGCGCGTTACGGTGCGCGTCAGGTTCATTGCATAGCCGGTTTCGCGCAGCAGCACGCGTTCGAACGAACGCAGCACTTGCACGGCGGGTTCGTCGTGGGCCAGGCGCGAGAGCGTCAGCACGTAGTGATTGAAGAGCGCGGGATGCGCGTCCTCGCGGGCGCAGAACTTCACCAGCAGCTCGTTGACGTAGAAGCCGCACAGCAGCGCGTCGCCCGCGAGCGGCAGCATGCCGCCGACCCACTCGGCCGTCGTCAGCGTGCGCACCTCGCCCTTGCCGGTCCACGACAGCCCGAGCGGCTGGAAGGTCTGCAACACGCCGCGTAGCGCGGAATGCGGACGCTTCGCGCCCTTCGCGACGAGCGCGACACGGCCGTGATCGCGCGAAAACACGTCGATGATCAGGCTCGTCTCGCGATACGGATAGCTGTGCAGCACGAAGCCCGGCTGTTCGGCAATGCGGAAGTCGGAACGCGGCGCGGCGCGCGGACGTTTCTCCGTGCTTTCCCCCGTGCTCGCTGCCGCGCCGCGCGTGCGCTTCTTCGCGACGCGTGCAGCCGGACGCTCGGTCGCGTCGAAATCGTCGTCAGGACGATCGTCGGCGGACGGCGTCATCCACGCGTCATTGGTGCCGTCGTCCATGAGTGGTGGCTCATCCGGTTCGGTCGCGGTTTATTCGTAGCCGTAGGCGCGCAGGCCGGCTTCGTTGTCGGCCCAGCCGCTCTTCACCTTGACGAAGGTTTCCAGGTACACCGGGCCGTCGAACAACTTTTCCATGTCGAGGCGCGCTTCAGTGCTGATCTGCTTCAGCTTCGCGCCCTTCTGGCCGATGATCATCGCCTTGTGGCCGTCGCGGTCCACCATGATGGTCGCGAACACGCGGCGCAGGCGGCCTTCGGTCTCGAACTTGTCGATCAGCACGGTGCTCGTGTACGGCAGTTCGTCGCCGGTCCAGCGGAACACTTTCTCGCGCAGGATTTCCGCCGCGAGGAAGCGCTCGCTGCGGTCGGTGAGATCGTCTTCGCCGTAGATCGGCTCGCCTTCGGGCAGATACGGCTTGAGCACGGTGAGCAGACGCTTGATGTCCTCAGGCTGCTTCGCCGCCAGCGGCACGATCTCGCGGAAATCGCGCAACGCCGACATCTGCTGCATGAACGGGAACAGCGAATCCTTGTCGCCGACGCGGTCGAGTTTGTTGGCGATCAGCAGCGTGGGCGTGCCGGGCGGAATCAGATTGAGCACTTGCTGGTCGTCCGGTCCGAAACGGCCGGCTTCGATCACGAACAGGATGGCATCGACGGAAGTGAGCGTCGAGGTCACCGCGCGATTCAGCGAGCGGTTGAGCGCGCCGCTGTGGCGCGTCTGGAAACCGGGGGTATCGACGAAGATGTACTGCGCGTCGCCGATGGTGTTGATGCCGGTGATGCGATGGCGCGTGGTCTGCGCCTTGCGCGAGGTGATGCTCACCTTCTGGCCGACGAGCCCGTTCATCAGCGTCGATTTGCCGACGTTCGGCCGGCCGACGATGGCGATCATGCCGCAGCGGAAACCGGGAGATACAGGAGTGTTCATAGTCGTGTGCAGCAAGGTTTCGTTGGAGCGCGGCGGAGCAAGCCGGGCTCGGGCGCGCGGCGGCGCGTGTCAGTGGCGTCAGTGACCGGCGTCGGCGGCGCGCGCGACGCGGCTCGCGGGCGCCTCGGCGGCGGCGCCTGCATCCGCGGCCGGTTCGGCGTGCACGGCCTGCTCCGCCGTGGCCGCTTCGCTTTTCACGACTTTCTCGGGCTTGTGGATCACCGCGCGTTCGGGCTTGTCGGCGGCGGCATAGGCGCCCGCCGACGGCTCCACGTGCGTCGCGCGGATCACCGCGAGCGGCGGCGTGGCTGCGGTGACAGCGGGACGATCGTCGGCGGCATGCGGCACGCCGTGGCCGCCGTGCTGGCGCTCGCGCCGGTCGGGCGAACGCAGGTCGAGCGCGGCCTGGATGCCGGTGACGCCGGGCACCACTTCCTGTTCGGCCAGCTTGGCCGAACGCGCGCCCTTGCGCTTCGGCTTGACGCCGAGCGTGGGCGCGGCGGCCACGACTTCGTCGAGCGCCTTCTTGGCCGCGGCCTGCTCGGCCGCGCGACGGCTGGCGCCGGAGCCGGACACCTTGATGTCGAGCTTGGGCACCGAGCATTCCACTTCGAACTGCTGGTTGTGCGCGGCGCCGTGCGTTGCGACGACCGTGTAGGTCGGCAGCGCGATCTTGTGGCCTTGCAGATATTCCTGAAGCAGCGTCTTGGCGTCCTTGCCGATGGTGCGCGGATCGATGTGATCCAGCACCGGCGTGTAGAGCCGCTTGATGACGGTCGCGGCGGCGTCGAAACCGCCGTCGAGGAAGATGGCGCCGAAAATGGCTTCGAGCGTGTCGGCCAGGATGGACGGGCGACGGAAGCCGCCGCTGCGCAGTTCGCCTTCGCCGAGCCGCAGGCCTTCCGAGACGTTCAGCGCCTGTGCAATTTCGTAGAGGGATTGTTGCTTGACCAGATTCGCGCGGACGCGGGAAAGATCGCCTTCGTCGAGTTTGCCGAATCGTTGAAACAAAAGCGCAGCCACCACGCAATTTAGAACGGAATCGCCGAGAAATTCGAGCCGTTCATTGTTCGTGGCACTGTGACTGCGATGGGTCATCGCCTGGCGCAGCAATTCCGCATTGCGAAATTCGTACCGCAGCCGGCTTTCCAGCGGAGAAGAGGGCATGGAGAGAGTATAACGCGGGCGCGACGGGCGACGATTGCGTCATCCGCCGCCGGAAAACGCGCGCGGAGACGGTGTTAGCCGCGCTTCTTCACGCCGTTTCGAAGCTTTTGTTTTGATGTTTTCGAAACGCCGGCTGTCATGCATGACGAGCCGGCGTCGCACGCATCATTCGAACGAGCCGATGCGTTTCAGATTGCCGAAGTTCATCCAGATGAAGAACGCACGCCCGACGATGTTCTGATCCGGCACGAAGCCCCAGTAGCGGCTGTCCGCGCTGTTGTCGCGGTTGTCGCCCATCATGAAGTAGTTGCCCGGCGGCACCTTGCAGGTCACGCCCTGCGCGTTGTAGTTGCAGTTGTCGCGGAACGGAAAGTCTTCGGCGCCCATGATGTAAGGCGGCACCTGCGGATTGTTCAGGATCGCATTCTTGCGGCCCTTGCCGAGGTCTTCCATGAACTGCTTCGAGTACCCGATGCTCTCGCTGTCGAAATAGTCGGGCATCGGCGTTTCGGGCACCGGCTTGCCGTTGATAGTGAGCTTCTTGTCTTCGTAGGCGACCGTGTCGCCCGGCAGGCCGATCACGCGCTTGATGTAGTCGACCGACTCGTCTTTCGGATAGCGGAACACGACCACGTCGCCCCGTTGCAGCGGACTGCCCTGCGTGATCTTGGTGTTGCTGATCGGCAGGCGCAGACCGTACTCGTACTTGTTCACGAGGATGAAGTCGCCGACGAGCAGCGTCGGGATCATGGAGCCGGACGGAATCTTGAACGGCTCGATGATGAACGAGCGCACCACGAAGACCGCCAGGATCACCGGGAAAAAGCTCGCCGTGTATTCGAGCCACCACGGCTGGCGCAGCTTGTCGTCGCGCATGCGGGCGCGGGTCTGGTCGGCGTTCTCGTCGGCGAAACGCTCGCCCACGCGCTCCTGCTGACGGTTGAATTCGGCGACGGCGGCCTCGGCGGCGCGACGCCGTTGCGGCAGGAACACCAGCTTGTCGAGCACCCAGGCAATGCCCGTCAGCACGACGAGAATCAAAAGAATCAATGCAAAATTCATCAATCGCTTCCGGTTGTTATCGTTGTTTGCCCGACGGACGAGCCGCCGGGCGGAACGGCGCGGACATCACTCGTCCACGCGCAGGATGGCCAGGAAGGCTTCCTGCGGAATCTCGACCGAGCCGACCTGCTTCATGCGCTTCTTGCCGGCCTTCTGTTTCTCGAGCAGCTTCTTCTTGCGCGAGATGTCGCCGCCATAGCACTTCGCCAGCACGTTCTTGCGCAGCGCCTTGATGTTTTCGCGCGCGATGATGTTGGAGCCGATGGTCGCCTGAATGGCCACGTCGTACATCTGGCGCGGGATCAGTTCGCGCATCTTCGACGCCACTTCGCGCCCGCGATACTGGCTCTGCGAACGGTGCACGATGACGGACAGCGCATCGACCTTGTCGCCGTTGATGAGCATATCCACTTTAACCACGTCCGCCGCGCGATATTCCTTGAACTCGTAATCCATCGACGCATAACCGCGCGACGTGGACTTCAGGCGGTCGAAGAAGTCGAGCACGATTTCCGCCATCGGGATTTCGTACGTGAGCTGCACCTGGCGGCCGTGATACTGCATGTTGATCTGCGAGCCGCGCTTGGCCGTGCACAACGTGATGACCGAGCCGACATATTCCTGCGGCATGTACAGGTTCACGGTGACGATCGGCTCGCGCACTTCGTCGATCTTCGGCGGCTCCGGCATCTTGGCCGGATTCTCGACCATGATCGTGGTGCCGTCGCTTTGCAGGACTTCGTAGATCACGGTGGGCGCGGTGGTGATCAGGTCCATGTCGAACTCGCGCTCGAGCCGCTCCTGCACGATTTCCATGTGCAGCAGGCCGAGGAAGCCGCAGCGGAAACCGAAGCCGAGCGCCTGCGACACTTCCGGCTCGAACTGCAGCGAGGCGTCATTCAGCTTCAGCTTTTCGAGCGATTCGCGCAGCGCGTCGTACTGGTTCGCTTCGACCGGATAGAGGCCGGCGAACACCTGCGGCTTCACTTCCTTGAAGCCCGGCAGCGGTTCGGTTGCCGGACGGGTCGCGACGGTGACGGTATCGCCGACCTTCGCCGCCGTCAGTTCCTTGATGCCCGCGATCACGAAGCCCACCTGCCCCGCCGACAGCTCCGGGAGGTTGGTCGACTTCGGCGCAAACACGCCGACGTGCTCGACCGGATATTGCGCGCCGGTCGCCATCATCTTGATCTTGTCCTTCGGCTTGAGCACGCCGTTGACGATGCGCACCAGCATCACGACACCGACGTAGTTGTCGAACCACGAGTCAATGATCAGCGCTTGCAACGGGGCTTCGGGATCGCCTTTCGGCGGCGGCACTTTCGCGATCAGCGATTCGAGCACGTCCGCCACGCCGAGGCCGGTCTTCGCGCTGCAATGCACGGCGTCGGCGGCGTCGATGCCGATCACGTCCTCGATTTCGGTGATGGCGTTCTCGGGGTTCGCCGCCGGCAGGTCGATCTTGTTCAGCACCGGCACCACTTCCACGCCCAGTTCGATGGCCGTGTAGCAGTTGGCGACGGTCTGCGCCTCGACGCCCTGGCTCGCGTCCACCACGAGCAGCGCGCCTTCGCACGCGGACAGCGAACGGCTGACTTCGTAGGAGAAGTCGACGTGTCCGGGGGTATCGATGAGGTTCAGGTTGTAGACCTGGCCGTCGCGCGCCTTGTAGGTCAGCGCCGCGGTCTGTGCCTTGATGGTGATGCCGCGCTCGCGCTCCAGGTCCATCGAATCGAGCACCTGCGCTTCCATCTCGCGGTCGGACAAGCCGCCGCACAACTGGATGATGCGGTCGGCGAGCGTCGACTTGCCGTGGTCGATGTGCGCAATGATCGAGAAATTACGAATATGGTCCATTCAGTGCCGCAAGCCAGAAAAAGCGAAAAAGGCGCGCCCTCAGCAACCCGGAGCACGCCTTGAAAATTTCGGGGAAAACTTCGGCATTTTAGCCGAAAACGGGTTCGACCCGCCGGTTTTCGGCGCGCCGCGAGCGCCAAGCGCCGCGTCATGCGCGACCCGCCGCCAGTGCAGCGTCCACTGCTTCGGCATCGAGCCGGTAGTGGCACAGCTCGACGCCGTCGAGCGCCAGGACGGGCACGAGCTCGTCGTAGCGGGCCTCGAGCACCGGATCCTGATCGATGTCGATCCATTCGATCGCCGCGCCGTGCCGTGTCGCAATCGGCTCCAGCGCGGCGCGCATCTCCTCGCACAGATGGCACCAGGCGCGGCCGTAGAGCTTGAGGGCCGGCATGGTCATCGCGACGCTTACTTCTGCGCCGGCACGCGCGGACGCAGCGGCACGAACTGCGTGTTGTCGCCGCGCCGTACGAGCACCGCGATCATCTTGCTGGCGTCGAGATTCTGCGCGACCGCCTCGAATTGCTTCGCGCTCGTGATGTCGGTGTCGCCCACGCGCAGGATGATGTCGCCCTTCTGGAAGCCCGCGCGCGCCGCCGGACCTTCTACTGCATCCACCTGCACGCCGTTGTTCAGCTTGAGCGTCTTCTTCTGCTCGGCGGGAATGTCGCTGACGGCAAGCCCGAGCGAGTTGCTCGCGCGTTCCTTCGGCTGCGGCGCCTTCTTCTGTTCGGTCTTCGCGACCTTGTCCGGCTGCATCTCGGCCACGACGATCGGCAGATCGCGCGTCTGGCCCTTGCGCCAGACGGTAATCGTGGCCTTCGTGCCGGGCTTGGTATCGCCGACCATGCGCGGCAGGTCCGTCGCGGTCTCGACGCTCTGGCCGTTGAAACGCGTGATGATGTCGCCCGGCTGCACGCCGGCCTTGTCCGCCGGACCGCCCGATTCGACGCTCGACACCAGCGCGCCCTGCGCCTTCGGCAGTCCGAGCGAATCGGCGACGTCCTTCGTCACCTCGCCGATCGCCACCGCAATGCGGCCGCGCGTCACCTTGCCGGTGGTCTTGAGTTGATCGGCGACGCGCATCGCTTCGTCGATCGGAATCGCGAACGAAATGCCCATGAAGCCGCCGGTACGGCTGTAGATCTGCGAGTTGATGCCGATCACCTCGCCCGCCATGTTGATCAGCGGACCGCCCGAGTTGCCCGGATTCACCGCGACATCGGTCTGGATGAACGGCAGGTAATCGCCGGTATCGCGGCCCTTCGCGCTGACGATGCCCGCGGTCACGGTGTTGTCGAGGCCGAATGGCGAGCCGATCGCGAGCACCCATTCGCCGACCCGCACCTTGTTCGAATCGCCGATGGTGATGGCCGGCAGGTTCGTCGCGCTGATCTTCACCACGGCGACGTCCGTGCGTTCGTCCACGCCGACGAGCCGTGCCTTGAATTCGCGCTTGTCGGTGAGCGTGACGTAGATGGTGTCGGCGTCATCGACGACGTGAGCATTGGTCATCACGTAGCCGTCGGTGGACAGGATGAAGCCCGACCCGACGCCGCTGCTTTGTTCCGAATTGTCCTGGCTGTCGTCGGGCGCGTTGCGGCTGCCGCCCTTGCCCTGATCGCCCTGGCTGCTGCCGCCGTTGTTGCCGCCGCCATTATTGCCACCGCCGCCGCCTCCGCCGCCGCGGGGCGGCTGGCCGGGCATCGGAATGCCGAAGAAGCGGCGGAAGAATTCGGACATGTCGCCGTCGTCCATGCCGGGCGGCAATCCGCGCAGGTCGCTGCCGGAACCGACGCGCGACGTGGTGCGGATGTTCACGACGGAGGGGCCGACCTTGTCGACGAGCGTCGTGAAGTCCGGCAGATTCACCGTGGGCACCGCCGCCGCCGTTTGCGAGATGAACGGCAGGCACACGGCGAGCGCCGCGGCCGCGATGAACTTGCGCAGCGAGTAATGGCTCATGAGCGGGAGACCGGAATCCGGATTACTTGGAAGGCTTGTATTCTATGGTAGAAGCAAATTGCTGCAACGTGGCTTGCGGCACCTCGCCCAGCAAAGTGATCCAGAAATCCCCGCGCCGCTTCACGAGCACATGCGTGGCGCCGCTATTGCCCGCGCCTTCCTTGCGGGTATTTTTCTCGACCGGCTCCACGAAAACCGAAATGGTCGCGAGACCGTCCGAAAACACCGCCTGATCGACAGGAATCGGCGGTTGTCCCGGCTGGCTCGACGCCATCGGACGGCGCAGTTCGCGAATCTTGCGGAACCCGGCGATGTTCGGCGTGAGCTGCCAGCCTTGCGCCTCCATGTCGACCGGCTGCACCGGCGGCCGGACGACCGTCCAGCCGGACGTGCTGCGGATACCGTTGGCGATCGGCGTCTTGTCGCCCGGACCGCCGATCTTCACCTGCGAGAACGACAGCTGTTCGAGCACCTGGCCATCGGCGTCGAGCGTCTGCGCGCGCAGCAGCAGGCCGGTCTTGGCATCGGCCCAGAGCTTGTAGGCGAAACGATAGGAATCTTTCGGATCGAGTTCGAGCACCGTGGTGTCGAGCCCCGCGACGCGGTCGTTGCCGAGCAGCTTCGGCTCGTAGGCGGCGAGCACCTGCGCGCCGCTCGTTGAAAGCAGCGCCGGGAAGGAATCGCGGTTCTGCCGCTGTTCGACCACCAGCAAATGACGCTCGGGCACGAACGTGAACATGTCGTCGTCGTGGCGCAGCATCTTGCGCGGCGCGCCATCCAGGCTTTCGAGCGATTCATATTCGCCGTCGCCGCGCGTGGCGACATGCGTAATGCGCGAAGACTGCACCGTCGCGCCGCGCTGATAGACGAACGTGCCTTCGTAGTTCTGCTGCTGCGCCGCTTCGTGAATGCGGTCGAGCAGCGTGGCGGCTGATTTGCGCGCGGCGGCGGGATCGTCTCCCTGGGCGAAACTGCCCGATGCCGCCGTCAACAACACGGCTGCGCAAAGCATGAATGCCGGCAGCCGTCCCCAATGGTTCGTTTTGTTCAACCGCACACTCGGCATCAAATTATTGGTCCTGCGAGGTAGCCGCCGCGCGAATCAAGGGCATCGAACCGGGCATTACAGGCTGTTGGGAAAACTGCTGATGCGCTTCCAGATACTGGTCCAGATTGGCGTCGCGAATGATGTTCGCCTCGACGATCGGCGAGCGCGTGGTCGTTGCCGGCACGGATGCCATGGCGACGCGCTGCATCGAATTCGCCGGGGTGACGCTGGCCACTTGCGCACCGCCGTGGCTGTCCACGCCCTGCAGCTGCGGCACGACGATCCACGTCAGCGTGGCGGCCGCCGCAGCGACCGCGAATGCCGGCATCACGCGACGGCGCAGCATGCCGCCGCGCGCTTTCGCCGCAGGCAGCGCCGCCGGGGCCAGCACATGCGCCTCGGCTTCGAAACGTTCGGAGAAGGCGGCCATGAACGCGCTGCTGCGCGCCGGGCTGACCGCGAGATCGTCGGAGCGCAGCGCGTCTCCGATCAGGTGATATGCCGACCACGCCGCGCGGTCGTCGTGTTTCAGTTCCGCGAGAAACTGGCCGAGGTTGCCAATTTCGTCAACCGACTCACCGTCGACGAATGCCGACATGCGTTCGCCGCGCGAACCTGCTTGCGTCTGATTTTGCACCGAGACCGACCCCATGATGCTCCCCATCTCTTTGACCCACACCCGTAGTGACACCAACTGACCCAGTTATCGCGTCCCTGTCCCGTGGATGACCGCCGCTTACCAGCGTTTGCCTTCGGGAGTGTCCAACAACGGACGCAATTTTGCCGCAATGGCTTCTCGAGCACGAAAAATTCTCGACCTGACGGTGCCGATGGGGCAATCCATCATCTCGGCGATTTCCTCGTAACTCAATCCTTCGATTTCCCGGAGCGTGATGGCGGTGCGAAGCTCCTCGGGCAACAGCGCCATCGCAGCATTGACCGTCTGTGCGATCTGCTTGCTCATCAACATCGACTCGGGCGTGTTGATATCCCTTAGTTGGTCGGCGTCGGAGAAAGTTTCCGCTTCTTCGGCATCTGCTTCGGTAGAAGTGGGCGCCCGGCGTCCTTGCGTGGCAAGGTAGTTCTTTGCCGTATTGACGGCGATGCGATACAGCCAGGTGTAAAACGCCGATTCACCCCGGAATTGCGGCAGCGCACGATAAGCCTTGATGAAGGCGTCCTGGGCGACGTCCTCGACCTCAGCGGGGTCCCGCACGAGGCGCGAGATCAGTCGAATGATCTTGCGGTGGTATTTGGCGACCAGCAGTTCGAACGCGGCCTTGTCACCCTTCTGCACACGTTCGACCAGCAATTGGTCGATTTCTTTTTCGCTCACCTGGGAAATCCGTTTGACTTTGGTCTGTTGCGCGGAGGGCTATTGTAACGGCCCCGCTTGTAAGGCAACTGGAACGCTCATCAGACGTTACAGTCGTTACAGGTGGGAAGCCGCGCTGCGGCGGGCCTGCACGGCGAGCTGGCGGAAGGTTTCGGGGTCGATGCAATCCGCCGCGACGAGCAGCGTTCCGGCCTTCCTGTGCGCGCTCGCGAGACGCAGCGCGAGCAGCCAGCCGCCCCATTGCGCACAGCGCGCGATGCGCGCGTGACAGATGCCGCCGTCCGCATGCAAGAGCGCGAGGCCGTCAGCATGCAGGTGGATGGCCACGGGTTGGGCGCGCATCCATCGATACGATCCCAGTCCGAGCACCGCCGCGGTCAGCGCGCACGCCACGGCCGCATGACCGGCGTGGTCCGTGTGAGCGAAGACGCACTGGAACACCGCGGCACAGGCAAGCGCCAGAAAGCCGGCCAGCGCCGCGCGCAGAAAGCGCGACGGCCGCAGCGGAATGCCCGGCGTGAAGCCGGTGTCCCGATGCGGCCGGATCACGCGCGCGCTCGTCATCCCGATTGCCCTGACGGCGCGCGGCAGACTCAGTGACGCTTGAAGACGAGCGAGCCGTTCGTGCCGCCGAAGCCGAACGAGTTCTTCACCGCCACGTTGATCTTCATGTCACGCGCGGTATTGGCGCAGTAGTCCAGGTCGCACTTCGGATCCTGGTTGAAGATGTTGATGGTCGGCGGCGACACCTGGTTGTGGATGGCCAGCACCGTGAACACCGATTCCAGGCCGCCCGCGCCGCCCAGCAGGTGGCCGGTCATCGACTTGGTGGAGTTCACGACGGCCTTCTTCGCCTGATCGCCGAGCGCACGCGTGATGCCGATGGTCTCGGCGATGTCGCCGAGCGGCGTGGACGTGCCGTGCGCGTTGACGTAGTTCACTTCGTCGGGGTTGACGCGCGCGTTCTTCATCGCGTTGACCATCGCACGGCGGCCGCCGTCGCCGTCTTCCGGCGGCGCGGTCATGTGATAAGCGTCGCCGCTCATGCCGTAGCCCAGGACTTCGGCGTAGATCTTCGCGCCGCGCGCCTTCGCGTGTTCGTACTCTTCGAGCACCATCACGCCCGCGCCCTCGCCCAGCACGAAGCCGTCGCGGTCCGTGTCCCACGGACGGCTGGCGGTGGCGGGATCGTCGTTGCGCTGCGACAGCGCGCGCGCCGCCGCGAAACCGCCGATGCCGAGCGGCGACACCGTAGCCTCGGCGCCGCCGGCGATCATGACGTCGGCGTCACCGTATTCGATGAGACGCGACGCCTCGCCGATGCAGTGCAGACCGGTCGTGCAGGCGGTGACCATCGACAGATTCGGACCCTTGAAGCCGAAGCGGATGGACAGATGGCCCGAGATCATGTTGATGATCGAGGCCGGCACGAAGAACGGCGAGATGCGGCGCGGGCCGCGATTGAGCAATTCGGTCTGCGTGACTTCGATCATCGGCAGGCCGCCGATGCCCGAGCCGACCACCACGCCCACGCGTTCCGCGTTGTCCTCGGTGATCTCGAGGCCGCTGTCCTGCATGGCCTGGACGCCTGCCGCGAAGCCGTAATGGATGAAGGTATCCATATGGCGCGCTTCCTTGGCGGGCATGTAGTCCTCGATGTTGAAGCCCTTCACTTCCCCCGCGAAACGCGTGGAGAAGTTCGTGGCGTCGAACTTCGTGATGTTGGCGATACCCGACTTGCCCGCGACCAGATTGGCCCAGCCGTCGGCAACGGTATTGCCGACAGGCGAAACGAGCCCCAGGCCTGTAACAACAACTCGACGACGGCTCACGGTAACCCCTTATCCATAGAATGACGAAATACAAAAGCCACAGCGGCCACAGGAAACCGCCCTGTGTGCCCTGTGGCTTTCAAACTGGTCTTTGCAGCGACTGAGCATCCAGCTGTTCAGCGATGCGCCGCTGGCCCTCAGTACCTCAGGCCTTGACGTTGGCGCGAGCGTAATCGATCGCTTGCTGCACCGTGGTGATCTTCTCGGCTTCTTCATCCGGAATTTCCATGCCGAATTCGTCTTCGAGCGCCATCACCAGTTCAACGGTATCGAGCGAGTCAGCGCCCAGATCGTTCACGAACGACGCTTCGTTCTTGATTTCAGCTTCCGCCACGCCGAGTTGTTCGGCGACGATCTTCTTCACGCGCTGTTCGATGTTGTCCATGCAGCCCTCCGAGGGGAAAAAAGTTCAAAAATACGAGTGCGCGCATTTTATCAGGTTTGGACCCGCAAAATACGGCGCTTCAGTTCCATGCTCCGCTGTCCGGCGCGCTTCCTCAAGCGGGCTGCCGGGGCTTTGCGATGATTCCTTGCCGCCGCGCGGCAGCGGTGCGCACGATGCGCTTCAGAGCATATAGCGCGCCCGTCCGGCGCGGATATTAAGCGAAAACCGGCAAAATTCCTATTCAACCTTACATGTACATGCCGCCATTCACGTGCAGCGTCGTGCCCGTGATATAGCCGGCGTACGGCGAGGCCAGGAATGCCACAGCATGCGCGATATCTTCCGGGCTGCCCAGTCGGCCAAGTGGTATGGATGCGGTCAGCGCGGCACGCTGCTCTTCGGGCAGCACTTTGGTCATGTCGGTGTCGATGAAACCCGGCGCGATGCAGTTCACCGTGATGCCGCGGCTGCCGATCTCGCGCGCCAGCGCCCGCGTCATGCCCGCGACACCGGCCTTGGCCGCCGCGTAGTTGGCCTGGCCGGGATTGCCCGACGAGCCGACCACCGACGTGATGTTGATGATGCGGCCGCCGCGCGCCTTCATCATCGGGCGCAGCACCGCGCGCGACAGACGGAAAACGGCGCGCAGGTTGGTGTCGATGACGGCGTCGAACTCGTCGTCCTTCATGCGCATTGCGAGCTGGTCCTTGGTGATGCCCGCGTTGTTCACCAGCACGTGCAGGCCGCCGAATTCCTTCACGATGCCGTCGATGAAGGCGTCGCCCGCTGCGTCGTCGTTGACGTTCAGCACCGCGCCGCGGCCCTTGCCGCCCGCCTGCGCCAGCGCCTCGCCGATGCTCGCCGCGCCGCCTTCGCTCGTGGCCGTGCCGATGACCGTCGCGCCCTGCTTCGCGAGTTCGAGCGCAATCGCCCGTCCGATGCCGCGCGACGCACCCGTCACGACCGCTACCTGTTTTTCAAGGCTCATGATGTCGTTCCTTATGTCGTTCAGCCAGCAATCAGTTTGCGCGTGTCTTCGAGCGAGGCCGGATCGAAGATCGAAGCGCCGGTCAGGTTGCCGTCGATGCGTTTCGTCAGTCCCGCGAGCACCTTGCCCGGACCGCATTCCACGACGTGCGTGACGCCGTCGCGCGCCATCGCCTGCACGCATTCGACCCAGCGCACCGGGCCCGCGGCCTGGCGCACGAGCGCGTCCTTGATTGCGGCCGGATCGGAGACGATCGCGACATCGATGTTATTGATCAGCGGAATCTGCGGCGCCTTGATCTCGATCTTGGCGAGATAGTCGCGCAGCTGGTCGGACGCAGGCTTGAGCAGCGACGAATGGAACGGCGCCGACACCGGCAGCGGCAACGCGCGCTTGGCGCCCTTTGCCTTCGCAACTTCGCAGGCCTTCTCGACCGCCGCCTTTGAACCGGCGATCACGACCTGCGCGGGCGCATTGAAGTTCACCGCTTCGACCACCCCCGCCGACGCCGCTTCGGCGCACACGGCGCGCACGGTGTCGTCGTCGAGACCGAGGATCGCGGCCATGCCGCCCTGGCCCACCGGCACGGCGTTCTGCATCGCCTGCGCACGGAAACGCACGAGCGGCACGGCGTCCGCGAACGCCAGCGCGCCGGCCGCGACCAGCGCCGTGTATTCGCCCAGGCTATGGCCCGCGACGAGCGCCGGCTTGAGTCCGGTTTCCTGCTCCCACACGCGGTAGATCGCGTACGCGGCCGTCAGCATGACCGGCTGGGTGTTGGTCGTCAGATTGAGGTCTTCGGCGGGGCCTTCGGCGATCAGCTTGCCGAGATCCTGGCCGAGCGCGTCGGACGCCTGCTGCAGCGTCTCGCGCACGATGGCGTGGTCAGCGAACGCGTTCAGCATGCCGATCGATTGCGAACCCTGCCCGGGGAAAACGAACGCAAATTTCATATCGTCCTCGTTGTCTGGAATGCGCCGCGATGCCTTCGCGGACCGCGCGCTGCTTGGGCGCGCGGGGTCTGTCACGAAGGGATATCAGCGGCAGATAGGTGAAGTGATTGGAGAAGTGCGGCCGGGGAATCAGTAGCGGATGACCGATGCGCCCCAGGTGAAACCGCCGCCCACGCCTTCGATCAGCAGATGGTCGCCGCGCTTGATGCGGCCGTCGCGCACGGCGACGTCGAAGGCGAGCGGAATCGACGCCGCCGACGTATTGCCATGCTCGCCGACCGTCACCACCATGCGCTCGGGCGGCAGATGCAGCTTGCGGGCCGTGCTTTGCATGATGCGGATATTGGCCTGATGGGGGATCAGCCAGTCGATGTCTTCCGGCGTGAGCTTCGCGCGCTCGAGCGCTTCGACGGCGACCTTCTCCAGCACGTTGACGGCGAGCTTGAAGACGGCCTGGCCGTCCATGTGCAGGAACGCGCTGCCTTCGACCACGCCGCCGTTCACGTTACCCGGCGTGCAGAGGATGTCCGAATGGCTGCCGTCCGCGTGCAGCGCGCTCGACAGCACGCCCGGCTCTTCCGACGCCTGCAGGATGATGGCGCCGGCGCCGTCGCCGAACAGCACGCAGGTGGTGCGGTCCTTGAAGTCGAGGATGCGCGAGAACGTTTCCGCGCCGATCACGAGCGCCGTGCGGGCAAGGCCGCTGCGGATGAAGCTGTCCGCGGTGGCCACGCCGTAGGCGAAGCCGGAGCAGACCGCTTGCACGTCGAATGCGGCGCCGTGATTGCGGATGCCGAGCTTGTTCTGCAGCAGGCAGGCCGTGCTCGGGAACACGAAGTCCGGCGTGGACGTGGCGACGATGATCAGATCGATCAACTGGGGGTCGATGCCCGCCGCCTCGATGGCCCGCTGCGATGCGATCAGCGCGAGGTCGCTCGAGGTCTGGTTCGGCGCCGCGAAGTGGCGCGCGTGAATGCCGGTGCGGGCGACGATCCATTCGTCGCTGGTCTCGACGCCCTGTTTCGCGAGACGATCGGCCAAGTCCTGATTCGTGACGCGCTCGTCCGGCAGATAGCTGCCGGTGCCCAGCACGCGGGAGTAGAGATTGGTTTGAGCCATTATGCCTTCGAATGTAGCGCAGTTCCGGACTCGCCCGGCGGTTTCGGCTGCGAGTTTGGCTGTGATGCGGGCTGTGCTGCGGGCTGCGTGTCAGGGAGCGCGTCTGGCTGCGGAGCCGCCTGCGGATCTTCCGGGACAGCAGCGACGCCGGCTGCGAGCGACGCGGCGGGCGCATTCTCTTCCATCGCGCGCACCAGGCGTTCGAGCACGCCATTTTTGACGGCATCATACCCGCGTTTGATCGCCCACTCAAAACCGAAGGCCTCGGCCGAGCCGTGGCTCTTGATGACGAGCCCGCGCAGGCCCAGCAAGGCTGCGCCGTTGTATTGCGCGGGATCGACACGGCGCTTGAAGCGCTTGAGCACCGGCAGCGCGACGAGCGCCATCAGCTTCGAGGCGAACGAGCGGCTGAACTCTTCCTTGATGATGTCGGCGAGCATCTTCGCGAGACCTTCCGAGGTCTTCAGCGCGACATTGCCGACGAAGCCGTCGCACACGACGACATCCGTCGTGCCCTTGTAGATGTCGTTGCCTTCCACGTTGCCGTAGAAGTTGAGCGTGCTCGCCCGCAGCAGTTCGCCCGCGCGCTTGATGGTCTCGTTGCCCTTGATGACTTCTTCGCCGATATTGAGCAGACCGATGGTCGGCCGCTCGCGGCCTTCAATGGCCGACACCAGCGCGTGGCCCATCTCGGCGAACTGCAGCAGATGCTCGGGTTCGCAATCGACGTTGGCGCCCAGGTCGAGCACCGTGGTGTAGCCCTTCTGGCTCGGCATGGCGAACGCGATGGCCGGCCGTTCGATGCCGGCAAGCGTCTTCAGCACGTAGCGCGAGACCGCCATGAGCGCGCCGGTGTTGCCGGCGGAAATGCAGGTCTGCGCCGCGCCTTCCTTCACGAGGTTGAGCGCGACGCGCATCGACGAATCTTTCTTCTTGCGCAGCGCGACTTCGACCGGGTCGTCCATGGCGACGACTTCGCTCGCGGCGACGATGCTCAGGCGAACTTCGTCGAGTGCCTTGCACTTCCTGAGCTGGGCGCGGATAGGCTGCTCGAGACCGACGAGCATGAGATGCGCGTCGGGATGCGAGCGCACGAAACTGACGGCAGCGGGAACGGTCACGGCCGGACCGTGGTCGCCCCCCATGCAGTCGATGGTGATCTTTACAGTCATGGAACGCGACGAATTTCGGACACAAAAAAGCGGCAGTGAAATGCCGCCTTCTTGTCGTACCGGGAAAGTGTCAAGAGCGAATTGCGCCCGAGCGCCCGCAGAATGGTTTCCGCGAGCCGGACGGGCGACGGGGAACGCTTAGTCGTTCTTCGTCTTGATGACTTTCTTGCCACGATAGTAGCCATTCGGGCTCACGTGGTGGCGGAGGTGCACTTCACCCGTGCTCGGCTCGACAGCCAGCGGAGCCGTCGTGAGGAAGTCGTGGGAACGGTGCATGCCGCGCTTCGACGGCGACTTCTTGTTTTGCTGAACTGCCATGATTACTCCAGAAAAATTTTGCGAATTCTAACACAGCCCGATCCGCCGACAGCCCTCGGCCGTACGGCCATCGGGTGCGCACATCGCGCTACCTGTTTGTTGCGTGCTACAAAACCTGTTCAGTGCATCAGTGCTTGCCGCCGCCGGAACCGCCCGGCTTGAGCTTTTCCAGCACCGCAAACGGATTCGGCTTGTCTGCCTGTTCCGCCGCACTGTTTTCTTCCGACTCGTCGTCCGCGCTGCCTTCGGCACTACCCGAGAGCAGGCTTTCGTGCACCTCGGGACACACGGTGTGCTTGGGCACGAGCGGCAAGGACAACAACAACTCCTCTTCGATCAAGTCGATGAGATCGAACTGGCGCGAGCCCACGATCACTTCGACTTCATCGTCGTCGAGCGGATATTCGTCCGCTTCTTCCTCCGTCGCAACGATCCGATAGGTGGCATCGACATCGAGATGCTGCGAATACGGCGAAAGACAACGCTGACACCTGAGCCATACCGAGCCATGGACCGCGAGGCGCAGATACGGCTGCGGCGCTTCCACGCCGTCGTCCTGCAATTCCGGCTGGGTCGAGCCCTCGGCCTGCCAGGTGAAGACGGTATCGTCTTCTCCTGCTGCCGGACCACCCGACGCACCCGACGCATCCGACACATCCGACACATCCGACACATCGGTTGGCACTTCGGCTAACATGCGCGGCATCTGCGATATGCGCAGTGCGCCGGCTGCCTGCCTGCCGCTGGTGGCGAATTCGAAAATGTCGAGCGCGCGCAGATCGGCGGGGCTCGCAGGTTTGCCAGGATTCCGGGTCATGTGCGCTCCTGCTGGTGCTTGCTTGTGCCTTGCTTGTGCCTTGCTTGGCGGGTGTTTCCGAGGATGCTTCCGCGGTTACGCCCGATGAGCGCCCAGTATGCACCGCGACGCCGCATTCGGTCAGGCGTGGCTTGCCCGAATTTGCATCTGGCGGGCTTTCATGCTTTTGCGCTCGTGCCTTCTGCCTACCGGCTTCATCGGCGTTAGAACGAGAAGCTGCTTGCGCACCAACCGATGAAAAGCCCAAAATCATATCGGCTTTATTCTTTCGAGTCAAATACTTAAGCATCACGCCGCGCACCGCCGTTTTTTCCTTCTTTTTTACTGATTTTCCTTCATGTCCGACGCTTCAACTTCCCTTCCGCGCCTGATTCTGGCGTCGAGTTCACCGTATCGGCGCGCGTTGCTGGAGCGCCTGCGGGTGCCCTTCGAGGTCGTCGTTCCGGCGATCGACGAAACGCCGCTCGAACACGAAACACCGCAAGCAACGGCGCTGCGGCTCTCCGCCGCCAAGGCGCGCGCGGCGGCAGAGCGTGTCGCGGAATCCGGCGCGCTGCTGGTAATCGGCTCGGATCAGGTCGCGACCTTCGACGGCCGGCAGATCGGCAAGCCCGGCACGCACGACAAGGCCGGCGAGCAACTGCGCGCGATGCGCGGCCGGAGCGTCGAGTTTCATAGCGCCCTGTGCGTCTTCGACAGCCGCACGAACGACACCCAATCCGCCGACATCGTCACGCGCGTGCGCTTTCGCCACTATTCGGACGCGCAGATCGAAACCTATCTGCGCGCCGAAACGCCCTACGATTGCGCCGGCAGCGCGAAATCCGAGGGCCTGGGGATTGCATTGCTGGAAGCGATCGAATCCGACGATCCCACTGCGCTGATCGGCCTGCCACTGATTGCGCTGACGGGCATGCTGGCCCGCGCCGGCCTGCCGGTACTGGGGGCGCAATGAGCGGCGTCCTCTATCTGATCCCGAACACGCTCGGCGAAGGCGACGCCGCCGCGCTCGCGCAGGTGCTGCCCGATCCGGTGCGCGCCCGGGCGGCCGCGCTGGGGTACTACATCGGCGAGAACGCCAAGACCACGCGCGCATTCCTGAAGAAAGTCGGCACGGAACGGCCGATCCAGCAGATCGACGTGCGCGAACTGAACGTCAAGACGCCGCCGGGCGAGATCGACAGGCTGCTCGCGCCGATCCTCGCCGGCGCCGACGCCGGGCTGGTGTCCGAGGCGGGCTGCCCGGCCGTCGCCGACCCGGGCGCACTGCTGGTGCGGCGTGCGCACGATCGCGGCGTGAAGGTGGTGCCGCTCGTCGGACCGAGCTCGATCCTGCTGGCGCTGATGGCCTCGGGCATGAACGGCCAGAGCTTTGCGTTCAACGGCTATCTGCCCGTCGATGCCGCGGAGCGCGGCAAGCGCCTGCGCGAACTCGAGCAACTGTCGCGCAAGGCCAGTCAGACGCAGATTTTCATCGAAACGCCGTATCGCAACCGCGCGATGCTCGACACGCTGATCGCCACCTGCGCGCCTTCGACGCTGATCTGCGTCGCCGTGGATCTGACCTTGGCCGGTGAAACCATCGTCACGCGCACGGCGGCCGACTGGAAGAAGAAAGCCGCGCCGGACCTGCAGAAGCGTCCGGCGATCTTCCTGCTGCTCGCGTCCTAATGCCCTGACGATCAGCGCAACTGGAACCGGCCGCCGAGCGTCAGCGCGCGCACGGCGGCATCGCCCGCCGATGCGCCGAAGCGGCGCACCACGCGCTCGCTGATGCTTTCCTTCTGGGTGTAGTCGACGATGTCCGGCTGCTTGATGACTTCGCGCGCGACATAGCCGGCGTCGCCGAAATCGTCCGCGAGGCCGAGCGCGACGCTCTTCTCGCCAGTCCAGATCAGGCCAGAGAACATCTCGGGATCGTCTTTCAGACGCTTGCCGCGGCCCTGCTTCACGGCGTCGATGAACTGCGCGTGGATCTGGTCGAGCATGTCCTGCGCGTGGGCATTCATCGCGGGCGTTTCGGGCGAGAACGGATCGAACTCGCCCTTGTTGGCGCCCGCCGTGTGCAGGCGCCGCTGCACGCCGAGCTTGTCCATCAGCCCCGTGAAGCCAAAACCGTCCATCAGCACGCCGATCGAGCCGACGACGCTCGCCTTGTTCACGTAGATCTTGTCGGCCGCGGCGGCGACGTAATAGCCGCCCGACGCGCAGATGTCGTCGACGACCACGTACAGCGGCGTTTTCGGATATTTCGCGCGCAGGCGCTTGATCTCGCCGTACATGATGCCCGCCTGCACCGGACTGCCGCCCGGGCTGTTGATGCGCAGGATCACGCCGGCCGTGTTTTCGTCCTCGAAGGCGCTTTGCAGCGCGCCGTCGATGTTGTCGGCGCTGGCGTCGCCGGTGGCGGAAATCTCGCCCTGCAAGTCGATCAATGCCGTGTGCTTGCCGGCCTTCGCGGCCCGGTCGCCGGTGAAATCGAACACGCCCCAGGCAACCAGCGCGATGACGATCAGAAACAGGAAGCGGAAGAAGATGCGCCAGCGCCGGGCGGCGCGCTGCTCGCGAATTGCAGCCAGGGCGATGCGCTCGAGCGCTTCGCGCTCCCAGTTGTCGTTGCCGCGAGGAAGGTTGTCGGACATGCGTAGTTCAGGCGAGTGAGAGGATCGGGGTGATTCAGGCGGGCTGCAAGGAGGCATCGGGGAGCCAGAAGACCGCGCGGCCCTCAGGCGTGTCGCGCTCCTCGACCGTCACGGCGCGCAGACGGGCGCCGCGGCACGGACCGCCGACGCATTTGCCGGTGTCGGGCTGGTAGATCGCCCCGTGGGTCGCGCACATCAAGTATAGGCCCGAGCTCTCGAAGAACTGACCCTCGTTCCAGTCGAGCTCCATCGGCACGTGCGCGCAGCGGTTCAGATAGCCGTACGGCTTGCCGTCGTAGCGCACGAAGAAGACGACCGCCTCGCCGGCGGCGTCCGTCGCCGGCACGCGGACGCCCGCGCCGCCGTCGACGAGTGCTTCCGCTGCGCATACGCGCACCGCATCCCGCGCCGCTTCGCTCATGCGTGCTCCCTGAGCCAGCCGGCCAGCGACGCGACACTGTCCGCGCAGAAATGCGGCTTGAGCACCGCGAGCGAATCCGCCGGATGCGCGCCATAACCCACGCCGACGCCCGCCGCGCCCGCGTTGATCGCCATCTGCAGGTCGTGCGTCGTGTCGCCGATCATCACGGTGCGCCCGAGATCCTGGCCGAGTTCGCGCGTGAGCTCATGCAGCATGGCGGGATGCGGCTTGGAGAAGGTTTCGTCGGCGCAGCGCGTGCCGTCGAAGGCGCTCGTCAGGCGCGACTGGTCCAGCGCGCGATTCAGCCCGACCCGGCTCTTGCCCGTCGCGACCGCGAGGAAATAACCCTCGTCGCGCAGATCCTGCAGCATTTCGCGCACGCCGGAAAACAGCTCGGTTTCCTGCCCTTTCGTCAGGAAATGGAAGCGATAACGCTCGGCCAGACGCGGATAGTCGGCGGGATCGAGCGTCGGCGCGCAAATTTGCAGCGCATCCTTGAGTCCGAGGCCGATCACATAGCTGGCGGATTCGTCGGCGGGAACCGGCAGGCCCAGGTCGCGGCAGGCGGCCTGGATGCTGCGCGTGATGTGGACGGTCGAATCCATCAGCGTGCCGTCCCAGTCGAAAACGATCAGATCGAATTGCTTCCGCGGCATTTACGGTGTCTCACGATTTTTGAGTTGTTCGATGAAGCGCCGGCACTCGGCGGGCAGCGGCGCTTCGAACTGGATCGGTTCGCCGCTCGCCGGATGAGTGATCTTCAGCCGGTAAGCGTGCAGAAACATGCGTTTCAGCGACGCTTTCGCGCTCGGACGCGCCAGATCCTTGTTCAGTGCGAAGTCGCCGTACTTGGCGTCGCCCGCGATCGGCAGGCCGATGCTCGCCATGTGCACGCGGATCTGATGCGTGCGCCCGGTCTTCAGTTCCGCCTCGACCCACGCGTAATCGTCCCAGCGTTCGATCAGGTTGAACACCGTGTGCGACGGCAGGCCGTTTTCCTGGATGCGCACGCGGCGCTCGCCGTCGGCGGCGACGTACTTGTGCAGCGGCGCCTTCACGACGCGCCGGCGGCCCCAGTCGGCGGGCCAGTCGCCGTGCCCGACCGCGTAATAGCGCTTGTCGACGCGATTTTCCCGAATCTGCTCGTGCAGGTTGACCAGCGCGGCGCGTTTCTTCGCGAGCATCAGCACGCCGGAGGTTTCGCGGTCCAGCCGATGCACCAGTTCAAGGAACTTGGCGTGCGGCCGGGCGTTGCGCAGCTGCTCGATCACGCCGAACGCCACGCCGCTGCCGCCATGCACCGCAACACCCGAGGGCTTGTCGATGACGATCAGATGCTCGTCTTCGAACAGGATGGGAAATTCGGCGGCGGGCGCGTTTGACGACACCGGCGTTTCGTCCGCCTGAGCCGTCCGGATGGGCGGCACGCGCACCAGATCGCCCATTTCGAGACGATACGCGGCGTCGATGCGGCCTTTGTTCACGCGCACTTCGCCGCTGCGGAGAATCCGGTAAATATGGCTCTTTGGCACGCCTTTACAGACGCGCAGCAGGAAGTTGTCGATCCGCTGACCGGCGGCAGTCTCGTCGACTTCGATCATCGACACCTGTTCGCTCGCGACCTGTTTCTGGGAAGTTTTGCCTAACTCATTCATTCTGAATATAATTTGCGAGCAGTCTGAAAAGGTTGGCGCTTTAGATCAAGCACTGGCCGCGATTGATCAGACTGCACAGGTGCAAGCGATAAACCATCATTTTACTTGCGCCCAAGGTCGGTTGCTCACCCTGAATACAGAGAGCAGCGAGTTGCACGCACGGCGATATCACCGGCAGGGACGAAGCCCACAGGCGCGTTCGGTCGAGTCGATCGCCGGTCGGTAACGGATTTCTGGTCAAAAAGAATTTTATCGGCGAGAAGCGAAGGCGCCCGGTGCAACAACCGGTCGCCGCCTGAATCGGTCCTGCGCGAAATTGCGCATGAGCAGGAGAAACAGGCAATCGACGCTCGCCGGTTTTGCGAACAATTGCCGGCGGAATCGCTGCTGCGCTGTAATCTGCGAAGCGCGATCACGCCGCCATGAGGCGAGACACACGGCAGCCGGCCGATGGGCGCGATACAAGGCCCGCGGCGGCGCCGGCGCGGCCTGGCCGCAGGAAGGAACGGTCATGCAGCATCGCGCCGGTGTGCGCGAGACCGCTCTTCCGCGGCCACCGTTGGGAGGATTCAGGCGCTGCAAAGCGCGTCGGGCGGGCAGTGCGTCGGGTCGTTTCGGACTTCCCGGACGTCCGTCCGCCACGCCGCCGTCCATCCTCGCCACGCGCCGCGCGGCTCGACTTCGCCTCGCCGTTGTTTCGCAGGTGCCCCATGGCACGGCCGCCGCGCTGGCGGCTGTCGCCTGCTTTCGGCAATTCTCCCGCCAGAAATCCCGCTCCAGCGTGCTTTGTGACAACACACAAAAAAGCGCGGCTCGCCCGCCTTCCCGCCTCGCGCGCGTGACCTTCATCCGTCACTGACGCCGATTCGCCTGACGAGGGAGGACGAAAGCCGCTCTGGAGCCGTTCCATGAAACGCATGCTGTTTAACGCGACGCAGCAAGAAGAATTGCGCGTCGCCATCGTCGATGGGCAGAAACTCATCGACATCGACATCGAAACCGCCGGGCGCGAACAGCGCAAAGGCAACATCTACAAGGGAGTCGTCACCCGCATCGAGCCGTCGCTCGAAGCCTGCTTCGTCAACTACGGCGAGGACCGCCATGGCTTCCTGCCGTTCAAGGAAGTCGCCCGCCAGTATTTCCGCGACGGCGTCGACATGCGCTCCGCGCGCATCCAGGACGCGCTGCGCGAAGGCCAGGAACTCATCGTCCAGGTCGAGAAGGAAGAGCGCGGCAACAAGGGCGCGGCGCTGACCACGTTCATTTCGCTGGCCGGCCGCTATCTGGTCCTGATGCCGAACAACCCGCGCGGCGGCGGCGTGTCGCGCCGCATCGAGGGCGACGAGCGCCAGGAACTGCGCGAAACCATGGCGCAGCTCGAACTGCCGGAAGGCATGAGCATCATCGCGCGCACGGCGGGCATCGGCCGTTCGGCGGAAGAGCTGCAGTGGGACCTGAACTACCTGATGCAGCTGTGGCGCGCGATCGAGGCCGCGTCGCAGAGCGGCGTCGCCGGCCAGCCGATGCTGATTTATCTCGAATCCAGCCTCGTCATCCGCGCGATCCGCGATTATTTCCAGCCGGACATCGGCGAAATTCTCATCGACACGACCGAAATCCATGACCAGGCGCGCGCCTTCATGGACATCGTGATGCCCGACAACCTCTCGAAGGTGAAGCGCTATCACGACGACGTGCCGCTGTTTTCGCGCTTCCAGATCGAGCACCAGATCGAGACCGCGTACTCGCGCACGGTGCCGCTGCCGTCGGGCGGCGCGATCGTGATCGATCACACCGAGGCGCTCGTCGCCATCGACGTGAACTCGGCGCGCGCGACCAAGGGCGCCGACATCGAGGAAACCGCGACGCGCACCAATCTCGAAGCCGCCGACGAAGTCGCGCGCCAGCTTCGTCTGCGCGACCTGGGCGGCCTGATCGTGATCGATTTCATCGACATGGAATCGGCCAAGAGCCAGCGCGAAGTCGAGCAGCGTCTGAAGGACGCGCTCAAGCACGACCGTGCCCGCGTACAAATGGGCAAGATTTCGCGCTTCGGCCTGATGGAACTGTCGCGTCAGCGGCTGCGTCCGGCGCTGTCGGAAGGCAGCCACGTGACCTGCCCGCGCTGCAACGGCACGGGCCATATCCGCGACACCGAATCGTCCGCGCTGCAAGTGCTGCGGATCATTCAGGAAGAAGCGATGAAGGAGCACACCGCGGCCATTCATTGCCAGGTGCCGGTCGAGGTGACCGCCTTCCTGTTGAACGAAAAGCGCTCGGAAATCAACAAGATCGAATCGCGCTTCAAGGTCAACGTCGTCCTGATTCCGAACAAGCATCTCGAAACGCCGCATTACAAGCTGGAGCGCCTGCGTCACGACGACGCACGCCTCGACGACCCGCGTGCATCGTGGAAGATGGCCGTGGAAGCCGCGACGGAGCTCGAATCCGAGACCGGCTACAGCAAGCGCGCCGAAGACGTGAAGCCGAAGCAGGAAGCCGCGGTCAAGGGCATCACGCCCGAGAAGCCCGCGCCGAGCGCGCCGGTCAAGGCCGCTCCGGTCGAGGCCGCGCCCGTTGCGGTGCCGGTGCCGGCGAGCGGCGGATTCATCGCGTGGATCAAGAACCTGTTCGGCATCCAGCCGGAAGTGAAGCCCGCTCCGGCTCCGGTCGAGGCGCAACCCGCCGCGCGTCCGCAACGTGAGCGCAGCGAACGCGCGGGCAGCGGCGATCGCAACCGCAACCGCCGCAGCGGCGGCGCCGGCCGCGATGGCGCGCAAGCAGGCAGCGCGAGCAGCGGCAATGGCAGCACGGGCAGCAACGGCGCGGGCCGGCAAGGCGCCCGCCGTGAAGATCGCGAAGCGCGTGGCGGTCGTGAGGGACGCGAAGGTCGCGAACTGCGTGAAGTGCGCGAGCCGCGTGAAGCACGTGAGCCCCGCGAAGCGCGTGAACCGCGTGAGGCACGCGAGCCGCGCGAGGGCCGTGAGCCGCGTGAAGGCCGTGAGCGCAACGCCGAACGCGCTCCGCGTCCGGAAGCAGGCGAACGCCAGGAACGTCGCGAACGTGCGGATCGTGGTGAACGCGGTGCCGAGCGCGCCGATCGTTCTGAACGCGCCGATCGTCCCGAACGTGCAGAGCGCGGGGAACGGCCGGATCGTGGCGAACGCCGCAAGCCGCAGCCGGAAGCCGCCGTCGAAGCACTGACGCAAGGCGAAACGGTGGTGTCGGAAATCGTCGAATCGGCGCAGGTCGATGTGGACGCCGCAGGCTTCGACGCAGGATCCGCCGATCAGGGCGCGCGTGACGGCGAAGAGCGTCGTCGCCGTCGTCGTGGCCGTCGTGGCGGCCGCCGCGAACGCGAGGAAGATGGCATCACCGTGAATCACGCGGCTGACGTCGCGGAAGCCGAAGGCGCCGCCGACAGCTCTTCCGCACAAGCCGGCGTGTTCGACGCCGAAGCCGCGCAGGAAGTGTCGGCGCGTCGCGAAGCGCGCCCGGCGGCTGAGCCGGTCGATGCAGCGGCAGTACCGGCGCCGGTCGAAGCCGTGGCCGCACAGCCGGTGGAAGCGAAGCTGCAAGCGCCCGCGCCTGTCGTCGCTGAAGAAGCGCCGGTGGCCAAGGCTCACGAGGCCGAGCCGGTCGAAACGAATGCGTCGACGCCCGAAGCAGCTGGCTTCGACCTGTTCGCCAAGCCGGCTCCGGCGCCGTCGGTCGACAATCCGTTCGGTCCGTCGCCGAAGGTTGCCGAAACGAAGCCTGTCGATCCGTTCGCGCCCGTCGCCGACGAAGCTAGACCCGTCGAGGCTGCACCCGCTCCGGTCGAAACGCCGGCTCACGTGGAAACGCCGGCTCCGGCCGCTGTCGAAGCTGCGCCTGAAGCAGTTCCGGCGCCTGCCTCCGTGGAAGCCGAAGTGGCCGAACCGGTGAAGGTCGCCGCGGTTGCGCCGACGCCCGAAGCAACGGCCGTCGAACCCGTGCCGCCGATCGAAGCCGTCGAAGCGCAGGCGCCGGTTGCAGCAGAGCCGGTGCAGGCAGCCACACCCGCCGCGCCGACAGCACCCGCCGCACCCGCGACGGCCACGCCGATCGCCGCGGAAGCGCTTCAGCCGATGCTCGAACGTGCGGGCCTCGTGTGGGTCAACACGGACGCGACCAAGCTGCGTGAAGCCGATGCCGCCGCCGCCCGCCTGCCCGCGCCGGTGCGCGTGCCGCGCGAACGCAAGGCGCTGCCGCCGGCCGACACCACGCCGATGCAGCAGGTGGAAACCGGCAAGGGCACCCATTGAGCGATCATTGAGGGCTCTGCCGCCCGGCACGGCTTCGCGCCGTGTCCCGGGCGGACGCTGACGAAACGCCATCGACCCATATCGATGGCGTTTTTTTTCGTGCACCCGCCGCGCAGCGCTGTAAGAAAAGCGGGAAAACCAGACCCCGCGCGGGTATCCCCCTTGCGACTCCGATGAGCACCTTCCGTTAAAATGAAACTGTCATCGAACGATTCCCAACCATAAAACAAGACCGCAACGGTCGAGCCGAACCCCACTCATCATGTCCCGACGCATCATCCCCGTGACCGACATCAGCGCGATTCCGGCCTTCGCCGGCGTCGCTGCTGCGCCATCGGGGCTGCTCACGGACACGCTCGCGCGTCCTTTGCGCGACCTGCGCATCTCGGTGACCGACCGCTGCAACTTCCGCTGCGTGTACTGCATGCCGCGCGAAGTGTTCGACAAGGACTATTCGTTTCTGCCGCACGCCGCCCTGCTCTCCTTCGAGGAAATCGAGCGGCTGGCGCGCGTGTTCGTCGCGCACGGCGTCGAAAAGATTCGCCTGACGGGCGGCGAACCGCTCTTGCGCAAGAACATCGAATATCTGATCGAGCGGCTGGCGCTGCTGCGGACGCCCGAAGGCCGCCCGCTCGACCTCACCCTGACCACCAACGGTTCGCTGCTCGCACGCAAGGCCCGCTCGCTGAAAGACGCAGGGCTGTCGCGCGTCACGGTCAGCCTCGACGCCCTCGACGACGCGCTGTTCCGCCGCATGAACGACGCCGACTTCGCGGTCGGCGACGTGCTCGAAGGCATTGCCACGGCGCAGGCGGTCGGGCTCGCGGCGCTCAAGGTGAACATGGTCGTCAAGCGCGGCACCAACGACCAGGAAATCGTGCCGATGGCGCGTCACTTCAAAGGCAGCGGCGCCATCCTGCGGTTCATCGAATACATGGACGTCGGCGCGTCGAATGGCTGGAACATGAGCGAAGTGCTGCCGTCGGCGCAGGTGGTGGAGCGCATCGACGCGCATTTCCCGCTCGCACCGCTCGAAGCCCATACCGATGCCGAAACCGCGCAACGCTGGGGCTATCGCGACGGCAGCGGCGAAATCGGCGTGATCTCCAGCGTCACGCGCGCGTTCTGCGGAACCTGTACGCGCGCGCGGCTCTCGACGGAAGGCAAGCTGTACCTTTGTCTCTTCGCCGTCGCCGGACACGATCTGCGCGGACTGATCCGCGGCGGCGCCAGCGACGAGGAAGTCGCCACGTCCATCGCGCGCATCTGGGAAGCACGCGGCGACCGCTATTCGCAGTTGCGCGGCAGTGCGTCGGCTGAGTCGCGAAGCGACGGCCCGCGCGTCGAAATGTCGTACATCGGCGGCTGACGCAGGCCATTCGACCGTGCACGCCGCGCCCCATCCTCATGCTTTCTCCGACATCACGGCGCTCGTGCTGGCGGGCGGACGCGGCTCGCGCATGGGCGGCATCGACAAGGGCATGCAGCCGTTTCGCGGCGAACCGCTCGCGCTGCACGTGATGCGGCGTCTCGCCCCGCAAGCCGGCGCGCTGCTGATCAGCGCCAACCGCTCGCTCGACGACTACGCGCGACTCGGCGCGCCCTTCGCCGCGCGCGTCATCGCCGATACGCGCGCCGACTATCCCGGGCCGCTTGCCGGCATCGCGGCCGCGTTGCGCGAGGCGCGCACCGGCTTCGTGCTGACCGCGCCGTGCGACGCGCCGTTCGTCGACGAACATCTGGGCGCCGCGCTGCTGCAGGCGCTCGAAACGAAGGGTGTCGACATTGCGTATGCGGCTACGGTCGAGGCCTCCGGCGACGTGCAGGCGCATCCGGTGTTCGCGCTGCTGCGCACCTCGCTCGCCGACGACCTCGACGCCTGGCTGGACGTCGGCGAGCGCAAGGTGCGCGCGTGGTACGCGCGCCACACGGCGGCCGAAGTCCAATTTCACGATGTACGTGCGTTTTACAATGTCAACGATTTGCAGCAGCTGGCCGAGCTGGAGCGCGACTGACCGCTCAACCTGCTGTTCGCTCGCGTCCGCCCATGCGGCCTGATCCTTCCGGGCTGCTCGTTCCCTCCGCCGCCGTGGCCTAGCCTCACCGCCCGACGCAGGCCGCGATCCACTCCGATTCATGACCACGCCCAAGGAATTGTTCGCCTCCGTTGCTCAGTACGATCCGAATGCGCTGCCCGTCGAGGCCGCGCAGGACATCGTGCGTCAATGGGCGATGCCGCGCGGAGCCGATGCACCCGCCGAACGCGTGAGCCTGCACGACGCGCTCGGCCGCGTGCTGGCGGAGCACGTGATTTCTCCCATCGACGTCCCCGCCTTCGACAATTCCGCGATGGACGGCTACGCGTTCGCGGCCACGGCGATGACGGCGGTGACGGCAGTAACGGGCGGCGGCGCAACGGTCGAACTTCCGGTTGCGGGCACGGCATTCGCCGGCCGTCCTTTCGTGGCCACGTCCGGCGGGCGCGAATGCGTGCGCATCATGACCGGCGCGCTCATGCCGCCGGGCTGCGACACGGTGGTGCCGCAAGAGCAGGTCACCCGTGAAGGCGACACCATTCGCTTCGCCGTGACGGACATCCGCGCGGGACAGAATCGCCGGCTGGCGGGCGAGGATCTCGCCAAAGGCAAGCCCGCATTGGCCGCCGGGCGCATCGTGCGGGCGTCGGACCTCGGGCTGCTCGCGTCGCTCGGGATCGGCGAAGTCGCGGTGCGCAAGCGGCTCGTCGTGGCCTTCTTCTCGACCGGCGACGAACTGCGCTCGATCGGCGAAACACTGAGTGCGGGCAGCGTCTACGACAGCAATCGCTATACGCTCTTTGCGATGCTCCGGCGCCTGGGCGTCGAGACCCTCGATCTCGGCATCGTGCGCGATGACCGCGCCTCGCTCGAAACGGCGCTGCGTCACGCCACTCACAACGCGGACGTCGTCATCAGTTCGGGCGGCGTCTCGGTGGGCGATGCGGACTTCACGCGCGACCTGCTGAATTCGCTCGGCGAAGTCGCCTTCTGGAAGATCGCGATGCGCCCCGGCCGGCCGCTGGCGTTTGGCCGCCTGTGGTCGGGCGAGCGCGCGGGCGCGGGCAACTCGGCGCTGTTCTTCGGCTTGCCGGGCAATCCGGTCGCCGTGATGGCGACCTTCTACTTCATCGTGCGCGAGGCCTTGCTGGCCATGTCGGGTGCGCAGCGGCAGGCGCTCACGGCCCTGCGCGCCCGCGCCGCCGAACCGATGAAGAAACGCGCGGGCCGCACCGAATTCCAGCGCGGCATCGCGACACGCGAGGCCGACGGCGGCTGGCGCGTCGTCACAACCGGTCCGCAAGGCTCGGGCGTGCTCAGCTCGATGAGCGAAGCGAACTGCTTCATCGTGCTCGAGCATGCTCGCGGTGACATAGACGCCGGCGACGATGTCGAGATCGTGCCGTTCGACGGCCTGATCTGATAGCTGCGCCGCGCGCGCGTATCGCCGTAACCCTCATTCCTATATCGACAGACGGGGCACCCTTCCATGAAAAAACAGATTTCGTTCATCGCACCGGGACAGACCGCCAAGGCGCTGATCCTCGTTTATCTGACCTTCAGCGTGCCGATCGTGCTGCTGGGCGTCGTGGTCGCGTTCGTGCGCTATGGCTCGGTGGAAGTGAGCACGGTGACGAGCGCGCTGCTGCTCAACGCGATCCTCGGCTTCATCCTGCTGTGGATTGCCTGTCACGCGTACAACTGGGTGGCGTCGCGCTTCGGCGGCATCGAGATCACGCTGTCCGACGCGCCGGAGGAAGCATGAGCGCCGCCCTGATCCGCGCGGCGACGCCCGCCGATGTCGGCGCCGTGTTCGCGCTGATGCATGAACTGGCCGAATTCGAGAAGCTGACGCATCTGTTCGTCGCCACCGAGCAGGATGTGCACGATGCGTTGTTCGGCACGCGCCCCGCCGCCGAAGCGCTGGTGGCCGAGCAGGACGGCGCGGTCGTCTCTTATGCGCTGTTCTTCCAGAACTTCTCGACCTTCCTGGGCAAGCGCGGCCTGTATCTCGAAGACCTCTACGTGCGTCCCTCGATGCGCGGCAGCGGCCTCGGCACGCAGATGTTGAAGAAGCTGGCCGCGCTCGCGGTGGAGCGTCAATGCGGCCGCTTCGAATGGTCGGTGCTCGACTGGAACCAGAACGCCATCGACTTCTACGAAAAGATGGGCGCGACCGTGCTGCCCGACTGGCGCATCGTGCGCGTCACCGGCGAGCCGCTCGAACGGCTGGCCGTGTCTTCGTAATCAGATCTCGTCGTCGCCTTCGGGCGATGGCGCTTCACCAGAGCCGTCACCCAGCAGTCCCGCCGCCCGCTCTCCCGGCAACGCTTCCACATCGCGCAGCCGCTTGTTCATCTGCCGCGTGCGCGTCTGCGCCGCCTCGATGGAGCGCGTGACCGTTTCCAGCTGCGACTTGGTCCGCGCCAGCACGTCGCCGAACTTGCCGAACTCGGTCTTCACCGCGCCCAGCACCTGCCAGACCTCGCTGGAACGCTTCTCGATGGCCAGCGTGCGGAAGCCCATCTGCAAGCTGTTGAGCAGCGCGGTCAGCGTGGTCGGCCCGGCAATGCTCACGCGATAGTCGCGCTGCAACGCATCGCTCAGACCGGGGCGGCGCAACGCTTCGGCATACAGACCTTCGGTCGGCAGGAACAGCAGCGCGAAGTCGGTGGTATACGGCGGCGCAACGTATTTCTGCGCGATGGCCTTCGCCTCCGCGCGCAGCCGGCCTTCGAGCGCGCGCGCGGCGTCCTCGACCGCGGCCGGATCGGCACGTTCCTGCGCATCGATCAGACGCTCGTAGTCCTCGCGCGGAAATTTCGCGTCGATGGGCAGCCATACGGGCGTGGCGGCTTCATCGGATGTCGAGGACGCACCCGGCGCGTCATGACGGCCGGGCAGCTTGATCGCGAATTCCACGCGTTCGTTGCTCTTCGGCACCGTCGCGACGTTCTTGGCGTACTGCTCCGGCGTGAGCAGCTGCTCCAGCAGCGCTTCGAGCTGCACTTCGCCCCAGGTGCCGCGCGTCTTGACGTTGGTCAGCACCTTCTTCAGGTCGCCGACGCCCGCCGCGAGCGTCTGCATCTCGCCCAGCCCGCGGTGCACCTGCTCCAGCCTGTCCGACACCAGCTTGAACGACTCGCCCAGCCGTTGCTCCAGCGTGGCGTGCAGCTTTTCGTCGACGGTACGGCGCATTTCGTCGAGCTTCGTCGCGTTGTTCGCCTCGATGTCCTTGAGCCGCGCCTCGAGCGTCGCGCGCACTTCGCCGAGCCGCCGCTCGTTCGCCTCCGACAGCTGCGCGAGATGCAGCGAGATCGAATCGGCGAAGCGCTTCAACGCGTTGCCCTGGTCCTCGCGCGCCTGCTGGCTCTGCTGCGCCAGTTGTTGCGCGAGTGCGTCGAACTGGGCGTTCTGCACGCTCGAGGTGCTCGCGAGTTGCGTCGACAGCGTCTGATGGAACTGCGCGAAGCCGTTCTGCGCCTCCATGCGCGACACCCGCGCGCTCTCGGCGATGTCGCCGCGCAGGCCGCGTTCGAGCCGTTCCTGCGCGCGCGCGTGCGCCTCGCCCATGTCGTTGACGCGATCGGTGAGCGCCTCGAACTCCTCGTGCATGCCGCCCTGCGACGGACGCCGCAGCGTCACGACCAGCGCAATGAGCGCAATCACCAGCGCGAGCGCCAGTACGGCGACCGCGCCCACCAGCAGTTCCATCATTTCTTCAGTACGCCCGGGTTGATCGGGTTCGGCGGATTGCCGGCGCGCGGACCTTCGCCGAGTGCGGCGATCAGGTTGTCGGCGGCGAGATTCGCCATGGCGCGGCGCGTGGCTTCGGTCGCGCTGGCGATGTGCGGCGTCAGCACGACGTTGTCGAGCACCAGGAAGTCGGGATTGAAGTTCGGCTCGCCTTCGAAGACATCGAGGCCCGCCGCGGCGATGCGCTTGTCACGCAACGCGGCGATCAGCGCGGCATCGTCGACGATACCGCCGCGCGCGATGTTCGTGAGCGTCGCGGTCGGCTTCATCAGCGCGAGTTCGGCAGCGCCGATCGTGTGATGGCTCTCCTTCGAATACGGCACGACGAGCACCACGTGATCCGCGCGCTTCAGCAAGTCTTCCTTCGACGCGTACTCCGCATTCAGCGCGGCCTCGATCTCGGGCGCGACGCGCGAACGGTTGTGATACATCACGCGCATGTTGAAGCCGCTCGCCCGCCGTGCGAGCGCCTGGCCGATGCGCCCCATGCCGATCACGCCGAGCGTCGAGCCGTAGACGTCGGCGCCGAGGAAGGAATCGAAGGACCATTTCTGCCACTGGCCCGCGCGCAGGAAATGCTCCGACTCGGTCACGCGGCGCGCGGCTGCCATCATCAGCGCCCAGCCGAAGTCAGCGGTGCTTTCGTTCAGCACGTCCGGCGTGTTGGTGCCGAGCACGCCGTGCGCGTCGAACGCCGGCATGTCGAAGTTGTTGTAGCCGACCGCCATGTTCGCGACCACCTTCAGCTTCGGCGCGGCGGCGAGTTCGGCGTCGCCGACGCGCTCGCCGGCCGTGAACGCGCCGTCGCAACCTGAGAGACGGCGGACGAACTCGTCCTGCGGCAGGACATCGCCCATGTTGGCGTCCACATCGAAATGTTGTTTCAGCCGCTCGATGACATCAGGGAACGTGGATCGCGCGACAAGCACTTTCTTCTTCATTGCCTACTCCCGGAAAAATAGCCAGCCCAGCATGGCGAAAAGCGGCAGCAAGACGACGCCCGACCACGCCATAAAGCCGAAGAAACCCGGCATGCGCACACCGCGCGACTCGGCGATCGCCTTGACCATGAAATTCGGCGCGTTGCCGATATACGTGTTCGCGCCCATGAAGACCGCGCCCGCCGAAATGGCGGCAAGCGTGGTGGCGTCGGTGGTCATGAGCGTGTGGGCGTCGCCGCCTGCGAGATTGAAGAACACGAGATAGGTGGGCGCGTTGTCGAGAAACGACGACAGCAGGCCCGTGGCCCAGAAATACGCCAGGTCCACCGGCTTGCCGTTCGCGTCGGACACCGCGTGTACGATGCCCGCAAACGCGCCGTCCGCGCCCGCGCGCAGGATGGTGATGACCGGCGCGATGGTGACGAAGATCGCGGCGAACAGTCTGGCCACTTCGGCGATGGGCGCCCAGTCGAACGCATTGCCCTCGCGCGCGCGTTTCGGCGTCCATGCGAGCGATGCCAGCAGCACGGCGGCAAGCAGCACGTCGCGCACGAGATTCTGCAACTGCACCTGCGTGCCGAATACATCGAACGCGATGCCGGGCTTCCACACGCCGCTCATCAGCACGAGCGCGACGATCGCCGCGAGCAACGCGAAGTTGATCTTCCCGTCGATGCCGAGCGATGTCGTATCAGGCGTCGGGTCGAGTGCCGGCAGGCCGGCATCGTGCTTGCGCCAATAGTGGCTGTCGAGCAGATAAAACAGCGCGAGCAACACGACGCAAAGAAGCAGCATGGGCAGCGCGAGATGCAGCGTGGTCAAGAAAAATCCGACGCCGTTCAGGAAGCACAGGAACAGCGGCGGATCGCCCAGCGGCGTGAGCGAGCCGCCCGCATTCGCGACCAGAAAGATGAAGAACACAACCACGTGCACGACGTGCTTGCGGTTGTCGTTGGCGCGCAGCAATGGCCGGATCAGGAGCATGGCTGCGCCGGTCGTGCCCATGAGGCTCGCGAGCACGGTGCCGAGCGCGAGCAGTCCGGTATTGAGCCGCGCCGAGCCATGCAGGTTGCCGCGCACGCAGATGCCGCCCGCCACCGTATAGAGCGCGGCCAGCAGGATGATGAAGGGAAGATATTCTTCGAGCAGTGCGTGCAGCAGCACGCCGCCCGCAGTGCCGGCCCCGAACACGACGGCGAACGGAACGAGAAACGCGAGCGCCCAGGCCGCCGCGATCTTGCCGTAGTGGTGATGCCAGACCTTCGCGGCCACGAGCGGAAAGACCGCGATGGACAGCAACACGCCGACGAACGGCAGGCCCCACGCGGCCGAGAGCGTCGCGCCGTCGAGCGTGGCTGCCGCCGCGGGATTCGTGACCGACGCCAACGCAGCAAGCAGGACGCTGCCAAACAGAAGCCGCATAAGACTCAGGCTCCGCGCACGACGATGACGTGCACGCGATACGGCCCGTGCGCGCCGAGCACGATGGTCTGTTCGATATCGCCGGTGCGCGACGGTCCCGAGACGAAATTGACCGCGCGCGGCAGTTCGCCTCGCTCGGCGCGGATGAGCGCAAAGGCGTCTTCGTGCGCCGCGACGATGCGCGACGCCGGCACGATGGCGATATGAGTGGCAGGCAGCAGCGCGCCGGATGCAGGCGTTTCGGCGCCGGACAACAGCACGAGCGAACCGGTCTCCGCAGTGGCGCAGAAACAGCCGGTGATGCCGACGAGATCGGCATCGGCGGGCTTGCGCAATGACACGTGCAGGCCGGCTTCGGCAAACGGCAGGTCAGCGAGCGCGGGCCACGCGACGACCTCGGTCGGAAGATTCAACGCCTGAAGATAACGCGCGGCTTCGGCGGGGGTTTCGGCAAGCGACTCGACTTCGGCGACGGTGGTGGCAAGGCGCTCGGCCTCCAGCCTGAAGCGCGCGATGAGTTCTTCGCGCGTCTGCGGCAGCGGCGGACGCGGGCCCGCCGGATGCCGCTCGACATACTCCTGCGCCGCGGCGCGCTCGGCGTCCGTCGGCTCGCCGCGACGGCCCTGCGCACTGCGGATGCGCGCGAGAATGGTGCGGCGCGCGGCCGATGTATCCATGGTGCCGTCCTCTTTCCTCTGCAATGCTGCTGAATGCGTAGTGGTGAATGCCTGACCCGAATCGATCAGCGACGCGTCGAATTATAGCGAGCGGGGTTCACGCGCGAACCTCGGCCGGACGGCCTGGGCCGAGTGCGCAAACGAGGCACGCACCGCAGCACGCGTCAGAGTTCGCCCACCGGCTGCTCGATGCCGAACACCTGGCGCAGGTAGGCGAGATACGCGCGGTCGTCGCACATGTTCTTGCCCGGCGAGTCCGACAGCTTCGCCACCGGCTGTCCGTTGCAGCGAACCATCTTGATGACGATCTGCAGCGGCTGATAGCCGAGGTCGTTGGTGAGATTCGTGCCGACGCCGAATGCCAGCTGGCAGCGGCCACGGAAACGCTCGTAGAGCTGCAGCACCTTGGGGATATCGAGCGCATCCGAGAACACGAGGATCTTGGTGCGCGGATCGCAGCGGTTCTCTTCGTAATGCCGCAGCAGGCGCTCGCCCCAGTCGAAGGGATCGCCCGAGTCGTGCCGCGCGCCGTCGAAGAGCTTGCAGAAGTACATGTCGAAGTCGTTCAGGAACGCCTTCATGCCGTACACGTCCGACAGCGCGATACCCAGATCGCCGCGATATTCCTTGGCCCACATCTCGAAGCCGTAGATCTGCGAATCGCGCAGGCGCGGACCCAGCGCCTGGCACGCCTGCAAGTACTCGTGCGCCATGGTACCGAGCGGGCGCTGGCCGTGCTTCATCGCGTAATAGACGTTGCTCGTGCCGGCGAACTGCGCGCCCAGGCGTTCCTTGAGCGTCAGCACGACTTCCTCGTGCCATTGCTTGGAGAAGCGGCGGCGCGTGCCGTAGTCGGCGATCTTGCAGTCGGAATATTCGGGCGGCGTGGCGAGCAGCTTGATCTTCTCGCGCAGGCGCTCGCGGCCGGTTTCGTATTCGGGCTTGCGCTGGGTGTTGCGGAAATACACCTCGTTGACGATCGCGAGCACCGGAATCTCGAAGAGGATCGTATGCAGCCAGGGCCCTTCGATGTCGATATCGATCTCGCCGTTGTTCTTCGCCGAGGGCGCGATGCGAATGGACTTCTCGTTCAGATGGAACAGCGCGAGGAAGTCGATGAAGTCGCTCTTGATGAAGCGCATGCGCCGCAGATAGTCGAGTTCTTCTTCCTTGAAGCGCAGATTGCAGAGCTGCCGGACTTCGTCGCGAATTTCGTCGATGTACGGCGTGAGATCGACATTCGGCGTGCGGCAGCGAAAGCGATACTCGGCGTTCGCTGCCGGAAAATGATGCAGCACGACCTGCATCATCGTGAATTTATAGAGGTCGGTGTCGAGCAGCGAAGTGATGATCATGGTTCTGGCTGAAACATCCACGCGAAAAGACGACGCACCGGTTCGAGCCGCCTGCCCCGCTGGCCCGATGCTGTCTCGATGTGCATTGATGACGGACGGGCTTGCCTCGAAGAGACTCTGACCCGATTACGCCCCGCAGGTCATGTTACCCGAATGTGCGCGCCGGCATGGGGCATGGACGCCCTTTCAAGCCCGCTGCAAAGGCTTACCGTACCGCATATACCAACATCACGAATCGATATAAGGCAGGCCTTGCGGGCGCTCGCGTCCGTTTTTCCTATTACGCTACAATACGCGTTTCCGCAAGCGCACCTCCCGGCCCATGCAGCCGCCCAGGGCGCAGCCCCCACGAATTCCGCATGCAGGAGCCTGAATGACTCACGTTGTGACCGAAAGCTGCATCAAGTGCAAGTTCACCGATTGCGTGGACGTGTGCCCGGTGGATTGCTTCCGCGAAGGTCCCAACTTTCTCGCGATCGATCCGGACGAGTGCATCGACTGCGCCGTGTGCGTCGCCGAATGCCCGGTCAACGCGATCTACGCCGAAGAAGATGTGCCCGGGGATCAGCAGCACTTCACTGAACTGAACGCCGATCTCGCCCGCAACTGGCCGAGCATCACCAAGACCAAGGCGCCGCTGCCGGAGTCGGACGAGTTCAAGGACGTCAAGGAAAAGCTGAATCTGCTCGAGCGCTGATATCTCCCGCATGTCCGGCACGTCCGGCATCGCCCGGCGTCTCATGTGAAATGCGCGCCCCTTCTTCAGCTTATCGAATGAAGATTGGGCGTTGACAGCAAAGCACCACCCCCCTATAATTTCGCTTCTCTGCTGTAGATGTTCCCCGATAGCTCAGTCGGTAGAGCGCCGGACTGTTAATCCGTAGGTCCCTGGTTCGAGCCCAGGTCGGGGAGCCAAGAGCTTCAACACGAAGTTTCTTCAAAAGCTCCAGCAAGCGTTGTTCAAAACCCAGTCTCTTGGCTGGGTTTTTCATCTCAGCTTCAGATGTTGTTAGTTGTTCCCCGATAGCTCAGTCGGTAGAGCGCCGGACTGTTAATCCGTAGGTCCCTGGTTCGAGCCCAGGTCGGGGAGCCAAAAAGGCTTCATCGCAGGATCCAGCAAAAGCCCAGTCTTTCGACCGGGCTTTTTGTTTTTGCGCGCCGGTTTTCTTCCCTCTACGCGTCATCACCGTCCAAGCGGAGTTCGTTTAACCGTTTGTATAATTTCTCTACGTCGATCAATGCATTAGATAATCGACAAGGAGAGAAACGATGCGCTGGGTCATCCTGTTGATCTTCATCGTCTGCGCGGCCTACACGCACTGGCGTGGCAAGGTTCGCCACGGTTTCTTCCGGCAGCTTTCCGACCATTCGACCTTCATGTCGCCGGTGAACGGCTTCGTCTACCTGTTCTCGCGCGTGCCGCCCACGCCGTATCTCCACACTTCCCTCTTCCCCGAACTCGCGCCGCTCAAGACGCACTGGCAAACCATCCGCGCCGAAGCCATGGCGCTGCACGAAGCCAGCAAGATCCAGGCGGCGGCCCAATACAACGACATCGGTTTCAATTCATTCTTCCGACGCGGCTGGCGACGCTTCTATCTCAAATGGTATGACCACCCGCATCCGTCGGCCGTGGTGCTGTGCCCGCAAACGCTCGCGATCCTGCAAGGCATTCCCACCGTCAAGGCGGCGATGTTCGCAATGCTGCCGCCTGGCGGCACACTGACGCTGCATCGCGATCCCTACGCGGGTTCGCTGCGCTATCACCTGGGCCTCGTCACGCCGAACAGCGACGGCTGCGCGATCGTCGTCGATGGCGAGCGCTACGCGTGGCATGACGGCGAAGAAGTCGTGTTCGACGAAACCTATCTGCACTGGGCGGAGAACAAGACCGAGGTGGAGCGCATCATCCTGTTCTGCGACATCGAGCGGCCGATGAAATATCGCTGGGCGCAGGCGGTCAATCACGTGGTCGGCGGTTTCCTGATGCGCGCGGCGGCGTCGCCGAACGAAGTCGGCGACCGCACCGGCGGCTTGAATCACGCGTTCAAGTATCTCTATTCGATCCGGCTCGTCGGCAAGCGCCTGAAGGCATGGAACCGGACCGTGTACTACATCGTCAAGTGGCTGCTGTTCGGCGGCATCGCGGTGGCGATCTTCTGGCGATACTGACGCTCCGCACACGCCGCTTCACGCGAGCCACACCAGCGTGAGCGAGCGCACGCCTTGCGCGCCGCGAATCAGCACGCCCTCGATATCCGCCGTCGCCGACGGCCCGGTCACCAGCACCGCATAGCGCGCCGTCCTGAAGTCATCGCGCCGGTAGACCTGCTGCAAGCCTTCCACGAGCTGCGCCGGATCGAGCAGCACGACCAGATGCTGGGCCAGATAGCCGATCGAGTTCACGACATATTCCTGCTCGCTGAACCACACCGAGCCGGTTTCCGCGACGCCGAAGCGCCCTCTGACGACCGCGACATCGACATCCTGGAGCGACGCCGGCACCGTATCCGCGGCGAGCGGCCGGTTCCCCGCGACACCCGGCACGGCCGACGCGATCACCTTCGCGTCCGCAAAGCGCGCGGCGATCAGCGCGTTCACGTCCTGCACACTCGATGCCTCGACACACGTGCCGCCCATCGCGGCAAGCGCCGTGCTGAAGCGCTCCTTCAGGTCGCCCGGCGGCGCCGGAAACAGCGGCACCTCCGGCCGCGGACGCGCGGCCGGCTGCGCCGCGCGGATCTTCGAGAGAAAAGCTTCGCGACTCGTCATTTGGCCGGCTTCCGGTTTTTCCTATACCACTCGTGAAAGGTCTCGGCGGGCGCTTCGGGCAGTTCGCGCTGGCGCCCCCAGATGTTGAGCGGGTTATAGAGCACGAAGTTGGGCAGACGCTTGAGCGCGCCGCCCAGCGACGCCACGCTCGCGCGATACAGCGTCGGGCTCGCCAGCAGCCGCCCCGCCATCTTGAGCACTTCCTGCTTGACGAAGGGCACCTCGTGTTTATCCGCGATCACCTCGCGCCACTTGTAGATCTGCTCGTGAATGTTCACCTTCACCGGACAGACGTTGGTGCAGCTGCCGTTCATCGTCGAGGCAAACGGCAGCGCGCTGTAGCGCTTCAGGTCGTGGGTCGGATTGATGATCGCGCCGATCGGCCCGGAATACGTACCGCCGTACGACAGCCCGCCGCTTCTTCGATACACCGGACACGTGTTCATGCACGCGCCGCAGCGGATGCACTTGAGCGAAAACCAGAAGTCGTCCATCGCCAGGCGCTCGGAGCGGCCGTTGTCGACGAGGATGAAGTGCATTTCCGTGCCCGGCCGCGGCTGGCGGAAATGCGAGGTGTATTGCGTGATCGGCGAGCCGAGCGCGCTGCGCGACAGCATGCGCACGAACACACCGAGATCCGCGATGGTCGGAATGATCTTCTCGATGCCGATCGACGCGATATGCAGCGGCGGCACGTTCGCCGACAGGTCCGCGTTGCCCTCGTTCGTGCACACAACAACCGTGCCCGTCTCCGCGACCGCGAAGTTGCAGCCGGTCATGCCGGCGGTCTTCTCGCGCACGAAATACGGCCGCGTGTTCATGCGCTGGCTTTCCGCGAGATAGTGGATGTCGCTGTTCGCGGGATCGGTGCCGATGGTGCGCCCGAACAGTTCCGCCACGTCCGCGCGCAGCTTGTGGACGGCCGGAACCACCATGTGGCTCGGATCCTGGTGATCGAGCTGCTGGATGCGCTCGCCGAGGTCCGTCTCCATCACCGTGATGCCGCGCGGCTCGAGATAGTCGCGCATGTAGCATTCGTCGGTGAGCATCGACTTGCTCTTCACGAGGGCGGTCATGCCGCGCTCGCTCATCAGTTGGTAGACGAGTTCGTTGTGTTCCTGCGCGTTCGCCGCGAAATGCACGGTCACGCCGTTCTTCCCGGCCTGATCGGCGAACTGCGCGAGGTAGACCGCGAGATGCGACAGCGTGTGTTCCTTGATGCCCGACGCCAGATCGCGCATGGTTTCCCATTCGGCGATGCCGTGCGATTGCGCATCGCGCTTGGTGCGCAAGTCCCACAGGCGCTTGTCGTGGAAAGCGACGTGATCCGGTTTCTGCAGGAACGCGCCGGCGGCCTTCGCGTGATCGATACGGATGGTCTTGCTCATGCGCGCGCTCCGTTCAGCACCTGCGCGATATGGATGAACTTCGCCTCGACCTTCATGCGGTCGGCGCAGCCCTGCTGATGCATCAGGCACGACATGTCGCCCGACACGATGTACTCCGCGCCCGCGCCGACGTGATCGCTCACCTTGTCCTGCCCCATGCGCACGGAGACGGCCGCCTCGGTCACGGAGAACGTGCCGCCGAAGCCGCAGCATTCGTCGGGACGCGCCGGCGCGACGAACTCGATGCCCTTCACGCCTTCCAGCAACGCGCGCGGCTTCGAGTACGGCGTGCCCGCAACTTCGGAATTCGACGTCTCGCGCAGATGCCGCACCGCGCTGCAACTGTTGTGCAGCCCGACGCGGTGCGGAAACTCGGCCCACGGAAACTCGCGCACGCCGAGCACGTCGTGGAGAAACTCGACCAGTTCGAACGTGCTGCGCCGCACTTTCTGCACGGCGCTGGTCTGCTCGATCGCGGTGAAATGCTCGCGCACGTGATGCGTGCAACTCGCCGACGGCCCCACCACGTAGTCATAGTCGGCGAAATTGCGCGCGAACACGCGTTCCGCGCCGGCGGCGTCCTTGTGCGCGCCGCTGTTGGCCATCGGCTGGCCGCAACAGGTCTGGTCCTGCGGATAGTCGACATCGAGTCCGAGCCGTTCGAGCAATTCCAGCGTGGCGATACCGACTTGCGGATAAAAGGCGTCGATGAAACAGGGCACGAAGAGGGCGACTTTCATGAGGACCGATGGCGGATGTCGATTGCGGGAAAGGGGGCGACGCTTCTTGGTAAGCTTGTTTGGTAAGCTTGGTCTGACCAAGACTTTAAAGAGATGCGTGTTTCGTGTCAAACTCGGGCAAATTCCGAGTTTTCACGTCCCGTCTGCATCAATCGATGACCTTCCAGCCCGTCCAATCGCATTCCTACGCCCGCGTGCGCATCTCGGACGTCGTGTCCGGACAGATCCGCGAGTTGATCTCGAACGGCACGCTGCTGCCCGGCCAGCGCCTGCCCGCCGAACGCGACCTGGCCGAACAGCTGAATGTGTCGCGTCCGTCGCTGCGCGAGGCGCTGATCCGGCTGGAATCCGATGGCTTCATCCGCGCGGCGGCGCGCGGGGGTTTCGTCGTATCGCACGTGACGGCGCCGCTGGTGTCGCGCCCGCTTGCCGCGTTGCTCGACCAGCAGCCGGACGCCAGCGCCGACGTGCTGGAACTGCGTCACGGGCTGGAAACGCTATCGACGGCCTACGCCGCCGAGCGCGCCACCGAGGCCGATCTGGCGCGCATCGCCGCCGCGTTCGGTGCGCTCGAGGCCGCGGTGGCCAGCAAGAGCACGCGCATCGCGGAAAAGGACGCGGCCTTCCATCTGGCCATCGCCGATGCCACGCACAACGTCGCGCTGACGCACGTCATGCATGGGTTGAACGAGCTGGTGCGCGAATCGATGCTGACGTCGCATCGGCTGGTCGACTACGACGACGAAGTCGAGGCCAATCTCATGGCGCAGCATCGCGCGATGTTCGATGCGATCGTCGCGCGCAACCCTGCACGGGCGCGGGAATGCGCGGGCGAGCATCTGGACTATGTGCGGACGCTGTATCGCGATCGGCCGGCGCGTAAGCGGGCATAACGGACATCAGCGAGCGCAAGCGTAATGATTACGTAAGCTCAAGATAGGACAGGACCTACAAAGCTTTCGGACTCGCACGGCTAACGTGCGTGCGCCGCCTTCGCGATACTGGAACCGTCAAAAACAAACACGCGAAGGAGGACAACATGCCTTACTTGCTCGGATGGCTGCTCGGCGTGCCGGTGGTGGTTCTGGTAATTCTCTACCTGATCTTCCATTGAACGGACCCGATGTGCGACACATCGAAAGAACCCAGGGGCGTCGATACAATACGACGCCCCTCTTCTTTTCCGGATGATGTCGATGAAGCGTCCCGTCCTCGCCTTCGCACTGCTGGCCTCCTTCTACGGCGCGGGACTCGCGCATGCCGAGGAGATCGCCAGCGTCAATACCAACTTCCGCTTCACGGGCTCTGACCGCGTGACCGTCGATGCCTACGACGATCCGCTCGTGCAAGGCGTGACCTGCTACGTTTCGCGGGCGCGCACGGGCGGTGTGAAGGGCACGCTGGGCATCGCGGAAGATCCGACCGAGGCGTCGATCGCCTGCCGGCAGGTCGGCCCGATCAAATTCTCCCAGCCGCTCAAGCAGAAGACCGACGTGTTCTCGGCCGGCATGTCGTTCATCTTCAAGACGCTGCATGTGGTGCGCGTGGTCGATACGAAGCGCAACACGCTCGTCTATCTCACCTACAGCGACCGCATCGCGACCGGCAGTCCGAAGAACAGCGTGACCGCCGTGCCCGTGCCGGAAGGCACGACGATACCGGTGAAGTGACAACGTTATAAACTTCCCGTTTCCTTTCTTCATCCGCCATTTCGCCTTTACGCCATGAACGCCGCCCATTTCCGCGATGCCGCACGCTACTGGCGCTCGCCGCTCGTGCCGGACGCGGACATGGTGACCGCGGAATACTACGACCACGAATTCACGCCGCACTGGCACGACGCCTACACGGTGCCGGTGATCGAGGCCGGCGCGGAATGCTTCGACTATCGCGGCGCGCATCATGTGGCGGAAACCGGCTCGGTGCCGGTGATCAATCCGGGCGAAGTGCATACCGGCGCGCGGGCGGTCGATGTCGGCTGGCGTTATCGCGTGTTCTATCTGCCGGTGCCGTTCGTCGAGGACCTGGCGCACGATCTGTGCGGACAACGCGCCGTCGCGCCCCGCTTTCCGGATGACATCATCCGCGACGCCGATCTGGCACGTCGTCTCGTGCATGCGCATCACCTGCTGGAGCGCGGCGCGGATCCGCTCGAGGCCGAACTGGCTCTCGTCGATGCCGTCACCACGCTGGTCGGACGGCACGCGCTGGAGCACACGGGGGCGCTGTCGCTCGCCGCCGACGCGCAACGCGTCGAAACCATGAAATCGCGTCTCGCCGACGACCTGCTCGAACCCGTCACGCTCGCCGAACTGGCGCGCACGGTGGGCCTGTCGACCTTTCACGCCGCCCGGCTGTTCGCGCGCACGACCGGTCTCGCGCCGCACGCGTGGCGCAACCAGATGCGTATCGTGCGGGCGCTCCCCGCGCTGCGTTCGGGCGCGTCGGTCACCGACGTCGCAGCGGCCAGCGGCTTCACCGACCAGAGTCACTTCACGCGCCACTTCAAGCGCGCGTTCGGCGTGCCGCCGGGCCGCTGGCGCTGAGCATCCGGAAAGAAGCACCGCAAAGAAGCGACGGCAAGCGCAAGAACGTACAAGCCATCCGGACACCGCGTTGCGTATCCTCGCTGTCACAGGAGGAAATCTTGAAGGCAACATCTGCACAATCGTCCGCCATGCAGTCCGCGCGGCACTCTACTCGACCGTCCGCGCCGCCATCCGGCCAGGCACTGCGCGAATTCGCCGCCGGCGCCCGCGACACCCTTCCGATGATGATCGGCGCCGCGCCCTTCGGCGTGATCTTCGGCACGCTCGTCACGGCCAGTCCGCTCTCGCTGTGGCACGGCCAGCTGATGTCGCTCGCCGTGTTCGCCGGGTCGGCGCAATTCATCGCGGTCGGCCTGATCGCGTCGCACGCGAGCTTCGCCGTCATCTGGGCGACGACGCTCGTCGTCAATCTCCGTCATGTGCTCTATTCCGCGACGCTTGCGCCGTATGTCGCGCATCTGCCGCGACGCTGGCGCTGGGCGCTCGCCGCCGTGCTCACCGACGAAGTCTTCGCCGTCGCCTACGCGCACTATCAGAAGCGCAATCCCGGCGAGATCGGACCGCACTATTTCTTCGGCTCCGGCGTCGCGATGTATCTGAACTGGCAAGCGTGGACGCTCATCGGCCTGCTGTTCGGCGCGGCGTTTCCCGGCCTCAAGTCGCTTGGACTCGACTTTGCGATGGTCGCCACCTTCATCGCGATCATCGTGCCGCAGCTCGTCGCGGTGCGCTTCGTCGCGGCGGCGCTGGCCTCGGGCGTGCTGTCGCTCGCGTGGCAGGACTGGCCGTACAAGCTGGGCCTGCTCGCGGCGGTGCTCGTGGGCGTGGCGGTCGGCATGATGCTCACGCTGCGGGACCAGCGCGCGCAACGCAAGCAAGCTTCGAAGGAGCACGCGCAATGAATGCTGCCTCGAACTACGTGCTGCTCATCCTCGGCATGGCCGTGGTCACCTTTACGATCCGCGCCGCCGTCTTCGTGCTCGGCGAACGTCTGCCCTTCCCGCCCATCGTGCGCACCGCGCTCTCGTTCGTGCCCGTGACGGTGCTGACTGCCATCATCGTGCCGATGACCGTCTCGCCGCACGGCACCGGCGCCGAGCTCACCTGGCGCAATCCGCAGCTGGTGGCGGCGCTCGTGGCGGTCATCGTGTGCGTGCTCAGCAAACGGCCGCTGCTGACCATTGCGGTGTCCCTGACCGTGTTCTTCGTCTGGCAACTGCTGGTGTTGCGCTAACGTTTTCCCTCCATCGGCGTGCAAACCGCCTTCAAAAAGCGCCAAGAAAGCCTCAAGTTCCCGGAACCCGCGCCGATATCAGAAGCGAATGGCCTCCGCTCACAGAAGCGGCGCCACCAGCATCACCTGCTTCCGGCGTATCCGGAAGCGGAACCGGGAACCAACATGCGTCAAATCACCCTTTCGCTCCGCGAAGAGACGATCGCTTCCTTGCAGCGCGACTTCGACGCCTTCCTGCGTCTGTCGCTGAAGCTGGATCCGCAGTTCGTCACACCGTCGTTCGAAGACTTCTTGCGAGCGATCCTGCTCGACAACCACACGCCGCTCACCGAGCAGGCCGTGCAGCGCATGCTCTCGCACGGCCAGTACGCGTGGGCCAAGCGCGCGCTCGACAAGGAGTTTCCGGATGTCGTCGAGATCCTGATCCGGCAGGCGGCCGAACATGGCTTCGCGTTCGCGATTCGCGCCGACTGGACCGCGGAAGATCTCGTCAAGGCCTCGCGCGAATGGGCGGCGGCCATCGTCACCGAAGCCAAGGGCGACGTATCGCAAGTGGACATGCTGGCCTCGCAGATCAAGTCCGCGGCGGCGGACATTCGCGAAGTGGAAGAGAAGATGCAGACGCCCGCATGGCGGCTCGCCGATTCGCTGCGCCAGCGCGTCTACGAAATGAAGATTTCGGTGGAAACGAGCATCGGCTCGACGGCGCGCGAGAAGCTCGGTGAACTGCGCTGTCTGCTGCGGCTCGGCATCGTGTATGGCTCGATCCAGAAGCAGGAAGCGCAGCAAGTGCTCGAAATGCTGCGCTCGCTGCGCCCGGAACTGTTCGTCGAAGAGCCTTACGACGGCTACACGCGCTTCGCCGCCTGGCTGCGCAGCATTTTCTCGCCGCCGCGCACGCCGCGCGCCTCGCGCGCGCAGCGCTGATCGCGCGCCCGTCTTACTCCCACATCCCCTTCAGGCGCGCCGCGATATCCAGCTTGGCCTTCGCGGCTGCCGCCAGCCCCGCGGCTGTCGGCGCCGTGGGCGCGATCACCGGCGGCCAGGCCGCCGTCTCGAACTGCGGCAGCAGATGCGGCGGAATGAAGCGCGTACGCTGCGCCCACACGTGGCGGTCGCCGAGATGCGTCTGGTTGTGCACGTAGAAGCGCTGCGGCGTGATGACATGCAGGTCTTCCTTCGCACGCGTCATCGCGACATACAGCAGGCGCCGCTCTTCATCGATTTCCTCGTCGCTGCCCGTGCCCAGGTCGGACGGAATGCAGCCGTCCACGCCGTTCAGCACGAACACGTTGCGCCATTCCTGGCCCTTGGCCGAATGGATGGTCGAGAGGATCAGATAGTCTTCGTCCAGCAGCGGCACGCCGGATTCGTCGCTGGTTGCGTCGGGCGGATCGAGCGTGAGTTCGGTGAGGAAGCGTTCGCGCGTCGGATACGTCGACGCAATGCTCTCCATCTGCAGCACGTCGCCGATACGGATCGCCGCGTCCTCGTGATTGCGTTCGAGATGCGGCTCATACCAGCGGCGGATCATTTCGAACTCGGCGGGCCAGCCCGATTCGCGGCCGCACAGCTTCGCCATCAGCCCGACGAAACGCGGCCAGTCCTCGCTGGCGCGCGCCGGCGCCTGGAAACCGGCGATGGCCTGCGACGCCACTGCCTGCGGCGCGCTCACGCTGTCGAGCAGCCGCCCGGCCAGCGCCGGCCCGATACCCGGCAGCAACTGCGCGACGCGAAAGCCCGCGACGCGGTCGCGCGGATTCCCGGCCCAGCGCAGCACGGCGAGCACGTCCTTGACGTGGATCGAATCGAGGAACTTGAGGCCGCCGAACTTCACGAACGGAATGTTGCGCCGCGTGAGTTCGATCTCGAGCGTGGCGCTGTGATGAGCCGCGCGGAACAGCACCGCCTGCGACTTGAGCTTCATGCCGCCTTCGCGCGCCTCCAGCACTTTCTCGACGACATAGCGCGCCTGATCGGCTTCATCGGCGACGCTGACGACGCGCGGCTTCTGCGCCGACGCCTTGTCGGTCCACAGGTTCTTCGTATAGCGCTCGGATGCGAGCCCGATCACCGCGTTCGACGCTTCGAGGATCGGCTGCGTCGAGCGGTAGTTGCGATCCAGCGTGACGCTGGCGGCGGGCGGGTCGAAATGTCCGGGGAAGTCGAGAATGTTGCGCACCGTCGCGCCGCGAAACGAGTAGATGGACTGCGCATCGTCGCCGACGACGGTCAGGCCGCGCCCGTCCGGCTTCATCGCGAGCAGGATGGACGCCTGCAGGCGGTTGGTGTCCTGGTATTCGTCGACGAGCACGTGATCGAAACGGCTCGACAAGTCCGCCGCAACCGACGGCTCCGCCGCGAGATGCGACCAGTAGAGCAGCAGGTCGTCGTAGTCGAGCACGCTTTGCGACTGCTTGGCGTTCACATACGCGGCGAACAGGCGCTTCAGGTCGGCTTCCCACTCGCGGCACCAGGGAAACGACTGATCGAGCACCGTGGCCAGCGACGCGCCGGTGTTCACGACGCGCGAGTAGATCGAAAAGCAGGTGGACTTGGCCGGGAAGCGCTTTTCCTTCGACGACAGGCCGAGCTCGTGGCGCACGAGATTCATCAGGTCGGCGGAGTCTTCGCGGTCGTTGATGGTGAACGACGGCGCAAGTCCGACAAGATCGGCGTGATCGCGCAGCAGCCGCGCGCCGACGCTGTGGAAGGTGCCCGACCAGGTCAGTCCCTGCGCGATGGCGCTGCGCGTGCCGAGCGCCTGGGTGGCGATGCGCGTCACGCGCCGGGTCATTTCGAGGGCGGCGCGGCGCGAAAAGGTGAGCAGCAGGATGCGATGCGGGTCCGCGCCCTTCACCAGCAAGTGCGCGACGCGATGCGCGAGCGTATTGGTCTTGCCGGATCCCGCGCCCGCGATGACGAGCAGCGGGCCGCCACGGCGATCAGGTTCATCGACACCGAATTCGACCGCCTGGCGCTGCGCCTCGTTGAGCTTCGCGAGATAGTCCGCGACTTGTCTGGCGGTGGCATCGGCAGCGGTGTCGGCGGTATCGGGGAGCGTGAGCACGGGAACAAGGACGGGCGGGAAAAGAGTGACGCACACTGTATATCCATACAAGCTTTGCGCGCAAGTCTTTGCCAGGGCTCAGCTTTTGGCCCCAAAAAGAAACAAGCCCGGTTCGTCGGGAACCGGGCTCGCCGTGCTGCTCGATGCGTTCAGACGATCAGTCCGCCTTCTTCGCGTTCTTCAGCTTCGCGTCCGCAGCGGCTTCGTTGGCTTCGGACTGGGCTTCGGTCTTCTTCTTGTCGGCCTTGGCCTGCGCGACAGCCGCGTCCTTGTCGGCCGACGCCTGCTTCTTCGCCGCTTTCTGATCGGCCTTCGTCATCGGCGCGTCGCTGGTGGTCTGCGCGAACGAAACCGCGCTCGCGCTGGCCAGCGTCGCCGCGACGAGCGCGGCCAGGAATGCCTTCGATCCTTGCTTCATAAGTCCTCCCTTGAACGTTTCCGCCTGGACAGCGACTCGCTTAGTGATCCGCTTAGTGCTGCAGTCCCGTGTCCTTCGGCGTGCTCGGCTCGGTGGCGTTCAGTTCGGCCTTGGCGGCGTCCTTGTCGGCCTTGCGATTGATCTTCGCGTTCTTGACCTCTTCCTTGTAGTCGGCCTTGGCCTGCTGGCGCTGCGCCTTCAGTTCGGCCTTCGACGCCTTCTTCGACGCGCGGTACTCCGCGTTGGCCTGTGCGTTGGCGTTGCGGCGCTGCACGAGCGGATCGGTCGGAGCGGGCGCGACGAGGTTCTGCGGCGCCGGCGTCGCCGGTTGCTGGACCTGCGCGGGCATGGCGTTGCCGGGCATCTGGTTCGACATCTGGCCCGGCGCCGGCTGCATGGTCTGCGCCTGTGCGGGCGGGGGCGTCATGGGGGCCGGCTGCGTGCTTTGCGCAAAGGCGCTCGAAGCAGCGAGCGTGGCAATGGCGGTACCGATCAACAGATTGCGAGCTTGAGTCATGAGCGTGTCCTCTCTCTGGTTTGTGTGCCGCCGGAATGCTGTCCGCGCGGCGTTTGTCGATTTGGAAAGATGACCGAAGCTGTTTCAGTCAATTCGTCGGACCCCTCGGTGCGCGGACGAGTTCTCCGAAAGCTGTCATTGTTACCGACGGTTTCATCTGGCTACATTTGCCAACCAGACTGCTTTCGAACCGTTTACCGGGGTCCCGTTTGCAAGGAGCACGGCGCATGCCCGGCGCGTGGCGCCGGTGGTTTATGATGGACGTCTCCTTCCTGCAATCCTGCTTCGCCCGTCCATGCCGTCACTCCAATTCACCCTCACGGGCGACTTCGTCGAACTTCACAACCTGCTCAAGCTGATGGGTCTCGCAGACAGCGGCGGCTCCGCGAAAGCGCGCGTCGCCATGGGCGATGTCACCGTCGACGGCCACGTGGAACTGCGCAAGACGTGCAAGATCCGCGCGGGCCAGGTCGTCAAGCTCGACGGCCAGACCATCCGCGTGCGCGCGCCCGAGTGACGCATCGCGAAGTTTGAGCGTACGCGTCACGCGCTTGCCAAAAGCCCGGCATAAGCCGGCGCGTCATCGACAGGCCGCACGCGACGCAATAAGCTTGTCATCTTTCGTTTCGCGGCCTGGCCCCGAGAACGGCGCGGAATAATCCTGACGTCGGCACGGTCAGGAAGCTTGCGTCCCCACGCCGCGCCGCCACGCCGCCGCGTCCTCTCCGTTCGATTCGCTCTCAACCATGCAAGCCCAGACCACGCGCGCGCAGCGCGCGCATCAAGGACCGCCGAGCCTCACCCGTCACGCCGCCGACACCGCGCGCCTCGCGGCGCCGCTCGCCATCGCGCAGCTCTCGCAGATGGCGATGGGCGTCACCGACACCATCCTGCTCGGCTCGCTCGGTCCCGATGCGCTCGCCGCCGGCGGCCTCGGCGCGAATCTCTTCTTCGTCGTCGTGACGCTGCTGCAGGGCGTGCTGACGTCGGTGTCGGTATCGGTCGCGCATGCACGCGGCGCCAACGCCGACGAGCGCGTGCCGAGCATCTACTGGACCGGTTTCGTGCTCTCGCTGCTGCTCGCGGTGCCCGCCTTCGTGCTGCTGTCCTATGCCGAAGCCATCCTGCTCGCGTTCCACGAACCGGCGCTGCTGGCGAAGAACGTCGGCGAATACTGCGCGGTGCTGCGCTGGGGCACGCCCGGCAGTTTGATCGGCGTCGGCATGATGCGCGCGTTCCTGCCGGCCATCGGTGCGGCGCGCAGGTTGCTGTGGGTGTCGATCGGCGGGGTGTTCGTCAACGGCTTCCTCAACTACGGCCTGATTCACGGCGCCTACGGCCTGCCGCGCGAAGGCTTTCTCGGCTCCGCCGCCGCGACCACCATCACCGTCTGGCTGATCGCGCTCGCACTCGTCGCGTTCCTGCATTTGCGGCCGCGCTACCGCCATTTCGTCACGCGCACGCGGCCGCGCCTGCCGCTGATGAGCGAACTGTTCGGCATCGGCTGGCCGGTTGCGATCACCTACGGCGTCGAATCCACCCTCTTCCTCGCCACCGGCATGATGGTCGGCCTGCTCGGCGAAGCGCCGCTGGCCGCGCACCAGATCGCGCTCAACGTGGCGTCGGTGGCGTTCATGGTGCCGCTCGCGATCGGTCAGGCGGCGAACGTGCGCGTCGGCTACTGGGTCGGCGCGGGCGTGCCGGTCGCCGCGCGCCATGCGGGCTTCGTCGCGCTGGCGCTGGGCGTCGGCTTCATGATGTGCTCCGGCCTCGTGCTGATCACGGTGCCGCACGCGATCGTCGGCCTCTACCTGAAGCTCGACGATCCCGCCAATGCCCGCACCGTCGCGCTCGCTGCCTCGCTGCTTGGCGTGGCGGCGGTGTTCCAGATCGTCGACGGCATGCAGACCGTCGGCTCGGGCTGCCTGCGCGGCCTGCGCGACACCCGCGTGCCGATGCTCGCGGCCGCGTTCGGCTACTGGGGCGTCGGCTTTCCGACGGGCTATGTCCTCGCGTTTCACTTCGAACTGGGCGCGAAGGGCTTGTGGTGGGGACTCGCGGCCGGGCTCGCAAGTGTCGCCGCGCTGATGACGCTGCGGTTTCACCGGATCAGCCGGCGGTTCATCGAAACGGGCGCGGCCCCGAACCCGGACGCCGCCGATGCCAGCGCCGCCCCGCACGGCCACGCCTGATGCCTGATAAGCAAATGAGCTACATGACGAAATGCATGGCACGAATGCTTGGTTGGTGCGCCGCTCGTCCATGGTTACGATGAATCCGTCTCCTCCTTGAGACATCTGTGACAGGGGTTGTCAGCCCGCCTTCGACCAGGCGGGCTTTTTTTTCGTCACACGCTTTCGCCGACTTCCTCGTTCGCCATGCCACCGACGTCCGCAGGGCTGTTTCACGATTCCCCTTAGAATTGTTTCGATGACGTGGCGGGAGAACGCTTCTTGCTACGACGCTTCGTCCGCCACGCGCACCAGAGCACAAGCGACGGACGAGTCGAGACAACGAGAACGAGGAATCGAAGTGTCGGAAAGCCGGGGAATGCAGCGAGCAGCACGGCGTGGCGCGCCGGGCGTGCGAAAGGGTCGGCGCATTGCGCCGCGAGGAATCATTACAGGCGTGCGCGGCCTGGCCGCGGCGCTGCTGGCCGTCACGCTGCTCGGCGCCTGCGCCACGCGCCCGCCCGCGACGGCGTTCGACCGTCCGGCAAGCCAGGCCCTCCCGCCCGATACCGCGACGCCGCTCGAAGCCGCGCTGACGCCGCTCGAACGCCAACATCCGGAGCAGTCCGCGGTGCGTCTGCTGCCGACCGGTACCGACGCGCTCCAGGCCCGCATCGCGCTCGCCCGCGCGGCGACGAAGACGCTGGACATGCAGTACTACATTGCCGAGGAAGACAACACCGGCAAGCTGCTGCTCGGCGCGGCGCTGTATGCGGCGGATCGCGGCGTGCGCGTGCGGATGCTGGTCGACGACCTGAATTTCAAGGACATCGACCGGATCATGGCGGCGCTCAATTCGCACGACAAGATCGAGATCCGCGTCTTCAACCCGTACGGCAGCGCGCAGCGCAGCTTTGCCGAGCGCACGCAGAATTTCTTCACGAACCTGAATCACTTCACGCGCCGGATGCACAACAAGGCGATGATCGCGGACAACCAGATCGCGATCGTCGGCGGCCGCAATCTCGGCGACGAATACTTCAGCGCGAGTCCGACGCTGCAGTTCCGCGACCTGGACGTGTTCGCCGCCGGTCCCGTCACGCAGAAGATCTCCGCGAGCTTCGACGACTACTGGAACAGCCCGCTCTCCTACCCGCTGCGCGCGCTGAACAAGCAGAAGTTCGACCCCGCCGAGCTCGACAAGACCCGCGACGACCTGCGCGCGCACTGGCGCGCCCAGGCGGACCCGCTGAACGCCAAGCCGCTCAACGCGACGCCGCTGGCCCGGCAGATCGCGCGCGGGGAAATGGGCCTGGTCTGGGCGCCGACGGAGTTCTGGGTGGATTCGCCATCCAAGATCGAGCATCCGAGCGACGACTACCAGAGCCCGCCGATGAACCGCCTCGCGGAACTGCTCAAGCAGGCGCAGCGCGAGTTCCTGATCATTTCGCCCTACTTCGTGCCGCACGACGCCGGCGTGAACATCCTCTCCGACGTGACGAAGCGTCGCGTGCGCGTCGCGGTGCTGACCAATTCGCTTGCCGCAACCGATGCCGTCGCGGTGCAGGCGGGCTACGCGCCGTATCGGATTCCGCTGTTGCAGCACGGCGTGGAACTGTACGAATTCAAGCCGCTGCAGGTGGCGGGCGAAGGCAGTCCGCGCGCGGGCCTGTTCGGCTCGCAGTCGCGCGCCAGCCTGCATGCCAAGGCCTATGTGATCGATCGGAGTATCCTCGTGATCGGCTCCATGAATCTCGATCCGCGCTCGGCGAAACTGAACACCGAACTCGCGCTCGTGATCCACGACGCGTCCATCGCCAGCCAGGCCGCCCAGCTGTTCGACCACGGCACCGATCCGAAAGTCAGCTGGCGGGTCCAGCTCGCCACAGCGGCCGTCACCGAGGAGCTGCGGCGCACGGGAGCACCGCAATCGGGGCTCGTGTGGACCGCCGAGCAGGACGGCAGCCTCGTCACCTGGAATTTCGATCCCGAAGCAGGGTTATATCGCAATGCGATGACCGGCCTGTTTATGCTGTTGCCCGTCGACAAGCAGCTTTGATCCAACTTCGTAAGGACTTTCGAGCCATGACACAGAACGCGCAAGGCGACGTACGGATGGAGAAGGACACGTTCGGCGAGATCGCCGTGCCGAACGCCAAACTCTGGGGCGCGCAGACGCAGCGCTCGTTGCAGAACTTCAAGATTTCGACGGAAAAGCAGTCGCCCGAGCTGATCACGGCGCTCGCCGTCATCAAGCACGCCGCCGCCGAGGTGAACGACGAGCTGAAACAGCTCGACTCGAAGAAGGCGAAGGCGATCATGCAGGCCGCGCAGGAGATCATCGACGGCAAGCATCCCGACGAATTCCCGCTCGCCGTGTGGCAGACCGGCTCGGGCACGCAGACCAACATGAACCTCAACGAGGTCATCGCGAACCGCGCGAGCGAGATCCTCGGCGGTGCGCGCGGCGAAGAGCGTCTCGTGCATCCGAACGACGACGTCAACCGCGGCCAGTCGTCCAACGACGTCTTCCCGACCGCGATGCACGTCGCCGCCGCCTACGGCATCGTCAAGCATCTGGTGCCGGCGCTCAAGACGCTGCGCAACACGCTCGACGAGAAGTCGAAGGCGTTCGCCAAGATCGTGAAGATCGGCCGCACGCACCTGCAGGACGCGACGCCCCTCACGCTCGGACAGGAATTCTCAGGCTATGTCGCGCAGCTCGACCAGGGCATCCGCCACGTCGAGGCGACGCTGCCGCACCTGTACCAGCTGGCGCAGGGCGGCACGGCGGTCGGCACGGGGCTGAACGCGCATCCGCAGTTCGCGGGCAAGGTGGCGGCGGCGATCGGCAAGCTCACCGGCCTGCCCTTCGAGACCGCGCCGAACAAGTTCGAGGTGATGGCCGCCGCCGATGCGCTCGTCGCCGCGCATGGCGCGCTGAAGACCGTCGCGGCGAGCCTGATGAAGATCGCCAACGACGTGCGCTGGCTCGCAAGCGGTCCGCGCTGCGGCCTCGGCGAACTGTCGATTCCCGAGAACGAGCCGGGCAGCTCGATCATGCCGGGCAAGGTCAACCCGACGCAGTCCGAAGCCGTGACCATGCTGTGCTGTCAGGTCTTCGGCAATGACGTCGCGGTGAATTTCGGCGGCGCGAGCGGTAACTTCGAGCTGAACGTGTTCCGGCCGATGATCGCGCACAACGTGCTGCAGTCCATCCGCCTGCTCGCCGACGGCGCGCACAGCTTCAACGACAACTGCGCGGTGGGCATCGAGCCGAACGAGAAGCGCATCGACAGCCTGCTCAACGAATCGCTGATGCTGGTCACGGCGCTGAATCCGCATATCGGCTACGACAAGGCCGCGAAGATCGCGAAGAAGGCGCACAAGGAAGGCACGACGCTGAAGGCGTCCGCGCTGGCGCTCGGCTTCGTCACCGAGCAGCAGTTCGACGAATGGGTCAAGCCGGGCGACATGGTCGGCGAGCAATAACGCGCGTCGTTCCGGCCATGCGGCGGGTTCAGACCTTGCCCGCCGCGACTTCCTCCGGCTTCAGCTCGACGATCGCATCCAGCGCGTCCTTCACGTCCATCGCATAGCGGGCGAGGCGCTGTTCTTCGTCGGTTTCCGGCACGAAGGGAGGCACCGGCGTCGGGCTGCCTTTTTCGTCGACGGCGACGAACACCATCAGGCAATCAGTGGTCTGCTGCAACTCGCCGACTTTCGGATCGCCCGCGTGCACGGAGATATGGATGTGCATGCTGGTGCGCCCCGTCGCGACCACGCGTGCCCGCAGTTCCACCAGATTGCCGACCAGAATGGGCCGCCGGAAGCGGATATTGCCCACGCTCACCGTCACCGCGTAACGCCCCGACCACATGGCCGCGCAGGCATAGGCGGTTTCGTCGATCCATTTCATCAGCGCGCCGCCATGCACCTTGCCGCCGAAATTCACGGAAGTCGGCTCGGCAAGAAAGCGGAAGGTGGTTTCGGCGCGGCTCTTCGGGGCCGCGAGGATGGGCGTTACGGCGGGCGTATTCATGGGCGTCATCGTTGGAAGCGTGTGACGCCGATTATACGAAGCGAAAATGCGGCTAGTCGTGGACGGTGATGCCCTGGTCGACGGTGCCGTACATGGTGATGCTGCCGCCGCCGCCCGCCGATGACGACGGCCCGCCCGCACAGCCCGCGCAAAGCATCGCGAAGCCTAGGACGCTCGCGAGAATCAGTCTGGTCATGGGAAATCTCCTGCTGCTTCGAAATGCCAGCGGACATTTTAGCGCCGCGCGCATGCAACGACATTTCGGGATGCGGTGAAACATCGGATGCGAAGTCGCGCTAGAGTGAACCGATCCGGTCAACGGTTTCGAATTCACGCCATGAATACCGCACTCGATGTCACCGACTCGCGCACGCGCCATTTTCCTGGTCTGTCGCGCATCGGCGCGCTGCTCGCCGATCCCGGCCGCGCCGCGATGCTCTGGTCGCTGATGGACGGCACCGCGCGTCCCGCAGGCGAACTGACGATGATCGCGGGCCTGTCGCCCTCGGCGGCGAGCGGCCATCTCGCGCCTCACCGAAGGCGGGCTGCTGGCGCTCGAGGTGAGCGGGCGGCATCGCTACTATCGGATCGCGACGCCCGACATCGCCGCGGCCATCGAGGCGCTCGCCAATCTGGCGCGGGCCAGCGCGCCGCAGCGTACGCCCGAACGGCCACCGTCCGCCGTGCCGCTCGAGATGCGTTACGCGCGCACCTGCTACGACCATCTGGCGGGCGAACTGGCCGTGCAGGTGTTCGACGGCATGCTCGCGCGCCACTGGCTTGCCGCCGTGGCCGGCCCGACCGAGGCGCCGGGCCCCACCGCGCTCGAAGCGACGCCTGACGGAGCCGAGGCGTTCGCGGCGCTCGGCATTGACCTGACGGCGCAGCGGGCGCGCAGGAGACGCTTCGCCTGCACCTGCATCGACTGGAGCGAGCGGCGGCCGCATCTCGGCGGCGCGCTCGGTGCGGCGTTCCTGACGGCCTGCGAGACGCGCGGCTGGATCGAGCAGACGGCGAAGCGTCGCGTGCTGCGCGTGACGCCGTCCGGCCAGCGTCACTTCGAAGACTTCCTCTCCCGCCGATAAGCTTTGTTACGCACGCCTGTGCGCCGTTACAAACCGCATCGTACGGATACACGGCCCGGCGATACATTGATCCGACAGGCCGCGCGCACGGAGGGCGCCCGCATGGCGCACGGCGCGGCTGGCGGAGACAACAATGAAGACCAGGACCATTGCGACCGCGACGCTTGCCGTGTGCGCGCTGTTGTCGCAGGCGGGGACGGGCGCGTTCGCGCAGACGCCATCAATGGCCGCCGCGCCGCAGAACGACTCCGGCGATCCGCCCGGACGCATCGCGCGGCTCAACTACATGGCCGGCGCCGTGACGACCGAACCCGCCGGCGCCTCCGACTGGTCCTACGCGCAAATCAATCGCCCGCTCACGACCGGCGATCAGCTCTGGAACGACGAGAACGCACGCTCGGAGCTGCACGTCGGCTCGACGGCGGTGCGCCTGGGATCGTCCACCGCGTTGACGGTGCTCGCGCTCGACGACAACACCGCGCAGCTCAAGATCGCGCAGGGCACGCTGTCGACGCGCGTGCGCGAAGTGCCGCCCGGCTCGAACTATGAGATCGACACGCCCAACATCGCGCTGACCGTGACGACGCCCGGCGACCTGCGCGTGGACGTCGCGCCCGATGGCCGCGCCACCACCGTCACGGTGCGCAGCGGCGGCGTGACCGTGTATGGCGACGGCGGCGCGGTGCAGCTCGGCGGCGGCCAGCAGAGCACGTTCGAAGGCACGAATCTCACGCAGACGGCGGCGAACGCGGCCCCCGCGCCCGATGCCTTCGATCAATGGGCCGCGAGCCGCGATGCCGCCGAGGATCGCTCGATCTCGGCGCGCTACGTGTCGCGTGACATGCCCGGCTATCAGGATCTCGATGCCAACGGCACCTGGCGCACCGATCCGTCGTATGGGCCGGTGTGGGTGCCGAATGCCGTGTCCGCCGACTGGGCGCCGTATCGGCAGGGACACTGGGCGTGGCAGGACCCGTGGGGCTGGACCTGGATCGACGATGCACCGTGGGGCTTCGCGCCCTATCACTATGGCCGCTGGGCATTTGTCGGGTCGCAGTGGGCGTGGGTGCCGGGTCCGGACGCCGTCGCCGCGTCGCCGGCCTACGCGCCGGCGCTGGTCGGCTTCGTCGGCGATGGCGACGGCGGCGTCGACTGGAACGTCGCGCTTGCCGTGGGCGGCGTCGCGGCCGCGGGGCTCGCGTGGTTCCCGCTCGGGCCGGGCGAGCCGTGGCATCCGCATCGCGACGGCTGGAGCCCGCGCTACTACGAGCGGGTGAACCGGCATGTGTATGTCGATCGCTCGGTGCACATCAACAACACGTACATCAATTATCGCGAGCGGCGCGGACTCACTGCCGCGCCAGCCAACCTGTTCGTGAGAGGCCAGCCGGTCGGACGCCAGCCCTATGCCATCGATCCGGCGCGCCTGCGCAATCCGCATTTCTTCGCGGGTGCGCCGGGCATCGTGCCGACCCGCGACAGCTTCGCGCCGGGGGCGCGGCGTGCGGACTATCGGCCGCCGCAGGGTGGTTACACGCGTCCCGTCGTGGCGACGCGCGCGCCAGTTGCGCCGCCGGCGTTTCAGGGCCGTTTTCCGCAGCATGGCGATGCGCGGGCAGTTGTGCCGCGCAATGAACCGGTGCATCTCGTCGCGACACATGGGCCGGCTCGGCAAGTGATCGCCGATGGCGCTGCGTTCAATGCGGCGCATGGGCCAAATGGGGCGCATGGGCCGAATGTGCCGAATGCACCGAACTCGCCGCCGCCCGGCGCGCCACAGCGGCCAGGATTCGCTGCTACACCGGGCGTCGGACAACTGGCGCAGCCGCATGGCAATGGCGTGCCGCACCCGCCGCAACAAGCACAGTTCGGCGCCGCTCCGCACGGATCACACGGCGATGCCGCACCAGGACACCCGTTCAAGACCGCGCCTCACGCGCCGGCGCCACAGCAAGCCCAGGCACAAGCGTCTGCGCCGCATGCGCCGCAGGTCTATCGCGGCGCGCCTCAAACGCCGATGCAACCGCAAGCGGGCTTTGCTCGGCACGCGCCGACTCAGCCGCAGCCGCAGCCGCCGCAAGCAGGCTTCGCCCAGCACGCGCCACAGCCACAGCCACAGCCTTATCGCCCGGCTCACGTCGAGCAGCCGCACGCGCCGCCGCCGATGCCGCAGCAGCAAGCCCAACGGCCGCCGGAGTATCATCCCGCGCCTCAGCGTCAGCCGATGCGTCAGGAGGTGCATCAAGCACCGCCGCAGATGCAGCAAACCCATCGCGACCCGCCGCAACCGCAACAGCAGCCCCATCCGCAGCCCCATCCGCAGCCGCAACGGCAACCGCAACAAGCCCAGCAACCTCAACACGGCGGCGGCAACGATCATCATCGGGGCTGAAATGAAAAACGCGCGGCCAAAGCCGCGCGTTTTTCGAACACCAGACCGTTCAGGACAGCCGCTTACACGGCCATCGGCGCGGTGAGCGGCTCGTGGTGCCGATAGCCTTCGAGCGCGAAGTCCGTCGGCTCGATCTTCTCCAGCCATTCGGGCTCATAGCGCTTCGTGACCGCGTAGTCCGGCACACGGTCCGAGATGATCAGTTGCGGCGACGGATACGGCTCGCGCTTCAATTGCTCCTGCAGCATGTCGAGCTGGTTTTCATAGATGTGCGCATCGCCGATGAAATAGCTGAACCAGCGCGGCGTGTAACCCGTCAGCCGGCCAACCAGATGCAGCAGCGCCGCGCCCTCGGTCAGGTTGAACGGCGTGCCGAGGCCGACATCATTGCTGCGGATATACAGGCACAGCGAAATCTCGCGCGTGGTCGCGTTGGGAATGAACTGGTACAGCAGGTGGCACGCGGGCAGCGCGATTTCATCGAGCTTGGCGGGATTCCATGCGTGAAACAGGATGCGTCGGTCGGTCGGACGCTCGATGATCGTGTCGAGACACTGGCGCAGCTGATCGATCGCCTTGTACAGCAGCACCTGCTCGCGGCCGTTCTCGCTGAAGCTCGTGACGAGCTGATAGCCGCGGTTGGTGGCATCGGCGATCTGGTCGCCGGAACGCGCATCGACCAGCTTGTAGGCGGGCCACTTGCGCCACTGCACGCCGTAGACATCGCCGAGATCGTCCGGACCCTGACGATAGGGATTCTCGAGCCACTGCGGATTGTCGTTGGCGTTGGCATCCCACACCTTGCAGCCGAGCGCGCGGAAATCCGCTGCGCTCTTCGACGCGCGCAGGAAGCCGACCAGCTCGCCGATCGCCGACTTGAACGCGAGCTTCTTGGTGGTGACGGCGGGAAAGCCTTGTTGCAGGTCGTAGCGCAGCATGGCGCCGGGGATGCTGATCGTGCGAATGCCCGTGCGGTTTTCCTGCCACGTGCCGGTATCGAGGATCGTCTGGACGAGCTCGAGATACTGTTTCATTCGATGTTCCTTGGGAATGCCGCGCGCCCTCGCGAACGGAAGGCGGAAAGAGCGATTCTACCAAGCGCGCAGACACCACGCTCGCGATGCCATGCGGCCGGCGCGGCAATGCAAAACGGGCGCCCTGGCGCCCGTTTCGGGAAGGATCCGGCGGCGGCAATCAGCCGCGTGTCGCGTGTTCCGGCGGCGCGTCGACTTCGATATGACGCATGCCGTGCGCGCTCAACAGCCGATACAGCGTCACGCGCGAAATGCCCAGTTCATGCGCCGCATCGCCGAGCCGCCCACGGTGCCGCAGCAGCGCGAGTTCGATCGCCTGGCGCTCCGCCGCCTCGCGCGCCTGCGCCAGCGACACCGGCGCGACTTCCACGTATTCGCCGAGTTCGAGATCGCGCGCGGTGATCTGGCGCCCTTCCGACATCACGATGGCCCGCCGCACGCGATTGATCAACTCGCGCACGTTACCCGGCCAGCCGTAGTTGTGGATCGCGGCGATGGCGTCCGGCGAGAAACCGCGCAGACGACGGCTCGCGTCCTTCTTGAAGCGGTCGAGCATGTGCTTCGCCAGCAGTTCGATGTCCTTGCCGCGCGCCCGGAGCGGCGGCTCGTCGATCTGCAGCACGCACAGCCGGTGATACAGGTCGGCGCGGAAACGTCCTTCGATCATCGCCGTCTGCATGTCGACGTGCGTCGCCGAGATGATGCGCACGTCTACCGGCGTCGAGCCGTGGCCGCCCAGGCGTTCGACCTTGCGTTCCTGCAGGAAGCGCAACAGGCTGGCCTGGCTTTCGAGCGGCAGGTCGCCGATTTCGTCGAGGAACAGCGTGCCGCCGTTGGCTGCTTCCACCCGGCCGATCTTGCGCTGATTGGCACCGGTAAACGCGCCGCGTTCGTAGCCGAACAGCTCCGATTGCAGCAGATGCGCGGGAATCGCGCCGCAATTGATCGCGACGAAAGGCTGGTCGCGGCGCGCGGAACGTTCGTGGATGGCCACCGCCGTGAGTTCCTTTCCGGTGCCCGATTCGCCGGAGATGAAGACGGGCGCGTCGGTCATCGCGACCTTGCGGATGGAGCGGAACAGCGCAAGCATCGCGTCGCACGAACCGACCATCTCGCCTTCCGCGCGGCCTTCGCTGCGCGCGTCGTTCGACGCCGCATCATGCAGCGCCACCATGCCGTACGCATGCCCGACGGAATCGACGACACGGTCGTTCGACGTCGGCAGCGTGACGTAATCGAAACAATAATCGCGAATCAGGCGCCGTACGGCGGAGTCTTCCAGCTGGCCCGCGACGGTTGCCGCGACCCAGCCCACGTTGGTCATGGTCAGCGACGATTCGAACGCTGCCAGTTCATGCGATTCAAAATGGCTCGACAGATCGAGCAGACCGCCTGTTGCCACGTCATTGCGCAAGGCCTTGCGCGTGTCGCGCGCGCTCGCGACGATTTCGATGTGCCAGCCACGCTCCTCGAAACGCGCGCACAGCGTCTCGCTTGGATCGCGAGTCACGTATATGAGTTGCCGCCGAGCGACGTCCATTATTCAGATCCTTAGTTCAACGTTCGTTGAAAAGGTCGCGTAGTCAAGGCTCGCGCTAGATCGCAGACTTCGTTGTCCTCGCATGTTTGCCAGTGCATTTACAGCAGGACTTGCAGTTCGATACGTCGCCCCCGGGACATGGCGCGAAACCCCTTGCACCCTTCCACGAAACCCTTTATGTCTGATTCTGTGCCGTTTTTGAGAGACTACTATAACCCAGAAACCCCGAAAACAAATATCGCCCGAGGCGAACGAAACCGCCACAAAACCCTGACAGGACGGGCTTGGCAAGAATTTCTCACATATTTATTAAAAGCTTTGCGCACAATTTGATACGACAAAATCTTATACCGGAATCGCACGGACTTCAGGTTTTTCTGACGTGACGTTTCACCATTGAAACGTTTTCGCCTGTTATTCAGGCGGCGTTTTTCGCAATATTTCCGACCCGCTTTACCCCTCAACGGATCCGCCTGGATGGCACGCATCTCGCTAAAGTCGTGCATTGTCGGAGCGTAAAAACTACATATTTGCCGAACGTGCGTACAAAACTCATACGACTATCATCGTTCGCATAATCGCCTTCACCGACGCGATGATTACTTTATTTCCAGATGTTTTCTCAGTCCGGGAATAGTTACCTTGGGTTATGTCGTCAAGATGGCACTCGATAGTTCATTCCAGCGCGCCGATTCCCGCGATACGCATTCAAGTGACCCGTTCGGGGACGACGATCCCTCTTTGCTGCCCGTTGCCACTCGCCCGGGCGGCGCCGGCATCAGCGTGACGCTGTGGGACGAAGCCCCTCCGGCGCCGGATGCGCCTTCGGCACCGCTCGCGCCCGTGGCGTTCGACGATGATCCGCCGTCGTCATGAGGCCCGGAACCCGCACGGGATCCGTCGGTTAGAATCGAAGCCCCGGCGGCGCCGATTAAGCGCGCCGTTTGCCTCGACTCCGACCTTCCCATGACGACGCTGACCCTGATCGTCGCCCGCGCACGCAACGGCGTGATCGGCCGCGACAACCAACTGCCCTGGCGCCTGCCCGAGGACCTCGCTTTCTTCAAGCGCACGACGATGGGTGCGCCCATCATCATGGGCCGCAAGACGCATGAATCGATCGGCCGGCCGTTGCCCGGACGGCGCAACATCGTGGTATCGCGCGATGCCACGCGGCGCTACGCCGGCTGCGACGTCGTGACGAACCTGGAAGCCGCGCTCGCGCTCGAACCGGCAGAGGAAGCCTTTCTGATCGGCGGCGCGCAGCTGTATCAGGACGCCGTCGCGCGGGCGGACAAGCTGATCGTCACCGAGATCGACGCCGATTTCGACGGCGACACCCGCTTTCCCGCGCCGGATCCTGAGTTGTGGCGCGAAGTGTCGCGCGAGCCGCATCGCGCGGCGGCGCCGAATGACTTCGCGTTTGCATTCGTGACCTACGAGCGCATCGCGCCGTCGGAATGACGAAGTGACAAGATGACGCAATGACAAAAGCCCCGGCGTGACCGGGGCTTTGTCTTTACCGCGCCGAAGCCGGAGAGCTTACTGACCGGCCACCGTCATCCGCTCGATCAGCACCGAACCGATTTCCTTCGTGCCGCGCACCACGGTGTCCGCACCGATGGCCTCGATGTGGCGGAACATCTCCTGCAGCGTGCTCGCCACGGTGATTTCCTCGACGGCATGCACGATCTTGCCGTTCTCGACCCAGAAGCCCGACGCACCGCGCGAATAATCACCGGTCACATAGTTCACGCCCTGCCCCATCAGTTCGGTCAGCAGCAAGCCCGTGTCGAGTTTCTTGAGCATCGCTTCGAAGTCGTCTTCGGGCTTCGTGTGCGAGCTGCGCATGCTCAGGTTGTGCGAGCCGCCGGCGTTGCCGGTGGTCCGCATGCCGAGCTTGCGGGCCGAATACGTCGACAGGAAATAGCCCTGCACGACGCCGTCGTCGACGACGTTGCGGCGCTGCGTGCGCACGCCTTCCTCGTCGAACGGCGCGCTGCCCATGCCGCCCTTCACGTGCGGATCCTCGACGATCTGGATATGCGGCGCGAACACCGGCTTGCCGAGACTGTCGACCAGGAACGTGGTCTTGCGATACAGCGCGCCGCCGCTCACCGCCTGCACGAACGCGCCGAGAATGCCGGCCGCGAGCGGCGCCTCGAACAGCACGCGGCATTTGCGCGTGTCGAGACTCTTCGCGCCCAGACGCGCGAGCGCGCGTTCCGCCGCGTAGCGTCCCACCGCTTCCGGCGCGGCGAGGCTGGCTGCGTCGCGCTTCGACGTGTACCAGTCGTCGCGCTGCATGTCGCGGCCCGCTGCGGCGATCGGCGCGCATGCAATGTAGTGCCGCGAGTACGGATAGCCCGCCATGAAGCCGCGCGAGGTGGCGAGCACGAACTGCGAGTGCTGCGCGGAGACGCTCGCGCCTTCCGAATTGGTCACGCGCTTGTCGACGGCGAAGGCCGCGGTCTCAGCGCGGCGGGCGATGTCGGCGGCTTCTTCGGCGTCGACGTCCCACGGGTGATAGAGATCGAGATCCTGCGGCGACTGCTCGAGCAGTTCCTCTTCGGCCAGGCCGGCCGCGCTGTCCTCGGCCGTGAAGCGCGCGATGTTGTACGCGGCGGCGACCGTGTCGCGCAGCGCGTCGCGGGTGAAGTCGGCGGTGCTCGCGTTGCCGCGCTTCTTGCCGATGAACACCGTCACGCCGACCATCTTGTCACGGTTGTGTTCGATGGTTTCGACCTCGCCGCGCCGCACGCTCACCGACAGGCCGTCGCCTTCGGAGATTTCAGTGGCGGCATCGCTTGCGCCGAGCTCTTTCGCGTAGCGCAGGATGTCGGAGGCGATCTCCTTCAGTTCGTCCTGCGTATGCGGGAAATAGCGTTGCTTGACGTCCATGTCTGCTGCCATGTTGGTTGCCTTTGGAAGTCGGGCGCCGCGCGCCCGCGCATGTCGTGGTTGCTTCGGATTTCCCGGTTCGACGCGCGTTGCAGCGGACGTCGGACAGCGGGACTGGCGTATCCCGCGATCATAGCAAGGAGCGCGCGCATTCACCCGCAGGTATCGCGGCTGTAGGGTGCGGGAGCGCCTGGCGCCGCACGGCTGCAAGCTACAATGTCGGGATGAACCGTAAAACCCGCATTCAACCGATCGATGCCGGCCGCGACGACGCGTCCGACGCCGACGAAAACGGCTACGACCGTCCGAGCAAATCCCAGCTGAAGCGCGACATGCACGCGCTGCAGGAGCTGGGCGCGGCGCTCATTGCATTGCCGAAAGACGCGCTGAAACGCATGCCGATGCCCGAGGCGCTCGGCGACGCCGTGCGCGAGGCGCGCCGCATCACCGATCACGAAGGCAAGCGCCGTCAGTTGCAGTATGTCGGCAAGCTGATGCGCTCGCTGCACGACGACGAAACCGCGGCGCTGCGCACGGCGCTGGACACGTTCCGTGGCGTGAACAAGAGCGAAACGGCGCGCCTGCACTGGATCGAGCGCACGCGCGAGCAGCTGCTCGCCGACGATGCCGCCCTGACCGAATTCATCCGCAATCATCCGGGCGTCGATCCGCAGGAAGGCCGCACGCTGATCCGCAATGCACGCAAGGAGCGCGAGCAGCAGAAGCCGCCGCGCTATTACCGCGAGCTGTTCCAGTGGATCAAGACCGCGGCGGGCGTGGCCGACGATGACGACGACAGCGAAAGCCAAGAGGACGACCGTGACGACGACACCGAAGCGTAATCATCCGGACGAGCTGATCGTCGGCCTGGTGTCGATCAGCGATCGCGCGTCGCAGGGCGTCTATGAGGACAAGGGCCTGCCGTCGCTCGAAGCCTGGCTTGGCGAAGCGCTCGCCACGCCCTTTCGCGCTGAAACCCGCCTGATCCACGACGACGCCGCGACCATCTCGGCGACGCTCGTCGAACTCGTCGATACGCTCGGCTGCGATCTCGTTCTGACCACCGGCGGCACCGGCCCGTCGCGGCGCGACGTCACGCCGGAAGCCACGCTCGCCGTCGCCACGAAGCCGATGCCCGGCTTCGGCGAACAGATGCGTCAGATCAGTCTGAATTTCGTGCCCACGGCGATACTGTCGCGCCAGGTCGCGGTGATCCGCGAGACGGCGGATCACGCCGCGCTGATCATCAACCTGCCGGGCCAGCCGAAGTCGATCCGCGAGACGCTCGAAGGCTTGAAGGACGCCGACGGCACGCAGAAGGTGCCGGGCATTTTCGCGGCGGTGCCGTATTGCATCGATCTGATTGGCGGCCCGTACATCGAGACGCGGCCCGACGTGGTGGCCGCGTTCCGTCCGAAAAGCGCGCGGCGCGCGCCGCAGGCGTAATTACGGCGTGCCAGCCGCGGACGCGGATGCCGACGCCGCCGGAATCAGGAAGTGCTGGCGGTAGTACTTGAGTTCGTCGATGGATTCGTGGATGTCGGCGAGCGCCGTATGCATCGCGCGCTTCTGGAAGCCCTTGTAGATGGCCGGCTGCCAGCGGCGGCACAGCTCCTTGAGCGTGCTGACGTCCAGGTTGCGGTAGTGAAAGAATGTCTCCAGCTCGGGCATCCAGCGCGCCATGAAGCGGCGGTCCTGGCAGATGGAATTGCCGCACATCGGCGACTTGCCCGGCGGCACGTACTGGCCGAGGAACTCACGAATCTGCCGCGTGGCTTCGGCTTCATCGACCGTCGACGCCTTGACGCGCTCGATCAGCCCCGAGCGGCCATGCGTGTTGCGGTTCCACTCGTCCATGCGGCCCAGCGTTTCGTCGGACTGATGGATGGCCAGCACCGGCCCTTCCACCAGCTTGTCGAGCGTCGAATTCGTCACGACCACCGCGATCTCGATAATCTTGTCGTTGTCGGGATCGAGGCCGGTCATCTCCATGTCCAGCCACACGAGATTCATGTCGCTGCGCACGAGCGTGTTGTCATCGGCGGGCTGCGCGGAGTCTGGAGCGGCGGAGAGTTCGGTCATGAAAGCGGCCTGAAGGAGAGAAAGCCACGACGGAACGGCACTGGAATCCTTGCAGGATGTGACAACGCCGGCGCAGCCAAGAACCTATAATTCTCGCATAGTTCAATCGGAATTCCCGGATGGCCAACCTCACTCTCGCTTTCTCGACGCTCTTCGTCGTCGCCCTGGTCGGCATGGTCGCGACCAAGCTCTGGCTGGCGTCGCGCCAGATCCGCTACGTCGCCGGGCATCGCGAGAGCGTGCCGGCGCAATTCTCGGGAACCATCCCGCTCGCGGCGCACCAGCGCGCGGCCGATTACACGGTCGAACGCACCCGCCTCACGATGATCGAAGTCGTCACGAGCGCAGTCGTGCTGGTCGCGCTGACGCTTCTCGGCGGCGTGCAGGCGCTCGATCTCGCCATCTCCGGCTGGCTCGGCCGCGGCTATCTCGGGCAGATTGCGCTGGTGGCGTCGGTGATTGCGATCACGAGTCTCATCGACCTGCCCTTCGACTACATCCGTCACTTCGTGGTCGAGGAGAAGTTCGGCTTCAACCGCATGTCGAAGAAGCTGTTCTTCATCGATCTCGTGAAGGGCACGGTGCTCGCCGTCGTGATCGGCGCGCCGCTGCTGCTGCTCACGCTCTGGCTGATGGACCGCGCCGGCGCCTACTGGTGGCTCTGGACCTGGATGGTCTGGGTCGCCTTCCAGTTGCTCGCGATGATCATCTATCCGAGCTTCATCGCCCCGCTCTTCAACAAGTTCGAACCGCTCAAGGACGAAGCGCTCGTCGCACGCATCACGAACCTGATGTCGCGCACCGGTTTCGCCGCCAAGGGCCTGTTCGTGATGGACGGCAGCCGCCGTTCGGCGCACGGCAACGCCTATTTCACGGGCTTCGGCGCGGCCAAGCGCATCGTCTTCTTCGATACCCTGCTCGCGCGTCTGTCCGGCAGCGAGATCGAGGCCGTGCTCGCGCACGAACTCGGCCACTTCAAGCGCCGTCACGTGCTGAAGCTGATGATCGTGATGTTCGGCATCAGCCTCGCCATGCTCGCGCTGCTCGGCTGGCTCGTGCAGACCGTCTGGTTCTATGAAGGGCTCGGCGTACGGCCGTCGCTCGTCGGCAGCAACAACGGCCTCGCGCTCGTGCTGTTCATGCTCGTGCTGCCGGTGTTCATGTTCTTCATCACGCCGCTCGGCAGCCTGACCTCGCGCAAGAACGAGTTCGAAGCCGATGCCTTCGCCGCCAGCCAGACCGACCCGAAAGACCTCGTGAATGCGCTCGTCAAGCTCTACGAGGACAACGCGTCGACGCTCACGCCCGATCCGCTCTACACCGCGTTCTACTACTCCCATCCGCCCGCATCGCAACGCATCGACCGTCTGATGCAGCACGCCGCATGACGCGCGGCTCCGGGCGCCCGGACGCAGGCGCGCGCTTCGAAGGCACGGTGATCGCGGCGCACGGCCGTCACTATCTGGTGACGCCCGATCACGGCGGTCCCCTGCTGCAATGCTTTCCGCGCGGCAAGAAAAGCGAAGTGGCCGTCGGCGATCACGTGATCTGCGAGCAGTCGTCGGCGGATCAGGGCGTGATCGTCGAGATCGGTGAGCGGCGCAATCTGCTGTATCGCTCGGATCAGTTCAAGTCGAAGCTGTTCGCAGCGAACCTCGATCAGCTCATGATCGTGCTCGCCACCGAACCGCACTTCAGCGAAGACCTGCTCGGCCGCGCGCTGATCGCGGCGGAGGCGCATGGACTGGACGCGCTGATCGTGCTCAACAAGATCGATGTGGAAGCCGCGCTGCCGCTGGCGCGCGAACGGCTCGCGCCGTATCGCGAACTGGGCTACGCGGTGGTCGAATTGTCTGCGAAGCACACGCCCGGCAACGTGCATCCGTTGCTCGACGAGCGCCTCAAGGATCGCGCGACCATCCTGCTCGGCCAGTCCGGCATGGGCAAATCCACGCTGGTCAACCTGCTCGTACCCGATGCCGACGCCGCCACGCGCGAAATCTCCTCCGCGCTCAACAGCGGCCGCCACACGACCACCTTCACGCGGCTCTATAGCCTGCCCGGCGGCGGCGCACTGATCGACTCGCCCGGCTTCCAGGAATTCGGCCTGCATCATCTGAGCGAAGGCCAGCTCGAACGCGCCTTCGCGGACTTCCGGCCGTATCTCGGCGAGTGCCGCTTCTACAACTGCCATCATCTGCATGAGCCGGGCTGTGCGGTGCTCGAAGCAGTGGAAGCCGGCAAGGTCCGGCCTGAACGACACGCGCTCTACGCGCAACTGGTGCACGAAGCGAGTCAGATCGTTCGATGAAGCGTCTCACGCGCGCCCCGAATCTCATCACGGCGCAGCACTGGGTCAACGTGCTGGCGACCGCGGGCGTGCCGTGCGAATTGCACAACCGCTATCTGAATGGCGCGATGGGCGAGATCCCGGCGGATCAGTGCGCGCCGGAAATCTGGATCATCGACGACCGCGACGAAGCACTGGCGTTGCGCCTGCTGGAGCGCGCACGAAAAGGGCCGGACGCGAACGCCCGGCCCTGGAGATGCAAGCAATGCGGCGAATGGCTGGAGCCGCAATTCACGGTGTGCTGGCAGTGCCAGACGCCGCGCGATCCGCTCGACGATTGAAGACTGACTAGGCCAGCCAGACGGCGATGGTCAGCATGAGCAGCAGCAGCATCCACAGGATCACGGCGCGCCATACGAGTCCGACCGCCGATTGCAGCGTGCGCGGCGTGCAGTCGTCGCCGACGGGCAGCGGACCGGCCTCGCCCACCGCCAGCGCCTCGACCGAAAGCGGTTCGGCGAGCGGTCCCGCGAGCCGCGCGCCGAGCGCGCCGCTGCCGGCCGCGAGCAGGATGCCTTCGTTCGCGTCCGGCCATTGGCGGGCGTGATTGCGCCACGCGTAGATGGCGTCCTCGAAGTTGCCGACGATCGCGAAACCCAGCGACGTCAGCCGCGCCGGCACCCAGTCAATCACGAAGAACGCGCGCTGTGCGAACGAGGAGAACTCGACGGTGCGCTCGGGATCCGGCTTCGACCATGCGCGCGCCAGATATTCGGCAATGCGATACAGCACGGCGCCTGCGGGGCCGATCGGAATCAGGAACCAGAAGAACACGCCGAACACGTGCCGATGCGACGCGACCACCGCATGCACCAAGGTATGACGCACGATTTCGCTGACGGGCATGTCGACCGTATCGATGCCGGTCCACTCGGTCAGCACTTCGCGCGCGCGCGGCACGTCGTCGTTGTTGAGCGCGAGATGGATGTCGGTGAAATAGTGGCTGAACTGGCGGAAGCCCAGCGTGAAGTAGACGATGACCACGTTCCACAGGAACGCGAGCACGAAGTTGATGCGGTACAGGACGTAGTAGACCAGTCCGACGACGAGCGTCCACGGCAGCACGACCACCAGCCACGCGACGATGCCGTGCTTCTGCTTGCCGGCATCGAAACCATGCGCGGTGGATTCCGCATGGTATTGGAGCAACGCCGCGACCGGATTGTGCGGCTTGAGCGCGCGGACCTGCTCGAGGATGAGAGCCAGCAATACAGAGAAAAAAGTCATGCCAAGCGCCGAAACAGTCGGTTAGTTCGAGTTTCGCGTAACGATAGCACAGCGTTTGCGGCCTTCCACGCACGACGTCATCGCGCGCGCCCGCGTTGCGCCTGCCGGCTGAGCGCGTTGACGTTCAGGCCGCGAGGAAGCGGTAGAAATTGCGCAACATGCCAGCCGTTGCGCCCCAGATGAAATAGGGCGCCTTTCCTTCGCCCGGCACGTAGGGCATGGCAAAAAAACGACGCTCGCCGCCTTCCCAGCGGAAGACACGCACTTCGTGATTGGCGGGATTCATCAGCCAGGCGAGCGGGACTTCGAAGATGTCGGCCACTTCGCACGTGTCGGCCTGCAGTGTGAACGGCGGCGAGACCAGCGCGACGACCGGCGTCACCCTGAAGCCCGTGCCCGTCAGGTACTCGGGCATCGCGCCGATGACCTCGCAATGTTCAGCGTCCAGCCCGACCTCTTCCTTTGCCTCGCGCAACGCGGTGGCGGCGGCATCGACGTCTTCCGGCTCGCGGCGGCCGCCGGGAAAGCTGATCTGGCCGGCGTGGTCCGAGAGGTGATCGGCGCGTTGCGTCAGCAGCACGGTCAGGCCGCCTTCGCGCTTGACCAGCGCCACCAGCACCGACGCCACGCGCGGGTCGCCGCCGATCGCCTTGATGCGCTGTTCGCGTTCCTCCTGTTGCCAGTCGAGTGGCATCGCGAAGCGCGCGCGCAGGCCTTCCGGCGTGAGGCGCTCGGGTGCGATGGGCGGGAGCGCTTCGCCGGTCGTCGCGACAGGCATTTTTTCGGGTTCGAGGATGCGCGGAGTCGAAGTCTTGCCGGTGGACACGGATGGATTACGGGTAAGAGACGGTAAGGAGACGGGACTGCCGAAGTCCTGATTTGAACACACCAAAGAAAAAAGCACCCGCGAGGGTGCTTTTTTCGGAGGACTCGTGCGCGGTCTTGCTGCGACGACTTACTCGGCAGCAGCAGCCGACTTGTCCTTGAAGACCAGCTTTTCCTTGATTCGAGCCGACTTGCCCGAACGCTCGCGGAGGTAGTAGAGCTTTGCGCGGCGAACATCACCACGACGCTTCACGACGATGCTCGCGAGCAGCGGCGAGTAGGTCTGGAACGTACGCTCGACGCCTTCGCCCGACGAGATCTTGCGGACGATGAAGTTCGAGTTCAGGCCACGGTTGCGCTTCGCGATGACGACGCCTTCGTAAGCCTGGACGCGCTTGCGCGTGCCTTCGACCACGTTCACGTTGACGACGACGGTATCGCCCGGCGCGAAGTCGGGGATGCTCTTCTCGCCCAGAACGCGTGCGATCTCTTCCTTCTCGAGTTGTTCAATCAGATTCATTACTGACTCCTTGTGCCATCTTGCCGGAGTTGTGTGCCTGAAAAGCAGGCCCCGGTAGAGGATGGGTTTGCTTCAGGCGCCGATGCGACTCGACGCCCCCTGTGTCCCGCTCGTCGGCCCGAAACCTAGGCAGGTTTCGACGCTTCCTTTGCGAGTTCTGCGAGCCATGCCTCGTCGGCACGGCTCAACATCTTGCTCTTGCGCGCCTGCGCGATCAGATCGGGCCGCTTGGCGAGCGTATTGCGCAATGCTTCGCGCCTGCGCCACGCCTCGATTTCCTTGTGATGGCCGCCGAGCAGCACATCTGGAACACGCACGCCTTCGTACTCTTCCGGCCGCGTGTAGTGCGGACAATCCAGCAAAGTGTCCACGAAACTGTCCTGCACCGCCGATTGCGCGTCATTCAGCACACCGGGCAGATGCCGGACCACTGCGTCCATCAGCGCCATGGCGGGAAGCTCGCCGCCGGACAGCACGAAGTCGCCGAGGCTCACTTCTTCGTCCACTTCGCGATCGATCAGACGCTGGTCGATGGCTTCGTAACGGCCGCACAGCAGCACCAGACCCGGCTCCTGAGCGAACTGCATCACGCGTTCATGGTTCAGCGTGGCGCCTTGCGGCGACAACATCACCACGCGCGTGGCCGCGATGCCCTGCTCGCGCTGCGCGGCTTTCGCCGCATGCAGCGCGGCTTCCAGCGGACGCGCCAGCATGACCATGCCGGGACCGCCGCCATAGGGGCGGTCGTCGACCGTGCGGTAGTTGTCGGTCGTGAAATCACGCGGATTCCACGTACGCAGACCGAACCGCTCCTGCTTGACCGCCCGGCTGGTGATGCCCCAGTCGGTCAGCGCGCGAAACATCTCGGGAAAGAGCGTCACGACATCGAACTGCATCGCTCTCTCCGTAACGTGCCGAGGTTCAATAGTCGGCGTCCCAGTCCACGACGATACGCTTCGCCGCGCGGTCCACCGTCTTCACATACACGCCGACGAACGGAATCAGCCGCTCGCCGGTGACGGGCGCGCCATCCTTGCTGGTGTCCGGATACTCGATCCGCAGGATGGAATGTGCGCCGTTGTCGATCAGATCTGCGACGCGGCCCAGAGCCACGCCGGCTTCATTTTCGACATCCAGGCCGAGCAGATCGACCCAGTAGAATTCGTCTTCGCTGGCGAGCTTCGGGAAATCGCTGCGCGCGATATGCACCGTATGCCCTTTCAGCGACATGGCCAGATCGCGGTCATCGCAGCCGCCGAGGCGCGCGACGACGGTGTCGGCGTGCACCTTGGACTGCATGCAGCGCGCGGACTTGCGTTCGCGGCCCTTTACGAGCCACCAGCGCTTCGCGCTCAGCAAGGCGTCGCCGCCCTGCTTGCCGCTGGCGTGCGGCACGACCTTGACCCAGCCATTGAGACCGTAGGCATCGGCAATGAAACCGACTTCGACGGCGTCTTCAGGCAAAGCCTCGACCGGCTCGATTGCGCCGTCCGGCTGAGTACCGCTCGCGTTGCTGCTCGAAACCTTGCCACTCGAAACGTCGGTCGCCACGCGGCGCCCGCCCGGCTTGCGGACGAATGCGCCAAACGTGGCGGAACCTTCATCTTGCCCCGGCTTCGGCTGGCCGATGTTTCCGGCAGCGCGTCCGGATTCTGAATCGCGCGTGGACATCGGCGAGCCTTTGGGCAGGTTTCGAGCGTTGTGTTGCGTGGTCTAAGCCAGCGTGCGCAGCGACTTAGGCAGCCGGCTGAGCTTGCTGAGCCTGCTTGACCAGGCGCTCGACCGTCGGCGACAGTTGTGCGCCGACTTCTTTCCAGTACGTCAGGCGGTCCTGAGCGATACGGAGCGATTCGCCCTTCGTGGCGACCGGGTTGTAGAAACCCACGCGCTCGATAAAGCGGCCGTCACGACGGCTACGCGAATCAGTTGCGACGATGTTGTAGAACGGGCGCTTCTTCGAGCCGCCACGAGCCAAGCGGATGATGACCATGCTGAAATCCTTGAAAACCGGGGTTCGGAACAACGAGAACAGGCGATTATAGCCGGATTCCGCAGCGCGAACAAACACTTGAAGCATTTTTTGGATGCGGGGTCGTGCAGTGGATCGTTTCGCGAGCTTGCCGGATACCGGAAATCAGTCCCGTGCGGCATCGTGGCATCGGTGTTCGGGGCGTGCGCGGGCGTAAAATGACGCCCGCACTCCCGCTGCACTCTCCTGCACTCTTCTTTACCACCGCCTTCGCTGATGACTTCCTCGTCCGTCGCCACGCCCTCCGGCTCGAAGCCTGCCGGCAAGCAGGTCCCGCCCTATTTCCGTTCGAAGACGCTTACCGCGGCGCTCGCGTTCCTGTTCGGCTCGATCGGCCTGCATCGCTTCTATCTGTATGGACTGCGCGACAAGTGGGGTTGGGCGCATATCGACGGCATCGATCTGGGGGCGTTAGGATATCTGCTGCTGAAGGAAACCGAGCGTGCCTCGCTGCTCGGCTGGGCGCTCGCCTTTCCGGGCGCCGTCTCGTTGCTGGCGGCGTTTCTGTCGGCCATCGTCTATGGCCTGCGCCCCGACGCCAAATGGGACGCGCAGTTCAACGCCCACACCGGACGCAACAGCCGCTCCGGCTGGACCGTCATCTTCATCGTGATCTTTTCGCTGCTGATCGGCGCCTTCCTGCTGATGACCGGTCTCGCGCTCACCTTCCAGACTTATTTCGAAGGACAGGTCCAGGCGGCCAAGACGCTCTCGCAATAAGCAATAAGCTTCAGAACAGGTCGAGCTGCGGATTCGGCGGCGGCGCTGTCGCCTTCGCGGCGGCCGGTTTTTCCGGGCGCTGGAACTCGGACATATCCAGAATGCCGCGCTGCCGTGCGTTCAGTCCAAGCCGCCGGGTTGCCTGGCGAAAGCGCTGTCGCAGCATGTCGGCCCACAGACCCTCGCCTTTCATGCGCGTCGAGAAATTCGCGTCGTAGTCCTTGCCGCCGCGCATGTCGCGCACGCGGCTCATCACGCGGTACGCGCGATCCGGAAAGTGCGCGGCAAGCCAGTCCTTGAACAGCGGCGCGACTTCCCACGGCAAGCGCAGCACGATATAGCTCGCGCTCGTCGCACCCGCCTCCGCACAGGCTTCCAGCACCCGCTCCAGATCCGGCTCCGTGACGAACGGAATCACCGGCGCGATGCTGACGCCCACCGGAATGCCCGCATCCGCGAGCGCGCGCACCGTGCGCAGACGCCGTGAGGGCGTCGATGCCCGCGGCTCCAGCGTGCGCGCGATATCCGCGTCCAGCGTCGTGATGGTGACGGCGGCCATGAATTGCCCACGCTCCGCCATGGGCGCGAGCAGGTCGATGTCGCGCTCGATCAGCGAATTCTTTGTGATGGCCGCGAACGGATGGCCGCAGTCGTGCAGCACCTCGATCACGCGTCGCGTCAGCCGCAAGTCGCGCTCGACGGGCTGATAGGCGTCCGTATTCACGCCGAGCGCAATGGGCTCGGGTTCGTAATTCGGCTTCGCGAGTTCGCGCTTGAGCAGGTCGGGCGCGTTGACCTTGGCGTAGATGCGGCTCTCGAAATCGAGCCCCGGCGACAGCCCGAGATAGCTGTGCGTAGGCCGCGCAAAACAGTAGATGCAGCCGTGCTCGCAACCCCGATAAGGGTTGAGCGAGACCGAAAACGGGATGTCCGGCGAACTGTTGCGCGTGAGGATGCTTTTTGCGCGCTCTTCGAAGATCTGCGTGCGCAGCGGCCGCGCGCCGTCTTCCTCGCCTTCGGCCGTGTGCAGCCAGCCGTCGTCGACGCTCTCGCGCTCGTCCTTCTCGTAGCGCCCCTGGAGATTCGTGACCGCGCCGCGCCCTTTCAGCGGCGCGGGCGGCGCGACAGGATATTCACGGTCAGGCGAAGCCATTGCAGCACATCCATCAAACAATACTGTACAAATATACAGTAGTCGGACGGCAACGCAAGCGAAGAATCAGACCTCGACGAGAATCTTCAGCGTCTCCTTGATCTCCTCCATCACCACGTAGCTTTTCGACTGCACCGCGCCCGGCAGTTGCAGCAGGATGTCGCCGAGCAACTTGCGGTAGTCGGCCATTTCGCCAATGCGCGCCTTGATCAGATAGTCGAAGTCGCCAGAAACGAGATGGCATTCGAGCACCTCGGGAATCTTCTGCACCTCGCGGCGAAACTGCTCGAACATGTTGCCGCTCTTGTGATCGAGCGTGATTTCCACGAACACCAGCAGCGCCGCGCCCAGTTCGGTGGGATTCACGCGCGCGTAATAGCCCGTGATGACGCCGTCGCGCTCCATGCGCTTGACGCGCTCGATGCACGGCGTCACCGAGAGTCCCACGCGCTCCGCCAGGTCCTTCATCGCGATGCGGCCGTCCTCCTGAAGGATGTTCAGGATCTTGCGATCGAGCTTGTCGAGCGTGCGGACGGGATTTCGCTGCGTTCTCATGTCTTTTTCCTGAAAACCGTCTAAATACAATAACTAAAACTGCCTCGATGTCCATACCATAGTCGATAACACTATACGAGCTTCAGATTGCCGCGTCGATCCACTTAAAGCACGCGCATTCGGAAGCGTCACCGAATCGGGTCGGAGTTTTCATGCGAATCGTTATTCTCGGAAGCGGTGTCGTTGGCGTGACGAGCGCCTATTACCTCGCACGGGCGGGCCACGAAGTCACGGTCATCGACCGCGAAGCAGGCCCCGCGCTCGAAACGAGTTTTGCGAACGCCGGACAGATCTCGCCGGGTTATGCCTCGCCGTGGGCCGCGCCGGGCGTGCCGCTCAAGGCGGTGAAGTGGATGTTCGAGAAGCATGCGCCGCTCGCCATCCGGCTCGACGGCACGATGAACCAACTGCAATGGATGTGGCAGATGCTGCGCAACTGCACGCAGGATCGCTATACGGTCAACAAGGGCCGCATGGTGCGCCTCGCCGAATACAGCCGCGACTGCCTGCAGGCGCTGCGCGCCGACACCGGCATCCAGTACGAAGGCCGCACCGGCGGCACGCTGCAGCTGTTCCGTTCGCAGCAACAGTTCGATGGCGCCGGCAAGGACATCGACGTGCTGAAGGAAGCCAACGTGCCGTTCGAGCTGCTGACCGCGGATGAACTGAAGCAGGCCGAGCCAGCGCTCGCCGCCGTGTCGCACAAGCTGACGGGCGGCCTGCGCCTGCCGAACGACGAAACCGGCGACTGCCAGATGTTCACGACGCGTCTCGCCGCGATGGCCGAGGCGCTCGGCGTCAAGTTCCGCTACAACACGTCCATCGACGCGCTGCTCGTCGCCAATGGCCGCATCGCGGGCGTGCAGTGCGGCCAGGAACGGGTGACGGCCGATTCGTACGTCGTCGCGCTCGGTTCCTATTCGCCGAAATTGCTCCGCGATATCGTGAAGATTCCCGTCTATCCGCTGAAGGGCTATTCGCTCACCGCGCCGATCGTCGATGCCGGTCGCGCGCCGGTTTCCACGGTGCTCGACGAAACCTACAAGATCGCCATCACGCGGTTTGACGACCGTATCCGCGTCGGCGGCATGGCGGAGATCGTCGGTTACAGCAAGGAGCTGAAGCAGGCGCGCCGCGAGACGCTGGAAATGTGCGTGAACGACCTGTTCCCCGGCGGCGGCGATACCGCGAGAGCCAGCTTCTGGACCGGCCTGCGCCCGATGACGCCGGACGGCACGCCGATCGTCGGCCGCACGCGCATGCCGAACCTGTTCCTCAACACGGGGCACGGCACGCTGGGCTGGACGATGTCGTGCGGTTCGGGCCAGTTGCTGGCGGATCTGATGTCGGGCAAGCAGCCCGCCATCCGTGCGGACGATCTCTCGGTGCATCGCTATGAAGGCAACGTCGGCGTGAACGGTCGGCCGGGCTACGCGAACGCCTGAGCTTTCCAGGCACTAGACGATAACGGCGCCTTTCACGGCGCCGTTTGTCTTTCTAGAACTGGTCTTCGCTCAAGGCCAGCACGCCTTCGCGGCCATTCGCGCTGACGATCGACGCCTCGATGCCCGGCGCCAGCGACAGAATATGCTCCGCGAAAAATTCCGCCGTCGCGATCTTCGCCGTATGGAAGCGTTCGTCCTCCGAGCGCTTCGCTTGGGAGACGAGCATCGCGCGCGCCATCTGCCATCCGCACAGCACGACGCCCGCCAGCCGCAGATACGGCACGCTGCCTGCGAACACCGCGTTCGGATCGCTCTTGAACTTCGCGATGACGAACTCGATCGCGCGCGCCAGCGACAGCGATCCCGCGCTCAGATGCCGATGCATCGACTTGAACGGCTGGCCCTCGATCTCGGCAAGCGCCGCGATGGTCTGGTCGATCTGCGCGAGCAGCGCCTGCGCGGTGCGGCCGCCGTCGCGCACGGTCTTGCGGCCGACCAGATCGTTCGCCTGGATCGCGGTCGTGCCTTCGTAGATCGGCAGGATGCGGGCATCGCGATAATGCTGCGCCGCGCCCGTTTCCTCGATGAAGCCCATGCCGCCATGCACCTGCACGCCGAGGCTCGCGACATCGACGGACATCTCCGTGCTGAACCCCTTCACGATCGGCACGAGATACTCGTAGATGGCCTGATGGCTCTGGCGCGCTTCGTCGTCGGCGTGTGCGTGGGCCAGGTCGCTGTGCGACGCCGCCACATACGCGAGCGCGCGGGCGCCTTCGGTATAGGCGCGCATCGTCGAGAGCATGCGGCGCACGTCCGGATGATGAATGATGGTCACCGGCTCCCGTGCGCTGCCGTCGACCGGACGGCTCTGCACGCGTTCCTTCGCGTAGGCCACGGCCTGCTGGTAGGCTCGTTCCGCCACCGCGATGCCCTGCATGCCCACCGCAAAACGCGCCGCGTTCATCATGATGAACATGTACTCGAGCCCGCGATTCTCCTCGCCGATCAGATAGCCCACCGCCCCGCCGTGATCGCCGTATTGCAGCACCGCGGTCGGGCTCGCCTTGATGCCCAGCTTGTGTTCGATCGACACGCAGTGCACGTCGTTGCGCGCGCCCAGCGAGCCGTCGTCGTTGACGAGGAACTTCGGCACGAGGAACAGCGAGATGCCCTTCACGCCTTCGGGCGCGTCAGGCGTGCGTGCGAGCACCAGATGCACGATGTTCTCCGCCATGTCGTGCTCGCCGTACGTGATGAAGATCTTCGTGCCGGACAGCGTGTAGGTGCCGTCGCCCTGCGGTTCGGCACGCGTGCGCACCAGCGCGAGATCGGAACCGGCCTGCGGCTCGGTCAGGTTCATCGTGCCGGTCCATTCACCCGAGATGAACTTCGGCAGATAGCGCGCCTTTTGAGCTTCGCTGCCGGCCGTGAGCAATGCTTCGATGGCGCCATCGGTCAAGAGCGGACACAGCGCGAAGGAGAGATTCGCCGAGTTGAGCATCTCGATGCACGGCGTCGCGATCAGCTTCGGCAAGCCTTGTCCGCCGAAATCCGCCGGATGCACGACGCCCTGCCAGCCGCCCTCCGCGAACTGCCGGAAGGCCTGCTTGAAACCGGGCGTCGTGGTGACTTCGCCGTTGGCCCACGCGCTGGGTTCCCGGTCGCCCGCGACGTTCAGCGGTGCAATCACTTCGCCACAGAAGCGCGCCGCTTCCTCGACGACCGCCTGCGCGGTCTCGAAGCCCGCGTCCTCGTGACCGGGCAGCGCGGCGATGCCGTCGATATCGGCCAGCTCCTTCATCACGAACAACATGTCCTTGAGCGGGGCGTGGTAGCTCATCGTCCTGTCTCCTCCCTTACCTCGATAGCCGAAAAAAAGGGCGCAACATCCGTCGCGCCCTCGTTCGTGTCATGGCGAATGCGATTCACCCGGCGCGGCTTCAGCCCAGCTCTTTCACCAGTTCCGGCACGACCGCGAACAGATCGCCGACGAGACCGTAATCGGCCACGCTGAAGATCGGCGCTTCCGCGTCCTTGTTGATCGCGACGATCACCTTGCTGTCCTTCATGCCCGCCAAATGCTGGATTGCGCCCGAGATGCCGACCGCCACATACAACTGCGGCGCCACGATCTTGCCCGTCTGACCGACCTGGAAGTCGTTCGGCACATAACCGGCATCGACCGCCGCGCGCGATGCGCCCAGCGCCGCGCCCAGCTTGTCTGCCAGCGGTTCGAGCGTTTTCGTGTAGTTCTCGCCGCTGCCCAAGCCACGGCCACCCGACACGATGATGTGCGCGCTCGTCAATTCCGGACGGTCCAGCTTCGTCACTTCACGGCTCACGAACTGCGAGATGCCTGCATCGGCGGCGGCTTCGATCTTCTCGACCGCTGCACTGCCGCCTTCCGCTGCGACCGGATCGAAGCCGGTTGCACGCACTGTGATGACCTTGATCGGATCGCTCGATTGAACTGTAGCGATGGCATTGCCCGCGTAGATCGGACGCTCGAAGGTATCGGCGCTGTCGACGGCGGTGATGTCGCTGATCTGCGCGACATCCAGATGTGCGGCGATACGCGGCGCGATGTTCTTGCCGTAAGCAGTAGCCGGCGCCAGGATATGCGAATAGTCCTTCGCGATATTCAGCACCGTGCCTTCGACGTTTTCCGCGAGGCCATCGGCGAGTTGAGGCGCATCGGCGAGCAGCACCTTCGCTACGCCTGCAATCTTCGCTGCGGCATCGGCTGCGCCTTGCGCATTCGATCCCGCGACCAGCACATGCACGTCGCCGCCGATCTTCGTGGCCGCTGCAACCGTATTGAGCGTCGCTGCCTTGATCGACGCGTTGTCGTGTTCCGCAATTACCAGAATCGTCATTTTTTCGCGTCTCCTTTACAGCACCTTGGCTTCGGTCTTCAGCTTCTCGACCAGCGTCTTCACGTCCGGCACCGTGATCCCGGCGCTGCGCTTCGGCGGCTCGACAACCTTCAGCGTCTTCAGGCGCGGCGCGACATCCACGCCAAGATCCGCCGGCTTCACGGTCGTGAGCGGCTTCTTCTTCGCCTTCATGATGTTCGGCAGCGTCACATAGCGCGGCTCGTTGAGACGCAGATCGGTGGTCACGACGGCCGGCAGCTTCAGCGACAGCGTTTCCGCGCCGCCATCCACTTCGCGCGAGACGGTGGCCTTGCCATCGGCGATCACGACCTTCGAGGCGAACGTCGCTTGCGGCAAGCCGGCCAATGCAGCGAGCATCTGACCGGTCTGATTCGAATCGTCGTCGATAGCCTGTTTACCGAGAATGACGAGCTCAGGCTTTTCCTGATCGACCAGCGCTTTCAGGATCTTCGCGACGGCGAGCGGCTGGAGCTCATCGGCTGATTCGACCAGAATGCCGCGATCCGCGCCAATGGCCATGGCCGTGCGCAGCGTTTCCTGACATTGCGTCACGCCGCACGACACCGCGATCACTTCGGTTGCAACGCCCGCTTCCCTCAGACGCACCGCTTCTTCCACGGCGATCTCGTCGAACGGGTTCATCGACATCTTCACGTTGGCGATATCGACGCCCGTGTTGTCCGATTTCACGCGGACCTTCACGTTGTAGTCGACCACGCGCTTGACTGGCACCAGAATTTTCATCCACACGCTCCAAAGTTACGATTACGTCAACCCAGCGTCATTATACGAGCGACGCGGCGGCTCACTTCCCCGCAATCGGGCAGGCCGGGTCATCGTGCAATAGGATTTTCCCTATTTTTATCGAACGGTCGTTCTATTCACATCCACGAAAACCCGTACTCGTCACCCGTACTCGTCACCTTTCGATGCTGCTTACCACGCGGTGATGACCGCACCCGCGTACTTGCCTTCGACGAACTGCTTCACCTCCGGCGAGTGATACGCCGCCACCAGCTTGGCGACCCACGGCTTGTCCTTGTCGGCGGCGCGGATCGCGATGATGTTCACGTACGGGCCGTGCGGATCCTCGATGGCAATCGCATCCGACTTCGGCTTCAGACCCGCTTCCATCGCGAAGTTCGTGTTGATGGCGGCGGCGTCGACGTCGTCGAGCGAGCGCGGGATCTGCGCCGCGTCCAGTTCGACGATCTTCAGCTTCTTCGGATTTTCCGCGATGTCGAGCGGCGTGGCCTTCAGGCCCGCGTCGGCGCGCAACTTGATGAGACCTTGCTTCTGCAGCAGCAGCAGCGCGCGACCGCCGTTGGTCGGATCATTCGGCACCGCGATGCGCGCGCCGTTCGGCAGCGCCGCGAGCGACTTCAGCTTCTTCGAGTAGATGCCCATCGGGAAGGTGACCGTATCCGCGATCCGGATGAGCTTGTAGCCGCGATCCTTCACTTGCGCGTCGAGATACGGCAGATGCTGGTAGCTGTTCGCGTCGAGATCACCGGCGGCGAGTGCGGCATTCGGCTGCACGTAGTCGGAGAATTCGATCACCGTGATCTTGAGACCGTTCTTCGCGGCGACCTGCTTCACCACGTCCATGAGCTGCGCGTGCGGGCCGCCCGTCACGCCCATCTTGATGGCGTCTTCAGCGTGAGCGAGGTTGAACAGCGATGCGCTCAGGAGCGCGGCGGCGAACTTCAGGATGGATCGACGTTGCATGGTGTGGTCTCTTGGGATGATTTCTTGGGATGATTTATTTGTGGCTGAGGCGCCGCACGAGCCAGTCGCCGAACGACTGCACGAGTTGCACGAACACGATGAGAATCACGACGACGGTGATCATCACTTCCGGCAGGAAGCGCTGATAGCCGTAGCGGATGCCGAGATCGCCGAGGCCGCCGCCGCCGATCGCGCCCGCCATGGCCGAATAGCCGACCAGCGAGACGAACGTGATGGTCAGCCCGGCGACGACGCCCGGCAGCGATTCCGGCAGCAGCACCTTGAAGACGATCTGGCGGGTGGACGCGCCCATGGCCTGCGCGGCTTCGATGAGTCCGCGATCCACTTCCCGCAGCGCCGTCTCGACGAGGCGCGCGACGAACGGCGCGGCGGCGATGGTCAGCGGCACGACGGCGGCCGCCGTGCCGATCGACGAGCCGACGATCAGGCGCGTGAACGGAATCACGGCGACCAGCAGGATGATGAACGGCGTGGAGCGCACCGCATTGACGATGCCGCCGAGCACGCGGTTCACCGCGATATTGGGCAATACGCTGTCGCGGTCGGTCAGATAGAGCAGCACGCCGAGCGGCAGGCCCACGGCCGCGCCCACGAGTCCCGAGATGCCGACCATGACCAGCGTTTCCCAGAACGACTGCACGAACATGTCGAACATTTCACTCAACATGGGACAGCTCCTCCACCACGACGCCCTGCGAGCGCAGATAGTCGATCGCTTCCGCGACCTTCACCGGTTGCCCGCCCGCCAGCACCGCGAGGGAGCCGAACGCCTGGCCCTGGATCTCGTCGATCTGGCCATGCAGGATGTTGAAATCGAGCTCGTAGCGGCGGATGGTCTCCGAGAGAATCGGCTGATCGACGCCCGAGCCCGTGAACGCGAGCCGCAGCAGATGCCCGCTGCCGGTCTTGAGGCGCTCGCTCACGCGGACCTTCAGCGCGGGCGGCAGTTCGTGCGCGATGACATCGCCGATCAACGCGCGGGTCACTTCGTGATGCGGCCGCATGAAGACGTCGACAACCTTGCCCTCTTCCACCACGCGCCCCGCCTCCAGCACCGCGACGCGGTCGCACACCTGCTTGATCACTTCCATCTGGTGCGTGATGAGGACGATGGTCAGGCCGAGTTCGCGATTGATCCGGCGCAGCAGGTCGAGAATGGCGCGCGTGGTTTCGGGATCGAGCGCGGAGGTGGCCTCGTCCGAGAGCAGCACCTTCGGCTTGCTCGCCAGCGCCCGCGCGATGCCCACGCGTTGCTTCTGGCCGCCGCTGATCTGCGCGGGATATTTGTCCTTGTGCTGCGTCAGGCCGACCAGTTCGAGCAGCGGCAGCACGGTTGCTTCGATCTCGTCGCGCTTCTTGCCGGCGAGTTCGAGCGGCAGCGCGACGTTGCCGTACACGGTGCGCGAACTGAGCAGGTTGAAATGCTGGAAGATCATGCCGATGTCGCGGCGCGCGGCCCGCAGGTCGTCGCGCGAGAGCGTCATGAGGTCGCGGCCGCCCACCACGACGCTGCCTTCGCTCGGCCGCGTCAGCAGGTTGATGGTGCGCACCAGCGTGCTCTTGCCGGCGCCGCTGCGCCCGATGATGCCGAAGACTTCGCCGGCGGGAATCGTCAGGTTGACGTTGTGCAACGCCTCGACCCAGCCCCGCGGCCCGGCGAAACGCTGTGAGAGATTGTGGATTTCGATCATGGAAATGCAAACGGCGGAAGGCCTCGCCAGGTGCATGCACCCGCGCAGCCGCCGCCGCTTGATGAAGCTGAAGCTGGTTTTGTCCTGTTCGCCCGCGATTTTACAGGACCGGCTTCATTCTGTTTAATAATGATTTCAGATCACCTAATAACTCATCGAAATGACAGGCAAGGCACGCACGCTCTATTCGACGAGCATGGTTACGACGCGCCATGGCGTCGATTTGCTGCTGCATCGCTGGCAACCGGCGCGGGACGGCGAGACGCAGGCCGTGCTGGCGCGCGTCGCGCTCGTGCATGGCCTGGGCGAGCATGCGGGCCGCTATGACGCGCTGGCGCTCGCGCTGAATGCGGCGGGCATCGAACTGATTGCGGTCGATTTGCGCGGCCACGGCAAGTCGTCGGGGCCGCGCGTGCAGGTGCGCGTCTTCAACGACTACCTGCGCGATACCGACGTGCTGCTCGAAGCCTGCGCCGCGACGCCGCCCGCCGCCACGCCGCTCTTCCTGATGGGCCACAGCATGGGCGGAACGATTGCGGCGCTGTACGCGATCGAGCGCATGCAGGAACGGAAGCTGGCCGGGCTGATCCTGTCGAGCCCCGCGCTGAAGCCGGGGCCGGGCACGCCGCGCTGGAAACTCAAGCTAAGCCGGCTCGCAGGGCTGATCGCGCCGCGCATGGCCGCGTTCAGCATCGATCCTGCGTTGCTGTCGCGGGCAACGGGTGTGGTGAGCGCCTATCAGCGTGATCCGCTCGTGCATCACGGTCCGGTGCCCGCGCGCACGGCCGCGCAGATTCTTGCCGGCATGGAGCGCGTGGCGGCGCAGCGCGCGACGCTCATGTTGCCGCTGCGGATCTTCCACGGCACCGCCGACGCCATCTGCGATCCCGCCGGCAGCCGTGAATTCGAAGCGAACGTCGGTTCGACCGACAGCACCCTCGCGATGGTTCAGGACGGCATGCACGAGACGCTCAACGACCTGGATCGCGATCGCGTGATCCGTGAACTCATCGACTGGATTCTCGTGCGCGCCGATCATGCGCGCACGCATGCGTCCGGCTAGATCTCCGCGAGCGCGCGCAGATGCGCGACCACGCTGCGGCCGAGCGCCGAGAGGTTGTAGCCCCCTTCCAGGCAACTGACGATGCGCCCTTGCGCGTGCCGTTGAGCCACCCGGCGGATCTGCTCGGTGATCCACGCATAGTCGTCCTCGACGAGGCCCATGTTGGCCATGTCGTCTTCGCGATGGGCGTCGAACCCGGCGGAGAAGAAGATCATCTGCGGCTTGAATGCCTCGAGCCGCGGCAGCCACAGCATGTCGACCACTTCGCGTACTTCCATGCCCTTGGTGCGCGCGGCGAGCGGCACGTTGACCATGTTGTCCGCATGATTGCCGGCGCCGCTGAACGGATAGAACGGATGCTGGAAGAAGCTGCACATCAGCACGCGCGGGTCGCCACTGAAGGCGGCTTCGGTGCCGTTGCCGTGATGCACGTCGAAATCGACGATGGCGACGCGCTGCAGGCCATGCACCTCGAGTGCATGCCGCGCCGCGATCGCGACGTTGTTGAAGAGACAGAAGCCCATCGCGCGCGCGGGCTCCGCATGGTGGCCCGGCGGACGCACGCTGCAGAACGCGTTGTCGTAGCGTCCTTCGATGACGGCATCGGTGGCCGCGACCGCCGCGCCCACCGCGCGCAACGCGGCCTGATAGGACGCGGGGCACATCGAGGTATCGGGGTCCAGTTCGCTGCGTCCGTGCTCGGGCGTGCGGCTCTTGATGTAGTCGATATGTGCCTGCGTATGCACGCGCGCAAGTTCGGCTTCGTCGGCGAGCGGGGCTTCTTCGCGTTCGATCAGCGCGTCGATGCGGCTCGCGATCAGTTGATCTTCAATGGCCTGCAAGCGTGCCGGGCACTCGGGATGCCATTGGCCGTTGTCGTGCTGGAGGCAGTCGGGGTGGGAGTAGAAGCCGGTCGCCATGATGTCTCGCAATGCCGCTTTCGTCGGCTCTCGTCTCGTCTTTTTTCGTCATACACGACCTCGGGCCGCGCCTTTGACGCTAAGTTACCACACCGTTACCACAGCGTTCCCGATGACGGCCGCGCCCGCGGACTTGGCCGGTACGGGTGCAAGGCGTCGGTTATACTGCCCCGACGCCTTGCCGGCCGTGCCACTGCGCGCGGCCCGTCGCAGGCCGTTGCGTCCCGTTGAGAATCGTTGCGGATCGATCCCGGTCGATCCAGATCAAAGGCCGGCTCGAGCCACCTGAAGCACCGAAGCACCGCGGCAGAATCAAGGCCCACTCGAGACCGGCTCCATGAGCGTCGTGCCGTCCGAACATCCGGCATCGCCCCAACCGCCCCAACCACGCACACCATGACTTTTCAGTTTGCTCCGTCCGACCTCGCGGCCCCGTTCAAGCCGACTCCACGCGCGTTCCTCGCTGCACTCGTCTGCGCGCTCGGCTGCCTCGGCGCGACCGGCGCCGTCGCCCAGTCCCAGCAACCCCAGACCGCGACGCCGCAAGGCCAGATGTTCGAAGAAGAGATCGTGCCGCAGCGTTACGCGAACAATCCGAATGTCGAGGCGTTCATCAACGACATGGTGGCGCGCTACGACTTCGATTCCTCCGCGCTGCACGACCTGTTCGCGCGCGTCAGCTATTCGGCCACGGCGGCGAAGCTGGTGCTGCCCTCGCCCACGCCCGCGACCAAGAACTGGCGCGCGTACCAGGCGCGCTTCATCGAGCCGGTGCGCATCAATGCGGGCGTGAAGTTCTGGCGCGCCAACCAGGCGACGCTCAAGCGCGCGGCCGAGCAGTTCGGGGTGCCGCCGGAGATCATCGTGGGCATCATCGGCGTGGAGACGATCTACGGCCGCTACATGGGCAACTTCCGCGCGCTTGACGCGCTGACCACGCTCACCTTCGATTACCCGAACACGCCGAACCGCACCGAGCGCATGGCGACCTTCCGCAAGAACCTCGAAGACCTGCTCGTCTGGACGCGCGATTCGCAGATCGACCCGACCACGGTGCTCGGCTCCTACACGGGCGCGATCGGCATTCCGCAGTTCCTGCCGAGCAGCATCGTGCAGTACGCGGTGGACTACGACGGCAACAGCCGCATCGACCTGCGCACAAGTCCGGCGGATGCCATCGGCAGCGTGGCGAATTATCTGAAGCAGAACGGCTGGGAAGCGGGTCGTCCGGTGGTGTGGCGCATTGCCGGCGACGAAGGCAGCCAGGGCATTGCACAGGCGGCGGCGGATGGATCGCCGGAGCCGAAGTGGTCGCTCGCGCAGCTGACCAAGGCCGGCATGCTGCTCAACGAGCCGGGCCTGAATCTCGCGGCCGAGGCTGCCACGCCGCTCACGGTCGTGGACTTGCCCACGCCGGGGCGCGCGACGGAGTACACGCTCGGGCTGAAGAACTTCTATGTGCTGACGCGCTACAACCGCAGCTTCTTCTACGCGCTTGCGGTGTATCAGCTGGGCGAAGCGGTGAAGGCGCGCATGATCGCAGGCGATTCGGGTGCGAATTCGCAATAGCGCGTAGTCCGCTCGTGCATGAAGAAAACCCCGGCACGCCGGGGTTTTCTCATTGAGCGCTGCAAGCCGCCTGGACCTTAAGCGGGAAACACGCCCGTCGACAGATACCGGTCGCCGCGATCGCAGACGACGAACACGATGGTCGCATTCTCGACCTGACGCGCGATGCGCAGCGCGACTTCGCACGCGCCCCCCGACGAGATGCCCGCGAAGATGCCTTCGACGGAAGCGAGGCGCCGCGCCATGGCTTCCGACGCGGCCTGGCTCACGTTCTCGACGCGATCCACGCGGCTGCGATCGAAGATCTTCGGCAGATACGCTTCCGGCCACTTGCGAATGCCGGGAATACGCGAGCCCTCTTCCGGCTGCGCGCCGATGATCTCGATCTTCTCGTTCTGCTCCTTCAGGTACTTCGACACGCCCATGATCGTGCCGGTCGTGCCCATGGACGACACGAAGTGCGTAATGCGCCCTTCGGTCTGCTTCCAGAGCTCCGGGCCGGTGGCTTCGTAGTGCGCGAGCGGGTTGTCCGGATTCGCGAACTGATCGAGGATGATGCCGCGGCCGTCGCGCTGCATCTGGTCGGCGAGGTCGCGCGCGTATTCCATGCCGCCCTTCACCGGCGTCAGGATGATCTCGGCGCCATACGCCGCCATGCTCTGGCGACGCTCCACTGAGAGATCTTCGGGCATCAGCAGCACCATCTTGTAGCCGCGCATGGCGGCGGCCATGGCGAGCGCGATGCCGGTGTTGCCGCTCGTGGCTTCGATCAGCGTGTCGCCCGGCTTGATGCGGCCGCGTTCCTCGGCCTTGCGGATCATCGACGCAGCCGGGCGGTCCTTCACCGATCCCGCCGGATTGTTGCCTTCGAGCTTGCCCAGCACGACATTGTTGCGGCTGCGGATTTCATCGTCCACGACGCGGACGAGCTGCACGAGCGGCGTGTTGCCGATCGTGTCTTCGATAGTCATGTAAGCCATATGCGGAGCGGAATCGGGTTTCACGCACGAGTGCGGCTGGCGTGAAAACAGAGGTAAGGGGGATAGTCGATTGTAGCCCAGTGGTCCTTTCGACGTTCACGCAGCCCTGCCGCCCGGATGGTCTGCGCCGGCGCCGTAATCCCTTCGACAGCTTCAGCCACCCGTCATGCATGCAAAAAGCCCCGCGGGAGGCACACCGCGGGGAGCCCAAACGCTCTACAGGCTGAAGGAGTCCGAAGCCCAGGGCCCGGTCACGCGCCGCGCACCAGAGCGCGCCCGGAGCCATTCAACAACGCTGCCGGTTACTTCTTGACGACCACCGGCTTGGCCGAGGCGGACGTCGACACCGGCGTGGCGACCGCCGCGTTGGCCGCGCCGGGTGGTGCCGCGTTGCCGGGCGGTGCAGCCGCTGTCCTGGTGGAGGCGCCGATGGTCAGCCCTTCCGCTTCCAGGCGCTGGACGGTCTTCCCGCCCATGCCCTTCACGCGCGTGCTGAGATCTCCGGCGTCCTTGAATGGGCCGTGCGCCTGGCGTTCGTCGAGAATGGCCTTCGCCTTGGCCGGGCCGATGCCCTTGACGCCGCGCAGCGCGTCGGCATCTGCGGTGTTGACGTCGACGGCCGCGAACGCCGAACCGAGGGAAAGGATCAGCGCGAGCGCGGCAAGGGACGAGAGTGCGTGCTTGAACATGACTGAGTCTCCGTGAGGAACCGGCCGGCGACCTGCCGACCGTGAGACCCAGTGTAGAGAGGGACGGCGCGCGTTTATAGCTGGCCGAACAGCCAGCGCACGTAGCGGTCGACGCCTTCCTGAACCGTCAGGAACGGCGCGTCGTAGCCGGCTGCACGCAGCTTCGACTGGTCGGCCTGCGTGAAGCATTGATACTTGCCGCGCAGCGCGTCCGGAAACGCGATGTACTCCAGCAGACCGCGCTGCACGAGTTCCGCGAGCGACAGCGTGGCTTCGCCGTCGAGCGCGCGCAAGGAGTTCACGACGGTCGAGGCGATGTCGTTGAAAGGCTGCGCGCGGCCCGTGCCGAGATTGAAGATGCCCGACTTCTCCGGATGATCGAAGAAGAACAGGTTCACCTTCACCACGTCTTCCACCGAGATGAAATCGCGCGTCTGCTCGCCCGCTGCATAGCCGTTGTATTCGCCGAACAGCTTGACCTTGCCTTCCGAGCGGAACTGGTTGAAGTTGTGGAACGCGACCGACGCCATGCGGCCCTTGTGCGTCTCACGCGGCCCGTACACGTTGAAATAGCGGAAGCCGACGATCTGGCTCTTCGCCTGCGGCAACACCTGGCGCACGATCTGGTCGAACAGCAGCTTCGAGTAGCCGTAGACGTTGAGCGGCTTCTCGTACGCGCGCTCTTCGACGAACTTGCTCGATCCGCCGTACGTGGCCGCCGACGATGCATAGAGGAACTGCGCCCCTTGCGCGAGGCACGTGTCCATTACGTCGCGGCTGTAGCGGAAGTTGTTGTCCATCATGTAGCGGCCGTCGGTTTCCATCGTGTCCGAACAGGCGCCTTCATGGAACACCGCGCGTACCTTGCCGAAATCGCCGCGCTTGAAGCGCTCGACGAATTCGGTCTTGTCGAGGTAATCGTCGATGTCGCAATCGACGAGATTCTTGAACTTGTCGGCGCGCGTGAGATTGTCGACTGCGATCACGCGCTGTTCGCCGCGCTCATTGAGCGCCTTGACGATGTTGCTGCCGATGAATCCGGCCGCACCGGTAACGATGATGGTCATGGCGGTTTATCAGAGAGAGGGAATCAGGCGAAGAGTTCGTTGTAGTCGACGGTGGCCGTGCCCAGCTTGCCGACCACGATGCCCGCCGCGCGATTGGCATACACGATGGAGTCGACCAGCGGCACGCCCGCGCCCAGCATGGTGGCGACCGTCGCGATGACGGTGTCGCCGGCGCCCGAGACATCATACACTTCGCGTGCTTCGGCCGAGGTATGCACCACCTGGCCTTCGGTGAAGAGCGTCATGCCTTCTTCCGAACGCGTCAGCAGCAGCGCGCCGAACTCGAGTTCGCGGCGCAGCTTCGCCACGCGCTCGTGCAGATCTTCTTCCGACTTCCATTGTCCGACGACCTCGCGCAGTTCCGCGCGGTTCGGCGTAATGAGCGTCGCGCCGCGATAGCGGTCCCAGTCGTCGCCTTTCGGATCGACCAGCACAGGCTTTCCGGCGCGGCGTGCGTCGGCGATCATCTGCGTGACGTGCGTCAGGCCGCCCTTCGCGTAGTCGGACATGAGGATCACGTCGTGCTGCGGCAGGATCTCGGCAAAGCGTTCGAGGCACGCGCGCAGCACTTCGTGATTCGGCGTGTTCTCGAAGTCCACGCGCAGCAATTGCTGCTGACGCGACAACACCCGCAGCTTGATGGTCGTGAGCAGTTCGGGATCGCGTTCCAGATGCGCCGCGACCTTGCTCTCGCCGAGCAGTTCGACCACGCGTTCACCCGGCTCGTCGTGTCCGACGACGCACAGCAAACCCGCCTGCGCGCCAAGCGCCGCCGCATTGCGCGCGACATTAGCCGCGCCGCCCAGGCGATCTTCCTTCTTCTGCACGTGCACGACCGGCACGGGCGCTTCGGGCGAGATGCGGTTGACATCGCCGAACCAGTAGCGGTCGAGCATCACGTCGCCGACCACCAGCACGCGCGCCGCCGCGACGCGCGCGCGCGGCACGACGGGAATTTCCGTCCTGGTGTCGTGCTTAATGTCGTGAGCCGTTGGAGTCGAGTTCGACATGGGGACGTCCTATTGCGTAGTAGTCGATGCCCAGTTCGGCCATCGCTTCCGGTTCGTACAGATTGCGGCCATCGAAAATCACCGGCGCCTTCAGCGCGCCTTTCAGATGAGCGAAGTCGGGGCTCTTGAATTCCTTCCATTCGGTCACGATGACGAGCGCATCCGCATTCGTCAGCGCATCCTGCTGCGTCTTCACGAAGTGCAGACGCTTCATGTCCTCCGCACGGTCCGCGAGATCGAGCGCGAAGACGCGTTCGGCCTCGTCGCGCGCGACCGGATCGTACGCCTGCACCGACGCGCCGCGCTTCAGCAGCGCCTCGATCATGCGGCGGCTCGACGCCTCGCGCATGTCATCGGTGTTCGGCTTGAACGCCAGGCCCCAGACCGCGAACGTACGGCCGCGCAGATCCTCGCCCATGCGCCGCACGATCTTGTTGACGAGCACTTCCTTCTGGTCATCATTGACGGCTTCCACGGCTTCGAGAATGCGCAGCGTGTGGCCGTTTTCACGGGCCGTCTGCGCGAGCGCCTGCACGTCCTTCGGGAAACACGAGCCGCCATAGCCGCAGCCCGCATACAGGAAGTGATAGCCGATGCGCGGATCCGAGCCGATGCCGCGCCGCACCGCTTCGATATCGGCGCCGACGGTATCCGCGAGATTTGACAGGTCGTTCATGAACGAGATGCGCGTGGCGAGCATCGCGTTGGCCGCGTACTTGGTGAACTCCGCCGAGCGCACGTCCATGTAGAGCGTGCGTTCGTGATTGCGGTTGAACGGCGCGTACAGGCGCTTCATCTTCTCGCGCGCGATCTGGCCGGCATGATCGTCGTCGATGCCGATCACGATGCGGTCGGGCCGCATGAAGTCATCGACGGCCGCGCCCTCTTTCAGGAACTCCGGGTTCGACACGACCGAGAAGCCGTGCTTGTCCGAGCCGTCGAGTCCGCGCGCCTTGAGTTCCTCGGCGACGACGCGCCCCACCTGGAGCGCCGTGCCGACCGGCACCGTCGACTTGTCGACGATCACCTTGAAGCCGTTCGAATACTTGCCGATGTTGCGCGCCGCCGCGAGCACGTACTGCAGGTCGGCGGAACCGTCCTCGTCGGGCGGCGTGCCGACGGCGATGAACTGGATGTCGCCGTGCTCAACGCTCGCTTTCACGTCGGTGGAAAACTGGATGCGGCCCGCGGCGCGCGTGCGCCGGAGCATTTCCTGCAGGCCCGGCTCGTGGATGGGCACGCCGCCGTTGTTGAGAATTTCGATCTTGCGCGGATCGACATCCACGCAAAACACGTCATTGCCGATTTCGGCGAGACACGCACCGGTCACTAGACCGACATAACCCGTGCCGACGATGGTCACTTTCATACGCTTTCCAGTGAGGTCTGAATTGCCGGGGCGCGCACGGCGCCCGCTTTCACGCCTGCTTCGACTCCGCTTGCGCGGCTCAGGCCGAACTCGTGATTGGCTCGACGCGGCGCGGCGCGTAGGTTTCCCAGCCGCTGCAGCCGGGACACTGCCAATAGAATAGCCGCGCCCGGAAACCACAGGTCTGGCACGTGTAACGCGGCAGATTCTTGGTGCGCTGCTTCACCAGATTGCGCATCAGTTCGAGTTCGCCGCGCCGCGGTTCCTCGGCCGTCGCTTCCTGCGCTTCGAGCAGGCGCGTCATGCCCGCGAGATTCGGCGCGCTCTCCATCTGCTTGCGCGCCAGCGCGTGCGCCGCTTCCAGTCCGCGCAGTTCCTGCACGTGCTTGTAGGCGACATCGAGCAGATCGTTCGACGGATAGCGGCTCGCGTACTCGGTCAGCAGCGCGACGCCGTCTTCCTTGCGCTCGAGCGCGCTGTAGGCCTTCATCAGCTTCTCGGCGACGAGCGGCAGATACGCCTCGTTCTGCTCCTCGACGCGCTTCCAGTGCGCGATCGCGCCGTCCAGGTTGCCGGCGGCCGCTTCCACGTCGCCGCCAAGGATGGTCGCGCGCACGTTGTCCGGATTCGACGCCAGCGCGAGTTTCAGCTCGGCGCGCGCGCCGTCGGGATTCTTGCGCTGCAACGCTTCCTGCGCGAGCTCGCAATGGAAATGCGCGATCTCCATGTGCAGCGACGGCGCGCCCATCTTCTCGATCTGCTCCGCCGTCGCGATGGATTTCGGCCAGTCCTTCTCGATCTCGTAGATGGTCAGCAGCGCGCGCTTCGCGCCGAGCGAGTATTCGCCGGAATCGAGCGAGCGGAAAGTCTCCTCGGCGCGGTCCAGCAAGCCGGCTTTCAGGAAGTCCTGGCCGAGTTCGTAGAGCGCGTGATCGCGTTCCGCAACCGGCAGATCGGCACGGCTCAGCAGGTTCTGGTGCACGCGGATCGCGCGATCGGTCTCGCCCCGTCGACGGAACAGGTTGCCGAGCGCGAAGTGCAGTTCGATGGTTTCCGGATCCAGCTTGGCAACTTCGATGAAGGCGTCGATGGCCTTGTCGTGTTGCTCGTTGAGGAGGAAGTTGAGGCCGCGGAAGTACGAGCGCGGCAGGTTCGCATTCTCGGACAGCAGCGTTTTCAGGTCATAGCGGGACGTCATCCAGCCCAGCGCAAACGCGACGGGAATGACGAGCAGCCACCAGAAGTCTAGATCCATGCGATTAGTCGAGAAGAGTGAGGTGTCTGCCGGCCGCGGGCGTCATGGTCAGATGAGCGGCGGCATCGGCGGTTCTTCCTTCACCACCGGCGTCTCGCGCGCCACGCGCAGCTCGCGCTTGAGGCGGCCGTTCTCCATGCGCAGGCGCACGCGCGCCGGCAACGCGGAGACGAGTCCCGCCAGCAATCCGACGACGAAAAACGCCAGGCCGATCAGGATCAGCGGCGCTTGCCAGGCATAGCCGGCGAGGAAATTCAGCGTCGCCGTCTGGGTGTTGGCCAGGGCCAGCACCAGCAGCAGCACGAAAACCAGGACGCGGATCAGCCAGACAATGAATTTCATACGGGGTCTCGCGGGAGCGGTTGCGGGTGGTACATGTGGTGCACGTGGCGCATGCAGCGGTGCAAGGTGCGGCCGTTCAATGTGGAACGGCGAGCGAAGCATCTTACGAGGTCAAAGTGACCGGTATTGTAATTGATGCTTATGCGCACCGGCAGTCGTCGGCGCTTTGCTCGTCTTTCAGCAAGCCACGCACCCGTCGCGTGCAGAGCGCGTGCAAGGCACGTGCAAATGCAGCGCCCATGAAAAAAGCACCCCGAAGGGTGCTTTCTCTGGTCGATGGCCCGCTGGCCGACGATACGTCCGGGGCATTCCCCGCCGACAAACCCGGCCGATCAGAGATCGTCCGAATCGTCGTCATTCGACATCTTCAGCGGCTCGCCCGAACGGCCGTCGACGCGTTCGCGCAATTCCTTGCCCGGCTTGAAGTGCGGCACGAATTTCTCCGGCACCAGCACTTTCTCCCCCGACTTGGGATTACGCCCGACGCGCGACGGACGACGGTTGAGCCCGAAGCTGCCGAAGCCGCGAATCTCGATGCGGTGACCGTTGGCCAAGGCCTCCGACATCGCATCGAGCATCGTCTTCACCGCGAAATCCGCATCCTTGAGGACAAGTTGCGGAAATCGCGACGCCAACTGGGCGACCAATTCCGATTTGGTCATTCTGCAGCCGTGCCGTTAAGGGCTTAGCTGTTCTGGCCGTCGAGCTTGGCCTTGAGCAGCGCGCCGAGGTTGGTCGTGCCGGTCGCGGCGGCGTTCGAGTCGCCCTGCAGGCTGCGCATGGCTTCCTGCTGTTCGGCCGAATCCTTCGCCTTGATCGACAGGTTGATGCCACGCGACTTGCGATCGATGTTGATGATCATCGCGTTGACCTTGTCGCCTTCCTTCAGCACGTTGCGCGCATCTTCCACGCGGTCCTGAGCGATTTCGGAAGCACGCAGGTAGCCTTCGACATCCGCGTTCAGCGCAATGACAGCACCCTTCGGATCCACCGACTTCACGACGCCGTCGACGATGGCGCCCTTGTCGTTGATCGCGACGAAGTTGCTGAACGGGTCGCCTTCCAGCTGCTTGATGCCCAGCGAGATGCGTTCCTTCTCGACGTCGATGCCCAGAACCACGGCTTCGACTTCGTCGCCCTTCTTGTACTTGCGGACGGCTTCTTCGCCGGTTTCCGACCACGACAGGTCCGACAGGTGAACCAGACCGTCGATGCCGCCAGGCAGACCGATGAACACGCCGAAGTCGGTGATCGACTTGATGGCGCCGGACAGCTTGTCGCCCTTCTTGTAGTTGCGGCTGAAGTCATCCCACGGATTCGGCTTGCACTGCTTCATGCCGAGCGAGATACGGCGGCGGTCTTCGTCGATTTCGAGAACCATGACTTCGACTTCGTCGCCCAGCTGGACAACCTTCGACGGCGCAACGTTCTTGTTGGTCCAGTCCATTTCCGACACGTGAACCAGGCCTTCGATGCCCGATTCCACTTCGACGAATGCGCCGTAGTCGGTGATGTTGGTGACCTTGCCGAACAGGCGCGTGCCCGACGGGTAACGGCGCGAGATGCCTTCCCACGGATCGTCGCCCAGTTGCTTGATGCCGAGCGAAACGCGGTTCTTCTCTTGGTCGAACTTGAGGATCTTGGCGGTGACTTCCTGGCCAACCGACAGGACTTCCGACGGGTGACGCACGCGACGCCATGCGATGTCGGTGATGTGCAGGAGGCCGTCGATGCCGCCGAGGTCCACGAACGCGCCGTAGTCGGTGATGTTCTTGACCACGCCTTCGACGATCGCGCCTTCCTTCAGCGTCTCGAGCAGCTTTGCGCGCTCTTCGCCTTGGGTCGCTTCGATCACCGCGCGGCGCGACAGCACCACGTTGTTACGCTTGCGGTCGAGCTTGATGACGCGGAATTCGAGCGTCTTGCCTTCGTACGGGGTCGTGTCCTTGACCGGACGCGTGTCGACGAGCGAACCCGGCAGGAACGCGCGGATGCCGTTGACCATCACGGTCATGCCGCCCTTGACCTTGCCGGTGATCGTGCCGGTCACGAGTTCGTTGTTGTCCAGCGCTTTTTCCAGCGACAGCCACGAAGCGAGGCGCTTCGCCTTGTCGCGCGACAGGATGGTGTCGCCATAGCCGTTTTCCAGCGCGTCGATCGCGACGGAAACGAAGTCGCCCGCCTGCACTTCCACTTCACCCGCGTCGTTCAGGAATTCTTCGAGCGGAATATAGGCTTCGGACTTGAGACCAGCGTTGACGACCACGAAGTTGTGGTCGACGCGCACGACTTCGGCGGAGATCACTTCGCCAGCGCGCATGTCCTGCTTGGTCAGCGACTCTTCGAACAGAGCCGCGAAAGATTCGGTATTCGGGGTGGAGGTTTGCAGGTCGGACATAAAAATCTGTATTTGCACAGCCCTTGCGCGGTGGTCCGGGAACAATCCCATGCTGGACCGGTGAAACGCAAAGCCGTACGGGGTTGAGGGGTTTAACACACGTCCCGCCTCCCGGCGGAACACCTTGCTGCCTGCTTCTACTGCTTGCTGCTTGCTTGTTGCTGCACTACGCGAATCCCGCTGAACCAGCCGATGATCTGCTCGACCGCCTGGTCGATGGACAGACCGGAGGTGTCCAGCGTCTTCGCATCCGCTGCAGGCTTGAGCGGCGCGACGCTCCGGTTCATGTCCCGGGCGTCCCGTTCGCGCAAATCGCGCAGCAGGTCATCTATGTTAGCAGAAAAACCTTTTTGCATCAATTGCTTATGCCGTCTGGCAGCGCGCGCCTCGACGCTCGCCGTCAAAAACACTTTCAACGTGGCGTCCGGGAAGATCACCGTGCCCATGTCGCGGCCGTCGGCGACCAGCCCCGGGCGCTTGCGAAACGCCCGCTGGCGCGCGACCAGCGCCTGACGCACCTCGTGATGGACGGCGATGGCGGACGCGCGGTTGCCCACTTCTTCCTGCCGGATTTCGCCGGACACATCCACGCCGTCGAGCTGGGCGCAGCCTTCGCGGAAGGTGATATGGAGCGACTCGATCAGCTTTGCAAGGCCGGCCGCATCGTCCGTCGCGATCTGGTAGCGCACGCTCGCGAGCGCCGCCAGCCGGTACAGCGCGCCGCTGTCGAGCAGGTGGAAGCCCAGCGTCGCCGCGACGACCGCGGCGACCGTGCCCTTGCCCGAAGCGGTCGGCCCGTCGATGGTGATCACTGGAATGGGGTCGAATGGACGGGTCGGTTTCATTGAATCTGGCCGTACTGGCCCGTTAGTGTTGCCGTTGAAATCAAAGTCATCGCGCTTCACGGTACCGCACGCCGGTTACGCTTTCACGAGGGCCGCGAAGCGCTCGAAGTAATCCGGAAACGTCTTGTTCACGCATTTCGGATCGTTGATGCGCACCGGCACGCGGCCCAGGCTCACCAGCGAGAAGCACATGGCCATGCGGTGATCGTCGTAGGTGTCGATCGCGGCGCCCGGCGTGAGGGTCGCGGGCGGCGTGACCACGAGATAGTCCGCGCCCTCTTCCACCGTCGCGCCGACCTTGCGCAGTTCGGTTGCCATCGCGGCAATGCGGTCGGTTTCCTTCACGCGCCAGCTCGCGATGTTGCGCAGCGTCGTCGTGCCGTTCGCGAACAGCGCGGCCACCGCGATGGTCATCGCGGCGTCGGGAATCAGGTTGAAATCCATGTCGATGGCGGTCAGCCTGCCGTCGTCGGACTCGACGCCCCGCACCTCGATCCAGTCCTCGCCCATCATGATGTTCGCGCCCATGCGGTTGAGCGCATCGGCGAATCCGACATCGCCCTGGATGCTCGAACGCCCGACGCCCTCCACGCGCACCGGACCATGGCCGATCGCGCCTGCCGCCAGAAAATACGAGGCCGACGACGCATCGCCTTCCACCATGATCGCGCCCGGCGAGCGATAGCCGGCGCCGGCCGGAATCGTGAAGCGCGCCCAGCCGTCGCGCTCGACGCTCACGCCGAAGCGCTCCATCAGGCGAATGGTGATGTCGATATAGGGCTTCGAAATCAGCTCGCCTTCGATCTCGATCGTCACCGGCCCGTTGCGCCCTTCGGCGACCGGCAGGCTCATCAGCAGCGCCGTGAGGAACTGGCTCGACACGTCGCCGCGCACGCGCACGGGACGGTCCACCGCGATCTTCGCCGGATGGATCCTGAGCGGCGGAAAGCCGTCGTTGAGTTCGTAGTCGATATGCGCGCCGATCTGACGCAGCCCGTCGACGAGATCGCCGATCGGCCGCTCGTGCATGCGCGGCACGCCGTGCACGCGGTATTCACCGCCGTTGACGGCCAGCGCCGCGGTCAGCGGGCGCACCGCCGTGCCGGCGTTGCCGAGGAACAGTTCCGCCGCCTTCGACGGAAACGCGCCGCCCGTGCCGGCCACGACGATCCGCTCGACTTCCTCGCGGACGCCGACGCCGAGCGTCTTGAGCGCGGCGATCATCACGCGGGTGTCGTCGGAATCGAGCAGATTGGTGATCGAGGTTTCGCCGCTCGACAATGCCGCGAGCAGCAGCACGCGGTTCGAGATGCTCTTCGACCCGGGCAAGCGCACCGTGCCGGACGCGCGCGAGAAAGGTCCGAGATCCAGATGTTCCATAGTGTGTCCTTGTTGTGCTGCGTGCTTCTTCGCGGCTTGCTTTTTTCGCGTCTTACTTCTCAGCGCTTTCACCAGCTGGCCTGACGCCGCCGCGCTCCTGCCATTCCCGGCGCGCCACACGCGAGCGCGCAAAGGCTTCTTCGAGCGCAGCGCCGTCCGATGCCTCGATCGCCGCGCGAAAGCGTGCGAGCACGGCCGTGTAATCGTCCAGTTCGGCGAGCAATGCGGTGCGGTTCGCCAGACAGATGTCGCGCCACATTTCCGGACTCGACGCCGCGATGCGCGTGAAGTCGCGGAACCCGCCCGCCGCGAACGAGAATTTGAGCTCGGCGTCCGGCGTCGCAAGAATCTGGTCGACGAGCGCGAACGACAGCACGTGCGGCAAGTGGCTCACCGAAGCGAACACGCGATCGTGCTGCGCCTCGCTCATCTCGCGCACGCAGGCGCCGGTGGCGCGCCACATCGACGCGATGCGCTCCACGTCAGCAGGTGCGTTCTCCGTCAGCGGACACAGCACGACATTGCGCCCGACATACAGCTCCGGCAAGGCCGCATCGACGCCGCTCGACTCGCGGCCCGCAATCGGATGCCCCGGCACGAACTGCGCGATCCGCGCGCCCAGTGCCTGCCGCGCGGCCGCGACGACGTCGCTCTTGGTGCTGCCGGCATCGGTGACGATCGCGTGCGGCTCCAGCAACGGCGCGATGCGCGCGAGCAGCGGGCCCGTCTGCGCGACCGGCGCCGCGAGCAGCACGAGGTCGGCGCCCTGGAGCGCGCGCGTCAGCGCGGGAGTGTCGTCGAGGGCGGCGGCTTCGTCGATCACGCCGAGCTCGAGCGCGCGCGCCACCGATTGCGCCGAACGCCCCACGCCGACGATCCGCCCTGCGAGCCCCGCGCGTTCACGCAGCGCGCGCGCGAGCGATCCGCCGATCAGACCGACGCCGAGAATAACGAGTTTGTTGAAAGAGAACGCAGCCACGGAGGACATCGATAAAAGCGCGTCGTGCGACGCAGGAAACCGGACCGCCGCGCATGCGCGACGGCAACGAGCCGCTCAGCGGGCGCGCGGGTACGAACCGAGAATCTTGAGGAACGCGGCCTTGCGCCCGAGTTCGTCGAGGGCGGCGGCGACGGACGGATCATCGCGATGGCCTTCGATGTCGATATAGAAGTAGTACTCCCACGTGCCGGCACGCGCCGGACGCGACTCGAAACGGTTCATCGACACGCCGTGCGCGGCGAGCGGTTCCAGCAGCTTGAACACCGCGCCCGACTCGTTCTTCACCGTGACGATCAGCGAAGTCTGGTCGTGGCCGCTCGACCCCGTCGGTTCCCGGCCGATGATCACGAAACGCGTGCGATTGTGCGGATCGTCCTGGATCATCGAGAACACGACGCCGAGGCCGTAATGCGTGGCCGCGCGGTCGCCGGCGATGGCCGCGACCGTCGCATCTTCCACCGCCATCCGTGCCGCCTCAGCGTTGCTCGATACCGCCTGCCGCTCCAGATGCGGCGCATTGGCGGCGAGCCAGCGCTGGCACTGCGCGAGCGCCTGCGGATGCGCGCACACGCGCTTGACGCCGTCGAGCGTGCCGGACGCGGTCAGCAGGTTGTGATGGATCGGCAAGGCCAGCTCGCCGCCGATCAGCAAGGACGTGGACAGCAGCAGGTCGAGCGTGCGCGACACCGCGCCCTCGGCCGAATTTTCGACCGGCACGACGCCGTACTGAGCCGCGCCGGCTTCGACCGCGCGGAACACTTCGTCGATCGACGGACACGGCACGCCGTGGATGGAATGTCCGAAGTACTCGAACATCGCCTGTTCGCTATAGGTGCCGACCGGGCCCAGGAATGCCGCGCTGATGCTCTGTTCGAGCGCGCGGCTCGCGGCCATGATCTCGCGCCAGATCGACGCGATGTGGTCGTCGGCGAGCGGACCCTGGCTCATCTCCTGAAGCCGCGCGATGACCTGCAGCTCGCGCTCGGGACGAAACACCGGCGCGTTGAAATGCTTCTTCACCTCGCCCACTTCGAGCGCGACGGAGGCACGCTGGTTCAGCAGCGCGATGAGTTGCGCGTCGAGCGCGTCGATGCGCTCACGCAGGGGTTTGAGTTGCGAATTGAGATCGTCGTCCATGCGGTGCTAGGTGTGTGATGCCGGTTTAAGCGCTGGCGCGCTCGAATTCCTTCATGTATTCGACGAGCGCCTTGACGCCCTCGACCGGCACCGCGTTGTAGATCGATGCCCGCATGCCGCCGACGGACTTGTGGCCCTTCAGTTGCAACAGCCCGCGCGCCTTGGCGCCGGCCAGGAAATCCGCGTTGCGCGATTCGTCGGCGAGGAAGAACGGCACGTTCATGCGCGAACGGTTCTGCCGCTCCACCTTGTTGACGTAGAAAGCACTGGAATCGATGGTGTCGTAGAGCAGCTTCGCCTTCTCGACGTTGCGCGCTTCGATCGCTTCCAGTCCGCCCTGCTTCTTCAGCCATTTGAAGACGAGCCCCGCGATATAGATCGCATAGGTGGGCGGCGTGTTGTACATGGAGTTGTTTTCGGCGACGGTCTTCCACTCGAACGCCGACGGACAGATGGGCAGTGCGCGGTCCAGCAAATCCTCGCGCACGATCACGACCGTCACGCCCGCCATGCCGATGTTCTTCTGCGCGCCGCCGAAGAGCACGCCGTACTTGGCGATGTCCATGGGACGCGAAAGGATGTGCGAGGAAGCGTCGGCGACCAGCGGGATATCGCCGAGATCCGGAATCTCGAAGGCCTCGACGCCGTCGATGGTTTCGTTCGAGCACAGATGCACGTAGGCCGGATCGTCGGACAGTTGCCATTCGTCGAAGGCCGGCACGCGCGTGAAGCCCGCTTCCGTCTTGCCGCTCGCCGCGAGATGGACCGTGCCGTATTTCTGCACTTCCTTGAACGACTTCGTGGACCACGAACCGGTGACGACGAAATCCACCGTGTGCCTTCCGCCGAGCAGGTTCATCGGCACGATGGCGTTCTCGCCGAGACCGCCACCCTGCAGGAACAGGATGCGATGCGAAGCCGGCACCTTCAGCAGTTCACGCAGGTCGGCGAGCGCCGCCTCGTGAATCGACATGAACTCGGCGCCGCGGTGGCTCATTTCCATCACGCTCATGCCGCTGCCTTGCCAGTCGAGCATTTCATCGGCTGCCTGCTGGAGCACTTCTTCTGGCATCGCGGCGGGGCCGGCGGAGAAATTGAACACGCGCATCTGAGAAAGTCCGGATGGCAGGCGCGAATCGAACAGCGGCCAGGTGATTACCGCGTGTTCACGCCCAAAAAAAGAAATGGCTGCTTGCGCTCGCGCGCAAACAGCCATTATCGCACTGTCCAGGAAACCCGCCAACGAAAGGGGCCGTGAGCCCCTTCGCATGGTCCGTCCGGACGATGCCGCCGTGCTTACTTGCCCGGCTTGACGCTCGCCACTTCCTGATCGGCTTGCGTGCGCGTTGCCTTGATGGCTTGCGGCATGTACTTCTGCATCAGGCCATTGACCACGTCGCGGCCAACCTGGTCCTGCACCTGAATGAATTTGCGGCCCGTCGGGCTCTTGTAGAACGTGGTCAGATCCTTGATCTCGTCCGTCGTATAGTACTTCGCGTAGGCGTCGTACTGAGCCTGCATGGCGTCCTTGCGGAATGCGTCGGTCGCGAAGACCTGGCCCGCGGAGTCGACCAGCTTCGGCACTGCGTTCTTCTGCAGCGTCGGGACGGCGGCCTGCTTCTGCTTGTCGTTCAACGACTTGTTTTCCGAGAGCGCGTCCGAGAGGATGGCCGGGACGAGTTGCTTCGACTGCATCTGCGCGCTGTTGCCGATTGCGCCAACCAGCTTCTGCGCGTCGATGGCGTCGAGCAGGTCCTTGATCGCGGCTTGCTTGGCCGGATCAACCGGTGCTGCTGCCGGCGCCGGAGCTGCCGACGTGGCCGGCGCCTGGTTCTGAAGCGACTGAGCCATTGCGAAAGTCGGCACGAATGCGGCCAGCAACATCCACTGCTTGAAACGTCCTTGCATCATTACTCCCTGTAGAAAATATCCAGTTCAGCACTGGCCACGAGCGTTTGCGTTATCTGAAGCCGAATCGGCGGATGGCCGGTTTCAGCATCTTTACGCGCTGCGTCGCGCAGCTTAACCAATTCAAGCTTACAAATGCTTTAATTGCGGCTAGAACGAGTTAGAACACGCATTGCGATACCAGCGCTATCCGGCATTCTCATCGCCCGGCGCAGATTCGTTGCCGGACTCATTGCCATTCAGCGGTGCATCGCCTTCGTCGAGTTCCGCTTCGGCTTCCGCCTCGGCGATATGCTGCAATCCCGACAGCTTGGTTCCCTCGTCAAGGCTGATGAGTGTAACACCTTGGGTTGCGCGGCCCATCTCACGGATCTCGGACACACGCGTGCGAATCAGCACGCCCGAATTCGTGATCAGCATGATCTCGCTTTCCGGCTCGACGAGCGTCGCAGCCACCACGCGGCCGTTGCGCTCCGAAGTCTGAATCGCGATCATGCCCTTCGTGCCGCGGCCATGACGCGTGTACTCGTTGATCGGCGTGCGCTTGCCGTAGCCATTCTCCGTTGCGGTCAGCACGGACTGGTTTTCACCGCCCGCCACCAGCAGCGCAATGACCTGCTGCCCGTCTTCCAGCTGCATGCCCCGCACGCCGCGTGCCTCCCGTCCCATGGCGCGCACATCGTTTTCGTCGAAGCGCACGGCCTTGCCGGAATCGGAGAACAGCATGACGTCATGTTCGCCGTCGGTGATCGCGGCGCCGATCAGATAATCGCCCTCGTCCAGACCCACCGCGATGATGCCCTTCTTCAGCGGGCGGCTGAACGCCTCGAGCGGCGTCTTCTTGACGGTGCCGAGCGAGGTGGCCATGAACACGTACTTGTCCGCCGAGAATTCCTTGATCGGCAGCACGACGTTGATCTTCTCGCCATCCTGCAGCGGGAACATGTTGACGATCGGGCGGCCGCGCGAATTGCGCGAGCCCTGCGGCACTTCGTACACCTTGATCCAGTACACGCGGCCGCGATTCGAGAAGCACAGCATGTGATCGTGCGTGTTCGCGATGAACAGCGTGTCGATCCAGTCGTCTTCCTTCATCTGCGTCGCCTGCTTGCCGCGCCCGCCGCGCTTCTGCGCGCGATATTCGGACAACGGCTGCGACTTCACGTAGCCCGCGTGCGACATGGTGACGACCATGTCCGTCGGCGTGATCAGGTCTTCGGTGTTCAGTTCGGTCGCGTTCATCTCGATGCGCGAACGGCGGTCGTCGCCGAACTCCGCACGGATCTGGCCGAGCTCGTCGACGATCATCTGGCGAATCCGCTCCGGACGCGCGAGGATGTCGAGCAGGTCGGCGATCTGCGCCATCACTTCGCGGTATTCGCCGACGATCTTGTCCTGCTCCAGACCCGTCAGGCGTTGCAGGCGCATCTGCAGGATTTCCTGCGCCTGCACGTCGGACAGGCGATACAGTCCGTCCTCCTGCAGGCCGTACGCGGGATTCAGCCCTTCCGGACGATAGGCCGCGCGGCCACCCGAGGCTTCGGTTTCGGTGCGCGTGAGCATTTCGCGCACGAGCGACGAGTCCCACGGACGCGCCATCAGTTCCTGGCGCGCGATGGGCGGCGTAGGCGCGGCCTTGATGATGGCGATGAACTCGTCGATGTTCGCGAGCGCCACTGCCAGGCCTTCCAGCACGTGGCCGCGATCGCGCGCCTTGCGCAGTTCGTAGACCGTGCGCCGCGTCAGCACTTCCCGTCGATGCGACAGGAAGCATTCGATCATTTCCTTCAGGTTCAGGAGCTTCGGCTGGCCGTCGACGAGCGCGACCAGGTTCATGCCGAACGTATCCTGCAGCTGCGTCTGCTTGTACAGGTTGTTCAGGATGACTTCCGGCACTTCGCCGCGCTTCAGCTCGATCACGACGCGCATGCCGCTCTTGTCGGATTCGTCGCGGATGTCGGAGATGCCTTCCAGCTTTTTCTCGTTGACGAGTTCGGCGATGCGCTCGAGCAGCGTGCGCTTGTTCACCTGATACGGGATTTCGTCGACGATGATGGCCATGCGCTGGCCGCGGTCGATCTCTTCGAAGTGCGTGGTCGCGCGCATCACGACGCGCCCGCGGCCCGTGCGATAGCCGTCGCGCACGCCGGCGACGCCGTAGATGATGCCGGCGGTGGGGAAGTCCGGCGCGGGCACGATCTCGATCAGTTCGTCGACCGTGGCCTCCGGCGTGTGCAGCAGATGCAGGCAGGCGTCGACGATTTCGCGCAGGTTGTGCGGCGGAATGTTCGTGGCCATGCCGACCGCGATACCCGCCGAGCCATTGATCAGCAAATTCGGGATTCGGGCCGGGAGAACGAGCGGCTCGTTTTCGCTGCCGTCGTAGTTCGGACCGAAGTCGACGGTTTCCTTGTCGATGTCGGCCAGCAGCTCGTGGCCGATCTTCGCCATGCGGATTTCGGTGTAGCGCATGGCGGCGGCGTTGTCGCCGTCGACCGAACCGAAATTGCCCTGGCCGTCCACCAGCATGTAGCGCAGCGAGAAAGGCTGCGCCATGCGCACGATGGTCTCGTAGACGGAGGCGTCGCCGTGAGGATGGTATTTACCGATGACGTCGCCGACGATACGCGCCGACTTCTTGTACGCGCGGTTCCAGTCGTTGTTCAGCTCGTGCATCGAATACAGCGCCCGGCGATGCACCGGCTTGAGGCCATCGCGGACATCGGGAAGCGCACGTCCGACGATCACGCTCATCGCGTAATCGAGATACGAACGGCGCATTTCCTCCTCGAGGGAGATTGGCAGAGTCTCTTTGGCGAATTGATCCATTATCCGTGTCTTGAACTGTGCAGCGGCGACACGGCAGCGCGTTCGGGAGCGTCGAATTCCGGCTTCGAATGCTCGTCACGCGCCCGCCAGCCGCGTGACATGCGCCGCGCGGCCCGGGGCCGACGTCCGCTGCATGCCTCGCTGTATGCCTCGCTTCATGGCTTTGCTTCAGGCTTTTTCACACACTGCGAACGCAGCGCATCAGGAAATTCTACCATGCGCCACCTGCCCGACCGGACGCCGTGCGTATACATAGTGTATGTGTCCCGATCCGGCCGATATCACCGGATGGCGAACCGGAAGTTCGCAATGCGCAACGCTGTTCCAAACATTTACAAAATCGCGGGAACGCGTATCGTCGGTTCGTCATGTGGACGGGCTATGATGCCGCCTCGCCGTTTTGTCGGCGGCAAAAGATTGAGCGATGAAATCCCGCAGAAAATGGCGCTCAGGCACGTAATGTGCGCACGTTTTGCGCCTTCTTTGGCGTGCGCCGCTTCCTGTCCCCATCATGTTGCGGAAGCACCACATAAGGTTGCGGGGCTTGAGGGTGCGGGGATATTTTTATCGTTGCAAGGGAACGATATGGCAAAATGCCAACGCACAAAGTTAGACACTGCTCGAAGTCTATACAGCGCGTTTTGTTCCGTAGGGAATGTTATACTTCGAGCAATGTATGACTTGTCTTCGTCTACAGGCTCGCAGTAAACCTGCGGTAATCTCAATTTCGAGAGGAGAAATATGAATAAACTTTCAAAGCTCGCGTTCATTGCAGCTACCGCAGTTATGGCTGCATCGGCCTCGGCACAGTCGGTGCCGGCCTCGCGACAAGCAGTGAATGACAACTGGGTGAACGGCACGGGCGAGTATGTGTGGATGAACGGCACGAACGAACTGTGCTGGCGCGATGCATTCTGGACCCCGGCTACGGCAAACGCAAAGTGCGATGGCGCGCTGGTCGCGCAAGCACCGACGCCGCCGGCTCCGGTCGCTCCGCCGCCCCCGGTCATCCAGTCGCAAAAGGTTACCTACCAGGCTGACGCCCTGTTCGACTTCGACAAGGCAGTCCTGAAGCCGGCCGGCAAGCAACAGCTCGACGATCTGGCATCGAAGATCGGCGCACTGAACCTCGAAGTCGTGGTTGCAACGGGTTACACGGACCGCATCGGTTCGGACGCGTACAACAACCGTCTGTCGCTGCGCCGTGCGCAAGCTGTCAAGGCTTACCTGGTCAGCAAGGGCATCGAATCCAACCGTATCTACACGGAAGGCAAGGGCAAGCGTGACCCGGTCACGGGCGGCAAGTGCCAGCAGAAGAACCGCAAGCAACTCATCGCCTGCCTCGCGCCGGATCGTCGCGTGGAAGTCGAAGTTGTCGGCACGACGCGTCAGCCGCAGCAGTAATCGCGAGTCGGATTACCGCAGATCAAACCCCCGCCTCGGCGGGGGTTTTTTTATGTCTTTTCGCGTGTCCTCGAGCATGTCCCGGACACGGCGGATTCACCCTTCCCGGCCATCCCGGGCCGGCCCCTTTTTGCCCGCCTCCGGAGACGCCTATATACTCGGCCTAATCGATAACCGAGCGTTTCACGACTCAATCCAAGGCAATTCCCAACATGACCAATGTCGATCCCCACGAACTGCAGAAATTCAGCGAGCTCGCGCATCGCTGGTGGGACCCGAACGCCGAGTTCAAGCCGCTGCACGAGCTGAACCCGGTCCGTCTCGACTGGATCGACGCCCATGCCCACCTGATGAGCAAGCGCGTGGTGGATATCGGCTGCGGCGGCGGCATCCTGTCGGAATCGATGGCCACGCGCGGCGCCAGCGTCAAGGGCATCGATCTTTCGTCGAGCGCGTTGGGCGTCGCGGACCTGCATAGCCTCGAAAGCGGTGTCGAAGTCGCCTACGAGGAGATTTCGGCGGAAGCGCTCGCCGCGCGCGAACCCGCTTCCTACGACGTCGTCACCTGCATGGAAATGCTCGAGCACGTGCCGAATCCCGCAGGCACCGTGGCCGCATGCGCCACGCTCGTGAAGCCGGGCGGCTGGGTGTTCTTCTCCACGCTCAACCGCAACGCGAAGGCCTACCTGTTCGCCGTCATCGGGGCCGAATACATCGCGCGCATGCTGCCGCGCGGCACGCACGACTACGCGCGCTTCATCAAGCCGTCGGAACTCGCGACCTTCGCGCGAATGGCGTCGCTGCTGCCCGTGGATATAAAGGGCATCACCTATCGGCCGATCTCGAAGCACTTCGGATTGTCGAACGACACGAGCATCAACTACATGATGGCTTGCCGCCGCGAAGCCTGACGCCATGAACCCAGAAGATCCCCTCGTTACGGGCACCCTCGACACCCAGCCTTTGCCGGACGACCCCACGCCCCTGCCCCAGCGCGTCGCCGAACGGGACGGCCTCGGGCTCTGCCAGGCCGTGCTGTTCGATCTCGACGGCACCCTCGCCGACACCGCGCCCGACCTCGTCGCGGCGGTGAACAAGATGCGTCACGACCGCGGCCTCGAAATGCGGCCGCTGGAACTGCTGCGGCCGTTTGCGTCGGCGGGTGCGCGCGGGCTGCTGGGCGGCGCTTTCGAGATTGGCCCGGAACATCACGACTTCGCGGCGATGCGCGACGAATTCCTCGCCAATTACGAAGCCGATCTGTGTATCGAGACGACGCTCTTTCCCGGCATCCTCGAACTGCTCGACCAGCTCGATGCCCGCGGCGTGCGCTGGGGCATCGTCACGAACAAGGTGACGCGGCTGTCCGAGCCGCTCGTTGCGCTGCTCGGACTGGACGCGCGCGCCGGCTGCCTCGTCTGCGGCGACACAACGCCGCATTCGAAGCCCCATCCGGCGCCGCTGCTGCACGCGGCCGAATTGCTCGACGTCGCGCCGGAGCGCATCGTCTATGTCGGCGACGATCTCCGCGACGTGCAGGCGGGCTTCGCGGCCGGCATGATCACGGTCGCGGCCGCCTACGGCTATTGCGGCGACGACATTCCGCCGCGTCGCTGGCATGCCAACCATGTGGTGGACACGCCGGAGGAACTGCAGCAGTTGTTGCGCGATATCGGTTGAGAAGCTGCTGAAAACCGGCCGAAAGCACGGCTTGAGAATCCCGCGGTTCGCCCCATCTGGTGTTTCGTGGGATAATCACCGTTCCGTTTCGGGGGCGACCTGGTTTCGACAGGGGTTGTGAAGCGGTCAGGGCATACCGAGGACCCGTCACCTCGTTAATCAATGGGAAAAACGTAACTGCAAACGACGATACGTTCGCACTGGCAGCCTAAGGGCTAGCCGTCCTCTCACTAATTCGCTGACGGGTTAGGGTAGCAATACCACGAGAGGTCATATACGTCAGATAAGCCTTTGCGGCGTCACGACGCCAAGGTCGAAAATTTAGTGAATCGCCGTCACGCAGCGTGTTCGTCCGCGTCGTGGCAGTTAAATAAAATGACAGAACTAAGTATGTAGAACTGTTCGTAGAGCGCTTCTGGACGCGGGTTCGATTCCCGCCGCCTCCACCAAAATCCTCCAGAAAACCCGCATAAGGTCATCGCCTTACGCGGGTTTTTTTTCGCCTTCACTTCAGTCGACGCGATATGCGCGCTGACCTCCTCTGTTTCAGATTTCTCCAGTAGCGCGCGGCGCGGTTTTTTTCGAGACTCTCGTCTGATAGACACCGCGTATTCGGGCTCATGCATGGCATGCAGCGCTGGACATCGCGATGCACGACCTCGTCTCGAACAATCCAGGGGAACGAAAGGGAGAAGCATGATGAGCGGGGAACCGCCTGTGAAGCCACGCGCGACGCGGCGCGTTCCGCTCGAAACGGTGTCCTTCTCCGACACGCGCGGACAGGTGAAAGGGTTCGCGCACGGCTGGTTCTTCTGGGTCCATGAGGCATTCAAGTGCGCACTGGACATCCGGTTCGTCGAACGGATCGACGCGGATATCACCTCGGCATTGCGCGAGAAGAACGCTCAGGAACGGTACGGATTGTCGCTTTCGGAGTTGCGTCGCCGAGGAAGCAAAAGCGTCGAGATGAAGCGAGCCCTGCAGGAGATCATGAAGATCTCGAGGAAGGTCATGCTCGAGACAGAGACAAACTCGCCGGCCTACACGTTTCGCGCCGGCGATTCATTCGAGAGCCGGTGCGGCAAGTGGTACTTGCAAGTGACACATGAAACGGTCGAGAAGATCGTAGGCATCGGAGACGATACGTTGATCAGCCATGACGTACTCGGCGTCACGCTCTATCGTCGTGCTGACGGATCTGACATGCATTGGGTCAGGCAACGGTCCGTCGAACTGCATCAATCTGATCTTGTTGCGCTTCTCAGAACCGGCTCGGCCCCGTCCATCGATCTGGTCGCTAATGGCACGGACCGAGGTTCTGCAACGCAGATCGCGTTGTTTTGAGGGGGAGCAAAGAGGGGTGCAGCCTCGGGGCACGTCTCGACTGAAGGCCTTCCTGGTTCCAAAGCAGGCAACGAACGAAAACAGTATCCGCCTTCAAGGTGGACGGTCATCGAATTAATGAGCGCGGGATTATGGGCTATTCAGGTCAGTTGCTTTCCAAGCAGGATTACTACGCACGCAAAGGAATCGAACAGGGAAGCAAATCGCTTCCGTCCGGGTTATCGCAGACGCTTGACAGCTATGAGACTCAGTTGCAGGCCGAAGCTCAGCGACTTGTTGCCAGCGATCGAGGGGATTTCGCGAGCAGGCAAGCAACCCGCATCGAGTCGCTTGGAAGCATAAATGACTCGTTGAGCCGAACGCCTGCGCAGTGCGTAGCCTTGCTGGACGATTCTCCGCTGTCGGTCACCGTCTCCCATACCCGTGAACAGCAACGCCCGGTGCTGGTCAGGCTTCGTGAGGACCAACTCATGCGGGAAGCGGAGCTGAAGGCTTTCCGGGCGCTCAACAGGATCACTGAAAGAGCGTCGTATCCGGAGAGTCCAGCACTTCCCTATCTTTGGCTGGTGCCTATCATCCTGTTCGAAACCGTGTGCAACGCGGTCTTCTACGAGAATGCTCAAGGTCTGCTCGGTGGGGCGGTCGTCGCCTTCGCTGTCTCCTTTGTCAATCTCGGCATCGCGTTCGGGCTTGGTGTTGCGTTCCGATACAAAAATCTATCCGCTCCTCATAAGAAGGCAACGGGGTGGGTCGCGCTGGTCCTGGCGAGCGTGGTCGCCATTTACTTCAATGCGATCTTCTCCGCATACCGGAGCGAATATCAACTGTTAACCGATCCGTCGGACATCGTGGAGGCGGGCGAGGCGTTCAAACGTGCGATGTCCGTCGCTGGGCAGGTCTTTATCGGACATCTGCCTTCGAACGATTTCATGAGTTTCATTCTGTTCTTCATTGGGCTTTTATTGAGCCTGCTCGCTTTCTGCAAGGGCTACAACTCCGACGACCGCTATCCCCGACACAGCAAGCACGATCGGCTGTTCATGCAAGCCAGCCGGGCATACGACGATGCCATGGAGCAAGTGCGTCTCAAGGTGACCGAGGAGATCCAGCGCCGGCTGAATGGCATGGCAAGCGCCAAGGCGCCGCTCGATCAAGGAGGACCGCGTCTCGATCAACTCAGGAACTCGCTCTCGGTCGATATCAACGCGCTGAAGGAATCGCTGAATCAGCTGCAACGTGACTTCGCGCTCGTGCTGGATACGTACCGGCAGCAGAACGTTTCCGTTCGTCCCGTGCCGCCTCCGGACTATTTCGCGCAAACCCCCGATCTGATCCAGCCATACCTGAGCGTGGATGTCAGCGAATTCCATTCGGATCTCGACAAGGTGGAACAGCGGCTCAATGCCCACAGAAGCACGTATCTGTCGCAACTCAACGAAGTCATGCGCGATCTCGACAACGAAGGCCGCGCGCAGCAAGGCCCGGCCATGACGGCGTTTGCGGCTGATATCACTCAGGAGGCACAACGCAACATCGATGCAAGCAAGCTGACCATGCCCGTGTCCGCGACATTCGGTGCCCATGCATGAGCAAGACGATGCAGGCAGGCATCGTCGCCGGCGCCAGCGCGATCCTGCTCGTGGGCGTTCTGGTTGCCTCGCACCTGATGAAGGCCGCCCCACTCGATGCAAAGGGTTGCGGCCAGAACGTCGCGGGCAAAACCGTCATCGTCCTGGATACGAGCGATGGCGTGACCGCGCAGACGCACCAGGAAATCATCGATCGCGTGAAGAACAGGATCGATGGAAGTGTGCAGGACGGCGACCTGGTTTCAGTCTTTACGATCAGCGCATTATCGAAGAAGAACCTCGTACCTGTGTTCGCCTATTGCAAGCCGCGCCGCGTCGGCAACGAGCTCAAGGAAAACACGCGGATGCTCGAGCGCACCTACGTGACGAAGTTCCAGAAACCCCTGGAGGCTGCCATACGCTTACCGATCCAGGGCTCGGAGGAGTCACCCATCGCGCAATCGCTGGTGGATCTTTCGCTTTCCGACTACGTCCGGTCGAACGGCAATACGAAACTGATTGTGTTCTCCGACATGATGGAGTACACGGATCGCTTCTCACTGTACAACTGCGATTCCGGCAGCCTGGCGATCAAATCCTTCAGGGACTCACGCGGCGCAGCCGTGGCGCGGCCCACGTTTCATAACGTCGATATCGAGATCAATATCATCCCCCGCACCGGCACGACCGCAGCCGCGGGACGATGCCGCGATACCTTCTGGGCCTGGTTTTTTGGTGACGATGACGGCCCCTCTGCCCGCTTCACGCCGTCGAATCTGCCCGGATAGACGAAATGCAAATCAACATCAATCGAGTGTTCATCATGGCGATGACGGGCGCCGCCCTCGCCGCCACGGCATCGGTCGTTCTGAATTGGCCTGTTCCAGTCGTCCTGATCTGCGAGTTGTTGCCGTTATGCCTCTACTTCTCCGTGCTCTACCGCTTCGGCAAGAACGGCCTGAGTCACACGGCGATCGACAGCGTCTACTACTTCGGCTTCATCATCACGATTCTCTCCCTCGCCGGCAGCGTGATGCGCGTGTGGATGTTCGGCATCGAAAAGGATCTGAGCAGCCTGATTGCGCAGTTCGGCGTCGGGTTGCTGGCAACGGGGCTCGCGCTCGTGTTTCGACTTGTCCTGACCGCCCGCGTGGAGTCGCTGAATGCCAAGGACCTCAGCCAGACCATCGACGAATATGTTCAGCGCATCGACGGAATTGCGGTCAAGGTCGAGATGTCCGCCGCCAGTTTCGAAGGGTTGTCGCAGTCGCTGCAGGATCGCACGCGCACGGTCGTCGAGTCCGTTCACGAGGAATGCAAGTCGAGCATGCGTTCGGCAGCGGCGTCCTTCTCGGAGTCAATTGCGGGCATGTCGAGACAAGCGAGCGAGTCGGTCAAGCGCTTCGGCGCAATGGTCGAATCGGTAGCAACGGCGCCGCACATCAAGCAATTCGATGCGACCGTCCGTGACCTTGCCATAGGCCTCAAAGCCTGCGCAGCCGACTTATCGAATCATGGCCGGCTCGCATCCGAGGAAGCACTGCGCGCGACCCGGCAGGTGCTCGATGCGTCCAGCGAATGGCACGCGGAGACGCTTGGCAAAATGTCGCAAGCGAGTCAGCAGACGATTCAGACGACGCTGGCCGCGCTATCCAGCATTGACTTCACCATCGACACCACGACGGTCAAGTCCGATCTTGTGCTGCTGTCGCGCACTATCACGACGTTCACGAAGAGGTTCTCCGATCTCGATGACAAGCTGGCTTCGGCTCACGCTCGCCACAGCGTGGAGACGCTGCAACCGGTGATCGAGAGATTTGCGGAACATCTCAAACAGATCGGCCACGACGTGCAGGCCCAGACTGCCGAAAGATTCAACTACGTATCGGCGAAGCTCGCTTCCGAAGCCGCAAACGGCATTGCCGCCATGGGCGAACACGTTCGAGCAGAACACAAGCAGCAAGTCGACGCGCTGGCCACGCACCTCGACCGTCTGGCCATGGCGCTCGAGCAAGCAGACCAGCGCTCTGCAATCGAATCCCTCGTACAAAGGATCGACACGTTTGCGGAAAACATCGATCGCTTGGTCGCGGCCCTCGACCATACGGCCCGGTCATCCGGACTCGAGCGAATCGAGCAGCGCATCGACGCATTGGCTGAAATTTCGGCGCAGACGGTGTCGGCCTTCGAACGCCTCGGGCAAGCGTCGAACAACGAGCGCTTGATAGAGCGGTTCGACGCGTTCGCAGAGAATAACAACCGGCTGATGAGCATTCTCGAACGGGTAGCGTTGCGTGCCAATGAACTTCCGGCGGATTCGTCGAGCAGGTCCGCTGCGCCGGACATCCCGTCCGTCCCGATTCCGACGAGCGCTGCGGACCCTACGCTCGCACCTCACGTGATTCCGTCATGATGAGTCGCATCGCTTTCAGACATGCAATCGCCTAGCCAACAAGACAGCGTTTTCCTGCTGACGCTCGTCGACTTTCTTTTCCAGATCATTTTCTTCGGACTCGTCGCCTACGCCATCTCGGCAGTGACGAAGAATGAGGACTGGAAGTCGGCCGCGCTCGCACTCCAGCAGAAGTTCAAAGAGGCCTCCCCGGCTCACGTGCAGAGCGTGATCGAAGTGATGCCTGCGGATGCACAACGATTAAAAGACGCACTGGCCAACGAAGAGGCCGTACAGCGCCTGACGCAGCATTTCGGCGTTTCGAACTTGACGGAACTCACCGATGAACTGACTCGCATGGCACCCGTCGAGCAATTGCGTTCGGCCAGCAAGCTGGTGGAAAAGGCGGGAGGCATCGTGCGCGCAAATGACGCGATCGACCGTTACATCAAGAATGGCATCGGCAAACCGGCGTGTCTTCTGGCGAACGGCTCGACCAGCCGGGCTAAGCCGCTGGCAACCGTGATCGGCTACGAAACCCACCTGGACTTCGAGACTGAAACGCCCGAGTTGTCCGTCGTGCTGACCAGGATGGGCATTGACTACTCGTCCGTGCGATCGCTGCGACTTGCCGAATTCAAGCAAGTGTTCAGCAGACTGGGCGCGCTCTATCCAGATTGCATGTACACATTCAACTTGATCGAGAAGACGCGCTATGTCGAGCCGCGCGACGCGGCAACCGCGAACTGGAACGTGCGCGTCATTCCGAGACGTGGCTGAGCCTGCAGCACACACCCCTCACACCCCACCACAATCCCCACGTCCATTCGCCCACCCAACCACCCCGAACCCGCAGTTCGCACCACCCGAACCATTTTCACAAATCAACCACCCATATTTTTGTTATATCTCAAAAGTACCCCGTAGCAACGCGAAACGATGCAAGTCAAGAACTCTGAACGATGGGCCTCGCGGGGCCGCAGACGCTGGATCATTGCCACAGTCGCCCTCTTCACGGCATTTGCCGTCCGCCTGATCCTGCACCCGCTGCTCGGCCCGATCATGCCGCAAATCACCTTCCTCCTGGCCGCCGTGCTCGTGGAATATTTTTGCGGCCTCGGCCCAGCCGTCCTCGTGATGCTGACCGGACTGTTCATCGCGATCTACATGTTCGTGCCGCCCTACGCAAGTATCGGCCCGGTCGATCAACGGGTTCTCTGCCTGATGCTTTCGTATCTGCTCATCGCCATTCTCGTCATCACGCTGATTGAACGCCTGAAGCGCGCGCAATATCGCGGCGAACTGCTGGCGTCCGTCGCCTACTCCCGCTATGAAATGCTTTTGCGCGGCGACAACGAACGCCTGCTCACGCGCCGCGCCAACAATGAAATGCATCGCATGCTGCATCACCTCTCGCATTTCAACCGTTCGCTGATTCTCATCAAGGCGCTCGATCCCGCGACCCGCTCGCGCTCGCAAACCGCTGTTGCGGCAGCAACCGACGCCCTCGACGACCCGCCGTTTTCCATCGGCATGACATTCGGCGCGAAGCATTTGCAAGCGCACCAGGAGGATCTCGCCCGCGTAAGCGATCGCCTGGCGCCGGGTTACTACCGCATGCGTTTCATGAGTGGATCCGACTGGCAGGCGAGCGAATGCGTATGCGAACGCTTCGCCACGCCGACCGGCGAATTCCTGGTCCTTCGGACGGACGAGTGACCATGGGCGCCTCTCCGATCTTCCCCCTGCCACGCGACGATCACGCCGTGCTCCTGCTGCATGGCCTGTCGAGCACCCCGGCAGAACTGCGCTATCTGTCCCGCACGCTCGCGGAGGAAGGCATCACGACTCACGTGCCGACACTCGCAGGCTACAGCGCCGGCACGGGCCACGCATCGATGGAGCAATGGATCGACGCAGCGCTCGCCGAATTCGACGCACTCGCGGCACAACACGAGCACGTCTCGGTTTGCGGCCTTTCGATGGGCGCGACGCTGGCGGCCGCCGTCGCGCAGCAGCGTCCGAACGTGCGCGCGTTGCTGCTGCTGTCGATCACCTTCAACTACGACGGCTGGGCGATGCCGTGGTATCGCTTTCTGGTCCACGCGCTGTATTTCACGCCCTGGCGCTTGCGCTGCCGTTACCGCGAGCACGCGCCCTATGGCCTGCGCAACGAGGCGCTGCGCGAAAAGATCGCCCGCGCGATGCAGAAGGATGACATCAGCGAAGTGGGACCCGCATTCATTACGCTGCCGGCGATTCACGAGGCCAGACGGCTTACCCGGGCGGTACGGCGGAAGCTGACCCGCATAGGCGCCGATTGCCTGATCATTCACGCCATCGACGACGAAACCTCCAGCCCTCACAACGCACGCCTCGTCGCGGCCGGCATCAAGGCGCCGTTCCTGCGCACCATCTGGCTCGACGACTCGTATCACATGATCGCATCCGACAACGAGCGGGAAGTCGTCGCGCGCGAATGCACGCTGTTTCTGCGCGAGAGCGCCGCGTCGTCCGCGTCGTGCACCAGCGCGCCTCCGGTCGTCTCGCGAGCGCTGGCGCGACGTCTGCGACAGTTGAGCGCCGTGGCGAGGAAGCCGTGATCTTCGCCGCAACGGCTGCGCGGCGTGCTGCTGCGCTCGCCGCGTTCACCGCCTGTTGCACGACTGGCGTCGCGCACGCCGATGAACCTGAGCCGCCAGCCGACTGGAAAGTCTCGATCGGACCCGGCTTGTACGTCTTCCCGAAATTCCCCGGCTCCTCGCAGCTTCAGGTGCTGCCCTTCCCCGTGCAGAACATTTCCTGGAAAGACCGGGTCTTCTCGCAAGGACCGGACGTGCTGGGCGTCAACGCGCTTGAGGGAGACAACTATCACCTGGGGATGTCGGTGAGCTTCGACTTCCAGTCGCGTTCGTCGTCCGATTCGCCACGTCTCAGCGGCCTGCCCAATGTTCACTACGGCCCAAAACTGCGTCTGTTCGGCGACTACACGGTGTGGGCGTTCACCGGCGCGGCGGCGGTGTATCAGGACATTGCAGGGACCGGCCAGGGTCTGACGGCGACGGGCGATCTGCTGGTGTCGGCGCCCGTCGGCAAGTGGCTGTTCTCGATGGGTCCGGGCCTCACGTGGGCCAACGGCGAATACACGCGAACCTTCTTCGGCATCACGGCGCAGGAGAGCGCGGCATCCGGCTTGCCGCGTTACGACACGGGCGCCGGCCTGCGCGACGTTCATCTCAACGTCAGTGCGACCGGCACGCTCAGCCGGCACTGGTCGGTGAATATCGCGGCCGTCGCGGGCCGCCTGGAGCACGACGCAGCCGGCAGCCCGGTCACCGAGCGCCGCCTCGATCTCAACGGCACCGCCTCACTGCTTTACCGTTTCTGAAATCTTCGCCGCCGCTCTCCCGCATCCCATCCGAAAAAAACCCCGCGCAAAGCGGGGTGAAGATCCAGAGAGACGTAGCAAGGACCTCCACGGTCCCGTCTACGGAGAAAAGAATAGGCGCGCGAACCTTGCCTTCGAATCAGAGCGGTCCGAATACCCCGGCTCAGGCCATTTGCGACACCACGCCGCATGACCGCTCGGCACGCGTGTTCGCTCGGCCACCGACCGCATGACCCGCACAGGCGCATTCTCCTGCTTTATCCTGTGAACCAACAGGCGCGCCGGCGTCGCTGACGGGGACAGCATGGGCAAAGGCATATCGTTGAGTCGCAGCGTGGCCGCATGGGTATCTGTCGCGCGGGCCGCGCTGCTGTCGATCCTCGCGCTGTCGCCGCTCACGGCAAGCGCCGCCCCGCCCTCCGCCGATTGCAGCGCCGGCACGCTCGTCACCGTCGTCGCGCATCTCGACGACGACCTGCTGTTCGTCAACCCCGGCATCAGCGACAAGCTCAAGGCGGGCTGGTGCGTCACCGTCGTCCATCTGATCGGCGGCTCGAACGACGCGAAGTTCGACTACGTCGTGCTGCGCGAGACCGGCACCAAGCTCGCCTATGCCCGCATGGCCGGTGTCGCCGACGAATGGGACGAATCGACCGTCATGTTTGCGGGCAAGCCGGTCCATCAGATCGTGCTCAAACCCCAGCCGAAGGTGAAGCTGCTCGAACTGCGCCTGCCCGGCGGACACGTGCGCGGCGGCAAGGTGCCGCTCGGCCTGCTCTGGGATCGCGGCCAGACCCTCACCACCCATCCGATGAACGCCGACGGCAGCGGCGCGACCCATTACGACCGCGCCTCGCTGAGCGCCACGCTGCGCGAGATCCTGATGCCTGCCACGGACATCTACACGCTCAATCCGGATACGGTCGCGTTCATGGAGCACCCGGACCATATCTACGCCGCCCGCATCACCCGCGCGGTCGCGCAGAGCCTGAAGCGCAGCGTGCCGATCAGCTATCACGTCACGTATCCAACCGGCGGCCTGCCCAAGAACCTGAGCGCCGACGAAACCCAGGCGAAGCGCGATGTCGTCGGCAGCTATTTTGCGATCGACGGCAACGATGCAGGCCACGTCTTCGGCGAATACATGTGGGACGGCAACTGGGTCGCGCGGCGCTATCGCACGACGGCCCGCTCGAACGATCCGGGCCCGGATTTCCAGTTGCGCCCTTTCCAGCTCGTCAACGAATATTCGAGCCGCTGCATCGAATCGTCGGGCACCGGACGCGCGCCACGGCTTGCGGCGTGTTCGGGCGCGCCGTCGCAGAACTGGTTCTGGCAGCAGTTGCCGGTCATGCCGGGCGAAAAGAACGACGCCCTGCTCGTCAACGCCGCGACGCGCGGCTGCATCGCGGAGCGCGACACCGGATTCGTCGAACAAGCCTGCAGCCCGTCGAGCCCGGCGCAGCGCTGGACGCCGTGGGACTTCGGCTTCGTCTACACGCCGCTCGATCATTGCCTCGGCGAGAAGGACGGCCTGCTGGACGCCGGCCGCTGCTCGATGTCCACGGCGCAATACCGCTGGTCGCCGTCGCCGCAGACGGTCTGGACCGACACGCGCCAGGAAGGCGCCCTCTATGGCGACGTGAAAGGCACGGGACGCGACAGCGTCCTCTACGTGCAGCGTCGCAAGGACGGGCCGGGCTTCAACGTGTGGGTCGCGGAGATGTCGCGCATGGACCAGGCGTCGCCGTGGTACCTGAACGCCGTGCCCTTCGATCCGCACGCGACGCTCACGCCCACCTGCACCGGCGACGCGCTCTGCTTCGACAGCGCCCGCTTCCTGCTCGCCGATTTCGACGGCGACGGCCGCGCCGACCTGATGGTCATCACGCCGCGCAACGGCGGCACTGCTTTCTGGCTGCTGAAGAGCACGGGGTCGCATTTCGCGGCGCCGCGGCTCTGGTACCAGACGAGCTCCGAGTGGACGCCTGCGGACGCGCAGCAATACATCGCAGGCGACTTTACGGGCGATGGCCGCGCCGACGTGCTGATCGCCCGCAAGCGGCAGGACGCGGGACTCGATCTCGACGTGCTGACGGCGGGTCCGTCGGGCGGCAACGCGCCTGCGCGCTGGCTGGAGGCGCCCGAACTCGACGCGAATGCGCGCTTCATGCCCGCGCGCGTCGCGGGCGCGGCTGACGCACGGCGTGCGGGACTGATTGCGTTCGAGGACGTGAACGGCGCGCTTACGCTCTCGCAGTTCACGAGCAGCGGAAGCGGCTTCACGCCGGCCTATCGCACGAACGTCTGGCCGCAATTCCAGGCGCCGTTCGTGAAAGTGGTGGCGGGTGATATCGACGGCGACGGCATCGACGATCTCGTCGTCCTCGAACCGCGCGGCGATGCAACCGGCACGCGCGTCTTCACGATGAAGGGCGGCAAGGTGTTCGGCGCGGCCCGCGAAACCGCGACGCTCGCCGACACCTCCTACGCCGACTCGATGCCCGCGCTGATCCGCCGCAACGATCACGACAATCACGCGACGCTGGTGCTCTTCAGGCGTGCCAATGCGCGTCTGGGCGAGTTCTACTACACGGGCGGGCCGCCGAGCGTGGCGGGCCGCGACTTCGACACCGGCTTCAATCTCGGCCCGGTGCAGCTCTGGGGCGATCTGCCGGGGCTGTTCTCCGAGTCGCTGTGGCTCAAGACGCTCGGCTACTGGGGCCGATGAAATCGGCCCCCACCCTCGAACTCAGCCCAGGCCGACCCGCAGGTTCAGCACATCGCGCGCGATCGCCAGATAACGGTCCGCCGTGCTCTGCAAGGTGAGACCGTTGAGCGGACGTTCGGCGCGCGGCTGCGTGAGCGCGTCGAGTAGCGCGCGGGCGTAGGCGTCGATGTCGGCGGTATCGAGCAACTGCACGCCGGCAAAATTGCTCGCGAAGGCAAAGGCGGCGATCGCGCTCGCCACCACCGGTATGCCCGATGCAAGCGCCTCCAGGAAGCTGATGCCCTGCGACTCGAAGCTCGACGGCATCGCGAACACCGACGACGCACGCAGGATCTGCGCGACCTGCATCTGCGGCCCGTCGATCGCCACGCGCTCCGTGAGCCCGAGCTGCGCGACGCGCTGGACCACCGCCGCGTGATACGCGACATTCTCGATCACGCCGCACAGCCGCAGGCGCGCATCAGGTTCCACGCGGGCCACGTGCGCGAAGGCCTCGACCGTCTGCAACTGGTTCTTCTCGGGAATGTAGCGCCCCACCTGCACGATCTGCTTGTGCGCGACGGGCGCGGCGGGCAGCGTCTCGTCCGTGAAGTGCGAGACATCGACGCCGTTCGGCACGACGATCATCGACGGATGCGAGCCGATTTCCCGCACGTACTCGTCGATGTTCTTCTGCGACACCCCGATCACCGCCTTCGCGCGCCCCGAGAGCAGGCGTTCCGCTCGCAGCAGCAGGCCGTTCGCGAAGTCGTTCACGCCGGAATGCATGACCCATACGATCGGCACGCGCGTCGGCAAGGCGCGGACGTAGAGCGCGGGAATCGTCGCGTGCGCAAAGATGATGTCGGGCTTGAAGGTGCGGATCGCCCGCTGCAGGAACAGCAGACGTCCGAGCCGGCCAAGCGGCTTTTTCGGAAACAGGCGGATCACGTCATGGGCCTGGAGTTCCGCGCTGATGTAGGCGAAATCGTCGTGCTCGGGCATCAGCGACGCAATGCAGACGCTGTGTCCTCCCTGCTGATGACCGATCGCCACGCCCTTCGCGATCACCTCCGCCCCGGAAAGGCGAGGCGCCAGTATGACCTGGAGAATTCGCATGTATGCTGTCCCTCGGCTATTCCGAAGCGCCCGGAGCCCGATCCATCCTGCCAACGTAGGGGTGTCCTCGTTGCCGCCGGCCGCGCGCGCGACGAATCGCGTCACCGGCCAGTCGGCGCACTTCCTGTTTTTATCGTTATGAGAATCAAGGCGCCCGCCAGAAAAACTCGGAGCGCCGCGCACGGTTAACGTACTCCTGACGTCATATCAAACGCACGCCATCAGGTAGTGTTTTTCGGTCGCGGCAGAAAAGTGGGCGGAACCGTGCGGCGGCGCGTCAATCGAACGCGGTCGCGCGGAGGGTGACGGCGGGTGCGGCGGGAGGGGAAGACGCGGCGCGAGAACACGCACCGCGGTAACACAGTTTTTGACGATCAGTTCGAGCCGTCTTTCGGGCACTTCAGGTTACAGCCGTCCGGATCGCCGGCGTCGCCGCGGCGGCGCATGGCGGACTTGCCGTTCTGATATTTATCGGACGGCGCGGAGGCAGCGAACTGCATCTGCGGATGTTCGTTGAGACGGAACTGGTCTTGCAGGATGCCGCCGGGCAGGCCAGGCGAGTTCTGGGCAAAGGCGACAGGAACCAGATAAGCGGCGCCGGCGACGAGCGCGGCGGCGGAACAAGCGAGCAACGAGAGTTTCATGGCGATAGTCGCGCGGCGAAACCGCGCCTTGAACGGAAAGTCTGACAGCAAGGCGTTAGGTTAACCCAATTCGCCGCCCATGGCAGTTCCGCAGCCGGTCCACTCTCTTACCGCGCGTTGCGGCCTATTACCCGCGCAGTCCTTCATCGACATCGACCACCGTGCCGCAGCGCGCCGGATCATAGCCTTCGAGGTGCGCGACGCTATCGGTGAAGCCGGGGCTGCGCAAGGTCCGCAGGACCGATGCCAGACGCGCCTCGTCGAGCCGCGCGCGTTCGCAGGCGAAGAAATAGTCCTCGTCGATGATCGGAATGAAGTCGAGCGCGAAATGCTGCGCCGCGGGCTGCACGCCGAAGCCGAGATCGGCCATGCCGCTCGCGACGAACGCGGCAATCGCCGAATGCGTGAGCTCGGTGGTCGCGTAGCCGTTGATCTGGTCGGGATCCACCCCAACGCGCCGCAGCGACAGATCCAGCAGCATGCGCGTGCCCGAACCGGGCTGCCGGTTCACGAAGCGCACGTCATGGCGCGCCAGATCGCGCAGGCCCATGATCCGCTTCGGGTTGCCCTTCGGCAGAAACAGGCCCTGCGTGCGGCGCGTGAGACGGATCAGCTGATGCTTGCGCTGATCGAGCCAAGGACGATAGATGTCGGCACAGGTCGAGCGAAACTCGCCGATCGGCAGATGGAAACCCGCCAGTTCGCACTCGCCGCGCGCCAGCGCACTCACCGCTTCCGCGCTTTCCCGATACTTGATGTCGACCGGCACGCGCTGCTCGCCGAGCGCACGCACGAGTGTCGCGACCGCATAGCCGTGCGACGCATGAATCCGCACCTGCATGACATCGCCCGCGAGACGCCGGTTCAGTTCGCCCGCCACCTCGGTCGCCACGGCTTCCAAAGGCGCGGCGAGCCGGTCGCCGCAGACCCGCTGCGCACGCAACACGGACTCACCCAGTTCGGAGAGCACCGAGCCGCGCCCGCGTGACTTGGTGATGAGCGCGCCGCCGAGACGCGCTTCGATATCCCGCAATAAACCCCACGCATGCCGATAGGACAAACCCTTAGCGTTCGCGGCATTCGCGATGCTGCCTGTTTGTGCGACGAGCTGCAGCAGCGGCACAACCGCGCTGAGACTGGTTTCGCGGCCATCGGCGTCCCGCAGGACCAGCTCGGCGCGGCATTCGACATCAACCATATGTACTCCCCCCTCCTATTGCCAGGATATATCACGACGCCTATTGTTCTTTTACAGGCTCGGCACCTGAAATTATATCGACTCAAATATGTACCACAAAACATATGCCGAGCGTTGGAGGAGCCCCCAATGACACCTACGCAGCCGAATGCCGCTGCATCCGAAGAGCTGGTGCGTCGTCACGCCGTGCAAGGCGCCACCTTGATGACCATCCTGCATGCCATCCAGGACGAAGTCGGCCATGTGCCGGAGACGGCCATCGCGCCGCTTGCACGCGCCCTGTCGCTGTCGCGCGCCGAAGTGCATGGCGTCATCACCTACTACCACCATTTCCGTTCCGCGCCGCCTGCGCGCGTCACCGTGCAGCTGTGCCGCGCGGAAGCCTGCCGCAGCATGGGCACGGAGACGCTCAAGGAACACATCGAAGGCCATACCGGCTGCCGCTTCGACAGCGGTCACGCGGAAGACACCGAGCTCGAATCGGTGTTCTGCCTGGGCCAGTGCGCGCTGTCGCCTGCGCTGATGATCAACGGCGAACTGCACGCGCGCGTGACCCCCGCGAAGTTCGACCGTCTCCTTGCCGCCGCGCAGGCCAAAGTGTCGGAGGTGACGGCATGACGCGCATCTATGTTCCGATCGATTCCGCCGCGCTCGCATTGGGCTCGGAAGCGGTCGCCGAAGCCGTCGCGAAAGAGGCGCAGCAACGCGGCCTTGACGTGCAGATCGTGCGCAACGGTTCGCGCGGCCTCTTCTATCTCGAACCACTGGTGGAAGTGGAAACGCCCGAAGGCCGCATCGGCTATGCGAACGTCGAGGCCGAAGACATCGCCGCGCTGTTCGATGCCGGCTTTCACGAAGGCGGCGCACATGCAAAGCGCGTCGGCGTCGTCGACGAGATTCCGTATCTCAAGAACCAGCAGCGCCTGACCTTCGCGCGCATCGGCATCACGGATCCGCTGTCGATCGACGATTACGTCGCGCTCGGCGGACTGCAGGGCCTGCGCAACGCGCTCGACATGAACGGCGACGCCGTGGTCGAGTCGCTCATCGATTCCGGTCTGCGCGGACGCGGCGGCGCCGCGTTCCCCGCGGGCATCAAGTGGAAGACGGTGCGCGCGGCGCTCGCGGACCAGAAGTACATCGTCTGCAACGCGGACGAAGGCGACTCGGGCACGTTCTCCGACCGTCTCGTGATGGAAAGCGATCCGTACATGCTGATCGAAGGCATGATCATCGCGGGCGTGACGGTCGGCGCAACGAAGGGCTACATCTACGTGCGCAGCGAGTATCCGCATTCGATCGCGACGCTTAACCGCGCGATCGACAAAGCCCGCGACGCCGGCTGGCTCGGCGCGAGCGTGCTGGGTTCGTCGCATGCGTTCGAGCTGATGGTCGCCAAAGGCGCCGGCGCCTATGTGTGCGGCGAGGAAACGGCGCTGCTCGAATCGCTCGAAGGCAAGCGCGGCATCGTCCGCGCGAAGCCGCCGGTGCCTGCGCTGGTCGGCCTCTACGGCAAGCCGACCGTCATCAACAACGTCATCACGCTCGCGACCGTGCCGATCATCTTCGCGAAAGGCGCGGCGTTCTATCGCGACTTCGGCATGGGCCGCTCGCGCGGCACGCTGCCATTCCAGATCGCGGGCAACGTGAAGCAAGGCGGACTCGTCGAGCTGGCGTTCGGCGTGACGCTGCGCGAACTGATCTTCGAATACGGCGGCGGCACCGCGAGCGGCCGTCCGGCGCGCGCGGTGCAGGTGGGCGGCCCGCTCGGCACCTATCTGCCGGAAAGCCAGTGGGACATCCCGCTCGACTACGAGGAATACGCGAAGGTCGGCGCGGTGGTGGGTCACGGCGGTCTCGTGATTCACGACGACACCTCGAACCTCGCCGAACTCGCGCAATACGCGATGCACTTCTGCGCGCTCGAATCGTGCGGCAAGTGCACGCCGTGCCGCATCGGCTCGACGCGCGGCGAGGAAGTCATCGCGAAGATCCGTGAAGGCGATACCTCGGTAAAGCAGATCACCCTGCTGCGCGAACTGTGCGACACGATGGTGTCCGGTTCGCTCTGCGCGATGGGCGGCATGACGCCGTTCCCGGTGATGTCCGCACTCGATCACTTCCCGGAAGATTTCGGTCTGCCCCGTACGCCCGCACAGAAGGCGGCCTGAGCACGCGACTGAGCGAACAGAAGGAGACAAAGACAATGTCCAATACCATCAACGGCTGCGGTTCCGGCAATTGCGCGTGCAAGAGCGCAGCATCGGTGCAGCGCCGCGACCCGTTCGACGAAACCGACTACGGCACGCCGCTGCGCCATGCCGATGTCGACGTGACGCTGGAGATCGACGGCGAAAGCGTGACGGTGCCCGCGGGCACGTCCGTGATGCGCGCGGCGATCGAAGCCGGCGTCAACGTGCCGAAGCTGTGCGCCACCGATTCGCTCGAACCGTGGGGTTCGTGCCGCCTGTGCCTGGTCGAGATCGAAGGCAAGCGCGGCTATCCGGCGTCGTGCACGACACCGGTGGAAGCCGGCATGAAGGTCCGCACGCAAAGCGACAAGCTGCAATCGCTGCGCCGCAACGTGATGGAGCTTTATATCTCCGATCACCCGCTCGACTGCCTCACCTGCCCCGCCAACGGCGACTGCGAACTGCAGGACATGGCAGGCGTGGTCGGACTGCGCGAAGTGCGCTACGGCTATGAAGGCGCGAATCACCTGAAGGACAAGAAGGACGAGTCGAACCCGTACTTCACCTATGACCCGTCGAAGTGCATCGTCTGCAACCGCTGCGTGCGGGCCTGCGAAGAGACGCAAGGCACCTTTGCGCTGACCATCGCCGGACGCGGCTTCGAGTCGCGCGTCGCGGCGAGCGAGAACGTGCCGTTCATGGAGTCCGAATGCGTGTCGTGCGGCGCCTGCGTGGCCGCCTGCCCGACCGCGACGCTGCAGGAAAAGAGCGTCATCATGCTGGGCCAGGCCGAACACTCGGCGATCACGACGTGCGCGTATTGCGGCGTCGGCTGCTCGCTGAAGGCGGAGATGAAGGGCAACACCGTCGTGCGCATGACGCCGAACAAGAACGGTCAGGCCAACGAAGGCCACGCCTGCGTGAAGGGCCGCTTCGCATGGGGCTACGCGACGCACAAGGACCGCATCAAGAAGCCGATGATCCGCGCGAAGATCACCGATCCGTGGCGCGAAGTCTCGTGGGAGGAAGCGCTCAACTACGCCGCGAGCGAGTTCCGCCGCATCCAGGACAAGTACGGGCGCGACAGCATCGGCGGGATTACTTCATCGCGCTGCACGAACGAGGAGACCTATCTCGTGCAGAAGCTCGTGCGCGCCGCGTTCGGCAACAACAACGTGGACACCTGCGCGCGCGTCTGCCACTCGCCGACGGGCTACGGTCTCAAGTCCACGCTCGGCGAATCCGCCGGCACGCAGACCTTTGCGTCGGTCGAGCAGTCGGATGTGATCATCGTGATGGGCGCGAATCCGACCGACGGCCATCCGGTCTTCGGCTCGCGTCTCAAGCGCCGCGTGCGTGAAGGCGCGAAGCTGATCGTGATCGACCCGCGCCGCATCGATATCGTCGATACGCCGCACGTGAAGGCGCAATACCACTTGCAGTTGCGTCCCGGCACGAACGTCGCGATGGTCAACGCGCTGGCTCACGTGATCGTCACAGAAGGCCTGCTGAAGGACGATTTCATCGCCGAACGCTGCGAGCCGCGCGCCTTCGGTCAATGGCGTGACTTCGTGGCGCGCGAAGAGAATTCGCCCGAAGCCATGGAAGCGACCACCGGCGTGCCGGCCCAGCAAGTCCGCGAAGCCGCACGTATCTATGCGCTGGGCGGCAACGGCGCGATCTACTACGGCCTCGGCGTCACCGAGCACGCGCAAGGCTCGACGACCGTCATGGGCATCGCCAACCTCGCGATGGCGACGGGCAACATCGGCCGGGAAGGTGTCGGCGTGAATCCGCTGCGCGGCCAGAACAACGTGCAGGGCTCCTGCGACATGGGTTCGTTCCCGCACGAGCTGCCGGGCTATCGCCATATCGGCGATGCCGCGACGCGCGCGCTGTTCGAGGAAGCCTGGAACGTGAAGCTGCAGGACGAACCGGGCCTGCGCATTCCCAACATGTTCGACGCCGCGATGCACGGCACCTTCATGGGCCTGTACTGCCAGGGCGAGGACATCGTGCAGTCGGATCCGAACACGCAGCATGTGGCGGACGCGCTCTCGTCGATGGAATGCATCGTCGTGCAGGACATCTTCCTCAACGAGACGGCCAAGTACGCGCACGTGCTGCTGCCGGGCTCGACCTTCCTCGAAAAGGACGGCACCTTCACCAACGCGGAACGCCGCATTTCGCGCGTGCGCAAGGTGATGCCGCCGCTCGCCGGCTTCTCGGACTGGGAAGTGACCATCAAGCTGTCGCGGGCGCTCGGCTATGAGATGAACTACACGAACCCGTCCGAGATCATGGACGAGATCGCGCGTCTCACGCCGACCTTCCACGGCGTGTCCTATGACCGCCTGGACGAACTGGGCAGCATCCAGTGGCCGTGCAACGAACGTGCGCCGGACGGCACGCCGACGATGCACATCGACGAGTTCGTGCGCGGCAAGGGCCGCTTCGTCATCACGAAGTTCGTCGCGACGCCGGAAAAGGTCACGCGCAAGTATCCGCTGCTGCTGACCACAGGACGGATCCTGTCGCAGTACAACGTCGGCGCGCAGACACGCCGCACCGAGAACTCGCAATGGCACGACGAGGATCGCCTCGAAATCCATCCGGTGGATGCGGAGGATCGCGGCATCCGGGAAGACGACTGGGTGGGCATCGAATCGCGCGCGGGACAGACCGTGTTGCGCGCGAAGATCTCGGAGCGCATGCAGCCGGGCGTCGTGTACACGACTTTCCACTTCCCGGAATCGGGCGCGAACGTCATCACGACGGACTCCTCCGACTGGGCCACCAACTGTCCGGAGTACAAGGTGACGGCGGTGCAGGTGCTGCCGGTCGAGCAGCCGTCGCAATGGCAGAAGGACTATTCGCGCTTCAACACGCAGCAGCTCGAGCTGCTGAACCTCGCCACGACTTCAGGAAAATAACGCATGGACGTCGACAACCTGATCGAGATGGCGAACCGCATCGGCGAATTCTTCGATTCGATGCCGGACCGCGCTGAAGCCGTCGATGGCGTGGCGGATCACATCCGCCGCTTCTGGGAGCCGCGCATGCGGCTCGCGATTCTCGCCGCGCTGGACAATCCGGAAGCAAGCGCCACGATGGAGCCGATCCTGCGCGAAGCCTTGACGCTGCACAAGGCGGACCTGCAACCGAAGACCGCGCCGGCCTGACCTCAAACGCCTGAGCGCTCGAGCCCTGCACCGCAGGGCTTTTTTTTTAATCCTCGTGCGGCGCAGGCCGCTCGACGCTCGTGTCCTGCGCGCCAAACCAGGTTTCGCAGTGACGCAGCAGCGCGGGGACATCGGACGGCGCGCGGCCGCGCGCGGCGACATAACCGTCCGGACGCACCAGGTAGAACGCCGGACGCGTACGCCCGTACTGATCGGTGAGCGACTGCGCGCCCTCGCCGCTCGTGTCGGTGATGCGCCACACGCGCACGGCGTTCGGCAGGATCGCGTCGATGGCCTTCGCCAGGCCGTCGAGGTCCGGGTCGCGCATCGCGTGCGCGACGGTGATCGTCGCGGGCGCCAGCGCAATATCGTCCTCGCCGCTCGGATTCACGAGCAGGAACAGCGAGAAGCAGCCCGGATCGTGCAGGTCGAACAGACAGCCGACGCCCGGCAGACGCCCGAGCGGTCCGTCGATTACATGCACGCGCGCATCGGGCGCACGCTCGCCCGCGCGCGGCCCGCCATCGAGCAGACGCTCCAGCGTCAGCGGACTCTTGCGATAGTTGATGGACAGCTCGCTCACCGTGCGCCGCATCGCGTCGCGCAACGGGCCGATCGCGGCAAGCGCGGGCATCACGTGATCGCGCATCAGCTTCATCGGACCGTGCTCGGCGCCGGCCATCTGCGTGAGCAGGTTCGATTGCCGCAGCACGTCGCGTTCGATCGGATGCCGTTCGGCGTGATAGCTGTCCAGCAGCCGTTCGGGCGCGCCGCCCGCGAGCATCCGCGCGATCTTCCAGCCGAGATTGAGCGCTTCCTGGATGCCGGTGTTCATGCCTTGCGCGCCGGCCGGGCTGTGGACGTGCGCGGCATCGCCGGCAAGGAACACGCGCTCCACGCGCAGGCGGTCGACCATGCGGCTGTTCAAATGAAAGTACGACGACCACGTCAGGTTCGAGAGCGTCATCTTGTGATGCACGCGGCGCGTGACGAGCGCGCGGCATTCATCGAGCGTCGGACCGGTCTTCGTGCTGTCGGCCTTGACGGCATCGGCAACCGGCGCGGGCAGGTCGGCGATCAGGCGCGCGCGCTCGCCGCCCAGCGGAAAGAGCGCGGCGAGTCCTTCACCCGAGGCGAAGATATGGAACTCGTCGTCGGGCCAGTCGACGTCCACCTGGAGATCCGCCAGCAGGTAAGTCTGGTCGAAGGTCTTGCCGTCGAAGCCGATGCCCAGCCGGTGCCGCACGAAGCTGTGCGCGCCGTCGGCCGCGATCAGGTAGGACGGGCGCAGCAGTTCGTCGCGCCCGTTGGGATGCCGCAGCGTGGCCTGCACGCCCGCCGAGCCCTGCGAGAAATCGATCAGTTCCACGCCGCGCTCGATCTCGACGTGAAAGCCCTTCAGATGTTCGGTGAGGAGACGCTCGGTCTCGGTCTGGTCGAGAAACAGCAGATACGGATAGCGCGTCTGCAACGGATCGAAGTCGAGGCGCGCGAGGCGCTGCCCGTTCGAATAGAGATTGGCGACCCGCGCGCGATGACCGAGTTCGAGGAACGGCGCAATGGTGCGATGCTGCTCGAAGAGCTCGAGCGTGCGGGCCTGGATGCCGATGGCGCGTGAATACGGCAGCGGCTGCCGCGCCTTGTCGACGAGTCTCACCGGGATGTGCGCGCGCGAAAGACTCATGGCGGCGGCGAGGCCCGTCGGACCGGCGCCCGCGATCAGGACGGGCGCCACGTCCAGCTTGTCGTTCGGATTCAGCTTTGGCGCGTACATGCGGTCCTCCGTGAAACGTCACGGCGTCTAGTGTACGCCCGCCTCCTTCGCGGCCGCTGTCGGTTGCGGCACGCGCGGGATCAATGCTCGTGCCCGCGCTCCTCGAGGATGCACGCATGGCAGGCCATGCCGAACTCGACCTGCACGGTTGCATGATGCATCGAATAGTCGCGGCGCAAGGTGCCGACGACGCCCTGCACGAAGGCATCGCCGGGATGGCCCTGCGGCATCACGAGATGCACGGTCAGCGCGTTCTCGGTCGTGGAGAGCGCCCACACGTGGAGATCGTGCACGTCGCTCACGCCCGGCAATTGCACCAGATAAGTCCGGATGCGCGTCACGTCGACGCCCGGCGGGACGGCGGCCATGGCGAGCCGCATTGCGTCGCGTCCGAGGCCCCAGGTGCCGTAGACGATCACCGCGACCACGACCAGGCTCATCAGCGGGTCGAGCCAGCTCCAGCCGGTGAACAGGATGACGAGGCCGCTCACCGCGACGGCGGCGGAAATGGCGGCATCGGCGGCCATGTGCATGAAGGCGCCGCGCACGTTGAGGTCGTCCTTGCTGCCGCGCATGAAGAGCCACGCCGAGAAGCCGTTGACGACCATGCCGAGCGTTGCGACGACGAACACGTCGAGGCCCGCGACGGGCGCCGGATGGATGAGCCGCTGGATGGCTTCCAGCACGATCGCGCCGCACGCGAACAACAGCAGCGCCGCGTTGGCGAGCGACGCGAGGATCGACGAGCTGCCGAGTCCGAAGGTATAGCGCGCGCTCGGCTGGCGCGTGCCGAGCCAGACGGCGGCCCATGCGAGCAGCAGGCCGAGGACATCGGAGAGATTGTGGCCGGCGTCGGCGAGCAGCGCGGTGGAGTGAGCGAGGAAGCCGTAGATCGCCTGCACGACGACGATCAGCACGTTCAGCCCCACCGCCAGCGCGAAACTGCGGCCCTGCCCCGCCTGCGGCGCGTGGTGGTGATGATGACCGCCCGGGCCATGGGCATGTGAATGACCGTGGCCTTCGTGCTTGTGGTCGTGCTCGTGGTCGTGCTTGTGGTCGTGTTCGTCGTGTCGATGCGTGTCCATCGGAATGCTCTTCGTTGGTTGATTCAATCGAGGTCGGCGGCTTCCGGCTGCGGCTCGGCGACGTGTTCCAGCAATTCGCCGAGCATCGCGCTGATGTGGCGGTCGGCGGCCACGTAGAAAACCTGCTTGCCCTGGCGCTCGGCCCGCACGATGCGCGCCGCGCGCAACAGCCGCAAATGGTGGCTCACCAGCGATGCCGACAGCCCCAGTCCCTGCGCGATCGCCCCCACCGCCCGTTTCTGCTCGACACACGCCAGCACGATGCGCAAACGCGTGGGATCGCCCAGCAGGCGAAACAGGTCGGCCAAAGGCACGACACGTTCGTCTGAAGTGATTTCGCCGGGAGCAACGAACGGTGCGGACATGGCAAGCTCGAACAAACATGTGAACAGGTATTCATATGTTAAGCGCCATTATCGCCGATGGTCAACCGTGCTTTTGGAAAACCGGGGCCGCCGGTGTGGGAAAATACGAGGTTTGTATTTCCGGCCTGTGTCTCTTTTCCGTCATGGACACCGTTTTCGCCCGCGGTTTCGCGGCCCATCGTGACGGCCGCCTGACCGACGCGGAGCGCGACTATCAAGCCGCGCTCGCCGCCGAACCCCATCACGTCGACGCGCTCCATTACCTCGGCGTGCTGCGCCATCAGCAAGGCCAGCACGCGGAGGCGGCCGAGCTCGTGCGCCGCGCCGTGGACCTGCGCCCGACCGACGCGGGCCTGCAACTGAACCTCGGCAACGCGCTGAAGGCGCTCGGCCGGCTCGACGACGCCATCGAGCGCTTCCGCAATGCGCTGACGCTCGCGCCCGGTTTTCCGCTGGCGCAATACAACCTCGGCAACGCCTACACGGCGGCGGGCCGTCATGAAGACGCCGCCGATGCCTTCGAGAAAGCGCTGCGCCTGCGTCCCGACGACGCCGCCGCCTGGAACAACTTCGGCAATGCGCTCTCCGCGTTGCGGCGCTTCAAGGACGCGGCGCAGGCCTTCCGGCGCGCGCTCGTCCTGCGTCCGCGCCACGCGGGGGCGCACAACAATCTCGGCATGGCGCTGAATGCGCTCGGCGATACGCCCGGCGCCATCGAACACTTCCGCGCGGCGCTCGATGTCGAACCGAACTACGTCGCCGCACACTTCAATCTCGGCAATCTGCTCGATGCGAACGGCCATCCCGCCGACGCGCTGCCCGTCCTGCGTCACGCCGTCGGCTTGCAGCCGCGCTTCGCGCCCGGACATTTCGGCTTGGGTCATGCGCTCGCCCGCCTCGGGCGTCATGAGGAAGCCGTGCCGCACTTCGAGCGCGCGGTCGGGCTCGATCCGAAATACGGCGTCGCGTGGCTGTCGCTCGGCAATGCACATCTGGCGCGCGGCGCGCATCAGGCGGCGTTGCGTGCCTTCGATCAGGCGTTGCGGCTCGACGCCGGCATGCCCGCCGCGCAACTGAACCGCGCGCTCGCCCTGCTGGCGACGGGCGACTATGCGCGCGGCCTGCCGGCCTACGAGGCGCGTCTGGACACGGCCGGCAGCGAGCCCGCGCCGGCGCTGCCGCGCTGGCAGGGCGAACCGATACCGGCGCGCACGCTGCTGGTTCGCGCCGAACAGGGTTTCGGCGACACGTTGCAGTTCGTGCGCTTCGTGCCGTTCGCGGCGCAGCGTGCCGGAAAGCTCGTGCTGGAGGTGCAGCCCGCGCTCGCGCCGCTGCTCGCGCCCGCGGCCAAGGCCGCGCGCGTCGAGTTGCGAAGCCGCACCGACGACGCGCCCTCGCGCGCGGACGCCTTCTGTCCGCTGCTGAGCCTGCCGCATGCGCTCGGCGTCACGTCGCTGGACGCGGTGCCGGCGCGCACGCCCTACCTCGTCGTACCGGCGGACTACCGGCGCAAGTGGCGCGGCTCGCTCGGCGGGCAGCACAAGCGCAAGATCGGCATTGCGTGGTCGGGACGGATGCAGCCGGGCGAAACGCGCTCGGCGCCCGTCGAGGCGCTCGCGCCGCTGCTCGCGCTTGCGGATGTCGACTGGATCGTGTTGCAGCCGTTCCTCACCCCGCATGAGCGCGCCGTGCTGCGCGCGCATCCGAATGCGAAGGCCATTCACGACTTCGAAGGACGCCTGGAGAATTTCGCGGACACGGGCGCGATCGTCGACCGGCTGGACGCGGTGGTGTCTGTGGATACGTCGGTGGCCCACCTCGCGGGCGCGCTCGGCAAGCCTCTGTGGGTGATGCTGGCGCATGCCGCCGACTGGCGCTGGGGCATCGATTCCGACCGCTGTGCGTGGTATCCCGCCGCGCGGCTGGTGCGCCAGCAAGCGCCGGGCGCATGGCGCGAGGTGATCGAACATGTGGCGACGGCGCTGCGAGACTGACCACGCACCGGAAGATCACGGATGGAAGAGATTCTCGACGAAGTCTGGACCCTGCTCGACTCCGGCGCGAACGCCGGCGCACAGCGCTCGCCCTTCACGATGCTCCAGGCCGCGACGCACGGGCTGGACGGCGCGCCCGCCGTGCGCACCGTGATGCTGCGGCGCACGTGTCGCGCGCGGCGTTCGCTCATGTTTCACACCGACTTGCGTTCGACGAAAGTCGCCGAGTTGCGACGCGATGCACGCATTGCGATCATCGGCTGCGATATGGACGCCGGCAAGCAATTGCGGCTGACGGGCACGGCGCGCATCGTCGAGGATCCGCGCGACACACGACCTGTATGGGAAGCGAGCCGGCCGCGCACGCTGATTGTCTATCGCACGCCGGTTGCGCCCGGCACGCCGGTATCGACGCCCGCCGAGGCGCATCCGGACCCCGCGGCGACGGATGGCTTCGAGCATTTCTGCCTGATCGAGATCGCCGTTTCAGGGATCGACTATCTTCATCTGGCGCCGGAAGGACACGTCCGGGCGCGCTTCCTCTTCGATGCAGGAAACTGGCGCGGCCAGTGGCTCGCGCCCTGACTGCGCTCAGGCGGTCTTGTACTGGTTGCGCGCTTCCGGCGAGCGATACAGCACGCACGTTGCGATCAGCCCGCACACGGCGGCGAGGCCCATCCACAGACCCGGCGCGGCCTTGTTGCCGGTGACGTGGATCAGATACGTGGAGATGGCCGGCGTGAAGCCGCCGATGGTCGTCGCAAGGCTGTAGGCCATCGAGAAGCCGGTGGTGCGCACCTCGACCGGCATGACTTCGGTGAGCGCGACGACCATCGCGCCGTTGTAGCTGCCGTACAGGAACGAGAGCCACAGTTCGCACAGCAGCAGGCGCATGAAGGACGGATCCGCCACCAGCCATTGCACCACCGGATACGACGTGAGAATGGTGAGGATCGTGAACACCAGCAGCACCGGCCGGCGTCCCACGCGATCCGACAGCGCGCCCATCACCGGCAGCCACACCAGGTTCGAAATGCCGACGCACACGGTGACGACGAGCGCATCGATCGACGAGAGCTTGAGCACTTCCTTGCCGAAGGTCGGCGTGTAGGCAGTGATCATGTAGAACGACACGGTGGTCATGATGACCATGCCCATGCCGGCCAGCACGATGCCCCAGTTCTGCGCGATCGAACGGGCAATCTGGCCCATGCTCGGACGATGCTTGCGCGCGAGGAACTCTTCGGTTTCACGCAGCGAACGGCGAATGATGAACAGGAACGGCACGATCAGGCAGCCGATCAGGAACGGCACGCGCCAGCCCCATGCGGTCATCTGGTCGGCGGGCAGCAGCCGGTTCATGATCACGCCGATGAGCGCGGCGAACACCACCGCGACTTGCTGGCTACCGGACTGCCAGGAGCAATAGAAGCCCTTGTTGCCCTTGGTGGCGATCTCGGACAGGTACACCGACACCCCGCCCAGCTCCACGCCGGCCGAGAAGCCTTGCAGCAGACGCCCGCCGAGCACGATGATCGGCGCCAGCGCGCCGATGGTGGCATAGCCCGGCACCAGCGCGACGCAGGCGGTGCCGACCGCCATCAGCCCGAGTGTCAGGATCAGGCCTTTGCGGCGGCCATGATGATCGATGTACGCGCCGAGCACGATGGCGCCTACGGGACGCATCAGGAAGCCCGCGCCGAACACGGAGAGCGCGAGCATCAGCGAGGCGAACTCGTTGCCGCTCGGAAAATAGGTCTTGGCGATCGCCGAGGCGTAATAGCCGTAGACCATGAAGTCGTACATCTCAAGGAAGTTTCCGCTGACGACGCGAAACACCGACTTGAACTTTGATTCGTTGGCTGGAGCGACGTGGGCTGTGGACATGAACGTTCTCGACAATCGTGAGATGAGCGCGACGGGCCTCGCGGTGCGCGGTTCAGCGACCTGCGCAGGATCCGTGCATGGACGGATGGCGGCGCGCCGTGCTGACCGGGAGGAACAGGCTTCGTTGTTATGGTTGCGGCGACCTCAATCTTAACGCCTGTGCCTTGACGGCTGCATAGAACAGCGCCTAATTTCGTTCAAATTACATTAAAAATAGCTTACATATGCCTAACGCAAAACCGACAACGGAACATCCACGACCGCAGCTCGTCCTGCGCGACGCCACGCCCGAGGACCGCGACCTGATCATCTCGATGCACGTGCGCAGCTGGATGGCAGCCTATCGCGGCATCCTGCCGGACGCATACCTCGATCGCGACATCCACGCGGAACGCGCCGCGCACTGGGCAACGCACCTGCCGGAGCTGATGCAAGGCGCGGGCCGCGTGGTCATCGCCCAGCATGACGGAGAGGCAGTTGGCTTCACCTGTCTGATCGAACCTGACGAGCACGGCAGCATGCTCGTCGACAACCTGCACGCGCTGCCGGGACACAAGGGACTCGGCACAGGCACCGCGATGCTTGCGGAAGCGATCCGCTGGGCGCGCGAGCGCGGCGCGCGGCAACTGCACCTGTCCGTGCTGGAGCAGAATGCCGCGGCCATCGGCTTCTATGAATCGCGCGGCTGGCGACGCGAGGCGCGCGAAGCCGATCACCTGGCGGGCATCGACCTGTTCTGCTTGCGCTACGTCTTCCCGCTCGACTGAGCCCGGCGCCGCTGCACGCTGAAACGCACGCGGTTTTCCGCTCGCGCCAGTGAAATTAGGAATGTTCTGGTCGCGGGAAGGAAAACCGTTTCGTATGATTGCCGGTCGAAAATTCGGCTTGTCCGCCCGCGCGACGAGGCCGTTTTCCGCGCCATCAGGGTCGATGCATTCCGCTGCTGCCCGCGTGCGGCGCATGTCTGTGGAATCTCGATGAGCGAACCGTTGATCGTTGTGGAAGGCGAACTGCGTCTGCCGACGGTGCGCCCGCTGCCGGACCCCGCGCTGGACTTCGGCGTCGCATGGACGCTCGCGCGCGCGCGTCCGGTTCAGTCGCCGTTCGAGATCGCGCTGTATGCGGCACGGTTCAAGACCGCTTATCTGCCGGCCTTCCGTTTGTCCGATTCCACTTCGCGTTATCGCGCGGTCAGCCTGTGGAGCGTGTTCGCACACGGCGAATTGCCCCGCGCCATCCTCGACCTGCTCGACAGCCATCGCGCCCGCACGCGCGCGGAAGAAGCGCCGGTGGATCCGCTGCGTCTGAGCGCGCCGATCCACGCGGGACTCGGCGCGGCGCGCCGGGGCATGTCGCGCATTGCGCAGATCCTGACCGGCGTGGCGATCTCCGTCGGCGCGCTGCTGTTGCTGTGGCTGCTGTTCGGCAACGAGCCAGCCGCGCCGAACGTGCAGCCAGCGGCACCTTTCACGGAAGCCGCGCGGTCCGGGCCGACGGAGAAACCGCCCATTCCTTCCGCTCATGCACCGCCGGCGGCAGTCGTGGCAGCCGTAGCCGCCCCTGCTCGCTCGATTGAGCCGGAAGCTCCCGCCGAGGTCTCCGCGCGCCTGCCGCAAGACCCGGCGGCAGCGGTTCCCCGCCGCACCGCCGTCGCGCGGGAAGCGGATCGAACGCGTGCCATCACGGTGAGTCGTTCGCGGCATGAGCGCACGGAAGCGCAGCGCAAGACAGCGCGGGTGAAGTCCGCCCGAACCGGCGCGATGAATGTGCACTCGCTTTATGCCTTGCTGCAGCACTCGCCGACGCTCGACAGCAACGCGCCCGCACCTGACGCCCCTGATGCACGTGATGCCGGCGACGGAGGCGCAGCGGCCGACTGACCGCGATGAACGACACAGGATGCACGTCAGGAAGCAGCGAACCCGTCCGATCAACCTTTTCGGCCCGAACGCCAACATGAAGCAATCCAGACCCGTCCGTCACACGACGCTCGCGCTCGCGCTGTCCCTCTGCCTCTGCGGGACGCTCGCGCCGTTCGCGATTGCGTCCGCTGCTTCGAGCCAGCCCAGAACCGCACCCGCTGCTCCGCGCCCGGGGTCGGAGACCCGCACCGCGGACGACACCGCCGACGACGCTTCCGCCCCGGCAGGCGACCCGCGTGCGCCGCGTGCCGAAGGCAACATCGCGGAATTGCAGAGCCTGGTGCAGGCGGGAAACCTCACCGAGTTGCGCGCCACCCGCAACGGCAGCTACGGCGCGAAGCTGTTCTTCCTCGCGCAAGAGATGCTGTACTACGTGGCGTTGTCGCAGGACGACCGCTGGTGGCGCGTGGTGAAGACGCAGGACGCCGGGCGCGCCGATTCGGTCTACGCAGACTTCGCGCGCAAGAGCTTCACGCTCGCGGAAGGCGAAATCCGCCGCATCCAGCTGACGGCGCAGAAGGCATTGCTCGACCGCGTGATCGCCAAATCGGCGGATCGCGCGAACCGGCTTTCCGCCGATCTCGTCCTCGCGCAACAGCAGGACTCTCAGGTGTCGCAGCGTCAGCAGCAGTTGCAGGTCGAAGCCGCAAGCTTGCAGAGCGACAAGCTCGAAGCCGAACGCAAGCTGCGCGCATTGCAGCTGCAGGTGGACCAGTTGCAGCGCGCGACCGAGGCCGGGCTGGGCACATCGAATACGGCGGCCGCGAAGCGTTGGTCGGATAAAGCAGCGGACTGAGCGTCCGCTTCAGCGCCTGAAAAAGCACAAGGCCCGCTCGATTGCAGCGGGCCTTGTGCTGTGGGTGCTGGCGAGATGAAACCGTCGCGCCGGCTCAGAAGCGCGTTTCTCGCGCCACGCGCAGGAAGGTATCGAGCAGCGGGGTGCAATCGAGCAGTTCCGCACCGCCCGCGCGATGGAACTCCGGATGCCACTGCACGCCCACGACAAACGGCGCCTTGCGATAGCGCACCGCTTCGATGATGCCGTCCGACGCCGACACCGCCTCGATATTCAGATCACGGCCGAGCGTCCGCACTGCCTGATGGTGGATCGAATTGACGAGGGCGTCGCGCTGGTTCGGGAACATGTTGGCGAGCGTCGAGCCATCCGGGAAGCGGATGGCGTGCCGATGCTGGTCATACTGCTCGTTGACGTGCACGCCGGCCGTCGGGACCTCGGTGGCGATGTCGCCGTAGAGCGTGCCGCCGAACGCCACGTTGATCAGCTGGCAACCCCGGCACACGCCCAGCACCGGCTTGCCCGACTCGACGAACTCATGCAGCAGTTCGAGCTCGTACATGTCGCGCACGCGGTCGCCGGGCCATTCGGGACGCGTCGTGACTTCCTCGTAGGATTGCGGCGAGACATCGGCGCCGCCTTGCAGCAGCAGGCCGTCGAGATGCTTCGCGTAGTCGCGCAGACGGATATTGCTCGTATGCAGCATGCCCTGGTTGCCGACGGTCGGAATCATGAAGACCAGCACGTCGCGCGACATCACCCAATGGGCGATGGACTCCTCCAGATATTGCAGCGTCTTGCCGCGCAGCCCCTTGGCGCCGGGCTCCGGGTGAAAGATCCGAGCCGAGACGCCAATCCGCAGGGTGCGCTGCGTGACCCGCTGCCCTGCCCGGTCGAAAATCTGGCGCGCGCGCGCCGCGATGATGCGGCCAAACACCGACCACGCCGAATCCGACTGCTTCAGGTACGCAGGCTGCGGCTGCGTGGCAGCCGCGTCGGGCACAGGGGGAACATTGAGCTTGCTGAAATCCGGCGCCTCGGCGATGCCGGAGGGAAAACCGGCGGTAGCCGGCGGCGCGGTGCGGCCAGTGGGCGAATCCGATGCCGCGGACTGAGCGTTGGTGGTGCGTGTGACTTCGGCTTCCGCTTCTGCTTCAGTGGCCGCCTCGAGGTTCTGCGCGAGGCTCGACCTGGCATCCGCCGGCGCAGGCTTCACGTGAACCGAGGCTGCTTGCGCGTCGTCGCGGCGGGCCTGCTGGATATCGACGGGTTCGACGTTCGCCGCGCTGGAAGGCGCATCCGTCGACGCGCGTTCAGTGGCGCTGGCGGCCGGCCCGGGCGCCGCAGCGGCCGCCGCGGCTTCCGGCGGCGCCGTGGGATTCGCACCGCGCGAGGCGTCGTGCTGCGAGCCGCCCGCTGTAGAAGAACCCGCGCCGCTCGTGCGCCCGTCTGGAGTGTTGCTGCCTTTGGAGGTGTTGTTATCGCTCATTCCGATGTCGGACGCCCGCGCGCCTTGAAAGAATGGACAAGCCCCAATTATCCGCCAGTGAACCATCTGCGGCAAACCGGCACACAATTGGTCACATTGGCTCACATTCTCCCGCGCGCCGGTAATACTCCGCCGGGCGATCCAACATCAGTGTTCGCGCGGTTCCTCGAAGGTTTCGCGCAAGGCGATCTGCATCGTCGCGTGAATCTTCACGCACCAGCGCCACAGCACCGTCAGCAGGAGCGCCGCGCACAGCAGCACGGCGATCATCAGCCCGAACGGCGGCAGGATCGCGCCCGACAACGCGGCCACCAGCAGGAACACCCCGAACATCGCGACGATCGGAATCAGCCCCGAGATCGCCGAGCGGATCGCGCGCGTAAAGCGCCCCGCCTTGGCCGGCTGCACGCTCACTTCGGCCAGCAGCAGCGCCAGCGATTCGAGCTTGCGATACACCGCCACCAGGAACGGCATCGCCACCACCAGCGCGGCGCTCCACAGCACGACGCGCTGCGCATTGTCGGAGTCGAGCCAGCGCGCGAGCTGCGCGAACGCGAACGGCGCCGCATACGACGCGCTGATGAAAATCGCCGCGACGAGCGCAAGATTGACCGCGATCTGCAACACGATGCGCTTGGTCATCGAGAACAGCGTCGGGCCGCCGGAGCCGGTCGTGAGGCTCGCGAGCCACTGCGAGTACAGCCCGAACGTGTTCGACAACGGTGCGGGCATCGCGCGGGCGACGCGCATCGTCAACGGATCGGCGGCGCGGATCAGATACGGCGTGAATAGCGTGGTGAGCGCGGACACGGCCACCGCGATCGGATACAGGAAGCCGCTCGTGACCTTGAGCGACAACCCGAGCGACGCGATGATGAACGAGAACTCGCCGATCTGCGCGACGCTCATGCCGACGCGCATCGACGTGCGCCCGTCCTTGCCCGCGAGAAAGGTGCCCAGGCCGCACGAGACGATCTTGCCGAACACCACCGCGACCGTGATGACCGCGATGGGCCATGCGTAGTCGACCAGCACGGTCGGGTTCAGCAGCAGGCCGATGGTGACGAAGAAGATGGCCGAGAACATGTCGCGCACCGGCGCAATCAGATGCTCGATGCGCGCGAGATGCTTCGACTCCGCCATGATCGCGCCGATCAGGAAGGCGCCGAGCGCGATCGAATAATCCAGCTTCACGACCAGCAAGCAGAAGCCGAAACAGAAGCCGAGCACGGTGACGAGCAGCATCTCGTCGCTCTTCGCGCGCGCCACGTAATTGAGCGCGCGCGGCACCGTCAGGATGCCAACCACCAGCGACACCGTCATGAACAGCAGCAGCTTGCCGAGCGTCACGAACGCGATGCCGGCGCTCACCGAACCGGTCTGCGCGATGCCCGACAGCAGTACGAGCATGGCAATGGCGAGAATATCCTCGACGATCAGAATGCCGAACACGAGCTGCGCGAAGCCTTCGCGTTTCATGTTCAGCTCGGACAGCGCCTTCACGATGATGGTGGTCGACGAGATGGCGAGCATCGCGCCGAGGAACAGCGAGTCCATCGCGTTCCAGCCGAACCAGCGGCCGATCTCGTAGCCGATCCAGATCATCAGCACGATTTCCGAGAGCGCCGCGACGAACGCCGTTGCACCAACCTTGAACAGCTTGCGCAGACTGAATTCGAGCCCGAGCGAGAACATCAGGAAGACCACGCCGAGCTCGCCGAGCGTCTGGATGGTGGCTTCGTCGTGAATGAGATTGAACGGCGGCGTGTACGGCCCGATGATCACGCCCGCCACGATGTAACCGAGCACGACCGGCTGCCGCATGCGGTGGAACAGCACCGTCACGACGCCCGCGATGGCCATGATCACCGCGAGATCCTGAATGAACCCGATCGCATGATGCATTCAGCGAATCCTTTCAAATATGTAATCGATCACCGATGTTACCGCACGGACGGTGAAATCCTGCGGTCGGGCAATAAATTGAGGCGAACAGCGAAGGGCGGCGCGCGTTCCGCGAACCTGCGCAGAACGGCTGAAGAAGGGCTCGCGCGAACGGCAAGCCCTGAAACCGGAAGAACCGCGGCGCTCAGACTGCCGCTTCGTTTTCCTCGCCGGTGCGGATACGGATCACGCGCTCGACTTCGGCGACAAAGATCTTGCCGTCGCCGATCTTGCCGGTGCGCGCGGCGCCGATGATCGCGTCGATGACCTGGTCGGTCTGGTCGTTGGCGACGACCACTTCGATCTTCACCTTCGGCAGGAAGTCCACCACGTACTCTGCACCGCGATAGAGCTCCGTGTGTCCCTTCTGACGGCCGAAGCCCTTCACTTCCGTGACCGTGAGGCCGGTGAGGCCCACTTCGGCGAGCGCTTCACGCACTTCGTCGAGCTTGAACGGTTTGATGATGGCGGTGATGCGTTTCATGGCGTGCCTCGCATGGAGTTCGGTTCAATGGATTCGAAAGAGGTCGTGTCCCGCGCGGGACAGATGATTTCGATTCTAGCTGCGTTTCATCGCGCAAGCGGTCCGGTAAACCGCGAGGTCCTCAAAAACGCGTCCCCCGTTATTCGGTGACAGGCACGCGCACCAGGTCCTTGAGCCAGACGGTGGCCTGCGAATCGCTGGGCGCGCGCCAGTCGCCGCGCGGCGAAAGCGAGCCGCCCGAACCGACCTTCGGCGCATTCGGCACGCATGACCGCTTGAACTGGCTGGTGCGGAAGAAGCGGTCCAGAAAGATCTTCAGGTTCTTGCGGATGTCGCCGATGCCGTACTGATTGCGCACCACCGCGGGGCCTTCCGGCCAGGTGCCCGCATCGCGGTCGCGCCATGCATGCAGCGCGAGGAACGCCACCTTCGTCGGCGCGAAGCCAAAACGCAGCGTGTAGTACAGGTTGAAGTCCTGCAACTCGTATGGGCCGATGACGCTCTCCGTCTTCTGCTCCACCACGCCGCTCGTCTTGCCGGGGATCAGCTCGGGACTGATATCGGTGGCGAGGACGTTCTCGAGCACGTCGCTGCCGGTGCTGCCGATCTGTCCCGACTCCGCCACCCAGCGCACCAGATGCGTGATCAGCGTCTTCGGCACGCTGGCGTTGACGTTGTAATGCGACATGTGATCGCCGACGCCATAGGTGCACCATCCGAGTGCCAGCTCGCTCAGATCGCCGGTGCCGATGACGATCGCCTGGTTGAAGTTGGCGAGCCGGAACAGATGACTCGTGCGCTCGCCGGCCTGCACGTTTTCATAGGTGATGTCGTACTGCTCGGCGCCGGTGCTGTGCGGATGGCCGATGTCGGACAGCATCTGCACGCAGCTCGGCCGGATGTCGATTTCATGCGCCGTGCAGCCGATCACCTCCATCAGTTCGCGTGCCTGGCTCAAGGTGCGTTCGCTGGTGGCGAAGCCCGGCATCGTGTACGCGAGGATGTTCGCGCGCGGCAGGCCGAGCCGGTCCATCGCCTTCGCGCACACCAGCAGTGCATGGGTCGAATCGAGTCCGCCCGAAATGCCGATCACGACCTTCGACATTCCCGACGACTGCAAGCGTTGCAGCAACGCCTGCACCTGGATGTTGTAGACCTCGTTGCAGCGTTCGTCGCGGCGCGCGGCATCGGACGGAACGTAGGGGAAACGCTCGACATGACGTTCGAGCGGCAGCTTGCTGTCGGCGGGAATGGCGAGCGGAAACTCGATCACGTCGAAACGCGCGACTTCGTCCGCATGCCGCTGCGTCGAGCGGCCGAAGGTGGTCTGGCGCATGCGTTCGCGCGAGAGCCGTTCGAGATCGACATCGGCGAAGATCAGATGCGAGTCGCGCGAGAAGCGCTCCGACTCGGCCAGCAACGCGCCGTTTTCGTAGATGAGGCCCTGGCCGTCCCAAGCGAGATCGGTGGACGACTCGCCGTCGCCCGCCGACGTGTACAGATACGCCGCGACGCAGCGCGCCGACTGCTGGCTGACGAGCTGATGCCGGTACGCCGACTTGCCCACCACGATATTCGACGCCGACAGGTTCACGAGCACGGTCGCGCCCGCGAGCGCCGCGAAGCACGACGGCGGCACCGGCACCCAGACGTCCTCGCAGATTTCCACATGGAAGCGAAACAGCGGAAGGCCCCTGATCTGGAACAGCAGCGACGCGCCGAACGGCACGTCCTGGCCGCACAGCCGGAGCGTGGTGGTGGTCGCGGCATCGGCGGGACTGAACTGGCGCGCCTCGTAGAACTCGCCGTAGTTCGGCAGATAGCTCTTCGGTACGACGCCGCGAATGAAGCCATCGGCGATGACGATCGCGCAGTTGAACAGCTTGTGCTCGACGCGCAGCGGCGCGCCGACGATCATCGCGAGATTGAGGCCCTTCGAGGCGTCGAGCAGCGTCTGCAATGCGTCTTCGCAGGCATCGAGCAACGCGCGCTGATGAAACAGGTCGTCGCAGGTATAGGCGGAGAGGCCCAGTTCCGGAAACGCGACCAGCACCGCGCCGCGCGCCGCCGCCTGTCTCGCGAGTTCGAGCGTCTGCGCAGCGTTGAATTCCGGATCCGCGACTTTGCAGGCCGGCACGCCCACCGCGACGCGCGCGAAGTCGTGGCTATACAGGTTGAAGAAGTTTCTGTTCATGGTCGATCTGAACGGGTGGGATGCCGGACGCCGGACGCACTATGCCCGGCCGATTATCGCATCAGGTCTTCTTTCGGAACGGCGTATGCGCCTCCAGCTCCTCGATGTGCTGGGTCATCGCCTCGGTTTCGGCATCGAGAAACTCGGAGATCGCATGGGCGAAACGCTGGTCCGCGATCCAGTGCGCGGACCACGTGGGCGTCGGCAGCAGTCCGCGCGACATCTTGTGCACGCCCTGCGCGCCGCCTTCGAAACGCGCCAGCCGATGCTCGATGCAATACGCGATGCCTTGCATGTAGCAGGTCTCGAAATGCAGTCCCGAGATGAACTCGCGCGTGCCCCAGTAGCGGCCGTACATGGTGTCGCCGCCGATCATGTTGAGCGCGCACGCGAGCCGCTGGCCGTCCGCTTCGGCGATCACGAGCAACATGCTGTCGGGCGCGTCGGCATGGATGCGGCCGAAGAACTCGCGCGTCAGATACGGCGCGTTCCAGTGCTCGCGATAGGTGTTGTCGTAGCAGTCGTAGAAGAAGTCGAGCGCGCCCTGATCGATCTGCGCGCCACGGAGCCAGGTGTACGTGACGCCCGCTTCCGTCACGCGCCGACGGTCCTGTTTGACCTTCTTGCGCTTGTCGTGGCTCATCGTCGCGAGGAATGCGTCGAAGTTCGCATAGCCTTCGCCGGGCGCGTTCTCCCAGTGGAACTGCACGCCCTCGCGCAGCATGTAGCCTGCGTCGGTCAGCGCTTCGACGTCCTGCGCCTCCGGAAACAGCACGTGCAGCGACGACAGTTCGAGCTGGCGCGTCAGTTCGATCGCACCGCGCGCCAGCATCACGCGTTCGTCGTGATGCGCGGCGATCAGGCGCGGCCCCGTCACCGGCGAGAACGGCACCGCCGACAGCGCCTTCGGGTAATAGCGCAGGCCGTGGCGCTCGAAGGCGTCGGCCCAGGCGTGATCGAACACATATTCGCCGCGCGAGTGCGACTTGAGATACAGCGGCATGACGCCCGCGAGCGTGTCGCCGCGCTTCAGCAACAGATGATGCGCGCGCCAGCCGGTGCGCTTGACCGCGCAGCCCGTGTCCTGCAACGCGGCAATGAACGCGTGGCGCACGAACGGATTGTCGCCGGCGAGCCGGTTCCAGTCGTCGGCGGGGATGTCTTCGAGCGTATCGACCACATGAATTTCGACTTCGCGATTCAACAGGCTACCTCGCTGGAATATCGATGAACGCGCGCTACGCGGCCGCGCGCGTCCGAAAGCGGCTATTCTCGCGCAACTCGCCACGCCTCGCCGAAGCCGGTTTGAGCGTTGCAGCGCCCCGCCCCGATGCTTTCAGCCATAATGCGCGGCACACACCCTCCCGCCCGGCGAACGCAATGCCCTGGTTCCTGTATCTGATCGAATGCGCTGACGGCAGTCTCTACACCGGCATCGCCACCGACGTCGAAGCGCGCTTCGCCGCGCACCTGAGCGGCAAGGGCGCGCGCTATACGCGGGCGCGGAAGCCGCTGCGCGTGATGGCGTCGTTCGAGCTGACGGGCCGTTCGGAAGCGTCGCGCGCGGAATACTTCGTCAAGCGGTTGACGCCGCGGCAGAAGCGCGAATTGATCGAAGGCGGGCGCACGCTGGCATCGGTGGTGCCGTGCGCCGAGGCGGCCGTCGATCTCGAAGACGGCGCCTGAAATGCAGACGGGGGGGGGCGGGGGGGGGGCGGGCGGGGGGGGGGGCGGGGAAAAGCCCCGCAAACTGCCCGCGTTTGCACATGGGGGCCCGCGTTACATGTTTGGGGG
>NZ_JARUXR010000001.1:2246415-2283956 GCF_031451215.1 Caballeronia sp. LZ034LL
TTGTTCTTGGGCGGGCGCACGCTGGCTTGGGGGGGGCGGGGCGCCGTGGCGGCCGTCTATCTCTACGACGGCGCCTTAAATGCAGCCGGCCGGCGCCTGTGCGGCGCCGGCCGTCGTTTGCTGCATCGAAACGCGCGCTTACTTGCCGTAGTTCGCGATGCCTTCCGAGATTTCCTTGTGGGCGGCTTCGATGCCGTCCCAGCCCTCGACCTTCACCCACTTGCCCTTCTCGAGCGCCTTGTAGTTCTCGAAAAAGTGCTTGATCTGATCGCGCAGATACTCGGGCACGTCTTCGATCGACTTGATGTTCGCCGTCATCGGGCAGACCTTGTCGTGCGGCACGGCGAGCAGCTTGGCGTCGACGCCGGATTCGTCGGTCATCTTCAGCATGCCCAGCGCGCGCGAGCGGACCACGGAACCGGCCAGCAGCGGGAACGGCGTGATGACCAGCACGTCGACGGGATCGCCGTCGCCCGAGAGCGTCTGCGGAATGAAGCCGTAGTTCACCGGATAGCGCATGCCCGTGCCGACGAAGCGGTCGACGACGAGCAGGCCCATGTCCTTGTCGGCTTCATATTTGACCGGATCGCTTTGCGCGGGAATCTCGATGATGACGTTGAAATCCTGCGGAAGATCCTTGCCGGGAGGTACGTTGTTGAAGCTCATGAGCACTCTCTGGAGAAGTTGAGGTCGCAAAAAGGTGAATGCGGGAATCGCACGGGCGGCCGGGAGAACGGCCCGCTCCGCTTGCCGCACATGGCCATGCATGGCGGCGTGTGATCGCCTCATTATAGCCAATCGGGCATCGCGGCCCGGCCGGTCCGGGTTGGCGCGATAATCGGTTACGGCGTTGCAGGAAGCAGCAAATTCCATTCACGACACGAACACCCATCGGGAGACACGCATGGAAGAAGCGAAGCATTTCATCAATAACCGCTTTGTCGCGCCGTCGGTCGGCGAGACGATTCCCGTGGTCGATCCGTCCGACGGCCAGATCTTCGCGCAGATCGCGCGCGGCACGCCCGCCGACATCGACCGCGCCGTGGCCGCCGCCCGCGCCGCCTACGAAGGTCCGTGGGGCGCGATGAGCGCCGCCGAACGCGGCCGCATCCTCGCGCGGCTGTCCATGCTGATTGCGACCTGCCACGAGGAGATCGCACAAATCGAGGCGCGCGACACCGGCAAGCCGCTCAAGCAGGCACGCGCCGACGTCACCGGCATCGCGCGCTATTTCGAGTTCTACGCCGGCGCCGCCGACAAGCTCCACGGCGAAACCCTGCCCTATCAGTCCGGCTACACCGTGCTGACGATCCGCGAGGCACATGGCGTCACCGGGCACATCGTGCCGTGGAACTATCCGCTGCAGATCTTCGGGCGCAGCGTCGGCGCGGCGCTCGCGACGGGCAACGCGTGCGTCGTGAAGCCGGCGGAGGACGCGTGCCTGTCGCTGCTGCGCGTGGCGGAACTGGCCGCGGAAGCGGGCTTGCCGGACGGCGCGCTGAACATCGTCACTGGCTACGGACATGAAGCCGGCGCGGCGCTCGCGCGGCATCCGGGCATCGATCACATTTCCTTCACCGGCTCGCCCGCGACCGGCGCCGCGGTCACCAAGATGGCCGCCGACAACCATGTGCCCGTCACGCTGGAGCTCGGCGGCAAGTCGCCGCAGATCGTCTTCGCCGACGCGGACTTCGACGCCGCGCTGCCCGTGCTCGTGGCCGCGATCGTGCAGAACGCGGGGCAGACGTGTTCGGCGGGCAGCCGCGTGCTGATCGAGCGGTCGGCCTACGAGCCGCTGCTCGAACGGCTGGCGCAGGCCTTCGCGGCGCTGCGGGTCGGGCCGAGCAAGCTCGATCTCGATTGCGGCCCGCTGATCAGCGCGAAGCAGCAACAGCGCGTGTGGGACTTCCTCTCCGATGCGCAACACGACGGCATCGCGATGGCCGCGCACGGAGAAGTGGTCGGCGACGCGCCGGAAGCCGGCTTCTATCAGGCGCCGACGTTGCTGCGCGACGTCCCGCCGAGCCACCGTCTCGCGCGCGAGGAAGTGTTCGGTCCGGTGCTCGCCGCCATGGCCTTCGACGACGAAGCCGACGCGCTCCGGCTCGCCAACGGCACGGACTATGGCCTCGTGGCCGGCATCTGGACGCGCGACGGCGCGCGCCAGATGCGGCTCGCGCGGCGCGTGCGCTCGGGTCAGGTGTTCATCAACAACTATGGCGCGGGCGGCGGCATCGAATTGCCGTTCGGCGGCGTGAAGCATTCGGGACACGGCCGCGAGAAAGGCTTCGAGGCGCTGTACGGCTTCACGACGCTGAAGACCATCGCGATCCGGCACGGCTGAGGGCTGCATCCTTTGCAGGGTTCACATCGGGAGACAAGGACATGCGACTGCAAGGCAAGACAGTGATCGTGACGGGCGGCGGCTCGGGATTCGGCGAAGGCATCGCGAAGACGTTCGCGCGCGAAGGCGCGAACGTGGTCATCAACGACCTCAACGGTCCCGCCGCCGAACGCGTGGCGAGCGAGATCGCGCTGACGCCGTCGCTGGCGGGCGCGCATGGCCGGGCGATCGCCGTACAGGGCGACGTCACGAAACGAGAGGACTGGCAGGCGCTGCACGACGCGGCCATCCAGGACTTCGGCAGCGTGCAGGTCGTCGTCAACAACGCGGGCACCACGCATCGCAACAAGCCCGTGCTCGATGTCACCGAAGCCGAGTTCGACCGCGTCTACGCCGTCAACGTGAAGAGCCTCTACTGGAGCGTCGAGCAGTTCGTGCCGTACTTTCGCGAGCAAGGCGGCGGCGCGTTCATCAATGTGGCATCGACGGCGGGCGTGCGGCCGCGTCCCGGACTCGTCTGGTACAACGGCAGCAAGGCGGCGGTGATCGTCGCCAGCAAGGCGCTTGCCGTCGAACTGGGCCCGGATCGCATCCGCGTCAACTGCATCAATCCGGTGATGGGTGAAACCGCGCTGCTCTCCGAGTTCATGGGCATGGAAGACACGCCGGAGAACCGCCGCAAGTTCCTCGCCACCATTCCGCTCGGCCGGTTCTCGACGCCGCAGGACATCGCCAACGCGGCGCTCTACCTCGCGTCCGACGAAGCGGAGTTCATCACCGGCGTCGCCCTCGAAGTGGACGGCGGACGCTGCGTGTAAAGCTCGCTGCGCGCGCCGTGCCGGGCGTCTGCCCGGGCGCGGCGCGCGCTGCGAACCTCCGTGCTTTCCCTAGCGAAAACAAGCGCTTGGCGTGCAGGCTGAAGGGCTAGAATCCTTACGCGCCCGTAATCGCGGGCGGACCGGTTCCGCACCGTGTGCCGCGCGCAAAAAAACCATAAAGGAGACAAGCACCATGGCCAGCACCGCCAATCCGATGCCTCGCCCCGGCGCCGGCGCGCCGTCCGCCTTCGAGGAGGCAACCTATCGCAAGGTGGCATGGCGGCTCTCGCCGCTCTTGTTGCTCTGCTATGTGGTCGCCTATCTGGACCGCGTGAACGTGGGCTTCGCCAAGCTCCAGATGGCCGCCGACCTGCAACTCTCCGACGCCGTATACGGCTTCGGCGCCGGCATCTTCTTTTTCGGCTACTTCATCTTCGAGATTCCGAGCAACGTGATCCTGCATCGCGTCGGCGCGCGCGTGTGGATCGCGCGGATCATGATCTCGTGGGGCATCATCTCGGCGCTCACGATGTTCGTCACCACCCCGACGATGTTCTACGTCATGCGCTTCCTGCTGGGCGCGGCCGAGGCCGGCTTCTTCCCCGGCATCATCCTCTATCTGACCTACTGGTTTCCGGCGCGCCGCCGCGGCCGCATGACGACGCTGTTCATGACGGCGATCGCGCTGTCGGGGCTGATCGGCGGGCCGGTCAGCGGCTGGATCATGACGCACTTCGACGGCGTGCACGGCTGGCATGGCTGGCAATGGCTGCTGCTGCTCGAAGGCATTCCGTCGGTGCTGGTCGGACTGCTGGTGCTCGCGATGCTCGATGACCGCATCGCGAAAGCGCGCTGGCTCAGCACGGAAGAACGTGACCTGCTGGAACGCAACATCGCCGCGGACAATGTCGAGAAGGAGGATCTGCCGCTCGGCAAGATCCTGTCGAGCCCGAAGGTGTGGCTGATGAGCCTGATCTATTTCTCGTTCGTGATGGGCCTGTACGGCGTGAGCTTCTGGCTGCCGACCATCATCAAGTCGATGGGCGTGTCCGACGCGCTGCATGTCGGCCTGCTTTCGGCGATTCCGTACGGCGCGGCGGTGATCGGCATGCTCTACGCCGCCCGCAGCGCGGACCGCAGCGGCGAGCGCCGCTGGCATATCGCGATCCCGGCGCTGCTCGGCGCGCTCGGGCTGGTGCTGTCGGTGGTATGGACCGGCAACACGACGCTCGCGATGCTCGGACTCACGCTCGCCACGATGGGCATCCTCACGACGCTGCCGCTGTTCTGGAGCCTGCCGACGGCGTTCCTCGCCGGCACGGGCGCGGCGGCCGGTATCGCGATGATCAATTCGCTCGGCAACCTGGCGGGGTTTTTGAGCCCGTATCTGGTGGGCTGGCTCAGGCAGGTGACGGCGTCGAACGCGAGCGGGATGTACATGCTCGCGGGATTCATGGTGCTGGGCGCGGCGCTGGCGTTGAGCGTGCCGGCGCGGATGGTGAATCGCTGATCACGTCCGGCTGACGCCGCGCGGCTCGCGCCTTGCGGTCATGATCGCGATCAGCAAGGCCAGCACCAGAAAAAGCGCGGCGCCGGTCGCCGCCGCCGACAACGCACCGGCCGCCGCGGCGCGCGCGCCGAGCGGCGCGGCATCGCGGGCAAGCTCGACGGTCAATACCAGCACAGCCGTCCCGAGCGCACTGCCGAGGTAATGCGTAACGTTGAGCAGACCCGAGGCGGCGCCCGCTTCATGCGGGCCGACGCCCGCCATGCCGAGCGTCGCGAGCGGCACAAGCGCGGCGCCGGTGCCGAGCCCGAGCAGGACGATGGCGACGGCGACGCCGGGCAAGAACGAAGTCTCCGCGTCGACCGTGCCGAGCATCGCCATGCCGGCCAGCACCGCGAGCAATCCCGCTGTCAGGAGAGTCGGTTCGCCCAGACGCGGCATGAGCTTCGGCACGCCGACGAGCACCATCAGAAACTGCGTGATGGAGAGCGGTACGAACGCCCATCCGGCCGCGAACGCGCTGAAACCCAGCGCGTTCTGCACATACTGGGTCAGGAAGAAGAAGGTGCCGAGCATGCCGCCGATCAGCAGGCTCTTCACCGCATAGGCACCCGCGCGTGACGCGCTTTCGAACAGCGACATCGGCAGAATGGGTTGCGGCGCGCGGCGTTCGATCGCAAGGAACAGCGCCAGCAGCACGACAGCCGCCGCGATCGACACCAGCGGCATGGGACCCTGTCGCACGCCATGCTGCGCGGCGCTCACGAGCCCGTAGATCAACGCGGTCATGCCGAGCGTTCCTGATAGCGCGCCGGCGAGATCGAAATGGCCCACGCGCCGCGTCGCGGGCGGCAGACGGCACGGAAGCGTCATCAGCAGCAGTCCGACGGGCACATTGACGAACAGCGTCGCACGCCACGAAACCGCGCTGGTCAGCAGGCCGCCGAGCACCAGACCGAGCGCACTGCCCGCGCCGGATACCGCCGTGTACCCGCGAAGCGCGCGGGCCCGCGCGGTCCCTTCCGCGGTCACGATCATCAGCAAGGCCAGCGCGGCGGGCGCCGCGAACGCGGCGGCACAGCCCTGCATCGCCCGCGCGGTCACGAGCCACATCGCTGACGGCGCCAGGCCGCCCGCCACGGAGGCCATGACGAACAGCGTGTTGGCCAGGAAGAACACCCGGCGATGGCCCACGATGTCCCCCGTGCGCGCCCCGAGCAAGAGGCCGCCGCCGAGCGCGAGCACGTAGGCGTTTTGCACCCAGGACAGGCTTGCCGGCGCGAGGGCGAACTCCGCCTGGATGTGCGGCAGCGACGCGAACATCATGGTGCCGTCGAGCACGATCATCAGCTGGGCGCACAGCAGAACGGCCAGCGTGGCGCGTGGCCACGCGGCCGGTTCATTGCCGCGCTGCCGGACGGGCAGCCCGGCCTCAGTGCGGCTGCGCGGCATCGAGTGCGGCGATCTGATCGAGCGACAGCCCCATCTGCTCACGAAGGAACCGGACCATGGTCCAGTGACGGGCGCCGTGCTCGTCGAAGGGCCCGAAAGTGCCGCAGTAGAGCGGAATCCAGCGCAGCGCCTGCTCGGCCAGCTCCTCGCGCGACGGCGCTTTCTGATACTCCGCATACGGCACGCTGCGATGCTCGATGAAGAAGCGTCCAGGCAGACGCTTCTCGCACAGCTCGCGATACTCCCGCGTCTGCAGGATGAGGAAGTGCCAGACATCGTCGATCGATTGCTCGACGGGCAGGAACAGACCGCTCAGTGCTTCCGGAAAGGCGGAAATGAGATAAAGGAAGCGCAGACACTCGACCACCCGATGATCCGCTTCACGCTCGTCCGAGCCTGTCGTGCGTGCACTGTCGCGCACGGCTTCCTGATAGATCTGCGTATCCAGCAGTGCCCGGATGGTGCCGATCGATGGATACAGGGGCGCGCGCCCGTCGATGCCGTTCATGATCTGAGCCACGCGTATTTCCCCGATTGTCCGATCACGATGTGCGAACGATGTTCAACCTGGATCGCCAGGCCGGTCATGCCGTGCAATGCCGCCCGCAGATGGCCGGCATCGGCTGAAGACAGCGGCGTTTCGCTGAAGGTGACGTACACGAGACGCGCGTGCTGCCCGTCTTCGCGCTGCAACTGATACACGAAGATGTCGTCCGAGACCGCGCGGATGCAATCGTCGCAATCGGCCTGCGAGACGATGCGGCTTCCCACTTGCAGCAGTTCCTTCTCGCGTCCGCAGAAGCGGCTGATCTGCGTGGGATCCGACGAGCCGTCGCGAGTCTGCGCGCAATCGCCCGAGCGATAGCGGATGAGCGGCATGTACGGATTGCGGACGCTCGAGACGATCAGGCTGAAGATGGACCGTTCCGGCACGAGCGGCAACAGTTCGACCTGCATCTCATGGAGATAAGGGTGATAGCGGCCGTGCCTGTCGCTGTAGTAGAGATAGCCCAGCTCGGTGCTGCCGAACAGGTCTACGACCGGACAGCTGAAGCGGCGTCGCAGGAATGCGCCGACGTTGGCCGGCGTGAATTCGTAGGCATGGACAACGCTGGCGGGTTCGGCGAAAGCGCCTTCCAGCCCGAACGCCTCGAGCTTGCGGATGAAATGGACCAGATGGTAGCTGGAGCAATCGAGGTGATAGAGCCCGCGAGGATGCGCGTGACGCGCGATATCGATGTCGGCGAGCATCTGTTCGATTTCGGCGCGGGTCCACAGCGCGGGATCGAGCGACTGATTCAGATAGGACGTGCGCGCGTCGAGGCGGCGCGATGACGCGTCGTCGGATGCCATGCCCCTGGCCGCGTTGACGCGTTTCACATGTTCGGTGGCGAGTACTGTCGTGAGCGAAACCCGCTGGCAGTTCTCCTCCCAAGTGACGCGAATGTCCGGATGCTCGATCCACAGCCGATAGTACGAGTGCAGCAGGAACAACGGCGGCCGGATGATCTGCATGCGCGCGTGATTCGTTCCCGTCGACAACACGAGTTCCGCCGCGCCCGTCTCGAACGCCTGCGCGAGACGCGGCGTCATCCAGTTGGCGGGAAAGTCTCGAGCGATCTCCGTTTTTTCGAGGATCGGGAAAGCCCGCTGTTCAATGGCCTGACGGTAGATCGGGATATCGCGTACGTGATCCAGCATGTCGCCGGGTATCTGATCGAAGCGGCTCATGGCTCCTTGCATCACTTCTCGCATGACGTCTCTTTGTGCGTTCGGAAAGCGGGGCTCCGTCGAAGAGCCCCGCGTGCAGATCGAAGCGTCGTCAGACGGCGCCTCGAATCACGTGCTTAGCCGGGACGGCGCTCAGCAGATGCAGCCGGTCTTGCCGACCGGCTGCTGAGGGGTGATCGAAATGCAGCCGCGCTTGGCGGAGATGCAGCCGCTCTTGGCACCCGAGATGCAGCCCGCCGTTTGCAGCGAGTTGGCCGCAACCCACTTGCTCCAGTGCTGTTCGCTCGCGATTTGCTTGATCAATTGATTCATTGGAAGCCTCCAAGGAAAGTTAAAGGAAATCGTTAGTGAATCGGATGACTGAACAAGTTCCGAGCGGGGATGGGCTTGGGATGCCTCGCTCAACAAGCCAATTGGCAATCGTTCATTGCTTTAAGCAACCACTACTGCTGGTTGATTTTTTGAAGGCAAATTGAGTTCGGATATGCAGAACACGAGGCAACGGCTTTGCGGGATTTTGAGTGCCTCAAGGCAAAGAGAGCGCGATCGAATCGCGTCTACAAGCAGCGAAATGCGCATGCGCTGGTCGTATGACCGGAGGGAAGGCGCGACAACTCGCCGCAGCGTCGTGATGGTCTGAATGGCATGAGCTTCTGGCCGTCGGCCATCATCAAGTCGATGGCCGTGCCTGCGCAGAGGGTGAATCGCTAAGGTTTCGGCGCGAGCGTCACCGGGTTGCCGGCGTCGTCGTGAAAATAGCCGACGACAACGGCAAGCGGCGCGTCCGTCGCGCCCGTATCGATCCGCAGCCTCAGCGGCGCGCCATCCGCGAAATCGATCTGTGCATCGTGCGCCGTCGCGGCCACGCGGTTCCCGAGCGTCATTGGCTCGCCGTCTGCTGGCGCCGTTCCATCCGCGCGCGTGAGCCCGACCGCAACGGGCAGCGTCGACGGCGTGGCCCAGCGCGCCGGCACGGGGTCGCGCGTGACGTAGTAGTGCAAGCCGTGCCCCGCACCCGCCATCGAGAGCAGGAACGAATAGCATGCCGGGCCGTTCGCGGGCAAGCCGATGCGGAGGGTCTGGTCGCCCGTCTCGACCGAAGCGCGCGCCGCGTTGCAGACATGGCCGTCGCGGCTTGCCTCCGGCTCCTGCACGAATGAAGTGAGCACCGGCACCTGCGACAAGTAGCGGCCGGCCAACGCGGAAACCCCCAGGACGCCGCCGCACAGCACCGCCAGGAAACCGGCGGCGGCGACGGCATTGCGACCCGCGAGTCGCGCAAGACCTTCGCCGCCAGGACGGCGCATGGAGGCGGCCATGATGACCATCGACGGCGCAAGCAACACCGCATAGCGCGGCTGAACCTCGCCGAAGCCGATCACGAGCAGCAGAAAGGCTGCCGCGAAGGCCACCGCCGCATGGCTGATGCCCGACCAACGCAAGCTCGTCACGCCGAGCAGCGCAGCGAATACGTAGGCGGCCGAGATGCCCGGCAGGAACGGCGTGAGCCATTGCATCGAGTGATGCACGATGCCGTCGCCGATGCGCAGCGAGTTCGGATTGGTATCGATGGACGCGAACGAGAAGTAGAAGTAGCCGCCGCCGCCGAACAGCTCACGCAGCTTCGCCAGCCAGTTGCCGAGCGCCGGCATCAGGCCGTGCTGGAGGTCGATGGCGAACAGTCCGGCCGTGTACCGCCCGAGAACCGGTTGCGGCACGAGCGGATGAATGTACTGAAGCCAGCGATACCCCTCCATGCCCGGCCGCTTCACCGCGACGCCATTGGCCACGACGCGGGCCAGCAAGCCCGCATCCTCCACCGGCGTGGCCGAGAGATGAACCGCCACCCGGCCGGCTGCAGTCGTGAGGCACAGGCTCAGCACGGCCAGACCCAGCAGGCGCCATCGGAAACGCGCGGAGGATAGCCCGAGGACCAGCATCGCCAGAACGCAGATCACGCCGATGTCGCGCAGCAGATCGAGCGCCACCACGAGCAGCGCTGCAAGCAACATCTCGCCGACGCCCGCCTCGCCCTCGACGCTGCGCGCCATCAGGTGCAGCCAGCCGATCAGCAACAGCAATGCGAGGTTATCGCTCGTGGCGAGCGTCGTGGTGAACCAGAATTCGGGGAACAGGATCAGCGCGAGCGTCGCCGCGAAACGCTGCGGTCGTGTCAGCCAGCGCTTCGTCACATGCAGGAACGCGATGACCGTGACGACGTGCAACGCCAGATTGAACAGCTTGACCGCGACATAGCTGCCGGCCCCGGCAAGCCCCAGCGGAAGCGTGTAGAGCAGCGAGCGGCGCCAGTAAGTGATGTTTCCCGGAATCGTCAGGCTCTGGCACCGGTGAGTCCAGTCCCGGAACGAATTCGCGCCGCGCCAGAAGTCGTCGCCGCAGCGTAGATAGACGCCGAAGTCGCTCAGTTGCTGGCTCGACAGGACCAGCGTCCAGACGGCCAGTGCGGCGATATAGAGGACTAGCAAAGCGCGTTCGCCGCGCGGCGTGATCCGCTGTCCCAACGCAAGCGCGCCGGCGAAAACGGCCAGCGCGGCCGCGAATCCGAACACCGCAGCGGAACCGGCGTGACGCGCCATGCTCAGCAGCACGGCAAGCAGCGCCACGGCGCAGAGCCCCGTCGCGAGCGCGGACCCGGCGCAGGCCATCCGCGACGGACTGCGCGCGATCTCGCCGTCCCGCGCCGCTACAGGGGCCATCGGCTAGCGCTTCCCGGCGACGGCCGCGACATAGGATTCGTAGTCGCGAATGTAGTCCCGCTCGTCGTACTTGTCCGACGCGAGCACGAGGCAGACAGAGCCGGGATCGAAGTTGATCTCCGCGCCCCAGATCATCGGCGGCACGTGCAGCCCCTTCCACGGCCGGTTCAGGTGGAAGGTGGCCTGGCACTCGCCGTCGTCCACGCGCACGTCGAAGCTGCCCGAGAGGCACACGAGGAACTGATGCAGCGTCCGGTGCGCATGCGCGCCGCGGCTCTCCTCGGTCGGCACGTCATAGAGATAGAACACCCGCCTGATGTCGAACGGAACGTGCTGGCCCGACTCGATGAAGGTCAGATTCCCGCGCGGGTCGGTGACCTTGGGCAGGCTGATGATCCGGCAATCGTTAACGGTTGGCTTGGTCATGTTTGGCGGGTTTGCTTTGGAACACGAATCGCGACAGCACGTACATGAGCGGTACCGTGACCGCTATCACGACGAGCGGCGCGAGGCGCTTGTCGATTCCCAGAACGGAGACACACACGGACAGCAGCGCCACCCCGACGAGATACTGCCCGAGATACGCGACGGGAAACATCAGCGCGGTTCTCGCCGTGGGCCGGCTGCGGAACACCCACAGCGCATTGAGAAAATAGCTCAGCACGATGCCGATCACATACGTCACCGTGTAAGCGACCTGGTACTGAAGCACGCGTACCAGCGCCAGATAGATCAGATAGGTCGCCAGGGTGTTCAGGCCGCCCGACAACAGGAACCTGACTGGCGCCGCGCTAGTAAATCTCCTCAATCACGGTCTCCGGACGGCGGTTGGTTTCATCGAACACGCGCCACAGGTACTCGCCGATCAGACCCAGCATGAGGATGATCAATCCGAGCAGGAACGTGATGAGCGCGACGACCGTGGCAAAGCCCTTGACGGGAATGCCGCTGACGAGGGTGTGGATAACCACGCTCATCCCGTACAGAAAACTGGCCAGCGCCACCAGCGCGCCGAGTGCGGACATCATGCGGATCGGCTTGATCGAAAAGCCCAGCATCACGTCGAGAAACGCGTTGAATTTCTTCGAGAACGTCCAGCGGGACTTGCCGTGTTCGCGCGCCGGCCGATGATAATGGATGACATCCGGCTGGTAGCCCAGCCAGTAAGCGAGCAAGGGCGTGAACACGCTCTTCGAGCTGTTCACCAGATGCGGCAGGAAGGCCTTGTCCATCAACGCCATGTCATAGCCGCCCTGCGGGTAATCCGGGATGACCAGGAAGCGGAGCATGGCGTAGTAGATCTTCGAATAGACCTTGGAGACAAACGGATCCTGCCGGGTGACCCGCTCGCAAATCACGAATTTCGAGCCGCCCCGCCACCGGTCCACCATCTCCAGTATGAGGTCGGGCGGATCCTGAAGGTCGGCCGCCAGCACCATGAATGCGTCGCCCGTGACGAACTTGAAGCCCGTCTTCGAGCAATGCACCGCGCCAAAATTGCGCGTCAGCTTGACCACCCGGGTTGCGGGGCGGCGCTTCTTGAACTCCAGCAGCAACGCGAGCGATTCGTCGCGCGAACCGTCATCGACGAAGATCAGTTCCAGCGCCACGGAGCGCTCACCGAGTTGCTGCTCCACCGTTTCGAGCTTGTCGAACAGGCGCGGCAGACTGCCGGCGTTGAAATACACGGGAACGACAATGGACAGTTTCCGGGTCGTCATGCAGCGAGATCCAGTCGATAGAATTCGTGCGCCGTGCCGCCGCCGCCGAACTCGTGCTTGAACCGGTAAAGGCCGTCGTTCAGCACGCGGCCTTCGTCTTCATTACTGGTGCCGAAATCGAAATAGCGCGCGCCGCTTTCGCGGGCCTCCGCCACGAGCGCGTTGAACACGGCATCGAGTGCGGATACTTCGTAGCCACGCTCGCTCGATGCAATGTACTGCGCATGCCAGACCCGCCCGGCATTGAACAGCACGACACCCGCCTCGACCGCGCCGTCGATGAGCGCGCAACGCACCTGGATCTCGTGCGGAAAGCGCGCTTGCAGCAGCCGGATCTCCGCGAGCGAATGAACCGGACGCGCCCCATGACGCCGCTCGAGATTATCGGCCAGCACATGCCACACGCCTTCGAGCAGCGCCTCGCCGCCCGCGACGACAACATGCTTCGATGCCTTGCGCAGCCCGCGCTTCCTGCGTTCGCTGGGCGGGCGCAGGCCCTGCAGGTCGAGCGTCGCCGAGAGATCGCAGCGCACGCGCACGGCGCCGTGCCTGAACAGGGCGTACAAATCGTCCTGCGCCGGGACCGTGGCATAGATATGCGGCACGGCCTTGTAGAGCAGCGTGCGCAGGCCGCGCTGCGCATAGTGTCGTGTGAGCGCCGTGAACGCCTCGATCATCCGGTTGCCGGCGAGCCGGCCCTGATGCACGATGCCGCCGTACGTCGCGCCGGGATGACTGATCACCAGCGTGCTGTCCGCCGGGGACAGCGCGGCAGGCAATACGCCGACCCATTCGTCCGCATCGCGCAGGATCAGCGAGGCGTCGTCGAAGCGGTCGCCGTGGTAGGAAAGAAAGCGGCGGCTATGCAGAAAGGAGCCGTTGATGGCGCCGGCGCAAAAGTCGTCCCATCGGGATTCGGCGCCCGGCTCGAAGGAAACGGCTTCGATCATGTCCCGGTCAGCTCCGCGACTGCGATGCCGTCGGCTCCGAAGCCGTTGCCGTTGTAGAAGCACCAGGTCCGCCCGCCGGCCGAAACCACGGCGGAATACATGATGGCCTGCGCATCGAAGCCTTCGCCCGACACGTCCAGACCCATCGCTTCGTCACGGCGTGTCCAGTGGATGCCGTCCGCCGACTCCGCGTAACCGAGCCGATAGGCGCTGAGCGAACGGCGGCGGATCGAGTAGAACAGTTGATAATCATCCGGACCGCGGCGCACGATCCAGGGCCGTCCAAAACCATGTTCGTCCGGCTCGGTGATGTCCATCGAGAGCTGACCGCGCGGCGCCCAGTGAAGGCCATCCACGGACGTCTGGTAGCGAAGGTCGTAGACTGGCATCGCCTTGCCGTCCAGATCCGTCCAGCCGCTGCCGGCCACGTACCAGAGCTTGAACACGCCGTCGCTGTGAAGGGCGAACGGGCCGCCGCGAAAATACAGCTCACCATCCGAGCGATCGAGAATCGGCGCCTCGCTATGGCGCACGAACGATTGCCCGCCGTCGCGGCTGATCGCGAGACCGGTGAGAATGCGGTAGCGAATCTGCGTGCAGATCTCGAAGCCCGCGTAATACATGTAGAACACGCCCGGCTCGGGCTCGATGACGCTCGTTACCATGACGCCGTTGTCGTCGAACGTTCCCGGCCGGCCGATGTCGAGCAGCGGCTCCTTGCTGACGTGCAGCACCCGGGTGGGATCGTCCGCCGCGACATCGATATAGCCCGGCCGCCCGCGCCCGTTTTCATCGAGACAAGTGACGTACACGCGGATCACGTTGTCATCGAGCACGACGGGCGTCGGACCCATGCCGTGACTGCGGGACCACGCGGCCGTTCCATCCGGCCGCCAGATGACGCCGAGCTTCTTCCATTGCATCGTCATGCCTCTTTCAGCTTGAAGAAACGGTGCGTACTGACCCGTGCCGCCGCGGGCTGTGCTCCGGGAAACAACTGGTTGGGCTCGGTATCCGCGGTGATCGTGACACCGGGGCCGATCCAGTTGTCCGCGCCGAGCGTCACGTTGTTCGCAATCGACGCATTCACGCCGAGGAAGGAACTGCCGCCCACCTTGCTGAATCCCGACAACACGACATGCGAGGAGAAGAAGCAGTGATCTTCGATCGTGCTGTGATGGCCGATGTGATTGCCGCTCCACAGCACGACATTGTTCCCGATGGTCGCGAACGGCTGCACGGTGTTGTCTTCGAAGATGAAGCAGTGCTCGCCCAGCTTGACGTTGTGCCAGACGAACGCCTTCGAACTGATATAGCTGGCCGGCCTGAAGCCTTTCGCCTTCGCGGCTTCATAGAGACGGCGGCGCAGGCGGTTGAGCTGGCTGTAGACCAGTGCGGCATAGAACTCGACGTGCGCCGGCTCGAAGTGCGTTTCGATGGATTCGAAAGGCACGACCGGAAGGCCGAACAGCGAATCGCGCTGCAGGTAGGCCGATTCCACGCTGAATCCGACGACCTCGTACTCGGAATCATGCGTGAAGTATTCGTAAGCGACTTCGGCAAACGCGCTGTCGCCAAGAATGACGAGCTTCCTGGATTTGTGCATGGATGTCTTCAGGGACGGGTAATCAGGATGTCTTCCCGGCGGTTGGCCATCGGCAGCGCGGGATCCTGCGGCACCACATAGGCGTCGAAGCCGGCGGCGCGGGCGCGTTGCAGGATCGCGAACACCACCGAATCGTCGATCTGATCCGGTTCCAGCGCGTTGAATTCGACCACTGGAGGCTCGGACGTCTGCATGAACTGCTGGTGATAGCGCACACCCGTTTCGCTCGAGAAGAAGCGCTTGCGCTTCGAGACGTTGGGGATGTCGCCGATCAGCATCTGGCCGCCCGGAGACAGCAGCGACAGCGAAAGATCGAGGAAGCGGAACAGCGGCGTATCGACGAACACGTAGTGCAGCACGCTGTAACACAGCAGCACGTCGACCTTGCCCGCCAGCGCCTCCAGCACAGGAGGGCAATCGGGATACAGCGCCGGCACCTTCTCCACGAACGCCGCATCGGGCAGCAGCGCGAGCATTTCCTGGCTGTCGACCAGCGTCAGCTGATGCGTGCGCTCACGGCATAGCTCGATCAGCATCCGGGGCAGATCGCTGCAGCCCGGGCCGATGTCGAATACCTGCTGCCCTTGCCGATCTAGATTGAACAGCTTGCGGCGGATGTCCGCGAAGATGGCTTCTTCGAAGCCTTCGCGATACGAATCCGGGAAGCCGATCCGTTCGTACTTGGAGAGCTTTTCATCCGCCGCGAGCCGGCGAAAATCCTCGAAACCGAGATTGGCGAAGCGGTTCACCGGCTTTCCTCCCGCTGAAAGAAACGGCGGACGGCTTGCGCAACGCGCTCGGCCTGTTCGTCGGTGAGTCCGGGAAAGCACGGCAAGGTCACGACCGATGCGCAGGCCGCCTCGGTCTCCGGCAGCGCGAACGGCGGCGCGCCGCCCGCCGCGACCGGCTGCAGGTGGTCCGGGATGGGATAGTGGATTTCGGAGGCGATGCCCTGCCCTTCGAGATACTGGCGCAACGCATCGCGTTCCCGCGTGCGCAGCACATACAGATGCGCGACGTGATCGTCGCCGTCGCATGCGGGCAACTGCACCGGCAGTCCGGCGAATGCTGCGTTGTAGTGCCGGGCGATGGTGCGCCGCGCCTGGTTCCATTGATCGAGGAAGGGCAGCTTCGCCCGCAGGATGGCGGCCTGCAGTTCGTCGAGCCGGCTGTTGCGGCCGCCCGCCAGTTCGACCTTGTATTTGGCGCCCCAACCGTACTGGCGCAACTGCTTCACGCGCTGTGCAAGCGCTGCGTCGCGGCATGCGATTGCGCCGCCGTCGCCCGCCGCACCCAGATTCTTGGTGGGATAGAAGCTGAAGGCGCTGATCGTTCCGAAGGTCCCGGCCTTGCGCCCGCCGCGCGTGGCGCCATGGGCCTGCGCGCAGTCTTCGAGCAACGGTACCGCCCGTGCCGCGGCGATCTCCGCCAGCGATTCGATGTCCGCGAGCCTGCCATACAGATGCGTGGCGACGATTGCCCTGGCGGGGACGTGCGTCAGCGCCTCCTCCAGCCGCGCCGGAGACAGGGTCATCGTCGCGGGATCGATGTCGATGTAGACGGGAATGGCGCCGATCGCGCGTACGGCCGTGCTGGAATAGAAGCCGGCGTTGGCGCACGTGATGACCGGGTCTCCCGGCCCGACGCCCACTGCGCGCAGGGCGATCTCGAGCGCATCCGTACCGTTCGCCACCCCCACGCAATGATCGATGCCGAGATACCGGGCGAACTCGCTTTCGAAGTCCGCCACCTCGCGCCCGAGCACATACCAGTGGCTCTCGATGACCTTCCGGATGGGTTCAAGGACATCGACGCCGGCGTTTGCCGCCTGCATCGAGAACAGCGGTATCGGTTGAGTCATAGGGAATCTGTCAATTCGGCAACTGGATGCTGGAAGCGGTGCAGCGTCGATCCGGGCCAAGGATGGATAGCCGGAACCGGTCTTGACAGGCTCGATGAGCCTGATCGGGCGCCGCCGGCCCTGACGCCTTGCGCGCGAAACAAACGAAGACAGCCAAGCGACTGAGTATATCGCGTCCACCCCGGCCTTCCCGGCGCGCGGGATCCGGTACGCGCGCGCCCTGCACGGCCCGCACGCTTCAGCGCGGACGAAGGCACATGGGCGCTCGCGCACCGCAACGATGCACACCACCCCGCCCGTGCACCAAAACCCCGCCCCGATCACCCGTCCGTCCGCGTAAAAGCTTCCCCCGATTTCCGCCAGAGGCCCGCTGGCCGGGCATTTCGCCCTGATTGGCATAGCCCTTGCAATTTGCGGCGGGCAATCGCATTGCGCACACAACCATATCGGCAAGGGGAACACACTCATGAAACGTCGCAGTCTGCTGAAGCTCGGTTCCATGTCGGGCGCGCTCGCCCTCGCGGGTCAGCTTCCCATTTCGAAAGCCCAGGCCGCGCAGGGAGACACCGGTCCGATCAAGGTCGGCATTCTGCATTCGCTCTCGGGCACCATGGCGATCTCCGAGACGTCGCTGAAGGACACGGCGCTGATGACCATCGCCGACATCAACAAGAGCGGCGGCGTGATGGGCCGTCAGATCCAGCCGGTGGTCGTCGATCCCGCGTCGAACTGGCCGCTGTTCGCCGAGAAAGCACGCCAGCTGCTGACCCAGGACAAGTGCGCCGTGGTATTCGGCTGCTGGACCTCGGTGTCGCGCAAGTCGGTGCTGCCGGTGTTCGAGGAACTGAACGGCCTGCTCTTCTACCCCGTGCAATACGAAGGCGAAGAGATGTCGCGCAACGTGTTCTACACGGGCGCCGCGCCGAACCAGCAGGCGATCCCCGCGGTCGAGTACCTGATGGGACCGGAAGGCGGCAACGCCAAGCGCTTCTTTCTGCTCGGCACCGACTACGTGTATCCGCGCACGACCAACAAGATCCTGCGCGCGTTCCTCCATTCCAAGGGCGTCAAGGATGCGGACATACAAGAGGTCTACACACCGTTCGGACATAGCGACTATCAGACCATCGTCGCGAACATCAAGACCTTTGCCCAGGGGGGAAAGACGACTGTCGTCTCTACGATCAACGGCGATTCCAACGTACCGTTCTACAAGGAGCTCGGCAACCAGGGCCTGAAGGCGACCGACGTGCCGGTCGTCGCGTTCTCGGTCGGCGAAGAGGAATTGCGCGGCATCGACACCAAGCCGCTCGTCGGTCACCTCGCGGCCTGGAACTACTTCATGTCGGTGAAGAACCCGAACAACTCGAAGTTCGAGAAGGAATTCTTCGCGTACGCACAGGCGCAGAACCTGCCGGGCGGAAACAAGCGCGTGACGAACGATCCGATGGAAGCGACTTTCGTCGGCATCCACATGTGGAAGCAGGCCGTCGAGAAGGCGAAGAGCGCCGATGTCGACAAGGTGCGCGTCGCGATGATCGGCCAGACCTTCCCCGCGCCGTCCGGCTTCACGCTGACGATGGACGGCAATCATCACCTGCACAAGCCGGTGATGATCGGCGAGATTCGCGGCGACGGCCAGTTCAATGTCGTGTGGAAGACCAAGACTGCGGTCCGCGCGCAGCCGTGGAGCCCGTTCATTGCCGGCAACGAAGGCAAGCCGGACGTGGTCAGCTCGATCCCGTCGTTCCTGCGCCGCCAGCGCGTGCGCGCCGCCTGATGCGTTGCGTGTCGATGACGTGATGAAGCACAGGCCGCGCGTGTCCGACTCGCGCGGCCTTCGAAGTCTCACCAGAAAGGCCAACATGACCGGTTCCCTCGTGCGCATCCTGTGCGCGCTGTGCATCGCGCTCACGCCGTTCGCGGCGCATGCGCTCACTCAGGAAGATCTCGCGCCGCTTGCGGGCGACGACTTCGAAGCCAAGGCCGCCGCGATCGACAAGCTCATCGCTCAAGCGGATGCGCCTTCGGTTGCCGTGCTGAACGCGCTGTCGGAGGGTTCCGCCGTTGCGACCGACGACGGTCATGTCTATCTCCAGACCGACGACGGCAACAAGGACCCGCTGACGGGCAAGGCGGCCGAAGCGCCCGATGCGCAGCCGATCACGCTGAGCAATACCCTGCGCAGCAAGGTGTCGGGCGCGCTGTCCGGCCTGCAGCTCGCCTCCGCCGATACCGCGAAGCGCCACGATGCCATTGCCGCGCTGCTGAAGAGCCCGGACCCGGCGATGAAGCCGCTGATCGATCGCGCCCGCGCCATCGAGAAGGATCCTGAATTGAAGAAGCGCCTCGACACGCTCTGGGCGATGACCGCGCTGCACGATCCCGACGTGAACAAGCGCCTGGAAGCGGCGCAGCTCGTCGCGGCCCGGCATGACCTCGACATGTACGAGCTGCTGCGCCCGATCGTCGCGAAGAAGGCCGACGGCAGCTGGAACGAGCCGGATGAACGCGTGCGCGGCGCGGCGCAGGAAGGCATTTACGCGCTGGACTCGATCCAGCGCCGCAGCGAGATTTTCGGCACGCTGTTCGCGGGGCTGTCGCTCGGCAGCGTGCTGCTGCTCGCGGCGCTGGGACTGGCGATCACGTACGGGCTGATCGGCGTGATCAACATGGCGCACGGTGAGTTCCTGATGATCGGCGCCTATGCGACCTATGTGGTGCAGAACCTCGTCCAGCATTACGCGCCTGCCGCGTTCAACTGGTATCCGCTGTTTGCGGTGCCGGTATCGTTCGCGGCGGCGGCGCTGGTCGGCATCGTGCTCGAACGGCTGGTGCTGAAGCATCTCTATGGCCGTCCGCTCGAAACGCTGCTGACGACCTTCGGCATCAGCCTGATTCTGATCCAGGCCGTGCGCACGCTGTTCGGCGCGCAGAACGTGCAGGTGACCAATCCGTCGTGGATGAGCGGCGGCATCGCCGTGATGCAGAACCTGATTCTGCCGTACAACCGCCTGACGATCCTCGCCTTCTCGCTGATCGTCGTGCTGATTGCGTGGGGCGTGCTGACGAAGACGCGTCTCGGCCTGTTCGTGCGCGCCGTGACGCAGAACCGCCGCATGGCCGCGTGCGTCGGCGTGAAGACGGCGCGGGTCGATTCCTATGCGTTCGCGTTCGGCGCGGGCATCGCGGGTCTCGGCGGCTGTGCGCTCTCGCAGATCGGCAACGTGGGACCGGATCTGGGCCAGAGCTACATCATCGATTCGTTCATGGCGGTGGTGCTGGGCGGCGTGGGCCAGCTGGCGGGCACGGTGATCGGCGGCTTCGGTCTCGGGCTGGTCAGCAAGGCGGTGGAGCCGTTCTGGGGCGCGGTGCTCGCGAAGATCGCGGTGCTCATGCTGATCGTGTTGTTCATCCAGAAGCGTCCGCAGGGCATGTTCGCCCTGAAGGGCCGCAGCGCGGAGGCCTGAGTCATGAACGCCACGACCAATCTGTCCGCCAATCTCGACGTCGCGCCGCAACCCGACGCCGACGCCGCCCGCGCCGGTTTCGCGCTGGGCCTGCCGCCGCGCGCCGCGCTGTTGCCGCGCCGCGGCTGGGTCGCGCTGCTGGCGCTCGTCATCGCGATGGGCATTGTCGTGCCGGTATCGGCGCTGGTGCTGCCGGAGACGAGCACGTTCCATCTGTCCGCGTATGCGATGACGCTGGTCGGCAAGCTGATGTGCTATGCGATCGGCGCACTCGCGCTGGATCTCGTGTGGGGCTACTGCGGCATCCTGAGCCTGGGCCATGCGCTGTTCTTCGCGCTGGGCGGCTATGCGATGGGCATGTACCTGATGCGCTCGATCGGCCGCGAGGGTGTGTACAAGAGCGACCTGCCCGACTTCATGGTGTTTCTCGACTGGCACAAGCTGCCGTGGTACTGGGAGGGCACGGAGCATCTCTGGTATGCGCTGTTGCTGGTGGTGCTGGTGCCGGGCGTGCTGGCGTGGGTGTTCGGCTTCTTCACGTTCCGCTCGCGTGTGAAGGGCGTGTATCTGTCGATCATCACGCAGGCGATGACCTTTGCGGCGATGCTGCTGTTCTACCGCAACGAGACGGGTTTTGGCGGCAACAACGGCTTCACGGACTTCAAGCGCATTGCGGGATTTCCGGTTGTGCATGCGGGCACGCGGACGGCGTTGTTCCTGATTACGTTCGCCGTGCTGGTGCTGGCGTTTCTTGCGGCGCGCTGGATCGTCACGTCGAAGCTGGGACGCGTGGTGACCGGCGTGCGCGACGGCGAAACGCGCCTGATGTTCCTTGGCTACAGCCCGCTTGCGTACAAGCTGTTCATCTGGACGGTGTCGGCGGTGTTGTGCGGGATTGCGGGGGCGCTGTATGTGCCGCAGGTGGGCATCATCAATCCGAGCGAGATGTCGCCGGCGAACTCGATCGAGATGGCGATCTGGGTGGCGGTGGGCGGACGTGGCACCTTGATCGGGCCGATCATTGGTGCGTTCGCGGTGAATGGTGCGAAGAGCTTTTTCACGGCGTATTTCGCGGAGTACTGGCTGTTTTTCCTTGGCCTGATTTTCACGCTGGTGCCTTTGCTGCTGCCCAACGGCATCATGGGCCTGATTGAACTTGCGCGCCGCAGGAAGGCGCATGGCGTGGCACAACCGGAGGCGGCGGAATGACCGCGCACAATGCATTGATCGTGGATCTTCCGCCGCTGCCGCAACTGGACGAGCGCACGGGTTTGAATGGTGTGGCGGGGCTGGGGCATGTGCTTGCGCCGGGGGAGATCGACGTATCGCACGGGACGATTCTGTATCTGGAGGACGTGACGGTGAGCTTCGATGGCTTTCGGGCGTTGAACAAGCTGACGTTGTCCATTGATGTGGGTGAGTTGCGTTGTGTGATCGGACCGAATGGAGCGGGCAAGACGACGATGATGGACGTCATCACGGGCAAGACGCGACCTGACGATGGCCGCGTGTTTCTCGGACAGACGCTGGATCTGACGCGTTTGTCGGAGCCGGTGATTGCGCGTACGGGGATTGGGCGCAAGTTTCAGAAGCCGACGGTGTTCGAGAATCATCCGGTGTGGGAGAACCTTGAACTGGCGATGAAGACGGACAAGCGCTGGTTTGCTTCGCTGCGGGCGCGGCTGGATAGGCAGGCGCAGGCGCGGATCGAGGAGACGCTGGAGTTGATTCGCCTGCAGCATCAGGCGACGCGGCTGGCGGGGGAACTGTCGCATGGGCAGAAGCAGCGGCTGGAGATCGGGATGTTGCTGATGCAGCAACCGGCGTTGTTGCTGCTCGATGAGCCCGCGGCGGGGATGACCGATCATGAAACGATGGAATTAGCGGAGTTGTTGAACACGCTGCGGGGTTCATGTTCGATGATGGTCGTGGAACATGACATGGAGTTTGTTGCTGCGCTTGCGGGGGGTGATGGGAAGGTTACTGTCATGGCGGAAGGCAGTGTTTTGGCCGAAGGGACATTGGATTCCGTCAAGCGTGATGAGGCGGTGATTGAGTCTTATCTTGGGCGATGAGCGTGTTCCTTTGCTTGGGCTTCTATGGACTTCCCGCTTTCGCGTCGGTCTATTAGCACTGCCCCTCCCCGGGGCAGGGGTAACTTTCTTTGCTGCTGCAAAGAAAGTCACCAAAGAAAGCAGCTTTTTTTCCGCCCAGCGTCCCCTAGCGGCACGACACGGAACCGCGTTTCTGGCCCTGCAGTAGAGAGTGCCCTCATAGGCCCCACCGGGCTTGGATCGCGGACCCACTGCCACAACGCGTCATTCAACAAACTGGTGCAGCCATTGAAAGCGCCGGCCCAGCGCTACGCGCTGCCGGAGGGTATGCAAGGGAAACCGGTGGCAGGCAAGGGCAATGAGATGGATCCGTTAACACGGAAGCACGGGCAGCCCAGCCCCGATTGACCGGACGGCGGCGCGTAGCGCTGCGCCGGAGCATGCAAGGGCTGCACCAGTTTGTTCAGAGGTGCGATTTCGCAGTGGGTCCGCGATCCACGCCCGGTTAGGCCTATGAGGGCACTCTCTACTGCCGGGCCAGTGAGGCAGTTCTGTGTCGTGCCGTTACGTGACGCTGGGCGGGAAAGAAAGCTGCTTTCTTTGGTGACTTTCTTTGCAGCAGCAAAGAAAGTTACCCCCGCCCCGGGGAGGGGCAGTGCTAATGGACCGACGCGATAACGGGAAGTCCATCGAAGCGCGGGCAAACACAACAACCCACGCGAAGGACCAGAGCGCCGAATCCCGCCCCGGGGAGGGGCAGTGCTAATAGACCGACGCGAACACGGGAAGTCCATAGAAGCACAGGCAAACGAACAACAACGCAAAGCGAAGCAAAGCAAAACCGAACCCAACCGCAAGAGCCAAACCCATGTTGGAAATAGAAAACCTGAACCAATACTATGGCGGAAGCCATATCCTCCGCGATGTGCGGATGACCGTGCCAGAAGGAAAGCTGACTGTCCTGCTAGGCCGCAACGGCGTAGGCAAAACGACGCTCCTGCGCTGCCTGATGGGCGTAGTCCCAACCAAAACCGGCACCATAACCTGGCGAGGCACGCCAATCTCCACAATCCCAACCCACTCCCGCGTGGCGAGCGGCCTCGCCTACGTCCCGCAAGGCCGGGACATCTTCGGCCGCCTGACCGTAGAAGAAAACCTGCTAGTCGGCGCCGCCAGCCGCAAAGCCCCCTCAAAAATCCCCGACCGCATCTACGAGCTCTTCCCCGTGCTAAGGGACATGAAACACCGCCGCGGCGGTGACCTCTCCGGCGGGCAGCAGCAACAACTCGCCATCGGCCGCGCCCTCATGAGCGAACCCCAACTCCTGATCCTCGACGAACCCACCGAAGGCATCCAGCCTTCGATCATCCGCGATATCGGCCGCACGCTGCGCCAGCTCGTCGATGAAATGGGCATGACCGTCCTGCTCGTCGAACAGTACTACGACTTCGCCCGCGAACTCGCCGACCGCTACTGGGTCATGAGCCGCGGCGAAATCATCGCGGGCGGCGCCGGCAATGAAATGGACCAGCATGGAGTGCGCGAGCTGATCGCCGTATGATCTCGACTCACCCCTGACCCGCCTCGCCCATGCACCACGAATCGCACGCCGCCCTCGCCGATCCCCACGTGTGGCGCGGCCGCCTCGAACTCGGCTTCACGCATCAGCACGGCCGCACCGTCTGCTCGCATCGCAAGCACGAAGGACCGCTGCGGCTGCAACGCCCGCTCTATCCCGAAGCCGACATCTGCCACACCGTGATCGTGCATCCGCCCGGCGGCGTCGCGGGCGGCGACCGCCTCTCCATCGACATCCGCCTCCACGAACACACCCACGCCGTCATCACCACACCCGGCGCCACGAAGTGGTACAAGGCCAACGGCCGGCTCGCCACCCAACGCATCGACATCACGCTCGCCGCCGGCGCCAAGCTCGACTGGCTGCCGCAAAACAACATCGTCTTCGAGTCATCCAACATCGAGCTCGACTTCAACCTGACTCTCGATGACGACGCCACCGCCATCGGCTGGGACGCCATGCTGCTCGGCCGCGCCGCCGCCGGCGAGAAGTGGACGCAAGGGCACATCCGCGCGCTGTCGCGCATCGGGCACCGCAACGGCGCCACGCGCTGGCTCGAACGCACGCTGCTCGCCGCCGACGACCCGCTGCGCGACTCACCCCAAGGCCTCGCAGGCTTTCCGGCCTATGGCACGCTATGGGCCGTCGGCCCCGCCTGCGACGATGCGCTCGCCGAAACCCTCACCGCCGGCCTGCCCTTCGACGCCGAACTCCGCGCCGCCGCTTCCTGCGTCGCGCCGGGCGTGCTGATCGTGCGCGCCATCAGCCGCTCGATGGAACCGCTGCAGAACGCACTCGCCGCATGCTGGACACAACTGCGTCCCGTCGTCCATGGCGTCGAGGCGCGCCCGCTGCGCCTGTGGACTACCTAGTACGCACCACGATGGCGCATCACGCTGCCCCGCAAGGGGGCGCGCCACGGCGCCCGTGAACCGGGAAGCCCGACAGCACAAGACCATCGCCTCGATGGCACGACTCTCGCTTTAAGCCTTCGCTCAAGAGCCGCACTTCCCACGCGGCCGCCAGGATCGAATCAAGACCGAAGGATCATCGATGCACACCCCGTTCTCCCGCGCCCGCCGCACGGCGCTCGCCGCCCTTGCCGTCTCCCTCGCCGCCTTCACGCCCCTCGCCGCCCACGCGGATGCGCTCGACACCATCGCGAAGAACGGCACGCTGCGCGTGGCCGTGCCCGAGGACTATCCGCCGTTCGGCTCGGTTGGCGCGGACATGAAGCCGCAAGGCTATGACGTCGACATGGCCGCCTTGCTCGCGAAGTCGCTGAACGTGAAGCTCGAACTCGTGCCCGTCAACAGCGCCAACCGCATCCCCTATCTGACGACCAACAAAGTGGACCTCGTGATCTCGTCGCTCGGCAAGACGCCCGAGCGCGAGAAGGTGCTGGACTTCTCGACCGCCTACGCGCCCTACTTCCAGGGCGTGTTCGGCCCCGCCGACATCAAGGTTGCCGGCCCCGCCGATCTCACCGGCAAGACCGTCGGCGCCACGCGCGGCGCGCTCGAGGAGATCGCGCTCTCGCAGATGGCCCCGAACGCCACCATCAAACGCTTCGAAGACAACAACGCGACCATCTCCGCCTTCCTCTCGGGACAGGTGCAACTGATCGCGGCAGGCAACATCGTCGCGGCCGCGATCCTCGCGAAGAATCCGCCGCGCCGCCCCGAAGCCAAGTTCGTCATCAAGGATTCGCCGTGCTTCGTCGGCATGAACAAGAACGAGCCGCGTCTGCTCGCCAAGGTGGACAGCGCGATCGCGCAGGCGAAGAAGGACGGCACGCTCGACGGCATGTCGAAGAAATGGTTCAGGCAGCCGCTGCCCGCCAGCCTGTGACCGGGAGCGCGGCATAGCATGGCCTATGAACTTGAGTTCGCCGATCTCGCGCAATACGCGGGCATGTTCGCGAGCGGCGCGGCGACGACGCTTGCGCTCACCGCCGTCTCGACCGCGCTGGGCGTCTCGCTCGGCGTGCTCGGCGCGGCCGGGCGCGACAGCCCGCGTCAGTGGCTGAATACGCTCGTCGGCGCGTATGTCGAGGCAATCCGCAACACGCCGTTCATCGTGCAGCTGTTCTTCGTGTTCTTCGGCTTGCCGGCGCTCGGCATCCACCTGAGCGAGTACGTCGCCGCCATTCTCGCGATGACCCTCAACCTCGGCGCCTATTCCACCGAGATCATCCGCGCGGGCATCGGCGCCGTGCCGAAGGGGCATCATGAAGCGGCGGCATCGCTGGCGCTGTCGCGCGGCGAGACCTTCCGCCATGTCGTGCTGCCGCAGGCGCTCGCCAAGGTGTTTCCCGCGCTGACGAGTCAGATCGTCATCACCATGCTCGGCTCAGCCGTCGTCTCGCAGATCTCCGTGCCCGATCTCACCTATGCGGCCAGCTATATCCAGTCGCGCAATTTCCGCGCGTTCGAGACGTGCTTCTTCATCACGGGCGCGTATCTCGTGATGGCCCTCGTGCTGCGCACCGTCCTCAACGCGGCCGGCAAGCGCTTCCTCACCGCCAGCCGGAGTCACGCGCGATGATCGAATTCACCCTCGCGCAGATCGTCGAGAACCTGCTGCTCGCGGCGCGCTGGACCATCGTGCTGTCGGTCGTGTCGTTCGTGCTGGGCGGGATCGTCGGCTTCGCGCTGCTCGTCATGCGCGTGTCGAAGTCGCAAATCCTGCGCACGCTCGTCAAGGGCTACATCCAGGTGTTCCAGGGCACGCCGCTGCTGATGCAGCTGTTCCTCGTGTTCTTCGGCCTGCCGCTGCTCGGCGTCGACGTCGCTCCGTGGCTCGCCGCGACCGTCGGCCTCACGCTCTTCACCAGCGCCTATCTCGCGGAGATCTGGCGCGGCGCGGTGGAAGCGGTGCCGACGGGCCAGTGGGAAGCGTCGTCATCGCTCGCAATGAGCTACTTCGAGCAGCTGCGCCACGTGGTCCTGCCGCAGGCGCTGCGCATCGCCGTCGGTCCCACGGTGGGCTTCGCCGTGCAGGCGGTCAAGGACACGGCGCTGGTCTCGATCATCGGCTTCACCGAGCTGACCAAGGCCGGCACGATGATTTCGAATGCAACTTTCCGGCCCTTCCTCGTGTATGGACTCGTGGCCGTGATCTATTTCGTGCTCTGCTATCCGCTCACGCGCTATGCACGCACGCTTCAAAGGAAATGGCATGCCGCTCGTTGAAACCCGCAATCTCCAGAAGCAGTTCGGCGCCAACCCGGTGCTGAGGGGCATCGACTTCTCCGTCGAGCGCGGCCAGGTCGTGTCGATCATCGGGCGCAGCGGCTCGGGCAAGAGCACCCTGCTGCGCACGCTGAACGGGCTGGAAAGCATCGACGAAGGGTCGATCGAAATCGACGGCGAGCACATGGACGCGCGCCACGCCGACCTGCGCGCGCTGCGCCTCAAGGTGGGCATGGTGTTCCAGCAGTACAACCTGTTCCCGCATCTCACCGCCGGGCAGAACGTGATGCTCGCGCAAACGGTAGTCAAGAAGATCCACAAGGCCAAGGCCCGCGCCACCGCGCATTCGGTGCTGGAACGCGTGGGCCTCGGCGACAAGTTCGACGCCTATCCCGACCAGTTGTCGGGCGGCCAGCAGCAGCGCGTGGCCATCGCCCGCGCGCTCGCCATGAAGCCCACCGTGCTGCTGTGCGACGAGATCACCTCGGCGCTCGATCCCGAACTCGTCGGTGAAGTGCTGGCCGTGGTGGAAGACCTCGCCCGCGACGGCATGACGCTCATCATGGTCACGCACGAGATGCGCTTCGCGCGCAAGGTGAGCGACCAGGTCGTGTTCATGCATCAGGGACGCGTGTGGGAATCCGGCGCGCCGGACGCCATCTTCGAACGGCCCTCGACCGTGGAGTTGCAGCGCTTCATCCAGTGAGCCGCAAGCCATCCGTAAGAACGGAAGCAGGCTAACGAAACAGGACGTTCCGGTGCTAGCATGGCGCGGCCCGTCACGCCTTTCTGCCCAAGAAGCTCATGAAACTGACACCCAGAGAAAAGGACAAGCTGCTGATCTTCACCGCGGCCCTGCTCGCGGAACGCCGCCGCGCACGCGGCCTGAAGCTCAACTATCCCGAGGCCGTGGCGTTCATCTCGGCCGCGCTGATGGAAGCGGCGCGCGACGGCCAGACCGTCGCCGAGGTCATGCACTACGGCACCACGCTGCTCACCCGCGACGACGTGATGGAAGGCGTCCCCGAGATGATTCCGGACATCCAGATCGAAGCGACCTTTCCCGACGGCACGAAGCTCGTGACCGTCCATCACCCGATTCCCTGAGCAGAGCGACGCTGATGATTCCCGGCGAATATTTCATCGACGACGGCGAGCACGAACTCAACGCGGGCCGCGAGACCGTGACGGTCGTCGTCGCGAATCATGGCGACCGGCCGGTGCAGGTCGGCTCGCATTACCACTTCTACGAAGTCAACGCGGCGCTCAAGTTCGAGCGCGAGCGGGCGCGCGGCTTCCGGCTGAACATCGCGGCAGGCACCGCCGTGCGCTTCGAGCCGGGCCAGGAACGCACGGTCGAGCTCGTGGCGCTCGCGGGCGACCGTCATGTGTACGGCTTCAACGGCCTCGTGATGGGTCCGCTTTAAATCATTCCCGCAAAGGACGCTGAGAATATGACGCTACGCATCGGCCGCCGCGCTTATGCGGAAATGTTCGGCCCGACGACCGGCGACCGCGTGCGCCTCGCCGACACCGACCTCATCATCGAAGTCGAGCGCGACTTCACCACCTACGGCGAAGAAGTGAAGTTCGGCGGCGGCAAGGTGATCCGCGACGGCATGGGCCAGTCGCAACGCGCCGCCGCCGACGTGGTCGATACCGTCGTGACCAACGCGCTGATCCTCGATCACTGGGGCATCGTGAAGGCCGACATCGGCATCAAGGGCGGCCGCATCTTCGCCGTCGGCAAGGCCGGCAATCCGGATATCCAGCCGAACGTGAACATCGCCATCGGCGCGGCTACGGAAGTGATCGCGGGCGAAGGGCTGATCGTCACGGCAGGTGGCGTGGATACGCACATCCACTTCATCAGCCCGCAGCAGATCGACGAAGCGCTCGCGAGCGGCGTCACCACGATGCTCGGCGGCGGCACCGGCCCCGCGACCGGCACCAACGCAACCACTTGCACGCCGGGACCGTGGCACATGGAGCGCATGCTCCAGGCCGCCGACGGCTGGCCGATGAACCTCGGCTTTCTCGGCAAGGGCAACGCCAGCCTGCCGGCGCCGCTGATCGAACAGGTGAAGGCCGGCGCGATCGGCCTGAAGCTGCATGAGGACTGGGGCACGACGCCCGCGGCCATCGACAACTGCCTCTCGGTGGCCGACGACACCGACACGCAAGTCGCCATCCACACGGACACGCTGAACGAGGCGGGTTTCGTCGAGACGACCATCGCCGCGTTCAAGGGCCGCACGATCCACACGTATCACACGGAAGGTGCGGGCGGCGGGCATGCGCCGGACATCATCAAGGTGGCGGGCGAATCGAACGTGCTGCCCTCCTCCACCAACCCGACGCGCCCCTACACCGTCAACACGCTCGACGAACACCTCGACATGCTGATGGTGTGTCATCACCTGGATCCGTCGATTGCGGAAGACATCGCGTTCGCCGAGTCGCGCATCCGCCGCGAGACCATTGGCGCCGAAGACATCCTGCATGATCTGGGCGCGCTCTCGATGCTGTCGTCGGATTCGCAGGCCATGGGCCGCGTCGGTGAAGTCATCATCCGCACCTGGCAGACGGCGCACAAGATGAAGGTGCAACGCGGCGCGCTGCCCGAGGACACCGGCCGCAACGACAACTTCCGCGCGAAACGCTACGTCGCCAAGTACACGATCAATCCGGCGATCACGCACGGCATCGCGCATGAAGTGGGCTCGATCGAACCGGGCAAGTGGGCGGACCTCGTGTTCTGGGAACCGGCGTTCTTCGGCGTGAAGCCGTCGCTGATTCTCAAGGGCGGCATGATCGCGCTGGCGCAGATGGGCGACCCGAACGCCTCCATTCCGACGCCGCAGCCGGTGCATTACCGCGAGATGTTCGCCACGCGCGGCGGCGCGCTCGGCAAGACCTCGCTCACGTTCGTGTCGCAGATGGCGATGGAAGCGCGCATCGCGGACCGCTACGGGCTGACCAAGCAGGTGGTCGCGGTGCGCAACTGCCGCAATGTGAAGAAGGCCGACATGATTCACAATGCATGGCAACCGTCCATCAGCGTCGATCCGCAGACCTATCAGGTGATCGCCGACGGACAATTGCTCACTTGCGATCCCGCCACCGTCCTGCCGATGGCGCAGCGCTACTTCCTGTTCTGATGCCATGCCGAACGCCATGCGTACCATCGACAAACGCCTGACCGCGAAACTCGCGCCCGTGCTCGTGAAGCGCGCGCCCACCCTGACGCTGCCCTTCGACGCGCGCTGCAAGAGCCGTCTCGCCGCGACGCTCGACAGCGGCGAGGAAGTCGCGCTCGTGATGCCGCGCGGCACCGTGCTCGCGGATGGCGACATGCTGGTCGCGGACGACGGCGGCTTCGTGCGGGTCGTCGCGGCTGCCGAAGACGTGCTGGTCGTGCGCGCGCCGAGCGTGCGGCTGCTGACGCGGGCCGCCTACCACCTCGGCAACCGCCATACGCCGGTGGAAGTTGGCACGGACTATCTGAAGCTCGAAGCGGATGCCGTGCTCGAAGACATGCTGAAGCGCCTCGGCGTGCTGGTGGCGCACGAAACCCAGCCGTTCCAGCCCGAGACCGGCGCGTATGGCGGCGGCCACAAGCATGGTCACGACGAAACCTTCAGCGAAGACTATGCGCTCGCGCAGAAGGTGTTCGACGAGCATCACGGGCATGCGCACGATCACGATCATTCGTCATGCGGCCACGATCACTCGCATGACCACGATCACTCGTCATGCGGTCATGATCATTCGCACGATCACGATCACGGCCACGCTCACCACGGCCATGCGCATCGCTGAACTCACGGCGCTGCTGCATCTCGCGTCGCCGGCACTGCCGATCGGCGCGTTCAGCTATTCGCAAGGGCTCGAAGCGGCCATCGAGCATGGCCTGATCCACGACGGCGACAGCGCGCGCCAGTGGATCGAAAGCGGCCTTTCTACAGTGCTTGCGCGCGGCGAGTTGCCCTTGCTCGCGCATCAGATCGATTCCTGGCGCACGCATGACGCAGCCGCGCTCCGCGCCGCCAACGACGCCTATCTCGCGAGCCGCGAGTCGGCGGAGTTGCGGCGCGAAACCGAGCAGATGGGCTGGTCGCTGGCGCAGTTGTGCGCGTCGCTCGAATGGGGCGATGCCGCGCGCCGCGAGACGCTCGCAGCGCTCAAGCCGGTTGCGCAGCCCACCGCCTTCGCCTTTGCCGCCTTCGCGCACGACGCCGCGCCTGACGCCGCACTCGCCGCCTACGCGTTCAGCTGGGTCGAGAACCAGGCGGCCGCCGCCCTCAAGGCCGTGCCGCTCGGCCAGCTCGCGGGGCAGCGCATCATCGTCGCGTTGCGCGGACCCATCGACGATGCCGTGCGCCGCGCGCTCGCTACGCCGCCCGACCGGATCAACACCTTCGCGCCGCAACTGGGCATCCTGTCCGCACGGCACGAATCCCAATACTCCCGACTCTTTCGTTCCTAGCCCGACTCATGAACGCTCCCGCCTATTCCGCCGCCGCCCGTCGAACCAAGAAACTGCCGCCCTTGCGGGTCGGCGTCGGCGGGCCGGTCGGTTCCGGCAAGACGACGCTGCTCGAAATGCTCTGCAAGGCGATGCGCGAACGCTACGACCTCGTCGCCATCACCAACGACATCTACACCAAGGAAGATCAGCGCCTGCTGACCGTGGCGGGCGCGCTGCCGGCCGAGCGCATCATGGGCGTGGAGACGGGCGGCTGCCCGCACACGGCGATTCGCGAGGACGCGTCGATCAACCTCGAAGCGGTGGATCGCATGGTGTCGAAGTTTCCGGACGCCGATATCGTGTTCATCGAATCGGGCGGCGACAATCTCGCGGCAACCTTCAGCCCGGAACTCTCCGATCTCACCATCTACGTGATCGACGTCGCGGGCGGCGAGAAGATTCCGCGCAAGGGCGGACCGGGCATCACGAAGTCGGATCTGCTGGTGATCAACAAGACCGATCTGGCGCCGCATGTCGGCGCGAACCTCGACATCATGGCAAGCGACGCCCGCAAGATGCGCGGCGAACGTCCCTTCGTCATGTGCAATCTGAAGGCGCAGGAAGGGCTGGCCCAGGTGATCGCGTTCATCGAGAAGAAGGGCCTGCTGGTTTCGTGAATTGATGTCGCAGTGCGCGCCGCTTCATGAGCGCGGCACGCGCATGCGGTAGCATGACGGCTTCGCAATCATTCCACGCCCGCGCTGTGCGGCGGGCGCTGCACGGTGTCCATCGCTGCCCTGTCCCCTCGTTCGCCCGCACATTTTCCGGCCGGCCGTATTCCGGTGCTGTTTCACATTGTCGACTTCGGCAACGGCGGCATCGAGTCGTCGCTGATGCAATGGCTGCATGTCTTCGACCGCAACCGCTTCACGGTCACGCTGTCGGTCATGCACCCGTCGCCTGCTTTCGAGGAGCGCTTTCGTCCGCTCGTGCCGGCCGATGTCGCCATCGAAATACTCGCCGATCAGGACTGGCTCAATCACTTCCAGAAACGCCGCTATGCGCAGAGCCTGAGCAAGCTTGGGCGCGTCGGGCGCGACGTGTTCAACACGCTCGCCGTGCGTCCGTATGTGAAACGCCGCGTGGCCGAGCTTGCGCGCCGCCATGCGCTGATCGTCGACTACGACATGTCGCTGCGCCGTCTCGCCGGGCAGTTCGGCGTGGCGTGGCTCGGCGTCAATCATTTCAGTTTCGACGCGCGCCTCGCCAACCGGCCGCGCAAGCAACGCCGGCTCGCGACGCAGTTCGCCCGCTACGACGGCGTCGGCGCGCTCAACCAGCACATGGCCGACGAGGCCCGCGCCATGTTCGGCGACACGCTGCAACGGCTGTTCACGCTGCCCAATGCCATCGACATCGAGCGGATTCGCAGCAACGGCGCCGCAGCGCAGACGCCGCCTTGCGATGCGCCGTATATCGTGTCGGTCGCGCGTCTCGATGAAATCCAGAAGGACCATCGCACCTTGCTGCGGGCGTATGCGCAACTGATCCGCGATCCGGCCATTCGCGAGCATCTCGTGATCGTCGGCGACGGCGCGTTTCGCGGCGAGCTGCAAGCGTTGTCGAAGGAACTGGGTGTCGATGGCCGCGTGCACTTCATGGGTCAGCTCGACAATCCGCATGCGCTGGCAGCGGGCGCGCGGCTACAGGTGCTGAGCTCGCGCTATGAAGGCATGCCGATGGTGCTGCTCGAAGCGCTCGCGCTCGGCAAGCCGGTGATCGCGAGCGACTGTCCGACCGGTCCGCGCGAGATTCTCGGCGACGGCCGCTTCGGCATTCTGTTTCCGGTCGGTGGCGTCGATGAACTCGCACAGGCGCTGCATCGCGTGCTGACCGACGATGCGCTGCGCGCCAGCATGCAGCAGCGCGCGTCGGAGCGCGCCGAGGAGTATGGCATCGCTGCGAGCAACGAGCGCTTCGCGCGCTGCGTGACGGAACTGCTCTCGCGCAAGCCGCACTGACCTTTATTCGGCGAGCGATGCGGCATCGCGCGCCGCCTCGCTTTCCTCCAGCAGCGCGCCCAGCACGCTCACCGTGCGCGCCGTCGCGCCGCGATGCGCCGCTGCGAAGGCCGAGGCCGCTGCGCTCATGGCCAGCCGCCGGGCGCGATCCTGGAGAATCTCGCGCAGGCCCTGCGCCAGTTCCTGCGGATCCTTGACGCGCAGCGCCGCGCCGGCGGCAATGGCGTCGCGGGTGGCCTGCGTGAAGTTGAAGGTGTGCGGACCGATCAGCACCGGCACGCCGGCCGCGCACGCCTCGATCAGATTCTGCCCGCCGAGCGGCAACAAGCTGCCGCCGATGAACGCCACATCCGCGGCCGCATAGTACGCGCCGAGTTCGCCCATTGAATCGCCGAGCAGGACCTGCACGTTGGCCGGCAGGGGCTCAGGGGTATCGGCGCCGGAACCCGCCGCGGCCGGCTTGGGCGCCCACACTGAACGGCGCGTGCTCGTGAGCCCATGGCTCGACAGCAGCGCGGAGACTTCGTCGAAACGTTGCGGATGACGCGGCACGAGAATCAGCAGCGCATGCGGCATGTCCAGCGCCGCGAACGCGCGCAGCACAAGCGTTTCCTCGCCTTCGCGCGTGCTGGCCGCAACCCACACCGGCCGCTCGCCGATCGCCGCGCGCCATGCCTGGCCCCGCGCGATCAGTTCGGGCGGCGCGCTCATGTCGAACTTCAGATTGCCGAGCACCGCGACATTGCGGGCGCCGAGCGCGGTGAGCCGTTCGGCATCGGAAGGCGTCTGGGCGAGCACGCGCGAGAAGCCGCCGAACACTTCGCGCACCGCGCGGCCGAACTTCGCCGCGCGCCGGTACGAGCGCTGCGACATGCGCGCGTTGGTCAAAACGAGCGGCACGTCGGCACGCTTGCATTCGTCGATGAGCGTCGGCCAGACCTCGGTTTCCATCACGATGCCGAGCGACGGCCGCCACGCCCGCAGGAAGCGTCGCACGAGAATGGGGAGATCGTAGGGAAGATAGCTGCGCAGCACGCGGTCGCCGAACAGCTCGACACCGGTGGCGCGGCCGCTCGGCGTCATGTGGGTGAGCAGGATGCGGGCTTCGGGATGCGCGTCGATCAGCGCCTCGATGAGCGGCTGCGCGGCGCGCGTCTCGCCGACCGATACCGCGTGGACCCAGATGAGCGGTGCGAGATCGCCGGCGCTTCGGCCGCCGTGCGGCGGCATGTGTCCGAAGCGTTCGCCGATGTGTTCGCGATAGCCCCGTTCCCTGCGCGAGCGGATCAGGAGCCGCAGCACCGCGAGCGGCGCGACGATCCACCACAGCGCGCGGTAGATCCGTCTCAGCACGCCGGCGGCCAGACTCGGGGAAGCGGCGCCGCTCAAACGAGCGCCCTGCCCTTCAGGCGCTCGAGAATGCCGAGCGGCGCGCACTCGGGACGGGCCATGGCCTTGACGGGCAGGAAGAAGGTTTGCTCCATCATGTACTGGCCGGACATCACGGCATGCGAGGTCTGGTCCGAGAAGCAGACCCATACCGAGCCGGGCGGGAACGGCATGGTTTCCTGCGGCGAGACCTTTTGATAGTCGAGGTCAGCTTTCATCGCGTCGTGCAGATGCAGCATCAGATGGTCGTACTCGCTGCGGCGCGACTTGGTGATGTGCAGCAGGTTCATGAGCCAGGCCGAGCCGGGCGCCTGCGCCTTGATGCCGGGCAGGAAGCGCTGCGCCATGTCCTCGAACGGCTCGCCCACGCGCCAGACGCGCGGCGCGCCTTGCGGATTGATGTTGGTGAACACGCGCAGGATGCGCTCGCCGTAGTTCGGGCGCGACGGGAAGGCGTCGACGTGCAGGCGGCTGTCGTCCTTGCGCCATGAGGTCTCGCGGGTTTCGACCTGATGCAGCCGCAGGCTGGTGGGCGCGACGCGCAGCTTGCCGTCGTATTCGGGGAACAGGCCGTCGACGAGCGAGCGCGCGTTGTCCTGATAGCGCTTGATGAGCGAGCGCACGGCGGACTGCATCACGGCATCGCCGAGTACGCCGTTCAGCGCGCCGCCGTTGGGCGCGAGGCTGATGTTCTTGCGCTTCGGATCGGCGATCTTTGGATCGAGCAGCGCGCGTTCGCCGCCGTCGATCGCGAAACGCAGATTCGGGAAATACAGCACCTTGCCGTTTTCGACGCCGGCCAGCAGCGTCTCGCGCGGCACGGAGAGATTTTTCCCGTGCCAGTCGGCGGAGGCGACTTCGATGATTTGCGATTCCGTCATGTAACTATGACCTTGCTTCGAGCTTGAATGACCGCTGTGCTATCCCACGCGTTGCCCGCGCGTGCGGCCCCTGCGCTAAAGCGCTACAGGAGGCCGAAGCCTGCGAGGGCGGTTTTGACGTCTGCAAGCGTGGGATGGCGGCTTGCGTCGCCGAGATTGACGACTTGCGGCGACCAGTAGCCGCCGGTGCGCCAGGCGGTCGAGAAATTGTACAACTCGACGGTCGGCCGCTTCAGCGCCGCGGCAATATGCACCAGGCCGGTATCGACGCCGACTGTCGCCGCCGCGCCTTCGATCAGCCCGACCACGGCCGGCAGCGACAGCCTGGGCGGCACGATGGCGGCTGCGCCGAATTCCTTCGCGAGCTTTTCGCTGGTTGCGCGTTCGGCTTCGCTGCCCCAGGGCAGCACGAGCGATGCGCCGCGCGTGACGAGGGCTTGTCCGAGTTCGATCCAGGCGGCTTCGGGCCATTGCTTGTCGGCGCGCGAGGTGGCGTGGACGAACACGACATAGGGCACGGGCAGGTTGAGACCGAGTTCGGAGACGGCGAGCGTGGCGCGTCGGGTGTCGAGGCCGAAGTCGATGTCGTCGGTCGTGTGCGGGTCGGGCAGGCTGAGGGCTGCGGCTACCAGCTTGCGGGTGCGTTCGACGACGTGGGTGCGCGGCTCGACGGGGACGCGCCGGTCGTAGAAGAAGCGCACGGGCCATTCGAAGCCGGCGCCGTCGGTGCGGTTGGCGAGGCCGGCGAGCGGCCCGCGGGCCCAGCTTGCGACCCATGCGGTTTTGATGAGGCCTTGGCAGTCGATGACGAGATCGTAGTTTTCGGCGGCAAGCGTGCGCTTGAACTGACCGATTTCGCGCCAGGTGGCGGGTGAGGCGATGGACTTGCGCCAGCGTCGGAGCGAGAACGGGATGGCGCGGTGCACGCCCTGGACCAGTTCGACGAGACTGGTGAAGCTTTCTTCGACGAGCCAGTCGATTTGCGCATCCGGATAGCGGCGGCGGATGTCGGCGATGGCCGGCATATTGTGGACGACGTCGCCAAGCGACGACACGCGGACGATCAGGATCTTTTGCACGCCGGGGGAGTGGCGCCGTGGGCGCCGGGATGGAGGGTAAAGGGGGGATTTTAGCGCGGCGGGCCTCTCGTCGGAGCGGGGGTCTTCGCTCTGGTCCTTCGCGTGGAGGTTGTCTCTGCTTGCTTGCACTTCTATGGACTTCCCGTTATCGCGTCGGTCTACTAGCACTGCCCCTCCCCGGGGCGGGGGTAACTTTCTTTGCTGCTGCAAAGAAAGTCACCAAAGAAAGCAGCTTTTCTCTCGCCCAGCGTCACCTAGCGGCACGACACAGAATTGCCTCACTGGCCCGGCAATAGAGAGTGCCCTCATAGGCCACACCGGGCGTGGATCGCGGACCCACTGTGACAACGCGCCGTTTAACGAACTGGTGCAGCACCTAAGAGTTCCGGCCCAGCGCTACGCGCTGCCGAAGGGTATGCAAGGGAAACCAACGTTGGGCTGATGCAGTGAGATGGATCCGTTAGCAAGGATGCACGAGCAGACCCGATTGACCGGACGGCGGCGCGTAGCGCAGCGCCGGAGCTTTGAGGGGCTGTACCAGTTTGTTTGATGGCGCGGTTGCATAGTGGGTCCGCGATCCACGCCCGGTGTGGCCTATGAGCAACCGTCTTGCAAGTCAAGCGATATGAAAGCACGGATTCCAGTTCACGCCATGTTTGGCGATCGCGTTAATGATAGTAAGCAGCTTGCGCATGG
>NZ_JARUXR010000001.1:2293419-2493076 GCF_031451215.1 Caballeronia sp. LZ034LL
GGCGGGAAGAAAAGCTGCTTTCTTTGGTGACTTTCTTTGCAGCAGCAAAGAAAGTTACCCCCGCCCCGGGGAGGGGCAGTGCTAATAGACCGACGCGAATGCGGGAAGTCCATCGAAGCGCAAGCGAGCAACGAACCACAACAAGCGCAAGCACAAAAGATAACGGCGCGGTCGCAAAAAAAGAAACCGCACCGCTGAGTCAAACGCCGCGAAGGCGCTTTAAAACGGCAGTTGAGCGTCCGGCTTCTCCGCCAGAATCACCCGACGAAAATCCTCCTGAATGCGCTTCAGCGCCTCTTCGCTGTCGGCCTCGAACCGCATCACCACGACCGGCGTCGTGTTCGACGACCTCGCCAATCCGAACCCATCCGGATACTCGACGCGCAGCCCGTCGATCGTGAGCACATCATCGGCGCCCGTGAACTTCGCGTTCTTCTGCAGCTTCGAAATGAGCTGAACGTTCTCACCCTCTTCCATCTTAATCTGCAACTCCGGCGTCGAAAGCGAGTCCGGCAGGTCGTTCAGCAGCTTGCTCGGATCCGCCACCCGCGACAGGATCTCAAGCAACCGCGCCCCCGTGTACAAGCCATCATCAAAGCCATACCAGCGGTCCTTGAAAAACACATGGCCGCTCATTTCGCCCGCCAGCGGCGCGCCCGTCTCACGCAGCTTCGCCTTCACGAGCGAATGGCCCGTCTTCCACATGATCGGCTCGCCGCCCTGCTCGCGCACCCACTTCGCCAGATTGCGCGTGCACTTCACGTCATAAATGATCTGCCCACCCTTGTTGCGCGACAGCACTTCCTGCGCGAACAGCATCAGTTGACGATCCGGATAAATCACCTGCCCATCCTTCGTCACGACACCCAGACGGTCGCCGTCGCCATCGAATGCAAAGCCCACTTCGGCATCGGTTTCCTTCAAGGCCTTGATCACGTCCTGCAGGTTCTCGACGTGCGCCGGATCCGGATGATGGTTCGGGAAATTGCCGTCGATGTCCGTAAACAACTCGACCAGCTCGCAGCCGAGCGCCTTGAACAGACGCGGCGCCAGGCCGCCCGCCACGCCATTGCCCGCATCCACGACGATCTTCATCGCGCGCACCGGCTTCACATCCGACACAATGCGGTCCAGATACATCTGCTGCACGTCGAACTCGGTGTAGCTGCCCTCGCCCGTCGTGAAATCGTTGTCGACGATGCGCTTGTACAAGCCCTGGATCTGCTCGCCATAGATCGCCGCGCCGCGCAGCACCATCTTGAAACCGTTGTAGTCGGGCGGATTGTGGCTGCCCGTCACGACGATGCACGAATCCACCCGCCGCTCGCCCGACGGCAAGGGCAGCGGCACGCTCGCCGCAAAATAGCCGACCGGCGTAGGCACCATGCCGACATCGATCACATCGACGCCCGCCGCGCGCAAGCCGTCCGCCAGCGCGCCGACCAGCTCCGGACCGGACAGGCGGCCGTCGCGCGCGACCACGACCGAATCGCCGCCCTGCTTCTTGATCTCGCTGCCGAACGCCTGGCCGATGCTCTTCGCAACGTCGCGATCGACCGTCTTGCCAACGATGCCGCGAATGTCGTAGGCCTTGAAAATGGATTGGGATACTTGGCTCATGAGATGGCTACCTCTTGTCGATTGATGAACGAATTCTCGGCGATGCAGCCATGAGGGCATGCAGGTCGTGACGTTGGCCGCCGTCACGGCGCGGACGCCGCGCGGACGACCGCCCGATAACGTGATGACGTGTCGAATTCTGCCTGTGCGTCTGTGAAACCCATACGACTGAAAAAAATGGATGCAAAGCGGGATGCAAAGCGCAGCAGCAACTGCCAAGGCAACACACTGAAGCCGTTCCCCGCCGCCGAAGCGGACGGACGCGCCGCGGATCGCACTTATAATCGCTGTCTTTCGGCGCTCTCGTGGCTTTCGCGTTGCGGTAAAACCGGCGCGTTCATTCTAATCCAATGCTCAAACGCCCCATCGCCCCGATGCCCCCGAATCAAGCGCCTTCGCGCGTCATCCCACATAACGTGACGATTGAATGCTGTTCGTCAGGAGATTGCGCGGTTTCAGCAGCCGGACAGTCTTCGGTAGCACGCGGCGTGCCCGTACGCAGCGGGAACCCGGCGGCATGAAGGCCCTGCTGCGTTCCGGCAATCCCGATGTCGCCCGCGCACTGGCCAACATCGTCTGGCTCGGGCTCGAACGGCTCACGCAGATTGCCGTCGCAATCGTCATCGCGGGCGTGCTGGCGCGCTATCTCGGCCCCGACGACTTCGGCAAGTGGCAGTACGCCAACACGCTGCTGCTCGTGATCGCGCCGGTCACCTGGGTCTGCGGCGCGGAGATCCTGGTGCCGACCATCGTGCGCCGCCCGCCCGCCGACACCGGCATCGTGCTCGGCAGCGCGTTTGTGCTGCGCATGAGCGTCTCAATCCTTGCGCTCATTGCAACCTGGATCTGGATCGCGACGGGCGGCATCGACCCGACCGTCGGCCTCATGCTCGCCGGCCTCGCCGTGACGATGCTGTTCCGCGAACCGTTCATCGGCGTCGTCAATTCCTGGCTGCAGAGCCAGACCTACAGCAAGCCGCAACTGCTCGCCAGCATGCTCGCCGCCATCGTCAAGGCGGCGCTGGTCTATGCGCTCGTCCGCGTGGCGGCCGCGCCGTCGCGCTTCGGCTGGCTGTGGGCGCTCGAAGCAGCGGCCATCAGCGCGGCGCTCGTGCTGTGCTACATGCGTCGGCACGGCGGCCGCCTCGGCTGGCGCCTCGACCGCGCGCTCTTCAGGCATTTCGCGAGCGCAGGCACGGTGTTCTGGCTCGGACTCATCTGCATGTATCTGTTCCTGAAGCTCGACCGGCTGATGCTCGCGCATCGCGTGTCGTTCGCCGAACTGGGCCTGTATTCCGCCGCGCAGCAGCTCAACGAAAACTGGATCGCGCTCGCGCTGATGCTCGCGCAGACCATCGCGCCGGCTTTCGTGTACCGCGTGCAGGACACGCGGCTGCTGCGGCGCAACCTGCTGCGCCTGTTCGCGATGACCGCCGCGCTGATGACCGCGGGCGCCGCCGTGCTGGATGCGCTCGGCGGCTTCATCATCGCGCACGTGTTCGGGCCGAACTATGCCGACGCCGCCAGCCTGTTCCGCTGGGCCGTGTGGCTGTCGGTGCCGGCGGGCATCGAGGCGCTCGGCAATCTGGTCGTGCTCAAATATCAGGCGAAGTACGTGCTGCTGTCGAAATGGCTGCTCGCGCTCGCAGTGGCGTTCGCGGTGAACCTGATCGCGATTCCGCGCTTCGACGGCTATGGCGCGCTGATGGGCCTGGCGGCGGGTTATGTGGCGGCGGCGTCGGTGAACTTCTATTACCTCCGTTTCCGGCTGCGCGCATGAATGCTCTTTCCGATGTGATGCTGCTGCTGCCCGCCTTCAACGGCCAGGCCGAGGTCGAGCGCACGCTCGCGTCGTTCCGGGAAACCTCGCCGGTGCGCGTGCTGATCGTCGACGACGGCAGCACCCCGCCGATCATCGCGCCCGCGCTGGCGAACCTGCAGGTCGAGATTCTGCGGATGCCACGCAACGGCGGTATCGAACGGGCGTTGCAGACCGGTATCGAGGCGCTCGCGGCGCGCGGCGTGCGCTACGCGGCGCGCATCGACGCCGGCGATCTCGCCACGCCCGGCCGGCTCGCGAAGCAACGCGCCTATATGGAAGCGCATCCGCGCGTCGCGGTGCTGGGCATGTGGACGCATGTGGTGTCCACCGCGGGCGCGCCGCTGTTCGACCTGAAACCGCCGTGCGAGCCGTCCGCGCTGCGCCGCCTGATGCTGGCGCGCACCTGCTTCACGCATCCTTCGCTGATGCTGCGCGTGGACGCGGTGATCGAGGCGGGCAATTATCGGGCGCAGTATCGCGCCGCGGAGGATCTCGATCTGATCCTGCGTCTGTTGCAGCATCACGACGGCGCCAACCTGCCCGAGTTCGGCCTGTATTACGAACTCAACGAGTCCGGCATCAGCGCGACGAAACGGCGGACGCAGGTGCTTTCGACCCTGCGGCTGCAACTGCGCCATCTGCGGGTGATGAATCCGCTGGACTGGCTGGGCATCGTCAAAAGCGTTGCGCACCTGGCGTTGCCGTACAGTCTGCTGCGCGGCCTGAAGGCGAGGCTCATGCGCTCCACGCCCGTCGCCTGAAGCTTTTTTGTCGATTTGTTTTCGAATTGTTTTGCGCTACGTTGAGCGCACGGTGAATCCGCGCGGCGCCTGTCAATCGCTTGCCACTCGATGACACGCCGCGCGATCCACGCCGTCGAACCATGACCTCCGGATGACGAAAGAAAAGTCGAGTCTTCGCATTGCCCTCGTCTGCAATACTGCCTGGGCGATCTACACCTACCGGCGCGGCCTGCTGCGCATGCTGACCGCGCGCGGCGCGGAGGTGACGATCCTCGCGCCGCGCGACCGCACCTTCGAGCCGCTCGCCGAAATGGGCTGCCGCTGCGTCGAGTTGCCGGTGGCGTCGAAAGGCACCGATCCGCGCCAGGACCTGAAGACCCTCGCTGCGCTGTACCGTGCCTATCGGACGACGCGCCCGCACATCGTGTTTCACTACACGATCAAGCCGAACATCTACGGCTCGCTGGCCGCGATGCTCGCCCGCGTGCCGTCGATTGCAGTCACGACGGGTCTCGGCTACGTGTTCATCCAGAAGAGCCGCACGGCGCAGGTCGCGAAACAGCTCTACCGCCTCGCGTTCCGCTTCCCGCGCGAGATCTGGTTCCTGAATCAGGACGACCATGCGGCTTTCGTGCAGGAAAAGCTGCTGACGCATCCGGATCGCGCGCGGCGGCTGCATGGAGAAGGTGTCGATCTCGACGAATTCGCGCTGACCCCGCTGCCCGTCCGCGAGGATTTCGTCTTCATCCTGATCGGCCGGCTGCTGTGGGACAAGGGCGTCGCCGAATACGTGGAAGCCGCGCGGCGCCTGAAGGCACGCTTTGCGCACCTGCGCTTCCAGTTGCTCGGACCGGTCGGCGTCGACAATCCGAGCGCGATCAGCCGCACGGACGTGGCGCAATGGGAAGCCGAGAATATCGTCGAGTACCTGGGCGAAGCGCACGACGTGCGTCCGCTCATTGCCGCGGCGGACTGCGTCGTGCTGCCGTCGTACCGGGAAGGCGTGCCGCGCACGCTGATGGAAGCCTCGGCGATGGGCCGCCCGATCGTCGCCACCGACGTGCCGGGCTGCCGTGAAGTGGTCGAGCACGGCGTGACCGGGCTGCTTTGCGAAGTGAAGAGCGCGGACAGCCTTACCCAGGCACTCGAGCGCATGCTGACGCTGCCCGCCGCCGAACGCGCGGCGATGGCACAGCGCGGCCGCGCGAAGGTGGCCCGTGAATTCGACGAGAAGAATGTCGTCGAACGCTACAAGGGCACAATACATGCCATCACCGGCATTTCACTCTGATTCGAGTTATTTGGAGAGCGCATGATGAATGGCAAGCAGTCGCTGAACAACGCGACCCAGGGCACGATTCTCGTCACCGGCGGGGCAGGCTTCATCGGCACGCACACCTGCGTCGAACTGCTCGACGCGGGCTATGACGTGGCGGTCATCGACAATCTCGTGAACAGCCGTGCCGAATCGCTGCAGCGCGTGGAGCAGATCACCGGCAAGCGGGTGGCGTTCTATCAGGAAGATTCCCGCGATGAAGCCGCGCTCGAACGCATCTTCGACGCACACGACATCACCGGCGCCATCCACTTCGCGGCGCTCAAGGCCGTGGGCGAGTCCGTCGCGAAGCCGGTCGAGTACTACGCGAACAACGTCGGCAGCCTGCTCGCCGTGCTCAAGGTGATGAAGGCGCGCAACGTGCGCAACTTCGTGTTCAGTTCGTCCGCGACCGTTTATGGCGTGCCGAAGAGCGTGCCGATCGACGAAGGCTTCCCGCTCTCGGCGACCAATCCCTACGGCCAGTCGAAGCTCATCGCCGAGCAGATCCTGCGCGACCTGGAAGTCTCGGACCCGTCATGGCGGATCGCTACGCTGCGCTATTTCAATCCGGTGGGCGCGCACGAAAGCGGCCTGATCGGCGAGGATCCGGCGGGCGTGCCGAACAACCTGATGCCGTATGTGGCGCAGGTCGCCGTGGGCAAGCTGGAGCGCCTGCGCGTGTTCGGCAGCGACTACGAGACCCACGACGGCACCGGCGTGCGTGATTACATTCACGTCGTGGACCTGGCGCGCGGGCATATCGCGGCCATCGACGCGCTGCGCCGCCTGGACCGCAGTTTCGTCGTGAACCTGGGAACGGGCCAGGGCTACAGCGTGCTCGATGTCGTGAAGGCGTTCGAGGCGGCGTCCGGCAAGCCGGTGCCCTACGAACTGGTGCCGCGCCGTCCGGGCGATATCGCCGCGTGCTACGCCGACCCCGCCGCCGCCGCCGAGTTGATCGGCTGGCGCGCGCAGCATGGCATCGAACGCATGTGCGAGGATCACTGGCGCTGGCAGTCGCAGAACCCGCGCGGTTTTGCTTGAGGGTTCGCCTGGAGCGCGGCTCCGGGCATCGCGCTCCGGATCGTCCCTGCCGATGAGGTACGATGCGGGGCGCAACCCCTCCTCCGGTTCATCTTCATGCTTAGTTTCGCGCTTGCCTTCCTGATTTCGCTGCTGGTGACGCTGTTCATCGTGCGCTTCGCCCATCTCCAGGAAGGCGTGCTCGGCGATACCGACCTCGCCGGCGTGCAGAAATTTCATGCGTATCCGGTGCCGCGCATCGGCGGCGTCGGCATCCTGTGCGGACTGACCGCTTCCGCGGTGCAGTTGCGCTGGGGTTATCCGGCGGTGTCGGGCGGCATCCTCGGCATCATTGCGTGCGGCATGCCGGCGTTCCTGTCCGGGCTCGTCGAGGACCTGACCAAGCGCGTGTCGCCGCTGGTGCGACTGCTCTGCACGATGGCCGCCGCCGGACTGGCGTATGCGTTTCTCGACATTGCCGTGACGCGCATCAGCGTGCCGCCGCTCGACTTCGTGCTTTCCTATGCCGTGGTTTCCTGTGCGGTGACCGTGCTCGCGGTCGCGGCGCTCGCCAACGCGGTGAACATCATCGACGGCTTCAACGGCCTCGCCTCGATGGTCACCTTCATGATGTTCGCCTCGCTCGCCTATGTGGCGTTCCAGGTTCACGATCCGGTGGTGCTGTCGGGCTCGCTCATCATGATGGGCGCGGTGATGGGCTTCTTCATCTGGAACTTCCCGGCCGGGCTGATCTTTCTCGGCGACGGCGGCGCCTACTTCGTCGGCTTCATGCTGGGCGAGCTGGCCATCATGCTCGTGATGCGCAACCGCGATGTTTCGGCCTGGTATCCGGTGCTGCTGTTCATGTACCCGATCTTCGAAACCTGTTTCTCGATCTATCGCAAGAAATTCATCCGCGGCATCTCGCCGGGCATTCCGGACGGCGTGCATCTGCACATGCTCGTCTACAAGCGTCTGATGCGCTGGGCCGTCGGCGTGAAGAACGCGCACGAACTCACGCGCCGCAATTCGCTCACCTCGCCTTACCTCTGGCTGCTGTGCCTGATCGCCGTGATTCCGGCGACGCTCTTCTGGCGGCACACGCTGCACCTGTTCTGCTTCGTCGTGGTGTTCGCGGCCACCTATGTATGGCTGTACGTGAGCATCGTGCGCTTCAAGTCGCCCCGCTGGCTGGTGTTTCGACGGCCGCATACGGTGAAGAAATAAAGCACGCGCGCCGTCCCACTCAGGGCGGCGTTTTTTCTGGCGCGCTCGGCTCGGGTCATTTCAGGTGCTGCGCGAAGAACGCGAAGGTGCGGCCGTTGGCGAGCTGCGCGGCGGCGGCATCGTAATGCACACCCTGGTTGCGCGCGAACGCATGATGACAGCCGGGATAGGTGAACGCCTCGATGTTCACCTTTCCCTGCACGGCGGCAAGCACGCGGTTGCGCGCATCCGCCGGAATGAATTCATCCGCTTCGGCGAGATGCAGCAGCAGCGGAATGCTTATCTTCGGCACTTCCCCGAGATGCTGGTCCGTGCCGCCGCCGTAGTACGCGACCGCCGCGTCGACATCCGTGCGCGCAGCCGTCAGGAAGGACAACAGCCCGCCGAGACAGAAGCCGACCGCGCCGATCTTTCCCCGCACCTGCGGCAGCCCGCGCGCGAAGCCGATGGTCGCGGCAATGTCCTCGACGCCCGTGTTCAGGTCGAACGCGTTGTAGTACTTCATGGCCTGCTGCCATTCGGCTTCGGTGCGGTCCGTCAGAACGACGTTGGGTTCGAGACGCCAGAACAGGTCGGGGCACAGCGCGACGTACCCTTGACGCGCATATTCGTCGCAGGTTTCGCGCATGTCGCCGTTGATGCCGAAGATTTCCTGGATGACAATGACTGCAGGCGCGGGAGCCTGCGCAGGCGTCGAGGCCGGATAGGCGACATAGGCGTCGAAGTTGCCGTCGGGGGTGGAGATGCTGAGCATGTCGGACATGAAGGTCTCCTGTGCGAGATGGAGTGGGTCGTGCAATGCGCGGTCGAGTTGGTCAGGTCGCGGGTCTGCCGCGGTTCAGGTACTGCTTGAGTAGATCGGCCAGTTCCTTGAGCAGGGCTTGCCAGAGGGTGGGTGAAGCAGGTTCGTCGTCGCTGGAGGTGTCCCGGAACACGAAGCGAACGAGCGCGAGCAACGGCAAGACGACCGAAGCGGACATCACGGCCATGGGCGTGAGAAGGAATACGCTCAAGGCAGGATCCGCCCGAAAACTCTCATGGAGTTTCATGCCGAACGACGCAGTCCACGCGACGAACAAGGTTGCCAGCGTGGCGATCAGTCCCGCCACACCGTAGATAGAAAACGCTCTGAGCTGACGATACTGCTTTCGATCAGCAATTTCCTCTTCAATGAGCGCGGGATGCGCTGCCACCCGCTCCTCATGCACGGACTGCAAGGTGAGATCCGAGGTTTCATCGCGCTCGGCCACGACAGGAAGGCGGTTCATATGCGTGCTCGTTTGATCCATCCGGTCTGCTTCAAGCGGACCTTCATCGCAAGGTCGCCTACTCCGAAAGCATCGGTCAGGCGATAAAAGTTGGTGATGTTCCGCTTCTGGATGAGGATGTTGAGCGCAAACCCGGGTACGAGCATTTCCAGCGCGAAGCGATTGGCCTGGTTCTCGATTTCGTCCAGTTGATACAGTGAAAACTGGCGTGAGGCACACGTGAAATGCGTGCCGTGCTCCAGCGCCAGATGTCCCAGATGGTGCGCGACGACAAAACGCTGCCTCAGCTCCGGGGCATCGGCATTGACGACAATGCGCGGCTGTCCGTCAACGAAATCGAAGCGCCCGTACACGGCGCCCATGTCCGGTTCAAGCTGCACGGTCACGTTCTCGGACCGGGCAATAGCAAAAGTGTCGACGGGCAATTTCCCGTCCCAATGCTTCGCAAGCATGTAACGCGCAATCCTTTTCAGCATGTTTCCTTTCCCTTCATCATCCGTTACCAAAACAGATACTTCGCCATCCTTGGCGATATGGCGATGCAGTCTATCATCGGGTTTTGCGCGTCTCTACGCACCTAGTCCGAATGGCTGGCGTCATGAAGAAGAAAGGGAAGCGGCGCGCGTCGAGGGCATCGATAACCCCTGACGAAAAGGAAGAAGCAGACCGCATTAGAAGCCGAAAGGCAACAAAGAATCAGACCGCCGCTGCGCGAAGCGGCCGCGCGACCTCGCGTGCGACGGCAAGATAACGCGCTGCCGTATCGGCGAGCGTGAGCCCCGGCAGTGGCCGATGCGAACGCGGTTCGGCCAGTGCGCGCACGAGGGCATCGGCGTAGGCCTGCGTATCGTCGGGATCGCACAGATGCACGCCGGGCAGATCGGCGGCGAAACCGAACGGCCGGATGGTGCTGGCCACCACCGGCAGTCCCGAGGCGAGCGCCTCGAGAAACGCGATGCTGTGCCCTTCCGAGCGCGACGGCATCGCAAACACGCTGGAAGAGAACAGCAGGTCGGCGACATCCGTGCGCGGCCCTTGCAGGCTGACGCGATCCGCCAGCCCGAGCTTGTCGATCAGATCGCCCACTGCCGCGTGATAGGCGGGATCCTCGATCACGCCGCACAGCAGCAATCGCGCGGCGGGCACCCGGTCGACGACCTGGCGGAACGCATGCACCGTCGAGAGCTGGTTCTTGACCGAGGTATAGCGCCCGATCTGCACGATCTGCGCCGTCTCCGGCGCCTGGGTGCGCGTGCGCATGCCGAAGCGCGCCATGTCGACGCCATTGGGGATCAGCGTCATCGACGGATGGCGGCCCACCGCGCCGACGTAATCGTCGATGTTGTTCGGCGACACCGCGATCACCGCGCGCGCCCGGTGCGACAGCAGGCGTTCGACGCTGCGGAACATCGAGCGCTCGAAGTCGTTGGCGGCCGAATGCATCACATACACGACCGGCACCGCGAGCGGCAGCGCGCGTGCATAGAACGCGGGAATGGTCGCGTGCGCGAACAGCACGTCGGCGCGATAGCCGCGAATGGTGCGGTACAGGTTCCACAGCTTGCCGAAGCGCCCCTGCCTGCGCTCCGGAAACAGACATTGCACCCCGCCGGCGACGAGTTCCGCCCTGAGCGACGTGAAATCCTCGTGCGCCGGCATCAGCGAGGCCACCGCGACCGTTTCGCCCCCCTTCTGCTGATGCAGCGCGAGATCTTTCGCCAGGACTTCGGCGCCCGACAGGCGCGGCGTCAGCACGAGGTGGACTATGCGCATTCACGCCTCCCGCATGATTCGGAACAGCATCCAGCCCGCGGCCGCACTGAGCCCCAGCGTCATGGCCCAGGCGATGCCGGTCACGCCCCACAGATGCGTCGCGACCGGCACGGTCACGCACAGCACGATGGCCTGGAGAATCGACGCATGCGTCGCGACCTTCGGCAGCCCGGCGGCGCGCAGCCACGACACCAGCACGGCGATGATCGCGCCGATCGCCATGTTGATGGCGAAGATCCTGAAGAGCGGCACGGCGGACAGCCAGGCCGGACCGAGCACGAAGTTGAAGAGCGGCTCGGCGGCCCAGCGCAGCACGATGACGAACAGCGCCAGCCCCAGCGCCGCGAGCAGCAGATAGCGGCGGAACAGCTTGCGCGCGGCCCGCACGTCGCGCCGGTGATGCTCGGAGAAGGTGGGAAACAGGTATTGCGACATCGCGATGGCGGCATCGGCGAGCAGCATCTGCGCGAGTTTCGACGACATCTGGTACGCGCCCAGCTGAACCGGGCCGAGCAGTTTGGCGACGACCACCTTGTCGAACTGGTTGAGCAGCAGGTTGACCACGCTGCCCGCCCAGATCCAGCGGCTGAAGTTCACGTAATGGCCGATTCCCGCGAAGGAGAAGCGCAGCGGCGGGCGCGGCGACATGCTGGTCCAGGTGAGCACGGTCTTGAGCAGTTCGCCGGCGACCAGGCCGATCAGCACGGAATACGCGCCAGCGCCGGACAGCGCGCATACGAGGCCGATGGCGCAATCGGTGAACGCGGCCGAGGTTTCGACGCCCGCGAGCTTCTGGAAGCCGCGCTGGCGGGTGACGACGAAATACGCGGGCGACGCGATGCCGCGCAGCAGCGGCAGCACGGCGGCGAGCAGGATCAGTCCGACAGAACCGCTCAGATGAAACTGACTGCTCATGAACGGTGCGAGGGCGGCGAGCAGCAGGCCGATCGCCAGGCCGCGCATGGCGAGGGTGGTCCAGACGGCGCCGAGTTCGCTGTGGGTGGGCGCGTCGCGTCCTTGCACGACGGCCTGGGCGAGACCGGTATCGGAAAGCGATTCGGCGATGGCGACGGCGAGCAGCGCGATGCTGACGGCGCCGATGGCTTCCGGCCCGAGAATCCGGCCGATGGCGAGAAACTTGATGGCCACGAACCCGCGCACGACGACTTGCTGGAGCAGCACCCAGAACGCTGCATCGTGCTCGAACCGCGCGCGTGCCGGAAGAAAAGGAAGCCGGACCGATCTCACTCGAATTCCCCGCGCAACTGAGATTTCAATTCGTGGCGCCGCGATATGTCGGTATCGCGTGCGGACCACCTTGCGAGCCGTTGCATTGCCTTGTCCGGACGGCGATGCGAGCGCGGCCGCGCTTCTTTTCAGGCGACTGTGGCAAAAGTATCGTGCGCCGTGCCGCGACGGACGCCAACGCGTAGTCGAAATCGGCCCGAAATGGGTAGCGATGCGGATTGCGGGCGCGTCGCCGTTGCGAAAGGGGTTCCGGACGCCGCTTTGGGAACGCGGAGGGCACGCGGATAAACGCTCACATATGGCGTCCGATGACGTGCGGCCGGTGCTAGTGTTGATTCGTCGGCGCAATCGACGGACGTCGGCGGCGTTGTCCTGTCCGCTTCACGCGTGACCCACGTGTACAGAGACCGCAAGGGCCCCTGCGATGACCGAAAGCGTCTTCATCATCGAACCCGACTTCAGCGGCCACCGCTGGCGTTATGCCGAATGGGCGGCGAACGCGTACATGGAAGCCGGATTCCGTTGTGCGATCGTGACGGACCCGTGCAACGAAGACCATCCGCTGGCGCGCAGGATTCGCGAGGCGGCGCCGTCCGGTCTCGACATGGTGTTTGTCGCGCCGCCGGTGCGAAGCGGCGCGCTGGCGTCGAAGCTCGGTTATGTCCGGATGCACCGGCAGTTCCGGCACATGTACGACGAAGCGAGCCGTGAGCGGCGGGCGGCGCTGGTTGTCGTGCCTTATGTCGATTACTTCCTGCTGGCGCTGCCGTTCCTGGGGTCGCCGTTCGGCGCGACGCCGTGGGTGGGCATCACGATGCGTTCGAACTTTCATCATCATCGTGTGGGCGTGCGTGCGCCGCGCCGGCCTTTGGTTAATGCGATCAAGGGGACGCTGTTCGCGCGCGCGATCCGGGCGGGCGGCATGAAGACCTTGCTGACGATCGACCCGACCTTGCCGGACTGGTGGAAGCGCCGGGCGCATGCGGCGGGCGCGAGCATCGACTATCTGGCTGATCCGTTTCCCGATGCGCGCGCCGCCGATCCGGCTGCCGCCCGGGCGCGGTTGGGGCTGTCGGACGGCACGCATGTGCTGGTGTACGGGGCGATCAACGATCGCAAGGGCGTGTTCGAGTTGATCGAGGCGTTGGGGCGGCGGGCGAGTGGATCGCATGGGCCGACGCTGGTCATTGCGGGGTCGCAGGATGCAGAGACGCGCGCCCGGCTGAGTGCGGCGCTGGCGGCGCTGACACCGGCGCCGGTGGTGTTCGACCGCTTCATTTCGAGCGAGGACGAGCTTGATCTGTTTTCGGCTTGCGATGTGGTGTGGTTGGGGTACAAGGGGCATTACGGGATGAGCGGCGTGCTGGTGCAGGCATATCGCTTCGGGAAGCCGGTCGTGGCGACGGCGGATGGACTGATTGGATGGTTCTGCCGGACCGGGGAGCTTGGACCGGTGGTCGAGGATCTGGCGGTTGCGTCGATCAACCGGGCACTCGATGATGTCCTCGCGAGGAGGGGCCGGCCGCAGGTGGCCGGGCATCTGTTGGAGCGCAACACACTTGCGCAGTTTAAGGAGACTTTGAGGCAGGCGGTTTGAAGGGTTTTTTTCTGCTTGCGCTTGTTGTCGTTCGTTGTTCGCCTGCGCTTCGATGGACTTCCCGTTATCGCGTCGGTCTATTAGCACTGCCCCTCCCCGGGGCGGGGGTAACTTTCTTTGCTGCTGCAAAGAAAGTCACCAAAGAAAGCAGCTTTTCTTCCCGCCCAGCGTCACGTAACGGCACGACACCGAACTGCCTCACTGGCCCGGCAGTAGAGAGTGCCCTCATAGGCCTAACCGGGCGTGGATCGCGGACCCACTGTGACAACGCGCCGTCCAACAAACTGGTGCAGCACCTAATAGTTCCGGCTCAGCGCTGCGCGCTGCCGAAGGGTATGCAACGGACGCCAACGAGGGGTTTGCGCGGTGAGATGGATGGCCTAATGAGCGTGCACGCGGGGACCCGGTGTATCAATCGGCGTGCGTAGACTCAGGACATGGGTAACGGGTGTGTCAGGACATAGGTAACACAACAAGTTTGTGTCGCTCTCCGTTCAGATGCGCGAGGCTGCTAATCCACCCATGATCGACTTGGGACGCGTTATTGGTCTGAAGTGTTACCCATGTCCTGACACACGTGTTACCCATGTCTCGATGCCTACACGCTGCTGTCCGGTTAAAAAGGTCCGCGCGTGACTTGTTATCCGGCAAATCCATCTCACCGCGCAAATTCCTCGTTGGTTTCCCTTGCATACCCTTCGGCAGCGCGTAGCGCTGGGCCGGCGCTTTCAGGTGCTGCACCAGTTCGTTAAACGGCGCGTTGTGGCAGTGGGTCCGCGATCCACGCCCGGTGTGGCCTATGAGGGCACTCTCTACTGCCGGGCCAGAAACATGGTTCTGTGTCGTGCCGCTAGGTGACGCTGGGCGGGAAAAAAAGCTGCTTTCTTTGGTGACTTTCTTTGCAGCAGCAAAGAAAGTTACCCCCGCCCCGGGGAGGGGCAGTGCTAATAGACCGACGCGAATGCGGGAAGTCCATAGAAGCGCGAGCAAACAACAAGCGCACTGCAATGAAAACCGATCAAGCCTGCTTCCCACCCACAAGATCAACCTCAACCTTCCTGCGAGCGGGAAACCACGCATCCCTGATGCGAAGAAAGGGAAACTCGACGGCCCGCGTCGTCACATACCCGACCACGATGGCGATAGCGAACTGCGCCCCCATGATGGCGAACCAGGCCGGAACAGCGGGCAGATGCAACGCCGCAGCCTTGCGAATCAACATATCCCCGGGTGCAAGCGCAAGCGAGTGCCACAGGTAGATGCCATACGAATACACGCCAATCCACCCGATCACCCGATAAACCCTCGACATCCGCCAGGAACCCGAATATTCGAGCGTCAACACGATCAACGCACAGAACCCGACCGCCTGAACCGTGTACCCGATACTTTGATCCAGCGCGACATCGCGCGTCCCGAGCACGAGCCAGAGCACGACCCCCACGACCATTGCAACGAGCATCCCCTTGCGCCGCGCAATCGCCTGATACACCGCCGGCTTCATCCAGTAAAGCGCCGCGAGCATCACCCCGAACAACAGACTGTCGATGCGGTACTGCGTATAAAAGAAGGTCCCCTGCAGATCCCCGCGATACACCGCAACACTGCGCGCAACGAGCACCACGAGACACAGCGTCCCGAGCACGCCAAGCAACGCATCCACCCGCGTACGCCAGCGCGCCAGCACGATCAACAACACCGGCAGGAACAGATAAAAATGCTCCTCGACCGCAAGACTCCAGGTCTGCGCAATCGACGACCCGAAGTAGTTCTGCAAATGCGTGAGGTTCTGCACGAGAAAGGTATTCGCCGGATGCCGCCCGACAATCACGTGGAACAGGATCAGCACGTAATACGCCGGCCAGATCTTGAAGATCCGCCGCACGATGAAGCGCCCCGCGTCGATACGCCCCTGCTGCGCATACTGCTTGAGCAACAGCCCGCCCACCAGAAACCCCGACAGCGTGAAGAACAGATTGACGCCCTCGTGACCGAAGTTCTTCAGCGGATATTCGATCGCCGCAATGAACGCGCTGCCCGTCGGATACGAATGGAAGTGATACCCCATCACCGCGATGATCGCGAGCCCCCGGATGAAATCCAGTTCGATCGAGCGGCTGGGTCCCTGCATGCGTGTCGCGCCGAACAAGCCCATGCTCTACCCCGTCTGCGAAGGTCGTTTATCGTCATCGAATCGCGCGCATGCAACCGCGCCGCCGCAAACCGGCTCCGGCTTCTCAATCTTCGTTCCGCCAATCCGGGACGATCCGCCAGAATCACGCCGTTTGCAGACATCGGCCCCCGCCATCACGACACGCGACCCCAGCGTGGTGCGGCGCACATGCGCATCCGTCCTTTCGCGCCGAACGCTAGTCGCTGGACGCCGCCCCCGGCGGCACGCCGCATGACCGGCTGTATAGTCGGTTCACCTTTCCGGCACGCCGGAAACGACGCATTCGCCGGGCGCATCGGCCCGGCACGGCATCGACACCGCGTTGAAGACTCGAAAGAGTGCTGCGATTCTCGAGAGAACGCCATGCGCAACAAGTTCGCCGTCGTCTGGGTCTGGCTGTTCCTGCTGCCGCTCGCGTTCGATTTCAAGGGCGCCGAAACGGCCAGCAAAGCTATCCAGATCCTGCTCACCGTGCCCTCGATTCTCGCGGGCTGCTTCCTGCTGCTCATTGCGCCGCGTTTCGCACAGCGCTCGCGCCTGCGCACGCTGGTCACGTCGCTGTTTCTCATCACGATACTCGGCAGCATCGCCACCCAGGCCATGCAGGGCAACGACTCCGGCAACTACATGCGCGTGATCCTGCCGTTCGGGCAAATGCTGCTCGGCTATTTCGTCGCCTGCCGGCCATGGGACCCGAAGCGCCTCGGTCAGCTCGAACACGCCATGTACTGGTCGATGATCGCCTCCCTCGTCTTCAGCTTCGGCTTCGGCATGGCCACCGGCGGCAATCTCGAAAGCGTGCGCTTCCGCATCGTCTCGGTCACCTTCCTCTGTCTGCAAGGGCTGCTGCTGCACGAGTTCGTCGTGGTCAAGCGCTACACCCGCTTCACCGTGCTGCTGTTCCTCGCGACCATCGTCATCGAGTTGCTCAGCGTGACGCGCAGCCTCGTCGTCGGCACCGTGCTGCTGTTCGCCTTCGCCACCTGGCTCGCGGCGCCCTCGTTCAAGAAGCTGGTGCGCGCCGGCCTGCGCGCCGTCGCCATGATGACCCTGCTCGGCGCGCTCGCCGTCGCGGCCAGCACGTTCTTCCCCGGCGTCGGCGAACACTGGGTCCAGCGCATGTCGTTCAAGAAGGACACCGAGTCCGGCCGCGATCCGACCACCATCACGCGGCTCGCCGAAATGAAGGACCAGCTCGATCAGACCACCGCCTCGACGCTCGGCACGCTCGTCGGCATGGGCTACGGTCACGACTATCGCTATTCGCCCACCTACCTGCCCGACCTCGCCGGCCAGTTCAGCAAGAAGGATTTCTACGCGATCAAGGAATGGTCCGCAGGCCACAATTTCTGGGTCTACCAGTTCTTCGCCGGCGGCCTGCTGTTCGGGCTCGCGCTGCCCATCGCGCTGCTCTGGGCGCTCTGGAAAGGCTCGATGGCCTATCGCTCGTGGCGTCATCGCGCCCCCGAAACGCTCTATCTGCCCGTGCTCGGCCGCGCGCTGCTGGTCGTCGCGGCGCTGCCCGCCACGTCGATCGGCGGCAATCCGCTCGGCAACCGCTTCTCGGGCGTCGTGTTCGGCGTGGCGCTCGGGCTGCTGGTCGCGTCCTATGCGCGCATCGCTCACGCCATGCGCATGCGCGCCGCCGAAACCGCCTCGCAGCAGGCACGCGCACGCCGGCGTCAGGACGGCATGCCCGGCGGCATGCCGCCCGACCCGCGCCCGCACGACGAACCGTTGCCGGAAATCCTGCCGGCGCACAGCGCCGCCGCGCCAGGCCTGCCGCACGGCGCCGGACGCCACGAGCCGCCGCCCGGCGCCGGTTCGTTCGCGCCCAACGCCTGAAGTCGCTGCGCTCGCTCACGGACCCGGCCCGCCCGTCATGAAGATCCTGCACCTGCTCTCCACCGTCGATCCACGCGCCGGCGGCCCCACCGAAGGCGTGCTGCAAAGCGGCCTCAGCCTGCGCGCGATGGGCCACGAGGTCGAAGCAGCGTCGCTCGATGCGCCCGATGCGCCCCATGTCGCGGGATTCGGCTTGCGGCTGCACGCGCTCGGACCGTCGCGCGGCTTCTACGGCCTGTGTCCGGCGCTCGTGCCCTGGCTGAAGGAACACGCGCCGCGCTTCGACGCGGTGATCGTCAACGGGCTGTGGCAGTACCACAGTTTCGGCGCATGGAAGGCCTTGCACGGCGGCAGCGTGCCGTACTACGTGTTTCCGCACGGCATGCTCGATCCCTGGTTCAAGCGGACCTATCCGCTCAAGCATCTGAAGAAATGCCTCTACTGGCCCTGGGCCGAGTACCGCGTGCTGCGCGATGCGCGCCGCGTGCTGTTCACGACCGAGGAGGAACGCCTGCTCGCGCGTGAATCATTCAGGCTGTATCGCGCGCACGAGGAAGTGGTGGCATTCGGCACGCGGCCGCCGCCCGAGGATTCGGCGGCCTTGCGCGAGGCCTTTCTCGCGAAGTTTCCGCAACTGGCGGGCCGGCGCATCATCCTGTTCCTCGGCCGAATCCACGAAAAGAAAGCGTGCGACGTGTTGCTGAAGGCCTTCGCGCGCGTACGCGACGTCGATGCGAACGCCCACCTCGTCATGGCAGGCCCCGACGACAACGCCTACGCCGCGCAGATGCGCGCACTGGCTGCTGAACTGGGTATCGCAGAGCGAGTGACCTGGACCGGCATGCTGGGCGGCGATCTGAAATGGGGCGCCTTCCGCACGAGCGACCTCTTCGCGCTGACCTCGCATCAGGAAAACTTCGGCATTGCGGTGGCGGAGGCGCTCGGTTCGGGCCTGCCGGTGCTGATCTCCGACAAGGTCAACATCTGGCGCGAGGTACAGGCCGATGGCGCGGGCATCGTGACGGCGGATACCGTCGAGGGCGCGAGCTCAGGGCTGTCAGCCTGGCTGGCAATGGACCCCACCGCGCGCGACGCGATGCGCAAGCAGGCGCTCGACACCTTCACCACACGCTTTCATGTGGAAGCGATGTCGCAGGATCTGCTGCGGGTCCTGCGCGAGAACGCAGACCCGCAAGGCGGCGTCTTCTCGCGCGATCAGTTCGCCGGCAAGCGCGCCTCGAGATAAGGCACGAAACCGTTCTGCACCGAGAGGATTTTCTTCGCGCAGTCGTCGAAGTCGGAGCCGCGTGCGCGCTCGTCTTCATACATGCCCTTGCATTGCGCGAACAGCGACACCGTCGCGCCGCCGCCGGCCGCGGCCACGCGCGTCGCCGAGAACACCGGCTTGCCCGAGCCGGACGGCACGTCGGTTTCGATCGCGTCGGCATCGGCGCGGGTCAGCCGCTCCTTCGAATTCTGCTCGACATAGGTCTTGGTCAGCGTCCACACGGCGTCGCATTGCGCGGCATCGCGGCAGGCGACGGTGGCGTTGCGCTGGGCGTCGTCGAGCGATTGCTGGGAGAGCATGAACAGGCGCTCCTTGCTTTGCTCCTTCTCGACGGACGAGCAGGCGGCGAGAGACATCGAAACGAGTGCGAGTGCAAGTAAGGCGGGCTTTTTCACGAGCGGGACACCAAAAAACCAGGTCGGACGGCGATTATAGCGATGCCCGCCCGCCCCACGCCGTTTCCCGCCCGCGCTACTTCTTCGCCATCTGCAAGGGCAACGCAACCCCGGGCATATGCAGCGCCGAAGCCGCCATGGGCAGCGTCTCGCCCGGCGCGTCGCTCCTGGCCGGCATTCCGGACGGCGTGGCTGGCGCGCCGATGCTGTCGTCGCCCTTGATGACGCGCCCGAGATGACCCGCGAGCCGCAGGGTCAGCGCCGCGATCGTGATGGTCGGGAAGTTCGCCCCGACCGTCGGAAAGACCGAGCTGCCCGCCACATACAGATTGCTCATGCCGTGGATCTTCAGGTTGCGATCCACCACGCCCTGCTTCTCCGAATCATGCATGCGCGTCGTGCCCATGTGATGCCACGTGCCTTCCAGCTGCGCGGGCCAGGGCTTGCCTTCGAGCGGCTCGTCGAGCGTCACGTCGGCCACGCCGCCGCGCTTCAGGTCCGCTGCGATATGCGCCACCGTGCGGTCGAAGGTGCGCTTCACGAGCTCGGTCACGCGCCAGTCCACCTTCACCCGATTCATGCCGAGGAAGTCCTTCTGGGCCGACAGCGTCACGCGGCTGTCGCGGTTGGGCTCGGCCTCGACGATCGTCTGGATCTTTACCTCGGTGATCAGCGGACGCGGCTGCAACAGGCGCGCGAGACCGAAGCACGCGGTATCGACGGGATGGGTTGCCATCGCGAGCAGGTCCGCGGCCGTGCTGTAGCCGGGTTCGTCCTTCTTCAGCAGCCGCTGCTTCATGCGGATCAGCGCCTCCGATCCCTTCGTGTTCTCGCCGCGGAACACCGAATAGAACCAGGCGCGCGCATTCAGCAGCTGCTCCTTTTCGAGCACCTGCTGCGTGAGCGCGAACTGCGACGAGATGAAGGTGCCGTGCGCCGATACCGCGCGGTTCTGATAGTGATACTTGATGTCGTACAGCTTGTTGCGCGCCCACTGCTTCGTGAAATGCACGTTCGCCGACATGATGCGCGGATGATCCATGAAATAGCGGCCCACCAGATCATGGGCGTTGCCGAGGCCCGCCGCCTGCACCCGGTTCGAGGCCAGCAACAGCCGCGCATTCTCGATGCCGCCCGTCGCCAGCACGAAGACCTTCGCGCGCACCGCGAAGCGCCGGCCCGTCAGCGTGCCGACATCGATCTTCGTGACCGAACGCGCGTCGGCGTCGGTATCGATGTTGAGCGCGTTCGCGAACAGCATCACGCGCACGTGCTTCGCGTCCAGCAGATGCTGCCGATACACCTTGCCGAAGCGCACCGGCGGGCTGAACTGCGAGATCGTGTCGCGCACGGCGCCGCTCAGGAAAGGATGGCGCCTGACGTCGTCGCGATGAATCGCCGCTTCCCAGTAGGCCGGCTCGAAGTTGCTCTCGCCCAGCTGCAGCAACTGATGCGTGCGGGCGTAGTACGGCCGCAGTTCGTCGAAACCGAACGGCCAGCCGCTGTCGGTTACCCAATCGCGCTTCTCGAAGTCCCATGGGTCGAGCGGACGGCACCAGCCGCCCCAGCAATTGCTGCTGCCGCCGAGATAGCGGCTGCGGCAGCCGTCGGCGAATTCATACGGCACGCCGACGTTCTCGCCGCGATACAGGTCGCGGGTGTCGTCGTCCGGCTTGTAGCCGCCGCTTTCCAGCATGCAGGCGTCGATGCCCTGCTTTTCGAGTTCCAGCGCCAGCGTGATGCCCGCCACGCCCGCGCCGATGATGCACACCGTGGTCTCTATGACTGCGCCTTCTTCCACACTCCGGCTGTCGATGAACATGCCCCGTGCTCCCTCGTTCCGTGCTGTAGTGCGGTGTCACACAATGCTCGATTGGTCACCGCGCTTCTGACCCAAGATCCCTGACGCCGTATCGCGCGCGCCGTGCCCACCGTGCACGCGGGCGATACGAACGACCCCGACGGTGTTCCGTTCGCGGGTTCGCAGCGCGCGCCTGTCGCGCAGCCGCGTGCCCCCGGAATACCGCTTCGGCTTCACTGCCTCCTTCGCAAGTCGGTCCACAAATCCGGTGCTCGGGGCGGCTCCTTCGTGGAGCTCTTGTGTCCGTCGCGCCGGCGCGTTGTCTGTCTCGCCGTCTTCGACGTCATCTGCAACGCCGTAACGGCACACGCCACGAGCAGGGATGCCCCGCGCATGGCGCATCGGTTCAAACGGGAAAACGCTTTCTGATGAAGCGCACGGGATTGCCGCCGTACACGCCTTCCGCGTCGAGCGAGCGATGCACGACCGAGAGCGGCGTGACGACCACCGACCGTCCGATGGTGACGCCCATCTGCACCACGCATTTGGATGTGATCCAGACGCCGTCCTCGATCACGATCGGTGCGACTTGCAGGTCCATGTTGCCGGCCACGTCATGCGAGCCCGTCGTCAGGAAGACGCCTTGCGAGATGCAGACATGATTGCCGATGCGAATCCCGGCCTGGTTGTAGATCCAGGCATCGACGCCGAACCAGCAGTGATCGCCGACCTCGAGGTTCCAGGGCGCCTTGACGCGGATGGGATGCGGCATGCGGCAGCCGCGGCCGATGCGCGCGCCGAACGCGCGCAGCAGCGCGACACGCACGAACGACACGGGAATGAGTTTGTTGTTGATGAAACAGGCTTCGACGAAGAACCACACGAGTTCGGTCAGGAAACCACGCCTGGCGACGAAGTTGCCGGGACCCGCGCGCGCGAGATCGATCACGCGGCCCGACGCCGTGGCGCCACGCGTCGCGCGTGCGCCGGCATCCTCGGCGTGGCCGGCGCAACGCTCCCCGATCGCTTCGTCCATATGCCCCCCGCCCGTGTGCTGCTGCTCGCTGCTTCTGGCCCAAGGGCGCCTTGCGGCGCGCCACGCATATCGTTTGAATCGTTCGTCGTTCGCAGCTTCGTCTGCCGTCGAAGACCAGCGCGCGATGACGTGCACGAGGTCTTCCGGTGTCTGCTTGTCTTGCCCGCATGATCCGCGCTGAAGAGCCTTCTGTCGTCCACCCATTCGCGGGGAACGGACGCCTTCGCAGCGGCGGCATGCGGCGTGTGGTGAATGGATTATCGGCGAAGGGCGCGCGGCGTCACCCGCGCCTTCACGCGAATGGCCGCTTCAGCAAGGCTTTTGGCGTTAGCGGGCGGTGCCGCGCAATATGCTGTTTTCATGCGCCGGACAAGCGTTTCCGCATGCGGTCCAGCGCTCCCCGAAACGATGCGCGATGCCTCGTTGCGAAGCATGGCGAAACGTTGCAACAGGCCCGGAGAATCCGATGAAACATCCACCGCGCACGGCGCTGCGCTCGCTGTTCATGACCGCTCTCGCGGCCGCTGCATGCATGGCGACGCCCTCCGCGCACGCGGGCAACTTCTCGGATGCGGCGATCAGCAAGGGCGAAGCCGGCGGCGCCGCGCCGGCGGAAATGGACCTGCTCGGCAGTCCGGGGGCGTATGCGGACCCGTATGGCGCGCCGACCAACGGGCGCGGCGGACAGCGCGGCCCGATCACCAACGGGCAGACCGCACAAGGCGTCTCGCCGACGGACAAGCTGCTCGCACAACAGAACGGTTATGCCGGCAATGCGGGCGCGGGTGCGCGCCTGCGTGCGACCGGACGCAAGCCCGACACGAAGGCCACGATGATGCCGCAAGGCGCGGCGGCGGCGCTCTATCCGACGCCCAACGGCCTCAGGCCGCCGGCCGCCAATGCGGCGCGGGCGCGGGACATCTACAAGTCGCCTTATTGAATCGAAGTCCGCGTGACGGCGCGGTTCGCAAAAAAGAACCGCGCCGCGGCAGACGCTATTCGATCTTCTCGACCTGCGGCAGGATCGGCGCGCGTTCCGTCATGCGCGCGAGCGTGACTTCAGGGCTGTCGACGGGCCGGGTCTGGGACACCGCCTCGCGCACTTCCGCTGCATTCGGCAGACGCGAGCCCGACAACTCGAACAGACGCTCTTCGAGCCGCGCGAACACCGCCTCCGGCGCGAGCCGTTCCTGCGCGAACAGACGGCCTTCCTCGCCGTGACGCGCGCGCAGTTCCGGATCGGCGACGAGCCGTTCGATCGCGCCGATCAGCGCCTGCGCATTCTCCGGCTCGATCACCTCGCCGCGCCCGCTGACAGCTTCGAACAGTTCGGTGCCCGGATGCGCCATCGCGATCACGGCGCGCGCGCTCGCGAACATGCCGGTGAGCTTCGACGGCATCACGAGATCGGCGACGTCGCCGCGTTGCGGCAGCACGTGGATGTCGGCGAGATTGAGCAGTTCGTTGAAACGCTCGAGCGGCTGGAGACTGAGAAAGCGCGTGTTCGGCAAGCCGGCGCAGCGCTTCTGCAATTGCAGCCGCGTCGCGCCGTTGCCGCAGAACACGAAGACGATCTCCGTGCGGCCGGCCAGCGCGGCGGCCGCCTCGGCGAGCACTTCGAGACCCTGCTTCGCGCCCATGTTGCCGGAATAGAGCACGACCGGCGTATGCTCGCCGATGCCGAGTTCCCGCCGGAATGCGCTCGGGCGATCGAGCGGAAAGATCGCGGCGGTATCCACCCAGTTCGGCAGATGGAACACGCGTGACAGCGCGACGCCCTTGTTCACGGCGCGATCGACCATCTTGTCGGAGATCGACGACACCACGTCGAAGCGCTTCATCAGCCAGCGTTCGAACGCGAGCGCCAGGCGCCCCGCGCGCGGGTTCCTGAGCATGCCGAGGTCGAAGGCGGCATCGACCTCGAAGTCCTGGATATGCAGCCACGCGCGCGCGCCCGTCATGCGCGACAGCATCAGCGCGCCGGGCGCGTTGAGCAGGCTCGGCGCGATCGTCATCACGACATGAGGCCGCCACAGCGCATGACAGGCCAGCGCGGGCAGCGACGAACACGCGAACGAAGCCAGATGCAGCATGCGCTTCGCACCGCTCGGTTTGGCCGGCACCCACAGCGGCGCGCGCCACAGCCGCACGCCCTCGCGCGTTTCAAAGCGATGCAGCCAGCTCCGGTAGCCCTGCCCCACCTTCCACTCCGGGTAATACGGCGGCGCGCAGACGACGCGCACCCGGTGGCCCGCGCAGGCCAGCGCCTCCGCCATTTCCGCCGTGTACTTGCCCGTACCCGTCAACTCGGGCGCATAGTTCAGCCCGTAGATAAGTATTCTCATGTGGTCCCTCGCCCGACATGCGCGCCTGGATGCGCGGGCGTGTCCTCGCCGCCCGGCAAAGCGCAGGCCGCCGGGTACGCAGGACCGCGTGCCCGACGGCGTTGGTGACAGCCTGTGGTCCCTCCTTAAGCGTCCTTCCGGTTCCTCCGCTCCAGTCCCGCTCAGTTCGTCAGCAGCAGCGCGCAGCCGCGCGCGATGTTGGCCGCCGCGGACGGCGGATCGAAGCGCTGGATCACGTCGGTGCAGCGCACGGCGACACCCGCCGTATCCGCGAACGCCTCCAGCGACTTCAGCATCACGCGATGCAGCGCCGGCACGTCGCCGGCGGGAAAGGCATAACCGGACACGCCGTCGACGACGAGTTCCGGCACACAGCCGCAACTCTCGCTGACGAGGACCGGACAACCATGGGCCAGCGCCTCGTTCGTCACGAGACCCCACGGCTCGCGCACACTCGGCAGCACCATGCAGGTGGCGCCGAAATACTCGCGCGAGAGCGGCTCGTCCTGCAGACTGCCCAGGAACTGCACGGAGTCTTGCAGACCGGCATCGGCGACTTGCTGTTTCAACTGATCGCCGAGCGGTCCCGTGCCGACGATGCGCAACTCCGCATCCGGCACACGCTCCTTCAACATCCTGAACGCTTCTACGAGCGTGTTTATTCCCTTCTCCGCCGAGAGCCGTCCGACGAAGAGAAACACCGGCCGGCCGCCTTGCCGGTGCGCGAGCCGGTCAGACACGACGGTGTCCGGCGAGAACGCGCGCGGCATGGCGGCCGCCTGACACGGGCTGAAGATCGTGTCCTGCTTCGCGCCGAGCGACATCAGATACTCGCGGCTGCGCATGCCGAACGCGAAGTAGCCGTCGCACAGCGTGAAGAACACACGCTTCGGAATCGAGGTGAGCATGCGGCGCGGGTTGTCGCGCGCGGTCGAATCGCAGAACACCGCGCGACGCTTGCCCGTCACGATGCAGGCTCCCAGCATCGCCCAATATTCGGGACGATGGTAGCCCGGCAAAACCACGAGATCCGCCTTGGTCCGGAGCACTTCCCACGTGAGGCGCATCGTCATGCGCCATCTCGGCACATCTTCATAGCAGCCGTTGAAGAGCTTCTTCATCGGGTAGCGGTGAAACGAGTAATCCACTTCCGAGAAGCCGATGCGGTCGTGTTCCGTGTCCGCGATCTGCACCATCGAATAGCGGATCGCGCCGGACCCGGAGATATGGTGGAGCGCCGACAGCACCTCGCCCTTGTGCCGCGACCACACGACGTTGTGAAAGATGGTCACTGATGCAGACATTGTTGTTCTACCCTGTGTCGTTTTTGTCGTAAGCGATGCCGTCGCGCAACCGCTCACGCGGCAACCGGCGTCTGCTGCATCGATGCGTAGCGCGCCAGGAACTCCTCATACGTGGCGCGGATCCCCTCCTCCAGTCCGATCGACGCCTGCCATCCCATGCCGCCCAGCTTCGAGACATCGAGCAGCTTGCGCGGCGTGCCGTCGGGCTTGCCCGGATCGAATACCAGTTCGCCGTGGAAGCCCACCACGCGGCAGATCGTTTCCGCCAGCTCGCGGATGGTGAGATCCGTGCCCACGCCGACGTTGAACACGCCTTCGCCCACGTCCTGTTCCATCAGGAAGACGGCGGCGGCGGCGAGATCGTCGACATGCAGGAACTCGCGGCGCGGCGTGCCCGAACCCCACACCGGCAGCGTCGTGTCGCCGCGCAGCCGGGCTTCATGCGCCTTGCGCAGCAGCGCGGGCAGCACATGACTGCTCTTCAGGTCGTAGTTGTCGTTCGGCCCGTAGAGATTGGTCGGCATCAGCGAGACGAACTTCGTGCCGTACTGGCGGTTGTAGGCCTCGCACATCTTGAGACCGGCAATTTTCGCGATCGCATAGGCCTCGTTGGTCGGCTCCAGCGCGGACTGCAGCAGGTATTCCTCGCGGATAGGCTGCGGGCAGTCCTTCGGATAGATGCACGACGACCCGAAGAAGATCAGCTTCGACACGTTCCAGCGGCACGCCGCATGGATCACGTTGGTTTCGATCGCCAGGTTCTCGTAGATGAACGAGGCGGGCAAAGTCGAATTCGCGAGAATGCCGCCCACGCGCGCCGCCGCGAGCAGCACCACGTCGATCTTCTCTTCCTCGAAGAACAGGTTCACGCCGCCCTGGTCGGTCAGGTCGAGATGCGCCTTCGTGCGGGTGACGATGTTGCGGTAGCCGGCGTCCGTAAGGCGGCGCACGAGCGCCGAGCCGACCATGCCGCGATGTCCTGCCACGAAGATTCGTGCGTGCTTGTCCATGCGCTTACTCGTGATGTTCGAGGGCCTTGAAACCGGCGAGCGTGACGAGCGCGTCGCGCCGGGCAATTTGAAAATCGGCGCGCACCATCTCCTTGACGAGCGCCGAGAACGGGGTGGCGGGCCGCCAGCCGAGCCGGGCGTGCGCCTTGGACGGATCGCCGAGCAGGGTTTCGACTTCGGTCGGCCGGAAGTAGCGCGGATCCACCCGGACGATCACCTGTCCCGGCGCGAGCTTGGTTTCGCGGCTCTCCACATGATCCACGATGCCCACTTCGTTCACGCCCTCGCCCTCGAAGCGCACGTGCACGCCGAGTTCGGCGGCCGCCTGCTGGACGAATTCGCGCACGCTGTACTGCACCCCGGTGGCGATGACGAAATCCTCAGGCTTGTCCTGCTGGAGCATCATCCACTGCATCTCGACGTAATCGCGCGCATGGCCCCAGTCGCGCAGCGCGGAGAGGTTGCCGAGATAGACGTCGTCCTGCAGGCCCACGCCGATGCGGGCGATCGCGCGCGTGATCTTGCGCGTGACGAAGGTTTCCCCGCGCACCGGCGACTCGTGGTTGAAGAGAATCCCGTTGCACGCGTACATGCCGTAGGCCTCGCGGTAGTTCACCGTGATCCAGTAGGCATACAGCTTGGCCACCGCATACGGGCTGCGCGGGTAGAACGGCGTGGTCTCGCGCTGCGGGATTTCCTGGACCAGCCCGTATAGTTCGGATGTCGAAGCTTGATAGAAGCGCGTTTTTTTCTCGAGACCGAGAATGCGTATGGCCTCGAGAATGCGCAGCGCGCCGAGGCCGTCGGCGTTCGCCGTGTACTCGGGTTCCTCGAACGACACCGCCACATGGCTCTGCGCGGCGAGGTTGTAGATCTCGTCCGGCATCACGCGCTGGATGATGCGCACAAGGCTGGTCGAGTCCGTCAGGTCTCCGTGATGCAGGAACAGGCGCTGGTCCGCTTCGTGCGGATCGCGGTACAGATGGTCGATGCGGTCGGTGTTGAAGAGCGAACTCCGGCGTTTGATGCCGTGCACTTCGTAACCCTTGCTGAGCAGCAGTTCGGCAAGATACGACCCGTCTTGCCCAGTGATGCCCGTGATCAACGCGACTTTGCGGTCCATGCGTAACCTCTCCATCTTCGGTCTCAAGATGCGGCGCGCGGGGACGCGCCGACATTGTTGTACCGGGCACTTCTACCGAGCTATTGTTTTGCGCTGGTCACTCCGCGATGCTTTCGTAGCCGTAATACCCGGCGTATGTACTTCCCATCAACATTTTCGACTGCGGCACGTCGGTCAGCAGGACGCCTTTCATGTTCACGCCGCCGTGATGCAGGCGCTTCATCGTCTCGCCGATCTCCTGCACCTGGTTCTTGCCATGCCGCACGACGAGCAGGCTCGTGCCCGCGTGCTTGCCGATGACGGTCGCGTCGGTGACAGCCAGCACGGGCGGCGTGTCGATGATCACGAGGTCGTAGCGCTGCTTCAGTTCACCGAGCACCTCGCCCAGCCGGTCGCTCGCGAGCAGCTCCGACGGATGCGAGGGCAGCGAGCCCTTGGTGATGAGGTCGACGCCCGGCAGGACGTCGGTGAGGATCGCGCTCGTTACGTCCGCGCCCATCAGCACGTCGGAGAGGCCCGGCGAGTGACGCACGCCGAAGTGCGAATGGATGTCGCCGCGGCGCATGTCGCCGTCGATCAGCAGCACGCGCTTGCGGGTCGAGGCCACCAGGGTCGCGAGGTTCACGGAAAGGAACGACTTGCCCGCCTCCGGCCGCGAGCCGGTCAGCATGACGACGTTGTTGCGGGCATCGGCGAGTTGCAGTTGCAGCGAGGTGCGCAGGCCGCGAATGCCTTCCACGGCGGCATCTTCCGGCGCCTGCGCCGCGAGCACGTGCAGCCCTTCGCGGCGCATGCCGACCTTGCGCTGCAGGCGCAGTTGCTGGGTGCTGCGCGGCACGATCGCGAAGACGCGCACGCCCAGTTGCTTCTCGATCTCCTCCGGCCGCTCGACGCCGCCATACAGCGACTTGCGCACGAACGCGAGCAGGATGCCGAGCACGAGGCCCACGCCCGCCGAGATCAGGATCACGAGCACGCGCTTCGGGCGCACGGGATCGTCCGGCGTCTGCGCGAAATCGACGACGCGCACGTTGCCGATCTGCCCCGCCTTGGCGATGCGCAGTTGCTGCGCGCTGTTCAGGAGATTGGTGTAGAGCTCGGTATTGACGCGCACGTCGCGCAGATAGCGCAGCGCGGTCTGCTCGGTATCGGGCAGCGTCGACACGTTCTTGGCCATGCGCGACTGCGCGCCGGTCAGCGAGGCGATCTGCGCGTCGAGCGCCTGCACCGAAGGATGGTTCGCGGTGAAGCGCAGCGACAGTTCGGCGCGCTGCTGCTGCAGGTCCGAGAGCTTGGTCTTGTTGTCGACGATCTGCTGGAGCAGCAGGCGGCTCTCTTCCGAAAGATCCACCGTGCCCTGCTTGTTGCGGAACGAGTTGTACTTCTGCTCGGATTCGTCGAGCTGCTTCTTGAGGATCGGCAGTTGCTGGTCGAGGAACGCGAGCGTGTGCTCCGCTTCGGCCGAGCGCTTCTCCGAATCCTGCGCGACATAGCGATTCGCGATGTTATTGACGATCTGCGCGACTTCCTTCGGGTTGCTGCCTTCCAGGCTGAGCCCGATGATGCCCGACTGCAATGCCGTTTCCGCGACCGTCAGGCGCTTCTGCAGGCTGTCGATGGTGGTGAGCGTCGAGAAGCGCTGCAACTCGAACTGCACGCCCGGGTTGCCGACGAGCTTGTCCACCTTGAGCTTGACCGGCCCTTGCTGCGTCACGCCGGTTGCTTCCTGGCCCACGCGGCCGGTGAGAATGGCGACCCCGTCCGGATCGTTCAGCACATAGCTGCCGTTCTCGCCCGCGACCAGCGTGAACTTCTTGTCGTAGAGATCTTTCGGCGTATCGAAGAGCGGCACCTCGATCTGCTCGCCGCCCCATGCGAAGCGCGACAGATAACCCGAGGGCACCGTCATGTTGAACATCGAGAACGCACTGCCGAGCAGCCCGCCCAGCACCGGGAAGCCGTGCGGCACCGCGCTGATGTCGAGATGCAGGCGGCGCACCGCGTCGTCCACCACGAGGCGCGAGCGCAGCAGTTCGATCTGCGCGGCCGTGGTGGCCTTGCCGTCGAACATCTGCGACACGGCCTGCACGGCATTGGCGTTCGCGTTCGGGTTGTTGTTCGGGTTCGTTTCCTCGACCTGGATGAGCGCATCCGCCTTGTAGGTCGGCGTCGCGATGAACGCGTACGCTGTTCCCAATGCGACCACGGCGAGCATCACGATCGTCACGAGCTTCCAGTTGCCGAGTACGGCCGCCAGATAGTCGGAAAGCCGCAATTCGTCGCCCGTCGATACGTCGGAGTATCGTGAATCGAAGTTCATCGCCATGGTCTCGCTCGCTCAGTTTTTCAAAACGAACAAACAAACCACCGGCGCGCCCCTGCGCGCCGGTCACAACCCTTACTTCGTCAGGACGGCCGCCGTCAGACCCGCGTTGATGGCAGGCAGGAGCAGGTTCAGCACACGCGAGAAGCGAACCAGTCCGTTGTTGTCCACGTAGACCACGTCATGCGGCTGCAGCTCGAAGCCGTTGGCAAGCAGCATCGACACCGGCGAACGCGCGTCGAGGTGATACACCTCGGGCTGGTCGGTCTGGCCGTTGCGGATCACGTACACCTGCTTCGGATCGGACGTCTCCGGGTTGAAGCTGCCCGCCTGCGACACCGCATCCGACAGCGTCAGCTTGCCGTTGCGCATCGGGATCACGGTGGCCGGCTTCGACACTTCGCCCATCACGTAGACGCCGTTGTCTTCGCGCGAGTCGATGCGCAGCGCATCGCCCGGCTTGAGCATGATGTCCGACGGGCTCTTGCCCTTCGACGTCATGCCCGCCATGTTGATGTGATACGTGACGCCGTCGCGGATCAGCGTGACGCGGCTTTGATCCGCCGTCGTCGCGAAACCGCCCGCGCGGCCGATGGCCTCGGTGAGCGTCATCGGAATGTCGTTGATCTGCTGCGAGCCCGGCGTGCGGACATCGCCGTCGATATACACCTGCGACGCACGGAACGATGCAACGCGCACCGTCACCTGCGGCTTCACGAATACCTTCGAGAGCTCCTGATACAGCTCGCGCTGCACCTGGCCTTCGGTCTTGCCTTCCACATGCAGCGGACGGTTGACGTACGGGAACTGCAGGTTGCCGTCGGCATCGACGACGAAGCCGGGCGCGGCATCCGCGGTACGCGTCTGCTGCGGCGGCTGGCCGAGCGCGGCGACGAGTTCCGGGTGATCCCACACGGTGATCTGCAGCACGTCGCCGACGCCGAGCTTGTACGCGCCGGCCTTGCCGTACAGCGAAGCGTTCGGATCGCCCGTGACGACCGGTTGCGCGGCCTTCATCTTGCGCACGAGCGAGAGGTCGATAGGCGTGATCGGAATGTTGACCGTGGACGCAGGATCGCCCTGGTCGTTCGAGGTCTCGACGAGTTGCGCCGGTTGTTCGAAGTGCATGCCCGGCGCCAGACCGCAGCCCGCGAACAGCACGGTGAAGGAAGCAGCCGCAGCCAGGCTCGTGAGGCGGAAGATGCGCGACACGTTGGTATTGGCGGCCATGGAGGTGGTGCCCGGTTGTTGTTGATTGTGCATAATGGTCGTCCCCTACATCAGTAAGCGTTGGTGTGGCGTAGTCCCTTGAAGATCGTTGCGGCGATGATTCTCATGTCGAGGCCGAACGACCAATTACCCAGGTAGTACAAATCGTGTGCGACGCGTCCTTCCATCTTCTCGATGCGATCAGTCTCTCCTCGAAATCCGTTGACCTGGGCCCAGCCGGTGATGCCCGGCTTGATCCGGTAACGATGGATGTACCCCGATACGACCTTCTGATACAGGTCGTCATGCTCCAGTGCGTGTGGACGCGGGCCCACGACCGACATGTCGCCGAACAGAACGTTGAGGAACTGCGGCAGCTCATCGAGGCTGGTACGGCGCAGGAACGCTCCGACCCGGGTCACGCGCGGATCGCCGCGCGTGGCCTGCTGGAGCACTCCGGCCTGTTCCGTATGCAGACGCATTGAACGGAATTTGTAGATTCTGAAGACGCGGCCATCCGCGCCCTTGCGGCGTTGCCTGAAGAACACCGGCCCGCGCGAGGTCAGCTTGATCGCCAGCGCGATGCCGACCATCAGCGGCGCGACGGCGATCAGCGCGGCGAGCGCGAACGCGCGGTCGAACAGTTCCTTCTGCAGCAGCGCCGACGCCGACAGCGGCGACGCCACCAGGTTGATCGCGGGCGTGCCGAGCAGATCCGTCACGCCGCTTTCGAACAGCGCGAGACTGCGCACGTCCGGGATGAAACGCACGTTGATGAGGTCGTCGCGGAACTCGTTCACGAAGCGCAGGATCATGCGTTCCTGCGACAGCGGCAGCGCGAGCCACACTTCATCGACATGCTGGGTGCGCACGTAGTTGACGAACGCCTCGTAGTTCTCGAACACCGGCACATGCGTGTTGATCGCGCCGGTTTCCGGCGCCGCATTGAAGACGGCGGTGGCGCGGAAACCGGAGTCGGAGGCGCGGTCGACCTTGCGGATCATCGAATGGCAGTGCCGCCCGCAGCCGACGATCGCCACCTGATGCAGGTTCATGCCCGCATGACGCATGTGCGCGAGCACCGCGTGCGTGATCAGCCGGCCGGCGATCATCAGGCCGCCGGACATCGCGGTCCAGTAGGCGAACCAGAGGCGCGACACATAGTCGAGGCGATGCAGCGAGAACATCAGCGCGAGGGCGCAGCCTTGCACGACGAGCCAGCCGAGCGACACCTGGCAAGCCAGTTGCAGCTTGCTGCGGCCGCGCCACGACTGATAGACGCCGAAGCCCGGGAACAGGGCGAGCGAGAACGCCGCCGCGAACGCGACGAACGCCACCGAATAGGCGTGAGCCTCGATGTACTCGAACCTGATCTGCGATGCCACGGCCGCGCCGCCGACGATCACGATGACGTCGAACAGCCTGGCCAGCAATCCCTGTAAATCGCGCATGTCATTCCCCCGAATGCTTATCGCCCCTGTACCGCACCCGCTCGTGTCCTCCCTCGCCAGCCAGTCTTTGATCTGGTGTGAAGCCCGCTGCAAAGAAGTGTCGCGTGTTGCCTGTTTGTTGCCTGTTTGTTACTTTCAAGCCGTGCTCAGTTGCAGCGGCCGTAGGTATCGTCGAAGCGCACGATGTCGTCTTCGCCGAGATAACTGCCCGACTGCACCTCGATGATCTCGAGCGGCACCTTGCCCGGGTTCTCCAGCCGATGCGTCACGCCGAGCGGAATGAAGGTCGACTGGTTCTCGGACAACATGAACTGCTCGTCGCCGCGCGTGACGAGCGCCGTGCCGCACACGACGATCCAGTGCTCCGCGCGGTGGTGATGCATCTGCAGCGAGAGCTTCGAACCCGGCGACACCACGATGCGTTTCACCTGGAAGCGCTCGCCGTGTTCGATCGAATCGTAGAAGCCCCACGGACGGCGCACCTTGCGATGCGCGTTCGCTTCAGGCGCATGCTGCTCGCGGATGCGCGCCACCAGCCCCTTGATGTCCTGCACGCGCGAACGGTCCGCCACCAGCACGGCGTCGTCCGTTTCGACCACGATGATGTTGGTCGTGCCGACGCACGCCACCAGGCGGCCGCCTTCGGAACGCGCGTAGCTCGACGTGGCGCCTTCGAACATCACCCGGCCGCTCGCGACGTTGCCCGACTCGTCCTTGTCCATCGCGTCCCACACGGCGTCCCACGAGCCGAGGTCGGACCAGCCCGCCACCAGCGGCACCACCACGCCGTCGCACGGCCGGTTGTTCGTGCCGATGTGTTCCATCACCGCGTAGTCGATCGAATCCGACGGCGCGCGGCCAAACTCGGCGGCCGACGGACGCACGAACTTGCCGTCGTCGCGGCCTTCCGCGAGCGCGGCGCGGCAGGCCGCGTGCATCTCGCCATTGAGCTTCTGCAATGCTGCAAGCCACACGCTCGCGCGCACCACGAAAATGCCGCTGTTCCACCAGTACGTGCCGGCCGCGACGTATTGCGTCGCGAGCTCGGCCGCGGGCTTCTCGACGAAGCGCTCGATCTTGTGCGCGCCGTCTTCCAGCGCCTCGCCCAGGCGGATGTAGCCGAAGCCGGTGTCGGGGCGCGTCGGCGGAATGCCGAGCGTCGCGATCACGCCGCGCGCCGCGTGCTCCGCCGCGATGGCGATCGCGCGATGCAGCGCCGGCAGGTCGGCGATCGAGTGATCGGCGGGCATCGCGACCATGATCGCGTCCTCGCCGTCCTTGATCGCAGCGAGTGCGGCGAGCGTCAGCGCGGGCGCCGTATCGCGGCGCGCCGGCTCGACGATGATGCGGGCATCGACACCTGCCTCGCGGGTCTGCTCTTCCGTGGTGAAGCGATGTTCCTCGCCGCACACGATGATCGGTGCAGCGGCCACCTCGAAGTCGCCCGAGAAACCCTTGAGGCGCCCGACGGTGGCCTGCAGCAGCGAATCACGGCCGACGATGCCGATCAGCTGCTTGGGGAATTGTTCACGGGACATCGGCCACAGGCGCGTGCCCGAGCCGCCGGCGAGAATGACCGGGACAAGCCTGCGGCACGCGGCCGTCTCCATGCTCGTCGTGCCAGTCATCGTCTCGCCTACCGTGCGTGCCTCGTTCGTCATATGGACTCCTGCCTGCGATTTCGGTCGGACAGCACACTGCCGCCCGAGAATGATTGAGTGCCGAACCGTTCTGGTCCGGCCAAACCTTCGACGCTTTACGCCATCGTTGTTCAGCCCATGCGCGCTAGCGCGCGTATCAGCCGTTCAACCGTTCGCTTCGCGCCTGCTCTGCGTCCGGTACTCGGTCGGAGAGATCAGGAGGCGCTTGCGGAAAATCTTCGCCAGCCGGTCGCCGTTGCCCATGCCGCTGCGACGCGCGATCTTGTCGACCGGCAGTTCCGAATCCGTCAGCAGCGCACAGGTGACGGCAAGCCGCGCCTGCAACAGGTAATCGGACGGCGTGATGCCCATCTCGATCTTGAAGCGGCGCAGGAAGTTGCGTTCGCTCATCGCGGCCACCTGCGCCGCATCCACCACCGAGATCGGCCGCTCGCAGTTGTCCTGCAGCCAGCGCGCCGCCGCCCGGATCTTGTCGCCGGCCGAAGCCGCGCCGCTGTCGCCGAGAATCGACACCAGCTTCGCCGCCGAACCCGGCATCAGGCGCTCTGCAACGCTGCGCGACACGTCGATGCCGAGATCGCGCTTCACGATCAGCAGCGCGCCCTTCATCGACTCGTAGCGGTCGCTGGCGTCGGCCGACTGCTCTTCGCGCACCAGATGGATCATGGCGCCGCCGTAGCGCGCCTGCGGATCCTGCACCTGGCCGATGCCCGCGGCGTCGAGCACCTTGCGGCCCTCGGAGATGGCGCGGACCACGGTGGTCTTGGTCTGCACGCGGCGCAGCCATTCGACGATGCGATCGTCCTTCGCGGCGCTTTCTGCGCCACGGCCGCCGGCGACGAACAGCGCGTCGAAGCCGCCGTAGTGACGCGCGTCCAGGCCGTCGGTCCACACGCGCACCGACGAGGAGCACGCAACATTGCCGCCTTCCACCGACAGAAAACGGACGTCGTAGGTGCAGTCCACGCGGGACCGTGCCGACGACAGCTCGTTGGCCATGTGGAAAACTTCCGCGACGATCCCCGCGCCCAGCAGGGAGAATCCGTCGAACAGCAGGATCGCGATGCGGCGAACCTCGGTCTGCGAGGTTCGCGCCGCGGGCGGCGTCCAACCCATGACTGCGGGTTCGAGATTGGCGTAAGGCATGGTCATCCTCTGCAGCTTTGTTTCCAATGAGGTGCGGAAGAGTTCTCGGTCATTGCGGCGCATCAAAGGAGTTTCCCGAACTTCGCCGGGTTACCGTGACCGATTGGAACGGAGTGATGGCGGAATCGATCCGCTGGCTTGAATAATAAGCAGACAAACTTTTTTGTGCTCGCGATTTTCGCGCTTGAACCACAAAATCTGTCGCGCTATGAGGGTGAGCGCACATTGATATCCCTCCCCAAATTCCGAATGCGCCGGTTTCTAAAGAATCACGCGATAAAGACGTGATTTGTCATACAAACTTTTAGTCTGCGGCTTAGTGCAATCCGCGCCCGCGAGCCGCTTGATCGGCCATTGACAAAGTCTGGAAGCCACGCCCCGCGGCCCTGCGCGCCTGGCGCGGCGGGGTTCGGAGCAGGTCGGAGCAAAGAAACTGATTCACCCGTGAAACATCGCACGGTTCAGAGACCGGCCAACGTATCGCGACAATCGGAAAATTTTTGCCGTTCGCCGCGGTTCAGAAAGCGGCCATAATCCGGTTTTCGTACATCCAGCAAATCCCGTAATCAGCGAGGTATTAACTAATTGCTATTTTCGCGCGGCGATTTATTCAAGCGTTTTCCGATTTTAAATTAATCATAAAATGCCGGCTTAATCGCGTTTCTGAAGACGGTGTTGATTAACTCCGATGCTGCACCGCGAAACGGCCGCAAGCGCGGCACGTCCGCGTATCCGCGGGGGAAACGGCAACCGACGCGTCCGCCAATCTCTAGCGTTTTGCGGCGGCGCAGGGTCCGTCGCGGTTTTCTCCATGTCATTGAAAGCCGCTGTAATCATCGGGAGAATGCGCGTGCTTGTTTGCAAATCGCTCATGTCATTCAAATCGAGCGGCGTTGACGCAGCGAAAGCCTGTCCGGAGCGGTCAGCTTTGCCGGTTTTCACGGGGCAGATCCGATTGTCGTGGTCATCCTTCCATGTTTCACTCCTGAAATTGGATGAGCGCCGGCGCACATGGATGCCGCCCTGAAGCGTTCACATTCGCAACGCAGGCATCCCATCCAGCATTCATCCGACGACGCACGCCCACGCGTGCGCGCGCGCACGGTCGCCTGCGGGTGCAGGCATCATCGTGTGCGTCTGGCGCGTGGCCCGAGCGCCTTCGCCGCATCGGCGGCACACAGCGCTCATGCGCCAGGCTCACGATGAACCGGACACCCGCTTCGCGTTTCACCGCCGCTCGCCGAACCCTGCGCGTCCCGCAGGTGCGCATCGCCATGGCTGCGGGCGCGCTGCTGGCGCTGTGCACCTGCGACAAGCCGGGCCCCGCCGAGACGCTGGCCACCCGCATCGAGACGATCGCGGCGGAAGGACCCGGCGCCCCGCGCGCGGCGCTCGTGAAGGTCGCCGAAAACGAAGCGCCGGACCCGGCCGACACCCCGCCCTTGCGTTGCAGCGCGCCCACGCTGCCCGTCGCCGCGAAAGCGGGCGGCGATCCGATCGAAGCCGATACGCCCGGCAGCGACGGCACGCGCATGTTTCCGCTCGATGCCCCCGTGCGCATCGCGATCACCACGCGGACCCAGGCCGCCGACACCGTCGAATGGCAGATACGCGATGCCTGGAACACCCCGAAGGCTAGCGGCAGTTTTCCGGTGAAGGCCCAGCCGGGCACCTACACGCTCGCCTGCATGTCGGAGGCGGCGGGGTACTTCTCCGTCAGCGCCTCGCTCGCTTCGGGCAAGAGCACGCTGCCGATGCGCGGCACCCGGGCCGCGGGCATCGCGACCTTCGGCGTGCTGCCGGACGTGTCGCCCACGCTGCCGCCCGTCACCTTCGCGCATCCCGACCAGCACCGCTTCGGCGGGCAAGGCTCTGCCTACATTAAGCCCGGCGAGGAATGCTGCTCGGGCGACGGCTATCGGCCGCTGTATACCGACCTCGGCCTCACCTGGGTGAACGACAACCGCAACTGGTACGTGACCGAGGAAAAAGGCCCCAACACCTTCAACGCCAGCGCCGACAATCTCGCTGCTTACTTCAAGCCCGGCGACCTGCTGCGCCTGATCCAGCTCGACGGCATTCCCGCCTGGGCCAGTCCGACGAAGGAGCGCACGCACAGCTGGGCGCCGGTCTCGCTCGACGCATACAGCGCCTATATGAAACGTGTGGGCGAGGAATCGAACACGGTGCGCAAGACCTGGTTCGCGCGGCAGACGCACAACTACTACCAGGTGACCTGGGAGCCCGACTACGAAGGCGGACTGCCCTGGAAGGATACGGACGCCAATCTCGTCGCGCTGTACAAGGCCACGCACGATGCCATCCACGCCGGCGATCCGAACGCGGTCGTGATGGGGCTGACGCTGTCGAATCTGGCGTCGAACACGAAATGGCTGCGACGCCTCGCGCCGCTCGGCATCGGCAAGTATCTCGACGGCGTCAGCGCCCATGGCTATTACGATGTCGGCACGTCGCCGTCGCATCCGCCGGAGCGCTTCGACGCCTCCCCGGCCACCGCCGCGAAAGCGATGCCGGGCATGATGCGCGACCTGCGCCGCGCAATGACCGAGGTGGTCCGGCCCGGCGCGAAGCTGTTCGTCACGGAGACGGGCGTGAGCTATGACATCGGCAGCAAGTACGGGCCGAATTCGCCCGGCTGGAACGTGCTGTATGCGCAGGGCGCGGTGGTCGCGCGCGCCCATCTGATCCTGCTCGGCGAAGGCGCGGACGTGAGCTTCGTGTTCTATTCCGCCGACATCCCCAACGAGATTGGCTACGGCATCTTCTTCGACCTCGTGAATCCGCAGGGCGGCTTCGGGCAGAAGCAGATCAGCCCGAAGCCCGCCGCGATGGCGGTTGCCGCGATGACGCGTCTCATCGACGGCACGACCACGCTCGGCCCGGTGAAGGACACGCCGAAGGGCGTCTATGCCTATGCGTTCCAGCGTCTCAATAACGGCCGCGTCGTGACCGCGCTGTGGACGCACGACAATGCCGCCTGGCCCGGCGCCAAAGGCTTTGATGCAACCCGCGCGGTGAACTACCGGCTCGCCGTGGATGCGCCGGGCAAGTCCGGCTCGGTCACCGTGTTCGACATGATGGGCAACGCATCGACGGTGCCGTACAGCGACGGCCAGGTGCCGCTCGTGCTCACGGCCGCGCCGGTCTATGTCGTGTCGAATAATGCCGATTCGATGCGAGCGAACGTGACCCGGCCGGCTGGCTATATCGGTCAATGAGATCGGTCAATGAGCGATGCTCCAGGCCACGTGCCGCATGGCCTGCGCTGACGGCATTCAGGCGGTTTTCGCCAGTGCCGCGCATGCCGGCTGAGCGACCCCGCGCGCTACACTCGATTCGCAATGAACCCGGCCACGATGGACGCGACCTACGGAGCGGCGATGCTGAGCGAGGCGGATTTCCTGACCGTGGTGCGGCTCACGCCGCTGGTCTCGATCGACCTGATCGTCACCGACGGCAACCGGCATATTTTGTTAGGACGGCGGCGCAACCGGCCGGCGCAGGGCACCTGGTTCGTGCCGGGCGGACGCATCGCCAAGGACGAATCGCTCGATGCCGCGTTCACGCGCATCGCCCACAACGAACTGGGCGTGGCCAGCATGGAGCGCGCGGGATCGCGCTTCTTCGGCGTCTATGAACATCGTTACGACGACAACTTCGCGGGCGCCGGCGGCTTCGGCACGCATTATGTGGTGCTGGCCTACACGCTGACGCTGAACGCCACGGCGGCCATCGGCCGCTTCGACCAGCACAGCGAATATCAATGGCTTTCGCGCGACGAACTGCTCGCGCGCGACGACGTCCACGAGAACACCAAGGCGTACTTCCGCTGAGCGTCCGCACGGGCGCCGGCGCTCAAAAGACAAACGGCGCGCATCGCTGCGCGCCGCCCATCCTTCCCGCCAAGAAACTGGTTATGCCTCCACGATCGGGCACGCGCTCGCGTCATCCGCGGCAGGCGCCACCACGGCTTGCTGCTCTTGCTGCGCACCGAACTGCGCGCGCAGATAGCGCTCGAACTCGTCGCGCACTTCAGGATGACGCAGCGCGAATTCGACCGTCGCCTTCAGGTAGCCGAGCTTGCTGCCGCAATCGAAGCGCTTGCCGCGATAACGGAACGCCAGCACCTGTTCCTGCGTGAGCAGCGCCTGGATCGCATCGGTCAGCTGGATCTCGCCGCCCGCACCGGGCTTCTGCTTGCGCAGGAAGTCGAACACGCGCGGCATCAGCACATAGCGGCCGACCACGCCGAAGTTCGACGGCGCCAGCGCCGGCTCCGGCTTCTCGACCATGCGCGACAGCTTGAAGAGTCCGTCGTCCCACGGCTTGCCTTCGATCACGCCATACGAGCGCGAGTCCTGCCGGTCGATCTCTTCCACGCCGATCACCGACGAATGATAGTGATCGAAGACATCGACCATCTGCGAGAGCACCGGCGGCTCGCCGTCGAGCAGGTCATCGGCGAGCACGACCGCGAACGGCTCCGCACCGACCAGCTTCTCCGCGCACAACACCGCGTGACCCAGTCCGAGCGCTTCCGCCTGGCGCACATAGATGCAGTTGACATGACTCGGCTTGATGCTGCGCACGAGGTCGAGCAGCTTCTGCTTGCCGCGCGCTTCGAGCTCGGATTCGATCTCGTAGGACTTGTCGAAATGATCTTCGATCGCGCGCTTGCTGCGGCCGGTGACGAAGATCATCTCGGTGATGCCCGCGGCCATCGCTTCCTCGACCGCATACTGGATCAGCGGCTTGTCGACCACCGGCAGCATTTCCTTCGGGCTCGCCTTGGTGGCCGGAAGGAAGCGCGTGCCGAGGCCCGCGACAGGAAACACCGCCTTGCGTACTTTGAGCATCGGCTCACCTCGTGTCATGGTTGTCGGGGAGGCATGCCCGATGCGTCGTCGAGCGTTTGCGGCACGCCTCTTGTTATGAGAAAAGCGTCGTCGGTTTCCTCAGACGACAGGAATGACGTGAGCTTATTCCTCGAGTATCGAAATCATCTGCCAACACTTCGCCTTTTTCCGACTGCGAGCGTGGCGAATGTTGCCTGCCGCGTATAGTGCGACGCATGTGAGCTCACATTGCCGCACCTTGCGCCGCCTTCAACGGAGGTTCGCGTTCCTTGCATGTGACCGGTCCGGATGCCGTGAGGGCCCGTTCCGGTCGAGGGAGAAAGTCGATGGAATACGCCAATGGCATGGGCCGGCTTCAGGTGGTGCGCGGGGTCACGCCCGGCATCGAGCCTGAGCCCGCCAGCATGGCCGGCACGGAGAAGCGGATCGGCATTCTGATCTTCGAGGAATTCTCGCTCGTCGAAGTGAGTTCCATCTCCGAGGTCTTTTCGCTCGCCAATGAAGTCCATCTGCCGGCGGATGCTGGCCACCGCACGGACGTGCCGCACTATTCGCTGCTATTTTTGTCCAGTGAAGGCGGCAGTGTGGCGAGCAGTTGTTCAATGCGCATCTGGACCGACAGCCTGGAGACGCGCTGGATGAACGAATGCGATGCATTGTTCATCGCGGGCGGCGCGGGTGCGCGCCAGGCGCGGCACGACACGATGCTGCGCAAGCGCCTCGGCCGCGTGGCGCCGAAGATTCCGTTCATCAAGGCGATCGGCGAAGGCGCGCACATTCTCACGGCGGCCAATCTCACCGTGCAGAGCCGCTCGCTCGACTTTGCCGGAGAAGCAGCGGCGCCGGCGTTTCCGGCCGCGCACCTGCCCGGCATGGCGAACCCGCTGTTCATCGCCGAGCAGACGCTCACGCTCGACGATCCGAAAGGACCGATCGCGGCGGCGCTGTCCATCATCAAGCGGGACTATGGTTCGGCGGTGGCGCGCGAAGTATCGGAACGCTCGATCCCGGGCGCGTGGCACAAGCTCGCGACGGTCCTCGACGACACCGACGGCGGCGGCGTGCGCCAGAAGATCGACGCGGCGGCACGGTGGATTCGCGAGAACTACGTGCGGCCGATCTCGATCGCCGATGCGGCGCGCGTCGCCGCGATGAGCGAACGCAATTTCCTGCGCCGCTTCAAGGCGCAGATCGGGCTGACGCCGTCGGAGTATCTGTTGCGCGCGCGGCTCGATGCGAGCTGCATGCTGCTCGCCGGCACCGACCTGCCGGTGGACAAGATCGCGCGGCGTTGCGGCGCCGGCAGCGGCGACGGTCTCGCGAAGATCTTCCGCAAGCGGCTGTCGATTTCGCCGACCGAATACCGGCTGGCGGGCCGCCGCAAGGAGGCCGATGCCGGCAGCTCATAGGCACATGCAGGCGCATGCGCCGCCACGTTCGTTGACCTTTCGTCGGCGCCCGTGAAGTTACCTGGAACGAATACGCATGGAAACAAGGGTACTCTGGACTCTCTCGAATCTCGGCGACGCGGCGCTCCTGCTGCCGCTCGCGCTCGTCTGCGCGCTTTGGCTGCGCTCGGTGGACATGCGCCTCGCGATCCGCTGGGCCGTGCTGCTCACGCTCGGCATGGGACTCGTCGGGCTCTCCAAGGTGCTGTATGCGGGCTGCGGCGTTGAAATCTCCGCCATCCAGCTGCGCATGATCAGTGGCCATACGATGCTCGCCGCCTCGATCTACACCGTGGCCGGCGGTTTGCTGTTCGGCGGCCTGGGCGGCGCGTGGTACCGGCTGGGCGCGCTGGGCGGGCTCGCGCTTGCGGCGGCCATCGGCGCGAGCCGCATCATCCAGGATGCGCACACGCCGGCCGAAGTCGTCGCCGGCTGGCTGCTCGGCGCATTGGTTGCAGGCCTCCTGCTCACGCGCGTCTTCGACCAGCCGCGCAAAATGCCGCGCGCGCTCGCCGCGGGCGTCGGCCTGCTCGCCGTCTCCTCGATCGCCTACGGCCATCACGCGCCGTTCCAGCGGATGATCGAACACTACTCGTGGTGGCTCTGCCAGGGACTCGGACTCTGACGCACTCGGGTAGCCCCGTTCACGTTTGGCGCGCGCCGGTGCGATCTTCAGTATGATCGTCGCTTGAAAAAAAGCAGGCCGCCGGCATGCTGAGTCTTCGCGCGCGACCACGCGACCTCGCGGTTGCGCCGACACGTTTCCGGACCCCGAGCATGGATCGCTTCCTTGCAATGAAAGTCTTCGCGCGGGTCGTCGAGGCGGGCAGTTTCTCCAAAGCCGCCGACGCCCTGCGCCTGCCTCCCGCCAGCGTGTCACGCACGCTCCAGGCGCTCGAAGCGCATCTCGGCGCGCGCCTCATCAACCGCACCACGCGCAGCATCAGCATCACCGAGGATGGCGAAGCCTATTACGAGCGCTGCGTGCGCGTGCTGGGCGAAGTGGACGACATGGAAGCGTCGCTCACGCATTCGAAGACCAATCCGAAAGGACACATCAAGATCAGCCTGCCGCAGGTGATGGCCAAGAGCACCATCATCCCCGCGCTGCCGGAATTCTTCGCGGCGTATCCGGACATCGGCGTCGAGCTGCTGCTGACGGACCGGCAGGTGGATCTCGTCGAGGAAGCCGTGGATTGCGTCGTGCGCGTGGGCGCGGTGGGCGACGTCGGGCTCGTGGCGAAGCGCATCGGCGCCTATACGCAGATCACCTGCGCTGCACCGCAGTACATTGCGGCGCACGGCGAGCCGCAGACGCTCGATGATCTCGAACAGCACCTGGCCATCGGCTACGTGCTGAACCATTCGGGACGGGTGCGCAACTGGGAATTCGGCGTCAACGGCGAGACGCGCAGCTTCACCATGAAACATCAAATTGCGGTCAACGACGGCGATTCGTACATCGCCGCAGGCGTCGCGGGACTCGGGCTGATCCAGGCGTCCAGCTACACGCTCGACCCGCTGCTGAAAAGCGGCGCGCTCAAGGAAATCCTGCAGGAATATCCGTCGTATCCGCGCGTGGTGTCGGTGCTGTATGCGGCCAACCGGCATCAGCCGAGGCGCGTGCGCGTGTTCATCGACTGGGTCGCGGAACTCTACAGCCGCCTGCCCACCTTCCAGGTGCGCAGCGCCGGCAAGCCGGACTGAGCGGTCAGGCGGCGTTCGCGGCCGGTAGCTGCACGAGCGGCATGGTGCGCCAGTCGTAGTCGCGAAACGCGCGCTCCAGTTGCAGCAGGTCGGTGGCGCGGGCACTCGCATGCATGCCGCGCAGACCCGGCACATCCATCTCGACAGCAACGCAGTTCGCGTAATCGCGCGCCCGCAAGTGCGCGGGAATCGTCGTGAAGAACGCGGTGGTTGGCACGTTGAAACCCGCCGCGACATGCAGCGCCGCCGAATCCGCCGTCACCAGGCAGCGTGCGTGACCGACCCACGCGAGGAAGGCCACGGTATCGACCGACAGCGGCGCGATATCGCGGTAACGCGGGTGATCGACGGGTCCGAAGCCCAGCACGTAGAGACCGGTTGCATCGGCGAGACGCTCGACGATGCTGACATGCGCCGACGCGCTGATGCTGCGCACCGGCGTGCTCGCGCCCGGACAGAACAACGCATAGGGCGGGTGCTCGAACGGCGCCAGCGGCAGGTCCGCGAGCCAGCGATTGCACTTGTCATGCGCGGCGACGCTCGCCGGTTCGAGCCCGAGCGCCCACAGGAAGAAATCGATCATCGGCAGCGTGGCGAACTGCGGCCAGAACAATTGATTGCCGAGATCGATCTTCAGGTCGGTTGCGGGAAGCGTCGCGAACGGCACCGGCAGCGCGGCCAACTCGCCGAACTGCGGCGCGGCCAGTTCATAGAGCCGCTGCACGTAACGCGGCGCGCGCGACGGTCGGTAGATCGTGAAGCTCAGATGAGGATGGCGGCGCTTGAGCGCGAACAGCGCCGTCAGCCCGATGATCGAATCGCCCAGCGTCACGCCGAACGCGTTGATGAGATGAACGCGCTGAGCGTTCGCATAGTCCGCCTGGAACGGCGCCTGCCCCGCGTGCAGGATGCCGGCACATCCGCCCAGCGGCCGATGCCCGGAAGCGTCGCCGCCCGCGATTTCGAGATCGTACGGCGCGACGATCATGCCCTCGCCCGACAGCAGCGAGCCCGCGTGGGTCAGCGCCTGTACGTCGTCGAGCGTCGCCTTCATGCGTCGCCTCGCTGTGTTTCAACGCCCCGCGTTGCGCTCGTTCGCCACTTTCACGACCGGCACGCTCTGCAACACCGGCAGCATCGTGGTCTGATACTCCGGCACCCAGCGGCGCAGGTCGCGGCGCACCTCTTCGTCGGACAGCACGCGGTGCTGCATCAGCCACGGCAGCAGCTCGTCGATGAAATCGTCCGGCACGCCCCGCGCCTGCGCAATGCGCAGCTTCGGATGCGGCGTGCGCGTGGTGGTTTCGTCGTCGGCGAGCAGTTCTTCGTAGAGCTTCTCGCCCGGCCGCAAGCCCGTGAACACGATGCGGATCTGCTCTTCCGAATAGTTGTACAGGCGGATCAGGTCGCGCGCGAGATCGACGATCTTCACCGGCTGGCCCATGTCGAGAATGAAGATCTCGCCGCCGCGCCCCATGCTCGACGCCTGCAGCACCAACTGCGCCGCCTCGGGAATGGTCATGAAGAAGCGCGTGATCTCCGGATGCGTGACCGTGACCGGGCCGCCCTTCGAGATCTGCTGCTGGAACTTCGGAATCACGCTGCCCGCGCTGCCGAGCACGTTGCCGAAGCGCACCGTCTCGAACTGCGTGCGCGGCGCGGATTGCTGCAAGGCCTGGCACGCCATCTCGGCGAGGCGCTTGGAGGCGCCCATCACGTTGGTGGGGTTGACGGCCTTGTCGGTAGAAATCAGCACGAAGTGGCGCACGTCATGACGGATCGCCGAGCGCGCCACCCGCAGCGTGCCGAGCACGTTGTTGCGCACCGCCTGCCACGCGTTCTGTTCTTCCATCAGCGGCACATGCTTGTAGGCCGCCGCGTGGAAGACGATGTGCGGCGTGAAGCGCGCCATGGTCTGGTCGAGCAGCAGCGAGTCCTTCGCGTCGCCCACGACCGGAATCACCGAGCAATCCGGAAACTTCTCGTGCAGCTCCTCGATGAGCCGGTACATCGCGTATTCGCTGAGGTCGTAGGCCACCAGTTGCGCGGGCGAAAAGCGCAGGATCTGCCGGCACAGCTCCGAGCCGATCGAGCCGCCCGCGCCCGTCACCATCACGACGCGCCCGTGCAGCAGGCGTTCGACGTGCGGCATGTCGATCTTCACTGGCTCGCGGCCCAGCAGGTCTTCGAGGTCGATCTGCCGCACGCGCGACAGGAAGTTGCCCTCGCCCGCCGTCAGCTGGCTGAGCGCGGGCAGCACCATCACCTTGACGCCGGCGCGCACGCACAGCGTGGCGACGCGCCGCTGCTCGTCGACGGAGGCCGACGGGATCGCGATGATCGCGTAATCGGTCTTGTACTGCTCCGCGAACTTCGGCAGGTCGCCGAACTTGCCGAGCACCTTGTGCCCGAGGACTTCGCGGCCCTGCTTGGCGGGATCGTCATCGAGCAGGCCGACGAGACGCCATTCGCTGGAGCGCGCCAGTTCGCGCGCCAGCATCGCGCCGGCCGTACCCGCGCCGAGCACGATCACCGGCTTGCCCTGTCCAACCAGGCCGCCGTACAGATAGAACTCCTTGCCCGCGCGATACAGCGCGCGCGCGCCGCCCATGGTGAGGAACAGCAGCAGCGGAGAGACGATGAGCACGGAACGCGGGATGACGGGCAGCGGCTGCCACATCACGGCGCCGATCATCACGAGCAGCGCGCCCACCACGACCGATTTCGAGATGCGCATCAGGTCCGGCAGGCTCGCGAACACCCACATGCCGCGATACAGGCCGAACACGCGGAACACGATGCCGTAGACCGGCAGCACCCAGACGAGCGCCTCGAGCGCGTTCTCGCGGAACGTATGCGGCACGCTGCCGTTGAAGCGGATGACGTAGGCGGCGACCCAGGAACCGGCGACCGCGACCAGGTCGAAGAAGAATGCACCCGCCGATAGCCACGAAGCTTTGATTCGATTCATCAGCAGGACCTCAAGATTGTTCGGAACGGCGCGGTTCATGCCGCCGCCAACGCGCGTCGACCACCGCGCCCGCTGCCACAACCACGACTGCCCAGCCCGCTACTGCCAGCCACTGCATGGAAAGGGAAAAATGCAGCGCTCCATTGGCGAGAATTATGCCCGCCGCCATGAACAGATACCAGACAAGTGCCGTGCGCGCGTGTCCGAAACCCATACGCACCATCCGCTGATAGTAATGCTCGCGATGCGCCTGCCAAAATTTTTCGCCACGTGCGAGCCGCCGGATCAGCGTCACTGAAGCGTCGGCGATGAACGGCGCGAACACCAGCGCCGGGAACCAGATGGGCCATACGCCGTGCTGCCAGCCCCAGTAACCCAGTGCGCCAGCGAGAAACCCCAGTGAAATAGACCCCGCATCGCCGAGAAAAATCCGGGCCGGATGAAAATTCAGGGTCAGGAAGCCGGCGGCGGCGCCGGCAACGCCGATGCTCGCCAGGCCCAGCCCGACCGCGGGCGCAGGGCCGGCGAGCGCGGCGGCGGCGTAGCCTGCGAAACCGAACAGCGCCATGCCGCCGGCGAGGCCATCCGAGCCGTCCATGAAGTTGTAGAGATTGACGAGCCAGAGCATCAGGAAGCCGACCACCACGAGCGCCCACCACGGCACGGCCGCCGGATGCGCGACGATCACCGCGATCACGGCGACGAAGTGCGCGGCGAAGCGCACGCGCGCGGGCAGGCCGCGACGGTCGTCGATCAGCGAGACGGCGGCGAGGAACAGCACGCAGGCGGCGATCGGCCACATGGACGGCGCGCAGAGCAGCAGCGCGGCGGCGCCCGCCGGCACGACGCCCCAGCCGCCGACGCGCGGCGTGGGCCGCTCGTGCAGCGAGCGTTCGTTGGGGATATCGGTGGCGAGGCGCCAGGCCAGGCCGGTGCGCAGCAGCGTCTGGAGGATCAGCACGCACGCGACGAAGGCCAGCACCGCGACGATGATCGCGGTCATGACAGGCGGGTTGTCAGATAACGAAAGCGGCATGCAGGGTTATTGGATTATCCAGGCGAAGAGCGCCCGCCGAAGGGCGAGTTTCGCTTGGCAAAACCCCAAAGGATACGCGATTGTCCGGCGGCTCTGGTTTTTAAAATCAGACGAATAAAGCTGGTCCGACGCCGCTTCGTTGCTGCGCCTGACGCGCGCGGGTCAACGCTGCTTCGAGCGATACCACTCGGCCGTGACGGCGAGGCCCTGATCGAGCGTCTGCGGCGCGCGCCAGCCCAGCGTCTCGCGAATCCGGCGCGAATCCACCCGCAAGCTGTTCGTCAGGCGTTCGACCTGCGCGGTCTTGCCCAACAGGCGCGCCATGCCGCGCAGCCATCCGGGCGGGACCGGGACCAGCCGCGCCGGCCTGCCAAGATGCTCGCCCAGCTTGCGCACGAGTTCCGCGACACCCGGGTCTTCGCCGTCCGTCACATGGAACACGCGGCCCGCGGCGCCGGGATGCAGCGCGCATTCGACCGTCGCGCTCGCCAGGTTGTCCACCGACACGAGGCTGCGGCGCGCGTCGATCGCGCCCAGCGGCAGCGGCACGCCGCGCGCGACCGCGTTCATCATCGCGAGAAAATTGGCGCGCACGCCGGGACCGTACACGAGCGGCGGGCGCACCACCACCACCTCCATGCCGGTGCGGCTGCCGAATTCGAGCAGCCGGACCTCGGCTTCCGCTTTCGAAACGCCATACGCGTCCGGAGGACGACGCTCGTCGTCCTCGGTGAAGGGACGGCCCAGGTCGTGTTCCCCCAGCGCCTTGATGCTGCTCATCAGCACGAAGCGGGTGGCGCCCGCGCGGCGCGCGGCCTCGGCGGCGCCGAGCGCGCCCGCTACATTGACCGCGCGGTAGGCGTCGAGCACCGCCTCGGCCTGTGAGGCAGCCTCGCCCATCACATGCACGCGCGCAGCGAGATGGATCACCGCGTCGCAACCGGCGAACGCTTCGGGACCGAGCGCGTCGAGTCCTTCGACGACACGCACCTCGACGCCCGGCCCGCACTGCGCGCCGGGGCGCACGAGACCGGTTGCCGCGATGCCGCGTTCGAGCAGCGCGCGGCTCACCGCCCGGCCGACGAAGCCGTTCGCGCCCGTCACCGCGATGCGTTGGCGCGGCGCGCTCACAGCCACTTCCAGCCGAAGCGGTTGAAGAAGCGAAACGCCGACGTGGCGAACAGCTTCACGTGCGTCGAACCCTTGCGTGCCGCGCCGCCGCCGTGATGCAGGATGCGCACCGACGGCACATACACGATGCGGGCGAAGTCACGCGTGCGCAGGCTCAGGTCGTAGTCTTCGAAGTAGAGGAAATAACGCGGATCGAAACCGCCGAGCGACTTGAGCACGCCGGTCCGGAACAGCATGAAGCAGCCGCTCACGATGGGCGGATCCCATACGATGTCCCGCTCGCCGATGACATCGCGCATCTCATAACGCGCCAGGCGCCGCGCGAACACCTTGCGCAGCGACGCGGGCAGGAAGCCGCGCGCGAACAGATCGAGGACGGTCGGATAGCGGCGGCACAGGAACTGCTGCGCACCGTCCTCGCCGCCGATCCACGGCGCGAGCAATCCCGCATCGGGCTCCGCCTGAAGAAAGGCGAGCGCGCGGCGCAGACCGTCGGCGTTAAGCTCGACATCGGGATTGAGGATCAGATGAAAGCGGCTGCGGGTCCGCTCGATCGCGAGATTGTGGCCACGTCCGTAGCCGACATTGCCATGCCCCCGGATCACGACGGTCTCGAGGCCTTCGTCGGAAGGCGCCGGAAGATCGGCGAACTCGCCGGGATTGCCGTTGTCGATCAGGTAAAGCTGCGTATGTCCGGCCACGTCGTGCAACTGGGCCAGCGCGGCGTCGAGCGTCTCGACGGTGCGCGCGAGCAGTGCCGCATCAGGCCGATAGACCACGATGGAGATGCTGAGCGGGCAGGCATCGTCGGACTGATCTGGCCGGGCGGTGGTCCGGCCTTGCGGTGGGATCGCGTTCATCGGACAAGGAGAGGTGTCCGCGCCACGAGAGGAATACGGACCGCGTCATGAAGTGGAAACCGCACCGATTGTGCTCAAAGTCACCCTTTTCGGCAACCGCACGACTCTCCGGAAAAGCCGCAGCCGGGAAGATTTGTAAAATTTTGCACTTAGGATTGTGCTAAATTCCGCCCAATCGCAGTGACCATGCCCTATCCGAATCGGCCCCTGCTGTTGCTTCGGCTCCGACCGGACCCGCGCAGTGGGCTTACCCTGATCACCTTATCGTGAACTGAATGAGCAAGCCCATCGTCGTCGATCTCGACGGTACGCTGATTCGCTCCGACATTCTCGTCGAGAGCGGATTCGCCTTCCTGAGATCGTTCCCGCAGAAGTTCTTCCAGCCGCTGCAATGGCTCGCAAGCGGCGGCAAGCCCGCGCTCAAGGCAGGGCTCGCGGAGCACGTGTCGATCGACGTGACCACGCTGCCGTACAACCTCCAGGTCATCAACTGGCTGACGGAGATGCGCGCGGCAGGCCGCGAACTCGTGCTGGCCACGGCAAGCCACGAGTCGTTCGCCAGGCGCATTGCCGAGCATCTCGGGCTCTTCGTTCGCGTCTTCGCCAGCGACGAGCGCGTCAATCTCTCGTCGCATCGCAAGCGTGAGCGGCTCGTCGCCGAATACGGCGAGAAGGGCTTCGACTACGTCGGCAATTCGCACGACGACATCGCCGTCTGGCAATCGGCCGACCGCGCCTATGTCGTCAATCCGCATGCGGGCGTGATGCGCGCCGCGAATCGCGGCGCCAACGTCGAGCAGGTGTTCGAAAACCGTCCGCCGCAATTCAAGGTCTGGGCCAAGGCGCTGCGCCTGCACCAGTGGCTCAAGAACCTGCTGATCCTGGTGCCGCTGCTCGCCGGACATCATCTCGCCAACCTGCCGCTGCTCGGGCATGCCGTGCTCGCGTTCGTGTCGTTCGGCCTGTGCGCGTCGAGCGTCTATCTGCTGAACGACCTGCTCGATCTCGAGGACGACCGCCATCATCCGGTCAAGCGCAGGCGGCCGCTCGCCGCCGGCACCCTGCCGCTGCTGTGGGGCATGGCCTTGTGTCCGGTGCTGCTCGCCGTGGCGTTCGGCATCGCCGCCGCGTTCCTGCCATGGCGCTTCAGCGCGGTGCTGCTTGGCTACTACGTGCTGACGCTCGCGTATTCGCTCGTGCTCAAGCGGCGCGTGATGATCGACGTGGTCACGCTGGCCGCACTCTATACGACGCGCATCATCGCCGGGGCGGCTGCGATCAGCGTGCATCTGACCTTCTGGCTGCTCGCCTTCTCGATGTTCTTCTTCCTGAGCCTCGCGTTCGTCAAGCGTTACGCCGAACTGCACGCGATGGTGCAGGCCGGCCGCGAAAAAACCCGCGGACGCGGCTATCTGTCCGACGACCTCTCGATGGTATCGTCGCTCGGCACGGCCTCGGGCTACATCTCGGTGCTGGTGCTCGCCATGTACATCCAGGACGGAGGCACGACGGTGCTGTACCGGCATCCGCAATACATCTGGCTCGCCTGCCCGGTCATGCTCTACTGGATCAGCCGCACCTGGATCATCACGCATCGCGGCGGCATGAACGACGATCCCATCGTGTTCGCCGCGCGCGACCGCATGAGCCTGCTGGTGGTCGCGCTGTGCGGCCTGGCCTTCTGGCTTGCGACCTGACCGATGAGCGAACTGCTTTCCTGGGGCCGCTATCCCCGCCTGCCGCAGACGCCGCACGCCGCCCACTGGCGCGATCAGGCGCAGGCGCAGTGGCGCGGGGTGCAAGAGACGCACGGCACGACGCTCGCCTTCGGCAACGGCCGCAGTTACGGCGATGTCTGCTTGGCCAGCTCCGATCACGTGTTCCAGACGCTCGCGCTCGACCGCATCATCTCGGCCGACTGGACGCGCGGCATCGTGCGCGCCGAGCCCGGCATCACCTTCGAGCAGATCCTCGCCGTCGCGGTGCCGCGCGGCTGGATGCTGCCGGTCACGCCGGGCACGAAGTACGTGACGCTGGGCGGCGCCATCGCCAATGACGTGCACGGCAAGAACCATCATGTGCGCGGCACCTTCGGCCGCCACGTGCGCGCGTTCGGCCTCGCGCGCAGCGACGGCACGGTGCTCGAATGCTCGCCGGACACGAATCCCGAATGGTTCAAGGCGACCATCGGCGGCCTCGGGCTCACCGGGCTGATCCTGTGGGCCGAATTCGCGCTGATGCCGATCCGCACGAGCCTGATCGACGTGACGAGCATCCGCTTCGGCAAGCTCGACGAGTTCTTCGATCTCTCGGAAGAGTACGACGCGAAGCACGAATACTGCGTCGCCTGGGTGGATTGCGCGAGCCGCGGCGCCTCGCTTGGACGCGGCCTCTTCATGGCCGGCGATCACGCGATCCACGGCTCGCTCGATGTCGAGCAACGCCGCAAGCGCAGCGTGCCGTTCACGCCACCCGTGTCGCTCATCAACGGCCTCACGCTGCGCGCGTTCAACGAACTGTATTACCGCAAGCAGCGCAAGCCGGTGGAACTGTCGCGCGTCGGCTACGACGGCTACTTCTATCCGCTGGACAGCCTGCTCGAATGGAACCGCATCTACGGACCTTTGGGCTTCCAGCAGTACCAGTGCGTCGTGCCGGCCGCGACCGCGCGCGAGGCAGTGCGCGCGATGCTCGACCGCATCTCGTCGAGCGGGACGGGATCGTTCCTCGCGGTGCTCAAGCGCTGCGGCGACATTGCGTCGCCCGGGCTGCTGTCCTTCCCGATGGAAGGCACCTCGCTCGCACTCGACTTCCCGCAGCACGATGCCCGTAACGCGCAGCTGTTCGCCGCGCTCGATACCCTCGTGCGCGAAGCGGGCGGACGCATCTATCCGGCGAAGGACGCACACATGTCCGCCGCCGATTTCCGCGCCGCTTATCCTCAATGGCAGCAGCTCGAATCGCTTCGCGATCCCGCGATGCTGTCGCACTTCTGGAAACGAATGATCGCCTCATGAAGAACATCGTCATCGTAGGCGCCACGTCCGCCATCGCCATTGCCTGTGCCCGAGAATGGGCCGCCAAGGGCGCGCGCTTCTTCCTCGTGGCGCGCAACCAGGACCGCATGGAGCAGGTCGCCGCCGATCTCACGGCGCGCGGCGCGGCTTCGGCTGCCACCTATCGGCTCGACCTCGACACGCTCGACGAGCACGCCGCCATGCTCTCAGCGTGCGCCGCGCAGATGGATTCCATCGATATCGTGCTGGTCGCCTCCGGCACCCTGCCCGACCAGGCCGCGTGCCAGAACGACCCGGCGGTGGCCGTGCGCGAATTCCACACCAATGCGCTCTCGCTGATCGCGCTGCTCACGCCGCTCGCCAACCGCCTCGAAGCGCAGCGGCACGGCGTGCTTGCCGTGATCTCGTCGGTGGCGGGCGATCGCGGGCGACCGTCGAACTATCTGTATGGCAGCGCGAAGGCTGCGCTGCAGGCCTTCCTCGAAGGGCTGCGCGCGCGCCTCTTCAAGGTCGGCGTGCATGTGCTGGACATCAAGCCGGGCTTCGTCGCCACGCCGATGACCGAAGGGCTGCCGCTGCCCGGTCCGCTGGTCGCGACGCCGGAGAAGGTCGCGAAGGACATCGTGCGCGCGGTCGAGCGCAGGAAGGATGTGCTTTATACGCCGTGGTTCTGGTGGGGCATCATGCTCATCATCCGCAACGTGCCGCGCTTCCTCTTCAAGCGCGCATCGCTCTGACGCGGCGTTGCCGCGCCAAGGCGACGACAATCAGTCGCGGGCAGCCAGCGCGGGCTGCTCGCCGCCGAAGCTGCGGAACACGTAGCGCTTGTCGAGCCGGTACTTGATCACATAGCCGATCGCCAGGCCGATACACGCGCCCACGTAGCGCATGGTGGCCGTCCCGAACACATGCTCGAACGCGAATTCGACGCCCCAGAAGATCGCGGTGGTGACGAGGCCCATCGTGACGTAGAGCGTGAACATGGTGGCGTCGTGACGGGCGTTCTGCGCCTTGAAGCGGAAGATCCATTTCTTGTCGAGCACGTACTTCACGACCAGCCCGACGCCCGTGCCCACGAGCACGGACAGCACGATATGCCACGGACCGCCGTAGATGCGCGTCGAGAGATCCTGCGCGCCAATGTTGGCGAGCGTCGCGATGGCGGCGAAGAACGAATAGAGCAACACGAGCTGCATGGAAATTCCGGATCCGGTTGATGAAGCGACTGGGATAAGGCGCTGAATCAGGCGTGTTCCTGCGCGTCCACCGGCTCGGCGCCGCGTCCGCGCAGCAGCAATGCCAGCACGCCCGGCACGAAGAATACCGCGGACAGCGACAGCGCATAGCTCGCGCCGATCAGATGGCGGGTATTGTCCGCGAGGCCATCGCCGAAGGACGTGGCATAGCCCACGAAGCCGAACAGCCCCAGGAAGGACGCGATCTTCAGCAGCACGAGCCGCCCTGCCCGCGCGCTGCCGCGGTATTGCGCGATGAGCACGAACGCCACGACGAGCGACGCCAGCATCACATAGTTGAGGCGCTCCCGATACAGGTCGCGCCACCACGAGAACACCGGCAGGTTGAAGAAGTTGTCGCCGTGTTCGAGCTTCGTGCCGAGATAGCCGATGCGAATCTCGTTGCCCGTGCTGAACACGGCCTGCGCGATGCGCGGCACGATCACCGGCTTGACGAGGGCGAGCCGCACCACATCGGCATAGCGGGCGTGCGCGCGTTCCATGCAGGACGGTCCGTCGGGCGCATAGGCGATCACGTTGACGCATTCGCGCAGGACGGGCTTGTCGCCGATGCGCCCGATGCCCGCGATTTCCCGCGGCGACAGCACGCTCAACGCGCCCGCATAGACCGCATGGTACTGGTTGATGCTCTTGAACGCGCCCGAAAACACCGGCAGCAAGGTCGCGGCGACGCAGGCCGTCAGCACGGCCGCCGTCTTCAGCCGCGCGCGCCGTGCGTCGAACAACGGCATCACGAAGGGCGCGACGATCAGCGGCAGCGGGAAGAAGGCCGTCTTGGCCGCGCCGACGAACGTGGCGAGCAGCAGTGCGCACCAGCGCGGGGCACGCGCAGGCTGCGCATCCCGTTCGCTGCGGTAGATGCACAGCGCGATCAACGGCAGGAACACGATGACCAGCTGATCCTCGAAGAAGGTATTGAAATACGCTGAGAAATCCGCCGACAGCGCGAGTACCGCGGCAATCAGCATGAACATCCAGGTGGTCAGCAGATGCTCGGCGCGGCGCAGACGCATGAACAGCGCAATGAACGCGCAGAAGTAGATGGCGCGTGAGATCAGCGAGCCGATGATCAGCGAATAGCGGCCCGACCCGCAGTCGATCAGCCTGACGAACAGCGACTGCGCGAACACATAGGCCTTGTAGGACGACAGCGTCAACAGCGCGGGCCGCTGCAACCAGCTCTGCGCGAACACCCATTTGTCGTGCCACGAAGAGAGGAATAGCCGGTGTGCTTCATCGCTGCCTGGCGGCGGAAACAGCGAACTGAACCCGGCCGGCCTGTCGATGAAGAACGTGATGCTGCGGTTGAAGTCCATGTTGTCGGCGAGGCCGCTCAACAGATGGAGTGATCCTAACGTGACCAGCAGCACCGCGAAGGCGCGGAATAGCGTTCGGGAGGCGAAGAAGCCCTTGATGTACTCTGGCATGAACCTCTGGGGACGTATCGATGAGCGGCGCGCGCGTGCTTGCAACCGCGGCCTGAAGGAAGAGAATGCCCGGTCGACGATACCGGCGAAGGCCGTTACACGACAGCGGCCAAGTGTAACGGACGTTTCAAATCAAAAGATGACTTGCCGGTGAGTTGGTCGGCAGGGGAACATTTCGGATTCTTTCATATCGACGCCGCTGCGCGTGCATCATTTCGGCGACCTGAAGGGCCGCTTTTTGGCTGCCTTCCAGGCGGCCTGCGAGCGCCCGTGGCCGCGGCGCAAAATGGGCATGCAGTATAATTTGCCGCCCGCTGCGCCCCACTGCAAAGGCGGGCGGCGACGCTCCAGCCGTATGAAGAAACCAAGATCAAGCCATCCCGTTTTTACCGGATGAAGGCGTGATCGCACTACAAAACGGTTGATTTTGCATCCTGCGACGGGCGGACCACCCCTATCACCGTCGCGCGCTACAAGCAGGCGTGATGTGCCGTGCGTTTTTTGAAACGCGCCCGGCCATTGCAACAGCATTCGCAAAACTTGATGAATCCACATTCGAAGCATCCCGCGTCATTGGCCGCGATTCCGAAGACCGTATGGCGCAACCGCGGATTGATCGTGCAGATGACGCAGCGTGAAGTGATCGGCCGCTATCGCGGTTCGGCGATGGGGCTCGCGTGGTCGTTCTTCAATCCGGTGCTGATGCTGGTGGTCTACACGTTCTTCTTCTCGGTGGTGTTCAAGGCGCGCTGGGGCACGCTCGACGACAACAAGGGCGCGTTCGCCGTCGTCCTGTTCGTCGGCCTGATCCTGCACAGCCTGCTCGCCGAATGCATCAACCGCGCGCCCACGCTGATCCTCGCCAACGTCAACTACGTGAAGAAAGTGATCTTCCCGCTGGAGATCCTGCCGATCGTCGCGCTCGGCTCGGCGCTCTTTCACAGCGCCATCAGCCTGCTGGTGCTGCTCATCGCGGAAGTGATCCTGCTGCATGCGCTGCCGTGGACCGCGCTGCTCTTTCCGCTGATCCTCGCGCCGCTATTGATCGGCGCAATGGGCTTCGCGTGGTTCCTGTCGGCGTTCGGCGTGTACGTACGCGACATCGCGCAGATCACGGGCATCCTCACCTCGGTGCTGATGTTCCTCTCGCCGGTGTTCTATCCCGTGTCGAACCTGCCACCGCAGTACCAGACCTGGATCCGGCTGAATCCGCTGACCTTCATCATCGAGGAAGGCCGCAACACGCTCATTTTCGGCAAGCAGCCCGACTGGACCAGCTGGCTCGTCTGCATGGCCGGCTCGATCCTCGTCTGCTGGTTCGGCTTCTGGTGGTTCCAGCGCGCCCGCCGAGGCTTCGCCGATGTACTGTAAGCTTGACGGCGGACCTGTTCCGGCTGTCGGCACTTGAAAGATCGCGCGCGCGGCAGGGTCCGCGCGCAGGAATTGTCGAAGTTATCCGGAGGCTAGCAACACATGTCGGCTCAACTCGTCCCCACCATTCTTTGCGGCGGCGCCGGATCTCGCCTGTGGCCGGTCTCGCGCGAATCGCATCCGAAGCCGTTCATCCGGCTGGAAGACGGCGAAAGCCTGCTGCAGAAAGCATTCAAGCGCGGCGCCGAGCTTCCGGGCGTCGCCCAGGTCCTGACGGTCACCAACCGTGACCTGTTCTTCAAGACCAACGACGAGTATCGCGAAGTGAATCCGGCGGCCCTGCCCGCCTCGTTCATTCTCGAACCGTTCGGGCGCAACACGGCAGTCGCCGTGGCGGCCGCGGCGCTGCACGTCGCCGCCACGCTCGGCGAGGACGCGCTGCTGCTCGTGCTGCCGGCGGACCATCTGGTGCGCAACCACGCCGCGTTCGCGCAGGCGGTGACGCAGGCCGTGCAGCTCGCGCAGGCAGGCGCGCTCGTCACCTTCGGCATCGCGCCGACCTTTCCTGAAACCGCCTACGGCTATATCGAGGCGGACGGCACGAAGGTGCGGCGCTTCGTCGAGAAGCCGGATGCCGAGACCGCGCAAGCCTATGTCGACTCGGGCAACTTCCTGTGGAACGCCGGCATGTTCTGCCTGCGCGCCGGCACGGCGCTCGCCGAAATGGCGCAGCACTGCCCCGACGTGCTCGACGCCACCCGCACCTGTCTGGACGCCGCCCGCCGCGCCGCCGGTGCGGACGGCGCGCAGATCGAGCTCGATGCCGACACGCTCGCGCGCGCCCCGGACATCTCGATCGACTATGCGCTGATGGAGCGTTCCTCGAACGTCGCGGTCGTGCGCTGCGACATCGGCTGGAGCGACATCGGCTCGTGGAACGCGATGGGCGAACTCTCGCCCGCCGACGAACGCGGCAACCGCGTCGAAGGCGAAGCGCTGCTGCACGACGTCTCGAACTGCTATGTGCGCAGCGATAGCCGTCTGGTGGGCGCGGTGGGGGTGGAAGACCTGCTGATCGTCGATACCTCGGACGCGCTGCTGGTGGCCAACCGCCACCGCGCGCAGGACGTGCGGCACGTGTATGCCGCGCTCAAGGCGAGCGGCCACGAAGCCTACAAGGTGCATCGCAGCGTCCACCGGCCGTGGGGCATCTATACGGTGCTCGAGGAAGGCTCGCGCTTCAAGATCAAGCGCATCGAAGTGAAGCCCGGCGCGAGCCTCAGCCTGCAACTGCATCATCATCGCAGCGAGCACTGGATCGTCGTGAGCGGCATGGCGCTCGTGGTCAACGGCGAGAACGAGTTCTACGTGCGCACCAACGAATCGACCTACATTCCCGCGGGCCACAAGCACCGGCTGACGAATCCGGGCGTCGTGGATCTCGTGATGATCGAGGTGCAGAGCGGCGAATACCTGGGCGAAGACGACATCGTCCGCTTCGACGACAACTACGGACGCAGCTGACGCGGCCCGCGTCCTGCGCATCGTCCCACGCAGCCACTCACCCGATCACGACCCATGAGCCAAGCCAGCGCGCGCCCGAGCCTGAAACATCGCATCAAGGCGAGGCTCCTGCGCTCCTCGACCTATTACTTCCTCGCGGCGCTGAAATACTACGTCGGCAACAACGTGATCGCGCGCGTGCCGTTCGAGCGCCTGCGCAACGCGTACTACCGGCGCGTGCTGGGCATCCGCATCGGCCAGCGCACGCACGTCAGCATGCGGCAGTTCTTCACGGGCTATCACTCGCGCTGCAACGTAACGATCGGGAACAACTGCGTGCTCAACCGCGAGATCTATCTCGACGGCCGCACCGGCGTGACCATCGGCAACAACGTCAATATCTCGTTCCAGTGCTGCATTCTCTCGCTGCATCACGACCATAACCATCCGGGCTTTGCGTCCATCGGCGGCGTGGTCGAGATTCACGATCACGCGTGGCTCGGCGCCCGGGCCACACTGCTGCCGGGCGTGACCATCGGCGAAGGCGCGGTGGTCGCGGCCGGGGCGGTCGTGACGAAGGATGTCGCGCCGTACACGGTGGTCGGCGGCGTGCCCGCGAAACAGATTGGCGAGCGCAATCGCGAGATCGCCTACCTGACCGATTTTTCACCTTTCTTTGACACCGACGTTTTCGACGAATCTCATGGCCACGCGTAAAAAGAACGTTCTCGTCTTCACCCTGGCGCCGCCACTGCCGGCCAACGCCGGTGGCGCGATCTATACGATGAACACGCTCGCGCCGCTCGTCGACGATTATGACTTCCATCTGTTCACCATCGGCGGCGAGGACGAGCAGAAGAAAGTGGCGCAGCATCGCGAACTGTACGAGCGCCACTTCAAGTCGGTGCACGTCGAACCGCGCGCGCCGATGCCGTCCGACAAGACCACCGCCGGCCGCGCGCTGCACTCGCTGGTGCATTCGCTGCACGGCCTGCCGTTCATGGACGCGAGCTACTTCAGCCGCGCCGCCGTGCGCAATGCGCGCCGCATCATTCGCGAGCAGCATATCGACATGCTCGAAGTGCACACCACGCACCTCGCGTTCTTCCGCAAGTTCGCGCGCGAGCTGCCGGCGGTGCTGGTGAGCCACAACATCGAGTCGGACCTGTTCCCGTTCTGGATTCCGGGCGGACTCGGCGGCTGGCAGAAGCTGGCAGTGTCGAAGGTGGCGGAGATCAGCCGCCGCAACGCGCGGAAGGTCGAGATCGACAACGCCTGGAATTTCGACGCGATGACCTTCATCTCGCGCGAGGACATGGAGCGCGTCACCGCGCCGGTGGAGAAGCACTACATTCCGTTGTGCTTCCCGGTGAAGCCGTCCGACTACGACAAGAAGCCGAAGGATGTCGTGAACCTGCTGTGGATGGGCGGCTTCTGGTGGTATCCGAACGCGGAAGGCGTGTCGTGGTTCGTGCGCGAGATCCTGCCGCTCGTGAAGGACCGCCTCGCCGAAAACAACATCCGGCTGCAATTCCTCGGCGCGAATCCGCCCGACGACCTGAAGGCGCTGCACGACGGCAAGCACATCTTCGTGCATGGCTTCGTGCCGTCCATCGAGCCGATTCTCGACGAAGCGCATCTGCTGTTCGTGCCGCTCCTGTCGGGCAGCGGCGTGCGCGTGAAGATCCTGGAGTCGATGAGCAACGGCATTCCCATTCTCAGCACCTCCAAGGGCTGCGAAGGGCTCGGCGCGGTGGACGGCCGCGATCTCGTCATCGCCGACACCGCCGACGATTTCGCCGAGGCCATGATCCGGCTCGCGCAGAATCCGGCGCAGCGCGCCGCCATGGCCCGCAACGCCCAGGAACTGCTGCGCACGCGCTACGACCTCGACGCCTGCGTCGACATCAAGCGCCGCCTCTACAACAAGCTGCTGGGCATCAACGCCGCATAGCCCGCGCCGGCCGGCCGCACGCCCGGCCCCGTATCGGAGACCTTCATCAGCACACTTGAGCCGACCCCGCCGTTCATCGAAATGTCCATGCCACCTGTCGCGAACCCCTCGCCGGAACCCGCGGATCATGTGCTCGTCAATGTCGAGCGCATCTCCAAGCTGTTCCGGATCTACGACAAGCCCGCCGACCGCCTGCGCCAGTCGCTGGCCTCGCGCATCCGCATGCCGGGCCGCGCCCCGCGCGAGTACGGCCGCAACTTCTGGGCATTGCACGATGTCTCGTTTTCGGTGAAGCGTGGCGAGACCATCGGCATCATCGGACGCAATGGTTCGGGCAAGTCCACGCTGCTGCAGATCATCGCGGGCACGCTCTCGCCCACCAGCGGCGAGATCGAGGTCAATGGCCGCATCTCCGCGCTGCTCGAACTGGGCGCGGGCTTCAACCCGGAATTCAGCGGACGCGAGAACGTGCTGCTGTCGGCGCGCATCATGGGCGTGTCGGCTGAGGAAATCGCGGCGCGCTTCCACGAGATCGAAGCCTTCGCCGATATCGGCGAGTTCATCGACCAGCCGGTCAAGACCTATTCGTCCGGCATGTACGTGCGGCTCGCGTTCGCCGTGGCGATCCACGTCTCGCCGGACCTGCTGGTCGTCGATGAGGCGCTGGCCGTCGGCGACACCGCGTTCCAGACCAAGTGCCTCACGCGCATCCGCGACATGCAGAAGGCAGGCGTCACCATCCTGCTGGTCACGCACTCCACCAATACGCTGGTCGAGTACTGCGATCGCGCCATCTACCTGAAGCGCGGCCACCTGATCAAGGACGGCCCGTGCCGCGACGTCGTGAAGCTCTATGCGAACGATCTCGTCGATGAAGAAGGCGGCCGGGCGATCGACATCGACGTGCCCGAAGGCGAGCGCGCGGCGTCGGAGAGCGGCGCGGAAACGAAGAAGGTGGAGTCCGACAAGACCTCGATCCTCGACGTGAAGATCACCGACGAAGACGGCCGCGAACGCACCACCTTCTCGTTCGACGATCCGTTCCGCGTCACGGTGTCGATCCGGGTGTCGCAGCCGAATCTCCGGCCGTGCTTCGGCGTGCAGCTGAAGAGCGTGGACGACATCGTGCTGTGGAGCACCACGACACAGCACATGAACATTGCGATGGACGCGCTCGAGCCGGGTACGTATCACTTCACGTGGTCGCTGCGCGCCAACTTCTCGGGCAACCGCTATGTGGTCGCGATCGGCGTCGGCGATGTCGAGTCGGGCGAATACAAGCGTCACGCGCGGCTGCCCTACGCCGGGCACATCGACGTGCTGCCGCAGGCCGACGGCGGCTCGGGCTGGCTCGCGCCTTGCCCCGCTTTCGACTTTTCGCAATGAGCACGGAGGATCGCGTGATGTCCGTGATGTCGGACCGGATCAGGGTGGTCGCCGTCGGCTATTACGGCGCGCCCAATGTCGGCGATGAACTGCTGCTCGCCGCGCTCGCAACCCAGGTGCAGGCGCGCGGCGGCGAGCTCGTCGCGCTGAGCAACAACCCCGCCTACACGCGCGAGGCGTTCGGCATCGAGGCGGTGGATTACTTCAATCTCGGCGAGGTCGGCCGCGCGCTTGCCGGCGCCGACCTGCTGGTGTTCGGCGGCGGCGGGATCTTCCAGGATCATCATCCGTTCCATCTCGAGGCGCTCTACGATCCGACGCAGAACGACATCGCGGCCTACGCGCGCGTCTTCTACATGGCGCGCCAGTTCGGCGTGCGCACGGCGATCTGGGGACACGGCGTCGGACCGCTCAACCAGCCGCAGGCGCAAGAGGTGGTGAAGGACGTCTTCGAGCACGCCGACGACGTGACGCTGCGCGATGCCGATTCGCTCGCGCTGCTGCGCTCGCTCGGCGTGACGCGCGAGATCGCGATCGGCGCCGATCCCGGCTGGGGCTACGTGGCGAACGCCGCGAGCCGCGAGCCGGCCGCAGTCGAAGCGCCGGGCATCGATACGCTTGCCGGACGCAAGAAGCTCGCGATCATCGCGCGCCTGTGGGAGTTCTCGCACGACTGGGAAGAGAAGCTGCTCACAGCCTTGCGCGAGACATTGACGCCGGAATGGTCGGTGGTGTGGGTGGGCTTCCAGTGGTCGGAGAGCGCGCGCGAGCAGACCTCGGACCGCGCGTTCCTCGAAACGATGCAGAGCCAGCTGGGCGACGCCATTCCCGGCATCGTCGTGGACCGGCTCACGCCGGATGAAGCGCTGTCGCTGCTGCGCCAGTGCGACGCCGCGTTCTCGATGCGCCTGCACGCGAGCATCATGACGATCGCCTTGGAGATCCCGACGGCCGCGCTCGAATACGACCGCAAGATGACGCTGGCGCACGACATGGCCGGCATGCCTGCGGACCTGCGCCTGCAACTCACCGACGACGACGCGCGTTTCAGCCGCGCGCTGCATCGCCTGACCGGCGGCGACGCACCGGCGTGGACGATCGCACCGGAGCGGCTGGCGGAACTGGCGGCGTCGTCGGGCGTGCATGACGCGATGCTCGACGCCGCGATGACGCGCGCACGCGAGGCCGCCCGTCCGAAGGACAGCTGGCAGAACCGCGACTTCGACTGGATGAGCACGTGGCTCGAGCAGACCATCTGGCAGAAGAATGCGGCTCAGCGCATGCGTGAGAAAGCCCTCGAACTTCTGCGCTTTCGCGACGGCCAGCTTGCCGTGAGCGAAGCGCAGGCCGCCTCGGCGAAGGCGGCGGAACAGGCGGCGCTTGCGCAATCCGCCGAGCACGAGAAGCGCGTGCAGGAGCTGAGCGAGATGTTCAACGCGTTGCAGCGCACGGGCACCGCTCCCGGCATGCAGAACGCGGAAGAGGCGCAAGAGACGCAAGAGGCGGACGCCGGCCTCGCCACGCTGCGACGCGAGCTCGAAGCAAGCCGGCAGAAAAACGAAGCGCTCTATGAGTCGCTCACGTTCGCGCAAGACGAGCTGGCCGCTGCACAAGCCGAACTCGCGCAGATGCGCGAAAGTCTCGAGAATCACCGCAATCACGCGATTCACGAAAATGACGAGAATCGCGAGAATCAAACCCGACACGAACCAACACTGGGCACAACGCCTGCCGTGACTGCCGCACCGGCCGCCTCGATCGTCGAGCCGGCCGGGACCGCAACCGTAAGCGTCCCCTCATCATCACTGGGTCCGAACATGCTTGTCCGCAAGTTTTTTTCCGCTCCGCGCACCTATACGGAACGCGCGCTCTACATCCTGCGCAACGGCGGCCTGCGCGCGCTCGCCTCGGCGGCGAAACGTCACACTCGCTCGCGCCAGGCGCTGCAGAACGGGCAGGTCCGGGAGATTCTCGACGCCTCCCGCCACGGGCTCTCGCCAACGGACCCGGACCTGTGGTTCCAGGCATCGGCGCAGTTGCAGCGTTCCGAGCTGGTGATCGTCTCGCAGCATCGCTACGACTGGGCCGGCGGGACGCACCGCCATGCGCAGCTGGCGCTCGCGGCGCTCCATGCGGGCCATCGCGTGATCTATCTGTACGTGTCGCCGCAGGACAAGGCGTCCGTCGCGCCGCGCCCGGACGCCTTGCAGATCCCCGGCCTGATTCACCATTCGATCGACGCCGTCACGCTCGAATACGTGTTCGAGCGCGTGTCCGAAGCCGCGCGCCTCGTGATCGGCGTGCCGGACGCGCGCGTGAGCCCGTTCTTCCTGTTCGCGAAGCATCGCGGCGTCGAGACCGTGTTCGATGTCGCCTACGACTGGACCCATGCCGCCGAGCCGCATCGCGCGATGCTGTCGACGCTGCTCGCGCAGGCCGACCGCTGCACCGTCGCGACGCCCGCGCTCGCGGACGCCGTGCGGCAGCAGCGCGACGCCGTGGAAGTGCTGCCGGGCGCCGCGCTGCACACCGTGTTCGATCCGTACAAGACCTACGACGCGCCCGCCGGCTTCGTGCCGAAGAACGGCCGCGTTGCGCTGTGCTTCTGCGTGAACGGTCTCGAAGCAATCGACTGGTCGCTCGTGCGGCGCAGCGCGGAACGGGCGCCAGAACTCACTTTCTGCTTCATCGGCACCGGTGCGGCCGCGCCGGGCATGCCGGCGAACGTCGTCGTGCGCGCGGCCGAGCCGCTCGCGGCGCTGCCGGCCTATGTCGCGCATGCCCATTTCCTGTTCTTCCCGTTGCTGCGCAACGCGCTCGTCGACGGCGACGCGACCGCGGGCCTCTATGCCGGCCTGCATCTGCGCAAGCCGGTCGTGACCTCGCTCGATTTCGGCATCACGCCGTCGGCGGACCTCCATGTCTGCGAGGACGAAGCGTCGTTCGTCGCGCGCTGCGCCGAGCTCGGTCGGGCGGAACCGTCCGCGCGTCCCGACGACGCCTTCGTCGCGAGGAACAGCTGGCTCGGCCGCCTCGAACATCTGTGCCCGCCCGTGCCGCGCCATGACGTGAGCGTCGTGATCCTGATCCACAACAACGCGAAGATCATCGCGCGGGCGCTCGAAACCTTGCTCGCGCATTGCTCGCCCTATCTCGCGGATGTCGTCGTGGTGGACAACGCGAGCGTCGATGGCGGCGCGGAGATCGTCGAGCAGCAATTCCCGCAAGTGAAGCTCGTGCGCAATCCGGAGAACGGCTGCTCGTCGGGCCGCAATCTCGGGGTCGAGCACAGCACTGGCCGGTACATCGCCTTCTTCGACAGCGACCAGTGGTTCGCGGGCTCGTCGGGCTTCGCCGAGGCGCTGCGCGTGCTGGAAACCGATGCGAGCGTGGGCGTGATCGGCTGGAACGCCGGCTGGTTCGACAAGACCCGCACCGACCTGGGCGGCATGATCGCGGACTACTGCCCGAACCGCGCGATGAACGCCGTGGCGATCCGTGACGGCTATCGCGCCGACATCGGCTTCCTTGGCACGAGCGGCTTCTTCATGCGCCGTCGCACCTTCGACGCGACGCACGGCTTCGATACCTTCTACGATCCCACCTGCTTCGAGGACACCGATCTCTGCTTCCAGATCAAGGCGCTCGACATGAAGGTGACGTTCCGCGATCTCTCGGGCATCCGCCATCAGCCGCACCAGACCACGCAGGCCAATTCGGGCAGCGACAAGTACACCGCGCTGTTCCTGCGCAATGCGCAGTACTTCAAGGAAAAGTGGCGCGACTATCCGCAGTTCTACGTCGACTACACGTGGTGAGGAACCCGCGCATGCCGTCCGCCACGCCTCGCCACGCAAGCCGCCTTCACTGATGCGGCAACTCGTCTATCTCTCGCCGCTGCCGTGGGCCAGCTTCGCGCAGCGCCCGCACAAGTTCGTCGAATGGTTCCATGCGGCGACCGGCGGACGCGTCTTGTGGATCGATCCCTACGCCACGCGCCTGCCCGCCTTGCGCGACCTGCGGCGGCCTTCGAGCGGCGCCTCGGGCGCGGCGGCGGCTCGTCCTGACTGGGTCACCGTCGAAAGCGTGCGCGCGCTGCCGCTCGAACCGATGCCCGGCGGCACGCTGCTCAACCGCATGGGCTGGCGGTCGCTGGCGGGCCGTGTCGCACGTTTCTGCGCCGAGGGTGAAACGCTGCTGGTCGTCGGCAAGCCGAGCGCGCTCGCCTTCGACCTGCTGCGTCATGCACATGCGGCGCGATCGGCCTATGACAGCATGGACGATTTTCCGGCCTTCTATACCGGCATCTCGCGCACGGCGCTGGCGCGGGTCGAGGCGCGCATCGCAACGAGCGTGGACCGGCTGCTGGTGTCATCGACGGCGTTGCGCGCCCGCTGGCAGACGCTTCGTCCGGACGCGCGGCTCGTCTACAACGGCCTGGACCCGGCGATCCTCCCCGCCGCCGACCTGGCGAAGCTCGCACGGCTGGGCGATGGCCAGCCGAAGGTCATCGGCTATCTCGGCACGATGGGGCCGTGGTTCGACTGGGCGTGGCTTACCGCGCTCGCGCGCCAGCGTCCCGCCGACACCATCCGGCTGATCGGTCCGGTGTTTTCCGCGCCGCCGGGCGCGCTGCCGGGCAACGTGCAGATGCTGCCACCGGTCGCGCACGCGGAAGCGCTCGAAGCGATGCGCGCGTTCGACATCGGGCTGATTCCGTTCATCCGCAACCAGCTGACGGACGGTGTCGATCCGATCAAGTACTACGAGTATCGGGCGATGGGCCTGCCGGTCATTTCGACGGCGTTCGGTGAGATGAAGCTGCGCGGCGGCGAGCCCGCGACCTTTCTGGTGGATGCGCCGGAACAGCTCGGCGGCGCCGTGGAAGCCGCGTTGCGCAGTCAGGCGGGCGCGGCGGAGATCGAGGCTTATCGGGCGGAGAACAGCTGGGCGGCGCGGTTTGATGCGGCGGGGGTGCTGGCATAACCAGTGCTGCGCGGACAGTCTTCACCGGCTGTTTCATAATGAGCCGAACCACCCTTCCCCGCCTCTTCTTCAATGACCGACGCCCTGACCTCCAGCCTCGACACCGCTCTCGCTCCTCTCGTCTTCGGCGACCTGCAAGGCTGCTGCGAGCCCTTCGAGCGCCTGCTCAAAAAGGCAGCCGTCGCCGACGACGTGCCGCTCTGGTTCGCGGGCGACCTGATCAATCGCGGGCCGCAGTCCTTGCAGACCTTGCGCGAAGTGATCGCGCTCGGCTCGCGCGCCACCGTCGTACTCGGCAATCACGACCTGAACCTGCTGTCGGTCGCAGCCGGACTGCGCAAGCCGAAGAAAGGCGACACGCTCGACGAGATCCTCGCCGCCCCCGATGCAGACGACCTCATCGAATGGGTGCGGCACAAGGCCGTCGCGCACTTCGAACACGGCATGCTGATGGTGCACGCGGGCGTGCTGCCGCAATGGGACGCCGCCCTGACCATGACGCTCGCGCATGAACTCGAGACCGCCTTGCGCGCACCGGACTGGAAAGAGACGCTGGCGGGCCTGTATGGCAACGAGCCGCATCGCTGGGATGAGACGCTCACGGGCCTCGACCGCTTGCGCGTGATCTACAACGCGCTGACGCGGATCCGCTTCTGCACGGCCGAAGGCGCGATGGAGTTCGCCAACAACGGCGGTCCGGATGCCGCGCCGCCCGGCTATCTGCCGTGGTTCGACGCACCCGGACGCCGCACGCAGGACGTGACGGTGGTGTTCGGCCACTGGGCCGCGCTCGGCCTGATGATCCGCGACAACGTGCTGTGTCTGGACTCGGGCTGCGTGTGGGGCAACAAGCTGTCGGCGGTGCGGCTCACGGCCGATCCGGCGCAGCGCGTCGTCACGCAGGTGAGTTGTTCGATGAAGAAGTGACGACCGGCTCGACGAACAGCGGCTCACTGACGACAGCCGGCGCGCCGCGCATCTGATCCAGCGCCGCGTTCACCGCAGCCTGCGCCTCGCTCGCGAGCAGCCGCCGGTCCGCGCCCGGCGCGAGCGGATTGCACACGTAAAGATGGGCGGTGATCTCGCCCGCGCGCAACAGCGCATCGAGCGAATCGTTGAGCGACATGTCGCCGATATACGCGGGCGCGACCGATTGCCGGCCCTGCGCGTCCTCGTACATCAGGCAGATCGGCTGCACCGGCACGGACGCCGACACGGCCGCCTGGAACAAATTGGCATGGAACGGCAGCAGCGTGCGGCCATCGGTCGTGGTGCCTTCAGGAAACACGCACATCTTCTCGCCCGCCATCAGCCGCTGCGCGAGTTCGTGCATGATGCGCTTCGCGTCGCTGCGCTTCTCGCGCTGCACGAACACCGTGTCCAGTTGCTGCGCGAGCCAGCCGACCACCGGCCACTTGCGGATCTCCGCCTTCGATACGAACGGCGTCGGACGCCACGCGTTGATCACGTAGATGTCGATCCACGACACATGATTGCCGACCACCAGCACGCCGGCATCGAGCCGTGCTTCGTCGTTGTGCACGACGAGCTTCATGCCCGCGAGCCGCAGCATCTTGATCGACCAGACGCGGTTCATCTCGCTGCGCTCGCTCGCGGAAGCGCGCGGAAACCGCGTTGCGACGATCCCCATGCCCACCAGCAAGTGGACGAGCAGCCGCAGTTTGCGCAGCGTCAGTCTCATGTTCAGCGGCTCTCGTAGGCGAGGTGACCGCCGACCACCGTCGCACGCACGCGCGCCGGCAGTTCGTAGCCCAGGAACGGCGTATTGCGGCCCTGGCTCCTGAGCTTGCGCGGATCGACGCGCCAGTCAGCGTTCGCATCGAACACGCAGACATCGGCGAGCGCGCCCGTCACGATGCGTCCCGCCGGCAGCTTCAGCGCATCCGCCGGCGCCGACGTGATGCGCGAAAGCGCCTTCGCCAGCGGCACGTCCGCCTCGCGCGCCCACTTCACCGTCAGCGACAGCAGCAGTTCGAGGCCGGTCGCGCCCGGTGTCGCCTCGGCAAACGGCAAAAGCTTCTCGTCTTCGTCGAGCGGCGTGTGATCGGAACAGATCGCGTCGATGGTGCCGTCCACCAGACCCGCGCGAATCGCCTCGCGGTCGCGCTGCGAACGCAGCGGCGGATCCAGGCGGAACTGTGAATCGAAGTAGCCGATATCCACGTCCACCAGATGCACGTGATTGATGGTTACGTCGGCGGAGACGGCGAGCCCTTCGGCCTTCGCCGCGCGCACCAGCGCGACGCCCGCCGCCGACGACAGATGCGACAGGTGCACGCGCGCGCCCGTCACGCGCATCAGTTCGAACAGCGTGTGCAGCGCGATGGTCTCCGCCGACACCGGCACGCCGGACAGCCCGAGCCGCGATGCGACCGGACCGCTCGCCGCGACGCCGCCCTTCGACATGAACGCATCCTGCGGACGCAGCCACACGGTATAGCCGTAGGTGGTCGCGTATTGCAGCGCGCGCTGCAGCGTGCGCGTATCGACGATCGGGTTGTCGGCCTGCGAGAAGCCGATGCAGCCCGCTTCGGTCAGCTCGACCATCTCGGTGATGGTCTCGCCTTTCAGTCCCACCGTCAGCGCGCCGAGCGGATACACGTGCGCCTGATGCAGCTTCTGCGCGCGGAACTTGAGCATCTCGACGAGACCGGGTTCATCGAGTGTCGGGTCGGTGTCGGGCGGACACACGAGACTCGTCACGCCGCCCGCCATGGCCGCGGCCATTTCCGATTCGAGCGTCGCCTTGTGTTCGAAGCCCGGCTCGCGCAGCCGCGCCGACAAATCGACGAAGCCCGGCGCCACGTACAGCCCATTGGCGTCGATCACCTTCGCCGCCGTGAAGTCGGCGGGCGCCGCGCCCACGCCGACGATCCTGCCCGCCGCAATGAACACGTCCTGGCGCGTTTCGGTGCCCGCGGCCGGATCGATGATCGTGCCGCCTTGAATCTGGATCTTCATGTCGCGTTCTTAGTCACTGTTGCCGGCCACGATGCCCATGACCGCCATGCGCACGGCGATACCGAAGGTCACCTGGTTGAGGATCACCGACTGCGGGCCATCGGCCACCTGCGAGTCGATTTCGACGCCGCGGTTCATCGGTCCCGGATGCATCACGATGGCATCGGGCGCGGCGAGCGCGAGACGCTCGGGCGTGAGCCCCCAGCTCTTGAAGTATTCCTGCGCCGATGGCAGCAGCGCGCCGCTCATGCGCTCGTTCTGCAGGCGCAGCATGATGATGACGTCGACGCCCTTCAGGCCTTCGTCGAGATTGTGATAGACGTGCACGCCCATCTGCTCGAGGTTGCCCGGCAACAGCGTGCGCGGACCGATGGCGCGCACTTCGGGCACGCCGAGCGTGGTCAGCGCATGAATGTCCGAACGCGCGACGCGCGAATGCAGGATGTCGCCGACGATCGCCACGCGCAGCTTCGTGAAGTCGCGCTTGTAGTGGCGGATCGTGTACATGTCGAGCAAACCCTGCGTCGGGTGCGCGTGACGGCCGTCGCCTGCGTTGATGACGTGCACGTGCGGCGCGCAATGCTCGGCAATCAGATACGGCGCACCGCTCGATGCGTGACGCACGACGAACATGTCGGCATGCATCGCCGAGAGATTGTTGATCGTGTCGAGCAGCGATTCGCCCTTGCTCGTCGATGACGCGTTGATGTTGAGGTTCAGCACGTCCGCCGACAAGCGCTTGGCCGCGATCTCGAACGTGGTGCGCGTGCGTGTCGAGTTCTCGAAGAACAGGTTGAACACCGACTTGCCGCGCAACAGCGGCACCTTCTTCACTTCGCGGTCGGTCACGCTCACGAACTGCTCGGCGGTGTCGAGGATGTGCGTGACGATCGAACGCGGCAAGCCCTCGATGGTCAGCAGATGCTTGAGTTCGCCGTTCTTCGTGAGCTGCGGATTGCCCTTGAGGAAGCCGTAGCGGAAGGGTTCGGCCGGGAGATTCGCCGCGCTGTCCGCGCCCTGGGTTGCCGTATTCATGATGATCCCGGGTGTTTCTCTGGAGAAAGCTCGAAGCCGCGCGTCACTGCGCGCGCGGTTCCGTCGTGAAAGTGAACGCGTTGGATTCGTTGCGCGCCAGCACGAGGGTGTCGCCCGCCGGCACGTCGACCATGCCGCCGGTGAAGCGCGCCGCGATCGGCATCTCGCGTCCGCCGCGATCCGCGAGCACGGCGAGGTCGATCGATGCGGGCCGGCCGTAGTCGTACAGCTCGTTGATCGCCGCGCGCACCGTGCGACCAGTGGACAGCACGTCGTCGATCAGGATGATGCGGCGGCCGTTCACGTCGAACGGCAGTTCAGTCGGGCGCGCCTGGCTGTGCAGGCCCTTCTTCGCGTAATCGTCGCGATGCAGCGCCACGTTCACCACGCCGAAATGCGGCGCCTTGAGGTCCTGCGCGAGCCGTTCGGCCAGCCACACGCCGCCGCTGTAGATGCCGGCGAGCACGGCGCCGTCGGGTGCATCGAGCGAAGGACCGTAAGCGCTGCGAATCTGCTCGACGAGCGCGCGGTACAGCGCCTCGGCGTCAATGGAACTCATGATCGTCGGCTAGTTCGTCAAGATATTGTTGAAGGATGACGCGGGCGGCTTCGGCATCGATTTCGTCAAAGCGGCCGCGCGCGTTGGTGCGCACGCCGCGTTCACGCAGGTCGGCCTTGGCATCGACGGAGGAATAACGTTCGTCCACCCATTGCACGGGCACGTTGAAACGCCCGTTCACCTGATTGCCGAAACGCTTGGCCAGCCCGCTCATCTTGTGCGGCGTGCCGTCGGGATGCATCGGCATGCCGACCACCACGGCGTTCGGCTTCCATTCGTCCAGCAGCTTGCCGACTTCGAGGAAGCGATAGTCCGAGTTGCGGTTTTCCAGCGTGAGAAGTGCGCGAGCCTGACGAGTGAGCGTATTGCCGACGGCGACACCGATACGTTTTTCGCCGTAGTCGAATGCCAGCAGCGTGGCTTCGCGGCTCATGCGTGCCCTGCTTCGCCGGACAACATCGAGCGCGACACGCCGAGTAGCGACAGTGCGGCTTCGAGACGGTCTTCGGCAGGGACGTCGAAGATGATGCGCGGATCGGCTTCCACGGTGAGCCAGCCGTTCTTCGAGATTTCTTCCTCGAGCTGGCCCGCGCCCCAGCCTGCATGACCCAGCGTCAGCAGGAAACGTTCGGGACCCGTGCCGCTTGCCACAGCTTCGAGCACGTCCTTCGACGTGGTCATGGCCAGGCCGCCGGGCACGCTCATTGATGAGCTATACGGCTCGCCGTCGCCGGCTTCGTGCAGCACGAAGCCGCGCTCAGTCTGCACGGGACCACCGAAGTACACGGGCAAGTGAACCAGCGGCTCGATCTCGAGCTTGAGATCGATGCGGTTGAAGAGGGACTGCAGATCGATGTCGGTCGGCCGGTTGATGACGAGACCCAGCGCGCCCTTCTCGGTGTGATCGCAAAGATAGACCACGGTTCCTGAGAACGTCGGATCGGCCATGCTCGGCATGGCGATCAGGAACTGATTCGTCAAATTGATGCGATCGGAAGTCTTGGACATAATTCAGGATTTTAACAAAGGCGCTGCGAGATGGCCGACTTCGATGTGGGATTGGTCTGGTTTCGGCGGGATCTGCGCGCGGCAGACAATGCTGCACTCTATCACGGGCTTACACGCTGCCGTCGCGTGCTGTGCGCGTTCGTTTTCGATCGCGAAATCCTCGCGCCGCTGGCCCCGCATGACCGCCGCGTGCCGTTCATTCATGCCAGTTGCGTCGAACTCAATCGCACCTTGCACGATGCGGGCGGTGCGCTGATCGTTAGGCACGGCATGCCGCTGCACGAGATTCCCGCGCTTGCGCGCGCGTGCGGCGTGAATGCGGTCTTCGCCAACCGCGACTACGAACCATCCGCGAAGGCGCGCGACGAAGCGGTGGCGAAGCGGCTCGCCAGCGATGACATCGCGTTCTTCACCTTCAAGGATCAGGCCGTCTTCGATCACGACGACGTGCTGACCGGCGCGAACAAGCCCTACACCGTGTTCACGCCGTACAAGCGCAAGTGGCTCGCGACGCTCACGCCCGATGCGCTCAAACCGTATGCGTCGGAGGACCATCTGCAGGCGCTGGCGAAGCCGCCTTCGGACGTGAAGCATGCGATGCCGTCGCTCGCGCAACTCGGCTTCGCGGAGGCAAACGGTCCGGCGTTTCCCGCCGGCACGAGCGGCGCGTATGAACTCTTCGACGACTTCCGCGAGCGCATGACCGATTACGGCCGCGCGCGCGACTTTCCTGCACAGAAGGGCCCGAGCTATCTCGGCGTGCATTTGCGGCACGGCACCGTGTCCGCTCGCGCGCTCGCCCGCAGCGCGCACGATGCGCAGCGGCACGGCGACAAGGGCGCCGAAACCTGGCTCGGCGAGCTGATCTGGCGGGAGTTCTACTTCTCCGTGCTGCACCATTTCCCGCATGTCGGCGTGCCGGGAGATCATCGTGCGTTCAAGCCGGAGTACGACCGGATCGAATGGGAAACCGGCGACGCCGCCGAGGCCAGTTTCGCTGCATGGTGCGCTGGCCAGACGGGCTATCCGCTCGTCGATGCAGCCATGCGGCAGATCAACACGTCGGGCTATATGCACAACCGCCTGCGCATGGTGGTGGCGAGTTTCCTCACCAAGGATCTCGGTGTCGACTGGCGGCGTGGCGAAGCCTATTTCGAAGCGCTGCTGAACGATTTCGAGCTGTCGAACAACAACGGCGGATGGCAGTGGGCCGCATCGAGCGGCTGTGATGCGCAGCCGTATTTCCGCATCTTCAACCCGATCACCCAGTCGCAGAAGTTCGACTCGGCGGGCAAGTTCATCCGCCATTACGTGCCGGAGATCGCAGGGCTGTCGGATCGCGACATCCACGCGCCGTGGCGCGCGAAACCGGACGCGCTCAAGGCCGCGAAGATCGCGCTCGGCGCGGACTATCCGCAGCCGGTGGTGGATCACGAAGCGGCGCGCAAACGCACGCTCGCCCGCTATGACGTGGTGCGCGGGCCGGGCAAGCGGCCAGTCGAGCCCGGTTCCGGCGACGACGACTAACGCGTAACGGGCATCGGCTTCTCGATCATCGCGGTGAGCGCGACGATCGAGCCACGCCCTTCCGACGGCGCAATGCCCGCAGCCGCCTGATGCAGCATCGAGCGCAGCATGTGCGCGGCGCGTTCGGGCACGGTGGCGTCGAGACCGCGGGTCGCGCCCTCGGGTGCTGCAGGCGCTGCGCCGCGGGCCTCGCCGTGATAAGCGACGCGCCGCCACGCGAGACCGAGCGTATCGGCGAGCAGCGCGACGTGGCCCAGCCCCAGCGCGCACGCCGCCGCGCCCAGCCGGTGCGAAGCGTTCGCCGCCGACAGCGCCGCGGCCTCATCCACCGTACCGGTTTCGCTCGCCTGCGCACCCCGCTCGACCAGCGCCTCGATGGCCGTCTCCGCGCTCTGCAGAAAATCCTCGTAGGCGGACGCGTTCACGCGCAGCACGCCGAGATCGCGCGTGGCGGCGTCGCGGGCAAGGTCCCCGGCCTGCGCCGCGCCTTCTTCCCACGCCGCCTCCGACGCCGGCGTAGACGCCACGTGCCACGCGACCGTCAGGCCGTAGTCGCGCAGCACATCGACATGCTCCGCCTCCTCCGGCGCCGCGCCGTAAAGCGCGAAATCGCGCCACAGCAGTGCGAGGGTCGCGCGCACCAGCGAGCGCGGGGCGTAGGTCAGCGCGTGCGCCTGATCGGCCAGCACGAGGTTGAAGCGCGCGTAGAGACGTCGCGCATCGGCGTCGTGAGCGTTCTGCCGGGCGCTGTCGTCAGGTTCGGCACGTTCGGCACGTGCGCGCAACGACGTGACACACGACGACGCCAGCCGCCAGAAATCGTAAGGATCCGGGCCGCGCAGATCGGCCAGACACGCATCCAGGCGAGCGTAGGCAGCGGCGGATTCGTCGGCCGGTCCGCGCAGCAGCCTGAGCAACGCTTCCTCGTAATGCGCCCGCACGCGCGCGAGCCGCTCGGGCGCGAAGCCGCGCAGCGTCGCCGGAGCGATCGCGCGGCCGGCAAGCGCCAGGTCATCGTACGAAACGGGCGCCACCCGCGTGTGCGCCGCCAGCAGCGCATGCAGGCCGCGATAGTGATCGAAGAGCGCTGTCGAGCATGCCAGTTCGCGCAAATTGTGACGTTCCACCGCGGCGCCGAAGATGGCGATTGCATCCGCGATGCGCGCGCGGTTGGCGTCGGATTCATCGCCAAGCGGCGCGACCAGCGCCAGTGCCTCCGCAAAACGCTGCGCCGGCAGCCAGCCGGCCGAATGCAGCGCGGCGATCGCCCGTTTCAGCGCCGCGCCGGTTTCGCCCTGGCGCTGGAACGCGTGCTGGGCATCGGTGAGGGCCATCTCGGCGAGCCGCACCGATCCGCCGCGCGGATTGGGCAAGGCTTCGAACGGAACGTGCAGATCGGGACGTGATGTCATGTCGGGCGCTCACAAGCCGTTGCGCGGGCGCGCGGCTCGGGAGGGCCGCCGCACGCGGTTGAACTGCGTCACTGCGTCTTCGGTCGATGCGAAGCCGGCGCCGCCGGCGGGCCAGCCGCCGCGCGTGCATGATGCATAGGTGCTGCAGGGCGCAACGCCTGATCGGGAAGGTCAGCATGCCCTGCGCCCGGCGGCGATGCGCTTCGCCCCGGCCGGCGTCTCGCCAAAAAACGCGCGCCGCATGACGGAGGTCATGCGGCGCGTAAAAACATGTCAGTCAGATCTGCACCATCTCGAAGTCTTCCTTGCGGGCTCCGCATTCGGGACAGGTCCAGTTGATCGGGACGTCCTCCCAGCGGGTTCCCGGCGGGATGCCCTCTTCGGGCAGGCCCGCCGCTTCGTCATAGATCCAGCCACAGATCAGGCACATCCAGCTGCGCGGTTCGTGTTGAGATTCGCTCTGTTCCATACTGACGCCAGGTCGATTGGTCGGTTGAAATTAGGACAAGATGGTACCGTGTTGCTGTAGTGATGCCTAGCAAGCGTCCCGCCCGTACGCCGGGTTGTAATCTTGTCGCTCCGGCGCCGCTCCCATGCGAAGGCTAGCGCGTCGGAAAAAAGTGCGCAAAGAGAACAGTCGGACGGCATTAGGCCGCATAATCGGAGCGTGTCTGAGCGGGCAATCCTTCACGCGAACGGTTAATACGAACACGCGCGGGCGGACCCGCTTCGAGCCGCCAAGTCCATCCAAGCAATCCAATACCACAATGTCCGCTTTTGCCATGTCCGGCGACTCCCCACCGATCGTACTCACCTTCGGCCTTTCGGATCCCACCGGCGGCTCCGGCCTGCAGGCCGACCTGCTGACGCTCGCGAGCATGGGCTGTCACGGCGTCACGGTGCTGACCGGTTACGCGGTGCGCGATTCCGCGTCCTGCGACGAAGTGACTGGCCTCGATCCCGATACCGTGGCAACCCAGGCGCGCATGTTGCTGGAGGACATGCCGGTGGCCGCGTTCAAGATCGGCGCGGCGACCCGGGCTGAAGTCGTGTCGGCGATCGCCGAAGTGGTCTCCGACTACGACGACGTCCCGCTGATCCTCGCCCCCGACTTCACCCTCGACGACGAGCACGTGCTCGCCGCGGACGAGTTGCGCGAGTCGCTGGCCGATCTGCTGGTGCCGCAGACCACCATGCTGATTGCCGATCACGCCACGCTGCTGCAACTCGCGCAACCGGACAGCGACGCCGAATCGCCCACGCTGGACACGGCGATCTCGCACCTTCTGTCGCAGGGCTGCGAGTACGTGCTGGCCCTGGAGGCGGGCACGCACCGGCACGTGATCACGCTGTACAGCGAAGAGGGACAAGTGCGTCAGGACACGTGGGACCGCGCGGTGCATCGCGTCGTGGGGCTGACGGATACCATGGGCTCGGCCATTGCCGCGCTGCTGGCGAACGGCCAGGAGCCCGCGGAAGCCGCGCGCGAGGCGCAGGAATATGTGTTTCAGGCGGCGCGCGCCGCGTTTCGTCCGGGCATGGGGGCCTATCTGCCGGACCGCTTTTTCTGGGCGCGCTCGAATGACGCGGACGAGGAAGCCGACGCCTCTTCGCTGTCCGACGATTCCCCCGGTCTGCCGGGAGAAGCGCGGCACTGAGTGCTTGCAGTGATCCACTTGCAGTGAATCCCAAGAGGGAGGCTTCGCGAACGCATGCCGTACCGACTGCCCCACCTGCACAAGCCCGGCCCACAAGGCGCGATCCGCATCGGCTGCGCGGGCTGGGGTCTGTCGAGCGCCGTCGCGGCCAGCTTCCCCGGCGACGGCTCGCATCTCGAACGCTACGCGCACACGCTGACGTGCGTCGAAATCAACACGAGTTTCTACAAGCCGCATCGGCCGGAAACTTACGCGCACTGGGCGGAGAGCGTGCCCGACTCGTTCCGCTTTTCGGTCAAGCTGCCGAAGGCCATCACGCACGAAGCGCGACTGGTCGATAGCGAAGCGCTGCTCGACGAATTCCTGCACGCCGCGGGCAAACTGGGCGACCGGCTCAGCTGCTGGCTCGTGCAACTGCCGCCCAGTCTGCCCTTCGATCACGACATCGCCGAGACTTTCTTCAAGTCGCTGCGTGCGCGCACGGAGCTGCCGATTGCCTGCGAAGCGCGCGAGCATGGCTGGTTCACGACGCACGCGGCCGCGCTGCTGAAGGCGCATCACATCGCCTATGTCGACGCCGACCCGATTCCCGACGACTGCGAGATCCGGCATCGGGCGGACGGCGCGCTGGTGTATGTGCGGCTGCACGGTTCGCCGGAGCTCTACAGGAGCTCCTACAACTACACCTATCTCGACGATCTGGCGCGCACGCTGCACAACCGCGCCAAGAAGACGGCCGAGGTCTGGTGCGTCTTCGACAACACGGCCGAAGGCCATGCCCAGCCCAATGCGCTGCATCTGATGGAGCGCTTGCGGATTCATCACAAGGTCTGAAGCGTTCGACGCGACGGAGGTCCACGCGATGCACAAGCCGGCAAGACGACTCACCCGTTTATTGGAAGCCGCGCTGCTGGCTGGTCTGCTTGGCCTCTGCGTTCCCGCGCAGGCGCAGGCGCAGAACGCAGCGCCGCCGCCCGCCGCCACGCCCGCCGGCGACGGCACTTTCCTGCTGACGATCTTCCTCAAGCACGATGAATCGAAGACGCTGCCGCAGATCAATCGGCAACTCAAGGAACAGGGTTACTTCAAGCAGTTCCCGCCGCCGGGCGTGGAAGTGGTGTCGTGGTACGTGATGATGGGCATCGGCCAGGTGGTGACGCTGCGCGTGCCGGCCGACCGGCTACGCGAGGTGAATCGCGCGATAGAGGGCACCGCGTGGGGCGGATATCGCACGGAGTTCTATCCGACCTACGACTACAAGGCCGCGGCGCAGAAGCTGCGCGACGACATGAACAAGTAGGCGTGTCGTGTCAGGAAAAGGTGGACGAAAAAAAACCTGCATCGCTGCAGGTTTTTTTCTCGCATGACGCGAGCCTCTTGCGAGACTCGCGCCCATGGTGTCCGGCGTGAAGCCAGATTTACATGTCCATGCCCATGCCGCCCATGCCGCCGGGCATGCCGCCAGGCATCGGAGCATCTTCCTTCGGCAGTTCGGCAACGGCTGCGTCCGTCGTCAGCAGCAGGCCTGCCACCGATGCCGCGTTTTGCAGCGCCGTACGCGTGACCTTCGTCGGGTCCACGACACCGGCTTCAACCAGGTCGCCGTACTCGCCCGTTGCCGCGTTGTAGCCGTAGTTGCCCGAACCTTGAGCAACCGCTGCCACCACGACCGACGCTTCTTCGCCGCCGTTCGTCACGATCTGGCGCAGCGGTTCTTCCATTGCACGCAGAACGATCTTGATACCGGCGTCCTGGTCGGCGTTCGCGCCCTTCAGGCCGTCGATCGCACGACGTGCACGGATCAGCGCCACGCCGCCGCCCGCCACGATGCCTTCTTCCACAGCTGCACGGGTTGCGTGCAGTGCGTCTTCGACACGTGCCTTCTTTTCCTTCATTTCGACTTCGGTCGCAGCGCCGACCTTGATCACGGCAACACCGCCGGCCAGCTTGGCCACGCGCTCTTGCAGCTTTTCACGGTCGTAGTCCGACGTCGCTTCTTCGATCTGCTTGCGCACTTGCTTCACGCGCGCTTCGATGTTCACGGCTTCGCCAGCGCCGTCGATGATCGTCGTGTTTTCCTTGCCCACTTCGATGCGCTTCGCCTGGCCCAGTTCAGCCAGCGTTGCCTTTTCGAGCGTCAGGCCGGTTTCTTCCGCGACGACTTGACCGCCGGTCAGGATCGCGATGTCTTCCAGCATGGCCTTGCGACGGTCGCCGAAGCCCGGAGCCTTGACAGCAACGGTCTTCAGGATGCCGCGGATGTTGTTGACGACCAGCGTAGCCAGGGCTTCGCCTTCGACGTCTTCAGCGATGATCAGCAGCGGACGGCCAGCCTTCGCGACTTGTTCCAGCACCGGCAGCAGGTCACGGATGTTCGAAACCTTCTTGTCGTGCAGCAGCACGAACGGGTTTTCGAGGACGGCGACTTGCTTGTCCGGGTTGTTGATGAAGTACGGCGACAGGTAGCCGCGGTCGAACTGCATGCCTTCGACGACGTCGAGTTCGTCTTCCAGCGACTTGCCGTCTTCGACGGTGATGACGCCTTCCTTGCCGACCTTGTCCATGGCTTCAGCGATGCGGTCGCCGATGGAGGTGTCGCTGTTCGCCGAGATCGAGCCGACTTGCGCGATTTCCTTGTTGGTCGTGCAGGGCTTGCTGATCTTGCGCAGTTCTTCGATGGCGGCCGCCACGGCCTTGTCGATGCCGCGCTTCAGGTCCATCGGGTTCATGCCCGATGCGACGTACTTCATGCCTTCGCGGACGATGGATTGCGCCAGGACCGTTGCGGTCGTGGTGCCGTCGCCGGCGTTGTCGCTGGTCTTGGAAGCCACTTCCTTGACCATTTGCGCGCCCATGTTCTGGAGCTTGTCCTTCAGTTCGATTTCCTTCGCAACCGAGACACCGTCCTTGGTGACCGTCGGGCCGCCGAACGAACGCTCGAGCACGACATTGCGACCCTTCGGGCCCAGCGTGACCTTGACCGCGTTGGCCAGGATGTTCACGCCTTCGACCATCTTGGCGCGTGCGGAATCGCCAAAAGTAACTTCTTTAGCTGCCATATCAAGACTCCTTGATTCGATTCAGATTTCCGGCTTCGCCATGCGCGCCCGAGGGGCTGCTGCAAAGGGCGAAGCGAGACGTGCAGGAAGGATGCTTACTTGACCAGGACGGCCATGATGTCTTCTTCGCGCATGACGAGCAGTTCCTGCCCGTCCACCTTGACGGTTTGGCCGGCGTACTTGCCGAACAGCACGCGGTCACCGACCTTCACGTCGAGGGCGATTTGCGCGCCCTTGTCATCGCGCTTGCCCGGGCCGATGGCCAGGACTTCGCCTTGATCCGGCTTTTCTGCCGCGGCTTCCGGGATCACGATGCCCGATGCGGTCTTGGTTTCCTGATCCAGACGCTTGACGATGACGCGATCGTGCAAAGGACGAAGGTTCATACACACTCCTCTCTTGATTGAGACTGAAAACGCTGGAAAACCCGTCCTGCAAGGCAGCGCCTGCGGGACGGCAAACTTGTTAGCACTCGCGTGCGGTGAGTGCCAATTATATGGACCGGATTTGACAATTTCAAGGATGGGGACAGCGGGGAATCCCGTACCGGTGAAATTATTCCGAAATCGCCGACGCGCCGGCCCGGGCATACGGACTCGTCTTGACCGGAGCCGCGAGGAAAAGGTTCACGTTCCGCCGCAATTCCATGGTGAACGTCGGAGCACAACCTATGGGACCGCGGACGGCGATTGAAGCGATTAATGTCGATTGAAGAATTCTGATTTATCCGAATCAGGGTTTTTACCTAGATCGCCGCGAACTAGACTGCCTTCAACGACGAAGCAACAGCAAGCAGCACCACCACTTACTGCCGCATCGTTTCCCCAATCAAGATTCGGAGGTCGTCATGTTGAAGCCCATCGTTCCCGCCCTTGCCATCGTTGCCGTCCTGGCCGCTCCCGGTTTTGCCCAGGCCCGCGAAGACGGTCCCGTCACCCGTGCCCAGGTGCGTGCCGAACTGGTCCAGCTCGAGCGCGCCGGCTATAACCCGGTCGGCGATCAAACCACTTATCCGGCCGACATCCAGGCTGCCGAAGCCCGGGTCGGCGCCAGCCAGGCCAACGCCAGCGCGTACGGCGGCGCCGCCGAAGGCGCCTCTGCGGCAGGCCATGCGCATCGGTTTAACTTCCTGGATCGCATCGTGCGTCCCGAAGCCGCCAATCCGGTCGATTTCAATCGTCCGTAATCCGGCTGGCCGCAGCATAAGCAGCAGCACCAGCAGCTGAAAACCCGGCCCCGCGCCGGGTTTTGCGCCTTTCGACGAACACCGGGCGCACACAGGTTCATCACGCTGTCAGTCACGGATCGGACGATGGTTGCAGACCGCGTTTTTTCATCGTCCAGTCCGACGGCACTACAATTTGTCTCTGCCGTTGACTCACACTCCGGATCCGCCGCTTTATGTCCATGCCGTCGCTGCGCTCAAGTCTCGTTCTCCTTGGTTTGATTGCCCTCACCGCTTGCGGAGGCCGCTCGGCCACCACGCCCAGTTACCAGCAGGAGCTGTTCAACACCGGCGCAAGCCCGTTCGCGCGCAACTACGACGCCACCGTCAACGAAACCTGCGAGGCCGCGCGCCGCGCCCTGCTGTCGCAAGGTTTCCTGACGACCATGGGCCAGCCCGATACCGTCGACGCCACCAAGAATTTCCAGCCGAGCGCCGAAACCCACGTCGTGGTGTCGTTCCATGTGGTCTGCACGCCGGGAGAAAACGCGACGAACCAGAGCATCGCGTATGTGAACGCCGTCCAGGACGGCTATGCGCTCAAGAAAAGCGATACGTCGGCGAGCGTGGGACTGAGCGTGCTCGGTTCGCTGTCGCTGCCGATCCGCTCGAACAGCGACGCGATGGTCAAGATCTCGAGCGAGACGGTGCCCGCCGGCAAGTTCTACGACCGCTTCTTCAACCTGATGAGCCACTATCTGAACACGGTGCCGCGCAGCGCGCCCGTGGCGGCCGACGAGGTGAAGAGCAAGCCGCTCACGCCTTCGCTGATCGTGAACTCGCCGGACCTCACGCCCACGCCGATCGTCGTGCAGACGCCCGCCGCCGCCACCGCCATCCCGACGTCGGAAGCAGTCGCGGCGAGCGCTTCACAGGCGTCTTCCGCAGCGGCGGCGCCGGTCAGTACGGCACGTTGACCGCGCCACCATACACGCTGATCGCATTGGCACCGGGATCGGCGGCGATCGCCGGCAGGTTCGCAGGCGTGAGCGCCGGCGCCGAGCCCGCCGTGCCGCCTCGCGCGACCGTCCGCACCACTTGCGAAGGCGGCAGCGTCGCGTTGTTCTTCAGATGATTCCACATCAGGTTCAGCGCCTGAATGTTGTAGTAGTGGACCGGAATGAAGCGCGTGTCGAAGCCCGCGACGCTCAGGAATGCGTCGAAATGCTGTCCGTTGGCGATCTCGTACAGCGACAGCTGGCTCTTGTTGCCCTCCGCCACGCGGTTCGCGCCCAAGTACGGCCGACCGGCATGGTTGATCGGCACCAGCGCATCCGCGCGTCCCTGCACGATGATCGCGGGCTTGCCGCGCAGGTTCGCATTCACGCGGATCGCATTCACGCTGGCCGTCATCGTCGCGTTGCCGCTGGTCCACAGCGAGCGCAGGCAGGCCGCGCCCGCATAACTCGCGTCGGGCGTGGCAAAGCGATGATCCGCCGCGCCGCTCGTCCCCACGTTGTAGACCAGGTTGATCCCGTTGGTCGGCGGCACGCCATTACCGTTGCCGAAGACCGTGAGCATCGGCGACACCAGCGGCGCCACGCCCGCCGCGCCGCTCACCGCGTTGGTCGTGCCGAAGCTGAAGTTGCACAGGTTGTCGAGCACGCTCGCCTTCATGTAGGCGTCGGCATACGTGACCGCCACGGCCGGCACCGCCTGCGAATCCCACATCGGCGCCTGCAAGGTGTCGGAGTCGGTCTGGTAGCCGGCTTGGTGCAGCTGGTCGAGCGCGCTGTTGGCCTGCGCGATCGTCGTGGCGCCCGAGATCAGTCCGCCCGCCGCCAGCGACGCGCAGCGCGCGGTGCGGATCGCCGTGGTCGTGGCAAGCGGCACCGTCGTCAGGTACGGCGCGCCGGCCGCGGCGGGGGCAAGCGCGGCGCACGGCTGCAGCAGGTTGGCGAGCGTCATATAGTCGGCGAGCGGCCGGCCGAAGGAGCCGACCGGCAGGCCGCCCTGCCGCACCGACACCTGCGACGGCAAATTCAGATTGATCTGCGGCTCGCCAACGACGACCGCGGTGATCCAGCCATCGGTATCCTGCTCGGCTGCCGCGAGCGCCGCGCCGCCGCCATTGCTCACCGAAGCGGCGATGGTCGTGATGCTGCCCTTGCCATAGCGCACCTGATGGTTCGAGCCGCTCAGCGGCCCGAACATGTCGTTGAGCGCCCAGTAGGCGAACTGGATCGCCTGCAGGGTATTCGCGCCCCAATCCTTCTCGGGATTCTGCTGTGAATGCGCGTGCTTGTAGGCGTAGCGGTTCGGGAAGGCCGAGTTGAACGACGCGATGGCGGACGCGCTTGCATTCGCCTTGAAGATCGCGCTGGTGCCGGCGAAATCGGCATTGACGAGCGTGCCGTCGATGCGCGTGACGAGGTTGCTCGCCAGTTCGTGCGCGCCGTTGCCGCTGCCCTTGTCGGTATAGGCGACCGCGCAGCCGCGCTTCAGGCCCCACTCGCCCGCCGCCGAGATCGCGCCATACACGCCGCGCGATCCCGACGATGTCGCCGTCACGATGCACGGCTGATCGGGATTGAAGCTCGCCGGAACCTGGACCAGCAGCGAAACGTTCTGCGTGCCGCTGCCGTCGTCGGCGAACGCGAGGTATTCCTTGCCCGCGATCTTGCCTTCGCCGAGCGTGTCGTTGCCGTTCAGGTCGACATTCGGCCCCCAGAAACGCCCGTAGCCGCCGTTCGCCGACATGTCGACGAGCGCGCGGTAATTCGACCAGATGGCGAGGCGCCGCAGGTCGGCGGCGCTCGGCGACGCCGGATTGGAGATCGACGGTGCGGTGGCCGCAGCGAGCCCGGTCTTGCCGAGGCCGGCGGTCAGCAGATCGTCGGACTGGCCGTCGTAGGTTTGTGACTTGATCGCGCCGGAGACGAATTTCGGCACGCTGTTGGTCGCCGGGCCGCCACCGTTGTCGTCATCGCCGCCGTGGCAGGCGGCGAGCGTCGCGGCTGCCAGCACCGCGATCGCCGCGATCACCGCCGTGCGCGGACAGCTTTGCAAACCCTGAAAACGTGCGAATCGCTTCATTTCGTCTCCCGTATTGTTGTGCTTCAAGGCTTGTTTCAGAACACGCTACGCATCGCTTTCGATCCGTCAGTATCACGCGGAAGCTGAAAACAGTCGCTGCTGAGTTTCCCTGTCTGCAACGTGGCGGGCCGGAGGAAACGCGCCCGGCGTAAACGACAACGGGCTCCGGCGATCAAGCCGGAGCCCGTTGCATGGCGATGGCGTCAAACCGGGCGGCGGTGCGACGCCGCCCGAAGTCTGCCGCCTGCGTCCCGGATCAGCCTCCGCCGCCGTTCTGGACGCCGAGGGTGATCTTGTTGCTCACCGATGTGACGCCCTGGACGCCCTTCGCCACTTCTTCCGCCTGGGCGATCTGGCCGCCTTCCGGCACCGTGCCGGTCAGCGTCACCGCGCCGCCGCGTGCGCGGACGAAGACGTTGGAGACATCGAAGCCTTGCGCCTTGGACAGCGCGCGGCGCACCGCGTAGCCGAGCTTGCGGTCTTCCTTCTTGACCGCGGACTTCTGCGCCTTGGTCGGCGCAGCCGACGTGGCCGCCGACGTGTCGCTCGACTGGGCATAGGCGCTCGAGGCAATGGTCACGCACAGCACCACGCCCAGCGCCTTCAAGAGATCTACTGCTTTCATGGTTTCTCCTTTTGTTTCGCTTGTTGACTTCGCACAGTTTGCTACTTCGCTCTTTTTGCACTTCAAATCCGGGCCGCGCTTGCTGGCGGCTGGCTACGACATCGAGCGGTTGCCCCGTGACCACGCGCATCGCCCGGAGCGGAAACGGCTCGAAGGCATGGCGGAGGCAAGCCGGCGGATGCGGCTCACGGTGCTGCGAGAGGCTGGCGAACGAAACAATCAGTGGCCGGTTGATCGGGTGGCATGCCCGTCGGCTCGAATATGTCCTGACGCATGGCGCGGTGCGTTGCGCGGCTCGGAGCGACACTGCAGCCCAAACTGCGGGCAGCGGCGCGCGAGGCTTCTGACATGCGGCGGCGATCGTCAATTTAGCCCAGCGCGGCCATTAGCGCAAAACATTTAACGACGCCGCCCGTGCGAGCAACATCGGCGGCGGCGAAGACACAGCGATGTCACAGTCGGCGTACACGAGGGCACGCTGCGAAGCGGCGCTCGTTTCCGGCAATCCGCGACGTCAGGCCGGCGCTTTCGAAACCTGCCTGCAAAGGAAGCCACGGTGCGATCGGGTAAGCTCGCTTGCACGAAGTTTCACGATCACTCACGAAATGACTCAATCCACAGGTCCCGATCCCCGCGGCAATCCTGACGGCAATCCTGGCGGCGAACCGGAAGCGCCCCGGCGGCGCCGGCCGCAGCCGAAAATCGTCGCCCGCTTCGTGGCGATCTCCTGGCGCGACCTGGCGCTCACCTTCGGGCCCATCCTGCTGGTCTGCGCCGCGGCGATCTATCTGGCCATCCGGCTGATCCAGCCCGCGCCGCCGAACACGCTGACCCTCGCGGCCGGCCCGAAGGGAAGTTCCTTCTGGAACGCCGCGCAGAAGTACAAGACGATTCTCGCGCGCAACCGCGTCACGCTGAACGTGCTGGAAACCCAGGGCTCGCTCGACAACCTGACGCGCCTGGAAGACCCGCATTCGAAGGTCGATGTCGGCTTCGTGCAGGGCGGCCTGACCAAGCCGGGCGAGACGCCCGACAACCTGGAGTCGCTGGGCAGCGTGTCGTATGTGCCGCTCGTGGTGTTCTACCGCAGCCCGACGGTCGTGAACCGGCTGTCCGAGCTGAAGGGCAAGCGCCTCGCGATCGGCGCGGAGGGCAGCGGCTCGCGCGTGCTGGCGCTCACGCTGCTGAAGGCGAACGGCATCGAACCGGGCGGAGACACTGAACTGCTGCCGCTCGCCGGCGACGAAGCCGCGCAGGCGCTCGAAGCCGGAAGGGTCGACGCCGTCTTCCTCGCGGGCGATTCCGCCCAGCCGCGGACGATGATCAAGCTCATGCGCACACCTGCCATCCGTTTCATGGATTTCGCCCAGGCCGACGCCTATACGCGCCGCTTCCCGTATCTCACCGGGATCCAGTTGCCGATGGGCGCATTCGACTTCGCCCGCAACCTGCCGCCGCGCCCGGTGCACATGATCGCGCCGACAGCCGAACTGGTCGCGCGCGACAGCCTGCATCCGGCCTTGTCGGATCTGCTGATCGAGGCGGCGCGCGAAGTGCATGGCCGCGCGAATCTCTTGCAACGCGCGAACGAGTTTCCGGCGCCGCTGGTCCATGAATTCCGCATCAGCGACAACGCCGAGCGTTATTACAAATCCGGCAAGAGCTTCCTGTACCGTTCGCTGCCGTTCTGGGTCGCCAGTCTCGCAGACCGCGCGGTCTGGCTGCTGGTGCCGCTGATCGTGGTCCTGATTCCAGGCTTGCGGCTGGTGCCGGGGCTGTACCGGTGGCGGGTGAAATCGCGCATCTACCGCTGGTATGGCGCGCTCATTGCGATAGAGCGGGAGGCGATCAACGGTCCCGACCTCGCGCAGCGGGATGCGTTGCTCGACCGCATCGACGCGATCGAAACCGCCGTGAACCGGATGAAAATGCCGCTCGCCTTCGCGGATCAGTTCTATGTGCTGCGCGAGCACATCGGGTTCGTGCGCCAGCGGCTGGCGAATGCACCGGCGGCGCCCGCAACCGGAGCAGGAGGCGCGACGGACGGCAGCGCCGAGGGCGATGCGACGCAGACCGACGCCCCGGCCATCGCAACGCAGGCAGACACCGGGCCGCGCAGCACATAATATCGATAGCAGCGACGTTGCAAAGCGCGCCGCTCCGCTCCCGTCACGAGGGGTTGAGCGCCGCGCACGACGAATAACAGACGCAGCCCGGGTGTCCGCCGCGCGGGACCGCCAGGGACAATCAGGGAGAGGCAACATGAGTGCCCCGCTTTCGAGCCATTCCGCTCAACCGTACTTTTTCTTCGATTTCATCTCGCCGTTCTCGTACCTGCTGCTCGAGCAGCACGAGAAATGGCCGGACATGCCGTTCGAACTCGTTCCGGTCCAGTTGATGACGCTGCTCGAACGCTGGGGCCAGCCGCACGCCGCGACGATTCCCTCCAAGCGCGTCTTCACCTATCGCCATGCGCTGTTCCGGGCGGAGCAACTGGGCATTCCGTTCAAGATGCCGCCCGCCCATCCGTTCGATCCCGCCAAGGCGCTGCGGCTCGCGGTGCTGGCGAACGGCGAGATCAACTGCGTGCGGGAGATCTTCCGCTACATCTGGCGTCAAGGGCGCGATCCCGCCACCAAGGACGGCTTCCGCGGCCTGTGCGAGCACGTCGGCATGCCGGACGCGGTGACGCGCGTGGAAGACGAGGACATCAAGGCGAAGCTGCGCGACAACAACGACCGGGCGGTCCGGATGGGCGTGTTCGGGGTGCCGACCTTCCTTGTCAACGAGCAGATCTTCTGGGGCGAGGACACGCTGCCGATGGTGCTGTATGTCGCGCGTTCGCCGAACTGGCTGGACGGCAAGGAAGTGAAGCGCATCAGTGCATTGCCGACCGCGCCGCGCGACGCCGATTTCGCCTGACGCGGCTGTATGGGGCTGGATGGGGCTGGATGGGGCTGGATCGTGCCGCAGAAGCGCGCCGGCGCCTATCTCACAAATAGCGCTCCCGCTATGGCGTCAAAAAAGGATAAGCGGTTAACTTCGGAACAGGCTGCGTGACATATCGGTGACCTGGGCGTTCCGGACGTCCGGGCAGCGTCGCGCGCGGCGCGCGGACGCTTACAAACACCAGCGGACGTGCGTTGTCGGCCTGACCGAATCCAATCGCCCGATCATGAACGAACCCGCCGACTCCCTCGATATCTGGCTCATCCGCGTGCTGCGCACCTTGTTGCAGGAGCGCAGCGTTACGCAAACGGCCCAGCGGCTGAACCAGACCCAGCCGGCGATCAGCACGGCGCTGCGCCGCCTGCGCGAGATCCTGAACGACCCTATCCTGGTGCGCGGCAAGCAGGGCATGGTGCCGACCGAATACGGCGAGTCGCTGCTGGCGCCGGCACAGCGCGCGCTGCGCGAAGTGGAGTTCGTCGCGACCCCGCACGGCGATTTCGATCCGGCCAGTTCGCGCCGCACCTTCCGGCTCGCCGCGCCCGACTATCTGAACGATTTCTTCATGCCGACGCTCGTCGCCGCCTTTCGCGACGCGGCGCCGCACGCCCGGCTGGAGATCGAGTCGCTGAATCCGATGCGCGATCACGAACGCATGCTCGACCATGGCGAGATCGACGTGATGGTCGCGAACTGGACCAAGCCCGAGCCGCGCTTCGAACGCCGCGACCTGTTCTCCGACGTCTTCGTCTGCCTGATGCGCACGAACCATCCGCTTGCGCGCGAGCCGCTCACCATTGACCGCTATGCGCGCGCCGCGCATCTCGCGCCCACGCCGTACAGCGGCGGCCGGCGCCATCCGATCGACATCGGACTGGCGCGCGCGGGCATCGAGCGGCGCATCGTCACGACGATCCCCTACTTCGGCCTGGTGCCGCAGGTGCTGCTGCAGTCGGACCTGATCTTCACGGCGCCGCGCCGCTTCGCGCAGCACTATGCGTCGATGCTGCCGCTCGCCGTTCTCGAATCGCCGGTGCCGTTCCCGCGCATCAAGTGCTATCAGCTGTCGCTGCCGCAACCCGATCAACCCACCGACGTCGCGTGGCTGCGCACCTTGATTTCGACGGTGTCCGCCTCCCTCACCGGCAGGAAAGGCGCGGCGACGGCGACGAGCGCGCCCGACACACCCGACGCACCCGGCACACCCGACACGGACGACAGCGCCGAACTCGGCGAAGCAGAACTGCGGAAGTGAGCGTGTAGGCGGCGCGGCGGCAGGACTTTCGGTAGTATCCGAAGCCAACTGCCCGACCCCGACCATTCCCATGGATGCTCTCGACAAACTGATCCAGCTGGCGAATCTGTCCGGCGCGCTCGATCTGCGCTGCCTGCTGAGCGGACCGCTCGAACTCGATCACGCGCCCGCGCCGGCGGGCGAAGCGGTCTATCACGTCGTGCTGGACGGGGCCTGCGCGATCCTGCGTCCAGGTCATGCGCCGCTTGAACTGCGCGCCGGCGATATCTTTGTCCTGCCGCGCGGCGACGCGCACGTGCTGAGCATCGAGGCGCGCGATGCCGGCGCCTTGCGGGTTGAAGCTAACGGGGATGTGGAGAAGCGCGATAACGGCGCGGTGATCGTGAAGAGCAATTGCAGCGAGCGTGATCCGGCGGTCGACCTGCTGTGCGGCCGCTTCCTGTACGCGCCGCGCGCCTTGCTCGTCGATGTCCTGCCGGACGTCGTGCATGTGTCCTTCTCACGCACGTCCGCGCCCTATCTCGATCCGCTCGTGCAGACCATGCGGCGCGAAGCCGAGGATGCACAACTGGGCGCGCCGTCGATCGTCACGGCACTCTCCACCGCTCTCTTCACGATGGTGCTGCGCGCGTGGCTGGCCAGTCAGCCGTCGCTCGCGGGCGTGCTCGGCCTGCTTTCGAACCGGCGGCTCGGAGCATCGATCATCGCGATGCTGGAGCGCCCCGCCGAGCCGTGGACACTGGAGATGCTCGCCAAGGAAGCGGCGATGTCGCGCGCCACCTTCATGCGCGCCTTCTCCGCGCATTCGGAGAGCTCGCCGCTCGCACTGCTAAGTCACGTGCGCATGCAGCTCGCGAGCACGATGCTCACGCGCACCCGCAAGAGCATCGCCGACGTCGCGGCGGATGTCGGCTACCAGTCCGAGGCGGCTTTCAGCAAGCGTTTCAAGGAACTCTACGGCGTGGCGCCGGGACGCTTCCGGCAGGCCAACGGCATTACTTGAGCGTCGTCGTCACGCGGTTGCGCGGACGGTCTTCCACGCATCGGCGCCGTAGCGCGCGGTCATCTCGCGCACGCGCAGCAACTGCGCGGTGACTGCCAGCGCGATCGAGCCGGGCGCCTTGTCGACGATGCCTTCCACGCCGATCGGACAGGTGATCTCCGCCAGCCGGTCCGCCGCGACGCCGCGCTCCAGCAGACGGCGTTCGAACTTCACGCGCTTGGTCTTCGAGCCGATCAGCCCGAAATACGCGAAGTCGTCGCGCCGCATGATGCGCTGCGTGAGCGAGAAGTCGAGCGCGTGATCGTGCGTCATCACGATGAAGTAGGCGCCGGCGGGCGCTTCGTCGACGATGGCATCGGGCAGGTCGGTGGCTTCGACCTGCACGTTGGCCGGGACTTCGTCGGGGAACAGTTCGTCGCGCGCATCCACCCATTGCACGACGCACGGCAAGGTGCCGAGCACCTTCACGAGCGCATGACCCACATGGCCAGCGCCGAACAGGACGACGTGCATCATGAGCGTGCGCTCCTCACGGCGTTGACCGCCTTGAGGATCTCTTCGGCCGTCGCGGGCGCGTTGAGCGGCGGATTCACCGTGTGATCGCCGACTGCCGAGACGGCGTCGCGGATCGCGAAGAACACCGAGAACGGCAGCAGCAGCGGCGGCTCGCCGACCGCCTTCGAACGATGGATGCTGTCCTCGACGTTGCGGTTGTTGAACAGCTCGACGCGGAAGTCCGCGGGCATGTCGTTGGTGGTCGGGATCTTGTAGGTGGACGGCGCGTGGGTCATCAGCTTGCCCTGGTCGTTCCACCACAGTTCTTCCGTGGTCAGCCAGCCCATGCCCTGCACGAACGCGCCTTCCACCTGACCCTTGTCGAGTGCGGGATTGAGCGACGCGCCCACGTCGTGCAGCGCGTCCGCGCGCAGCACGCGCATCTCGCCGGTGAGCGTGTCGATCACCACTTCCGATACCGCCGCGCCGTACGAGTAGTAGAAGAACGGACGGCCCTGCATGGTCGCCTGATCCCAGTAGAGCTTGGGCGTGGCATAGAAGCCGTCGGACCACAGCTGGACGCGCGCGAGATAGGCCTTCTGCACGACTTCGCCGAACGGAATCGCATCGCCGCCGACGATCACGCGGTCGTTCGCGAAGCGCACTTCCTCGGCCGTCACCGTCCCGCCGCCGAACTTCTCGGCCGCGAACTTCGCAAGCCGCTCGCGCAACTGGCGCGCGGCGTCCTGCGCGGCCTTGCCGTTCAAATCGGTGCCGGTGGAAGCCGCCGTCGCCGATGTATTGGCCACCTTGCTCGTGTCGGTCGCCGTGACACGCACGCGTTCGAAGTTCACGCCGAGCTCGTGCGCGACCACCTGCGCGACCTTCGTGTTCAAGCCCTGGCCCATTTCCGTGCCGCCATGATTCACGAGCATGGAGCCGTCGGTATAGATGTGAACCAGCGCGCCGGCCTGGTTGAAGTGCGTCACGTTGAACGCGATGCCGAACTTCACCGGCGTCAGCGCCATACCCTTCTTCAGGATCTCGTTGCTGGCGTTGAAGGCGTTGATGGCTTCGCGGCGGCGGCGATAGTCGCTCGTCTCTTCCAGCTCGGCGATCAGTTCGTGGATGACGTTGTCTTCCACCGTCTGTCCGTACGGCGTCTGGTTGTTGTCCGTCTTGCCGTAGAAATTCGCGCGGCGCACGTCGAGCGAATCGCGCCCGACCGCACGCGCGACGTTGTCCATGATGTATTCGATCGCGAACGCGCCCTGCGGCCCGCCGAAGCCGCGGAACGCGGTGTTCGACTGCGTGTTGGTCTTGCCGCAATAGCCTTCGATCTTCACGTCCGACAGCCAGTAGGCGTTGTCGAAGTGGCACACGGCGCGCGTCATCACGGGACCGGACAGGTCGGCGGAAAAGCCGCAGCGCGATGTCATGTCGACGGCCACGCCTTCGATCTTGCCGTCGTCGTCGTAACCGACTTCGAAGTCATAGATGAAGTCGTGGCGCTTGCCGGTGATCATCATGTCGTCGTCGCGGTCCGGGCGCAGCTTCACCGGGCACAGCAGCTTCCATGCGGCCAGTGCGGCGCAGCACGCGAAAATGCCGGATTGCGATTCCTTGCCGCCGAAGCCGCCGCCCATGCGCCGGCATTCGACCAGCACGTTGTGCGAATGCACGTTCAGCACGTGGGCGACGAGATGCTGCATTTCCGTCGGGTGCTGCGTCGAGCAGTAGACGTGCATGCCGTCGTCGTCCTTCGGCACGGCGTAGGCAATCTGGCCTTCCAGGTAGAACTGTTCCTGGCCGCCCAGCTTCATCGCCCCGCGCTCGTGGTGCGCGGCCTGCGCCATGCGGCCGGCGGCGTCGCCACGCGAGAGCTTCAGCGGGTTCAGCACGTAGGACTCGGCCTTGCGCGCGTCGGCCGGCGTGAGCACCGGCACCAGATCCTCGAATTCGACCTTCGCGCGGCGCGCAGCAAGACGCGCGGTGTCGTGCGACGTCGCGACAACGATGAACATCGGCTGGCCGACGAACTGCACGACGCCCTGCGCGAGCACCGGATCGTCGTGGATGATCGGGCCGCAGTCGTTGACGCCGGGAATGTCGTCGGCGGTGAAGACGGCGACGACGCCCGGCGTCGCGCGCACGGCGTCGAAGTTCATCGACACGATCTTCGCGTGCGCCTTCGGGCTCGTGCCGAGCGCCGCGTGCAGCGTGCCCGCGACGATCGGAATGTCGTCGGTGTAGCTGGCGCGCCCGCTCACGTGCAGATGCGCCGACTCATGCGGACGCGATACGTGGACCTGCTTGAAATCGCCCGCTTCGTTCGCGAGCGACTTGGCTTCGGCGAGGAAAGCTTCTGCTTGCTGATTCATGTTCGTCTCCCCTTCTTACTTCGCTTCGACCAGTTCGATGGCGCGCACATCCAGCTTCGACTTGTCCAGCGGATCGTTCGGGCGCGTCTCCAGCCAGAAGCGATACAACAGGCTCTTGGCCGTGTCGAGACGGTAGTCGCTGCTCGCGCGCATGTCGGTGAGCGGCTGGTAGTCCTTGCTCAATGCAATCATCGCGGCCTGGACGGTGGCTTCGTGCCACTGGGCATCGGCGAGAATGGCTTCGGCATGCGCGGCGCGCTTCGGCGTCGCGGCCATGCCGCCATAGGCCAGGCGCGGCTCGCGGATGAATTCGCCATCGGCGATGAACGAGAACGCGGCGTAGACGGCGGAAATGTCGGAGTCGAAGCGCTTCGAGAGCTTGTACGCGCGGAACTGGCGCTTCGCATGCTGGCCCGCGCGGGTCGGCACCCGGATGGCCGCGACGAACTCGTTCGCCGCCATGTCCTTCTTCTGATACGCGATATACAGGTCTTCGAGCGGCATCTCGCGCGTGCCGTTCACGCTCTGCAGCACGACGTGCGCGTTCAGCGCGATGAGACCCGGCATCGAATCGCCGATCGGCGAGCCATTGGCGACGTTGCCGCCAAGCGTTCCCGCATTGCGGATCGGCAGCGACGCGAAGCGCAATTGCGTTTCCTCGAGCTCCGGATAGGTCTTGACGAGTTCCGCGTAGGCGCGTTCGAGCGACACGCCCGCGCCGATCTCGATCCACTCGCCGGTCGTCTCCAGGCGCTTGAGCGCGTCGATCTGCCCGACATAGGCGATGTCGCCGAGATCGCGCAGCTGCTTCGTCACCCACAGGCCGACATCGGTGCTGCCCGAAAGAATCCGCACGTCCGGATTGCTGTCCTTGAGCGCGGCGAGCGCCTCGACGGTGCGCGGCGCGTCGAAACGGCGGCCCGCGTGTTCGTAATGGAAGGTATCGGTGCGGCGGATGCTGTCGAGCGAACGCGCGAGCGCCGGAACGTTGACGGGCGCGAGCGGCGCGTGATCGAACATCTGCTCGGCGGCGTCGATGATCGGCCGATAGCCCGTGCAGCGGCACAGGTTGCCGGTCAGCGCGTCGCTGATCTCCTGGCGCGAGGGCTTCGACTTCTCGCAGGCGCCTGCGCAACCGGTGGTCGCATGACCGTGCTTTTCATAGAGCGCGAACATCGACATGGCGAATCCCGGGGTGCAGAAACCGCACTGCGAGCCGTGGCAGTCGACCAGTGCGCGCTGTACCGGATGCAGCGTGCCGTCGGGCTGGCGCAGGTCTTCGACGGTGAAGAGGGCGCGGCCGTCGAGCGTCGGCAGGAACTGCACGCACGAATTGACGGCCTTGAACGCGACGCCGCCCTGGCCGTCCGGCTCGCCGATGACCACGGTGCACGCGCCGCAGTCGCCTTCCGCGCAGCCCTCCTTGGTGCCGGTGCAGCGCGCGTCTTCGCGCAGGTATTGCAGGACGGTGCGCGTCGTCGCTGCGTCGCTCACTTCCTGGATCGCGTTGCGGTGATAGAAGCGGATCGGCTGGCTCATGGGGATGTGGGCTCTTCGATGCTGTTCTGCTGGTTGCGCGGGGTGCGCAGCCGGTGGCATGCGCGACAGGGACGAACGGTTGGGCCGGTCCTGCCGCCTCGATGGTTCGAAAGCTATCACTGCCAAAATCCGCAACCCATAGGTGACATTGCATGGTGGGCATACTCCTGTCCCGATATGCCGTCAAAGCCTTACGCGACAAGGCTCGGGCCGATGCCGTCCGATCGTTCGGACAGGCGTTTTGTCCCACCTGGTTACAAAACCGGCGCGACGCTGCGACGCAACATATGTGACAATCACGCCTTCGCGCCGAATACAAGCCCGCAATTTCCCTATGTCCACCGAGCCCCGCTCCGCCGCCGCGCCGCAAGGCGACTTCGCCGTCACGCTGCGCATCCTGCCCGTCGTGCTGTACACGTTCCTGTGCTACCTGACCATCGGCATTCCGCTGGCGGTGCTGCCGGGCTTCGTGCATACGGATCTCGGCTACGGCTCGGTGATGGCCGGCGCGGCGATCAGCGTGCAGTATCTCGCCACGCTGATGTCGCGGCCGCTCGCGGGCCGCACCGCCGACACCCTCGGTCCCAAGAAAACCGTGCTGTACGGACTGGCGGCCTGTGCCGTGAGCGGCGTGCTGCTGCTGGGCTCGGCGCTCGCGGCGCAATGGCACGTGGCGAGCCTGGTGCTGCTGGTGATCGCGCGGCTCGTGCTCGGCTTCGGCGAAAGCTGGGTGGGCACCGGTTCGATCACGTGGGGCATCGGGCGCGTGGGCGTGACGAACAACGCGAAGGTGATCTCGTGGAACGGCATCGCGACGTATGGCGCGCTGGCGATCGGCGCGCCGCTGGGCGTGGCGATCGATCATGCGTTGGGGTTCGCGGTGCTCGGGCTGCTCGTGATCGCGCTGGGCGGCTTCGGCTACTGGCTCGCGACGCGCATGGCCAGCGTACCGATCGTGCATGGCGAGCGCATGTCATATCGCAGCGTGTTCTTCCGCGTGCTGCCGCATGGCCTCGGCCTGGCGCTGGGTTCGGCGGGCTTCGGTTCGATCGCCACCTTCATCACGCTGTACTACGCGGCGCACAACTGGCCGAACGCGGCGCTGTCGCTCACCGTGTTCGGCACGATGTTCATCGGCGCGCGCCTGCTGTTCGCCAACACGATCAAGGCCTACGGCGGCTTTCGGGTGGCAATCGTGTCGTTCGCGTTCGAATGCGCCGGCCTGCTGATGCTGTGGCTCGCCGCGGAACCGACCTTCGCGCTTGCGGGCGCGGCGCTGACCGGCTTCGGCTTTGCGCTCGTGTTTCCGGCGCTCGGCGTGGAAGCGGTCGGACTCGTGCCGCCGGCCAGCCGGGGCGCGGCGTTGTCGGCCTATTCGGTGTTCCTGGATTTGTCGCTCGGGCTGACCGGGCCGCTCGCCGGGTATGTCGCGGGCGAATTCGGCTACGGCTCGGTGTTCCTGTTCGCCGCGCTGGCGGCGGCCGCGGCGGTGGCGCTTTCCGTGGCGCTGTATGTGCGCACGGGACGCGGCGTGGGCGGACCGGCGACGGCTTGATTGCTTCTGCGACCGGCGACCGGCGAGCGGCTGCAATCCTGATTCCGATGCTGGGATCACCGTCTTCCGGCAACACCTTCGCAGTGCATGATCGATGAACACGGGATCGTCGCCGCTGTCCTGAAGGCAGGCTTCAAATGACCGGCGGAATCCCACGGTCTTGTCCTGATCCTGCCTGGCGTCATTGACTGCTCCATGTGAAGGCGAATTCTGGATCGTGTGAACCGAAGGACGTGCCGAAAGCCGCTCCGAAACCACGTGATCGCAGACAGTATAAGAATCCGCGCGACCTTCGTCACCGAGGTTTGTCTTAAAATCGCCGCTTGGCCCCTCTGCGTCCGCTTATGAACTCGACATCGGAAGACCGTTGGCGCGACTTGCGCCCGGACCCGGACAGCGACACCCCGCTCTATCTCCAGCTCGCCCGCAAGCTCGCCAACGCCATCCACGAGAATCGCTGGAACGCAGGCGAGGCACTGCCCTCCGAACGCGTCCTGTCCGATGCGCTCGGCGTATCGAGGATCACCTCCCGCAAAGCCATCGCGCTGCTCGTCGAGCAAGGGCTGATCCGGCGCGAGCAAGGCGCGGGCAGCTTCATCACGCCGCGCTATGAAGACCCGCTTTCACGCTTGTCGAGCTTTTCGGAGATGCTCAGGCGGCGCGGCTTCACTCCCAGTTCCAAGTGGCTCTCGCGCAGCATCGAGCCCGCCAATCGCGAAGAGGTCATCCAGCTCGGCCTCTCGCCCGCCGCGGCGGTGACGCGCCTGAAGCGCCTGCGTCTCGCCGACGACATCGTCATGGCCGTCGAGAACTCCACCTTTCCGGCCGCCTGCATTCCCGAGCCGCAGGCCATCGGCGATTCGCTCTACAGCTATCTCGACTCGCGCGGCCTCTCGATCGTGCGCGCGCTCCAGCACTTCCGCGCGGTGAACGCGAGCCAGGAGATCGCCGCGCAGATGGGCATCGCGCCGCACGACGCGCTGCTGCTCATCACGCGCGTGGGCTACACGGCGGACCAGCGCGCCATCGAACTCACCGACACCTACTGTCGCAACGACTACTACGACTTCGTCGCGGAACTCCGCAAATAAGCGTCCCATGACCGATATCGCAACACGCACGCCGTCCGACCGCTCGCTGTCCGTCATGCTGTGGATCGTCGCGACGGGCTTCTTCATGCAGACGCTGGACTCGACGATCGTCAACACCGCACTCCCCGCGATGGCCCGCAGCCTCGGCGAAGCGCCGCTGCGCATGCAGGGCGTCGTGATCGGATACTCGCTCACGATGGCGATGATGATCCCCGTCTCCGGCTGGCTCGCGGACAAGCTCGGCACGCGGCGCGTGTTCTTCAGCGCGATCCTCGTGTTCACCATCGGCTCCCTGCTCTGCGCCAAGGCCCAGTCGCTGCAGGCGCTGGTGGCGTTCCGCGTCGTGCAAGGCATCGGCGGCGCGATGCTGCTGCCGGTCGGACGGCTCGCGGTGCTGCGCGTGTTTCCCGCCGAACGCTATCTGTCGGCGCTGGCCTTCGTCGCGATTCCGGGGCTGATCGGTCCGCTCATCGGCCCGACGCTCGGCGGCTGGCTGGTGCAGATCGCCTCGTGGCACTGGATCTTCCTGATCAACGTGCCGGTCGGCATCGTCGGCTGCATCGCGACCAACATGTACATGCCCGACAGCCGCAATCCCGCCACCGCGCCGTTCGATCTCGCGGGCTACCTGCTGCTGGCCATCGGCATGGTGTCGCTCACGATCTCGCTCGACGGCCTCGCCGATCTCGGCTTGCAGCACGCCATCGTCATCGTGCTGCTGGTGCTGTCGTTCGGCTGCTTCGTCGCCTACGGCCTGCACGCGACGCGCGCCCCTCAGCCGATCTTCTCGCTCGATCTGTTCAAGATCCACACTTTCAGCGTCGGGCTGCTCGGCAATCTGTTCGCGCGGATCGGCAGCGGCGCTATGCCGTATCTGATTCCGCTGCTGCTGCAGGTGAGTCTCGGCTACACGGCGTTCCAGGCCGGCATGATGATGCTGCCTGTGGCTGCCGCCGGCATGCTGTCGAAGCGCGTAGTGACGCGGCTGATCGAGCGGCGCGGCTACCGGCGCGTGCTGGTGGTGAACACGGTGCTCGTCGGACTGATGATGGCGAGCTTCTCGCTGGCCAGCGCGCACCAGCCGCTGTGGCTGCGGCTCGTGCAGCTGGCGGTGTTCGGCGCCGTCAACTCCGTGCAGTTCACGGCGATGAACACGCTCACGCTGAAGGATCTCGGCACGGGCGGCGCGAGCAGCGGCAACAGCCTGTTCTCGCTCGTGCAGATGCTCTCGATGAGTCTCGGCGTGACCGTCGCCGGCGCGATCCTCGCGACCTTCACGAATCTGCTGCCGCAGGTGACCGCGTCGAATTCGCTGCCGGCCTTTCACGCGACGTTTCTCTGCGTGGGCGTCATCACGGCGGCGACGGCGTGGATCTTCGCCCAGCTCGCGCCCGAAGTGCGCTCGGCGCCGCGCAAGCCCGATCCGTCGGAAGCCAACTAGACGGAACACTGGACCGCGCACCGGGAGCGCGCACCGCGCCGGTGCCCGCGCGCACAGCGGCGCGGCGCGCGCTCCCGGGTGTGCGGCATGATCCGCGTATCCGCACACGAATTGTCGCGGGCATGCCGCCGCAAGCCTTCCGGGAGCCGCTTGCCGCTTGAATTTGCACGCTTTTTGCTCGAACGGAGGTAAGCCGTTCCTGTAAACTAGCGCTGTTCAGTTTCCCTGCCCCGATGCCTCGACACCATGAGCATGGTTGATCTCGACCCTCCCCGCTTTCAGCCGCCGCGCCCCGTCGCGGGCGACGACGGCTCGCGACGCACCGTGCTGTACGGCGAATACACCGTCTTCAGCGTATTTCAGCCCGTGTTCTCGGTGTCGCACCGGCGCGCCATCGGCTATCACGCTTCGCTGCGCGCCCGCGACGACACGCATCGTCATGTGCCGTCGCACGAAGTCTTCACCCAGGCCGCGCGGCGCGGCGATCTGCTCGAACTCGGACGGCTCGCCGAATCCCTTCATCTCGGCAACTTCAACGCGTTCGACAGTCATGACGAATGGCTCTTCCTGAGCCTGCATCCCGCCGCGCTGATGGACATGAGCTACGGCGACGCGCTGGTCGCGGCGCTGAAGGACATTGGCCTGTCACCGCAGCGCGTGGTGCTGGAGGTGCCCGAGCAGGCCGGCGGCGAAACGACGCGCTTCACCGAGATCATCGATTCGCTGCGCAAGTCGGGCTTTCTGATCGCGCTGGACGGTTTCGGCGTCAAGCATTCGAACATCGATCGCGTGTGGCAATTGCGGCCCGACATCGTGACGCTCGACCGCTGCATCCTCCAGCAGGCCACCGAGCATTCGCATATCGAGCGCGTGCTGCCGCGGCTCGTGTCGCTGCTGCACGAGTCCGGCCAGCTCGTGCTGATGGGCGGTCTCTCCACCGAACGTGACGCGTTGATCGCGCTGGAGTGCAACGTGGATTTCGTGCAGGGCGCATATTTCGCGCAGCCGAGCGTCGATGCCGTGCATCCGCAAGTTGCGGCGAGCGTGATGGATGCGTTGACGGCGGCGTCGCGCGAGCGCATCGGCGCGCGCGAGCGGGCCCAGGCCACGCGTCTCGAACCGTATGTGAGCGGGCTTGAACGGGCATCGGTGAAACTGATGGAAGGTGAAACGCTCGTTGCGGCTACGAGCGAACTGCTGCAACTCGCCGACACCGCCCGCTGCTTCCTGCTCGATCAGGCCGGACGGCAGATCGGCGATAACGTGGTGCCCATCGTGCGCACGTCGCAGCGCGCGAAACGCTTCAGCCCGCTGCTGCATTCCGAAGGCGCGAGCTGGGAGCGGCGCCCGTATTTCATCGAGGCGCTGCGTGCGCCGGGACGGGTTCAGTTGACGGCGCCGTATCTGTCGATCAACGAGGCGCATCTGTGCGTGACAGCGTCGATCGCGGCGCAGACGCCTTATGGATTGCAGGTGCTGTGCGTCGACATCAACTGGGAAGCGGTGCCGCGACGGCGGTAGCGGGTTGCGCATCGCGCCTGATTGACGGAGCGGAAGCCTTCCATTGGGGAGGCTTTTTTGTTTCTGGAATCAGGCGTTGTGGTCGGGTTCGGGGCGGACGAGATCGAAGCCTGCCAGCATGACCACGCCGGAGAGCACGATCAACGCGACGGAATGACGTCCGAAATACAGCAGTGCGGCGGCGGACCAGGCTGCGAAGCAGAGGCCTGCGAGGTGTTTCATGGCGGTGGTGCGGGGATCCAAAGCGCTATTTTAGGGTTTTGGGATTTGTCGCGCTTGGATGGGGCGTGCAGTCTGCTAACATTCGTTAAAACTACGCGGAGCGGGTGACAAAAGCGTAGCGCCGCCCAGGAAATCGGGTCCCACCTGGAGTGGGTGTTTCACCTCACGGTGGATAGAGAGTCCCGCATACAACGGCTGCCCTTGGGCAGCCGTTGGTCTTTTTGAGCTCGACGCCCCCATCCCCGCCCCGCATAAGTGCCATTGTCCGAGTTACAAAAACAAAAAAGCCGCAATCGAACTCAATCGATGCGGCTCTTGCCGAAGCGGCCCACAGGGCCGCAACAACCCAAAACTTACGCGCCGAAATTCTTGGCAGCGAAGTCCCAGTTCACGATGTTCCAGTAAGCCTCGATGAACTTCGGACGTGCATTGCGATAGTCGATGTAATACGCGTGTTCCCACACGTCGATGGTCAGCAGCGCCTTGGCGTCCGTCGTCAGCGGCGTGGCGGCGTTGCTCGTCGACACGATGTCGAGGCTGCCGTCGGTCTTCTTCACGAGCCAGGTCCAGCCCGAACCGAACGTGCCGGTGGCAACCTTGGCGAACTCTTCCTTGAACTTGTCGAACGAGCCGTACTTCGCGTTGATCGCGTCAGCCAGCGCGCCGGTCGGTGCGCCGCCGCCCTGCGGCGAAAGGCTGTTCCAGAAGAACGTGTGGTTCCAGACCTGAGCCGAGTTGTTGAACACGCCGCCCGACGACTTTTTCACGATTTCTTCGAGCGACAGGTTCTCGAATTCGGTACCCGGGATCAGCTTGTTCAGATTGGTCACATAGGTCTGGTGATGCTTGCCATAGTGATACTCGAGCGTTTCTTCCGACATGTGCGGAGCGAGCGCGTTCTTTTCGAACGGCAGCGGCGGGAGCTTATGTTCCATGATGCGAGCCTTCCTTTCTATGTGGAATGTGTGTTTGCGGGGGAGTGAGGCAGTGGAGCAATGGATTGTAGGCGAGTTGGGATAACCCAGCAAACCGTGTGCCCTTTATGAGTAAGATCGATTTCCAATCGCCTTCGACGGCGTAAAAAGTGCTTCCACGGGCGACACGGCGCCCTTCAATGTACGCCTGAACATGTGATTTTTCAGGCGTCAGAATTCATCCGACAGACGCGGCTGGACATCGGCGAGCAACACATCCGCCGATCCTTCCGCCAGATGCACCGTCAACGGACGCTTCGGCTTCAATGCGTTCGGCGCACGCATCGCGCGTCCCGTCTGGGCATCGATCAACGCCGCGTAGCCGCGTTCCAGCGTGCGCTGCGGACTGAGCACCTGCAACCTCGCCGCCAGCTCCGACACACACGCTCGCTCGCGCTCCGCACGGCGCTCGCTCGCGCGTTGCAGGCGCTGCGCGAGTCTCGACACCTGCTCGCGCGCCGCGCCCACGTCAGGCCGTTTGCGCTGCCAGCGATACTGAACCAGCGCGAAGTGCGCGCGCGCATCGCGCACAGGCCGCGCCCCCGCCGACACCAGACGCCCCGACAGTTGCCGCAGATGCTCACGCTGCCGCGCCAGCCGCTCAGCGGGACTGACGAGCCGGCGCGCCAGCCAGTCGAGTTGCTGGGCGCGGCGTTCCATCGCGCGGCCGAAACCGCGCGCGAGCGCCGCATGACGATGATCGAGTTCGCGCAACAGCAGCACGCGTTGCGGACTCACGAGCTCGGCGGCGGCCGTGGGCGTCGGGGCGCGGACATCGGCGGCGAAATCGGCGATGGTGAAATCCGTCTCGTGGCCGACGCCGCTCACCACCGGCAGCGCGCTCTCGGCAATCGCGCGAGCCAGCACTTCTTCGTTGAAGGCCCACAGATCCTCGATCGACCCGCCGCCGCGGCATACGATCAGCACATCCACCTCGCGCCGCGCATTGGCGGCTTCGACCATCGCGGCGAGCTTCGCGCTGACGCCCGCGCCTTGCACCGGCGCCGGATACACCACCACCGGCACGTGCGGCGCGCGCCGCGCCAGGGTCGTGAGCACGTCGCGCAGCGCCGCCGCCTGCAACGACGTCACGATGCCGATGCCGCGCGGATGCGACGGCAGCGCGCGCTTGCGCTCGGCCGCGAACAAGCCTTCGCCTTCGAGCTGCGCCTTGAGCCGCAGGAACGCTTCGTAGAGCCGTCCCTGTCCGGTACGGCGCACCGCCTCGACGTTCAGTTGCAGTTCACCGCGCGGCTCGTACATCGTGACGAGCGCGCGCACCTCGATGCGGTCGCCTTCGCGCGGCGTGAACTCGGCGTATTGCGCGCGGCCGCGGAACATCACGCAACGCATCTGCGCGCCCGCGTCCTTGATCGAGAAATACCGGTGGCCGCTCGCCGCCCGCGTGAAGTTCGACACCTCGCCCGACACCCAGACGAGTGGAAAGCTGCGCTCGAGCATCGAACTGATCGCGCGATTGAGCGCTGAAACGGGAATGACGGCTTCGCCGCCTGGCGATGGCAGGGAATCGGGAGTCATGGCTGAACCGGAAAGAAACAGGCCGCTACGGCTGATTGGCCCAATGGACAAGAACCGCTCGGCGAGGTACGGCAGTGTAGCAAGTGTCCACACAGAAAGACTTACCGGCCCCGGCGCCGCGCGCCCGCGAAAGCTTTAGGATTCGTCCTAAGTCGTTGATTTTGCAAAAATAGATTGATATGAACACTGTCTTCGCCGAAGCAACTCTTTCCTGACGCGGCTTGCTGCGCCCGGTTCCGGAAGTTTTTCACAGAGTTATCCACAGGCGCGCAGTGCCGAAGCCGGGCTCGGGAACGACCGGGCGACTGGCGCGCACGGCCCGCGCGCGCTAGAGTGCCGGGTTCCAGCCGCGGCCGGGCACGCTTGCGCCATCGAGGCGCGCGGCCGCCGTCGCCGGTCGATCCGTTCAACGCCAACCGACACTCGAGGAGCTGCCGTTGCACGCCACGCCTTATCCGCTTTGTTCCGCTTCTGTCCCGCCCGCGTTCCGCGTAAAGGCGGTCCATGTCTGATTTCAAGCCGCCGGTCGAAAACTTCCTCGCCCGCGAGTGGCGCCGCCGCGGTCCGGTCGCCTGGGCGCTGACGCCCTTCGCCTGCGTGTTCGGCGCAATCGCAGCGCTGCGCCGCGCCTGTTTCGAACTCGGCTGGCTCAAGCGTATCGACGTGGGCGTGCCGGTGGTCGTCGTCGGCAATGTGACGGTGGGCGGCACGGGCAAGACGCCGACCGTCATCGCGCTGGTCGAAGCGCTGCGCGCCGCCGGCTTCCAGCCGGGCGTGGTGTCGCGCGGCTACGGTGCGAAAGTGCCAAAGCCGCTCAGCGTGACGCCGGCCAGCGAGGCCGCGCAGGTCGGCGACGAACCGCTCCTGATCGCGCGCCGCACCCACGCGCCGGTGTTCGTCTGCCCGGACCGCGTGGCCGCCGCGCGAGCGCTGCTCGCGGCGCATCCGAATGTCGACGTCCTCGTGTCCGACGACGGCCTGCAGCACTATCGGCTGGCCCGCGCGTTCGAACTCGTCGTCTTCGACGACCGTCTGGGCGGCAACGGCTTCCTGCTGCCGGCGGGCCCGTTGCGCGAGCCGATGTCGCGCCGCCGCGATGCGACGCTCATCAACAGTCCCTACGAGCGCACCTTGCCGCCGTGGCCGGACACCTTCTCGCTCGACCTCGAGACCGGCGACGCATGGCTGCTCGACGATCCCTCGGTACGCCGGCCGCTCGGCGAGTTCGCCGGCGAGCGGGTGACGGCGGCGGCGGGCATCGGTTCGCCCGAGCGCTTTTTCGCGACGCTGCGCGCGGCGGGCATTGCACCCGCGACGCGCGCGTTCCCGGATCACTACGCCTATCGCGAGAATCCGTTCGCCGGCGTGGAGGCGGATGCGATCCTGATCACCGAAAAGGATGCAGTAAAATTGGGCGCCTGGCGCGACGCACGCATCTGGGTCGTTCCGGTGCAAGCCGTGCTCCGGCCGCGCCTCATCGCTCTTGTTGTGGAGAAACTCCGTGGACGCACGTCTGCTTGAAATCCTCGTTTGTCCGATCTGCAAAGGCCCGCTCAGCTATGACCGCGCCGCGCAGGAACTCGTCTGCAGCGCGGACAAGCTCGCCTACCCGATCCGCGACGGCATTCCCGTGATGCTCGTCGATGAAGCGCGCCAGACCGTCGAGGGCACGCCCGTCGAACCGATCCAGCCACTCAAGCCGGCCGGCGACGTCTGATTCAGCCTGAACATGCCTGACATGTCCGTACCGTTCATCGCCGTCGTTCCCGCACGCCTCGCGTCCACCCGTCTGCCCAACAAGCCGCTCGCCGATATCGGCGGCAAGCCGATGGTCGTGCGCGTCGCCGAGCGCGCGCGCGAATCGGGCGCGCGCCAGGTGATCGTCGCGACCGACTCGGACCGCGTGGTCGAAGCCGCGCGCGATCACGGCATCGAAGTGATGTTGACGCGTTCGGATCACCCCACTGGCACGGACCGCCTCGCCGAAGTCGCAACCCGGCTCGGCTGGGCCGACGACACCATCGTCGTCAACGTGCAGGGCGACGAACCGCTGATCGATCCGCAACTCGTCCGCGACGTGGCGTCGCACCTCGCGGCGTTTCCCGCCTGCGCGATCGCGACCGCCGCGCATCCGATCCACGATCCCGCCGACGTCTTCAATCCCAACGTGGTGAAGGTCGTGCTCGATGCGAAGAGCATCGCGCTGTACTTTTCGCGCGCGCCGATTCCCTGGACGCGCGATCTCTGGCAGCCGCACTGGCCGGACGTCGCCGCGCTCGGACAACTGCCCGCGGTGCCGGACAACGTGCTGCGCCACATCGGCCTGTACGCCTATCGCGCGAAGTTCCTGCGCGACTTTCCGAATCTCGCGCAGGCGCCGATCGAGGCCGCCGAAGCGCTCGAACAACTGCGTGCGCTGTGGCATGGCGAACGCATCGCGGTGCGCGTGACGCAGGATGCGCCGCCGCCGGGCGTCGATACGCCCGCCGATCTCGCCCGCGTCCAAGCACTCTTCCCCGCGTCGAGCTGAAACACTGAAAGCCTGAGACAACCCGTGTAAACCCCGCCGGAACGCCCGGCCGGCGCGGTTCTCGGGGTTTCCTATGCGCGTTATTACGGTCGCGGCCGTAAAGAGCCGTGGCATAATCGAACGATTGCGCGAGCCTTCCGGCCAGCGCCACGCTCAACGTTGCGCCGCTGTCCGCAGGTGCCCGCCGTCTCCCATCGGCTGCGCGCCCTGTCGTCGACGCCGCACGAGCCAGGCCTTCGGATATCAACGAGCCTCGCGGCGTGAAGCGGTTTCTAGACGATTCGGAGATATCACCATGCGTTTGATCCTGTTGGGGGCACCCGGTGCGGGCAAGGGCACCCAGGCAAACTTCATCAAGGAAAAATTCGGCATTCCGCAGATTTCCACCGGCGACATGCTGCGCGCGGCCGTCAAGGCAGGCTCGCCGCTCGGCGTCGAGGCGAAGCGCTTCATGGACGCGGGCGAACTGGTGCCGGACTCGCTCATCATCAATCTCGTGAAGGAACGCCTGCAGTCCGACGACTGCAAGAACGGCTATCTGTTCGACGGTTTTCCGCGCACGCTGCCGCAAGCCGAAGCGATGAAGGACGCGGGCGTCGCCATCGACTACGTGCTCGAGATCGACGTTCCCTTCGACGAAATCATCACGCGCATGAGCGGCCGCCGGGTTCACGCGGCGTCGGGCCGGACGTACCACGTCAAGTTCAATCCGCCGAAGGTGGACATGACCGACGACGTCACCGGCGAACCGCTGATCCAGCGCGACGACGACAAGGAAGAGACCGTGAAGAAGCGTCTCGACGTGTATGTCGCGCAGACCAAGCCGCTGATTTCGTACTACAACGACTGGGCGAAGAACGGCACCGCGCCGAATGGCCTGAAGGCGCCGGCGTATCGTGCGATCTCCGGTCTCGGCACCGTCGATGAAATCCGCACGCGCGTGTTCGACGCGCTGAAGTAAGCGCGCTTCGCTTCGCGTTCTTCGCGTTCTCCAGAACCCGCTTCCCACGAGCGGGTTTTTTTACGCCTGCCGATCGCGGGCGCGGCGAGCGGCTTCGCTACAATCGACGCGGCTCCCACAAGGACACCAAGGACACACTTCCGGCGAGCGGCATCCACCCCGCCCTCGCCTGCACGCATCACACAAAGGAGAAGAGACATGGAGATTCAGGGCAACGTGTTCCTCATCACCGGCGGCGCATCGGGCCTGGGCGCCGCGACGGCGCGCCTCGTCGCGTCGCTCGGCGGCAAGGTCGTGCTCGCCGACATGAACGAGGCCGCGGGCGAAGCGCTGGCGAAGGAACTGTCGGGCGCGTTCGTCAAGTGCGACGTGAGCCAGGAAAGCGACGGTCAACGCGCCATCGAATCGGCGCTGGCGCTCGGCACGCTGCGCGGCCTCGTGAACTGCGCGGGCATCGCACCGGCGGCGAAGACCGTGGGCCGCGACGGCCCGCATGCGCTCGATCTGTTCTCGAAGGTGATCGCGGTCAATCTCATCGGCACCTTCAACATGATCCGGCTCGCGGCCAACGTGATGTCGAAGAACGAGCCCAACGGCGCGGGCGAACGCGGCGTGATCGTGAACACGGCGTCGGTCGCCGCCTACGACGGGCAGATGGGCCAGGCGGCCTATGCGGCCTCGAAGAGCGGCGTGGCGGGCATGACGCTGCCCATCGCCCGCGACCTGAGCAGGAGCGGCATTCGCGTGATGACCATCGCGCCGGGCCTGTTCGAGACGCCGATGCTGCTCGGCATGCCGCAGGAGGTGCAGGACGCGCTCGGCGCGATGGTGCCGTTCCCGCCGCGCCTCGGCAAGCCCGACGAATACGCGATGCTCGTCAAGCAGATCTTCGACAACCCGATGCTCAATGGCGAAGTGATCCGTCTGGACGGCGCGATCCGCATGCAGCCGAAGTGATGGCGTTTCAGTTGTGAAAACGGCGGGTTTCTTTCGACGCCCGCCGTTTTATATTCAGTCGCCGTTTTGCTGGGTGCGCTGCCGCAGCTCGTGCAGTTCGGTTTCGACGACCGTCGCGTCCTCCGCGTCGGGCCGATGTTCGATGTAGCGCTGCAAGTCCTCCAGCGCCGGACGCAAATAATCGAGCCGCGCATAGGCGAAGCCGCGGTCGCGCACTTCCTCGATGCTGTGCGGCAACGTGATCACCAGCCGCTCCTGCACCGCGAGCAAGCGCTGCCAGCGCTCCGTCTGCAGATAGATGGACTTGAGGTTGCGCAGCATGCGCGCGACGATCTCGCGCCGCGTCGCGGGCTGCAACAGCACGCGCAACGCACTGCCGATCGATTCGCCGGCACGCTGCACGTACGGCTCCAGCATCTCGACCATCTGCGCCTCGGAGAGCGTCTGGCCGGTGGTCGGATCGAGCATCAGATCTTCCGCGGGCAACGCGACGCGCAGCAGGAAATGCCCCGGGAACGACACGCCGCGCACCGGCAGGCCGAGCTGGTCGGCCATTTCCAGATAGATCACCGCGAGCGAAATCGGAATGCCGCGCCGGCGCCGCAGCACGACATTCAGATGGCTGTTGTCGGGATCGTAGTAATCGTTGAGATTGCTGGAGAAACCCAGCTCGCGGAAAAAATATCGGTTGAGCGCATCGACGCGCGTCCGGACGTCAGCGTCGTCGGGCAGGCGGCGGCGGGCGCGCACGACCAGCTCGTCGATCTCGGCAAGCACGGTCTGCATGTCGAGATCCGGGTACGCGTCCTGGGCCAGCGACAAACCGGCTTCCGTGAGCGGAAGCGTGTCGTCGTCCGCCATCAGCGACGAGAAGTAGTCGAGGATACGCGTTGTCGTCATCAAAGCGTGCGTCTCTTGAAGTAGGCGTACTTGAAGCCCATCGCGGAAAGAATACCGAAATATAGCGCCGCGAACACGACCAGGCTCGCGCCCAGCAGTGCGATGCGCAGCATCGGGGTGGCGCGCATGCCGATCCAGTCGAAATTGATCGCCACCCAGTGCATCACGCCCGCAAGAATCAGGCACGCGCCGAGCAACTGCACGACAAAACGCGCCCAGCCCGCGGATGGCCGGTAGATCTGGCGGCGGCGCAGGCCCACGAACAGCAGCGACGCATTGGCGAGCGCGCCGAGGCCGATCGACAGCGTCAGGCCCGCATGGGAAAAGATCGGCACGAACAGGTAATTGCTCACCTGGGTCATGACCAGCACGAAGATCGCGATCTTCACCGGCGTCTTGATGTCCTGCTTCGCGTAAAAGCCCGGCGCCAGGATCTTGATGAGGATCAGGCCGATCAGCCCGATGCCGTACGCCGACAGCGCGCGGCCCACCATGACAACCGAATGACTGTCGAACTTGCCGTAGTGGAAGAGCGTCGCGGTGAGCGGCTCGGCGAAGAAGAACAGCGCGACCGCGCTCGGCGCGGCCAGCAGGAAGGTGATGCGCAGGCCCCAGTCGAGCAGCGCGGAGTATTCGTCGTTATTGGCGTCGACGTGCGCCTTCGAGAGGCTCGGCAGCAGGATGGTGCCGAGCGCCGCGCCCAGCAGCGCGGTGGGGAATTCCATCAGGCGGTCGGCGTAGTTGATCCACGACACGGCGCCCGGCCCGATGTTCGACGCAATGTTCGTGTTGATGATGAGGCTCAGCTGCCCGACCGAGACGGCGAAGGTCGCGGGCACCATCTTGAGCAGCACGCGCTTGACGCCCGGATGCGCGAGCGCGCGCCGGAAGTTGAAGCCGATGCGCGGCATCATGTCGATCTTCTTCAGGCCCGGCAGCTGCACGAGCAACTGCAGGATGCCCCCGGCGATCACCGCGTAGGCGAGCGCATACACCGGCACCTTCAGGTGCGGCGCGACGAACACCGCCGCGAAGATGAACGCCACGTTGAGCAGCACCGGCGCGAACGCGGGCAGCGAGAACTGCTTGTAGGTGTTGAGCACGCCGGACGCGAGCGTCGTCATCGAGATGAAGACGATGTACGGGAACATGATGCGCGTCATCTCGACGGCAAGGCCGTACGCGGCGCCTTCGTGCGCAAGCCCCGACGCGACCGCGAACACGACCCAGCTCGCCCCCGCCATGCCCGCCAGCGACAGCACGACGAGCCCCCAGGTCAGCACGGTCGACATGGCGTTGACGAGCGCCTTGGTCGGATCGTGGCCCTGGCTGTTCTTGAACTCGGCGAGGATTGGCACGAACGCCTGCGCGAACGCACCCTCGGCGGACAGACGCCGCAGCAGGTTGGGGATACGGAACGCGACGTAGAACGCGTCGGTATAGAGACTGGCGCCGAAGGCTCGGGCGATCAGCGTTTCGCGGATCAGGCCGGTCACGCGGGACAGCAGCGTGAAGCCGCTGACCGTCAGTAGGGCTCGGAATAGATTCATGGGGCGCTCATTATACGGGCCACGTGCGGCGCGTCTGCGACACACCGCCGCTCGCTGGCGGCAAAGCCCGCAACCTTGACCGATCGTGCCAATCCTGCGCGCCATCGCACGGATGACGTCGCGCTTGTCACGATTCCGGTTCCGTTGCTATAATCGCGGGTTTCGAAGCTCCGAAAACGCCCGGATTGCCCGGATTGCCCCTCGGGTATCCCTTGCATATCCGGATCCGTGTAGCTTCGCGTCTCTCCCCGGCTCCGGCCGGCGAAGTATCAGCGGTTCTCGGGCCATCACAACGCTGCGTCGCTGCACGCGTTCCCGGGATTTCAGGCAAGACAAACAGGACAAGGCAGCACGCCCGAATGACCGGCTCAGGCCAGTTCAAGGCCCTCTCCGGCCGGCGCGCTCCACACTAGTAACAGCAGAAACAGGACAAGGAACCGTCATGGCAAATACCGCACAAGCTCGCAAGCGCGCCCGTCAGGCCGCTAAAGCCAATTCGCACAACTCGGCGCTGCGCTCGAAGTTCCGCACGGCCATCAAGGCAGTTCGCAAGGCTATCGACGCCGGCGACCAGGCCAAGGCTGCCGAAGTGTACAAGTCGTCGGTCAAGACGATCGACATCATCTCGGACAAGAAGATCGTCCACAAGAACAAGGCCGCTCGTCACAAGAGCCGCCTGGCTGCAGCCATCAAGGGCCTGCAAGCCCCGGCTGCCCAGTAATTCCGGCCCGCTTCGCGCGGGCGCCGCACGCTTCCCGCGTTCCGGCGTTCGTCGAAGCAGCTTCCTGTTTCCGCTGCGCAGTAACGAAAAAGCCCGCTTCGGCGGGCTTTTTTGCGTCTGCTCGACTCAAGCCGGCTTACGGCTGGGCGTGCGGACTTCCAGTGTCCGGCACCTCGGATTCCTGCTTCGGCTGCTCGTGCGCCGGCTGGGACGGGGCGCCCGACGCGCCCTGCGTGCCATGATGCGGCGGCAATTCACACGCCTCGGTCACGAGCAGGTCGTTGTCTTTCGCGAAGTTCAGCACGAAGTCGAAGGCCATCGGCTCGATGTCGCGCAACCGGGAATCGACGATCACGACCTTGATGTCGCCGATCATCGTCGGACGAACGTAGATGGAATATTGCAGCCGTGCGTTCGGCCCTCTTGCCTTCGGACCGAATCCCGACATCACACCGCACAGGCGCTCCGACCAGTCGCTCGGCCGAAACTTCCTCCCGTTCTTGGTGATGCCTTGTATGAAATATTCGGTAGGGGATGATTCAGCCATGTAGCAATACCTGTTGACGGCCGGTGACGCGCACCGGCGAACGCACATCCACACGACGGAAACCGCAGGAGCCAGCGCAGCAAATGGCGCCGGGCGGTTGTTCGCGAACGGCTCTCCGTTGAAGGGGAACATTCGCGTCCACGAGAGGATGGCAGACTCGACAGCACTGGGTCATTCACCGCGATCCGTATGCACAAAACACGCACAAAAATACGCCTGCGGGACGCTTGCGAGCCCCTTCGCACATGCGAGTGAAACGGTGCTTGATGTTGCAGAACTGTTGAAACGAGCGAACGCGATTATACCGCAGCGACCTTTTTTCCGCAGCGCACACAAACACGACGCACACTGCGAAGACGTCCGTGAAGGCCGTCGGACGGGCACGCGCGGCGCATGTGACGGCGCGGACGGCCTCGTCAAACATCGTGAAATCCTTTATGCTCAAACGCGATACCACTCCCGACGGCGGCGCCGTCCGGCCAGGCGCCTCGCACACGAGTGCAGCGCCACGCGCCGGTTCGAAGCCGCCGCTTGCGTTTCATGACCTCCAAGAAAATTCGCCACTATCTTCAGTTCAAGGATTTTTCGCTCGATGACTACGAGTACGTGCTCGAACGCGCGCGCATCCTGAAGCGCAAGTTCAAGAACTACGAGACCTATCATCCGCTGCACGACCGCACGCTCGCGATGATCTTCGAGAAGAGTTCCACGCGCACGCGCCTCTCGTTCGAAGCCGGCATCTTCCAGCTCGGCGGCCACGCAGTGTTCATGAACACGCGCGATACGCAACTCGGACGCGGCGAGCCGATCGAGGATTCGGCGCAGGTCATCTCGCGCATGGTCGACATCATCATGATCCGCACCTTCGGCCAGGACATCATCGAGCGTTTCGCGGAAAGCTCGCGCGTGCCGGTCATCAACGGTCTCACCAACGAATACCATCCGTGCCAGGTGCTCGCGGACATCTTCACGTTCTACGAGCATCGCGGGCCGATTCACGGCAAGACGGTCGCGTGGGTCGGCGACGCGAACAACATGCTCTACACGTGGATCCAGGCGGCGCAGATTCTCGGCTTCAAGCTGCGGCTGTCGACGCCGGCAGGCTACAAGCTCGACGCCGCGCTGGTTTCCGAAGACAGCAAGCCGTTCTTCGAGGAATTCGACGATCCCAACGACGCCTGCACGGGCGCTCATCTGGTGACCACGGACGTGTGGACCAGCATGGGCTTCGAGGCGGAGAACGAAGCGCGCATGAAGGCGTTTGCCGACTATTGCGTCGATGCCGACATGATGGCGCGCGCCCAGCCCGACGCGCTGTTCATGCACTGCCTGCCCGCGCATCGCGGCGAGGAAGTGAGCGCGGAGGTCATCGACGGTCCGCAGAGCGTCGTCTGGGATGAAGCGGAAAACCGTCTGCACGTGCAGAAGGCGTTGATGGAGTATCTGTTGCTCGGCAAGCTCAATCACTGAAGCCCACAGCACGCACAGTACGCTGAACGTAAAAAAACCCGCACCAGCGGGTTTTTCCTTTTGCGAGTCGCGCTTTCAGAGCGTCACCGGCTCGATTTCCAGTTCCACGTCGAAGCGCGCCCGCACGTCGCGCTGAATGGCGCCGGCCAGTTCGAGCACCTGTGCGCCCGTCGCGCCGCCGCGATTCACCAGCACGAGCGCCTGACGATCATGCACCGCCGCGCCGCCGACGCCGCGCCCTTTCCACCCGCACTGGTCGATGAGCCAGCCCGCCGCGAGCTTCACGCTGCCGTCGACCTGCGGATAGGAGACGATGCCCGGCTCGCGCTGCCTGAGCGTGTCGAACGCCTGCGCGCTCACGACCGGATTCTTGAAGAAACTGCCCGCGTTGCCCAGCACGGTCCAGTCGGGCAGCTTGGCGCGCCGCACGGCGACTACCGCGTCGAAGATCGCTTGCGCGTCGTAGCTGGAGGCGCCTTCGAGCGCGCGTGCGATGTCGGCGTAATCCGCACGCGGCTGCCAGCGCTTCGGCAAGCGGAACACCACGGACGTGATCATGAAACGCCCGCGCCCTGCCCGCTTGAAGAAACTGTCGCGATAGCCGAACGCGCACTGGGCGCGATCGAACTCGATGCGCGCGCCCGTCGCCAGCTCCACGGCGCTCAGACGTTCGAAGCGCTCGCCCATCTCCAGCCCGTAGGCGCCGATGTTCTGGATTGGCGCGGCGCCGACCGTACCCGGAATCAGCGCGAGATTCTCGAGTCCCGGCATGCCCTGCGCGAGCGTCCACGCGACAAAGCCATGCCAGTTCTCCCCCGCGCCGGCTTCGACGAGCCATGAGCCGGCATCCTCGGCGATCACGCGCTTGCCCTCGATATTCACGATCAGCGCGACGCCGTCGAAATCGCGCGTCAGCACGAGATTGCTGCCGCCGCCGAGCACCAGCTGCGTCATCCCGGCGAGGCGGCCGTCGCGGCACAGCAGCGACGCGGCCTCGACGCTGTCGATCTTCATCGCATGGCGCGCGCGCACGTCGAAGCCGAACGTGTTGTGCGGGCGCAGCGAATGAGCGTCGAGAAGTTCGGGCGCGTGGGATGCGTGAGGCATGAATGACCGCGTGGAAATTCGGGAGATTCAGGAGAATCGGCGCGGCCTTGGGGAACTCGGCGCCGCGTCGGTAGAATGACGGGAGATCGAATTATAACCAATGCCATTATGCGAGCCGCGCCCAGCGCGCTTGCCTCAACGAAGGAGAAGGCACATGCCGTCGTTTGACGTCGTCAGCGAAGCAAACATGATCGAAGTGAAGAACGCCATCGAGCAGGCGAACAAGGAAATCTCCACGCGCTTCGATTTCAAGGGTTCGGATTCGCGCGTCGAGCAGAAGGAGCGTGAACTCACGCTCTACGCCGACGACGACTTCAAGCTCGGCCAGGTCAAGGACGTGTTGTTGAACAAGATGGCCAAGCGCGGCGTCGACGTGCGCTTCCTCGACTACGGCAAGCAGGAAAAGATCGGCGGCGACAAGCTCAAGCAGGTCGTCACCGTGAAGAAAGGCGTGTCGGGCGATCTCGCGAAGAAGATCGTCAAGATCGTGAAGGACAGCAAGATCAAGGTGCAGGCGAGCATTCAGGGCGACACGGTGCGCATACAAGGCACGAAGCGCGACGACCTGCAAAGCGCCATTGCACTGTTGAAGAAGGACGTCACGGATACGCCGCTCGACTTCAACAACTTCCGCGACTGATCGTTCGCGGGTTCGGGCTTTCGAAAAAGCCGTTCCGGGTGGCACCGGAACGGCTTTTGTTTGATTGGCCGCTGTTTGACTTCCGAGGCCTTCAAGTCCCGGTCGCGTAACGCCGGCAATGCTCCAGATAGCCGGCTTCGTGACTGCTCACCAGCTGGACGATGCTGTTCCAGAGCCACAACGGCGCATCGATGGTTTTCGACCGGTTGCGCCGCAAGTCGGCCTGCCATTCTTTCCGCGTCGCCGCCTCCATCTGCCGTGCATGCGCCTTGCCGACGACGGCGGCCAGATAGTGCGCCACGTGCATCGCGTCGTCCTTGTCCAGTTGCTCGATTTCGAGCTTCATGTCCTGCGGCAGCAGTTCGCGAATGACGACCGCGCGATCGAGCAGACGCGCCGCCCGCATCCGTTCGCCGAGAAACGGCGAAAGATGCCGCGCGCCTTCGATGACGCGCAACGCGTTGTCGCGCGGCATCGTCACGTCCTTGTAGCGCGGAGCGGCCGCCTTCACGCCTTCCTTGATGTCGATGAGACACAGATCGTCTCCCTCGACCACGCCGCCGTCCACGTCGAGCAAGACCGCATAGCGCGCGCGGCCGAGCGAGCTGCAGCCCTTGACCCAATAGGCGGCGTCGAGCATCACGACCTCGCCGGAGTCGTCGCGGCCCCGCAGGCCCGTCGCGAGGCTGGCGATGTCCTTCTGCCGAAAGAGCGCTTCGATCTCGCGACGCTCGTCCTTCGCGAGCGGCCAGAACCGCCTGCCCAGCGGTATCGACGGATGGAGGTCGTCAATACGCTCGCGGGCGAGGTTCTGCCACGAGCGCCGGACCGCCTCCTTCAACGTCACATGGACGGGTGCGGGACGCCGCGACTCGATGTCCAGGTTCGAGAACGCTGATTCGTAGCCGGCGGCCAGCGCCTCGATCATGCGCACGACATTCAGTCCGGACAGCGAAGAGCCCCGCGCGGCCGTGGCAAGCGACAGCCCGAGCCGCACCAGGTCATGCACCGGATTGCCGATGACGGTCTGATCGAGATCGCGAATCTGGATCTCGACCTTGCCCTTCGCGTTGGCGATCGGGCCCAGATTGCCCGTGTGGCAGTCGCCGCAAATCCAGACAGCGGGTCCGTGCGGCAAGGTGTCGCCGTTTGCCTCGAGCACCCACTCGTAGAAGCGCTCCGTGTTGCCCCTGACGTAGGCGTGCGGGGAACGCGCCATCTTCCATCGACGTCGTTCCGTCAGTACGGCCTGCCGGCCCTCGGCTACAGGCAGCCCCTTCTTTGCTCTTGTGATTTTGTTCATGTGCCTTTGCGCTCAAGTTCGAACGCTCCAGGCGCAGAATGCGTGCCGCGGTCTTGCAGTCGTCTTACAGCGGGCACGCCGGATGCGGGTGTGCCCTGGCCAACATAATCCTCAGACGATGACAGCTAGGCTTGGCGCATCACTGCAAGCCACGCACCGCCACGCACGCATGGACAACTATTTCACGACACAGGAAGGCGCGATCCGACGGCTCGTCGGCATCAGGCGCGGCTCGCCGGGGACGCCCGGGCCGTCGATCATCGTCGGCAAGAGAAAGGACGGCGTCGAGGTCAACGGCATCGCCGATATCCTGTCCGCCGTCCGTGCAGGACGCATCGCGAGCTTCTTCTATTCGAGCCCGGCGGATACGTACATCGTCTTCGTCAGCTGAACCGGTCCGTCCGGCGCCTTATTCGGCTGCTCCCGCTGCCTTCTTCTTGTCGCCGATGCGGCTCTCCTGCCCCGCCAGCAGCTTCGAGATGTTCGCGCGATGCCGCCAGATGAGCAGCAGGCTCATGGCCAGCACCGCGAGCGAGATACGGCTGGGGCCGAACAGGAACACCTGGTAGAACGGCGCGAACACCGCCGCGACGAGCGCCGCCAGCGACGAGTAGCGGAAGAAGAACGCAATGATGAGCCAGGTCAGCAGCGTGGCGAGTCCGAGCACCGGATGAATGGCGAGCAGCACGCCCGCCGCCGTGGCCACGCCCTTGCCGCCTTGGAAGCGGAAGAAGACCGGGTACAGATGCCCGAGGAACACGGCGATGGCCGCGAGCGCCGTGGCCGTGTTGATGAGCGCCGGATCCCAGCCGAAGCCCGCGCCGAAATGCACGACGACCCACACCGGCAGCCAGCCCTTGAACGCATCGCCGATCAGCGTGAGGATCGCGGCCTTCTTGTTGCCGGTGCGCAGGACGTTGGTGGCGCCGGGGTTGCCGGAGCCGTAGGAGCGCGGATCGGCGAGACCCATTGCGTGGCTGACGACGACGGCAAATGAAATCGAGCCGATCAGATAGGACACAACGGCGACGATCAAAGGAATCATGGTGTCTTTTCGGTGGTGACGAGAGCGGAGTGCATTCTAATCGACGCTTGCGCACTGCACGGGCGTGGCATGCAGCAGGCGCGTCAGGACCTCCGGCGCGAGGCTGACCAGATAACCACGCCTTCCACCATTCAGATAGATGCGGTCCAGTTCGAGGATGCTGGCTTCGACGTACACCGGCATGGCCTTCTTCGTGCCGAATGGCGACGTGCCGCCCACCAGGAAGCCCGAATGGCGGTTCGCGACTTCCGGCTTGCACGGCTCGATGCGCTTCGCCCCTGTCTGCCGCGCGAGGTTCTTGGTGGACACGGTGCGGTCCCCGTGCATGAGCACGATGAGCGGTTTGGCGTGCTCGTCTTCCATCACCAGCGTCTTGACGACCTGATGCTCGTCCACGCCGAGCTGGCGCGCGGACTCCTCGGTACCGCCGTGCTCGACGTACTCGTACGGATGCTCGCCGAACGCGACCTGATGACGGCGCAGGAACTGCGTCGCGGGCGTTTCGGATACGTGTTTGCTTTTCGACATGGACGCATTGTAGCGGCGCGTCCGGCGCGTCACCATTGGCCAAATGGCCGAGTGTGCGTGCCCCGGCACCTGTGGCACGATCGTTCTCCAGCACAAGGAGATTCCATGATCCGCGACACCGAAATCCAGACCCTTCTCGAAGACACCATTCGCCGCTTCGTGCGCGAGCAGCTCGTGCCGCGCGAGCGCGAAGTCGACGAAACCGACGAGATCCCCGCGGACCTCATCGGCGCCATGCGTGAAATCGGCATGTTCGGCCTCACCATCCCGGAAGCCTACGGCGGCCTCGGCCTCACCATGGAAGAGGAAGTGCGCATCGCGTTCGAACTGGGGCAGACCTCGCCGGCGTTCCGCTCGGTGATCGGCACGAACAACGGCATCGGCTCCATCGGTATCGTGCTGGACGGCACCGAGGCGCAGAAGTCGCACTATCTGCCGAAGCTTGCTTCCGGCGAATTGATCGGCTCATTCTGTCTCACTGAACCGGATGCCGGCTCGGACGCGGCCTCGCTCAAGACCAGCGCGCGCAAGGAAGACGAGTTCTACGTGCTCAACGGCACCAAGCGCTTCATCACCAACGCGCCCGAAGCCGGCCTCTACACCGTCATGGCGCGCACCGGCGACCCGCAGGAAGCGAAGGGCGCGAGCGGCATCTCGGCGTTCATCGTCGAGCGCGGCACGCCGGGGCTGTCCATCGGCAAGCCGGACCGCAAGATGGGCCAGCGCGGCGCGCATACCGCGGACGTCGTCTTCGAGGACTGCCGGGTGCCGGCGAGCCAGCTGATCGGCGGAGTGGAAGGCGTGGGCTTCAAGACGGCGATGAAGACGCTCGACAAAGGCCGCATTCATATCGCCGCCATCGCGGTGGGCGCGGCCCGGCGCATGCTGCGCGACGCCGTTGCCTATGCCCAGGAGCGCCGTCAGTTCGGCCAGCCCATCGGCGAGTTCCAGCTGGTGCAAGGCATGCTCGCCGACAGCAAGGCCGAGCTTTACGCCGCCGAATGCATGGTGCTGGACGTGGCGCGCCGCCGCGACGAAGGACGCGACGTGTCGGTGGAAGCGTCATGCGCGAAGTATTTCGCCACCGAGATGTGCGGACGCGTCGCGGACCGCGCGGTGCAGGTGCATGGCGGCGCGGGGTATGTCGCAGAGTACGGCATCGAGCGCTTCTATCGCGACGTGCGGCTCTTCAGGCTGTATGAAGGCACGTCGCAGATCCAGCAAGTGATCATCGCGCGCGGACTCATGCGCGGCGCGGAAATCTGAAGCGCTTCCAACGCTCGAACCTACCCGCGCGGATGATGCTCGCGATGCAGCTTGTGCAGCCGCTCGCGCGCCACGTGCGTATAGATCTGCGTCGTCGAGATGTCGGAGTGGCCGAGCAGCAGTTGCACGACGCGCAAGTCCGCGCCGTGGTTGAGCAGATGGGTGGCGAACGCGTGCCGCAAGGTGTGCGGCGACAGCGGCGCATGCACGCCGCCATTCAGCGCGTGGCGCTTGATGATGTTCCAGAACTGCTGGCGCGTCATGCCCTCGCCGCGCGAGGTGACGAACAGCGCATCGGCGGCGCGCGGGCCGAGCAGCGCCGGGCGTGATTCGCGCAGATAACGCTCGATCCATTCGTGCGCCTGCTCGCCGAACGGCACCAGGCGTTCCTTCGAACCCTTGCCCATCACGCGCACCACGCCCTCGTTCAGGCCCAGCTCCACGGTCTTCAGCGTCACGAGCTCGGTCACGCGTAGGCCGCTCGCGTACATCAGTTCGAGCATGGTGCGGTCGCGCAGGCCGCGCGGGGTGTCGGTGTCGGGGGCATGGAGCAGCGCCTCGACCTGCACTTCGTTCAAGGTCGAGGGAAAGCGCGGCGGCTGCTTGGCCGAACGCAGCTTGAGCGTCGGATCCGCCGCAGTGCGGTGTTCGCGCATCGCCCATGCGTAGTAGCGGCGGAACACGGACAAACGCCGGTTCGCCGAAGTCGCCTTGTCGCCGCGCCGGGCCGCCATGTAGCCGTTCATGTCGTTCTCGACGGCGGCATCGATCGACGCGCCGCGCGTCTTGCCGAGCCATTCGGCGAAGAGCTTCAGGTCGCGCCGGTAGGCTTCGAGCGAGTTCTTGGCCAGGCCGTGTTCGAGCCAGAGCGCGTCGCAGAAGAGGTCGATGGCGTCCCGGCTCGCGGCCAGCCCGGGCGTGTGGACCGGGTTGGTCGCCGCGTCCGTCGCGTCTGCGGTATCTGCTGGGTCCGTTGCGTTGATTGCGCTCGTCATGCGATGGATACACCTTCATGCGCCAGCAGCCAGCGCTTCACGTTGCGATAGAAACCGTCGCCGGGATGATGCGCGAATCCGCCGATTCCGCTCGCCGCGACGACCCGGTGGCACGGTATCACGATCGGCAGCGGATTGGAGCCGCACGCCTGGCCCACCGCGCGCGGCACGCTGCCTATTGCCCGCGCCAGTTGCCCGTAGGTCCACACCTGTCCCTGCGCAATGCCGCTGATGCCCTGCCACACGCGGCGCTGAAACGCCGTCCCGCCGACGCCGAGCGGCAGCTCGAAGCGCATCGACGGGGTGTCGAAGTAACGGCGGATCTGCCCGGCCGCTTCGCATGCCAGCGTCCCACGCGGCTCGACGCTGTCCACGTCATCGGGCAAATAGACGATCTCGCGCACGCACGCTTCGTCGGCGCGGATGCCTACCTTGCCGAATGGCGCGTCGATCACGGCATCGAATGGCTTCATGGTTGTTCCCCCGGGCTCTCTTGCTTCAGCGCCCACGCTACGTGCTCACGCACCAGCGCGGACGCATCTTCCACACGGGCTTCCAATGCGGCGACGATGGCTTCCCGCTCGCGGGCATCGAGCCCGGATGCGCGCAATGCATTGCCCATCGCCACCGCGATATTGCGCAGCCAGCGCTCGTGCCCGATGCGACGAATCGCGCTGCCCTGCATGCGCGTGTCGAAATCGTCCGCGCTCCACGCGAACAGGTCGACCAGCGTCGCGCGATCCAGCCCGTGACGCACGTCGAAATCCGCGACCGGCGCAGCCTGCGCGAACTTGTTCCACGGACAGATCAGCTGGCAGTCGTCGCAGCCATAGACGCGATTGCCGATCAGCGGACGCATCTCTTCGGGAATGCTGCCATGCAGTTCGATCGTCAGGTACGAGATGCAGCGCCGCGCATCCACGCGATACGGCGCGACGATCGCCCCCGTCGGACAGGCGTCGATGCAGCGCGTGCACTGCCCGCAGTGCGCGCCGTCGTGCTGGGGATCCGGATCCACGGGCAGCGGCACGTCCACGAAAATCTCGCCGAGGAAGAACAGCGAACCCGCGTCCCTATCGAGCAGCAAGGTGTGCTTGCCGCGCCAGCCGTTGGCCGCCTTCTGCGCCAGCGCCACCTCCAGCACCGGCGCGGAATCCGTGAACGCGCGATAGCCGAAGGCGCCGATCTCCCCTTCAATGCGCTCCGCCAGCTGCTGCAGCCGCTGCCGCATGACCTTGTGATAGTCGCGGCCGCGGGCGTAGACCGAGACCATCGCCTGCCCGGGCTGCGCAAGCCGCGACCATTCGACGGCACGCCAGTCGTTCTTCTGACCGTCGCCTGTCGCGACGCTTTCAGTGCCCGTCTGCGCAAGCGTCGCCGCGGGCAGATAGGCCATCCGCGCGGTGATGACACGTCGCGTGCCGGCCACAAGCTCGGCCGGCCGCGCGCGTTTCATCCCATGTTTGGCCATATAATCCATGTCGCCGTGATAGCCTGCTTCGAGCCACTCAGCAAGGCCTTGCTCGGCATCCGCCAGGTCGATATCGCTGATGCCGACCGCACCGAATCCCAACTCGCGCCCCCAGGTCTTGATGCGCTGCGCGAGTTCCGCCAGCGCAGCTTCCTCCATGCGAGTCGAGGCGCGCGACTCTGAGACGGACTCAGCGGCGGCGTCGCTGGACGCGGTCGTGATTTCAACGGAATGTTCCGGCAATCGGTTCATCACGATATTTTACGAGCAATGCCCGAAAGCCCCGACCGCATCACGCCCGATTCTTCTGCCGCGCTGCTCGAACGCCGCTTCGACCTGCGCGACGAAGCGGCCACGCTCGCGTTCGGCGCGCGCTTCGCGCAGGCCATCGACGCCACCCGCCAGCTCATTTCGCCTGAACGTTTCGCGGGGCTGCAAGTCCAGTTGATCGGGGATCTTGGCGCAGGCAAGACCACGCTCGTGCGCGCGACCTTGCGCGCGCTCGGGCACCAGGGCCGCGTCAAGAGTCCGACATACACGCTCGTCGAGCCGTACTCGCTCGCTACCCGCAGCGGTCCGCTCGACGTCTATCACTTCGATCTCTACCGCTTCGCCGATCCGGCCGAATGGGCCGATGCCGGCTTTCGCGAATATTTCGACCGGGGCGCGGTGTGCCTGGTCGAGTGGCCGCAGCAGGCAGGCGGACTGCTCGGCGTGCCGGATCTCGTGTTCCAGCTATCGCTGCCGGGCGAGCATGATGCGCCCGGCGATTCGAACGAAGAAGAAGGCCGCGTGCTGACCGCGCGGGCGTTTAGCGAAACAGGAAAGACATGTCTCGAAAGATGTTGATCAAGCCGTTCCATTCGATCGAATCGAGCGCCACCGCGCCGCACAACTGGCGTCGCCGCCAGGTGCTGCGCGCAGGCGCTTCGACGCTCGTGCTCGCGCTCGTCGCGCCGAAGCTCGCCCATGCCAGTTCGGTGCTCGGCGTGCGCGTGTGGCCCGCGCGCGACTACACCCGCGTGACGATCGAATCGGACCAGCCGCTGCAGAACACCAACCAGATGCTGCAGGGTCCGGACCGGCTCGTCGTCGATCTCTCCGGTATCGATCTCGACCAGGCGCTGCGCGACCTCGTCTCGAAGATCGCGCCGAACGATCCGCAGATCCAGGCCGTGCGCATCGGGCAATATCAGCCGCACGTGGTGCGCATGGTGTTCGACCTGAAGGGATCGGTGAAGCCGCAGGTGTTCACGCTGGGGCCGATCGGCAGCTACAAGTACCGGCTCGTGTTCGACCTGTACCCGGCCGTCGCCCCGGACCCGCTGATGGAACTGCTCGCGGAAACCGAGCGCAAGCAGGAAGCGCTCGACCGCGCCAACCCGAATCCGTCCGCGCCGCCGCCCGCCACGCTGTCCGGGCCGACGACCGCGCAGAAGCCCGGCGCGTCCGACTCGACCGACGAGTTCTTCCAGAAATACGCGCAGAACGACGCCGCGCCGGCCGTTCCCGCGGCGCCGTCCATCCCCGTGCCGAAGCCCGCGCCGAAACCGCGCGTGCCGTCCGCGCCGCCGGTCATCGCGCAAAAGGACGACGACGATCAATACACCTTCTCCGCGCCCAAGCAGGGCGCCGGCACCACGCGCCTGCTGACGGTCGCGATCGATCCGGGACATGGCGGCGAGGATCCGGGCGCGATCGGCGGCCAGGGCACCTACGAGAAGCACATCGCGCTCGACATCGCGAAGAAGCTGCGCGCGAAGATCGACGCCCAGCCGAACATGCGCGCGATGATGACCCGCGACGCCGACTTCTTCGTGCCGCTCAACGTGCGCGTGCAGAAGGCCCAGCGCGTGTCCGCCGACCTGTTCGTGTCGATTCACGCCGACGCCTTCACGTCGCCCGACGCGCGCGGTTCCTCGGTGTTCGCGTTGTCGGAACATGGGGCGTCGAGCGCGGCGGCGCGCTGGATGGCGAACAAGGAGAACGCGTCGGACCAGGTGGGCGGCATCAACGTGAAGTCGCAGGATGCCAGCGTGAACCGCGCGCTGTTCGACATGTCGACGACCGCGCAGATCCGCGATTCCATGCGCTATGGCAGCTTCGTGCTGAACGAGATCGGCGGCATCAACAAGCTGCACAAGGGCTCGGTCGAACAAGCGGGCTTTGCCGTGCTGAAGGCGCCGGACATTCCGTCGATCCTCGTGGAAACGGCCTTCATCAGCAACCCGGACGAGGAAACGCGCCTCAACGACGACGCCTATCGCGAAAAAATGGCCAACGCCATTCTCAAGGGCATCAAGCGCTACTTCGCGGCCAATCCGCCGCTCGCGAAGAGCCGCATGACTTGAGACTCGCGCAGGAACTCGTTCAGCGCGCCGCCGGCATCAGCCGCTGAACGAGCCACTTGCCGAACACGTTCACCACGAGCCCCGCCATCACCAGCGCTGCGCCGGCGATCTGCGCGGCGCTCAGGTCTTCGCCGAGAAACACCGCCGCCGACACCAGGCCGATCACCGGCACGAGCAGCGAAAACGGCGCGACGCTCGCTGCCGGATAACGCGCGAGCAGCTTGCCCCACAGGCTGTAGCCGACGATCGTCGCGACGAACGCGAGATAGCCGATCGCAAGGACCGACACGAGCGGAATGGCAGCGAGACTGGATTCGATGCGCGCCGGGCCTTCGAAGATCAGCGACAGTGCGAGGAACGGCAATGGCGGAATCAGGCTGCCCCAGACGACCAGCGACAGCAGGTCGACCTTGCCCATCGCTTTCGTCACGACGTTGCCGAGCGCCCACATCGCGGCGGCCGCGAGGGTGAAGAGGAAGCCGGTCAGCGTCATCGCGTGGCCGCCCTGGATGCCGATCAGCGCAAGACCGGCCGCGGCGATCACGAGCCCGACGAGATTGGCCGCGTGAATGCGCTCGCCGAGGAACATCGCGGCGAAGAACAGCGTGAAGAACGCCTGCGCCTGCAGCACGAGCGACGCGAGCCCCGCCGGCATGCCGACCGACATGCCATAGAACAGCAGCGCAAATTGTCCGAGCGAGATGGTGAGGCCGTACGCGAAGAGCCAGCGCAGCGGGATCTGGGGACGCTTGATGAAGAACGCGGGCGTGGCGGCCAGCGCGAAACGCAACGCGCCGAGCAGCATCGGCGGTACGCCATGCAGGCCCAGCTTGATGACGACGAAGTTCACGCCCCACGCGAAAATGACCACCGTGGCGATCAGCAAGTCCCTTGGCGACATCGCCCTTCCCCTCGTGCCTGACGCAATGTTGTCGAGGCGCAAAGTGTAATCGAGCGGCGCTGGGTTTCGCTTGTGAGTTGCGCTTGCCGGATCGTGCAGGAAACAGCACGGCGCTCGCGCCGCCGAAGCGACGCGAGCGCCGGAACAGACTCGCAGCAGCGCGTATTACTTGCTTTGGCCCGACTCGGCCGCCGCGTTGTTGCCGGTGGTCGCTTCAGGCGTCTTCTTGCCCGACGACGGACGCGCCATGTGCTTGCGCGGCTTCTTGTGCTGGGTCATGCCGCTCGAATTGTCCGTGGTCGTCGCGGCGGTATCGTTGCCCATTGCCGCCGACGAATTGCCCGACGACGTCTGCGCGAATGCGCCGCCCGCGGCGGTCGCGGTGAAGACGCCTGCGGCAATGGCCATCAACAGTTTGTTCTTGCTCATGTCTTTACTCCCCAGTCAGGTTGGATGACGTCGCGCGCGTCTGCGCGCATGCTCGAAAACGCGACGGCAGAAGATGAAGGACCGACTCCGAACCGGAAAGCGCATCTGCGCCGCGCGGCGTCGGCCGGTAGAATCGAAAGTTCCGCGAGCGCCATTCCGGCACTCCCATCACGTCCGCTCCCGCTCATGCCCTCGACCCCGCGCACGCTGCTCAAGCCTCACCAACACGACGTCGGCGGCCTGACGGTGCGGCGCGTCCTGCCCGCACTGGCTGCCCGGACGGTCGGGCCATTCATCTTCTTCGACCACATCGGTCCCGCAACGCTCGTGCCCGGCAAGGGCCTCGACGTGCGTCCGCACCCGCACATCGGGCTCGCGACCGTCACCTATCTGTTCGAAGGCGCGATCATGCATCGCGACAGCGTCGGCTCGGTGCAGAAGATCGTTCCCGGCGACGTCAACTGGATGACCGCCGGACGCGGCATCGTCCATTCGGAACGCACGCCCGACGCGGAGCGCGCCGCCGGCCAGACCATGCACGGCATCCAGACCTGGGTGGCGCTGCCGGTGGCGAGCGAAGAGGTGGAGCCGTCGTTCGAGCATCACACGGCGGCCGCGCTGCCGCAGATCGAACGCGATGGCGTCACGCTGCGCGTGATTGCCGGCAGTGCGTTCGGCGCCACCGCGCCCACGCGCACTTTCTCGCCGACGCTTTACGTCGCCGCGCAGTTCGCGCCCGGCAGCGCGATCACGCTCGACACCGAGCACGAAGAGCGCGGCGTCTATCTCGTCAGCGGCGACCTGAGCCTCGACGGCGAAGCGCTGCCCGAACAGCAGATGGCCGTGCTCGCGCCCGGCGCGGACGTGCAGCTCACGAGCGCCGGCGGCGCCGTCGCGATGCTGCTGGGCGGTGCGCCGCTCGACGGCACGCGCTTCATCGAATGGAATTTCGTGTCGAGTTCGCGCGACAAGATCGCGGCGGCCAAGACGGCCTGGAGCGAACAGCGCATGGGGCACGTGCCCGGCGAAAGTGAGTTCATCCCGTTGCCGCCGCAGCGCCGCGAACCGCAAGCGCCGGAAGCCTGACGCGCGGCGCAACTTGAAAAATCGCGCATCGCCCTTATTTGAACGAGATTGACTGCAGGCACTTGGAGAACGCATGGAAACGACCCTCGCCACTTTCGAGAACGATGTCATCAACGCGTCGATGCTGGCGCCCGTGCTCGTCGATTTCTGGGCGCCGTGGTGCGGCCCGTGCAAGACGCTCGGACCGATGCTCGAAAAGCTCGAAGCCGAAGCCGCCGGGAAATGGAAGCTCGTCAAGGTGAACGTCGATGAAAACCAGGAGCTCGCCGGGCACTTTCAGGTGCGCAGCATTCCGCACGTGATCGCGTTCGCGGAAGGCCGTCCGGTCGACCAGTTCATCGGCGTGCTGCCGGAAGGCCAGTTGCGCGAGTTCCTGGACCGGCTCGTGCCGGCCGGCGCCGACGCCGAACGCCTCAGCGCGCAGGCCGCCTGGGCGGCGGGCAACCGCAAGCTCGCCATCGACACCATCAAGGCCGCCATCGCGCTCGATCCCGGCTATGACGACGCCCGCCTCGACCTGATCGAATGGCTGATCGCCGAGCGCCGCTACGACGAAGCGAAGGAAGAAGACAAGCTGCTGTCGCCGAAGACGACGCAAGGCATCGACGCGCGCTACAACGCGCTGAAGACCGAGCTCGACGCCGCCGACGCAGCCGCCGACCTCCCGCCCGCCGACGCCCTGTACGCCGCCGTCAAAGCCCATCCGGACGATCTCGACGCCCGCTTCGCGCTGGCCAACCGGCTGATCGCGGGCCGCGAATTCGACGGCGCCCTGGAGCATCTGCTGGAAATCGTCGTGCGCGACCGGTCCTTCATGGACGATGTCGGCCGCAAGACCATGCTCTCGGTCTTTGAACTTGCCGCGAATCAGCCGGATGTCGTCTCGCGCTGGCGGCGCAGGCTCAGCGCGGCGATGAACTGAGCGGCGCTCGACGCTCCCTCAAAGACAAACGGCCAGCTCGTGCAGCTGGCCGTTTTGCATTGGCAACGCGCGACGCTCAGCCCGCGCGTTTCGCCAGATCTCTCAGCACGCGCGCGGCGGCCGCGAAGCCGAAGCTCGCCGTCACGCACACGCTCGAACCGAAGCCCGCGCAGTTGAGCCCGACCGGCCCCTGATGTCCGCTGCCGGTTTCCAGATGCTCCGCGCCTTCGCTCAGATCGCAGACGGGCGCTTCGGGATAGATCAGCGGCTCGTCCGAATACACCGCGTTCACCTTGAAACGCGCCTTCGGACCGCGCGGAAAGCCGTGCAGCTTGCGCAACTGGCCGCGCACCTTCGACAGCAGCGGATCCTGGATGGTCAGCGCGAGATCGTCGATGCGGATGCGCGTCGGATCGAGTTGCCCGCCCGCCCCGCCCACCGTGATCAACGCCTGCCCGTTCTTCACGCACCACGCGATCAAAGCGGTCTTCGTGCGCACGCTGTCGATGGCGTCGACCACGTAATCGAAGCCGGTGCCGAGCACCGCATCGAAGTTGCCGGGCTCGATGAAGTCCTCGATCTCGCGCACCTCGCACGCCGGATCGATCAGCCGGATGCGTTCGGCCATCGCCGTGACCTTGGCCTTGCCGTAGTTGCCGTCGAGCGCGTGGATCTGCCGGTTCGTATTGCTCTCGGCGACGTTGTCCAGATCGATCAGCGTCAGGCGGCCCACCGCGCTGCGCGCCAGCGCCTCCGCCACCCAGGAGCCGACGCCGCCAATGCCGATCACCGCGACATGCGCGCGCTCGAACGCGGCCAGCGCGGGTGCGCCGTACAGACGCGCAATGCCGCCGAAACGGCGCTCGCGGTCGGCGGCATCGGCGGTATCGGCAGGGAGAGAAGCGGGGGAAACGGAAGAAGCGTTCATGGCGGACGAGGTAAAAGCACACTGCACTGAAAGCAAATCTGAAGCCTGCAACAAGTCGAAAATCGCCCGAAGCTTGTGCTGCCTCAACACACGCTTTCAAATGCCTGTCGGTGTTTCGTTCAGGGGTACGGATTCATGCAAAATACGGCCGGATTGCGTATTCTGCCTTATCGAAACCCGTGACGTGATAGCCGCTCACGATCCTTCCTGCGCATCCGGAGTCGCGCCCGGGTAATCAGGGCAAGATCGTTTCACGTTGGCTATACTGTCGCGACTGAAGCGTTTGCATAAAAATGACGACCCTCGCAGATCTTCGCCAAAACTATTCGCGCGGCGCGCTGGACGCGGCCGACGTGGACCCGAACCCGGTGCGTCAATTCGAAACCTGGTTCGCACAAGCACTCGATGCGAAGTTGCCCGAACCAAACGCCATGACGCTCGCCACCGTCGATGCAGCCGGCCGGCCTTCTGCCCGCATCGTGCTCATCAAGGGCGTCGACGAACGCGGCTTCGTCTTCTTCACCAATTACGACAGCCGCAAGGGCCGCGAACTCGCCGCCAACTCCGCGGCGAGCCTGCTGTTCCACTGGATCGAACTCGAGCGCCAGGTGCGCATCGAGGGGCGCGTCGAAAAAACCAGCGAAGCCGAGAGTGACACCTATTACGCATCGCGTCCGCTCGGTTCGCGGATCGGCGCGTGGGCCTCGCCGCAGAGCGAGCCGCTCGACAGCCGCGCGACGCTCGAAGCGCGCGAGCGCGAGATGATCGCCCGCTATGGCGACGCACCGCCGCGTCCGCCGCACTGGGGCGGTTATCGCGTCGTGCCCGACACCATCGAATTCTGGCAGGGACGCCCTTCGCGCCTGCACGACCGCATCGTCTATACGCGGGATCGTGCGGACGACGCATGGCGAATCACGAGACTCGCGCCCTGACGCGAGCACTGCGGCAAGCGAGACGACAACGGCAACGAGCATGAAGGCACACGCCTTCCCCTTGATTTTCTTAGCGCGGAGAAACAAGCATGTTCTGGGAGAAGAAGCTGACGCAATGGGTTGAGGAAGTGCGGGACCGGGCCAACCTGCCCGCGCGTCTCGTGCTGTGGGATGGCCAGCAGCATGACTTCGGCCAGTTCGCCGCGCCTCAGGTGACGCTGCATGTGAAGAGCGCGACTGCGCTGCAGTACCTGCTCGAACCGACCCTCGACAATCTCGGTGAAGCCTATGTGAAAGGCAAGATCGACATCGAAGGGAAGCTGAGCGACATCATCAACATCGGCTATTCGCTCGCGAAGAGCACGGTGACCAGCGCCAGCAAGCTGGCCCGCGTGCGGCGTTACTTCACGCACTCGAAGGCGTCGGACAAGAAAGCCATTCAGTACCACTACGACGTGTCGAACGAGTTCTACCAGCTCTGGCTCGACAAGAACATGGTCTACTCCTGCGCGTACTTCGAGAACGGCGACGAAGACATCGACACCGCGCAGCTCAAGAAGATCGACCACATCCTCACCAAGATCCAGGTGCAGCCGGGGCACACGCTGCTCGACATCGGCTGCGGCTGGGGCGCGCTCGTGATACGCGCGGCGCAGAAGTTCGGCGCGAAGTGCGTCGGCGTCACGCTCTCGGAAAACCAGTTCAAGCTGGCGACCGAACGCGTCAAGGCCGCCGGGCTCGAAGACAAAATTGAGATCCGCCTCCAGGATTACCGCGACATCCCGGGGCAGTTCGACCGCATCACGAGCGTCGGCATGTTCGAGCACGTCGGGCGCAAGAATCTGCCGGCCTATTTCGCGAAGATCCGCGAACTGCTCGTCGATGACGGCGTCGCGATGAATCACGGCATCACCTCGTCGGACGCCGACAGCGGTGAAACGTCCTTCGGCGGCGGCGAGTTCATCGACAAATACGTGTTCCCGGACGGTGAACTGCCGCACATCAGCCTCGCCTTGCAGACGATGCAGGAAGGCGGTCTGGAGGCGCTCGACGTCGAAAGCCTGCGCCGTCACTACGCGCACACGCTCGACGTCTGGGCCGACCGCTTCGAGGCCAATGCCGAGGAAGCGAAGAAGCTCGTGGACGACGAGCATTTCCGCATCTGGCGCGTGTATCTGGCGGGCTGCGCGTATGCGTTCGAAAACGACGACGTGTCGATCTACCAGGTGATCTGCCGCAAGGCGGGACGCAGCGCGAAGACGCTGCCGTGGTCGCGGCGCTATATCTACGAGAAGGCGCTCTGAACCGCGATCTCACGCAGCACGACGCGGGCGGGCCGGACGAGGACACCCTCGACCTGTTCGGCGAGCCTGCGCCTGTGGTGGGTGAACCTTCGAAGCCCCCGCCGAAGCCGACGCCCAAGTCCACCAAAGCGCGCGGCGTACTGCCCGCGCCGTCGCAGCCCGAACTCGAACTGCTCGCGCAACGCCTTCCTGATTCGATCCATCTCGGCACCTCGACATGGTCGTTTCCGGGCTGGCGCGGCATCGTCTACGGCGACGACTATTCGAACACCAAGCTCTCCCGCGACGGTCTCGCCGCTTATGGCGCGCATCCGCTGCTCAGAAGCGTATCGATCGACCGCTCGTTCTACGCGCCGTTGTCGCTCGCCGAATACGCACGCTATGCGTCGCAGGTGCCCGATCACTTCCGCTTTATCGTCAAGGCGCCCGCCTCCGTCACCGATGCCTTCGTGCGCGGCGAACGCGGCGCGCCCGACGCGGACAATCCCGCGTTTCTGAACGCGCAAATTGCCATCGATGAATTCGTGACACCCTGCATCGGCGGATTGGGTGCGAAAGCGGGCGCGCTGGTGTTCCAGTTCTCGCCGCTGCCGGATGCGCTGGTGGTCGAGCCGGCGTTGTTCATCGACCGTCTCTATGAATTTCTGAAAGCGCTGCCGCCGCTCGAAGGCGACGCCTGCTACGCGGTGGAAATACGCGACGCGGTCATGCTGACGCCGCGTTTCATCCGCGCGCTGCGGGAGGCGAAGGTGCGCTATTGCATCGGCGTGCACGCGCGCATGCCCGACGTGCGCCGCCAGGCCAAAGCGCTCGCGCTGCTGGATGAGGACGGCCTGGGACCGCTCGTCGTGCGCTGGAGCCTGCACAGCGGCTTCCGCTACGAGCAGGCGAAGTCAAAGTACGAGCCGTTCGACCGGATCGTCGACGAGGACCTCGACACGCGCGAAGCGCTGGCCGAACTGGCCGCGCAATATGCGATCGCGGGCCAGCCGGTGGTGATCGCGGCGAACAACAAGGCGGAAGGCTCCGCGCCGCTCACGTGCTTCGAGCTGGCGCGGGGCATTGCCGCGGCGTGCGAACGCGCCTCGTAGGCGCGCTCACGCCTTTACCTCATCACGCTTTGAGGCGATGCGCGAACTTCTTGCGGAACTTGGCGACCTTCGGCCCGACGACCGCCGCGCAATAGCCCTGCTCCGGATGCTGCGCGAAGAAGTTCTGGTGATAGGCCTCGGCGGCATAGTAGTTGCCGTCGAGCGGGCTGACTTCCGTGACGATCCTGCCGCCGTAGATATCTTCGCGCTGGAGTTCCTCGATCACGTCGAGCGCAATCTTGCGCTGCTCGTCCGAATGCGTGAACACGACGGAGCGGTACTGCGTGCCGGTGTCGGCGCCCTGGCGGTTGAGCTGGGTCGGATCGTGGGTCGCGAAAAAGATCTCGAGGATTTCCCGGTAGCCGATGACGGCAGGATCGAACACGACCTTCACCACTTCGGCGTGGCCGGTGTCGCCGCCGCAGACCTGTTCGTACGACGGATTCAGCACCTTGCCGCCCGCGTAGCCCGATTCGACCGATGCCACGCCCTGCACGGCCAGAAACACCGCTTCGGTACACCAGAAACATCCGCCGCCGAGCGTCGCGGTTTCATATCCGGCCTGCTCGTTCTGCTGGGTCTGCTGAGTCATAAGGCGCAACTCCTCATCAAGTGCATGCGGCGCTTGCCGCGGATCATGCATATGGATGCGCACGGCCGCTTCTTCAATGCATGCGCGGCCGGGATCATTCATCGAGTTTATTGGGTTTGGACAGGCGACGCTGAAGGGCCTCGCAGGCAGAAAACCTGCTTGCCCGGTACGGCCTTGAACGTCCGGCGACAGCCGATTCCGCTAGAATCGCAACACATCACCTGTTTTTACATGACTTCCGAAAAGTCTCACCGACTGAAGCGCGACGCGCGGCCGGCTCGGTAGCACACGGCAGACTCGACCGCCCATCCGCACCATGACACGCGCCAAAGCCCCGAATTTCGACCCGTCAGCGTTTCGCACCGCACTCGGCCAGTTCGCGACCGGTGTCACCGTCATCACGACGCTCACGCCGTCCGGTCAGCCTATCGGCATTACGGCAAGCTCGTTCAACTCCGTGTCCCTCGACCCGCCGCTCGTGCTGTGGAGCCTCGCGACCCGGTCGGCGTCCATGGCGGTCTTCCGCTCGAACAGTCACTACGTGGTCAATGTGCTGGCGGCGTCGCAGCTCGACTTGTGCCGGCGCTTCGCGACGGTCAAGGGCGACCGTTTCGCGGGCGTGTCGCACGCGGCCGGCGACAGTGGCATGCCCGTGCTGGACGGGGCCATCGCCTGGTTCGAGTGTCATAACCGCAGCCGCTATGACGAAGGCGATCACGTGATCTTCGTCGGCGAAGTGGAGCGCTGCGGCGTGCGCGAAGATGGCGACCCCGCCGCGCCGCTCGTCTTTCAGGCTGGCGGCTTCCATACCCTCGGGCCGCTGGACTGATTCGGAACTTCGCCTCGCTCAGGACGCCGCTGAAGACGTCCCTGAGGCCACCGCCGAAGACGCCACCGAGGACGCCCGCTCGATCCGCACGGCCGGCTGGTCGATCAGCGCGACCGGCACGCCCGCGTCGTCCTTCATCGTTTGCAGCACGATGTTCGAGCGGATGTCGATCACGCCGGGCGCCTTGTACAGCTTCGAGAGAATGAAGTCGGAATAGTGCTTGAGGTTGTGCGCGAGCACCCGCAGCACGTAGTGCGTGTCGCCGGTGACGACGAACGCGCCGACCACTTCCGGCCAGTCGCGCACGGCGGCGGCGAACTTCTCGTGCCAGTTTTCTTCGTCGTTGCGCATCGAGACGTGGACGAACGCTTCAAGTTCGATACCGAGGCGTTCGCGGTCGAGGCACGCGCGATAGCTCGCGATTACCCCTTCCTCTTCGAGCAGACGCATTCGGCGCAGGCACGCCGACGGCGAGAGCGAAATGCGCTCCGCCAGGTCCAGGTTGCTGATCCGTCCATCTTCCTGCAGTACCGCCAGAATTCGGCAATCCGTTGCATCGAGCGTGAAGCCGGTCATTTTTGATTCCCCTAGGCCCGTTTCATCGAATTATGTTCTAAGCGCGACACTTTTGGGTATTTATTTCGCAAGCACCTTGCGAGACAACACGACTATGATTTGACGCATCTCCACGCTTTCTGCTAAGGCGCGTCATGACGCTGCTGGATATTTCCCCGCCCATCGAACCCGCCACGCCCGTCTGGCCGGGCGATACGCCTGTCGGCATCGAGCGCGTGTGGCGCATGGAAGCGGGCTCGCCGGTCAACGTCGCGCGGCTCACGCTGTCGCCGCACACCGGCGCGCACGCCGACGCCCCGCTCCATTACGACGAACACGGCGCGCCGATCGGCGCCGTCGCGCTGGACACCTATCTCGGCGCGTGCCGGGTCGTGCATTGCGTCGGCGTCTCGCCGCTCGTGCTGCCGGAGCATGTTGCCGGGAAACTCGACGGCATGCCGCCGCGCGTCCTGCTGCGCACCTATCGGAATGCGCCGCTCGACGCGTGGGACAGCGCCTTCACCGCGGTCGCACCCGAGACCATCGACCTGCTGGCCCGGCACGGCGTGAAGCTCATCGGCATCGATACGCCGTCGCTCGATCCGCAGGAATCGAAAACCATGGACGCACACCGGCGCATCCGCGCCCACGGCATGGCGATCCTCGAAGGCCTGGTGCTCAATGCCGTCGCGCCGGGCGATTACGAACTGATCGCCCTGCCGCTCAAACTGTCCACGCTCGACGCCAGCCCGGTGCGCGCCGTCCTGCGTCCGCTGGCCTGATTCATAGTCATAGCCGATCTTTATTACAGAAATGGAATTTTCGATGCGACATCGTGACGAAGCTGCGGCGCTCGACCGCGACGACCCGCTCAACGCCCTGCGCAAGCAGTTCGCCCTCGCTGACGGCGTGATCTATCTCGACGGCAATTCGCTCGGCGTGCCGCCGAAGGCCGCTGCGGCGCGCGCGGCGAGCGTGATCGGCGCGGAATGGGGCGAAGGCCTGATCCGCAGCTGGAACACGGCCGGCTGGTTCGCGCTGCCGAAGCGCCTCGGCAACAAGCTCGCGCCGTTGATCGGCGCGGCCGAGGATGAAGTCGTCGTGACCGACACGATCTCCACGAATCTGTTCAAGGTTCTTTCGGCGGCGCTGAAGCTGGCGCACGAGCGCGATCCGAAGCGCCGCGTGATCGTCTCCGAACGTTCGAACTTCCCGACCGATCTGTACATCGCGCAAGGCCTGATCGAACAACTGGACCGCGGCTACGAGCTGCGCCTGGTCGACGATCCGTCCGAACTGCCCGCCGCCATCGACGAGCACACGGCGCTCGCGATGATCACGCACGTCAACTACCGCACGGGCGCCATGCACGACATGGCCGCGCTCACGCCGATGATCCAGCGCGCGGGCGCGCTTGCCGTGTGGGACCTCGCGCATTCGGCTGGAGCGGTGCCGGTCGATCTGAACGGCGTCGGCGCGGATTACGCGGTCGGTTGCACCTACAAGTACCTGAATGGCGGCCCTGGATCGCCGGCCTTCGTCTGGGTGCCGAAGCGGCATCAGAACGCGTTCTCGCAGCCGCTGTCCGGCTGGTGGGGCCACAAAAAACCGTTCGAAATGAACCCGGTTTATCGTCCGGACGACGGCATCGGCCGCTTCCTGTGCGGCACCCAGCCGATCGTGTCGATGGCGCTGGTCGAGTGCGGTCTCGATGTCTTCCTGCAAACCGACATGCAGGCGCTGCGCCGCAAGTCGCTCGCGCTGAGCGATCTGTTCATCGAGCTCGTCGAGACGCGCTGCGGCGAATTTCCGCTGTCGCTGGCCACGCCGCGCGAGCACGCACAGCGCGGTTCGCAGGCGAGCTTCGAGCATCCGAACGGTTATGAGGTGATGCAGGCGCTGATCGCGCGGGGCGTGATCGGCGATTATCGCGAGCCGCGCATCCTGCGTTTCGGCTTCACACCGCTTTACACGCGGTTCGTCGATGTGTGGGATGCCGTCGAGATCCTGCGCGACGTGCTCGCGACCGAAAGCTGGCGGGCGCCCGAATTCGCCGAGCGGGCGTCGGTGACCTGAACGGACGACGATCATGACCCAGACCCAAGGCTGCCCGTTCGGGCATGGCGCGACGAACACGACCAACACGGGCGACACCACCGGCGCCGGTCAGAAAGAAGGCTGGCACGAAGCCAAGCTCGATTTCACCGACTCGATGAGCTACGGCGATTATCTCGGCCTCGATGCGATCCTGAGCGCGCAGCATCCGCTCTCGCCGGATCACAACGAGATGCTGTTCATCGTGCAGCATCAGACCAGCGAGCTGTGGATGAAGCTCGCGCTCTACGAACTGCGCGCGGCCCTGGCGGCGGTGCATCGCGACGAACTGCCGCCCGCGTTCAAGATGCTCGCGCGCGTGTCGCGCATCTTCGAACAGCTGGTGCAGGCGTGGAACGTCCTCGCGACGATGACGCCCTCCGAATACACCGCGATGCGTCCGTATCTCGGACAATCGTCGGGGTTCCAGTCGCATCAGTACCGGCAGATCGAATTCATGCTCGGCAACAAGAACGAGCAAATGCTGAAGCCGCACGCGCATCGCCCGGAAATCCACGCTCAGGTGCGGGAAGCGCTCGAAGCGCCTTCCTTCTACGACGAAGTGATTCGCCTGCTGGCCCGGCGCGGCTTCGAGATCGATCCCGCGCGCCTGAACCGCGACTGGTCGCAGCCGACCCTCCACGACCCGTCCGTCGAGGCGGCCTGGCTCGCGGTGTATCGCGATCCGTCGCGGCACTGGGACCTGTACGAGATGGCGGAAGAACTGGTCGACCTGGAAGACGCGTTCCGGCAATGGCGCTTCCGGCATGTGACGACGGTCGAGCGCATCATCGGTTTCAAGGGCGGCACGGGCGGTACGGCCGGCGCGTCCTATCTGCGCAAGATGCTCGATGTCGTGCTGTTTCCGGAGCTGTGGCACGTCCGGACAGTCTTGTAAGCGTCAGGCGCTCAGGCCAGCCGTGCGGCCAGCGCCTTGAGACGCGGGCCGATGGTCTCGCGGAAATACGACTCGCCCATCGAAGAAGCCGGCCCGCTGCTCGACAGCACCAGCCAGCGCCCGTTGCGCAAATCGCGGAACGGCGCGGCGACGGCGTTGACGTCGTCGTGCCATTCGCGGAACGAGTAACAGCAGCCATCGCGCGCGAATTCGTCGAGCGCGGCGCGCGCTGCATCGACCTTGTCCGCACCCTCGTTGCGGCCGAGCTCATCCAGCAACGCCTCCCGCGCCGCCGGTTCCTGCACGGCGAGCCAGGCACGGCCCATCGAACTCGTCAGCATCGACAGCCGCGAGCCGGGCGCCAGGCCCAGCGTCAGTGCTGTCTCGCTGCGGATGGTGTCGAGATAGATCATGTCGAGCCCGTCACGGCAGCCCAGCGATACCGCCGCGCCGATCTCCTTGGCCAGCGCGCGCATGTGCGGACGCGCCAGTTCGAGCGTGTCCGACTCCGCCAGCAACGTGAAACCCAGCGACAGCACGCCGGTATCGAGCGCATATTTGCCGGCGGATTCGTCGAAGCGCAGATAGCCGAGTATCGTCAGCGTGTAGGCGAGGCGGTTGACCGTCGCCTTCGGCAAGCCGGTGCGTTCGACGAAATCGCGATTGCCGAGCAGCGTCTCGCCCGGACGGAACGCGCGCAGCAGATCGAGCCCGCGCGCCAGCGCAACCACGAACTTGCGCTCGTCGAGGTCTTCCGGCGCGACATGGCGCAATGAAGCGGGCGTGGAATTTCGATTGGAGCCGACTGACATCGGATGCTAGACTCAAGGCTGATTTGCAAAACATTGTTTCGCCTAGCGGAACGCATGTCAAGCGCGCGTGCCCGGGTTCCTGATACGACATCCCGCCCGGGGCAGCGCTTTTCACTGAATCAGGAGATCGCACATGGCCGAAGCCGCCCGTTTCAACTGGGAAGATCCGCTGCTGCTGGATCAGCAACTGAGCGAAGAAGAACGCATGGTGCGCGACGCGGCCCGCGCCTACGCGCAGGACAAGCTTCAGCCGCGCGTGACGCAGGCGTTCCGCGAGGAAAAGACGGATCCGTCGATCTTCCGCGAGATGGGCGAACTCGGCCTGCTCGGGCCGACCATTCCGGAACAGTACGGCGGCCCGGGTCTCAACTATGTGTGCTACGGCCTGATCGCGCGTGAAGTGGAGCGCGTGGACTCGGGCTATCGCTCGATGATGTCGGTGCAGTCGTCGCTCGTCATGGTGCCGATCAACACCTTCGGCAGCGACGCGCAAAAGGAAAAGTACCTGCCGAAGCTCGCGCGCGGCGAATGGATCGGCTGCTTCGGGCTGACCGAGCCGAACGCCGGCTCCGATCCCGCCGGCATGACGACCCGCGCGAAGAAGGTGCAGGACGGCTATTCGCTTTCCGGCACGAAGATGTGGATCTCGAATTCGCCCATCGCGGACGTCTTCGTGGTCTGGGCCAAGCTGGAGGAAGACGGCCGTGACGAGATCCGCGGCTTCATCCTCGAAAAAGGCTGGAAGGGACTGTCCGCCCCGGCGATCCACGGCAAGGTGGGACTGCGCGCGTCGATCACGGGCGAGATCGTGATGGACGAAGTGTTCGTGCCGGAAGAAAACCTGCTGCCGGACGTGCGCGGCCTGAAGGGTCCGTTCACGTGCCTGAACTCGGCGCGCTACGGCATATCGTGGGGCGCGCTCGGCGCCGCCGAGGCGTGCTGGCATACGGCCCGGCAATACACGCTGGATCGCAAGCAGTTCGGCCGGCCGCTGGCGGCGAACCAGTTGATCCAGAAGAAGCTTGCCGACATGCAGACGGAAATCACGCTGGGTCTGCAAGGCGTCTTGCGTCTGGGACGTATGAAGGACGAAGGCACGGCGGCGGTGGAGATCACCTCCATCATGAAGCGCAATTCGTGCGGCAAGGCGCTGGATATCGCTCGCCTCGCGCGCGACATGCTCGGCGGCAACGGCATCTCCGACGAATTCGGCGTCGCGCGGCATCTGGTGAATCTGGAAGTGGTGAACACCTATGAAGGCACACACGACATCCACGCGCTGATCCTCGGACGCGCGCAGACGGGCATTCAGGCGTTCTTCTGATGGCTTCGTCTGGCCTGGTTTCGATGGCGTGAAAGAGCCGGCACTTGCCGGCTCTTTGCATTTTGGAAAGGCACGCCTTTGTAACTTTCGATATGCCGCTGAAACTTTTACGGGACAGATCGTATCCATTCTGGATGATGTCGAAGCTTTGACCAGTCACAGCGCCGCGGGCCGCGTCGGCTTGCCCTTTGCGGAACTGGAATGAAATCTGCGTCATCTGGCCCGCGAGAGTCAGCCTCCTCGTCAGCGACCCCATCTTTGGTTACGATTCGCGTAGCCTCATCGATTGGAGCCTTTAATGTCAGAAATCAACAAGGAGCGATTCATGTCGGATATCAAAACCGTACTCGCTGACGCCGAAGACCTTTTGAAGCAAGCGGCGACCGCCACCGGTGAACGCGCCTCCGAGCTGCGCGAGACCGCGCTTGCCCGCCTCAAGCAGGCGAAGGAAAAGGCCGCCGATGCGCAAGTCGTCGTCATTGAACGAGGCAAGAAAGCGGCGCGCGCCACTGATGACTATGTGCATGAACATCCGTGGGCGTCCATTGGCATTGCGGCCGGCCTCGGTATGGTGATCGGCCTGCTCATCAACCGAAAGTAGAGAACGCACGGGCCTGACTTGCTGTCGAGGTCAATGGCCCGTTGTTTGCTGAACCCGTATCCGTCGGGGTCGCAACCGGACTGAACCGAAAGCGCCTTGCCCGGGCGCGCGGCTCGACCGCGGCTCGACATTCGTACCGGCAGGCCGCTCCGCGCGCCGGCCGGAAGCACACCAAGCGGCACCACTGCGCTTCTCGCATTCAAGCCATGACGACAGAACGGCCACCGCAGCAATCGTCCCCCGGACCATTGCGACGCATCTTGACCTCCGCCTTCGCCATCTTCGAGACGCGCCTTGAACTGATCGGCATCGAGCTCCAGGAAGAGAAGGAACGTCTGATCGGCGTCCTGTTTCTCGGACTTGCCGCCATGATGCTCGCGATGATGGCGCTCATCTCGCTGACCGTCCTGATCGCGATTTTCTTCTGGGACACCTACCGCTGGCAGGCGCTGGGCGGCATCACGCTGCTGTATGCGCTGATCGCAATCGCATGCGGCCTGCGGGCGCGCAGCAACCTGCGCGACGCGCCGCACCTGTTCGACGACACACTCACCGAGTTCCGCAAGGACCGCGACATGTTTCGTTGATCCCCGATCCGCGTACCTGAATCCGCCATGAGCCAACAAGACGACACCTTCAAGACGCCGAAGCGCGACAAGATGCAGAAGCTGCGCACGCCGCACATGCGCGCGCTGCGCAAGGAACTGCTGATTGCGCGCGCGGACGTTGAACGCATGGAAATGCGCCAGGCCACGCACGACCTGCGCTCGTCCATCACGCATTTCAGCTTCCTGCGCTTCCTGATCCCGGGCGGCGGCACCAGCCGCTGGAGCAAACGCGGCCGTGGCGCGTCGACGGGCGGCGTCGGCGGGATGCTGGGATCGCTGCTCGGATCGAAGAACATCGGCGTGCTGTTCAAGCAGTATCCGATCATCGGCTCCGTCGCCTCGCTTGTGCTCACCAAGACGGTGCGGACCAAGCTCCTGAGCGGCGCCAAGCCGCTGCTCAAGTGGGGCGGCCTTGGATTTGCCGGCTGGGAAGCCTGGCGCATCTATCAGCAGATGAAGTCGAACACGCCCGAGACATCGAACGACGCCGTCGATCCGACGGTCTTCTGACGCCCTCCCGCCCCGCTACATTCTCCCCGCCCAGCAGGCAAGCGACTGCGCCGCGTCCAGCGACGCAGTCGCCCCGGGCGCGCGATTCCAGCGCAGTCCGGTGGCATCGACGACGAAGACACCACACGCGTCATCCTGCATCGCACCGGGGGAGACCGGCGTGGCTTCGATTCCATACCCGCCATTGGTGGCGTTCTCGGGCAGCACGGCGAGGCGATAGACTGCTCTGCCGTTCGATGGCGCCTGATCGAAGCCCGCGCTCAGGACGATGGCATCGCCGCCGGCCGCGACCTGTGCGAGCCGCGCCGTTTCGACGAACTGGACCGCCTTGAGCGCCGCAGTGGCGGCGTCGACGCGATGCGCCTTAGTCACATGCGTCCGATAGGCCGGTACGGCGAAAGCCGCCATGACCGCGGCCACGGCAAGCGCGATCATCAATTCGAGCAGACTGAACGCTGCCTGCCTCGTTGCTTCGACGCGTTTCATGCGCACCTCTCAGAACGGTCGGGCGACGACGCGCCGCCAATGCTGCGCGCTGACGTCGTCGGCGACGTCGATGCGCAATTGCAGCCACGTTTCCGAGTCCGGCGTGGCGCCGAAACCGCGCGCGGTGATCAGGTAGGAGACCTCGGCCGTGCCCGACGGATGCGCCCACGCTTCGATCAGGCATTGCGGCGCGCGATAGGCATACGGCCAGGTGTCGAATGGCTTGACGGCAGGGGCCGCCGCGCCTTCGAACGAAGCCTTCGAGCGCCAGCGCGCTGGCTCGCTGTTCGTCGCCGGCAGTGCTGCCGCGAGCATTTCGGTGCAGCGGAGCAGCGCGCCGTCCGCCGCGTGAAATGCCTGGGCCCGTTCGCGCGTGGCGACCGTCGAGCGCGCCGCGACCAGCGAGCCTTGCAGCCAGGCACTCGCAGTGACGAGCATCATCGCGGCGAGCATCAGCACGATGGGCAACGTGGCGCCGCGCGAATGTGAACGTGAGCGTGAAGGTGCTTTCATGGCTCAGCCGGTCTCGCGCGCCGAAAAAAGCGGCGCATTGCGCAGCGCGACGCGCCGCCAGAAGGCTTGTCGGGCGCGGCCGTCATCGCTGTAGGCGGGGGCGCCGTCGCAATCGATATGATTCACGCGGCGTTTCGCCTGCGCCGTGAAGCCGCGCACCAGCACGCAGAGATCGACAGCATGCACCTCCTTCCAGCGTGCGCGCGCAATACCCGAAGCGGCCAGCGCGACGGGCGCGCCCGGCAGCCAGTACAGCGCGCGAATACGCTCGACGCCCTCGACGATCGGCTGCGCCTGCTTGCCGTTGCCTTCGCAATAAAGCTCGGGCTCGCCGGTGGAGGTGCTCGCCTTCGCATGGAAGCGAATCGTGGCGTAGGCGTCGGGGACCGCCTGGCCGAGGCAGTCGGTGGGCGCACCGCCGGAAGTCGGCCAGGTGGCGATGACGTCGGCCGCGTAACGGACCTGCACGCCGTCGGAGCGGCTCGCGAGCGTCTCGCAGGAAGCAGCGGCCTCATCGCCGATCACGCGCCCCTGCGCACAACCGAAGAGCGGCGCGTCCAGCGCGGCGTGCGGGTCGAGGTCGGCGTTGAATCCTGCCATCTGCAACTGCTGACCGAGCATGTCCAGCGCGACCGACGCGGCTTCATGCATGCGCACGGCGTCGGCGGCTCGGTCGAAAGCCGCGCGCTGGGCGCGGTAGAGCGAGAGACATGCGCTCACGATCGACAGGCCCAGCGCGAGTGCGATGCTCAGTTCGAGCAGCGTGTGCCCGCGTGAGCGTGAGGCTGAGAACCGGATGCGCGGATTCATCGTGCGAACGCCACTGCAACGCACGACGAGCGCGGCGGCGCCTGCGGCTCCGGACAAGCCTGCCCACTCTCCTCCGCGCGCCAGCTCACGGTCGCGACATGCACGCCGGCTGCGCGATCGAACACGGCGACATCACCCGCGGGAAGCATGGACGCCGCTCTCGTGCGCCATTGCGACAGGATTGCCGCGCTATCCGCGTCGCCGCGCATGCTTTCGGCAACGGAATCCGCAATGAGCGCGGCGCGCTCGCGCAGCAGCGCCATGCGCTCGCCCCGCGCCAGCGCGCTCTGCAGGCCGGTCACTCCCAAGGCAGTCACCGCCGCGAGCGAGAGCGCGATCATCACCTCGACCAGCGAGTCGCCGCGTTGAACCTGCTTCATGCCGATGCTCCGCACGCGCCCTGCGTCATGCGCGCGCGCCCGCCCGCCGCGATGCGGATGCAGCGCCGCAGCGCCGCGCTCGCGGAAGATTCGCTACCGCGTGAAGCGAACTCGAAACTGCGAAATCCGCCGATCACCTGCCCCGAGGGCGGCGTGAACGACATGTCACTCGACGTTCCCGCAATGGATACAGACGACATCGCCGTCTGCAACCGCAACAACACCGGTACGCCCTCTCGTTCGACGAACAGCCCCCAGCCGCACGACCAGTCGATGGCGCCGCCCTCGCAGCTGCGTCCGGCCGCGAGGCAGCGACGCGCCGCATCGATCCGGCACAACGTGACGCGCACGCCGCGCCGAATGGCTTCGGCGCGAGCGAGTGAAAGCGTGGAAAAGAGCGCGTGCGCGCGGGCATCGACCTGATCGCGCATTTGCCAGGACACGAACGAGGGCGCGGCGAACATCGCGACGATCGCCATCACGGCGAGCACGACGCACAGCTCGACGAGTGTGAAACCTGGAGGTAGCCGGTGAAGCTTGTGGACCATCTGCATGCCTTATCGAATGAATTGAGCCGGAGAGCCCAATCTAGCGACAAAACATGCCGGCCGCCATTAGCCGGATGGACGAGTGTTCACGCCGCCCGAAGCCCGGCACACTGCGCGGACGAACGGCTGGAAACCTGTCTGGGAGAAAGAGATGCGAGAAAAATCAGCGCTTGCGCGTAGTGGTTTTCTTCGGCGCGGCGCGCCGGAATTCCTCGAGCACGTCCTCGAATTCGGAGACGTCCTCGAAACGCTTGTAGACGGAAGCGAAACGAACGTAGGCAATGGTGTCGAGCTGGCGCAACTCGTTCATGACGAGTTCGCCGAGCCGCTCGCTCTGCACTTCACGCTCGCCGCTGCCGAGCAACTGGTACTCGATACGCGCGACGGACGCATCCACTGCATCCGCCGCAACGGGCCGCTTCCTGAGCGCGAGCTGCATGCTGGAAACGATCTTGCGCCGGTCGAACTCCACGCGGCTGCCATCCTTCTTGACGACCGAAGGCAGCGCCAGCTCCACCCGTTCATACGTGGTGAAGCGCTTGTCGCACGCGGGACAGCGGCGCCGGCGCCGGATCGCCGCGCCGTCCTCCGACACGCGAGAATCCACGACCTGGGTGTCTTCGTGTCGGCAGAACGGGCAGCGCATGAGCGTCGGACTCGCAGATTAACGGTAGACCGGGAAACGCTTGGTCAGGTCGGACACTTGAGCGCGCACGCGCTCGAGGTTCGCCTGATCTTCCGGGTTGTCGAGCACGTCGGCAATCAGGTTACCGACGATCTCCGCTTCCTTCGTGCCGAAGCCGCGCGTGGTCATGGCCGGCGAGCCGAGACGCACGCCGCTCGTGACAAACGGCTTTTCCGGATCGTTCGGGATGGCGTTCTTGTTGACGGTGATGTGCGCGGCGCCCAGTGCGGCTTCAGCAGCCTTGCCGGTGATCTTCTTCGCGCGCAGGTCGACCAGCATCACGTGGCTTTCCGTACGGCCCGAGACGATGCGCAGGCCACGCTTCACCAGCGTTTCCGCCAGCACGCGCGCGTTCTCGACCACGGCCTGCTGATAGGTCTTGAACTCCGGCGAGAGCGCTTCCTTGAACGCAACGGCCTTGGCGGCAATCACGTGCATCAGCGGACCGCCCTGGATGCCCGGGAAAATCGCCGAGTTGATCTGCTTTTCGAACTCGGCCTTCATCAGGATCACGCCGCCGCGCGGGCCGCGCAGGCTCTTGTGCGTGGTCGTGGTGACGAAGTCCGCATGCGGCACCGGGTTCGGATACACGCCGGCGGCAACCAGACCGGCATAGTGCGCCATGTCCACCATGAAGTAAGCGCCAACGCTCTTCGCGATCTTCGAAAGACGCTCGAAGTCGATCTTCAGCGCAAACGCCGAAGCGCCCGCGACGATCAGCTTCGGCTTGTGTTCCTTGGCAAGCGCTTCGGTCTTTTCGTAGTCGATGTCTTCGGCTTCGTTCAGGCCGTAGCTCACCACGTTGAACCACTTGCCCGACATGTTCACGGGCGAGCCGTGCGTCAGGTGGCCGCCTTCGGCGAGGCTCATGCCCATGATCGTGTCGCCCGGCTTGAGCACCGCGAAGAACACGCCCTGGTTGGCCTGCGAGCCGGAGTTCGGCTGCACGTTCGCTGCTTCCGCGCCGAACAGTTCCTTCACGCGGTCGATGGCGAGCTGCTCCACCACATCCACGTACTCGCAACCGCCGTAATAGCGCTTGCCTGGGTAACCTTCGGCGTATTTGTTGGTGAGTTGCGAACCTTGCGCGGCCATGACCGCCGGCGAGGTGTAGTTTTCCGACGCGATCAGCTCGATGTGATCTTCCTGGCGGCGGTTTTCCTGCTCGATCGCCTTGAGCAGTTCGGGATCGACTTTGGCGAGGGTACTTTCGGCTCTGTCAAACATACGTTTTCCGTGAGTTCAATACAGGTTGACCGGATCGCGCGCGCGCCATGTTCGAAGTTGACTTCAGAGCAGACTTCGAAGCAGACGCAGGGAACGCTGGACACCGAGGATGTCCAGGCGCGACGGATGAGGGAAGAATCCGATTTCGCAAGGCGGACAGCCACCGGCAACGCAGCAACGGCGTGCGGATCTCAGCTGCCCAGGCGAACGGCAAAACGACGCTCCGCGCTTCCTGGTGGGTCGCTCCACCTTGAATCCGAAGATTCTATCGCCAGTCACGCGGGGTTTGAGCGTTGTAGTGTAATGGGCGGCCCCGCTTTAGGCAACCGACTCCCCAGGCCCGCCGGATGGCGCGGGACGGCACTTAAAGCACGATCGTTCGCACCCGCGATTGCTTGCCGCGATGCATCAATGGAAGTACCCTTTGCGCCGTTGCCGGACGCGCGTCCCTACCTGCTCCGGCTCTGCACAATCAACCTCATCCGGAGTCCGCCCATGATCGTCTTCGTCACCGGTGCATCCGCCGGCTTCGGCGCTGCCATTGCCCGCACCTTCGTCAAGGGCGGCCATCGCGTGATCGCCGCGGCGCGCCGCAAGGACAGGCTCGTCGCGCTGTCGAAGGAACTCGGCGATGCCCTCCTGCCGCTCGAACTCGATGTCCGCGACGAAGCCGCCGTCCGGAACGCCATCGCGTCGCTGCCCGAGGCGTTCGCCCAGATCGACGTGCTGGTCAACAACGCCGGCCTCGCGCTCGGCCTGGAGCCCGCCCAGCGCGCCAGTCTCGACGACTGGAAGAACATGATCGACACGAACTGCACGGGCCTCGTGACCATCACGCATGCAATCCTGCCCGGCATGGTCCAGCGCAACCGCGGTCACGTGTTCAACATGGGTTCGGTCGCGGGCACCTATCCGTATGCGGGCGGCAACGTCTATGGCGCCACCAAGGCGTTCGTGCGGCAATTCAGCCTGAACCTGCGCGCCGATGTCGCAGGCACCGCGCTGCGCGTGACCGACATCGAGCCCGGACTCGTCGGCGGCACCGAGTTCTCGAACGTGCGCTTCAAGGGCGACGACGCGAAGGCGGACACTGTATACAAGAACACGCAGGCGCTCACGCCCGAGGACATCGCCGACTCCATTTACTGGATCGCAACGCGCCCCGCGCATGTGAACGTCAACGCAATCGAGATCATGCCGATCGCGCAAAGCTTCGCACCGTTGCAAATTCACCGCGCCTGAATCGCGGATCCGCCTAAGGATTTGGCGGTGTCGCGTCCGCTTCCGGTAAAATGCCGCCGATGAATATTTGTCAAAAAGCGAGCCGTGGCGGTCTGACCTCCCACGGCGCGTGCAAGGCAGCACACAGGTGAGTGATCCGTTGACCTTCGAGTGGCCGATTCGGGTGTATTACGAGGACACCGACGCCGGCGGCATCGTCTTCTACGCGAACTACCTGAAGTTCTTCGAGCGGGCGCGCACCGAATGGCTGCGCGCTTGCGGCATCGACCAGCAGGTTCTCGCCGAGTCCGAAGGCATCGTGTTCGTCGTGAGGCGCACGGCCGTCGAATACTCGTCGCCGGCACGTCTGGACGATGTCATCCGGGTCGAGAGCCGCATCGAACGACTCGGACGCGCATCGGTGGATTTTCATCAGGAAGCGTGGCGCGACGGCGTGCTGCTCGCGACCGGCGACATTCGCGTCGCGTCGGTGGCGCGCGCATCGATCCGTCCGGTCGCGATTCCCGATGCGGTGACCGACGGACTGCGGCGCGGCCCGCACGCCGCCGGGCGCAGTGCCTGTCCTGACCGATCTGACCGAACCTGACCGATGAACTTGTCGCACCTCCAGACGGTCGATGCACCGCGCAACAGAGGAAGCACTACTGAACACGAGCCGGCCACGGCGCGGCTTTCGTTTTATTCACATTCGTTTCACGAAAGCATGACGCTTTGACCGGACGCCCCGTTCGGGACGTTACAGCGGACCTTTATGAACAATACTCAAGACCTGTCAATCGTTTCCCTCGTCATTCACGCGAGCCTGCTCGCACAGGCGGTGATGGCGCTGCTCCTGCTGCTGTCGCTCCTGTCCTGGACTTTCATCTTCCGCAAATGGTTTGCCATTCGCCGCGCACGTGCGCAGACCGAGCGTTTCGAGCGCGATTTCTGGTCGGGCGGCGACCTGCAGGCGCTGTATCAGAGCGCGGCCAACAATCGCCACACCATCGGCGCGCTGGAGCGTATCTTTGAATCCGGCATGCGCGAATTCCTGAAGGGAAAGGAGCGCCGCATCACCGATCCGGGCGCAATTCTCGACGGTTCCCGCCGCGCCATGCGCGCCGCCTTCCAGCGCGAAATGGACGTGCTCGAAGCGAATCTCGCGTTCCTCGCGTCGGTCGGTTCGGTGAGTCCGTACATCGGTCTGTTCGGCACGGTCTGGGGCATCATGAATTCGTTCCGCGGCCTCGCCAACGTGCAGCAGGCCACGCTCGCGAACGTGGCGCCGGGCATCGCCGAAGCGCTCGTCGCAACCGCCATCGGCCTGTTCGCCGCAATTCCGGCCGTGGTCGCCTACAACCGCTACGCGCATGACATCGATCGCCTGGCGATCCGCTTCGAGACCTTCATCGAAGAGTTCTCGAACATCCTGCAGCGTCAGGCGCACTGAGAAAGGAGTCCGCGATGGCAGGCCCGATTCGTTCCAGCATGCGCGGCAGTTCGCGCCGCGCCATGGCCGACATCAATGTCGTGCCGTACATCGACGTGATGCTCGTGCTGCTCGTCATCTTCATGGTGACGGCGCCGCTCGTTTCGCCTTCGATCATCAATCTGCCGACCGTCGGCAACGCGCAGCCGCAGGAACAGCAGCCGCCGGTCGTCATCAACATCAAGGCCGACGGCAGCATGAACGTCCGCTACAAGAACGACGACGGCGCGACGCAAGAGCAGAAGATGACCAAGGACGATCTCAACACGTTCGTGCTGAACCGCCAGGAGTCGCATCCTGACCAGCCGGTCGTGATCGCCGCCGACAAGACGGTGAAGTACGAGGTCGTCATGAACGTGATGTCCGATATGAAGTCGCGCGGCGTGAAGCGCGTCGGCTTGCTCGTCAAATCGCAATGACCGTTTCGCAGAACAAGCATCAGCCAGCGCGCGGCGCGTCCGCACGCCCTCTGCGCCCGCCGCGCGAGCGCGGCACGGGCCGCGCGTTCGCGCTGGCCGCGCTGATGCATCTGCTGCTCATCTGGCTGCTGTATCACGGCATCAACTGGCAGAACAACACGCCCGCCGGCGCTGAAGCAGAGATCTGGACCGAGCTCCCCGACACGCCCGCGCCGACGCCCCGCCCCACCCCCACGCCGCCCGTCCCGCAAGTGAAGGCGCCGCCGGCGCCGCCGCCCGCGAAGGACGAAGACGCGGACATCGCGCTGCAGGAAAAGAAACGCAAGCAACAGGAAGCCGCCGCGCGCGAAGCGCAGCTCGCCGAACAGCGCCGCCAGCAGGAACAAGCCCAGCAGGAAGCGGAAGCCAAGCGCCAGCAGCAGGCCGCGCAAGCCGCCGCAGCCGCGCAGCAGAAAGCGATGCAGGACAAGCAGAAGCAGATCGAGCAGCAGCGTCAGGCCGAACTGCAGAAGCAGCAGCAACAGAAAGCGCAGCAGGACAAGCAGCGTCAGCAGCAGGCCGAAGCGCAGAAGCAGGAACAAAAGCAGGAGCAGTTGAAGGAACAGCAGGAAGCCAAGGCAAAGGCTGAAGCCGACGCCAAGGCCAAGGCGGCCGCCGATGCGAAAGCCAAGGCCGCTGCCGATGCGAAAGCCAAGGCGGCCGCCGAAGCCAAGGCCAAGGTCGATGCAGAGCGCAAGGCCCGCCTCGCGCAATTGCAGGGTCAGCTGGGCGGCGGTACGGCGTCGAGCGGCGATGGGCTCGCGAAGAGCGGCACCGGCAAGGGCGCGGGCGGCAATGCGACCTCGCCGGGCTATGCGGAGAAGGTGCAGCGCCGCGTGCGGCCGAACATCGTGTGGGCGGGTGAGACCGCCGGGCTGGAGACGGTCGTGTCGGTGCGCTGCTCGCCGTCGGGCACGTTGCTGTCGGCGAACATCACACGCTCGAGCGGCAACGAGCAATGGGATCAGGCGGCATTGCGCGCAGTGCAACGATCGGATCCGATGCCCGTCGACACCGACGGCAAGGCGCCCGATCACTTCACGATCACGCTGCGCCCGGCCGGAAGCTGATGACGCAGGACACGCGATGCCTCGGCAACAGCAGCCAAGGCGCGTTGAAAGCCTGCATTAAGCAGCGGGAACGAATCGTGCGTCCGCGGGTCTGTTCTGCAATCCGCGGACACTTGAAAACGCTTTTTTCTGGAACCTATACAGCATGAGTTTGATGACGAAGCTTGGCCTGAGAACGCTGGTCGCGTCCTGCCTGATCGCAGCCGGCACTGCCGCACACGCCCAGTTGAACGTACTCGTGACCGGCGTCGGCTCCACGCAATTCCCGATCGCCACGGCCAACTTCGCCAATGAAGCGAGTTCGCCGCAGCAGGTCAGCGCGATCATCCGCCAGGATCTGCAGCGCAGCGGCAAGTTCACGAACATCGACGCGGGCAGCACGCCCGTCTCCGAAGGCGATACCGTCGATCTCGGCGCCTGGAAAGCCAAGGGCGCGGATGCGTTCGTGTCGGGCAGCGTGAACAAGCTGCCGAACGGCCAGTACGAAGTGCGCTTCCGTCTCTACGACACGGTCAAGCAGCAGAACCTCGGCGGCCTGTCGCTCGTCAGCGCCGAAAGCGGCCTGCGCATGAGCGCGCACAAGATCGCCGACTATATCTACGCCAAGCTGCTCGGCGGCCGCGGCGTGTTCGCGACGCGTCTGTCCTATGTCATCCAGACGGGCGGCCGCTACCAGTTGCAGATTTCCGATTCGGATGGTCAGGACGCGAAGATCGCCCTCTCCAGCCCCGAGCCGATCATCTCTCCGGCATGGTCGCCGGACGGCACGAAGGTCGCGTACGTGTCGTTCGAGCGCAAGAAGCCGGTGGTGTACATCCACGACCTGCCGACGGGACGTCGCGTGGTCGTGTCGAATCAGAAGGGCAATAACAGCGCCCCGGCGTGGTCGCCTGACGGCCGCAAGCTCGCGGTCGCGCTCTCGCGCACCGGCAACACGCAGATTTTCGAAGTCAATGCAGACGGCTCCGGCCTGCGCCGTCTGACCCAGGGCAGCTCGATCGACACCGAGCCGTTCTACTCTCCTGATGGCAACTCGATTTATTTCACGAGCGATCGCGGCGGCCAGCCGCAGATCTACAAGATGCCGGCGGCAGGTGAAAGCGCCGGCGCGGCCCAGCGGGTCACGTTCACCGGCGCGTACAACACGAGCCCGCGCGTGAGCCCGGACGGCAAGCAACTCGCGTACATTTCGCGCACTGGCGGCGGCTTCAAGCTGTATTTGCTGGACCTCGCGTCCGGCACGGCAACGGGGCTGACCGACACGACGCATGACGAATCGCCGAGCTTCGCGGCGAATGGTCAGTACATCCTCTACGCCACCCAAGTGAACGGACGTGGCGTGTTGGCAGCCGTATCGACCGATGGTCGCACGCGGCAAGTCTTGTCAGTACAGGGCGGTGCGGTGCGCGAGCCGTCCTGGGGTCCGTTCATGCAATAAGTCCAGCAATAACGTTCACATACAACGTTCAGCTACAACACAAGGAGAGGTACCATGATGTCGAAACTTCGTATCGGCCTGGCAGTTGCGATGGTCGGCGCATTGGCGGCTTGTCACTCGGGCGTGAAGCTCGACGAAGGCCAGAACAAGGGTGCAGTCGGCACGCAGCCGAACCCGACGGACGTGAAGCAGGTCAACATCGACCCGCTGAACGACCCGAACAGCCCGCTCGCCAAGCGCAGCATTTTCTTCGACTTCGACAGCTACGCCGTGAAGGACGACTATCAGCCGCTGCTGCAACAACACTCGTCGTATCTGAAGAGCCATCCGGAGCGTCACGTCCTGATCCAGGGCAACACCGACGAACGCGGCACGAGCGAGTACAACCTGGCGCTCGGCCAGAAGCGTGCGGAAGCCGTGCGTCGTGCGATGTCGCTGATGGGCGTGGCCGATTCGCAAATGGAAGCCGTGAGCCTGGGCAAGGAAAAGCCGATGGCGACGGGTCACGACGAAGCGTCGTACGCGCAGAACCGCCGTGCGGATCTCGCATACCAGCAGTAATCACGTAACGTAACCTGTCACGGGTGAGTCGCTCTATGTTGTATCGCTTTCCCTTGCTGCGCGCCGCCGCAGCCGCTTGCGTGGTGGGTTCGACGATGTTCGGCGTGCCTGCGCACGCCGGCGTCTTCGACGACAACGAAGCGCGCAAGGCCGTGCTCGACCTGCGCACGAAAACCGACAGTCTGTCGAATCAGTTGCAGGCCGCGCAACGCACGATCCTCGATCAGCAGAACCGCATCGACCAGTTGAATCAACAGGTCGCCACGGTTCGCGGGCAGAACGAGGATCTGACCAACCAGGTCGTGACGCTGCAAAAGCAGCAGAAGGACTACTACGCCGATCTCGACTCGCGCCTGAAGAAATTCGAGCCGCAGCAGGAGACGATCGACGGCGTATCCGGTTCGGTGCAGCCTGGCGAGACGGAAGCGTTCAACGCGGCGTCGACTCAATTCCGTAGCGGCGATTACAAGAACGCCGCGGCGTCGTTCAAAACGTTCGTGGCGAAGTATCCGCAGAGCCCGTATCAGCCGACGGCGCAGTACTGGCTCGGCAACGCGCTCTATGCCCAGCGCGACTACAAGGGATCGACTGCGGTCTGGCAGAACTTGGTGAAGAGCTATCCGACGCATCCGCGAGCACCCGAAGCGCTGCTTGCGATCGCGAACAACCAGATCGAGCAAGGCCAGAAGGCGGCTGCCAAGCAGACGCTTCAGCAGATCATCTCGCAGTACTCCGGTACCGAAGTCGCGACGACGGCGCAGAGCAAGATGTCGCAGGTGAAGTGAGCCAAAAGTGACCCAAGCCTGTTGCAAAGAATGAGGGAGAACGCCTGCGGCCGGTCACGCCCGCAGGCGTTTTTTCTGAGGCCATTGGCCGGTTTGCAATGCGGTTTGGTTGACAAAAAGCCAATTCGCAGATTATAATTTCGCCTCTTTTGGGTCGTTAGCTCAGCTGGTAGAGCAGCGGACTTTTAATCCGTTGGTCACAGGTTCGAATCCCGTACGGCCTACCAAAAGATTCAAAGGGCTCAGCGCATGCTGAGCCCTTTTCTTTTGCGTGAGCGCTTTGCACGCTCCTCACTCCCGCAGCATGCTCAACCGCGGCGTCAGTTCGACCTCCGTGACCGCGTCGAACATCGCATTCGCTTCGGCTAACGAACGATCCGCTGCTGCCCTGCGCTTCCGGTAGGTCAGAAGCTGGTTGACTCCAGCGGCATACACCATCGCACCCAGCAGCGCCCATTGCCACGCGACGAACGCCATCAGCACCAGCGCCGTGCCCCAGAATACGTAGGGCCACGGCTTCGGTTTTGCCGGCACGGTGCGCAACGCTACGCCAATCCGCGCCACCGACGTCTCCAGCCCTTCCACCGTGCCCACGTGCTCCGCGAGCCGGGCTTCGATTTCATACACGGCGCGCATCGACTTTTCCTTCGACGCCAGCGACAGCGAACCGATATCCGACAGCAGGCTGATCGCCTCATTGACCTGCGCGAAGCACGGCGTCAGAGCGGCAAAGGTCGCTTCATGCTCGGGCAGGCGCATCGCCTTTCGAATCTCAAGACGGCCCACACAGACGCCGTGCGAGAAAAAATACTGCTGAACGGCACGCGCTGTCCGGCCTTTGAGCCGCTCGAGAAATTCCTCGTTGGCTTGATCGCGCTTGCTCATGATGTCGCTCCTCGATAGCAAACCGGTTCCCTCACGAATGAACTGACCGGGCGCGGCTATTCTTTCCGCATCCGTCGAGCGTCGTCACCAGAACAATCTGAAATCGATGCACGGCGAGCCGGGCCGCAGCACTCGGACACAATCTGTCCCGGTGCTTCTTATAATCAAGCGCGGTTCCCAACTCGCCAAGAATTAGCCCAAGAGCTCGCCCAAGCCATGACCAACAGTCTCGACGAAGCCATCCTCCGCGTGCTGCCGACCGAACGGGACGCCACCGCCTGGCTTCCCACGCCGGAAATCCGCCGCCGTCTGGAGGAGCGCGGACATCGCGTCGGCTATACGAAGAAGGTGCAACGCCACTTGACGGCGCTCGAAGCGGACGGCCGCGTCGTCTCGATGCTCAACGGCCGCGAACTGCTGTGGCAACGCAAGCCCTGGCTGCACGGTCTGCAGGAAGGAGTCGGACTGATGAGCGCGTCGGAGGCCGTGGCGTTCCATATCCTCCAGCGCTTCGCCGGCAACAAGCTGCCGAACGCCGTGACCCGCGACATCGATCCGCTCTTCAAGGCCGCCGAGGCGCGGCTGTCGCAGGAAAAGGAGGACAGCCGCATCTATCGTGCGTGGGCGGACAAGATCGATTCCGTCGATGGCGCCTTCACGCTGATTCGTCCGAAGCTGCGTCCGGAGATCTTCCAGGCCGTCGCGACCGCGACCTTCTTCGAACGCGAACTGCTCGTGCAATACCGTCCCGCATACAAGAACGAAAAGAACGAGAAGAACGAAAGCGGCAGCCAGGCCGATGAACCGAAGACCCGCACGCTCTGGCCGCTCGCGCTGGTGGAATCGGCGGGCGTGATGTACATGGTCGCGCAGGATCCGAAGCGCGCGCCGCGTCCCGAGAAAGGCGAAACCGAGTGGATGCGCACGCTGTATAGGCTCGACCGGATTCGCTCGGTGACAGAGTCCGGCGAGGCCTTCACGTACCCCGAGGACTTCAAGCTGCGCAAGTACATCGAGACGCAGCAGGTGTTCGATTTCCTGCCCGAGCCCGCCGTGCGTCTCGAACTCGCCTTCGAAGGTCACGCCGGCAATCAGCTGCGCGAATCGCCGATGTCGAAGGATCAGCAGATCGATACCCTGCCCGACGGCCGCACGAAAATCTCCGGCACCGTCACGCCGAGCCTGAAACTGCGCTGGTGGCTGCGCGCCCTCGGCGCGGGCGTCGAGATTCTTGCGCCGCAGACCCTGCGCGATGAATTCGCGCAAGACTATCGCAAGCTCGCCAACCGTTATGTCGAAGGCACGTCGCCATGAACGACACCGCGCTGCTCGAACAAGCCGCCGCCTGGATCCGCGCCGCCGATGGCTTGCTCGTCACCGCCGGCGCCGGCATGGGCGTCGACTCGGGCTTGCCGGACTTTCGCGGACCAGAAGGGTTCTGGCGCGCGTATCCGGCACTGCGGCATCACGGCTTCTCGTTCGAGGACATGGCCAATCCCGCCGGCTTCGTGCGCCATCCGCAACTGACGTGGGGCTTCTACGGGCATCGGCTGGCGCTGTACCGGGCAACGCAGCCGCATGAGGGCTTCCACGTGCTGAAGCGCTGGGCGGCACGCATGCCGCGCGGCGCGTTCGTGTTCACGAGCAATGTCGACGGCCAGTTCCAGCGCGCGGGTTTCGCGCCGGAGCGCGTCGCCGAATGTCACGGCGCGATCGACACGCTGCAATGCCTCGACGCCTGCACGCACCACCTCTGGTCCGCGGACGGCTTCGATCCCGTCGTCGATGAAGCGCGCTGTGAACTGCTCAATGCGCCGCCGCGCTGCCCGCGCTGTCATGCGCTCGCGCGCCCGAACATCCTGATGTTCGGCGACTGGAACTGGGTCGAGCGGCGCTCGGCGCAGCAGGAACGCCGGCTGGCTGCGTGGCTGCATGGCGTCGAGCGGCTGGTGGTCGTCGAACTCGGCGCGGGGCGTGCGCTGCCCACGGTCAGGCGCTTCAGCGAACGCAACGGACCGCGCGTGATCCGCATCAATCCGCGTGAGCACGCCATTGCGCCAGACCGGGGTGTCGGCATCGCGGACGGTGCGCGCGCCGCGCTGCTGCGCCTCGATGCCCTGCTGCGCGACGCCTGAAACCACGCGCAAGGCGCGTCAGCCCATGTAACGCACGTTGACCTGAGGTCCGAACACCTCGCGCACGATCTCGACCAGATGATCGTGATGGCTCAGAAAGATCACCTGGGTACGCTTCGCGAGTTGCGCGAGCACACGCAGGCCGGCGCGCGCACGGCCGTCGTCGAAGTTGATGAAGAGATCGTCGGCGACGAATGGCAGCGAGGCTGCGCGCTCGCCATGTTCCTCCAGCGCCGCGAGGCGCAACGCGAGATACAACTGGTCGCGCGTGCCCTCGCTCATTCCGCCGATCTCGACATGCTCGCCGCTTACTCGCACCGCGGAGAGCGCCATCGGCTGGCGATCGTAGTCCACGACCAGCCGCGTGAAGTTGCCGAGCGTCAGTTCGGCGAAGATCGCACTGGCGCGCGACAGCATCGGGCCCTGACGGCGCTCGCGATAACGGTCGATCGCCCATTTCAGCAGCGTCGAAGCGGTTTCGACCTTGACGAAACGTTCGGCGGCATCAGCCATGGAGGCCAGCGCTTCCTGCCGCTTCGCCTCGGCGCGCGCGGCGTTGGCGTCGCCGGAGATGGCCGACAGTTCGCGCCGCGCACTTTCAAGCGCCGCCGCGATGTCGTGCGCCGCGTTCACCGACTCCGACAGCGCCGCGCCGATCCGCGACAGTTCCGCCGCCACGTTCGGCATGTCCGCGCCCTCCACTTCCGCGACGAGCTCGTCGAGCGCGAGGCCATCGCCGCCCTGGATGAGCGCGGCGCGCGCGTCGTCGGCGGCGGCCTTGAGCTGCGCCTTTTGATGCGATTGCGCGATCAGCGGCGCGAGCGCATCGGGCGTGTCCACCGCCGCCAGTTCGTAGAGCGGCCGCAGCGTGGCCTTCGCTTCCTCCACTTCGAGTCGCGCGTGGCTCACCTGCGCATCCGCCGCCGCATGTTCCTTCTTCAGCCGATCGCTGTCGGCCTGCGCGGCCACGGCGCGATCGAGCCGCGCGGACAGCTCCGTCGCGATCCGCGACGCGCCCGCTGCGGCCAGCGACGCGTCGAGTTCCTGCGCCAGTTGCGCCGCGTCGGCATCGAGTGCGGCAAGCGCGTGGCGCATGGGTTCGATCTGGGCGCTGCGCATGCCGTCCACGTGCGTCAGCTGCTCGCCGATCTGCTTCACGAGATCGAGCGCCGTTTCCGCCGCCGCCTGCGAATCCACGACGCCTGCGAGGCCTGCCTTGTCGAGCGCCGCCGCCCAGTCCCGCTGCCAGCGCTCGAACGCCTCACGCGCCGCCGTAGCCGCGCCTTCACGTGCGCCGCGTTCGGCCTGCGCTTCGTCGAGTTGCGCCTGGAGATTGCGGCGCGTCACGCCCGCTTCGTCGATGTCGGCAATGCGCGACTCGGCGCTGTCGCACAGCGCATCGATACCGGCGTGCAGGTCCTCCGGTGCGGCGGATGCACTCAACTGACGCGCGAGTTCATCGCGGCGCGCGGCGGCATCGGCGGTTTCGCGCGCCAGTTCCGCGCTGCGTGCATGCAGCGCCTGCGCCGCCGTCAGCACCGCATCGCGCGATGCCATCCACGCCGGGGCATCGTCCAGCGACATCTCCGCGATGCCCGCCTGCGCGGCGAGCGCGCGCCAGTCGTCGTCGAACTGCTTCAATGCCGCTGCGGCTTTAGTTACGCTTTCCTCGCGGCGCGCCAGCGTTTCTTCCGCGCTGACGATGCGCCGCTTCAGCGCCGTCACTTGCGTCGCCTGCCCGACCGAGCTCAACTGGCGGTCCGCCAGTCCGTCCGATGCATGCAGCTGCTGCTCGAAGTCCGGCGCGCCCGCGGCAAGCGCGACTTCGCCCGAACGGATCGCGTGCCACGCGGCATCGCGCGTCGCACGGGCATCGCGAACCTCGGCGGCCGTCACGACATCGTGTGTTTCGACCAGTTCGTCCAGCGCATGCTGCGCCGCGCGCAGATCATCGCGCGCCTCGTCCAGCCGATCCTCGGCGAGCGTCACGCGCGACGCCCGCTCCTGCCGCTCACGTCGAAGCGTCGCGATGCGCTCCGGCGCAGGCAGCGTCATCGACTGCAACGCGTCAAGCGGCCGCGTCCAGCGTCCGAGCGCGGCGAGACCCGCGTCGAGCGACTGCTCGGCCTCGCGCTTCGCGTCTTCGAGACGCCGTTGCTCCGTACCCGAATCGCGATACTTCTGCGCGGCGCGCAAGGCCGCGCGCAACGCCGGCGACACCTCGCCGCCGTCGATTCCCGCCAGCCGCGTCTTCAGCATGTCGATCTGCTTCGCGGCTTCATCGGCGGCCTGCCCGGCATTGCGCGCCGCGTGCTGCAATTCGCCGCGCTCCAGCATCAGGCTCGACAAGGTCTGGAGCACGAGCGCGCCCGGCAGTGCGTGACGCGCGCCCGCTTCGTCCTGCGGCCAGCCCAGTTGCGCGCTGAGCTGCGCGACCTGGCGCAGCCGCACGTCAACTTCGTTTTCCAGCCGCGCGATCTCGCCGGCGTGATTCACCGTGCGTTCGCGCGCGGCATCGAGCGCACGAATGCGCGCCTGCGCGGCGAGCATCGTCTGGTCGGGCTGGATGGCGTCCGCCTGGGCCCGCAAGCGCGCCGCTTCGGCCACATGCAGTTCGACGGCCCGTTCGGCGGACGCCAGCCGCGTCAGCGCATTCTGCAGCGTCGCCCCGGCGTCGGCCGGCAACTCCCGCACCTCGCCCAGCTCGCGCAACTCGGCGCTCTTCTCGCGCCACACGTTCAGATGCGGCGCCACGCGCCTCACGCGTTCGAGCCGGCCGCGCTGCGCTTCGAGCGCCGCACGCTGGAGGTCCTGTTCGCGGCGCTTCTCCTCGGCCTCCTCGACCGCGCCCTGCGCGCGCCGCCACTGCGCCGTGCGCACGCTTGCCGTCTTCAGCTCGGCGCTGGCTTCGTCGAATTGCTTGAGACCGGCGTAATACGCCCGATCGCCCGACTTGCGCCGGGCCCACAGCCGGTCCGCTTCGTCCGCGAGGCGCTGACGCACGTCGCCGAGACTCGCGATGCCCGCCGCCGACTGGAACAGCACCTGCCCGACATCGCTCGAGGCATCGAGAATGGCATCGCCGCCGCGCCGCAGCGCGTCGTGGTTCAGGCAGTACATCTGCTCGAAGAAGTGCTTGTCGGCGGCGCCGAGGAACGGCGTGAGCGCGTCGGCGGCGAGCGGGTCACCGTTCGGCGCCGTGAGCGACGACTTGCGGCTCTTCGTGCGATGAAACGCGAACGCCGCACCGTCGAGTTCGAGCGAAGCACCGAGCCGGAGGTCGCTCTGCGGATGCACGAACGCGAGCGGCGAGCTGTGCGGCATGCCGAACAGCAGCTCGGAAATGGCGTTCTTGATCGTCGACTTGCCGGCCTCGTTCGGCCCGACCACAAAATGAAAGTCGTGTTCCGCCACCGGGAAAGCCACGTCGTGGTCGGTGAATTTGCCGTAGCGGATGAGTTCGAGTCTGCTGATGCGCATGGGCTTACTCCGCGTCCGCCAGCTGCGCGATGAGCCCGGAGCGCACCTCGCTCACGAGCGCCGCCAGCTCGCCGTTGCGCACCTGCTCGAGCTCGGGCACGGACTTCTGCAATTCGCCCGGCGCCTGCGTCGCCAGCACGATCAGTCTTTCCTTCAGCATCTCCAGAAACTCCGGGTCGGATTCCGCTTCGATCAGGAGGCCGTGCAGGTCGGCGAGCGCGTCGCTGCGTCCGGCCGTGGGCACTTCCTGCGACAGCGGCCGGGTCGCGACTTTCACCTTTTCCAGCCACAGCCGGTCGTGGCTGATGGCCGCGATCTGCGCCAGCACCTCGGCGCGCAATTGCGTCGCGAGTCCGAACAGCTCGCCGTGCGCCTGGGTCGCGCCGGTGATCGTCACGCGCACGGCATACGGCACCGGCGACGCCGCATCGTCCACCAGCGCTTCGAGCGCACGGCCGACCGCGCGCGCGACTTCATCGAGCGTCGCGGCCTGCGAGGCATCGACGCTCACCGCTTCCCAGCGCAGCACGTCGATGAACAGCCGCTCGACGCTCACCTCTTCCGCCTCCGACACCGTCACCAGCACGGCGCCGCGCCGCCCGGTCTCGCGGATGTTGCGTCCTTGCAGATTGCCCGGAAACACGATGGTCGAGGCGTCCTGCCAGATCGCATATTCATGCACGTGCCCGAGCGCCCAGTAGTGATACTGCTTCGCGTGCAGTTCGGCGACCGAGCATGGCGCGTAGCTCGCGTGCTGCGCGGCGCCTTCGAGCGCGGTATGCAGCACGCCGATGTTGAAGTAGCCCGCGACCGGCGCCGGATACGCGGTGACGAGGTTCGTCGTGACGGCCTTTTCCTTGAAGCTGTGGCCGTGCAGCGCGACCTTGAGCGTGTCGATACGGAAGGTCTGCGGCTTTCGCGCCGAGAACGTGTGGACGTTGTCCGGCAGCTGCAACTGGCTCGTCATTTCGCTTTCGGCGTCGTGGTTGCCGAACAGCACATACACCGGAATGCCCGCGCGGCGCAGACGGCCCATCTCGCGGCAAAAGAAGATGCCGGTGTTGTGGTCGCGCCAGGTGCCGTCGTAGAGATCGCCGGCAATGATCATGAAGTCGACCTGCTCGTCCACCGCGACCGAAACGAGCCTCGAGAAGGCTTCGCGCGTGGCGTTGCGCAGCATGTCGGCGGGTGCGTCGGCATAGGCGGACAAGCCGTGCAGAGGGCTGTCCAGATGGATGTCCGCCGCGTGTATGTAGCGCATGCGCTGTCTCCGTGATGAAGGGTTGCCGCTGGCCTGCGACGATCGGGGCGTCGATCCTGACAGCCGCGCTGGACAAATCGTGTCCCGGTGTGACCTGACCGTTCGGGACGCCGGATGTCCCGCGCGGCCCACAGAATCAGCCGTCCGGAATCAACGCGACACGAGGCCAGAACGATGAACGAAACACTCGAACGACACCCGCGACACGCCGCGATCACGAGCCCCTACACGCCGGGCAACGTCGATGCCGCGATCCGCCATCTGGAACGTGTGCTCTCGGCGGAAGGCGCGAATTCGCTGTTTGGCCAGACTTACTGGCGCAGCCGCGTGTGCCAGGTGAGCGCGACGCGTGGACTGCAGCGTGATCAGCGTGCAAGGCTCGAACGTCTGATGAACCGCCTCGCCGATGCCGGCACGCTGTAGTACTCGATTCAGTGAGGATGTCAGGATGGCGCCCGGCGCGAGCGTTGCAGCGCCTGCGCCAGCGCGACGAATTCCGCGACCGGCACTTCCTCGGCGCGGCGGGTGAGATCGAAACCGATTGCATCGAAATCGATCGACTCGCGGTAAGCCGACAGGTTGTTGCGCAAGACTTTGCGACGCTGTGCGAAGGCCGCCTTCACGACGTCCGACAGCGCGTTCTCATCCACGTCGGGCAACTCGTGCGGCGCGAACGGAATCATGCGCACGATCGCGGAATTCACCTTCGGCGGCGGATTGAACGATTCGGGCGGCACGTCGAGCAGCTTGTCCATCACGTAGCGGTATTGCAGCATCACCGAGAGCCGCCCGTAGTCCTTGCTGGCGGGTTCGGCGATCATCCGGTCCACCACTTCGTCCTGCAACATGAAATGCTGGTCGATCACCCAGGGCGCGAAACGCGTGAGATGAAACAGCAGCGGGCTCGAGATGTTGTACGGCAGATTGCCGACGATCCGCAGCGTGGGCTTGCCGCTTTCATCGGCTTGAGCAAGCGCGCCGAAGTCGAATTCGAGGGCATCGGCGGAATGCACGACCAGACGCTCGCCGAAGCGCTTCTCCAGCCGCCCGATCAGGTCGCGGTCCAGTTCCACCGCATGCAGCGGCGACTCCGGCGTCGCCACTCTGTCGATCAGCGGTTCGGTCAGCGCGGCCAGTCCCGGCCCGATCTCGACCATGCGCTCGCCGCGACGGGGCGCGATGGTGTCGACGATCGAATCGATGATGCCCTGATCGACGAGGAAGTTCTGCCCGAAGCGCTTGCGCGCGAAATGGCCTTGATGTTTGGTCGGCATGTTCGTTTGAATGAAGCTCGCGCGGCGGCTTTCAGGCCGCGCGTTTGTGGCGCGCCATCGTGACGGCGGCGTCGATTGCGGCGATCATGCTGCCCGCGTCCGCGCGGCCCGTGCCGGCGAGATCGAGCGCGGTGCCGTGATCCACCGAGGTGCGGATGATCGGCAGGCCCAGCGTCACGTTGATGCCTTCGCCGAAGGTCGCGTATTTCAGCACCGGCAGGCCCTGGTCATGGAACATCGCCAGCACGCAGTCCGCGTCCTGCAGATAGCGCGGCTGGAACAGGGTGTCGGCGGGATACGGTCCCGGCGCGTCGATGCCGAGCGCGCGCGCCTGTTCGAGCGCGGGCGCGATCACGTCGATTTCCTCGCGGCCCAGATAGCCGTTCTCGCCCGCGTGCGGGTTGAGGCCGGTGACGAGGATGCGCGGCGCGGCCAGGCCGAAATGCGCGCGCAGGTCGTGATGGATGATGCGCAAGGTCTCGACGAGGCCCGCCACGCTCAGCGCGGCCGACACGTCCTTCAGCGGCAGATGCGTGGTGGCCAGCGCGACCCGCAGCGGACGCTCGCCCGAACCCGCCAGCATCATGACCACGCGCGGCGTGTGGGTGCGTTCGGCGAGATATTCGGTGTGGCCGGTGAAGGGCACGCCGGCGTCGTTGATGGTGCTCTTTTGCAGCGGCGCGGTGACGATGGCGTCGAAACGGCCGGACACGGCGCCGTCGATGGCAGCATCGAGCAGGCCGAGCACATAGCGCCCGTTGGCCGCGTTCAGCTTGCCTGCCTCGGCGGTCACGGCAAGCGCGTGATGTTCCAGTTCGACGGGTTCGCCCGCCGCCGGCCAGCTTGCGCCGGCACGTTCAGCGAGCAGCGCGCGGTCGCCGAGCACCGTGAAGCGCGCCTGTGGCCAGCGCGTGCGGGCCTGCGCGAGCGCCGCCGCCGTCAGTTCCGGGCCGACGCCGCCGGGCTCGCCCGTCGTGATAGCGATGGCGAGCGGGCGGGGATCGGCGGTGCTCATTTGCTTACTGCTGCGCCTGGGCAGCGACGCCCTTGTACTGGACGTAGGCGGTGTCGCGCAGTTCGCGCAGCCAGTCGGAATAAGCCTGCTCGGCCTTGCGCTGACCGATCGCCTGACGTGCGATGTCGAGCTGCTGCGTCGCCGAGCCTTCCGCCTCGCGACGGCCAAGCACCTGGATCAGGTGGTAGCCGTACTCGCTGCGCACCGGGTCGCTGACCGCGCCGTCCTGCAGGTTGTTCATCGCGCGCTCGAATTCAGGCACGGTTTCGCCCGGGCTGATCCAGCCAAGGTCGCCGCCCTGCGAGGCCGAGCCGTCCTGCGAATAAGTCCGCGCGAAGTTCGCGAAGTCGCCGCCCGCCAGCACTTGCTGCTTGATGTCGAGCAGCCGCTGGCGCGCCGCCTGTTCCGACATGCCGTCCGTCACGCGCAGCAGGATGTGGCGCACGTGGGTCTGCGTGAGCTTGGGGGCGTCGGCGGCCGTGCCCTGGCTCGCGCGCCGGTCCACCAGCTTGATGACTTCGAAGCCGCCGCTCGTACGCAGCAGCGTCGGCGCGACCTGACCCGGACGCAGCGTCGCGACCGCCGTCACGATGCCCGCCGGCAGCGAAGCCGGCGCACGGAAGCCGAGATCGCCGCCCTTGGAGGCGTCGGTGTCCTGGGAGTTGTTCTTGGCGAGCTTGGTGAAATCGTCGCCGTTGAGCGCCTGCTTCAGCACGGCGTCCGCCTTGCCCTGCGCCGCCGCGACGTCCGCCTCGGGCGCGTCCTGCGGCACCTTGAACATGATGTGCTGCAAGTGCAGGTCGCTCGTGTTGCGGGCGCCCGGACCGCGCTGGCTGGCGATGTAGTTCGCCACTTCGCCGTCCGACACGGTGATCTTGCTGTCGACTTCCTTCTCGCGCAGCTTCGACAGCGTGAGTTCGGTGCGGGCGTCGCGCACGAAGGTGGCCCAGGGCACGCCCTGTGCCTCGATGCGCGAGCGGTAGACGTCGAGCGTCATCTGGTTTTGCTGGGCCAGGCGGGCGAGCGTGCGGTTCACGGTGGCGTCGTCGACGTTGATGCCGTCGTCCTTCGCCTTCTGGAGCTGGATGCGCTCGAGCACCATCTGGTCGAGCACCTGGCGCTGCATCTGGTCCGCGGGCGGCAGCGGCGCGTTCTGCTGCTGGAGACGCTTGGCGATCAGCGCGGTGCGCTCTTCCAGTTCGCGCTGCGTGATGACGCCGTCATTCACGACCGCGACCACGGAATCCGCCACCTGCGCATTGCGGTTCGACAACGCCTGCGCGCCGGCCGGCGTACTCAGGATCAACGCAGCGGCGAGCGCGCCCGCCACGATGGCCGTCGATCTAAACAATTTCACGTTTGACACAGAGACTCCATCAAATTCCAGCTTCACCCGTTCGTGTGCTGCGTGTGTGGTGCGCGGCGCCCTCACCTGGCGCCGCTTGCGTGTTGCCTGTCTGTTGCCTGCCTGATGCTCACGGCTGCGGCGTCACTCGTAGTCGCTGTAGCGGGCGAGCGGCGGCGCGGCCGGCGGCGGCGACTGATACCCCTGGACACTCGCGCGGAATGCGCTGACGAGACCGTTGTCGACGTTCGACAAGCCCTTGAACGTCAGCTGCGCCAGCACCCGTGTGCCCGATGAAAGCTGGCCCGTGGTGTTGACGCCGTTGGCGTAGCGCTGCACGCCGAAGCCCAGCGCCCAGCAGTCGGCATCGTACTGGAAGCCCAGCAGCCCGTCGACGAGACGATGGCCTGCCATGTCGTAGTTGACGCGCCCGACCGCATAGAGGTGGTTCGTGAGCGGCCATTCGCCGGACACCAGGATCTGGTTGATCGGCTCGTTCGACAAGGTGGTCTGGTTCGAACGCGTATAGCGGTAGCCGACGTTGATCACCTTCTGCGCGCCGGGACTGAACGCGAAACCGATGCTCGAACGCACGAGCTGGTTGTTGTCGACATTATATTGGAACGCCGTTTCCGAAGCGAAACCTGCGCCGAGCTTGATCGCCGCGCCCGCGATCAGGTCCGAATGCTTGGCCTGGTCGGGCAGCTGGCCCGGCGTGATCGTGACGCGCTGGCTCTCGAAGTAATACTGCTGCGCGATCACGAAACGCGCGCGTTCGTCACCGGTCGCCGGATTGATGAAGCGCGTGGTCAGGCCGGCCGTGATGCGGTTGGCGTCGGCGATGCGGTCGTTGCCGACGAAGGTGTTCGGCGTATAGATCTCGGCCAGTCCGAAGTCGGCTTCGGAGGTGTCGAAGATCGGCGCGAAATCCTGGTTGTGGTACGGCGTGTAGACGTAGTAAAGCCGCGGCTCGAGCGTCTGGATATAGTCCTGGCCGAACAGCCGCACCGAGCGCTCGAACACGAGTCCGGAGTCGAAGCTCAGGGTCGGGATCGACTCGGTGAAGTTCTTGGGCTGGCCCGCGACCGGCGGCGACGTGCCCGCCACCTGCGACGTGGCGAGGTGGCTCAGGTCATACGACGCGAAGTGCCACTGCACCTTCGGCGTGATGAAGTAGCCCGGCGCGTTGATGCCGTAGCTGAGGTACGGATTGAAGTACAGCCGGTTGCCGTCGGTCGCGCCTTCCTGCGAGATCGTGAAGCGCGTGGCGTCCAGTTCCGCGCCGTAGTCGAAGCCGCCGACGTTGTACTTGTTGTACTGGACGTTGACCTGCGGCTCGCGCGCATACGGCGGAATGGACGGCTGCAGCGTCTGCCAGCGCTGCTCGCGGGCGAGCACCGACCACGGGCCGTTGTTGTACGTGAGACCCGCTTCCTGCTGATACAGCAGCTGCGTGCCGTTCAGGAACTGGTTCGACGCGTTGCCCAGGTCTTCCGGATACTGCGAGTCCGAAACCTTGTTGTAATTGACATAGCCGCCGAAGCCGTTGCCGAAATTCTGCTGGTGCTGCCAGAAGATCGCGTAACGGTTGGTATGCGTGTCGCGGTCGTTCGGCAGATAGTTGACGTCCAGCGAACCCGAATAGTTGGGCGACAGATAGCGGTAGTTCGCCTCGCCCAGCACGCCGCGGCGCGTCATGATGCGCGGCGTGATGGTGAGGTCGCGGTTCGGCGCGATGTTGAAGTAGTACGGGATCGTCGCTTCGAAACCGGTCGTCGAACTGAGCGAGAACGTGGGCGGCAGCAGGCCGCTGCGGCGGTCGCCCGTCAGCGGGAACGACATCCACGGGCTGCCGAACACCGGCACGCCCTGGAAGAACAGCACGCCGTTGTGCGCGATGCCTTCTTCCGCGCCGGTATCGAAGTCGAACGACGTGCCCTTGATGTACCACGCCGGATCGGTCGCGCACGCGCAGGCGGTATAGGTGCCGTGATCGACGCGCGCGCGCTCGTTGTCGATCATGTCGATGCGCTCGGCGCTGCCCGAGCCGCCCGTCAGGTTGAAGTGGTACTTCGGGTTCGTCATGAACCCTTCGTTGGCCTCCACCTTCAGATGCGCTTCCGGACCGATGAACGACACGCCGTTGTTGATCAACCTGACATTGCCGAAAGCATCGGCCATGTCGGTGTCCTGGTCGTAGTGCAGCGCGTCGGCCTTGATGACCGTCACCGTGCGCCGCACTTCGGCCGAACCCTTCGCGGCCATGTCCTCGTCGGACGTGCCGGTGGTCTTGTCGCCCAAGAGGAAAGTAGTGGGCTGCTGACCGGGCTGCAACGGGCGCTCCTGGAGCTGAGGCGCGAGGCGCAGGCTTTCAGGGCCGTCGAGCGGGACCGGATTCGCCGCGGGCCCGACGAGCTGCGCGTGCGCGAGCGCGGGCATCAGCCCCGGCACGGACAGCAGCGCGACGACGAGCCGCCGCCTGCGTGGCTGAGCGTCAGCGTTGATTTTCAAAACGGGAAACTGTCGTGGCGGCATGGATGGGTGCGGTTCGATTCCGTTTGCGTCCCATGCGCCCGATGCCGCCGGACAGGCGGCCGTGCCCTCACCGCAGTCACGAACTTGACGGTCCGTTGCTAGCAGGGACGACACTCGATTGAACGATGACGCTCACAGTCGTCGGGGGCCTGGCGCCAGGCGTGAAACGGATCGCTTAAAAAGTCGTGGGGTATTATATGGCAAGATGTTTGGCCCTTCGAATTTATGACGAACATTCCTTCCGACGCGCGCCTTGAACAACTCGGCGCCTGGCTTCAACGTCTTGCCGAACGTTACCGGCTGAACCTCACCAGTCTCGCTCCCGCTTCCGCCGACGCCAGCTTTCGCCGCTACTTCCGCCTGAAAAGCGACGCGGAGTTCGGCGCGACGCTGATCGCGGTGGATGCCCCGCCGCCCGAAAAGTGCCGTGAATTCGTGCAGGTCGCGGGCCTGCTGGAAGCAGCGCAGGCCCATGTGCCGAAGATCCTCGAAGCCGATTTCGACGCCGGTTTCATGCTCGTCACGGATCTCGGCAGCACCACGTACATCTCCGTACTCGACGAGACGAACGCGCGGCCGCTGATGCGCGCGGCCATCGACACGCTGATCCGCTTCCAGCAGACGGCGCGCGAAGGCGTGCTGCCGGCCTTCGACCAGGCGTTCCTGCGCCGCGAGATGGAGCTGTTGCCCGAGTGGTTCATCGGGCGTCACCTGGGCCGCGAGGTCACGGCGGACGAACGCAAGGTGCTCGACGCCACCTTCACGCTGCTCGAACAGAGCGCGCTCGCGCAGCCTCAGACCTTCATGCTGCGCGATTTCATGCCGCGCAACCTGATGGTCTGCGAGCCGAACCCGGGCGTGCTGGACTTCCAGGATGCGGTCTGCGGCCCGATCACCTACGACATGGCCTCGCTGATGCGCGACGCCTTCATCAGCTGGGAAGAGGCGTTCGAGCTCGACTGCATCGCGTATTACTGGGAACGCGCGAAGAAGGCCGGCCTGCCCGTGGATGCCGATTTCGGCGAGTTCTACCGGCAGCTCGAATGGATGGGCCTGCAACGGCACATCAAGGTGCTCGGGCTGTTCGCGCGCATCCACTATCGCGACGGCAAGCCGCGCTATCTCTCGGACCTGCCGCGTTTCATCGGCTATGCGCGCAAGGTGGCCGAACGCTATGCGCCGCTGTGGCCGTTCGCGCGCCTGCTCGATTCGCTCGAAGGCCGCGCGCAGGAAGTCGGCTACACCTTCTGAATCTGCACTCCGGACCCTCGATGACGCACGCTCTGACAACGGCGATGATCTTCGCCGCCGGCCGCGGCGAACGCATGCGCCCGCTCACCGACACCTGCCCGAAACCGCTGCTCGAAGCGGGCGGCAAGCCGCTGATCGTCTGGCAGATCGAGCGGCTGGCGCAGGCGGGCATCCGCACCATCGTCATCAATCACGCCTGGCTGGGCGCGCGCATCGAAGCCGCGCTCGGCGACGGCGCGCGCTGGGACGTCGAGCTGCGCTACTCGCCGGAAACCGAGGCGCTGGAAACGGCGGGCGGCATCGCGCAGGCGCTGCCTCTGCTCGGCGAGCAGGTGTTCGTCGCGGTGAGCGGCGACGTGTTCTGCGATTTCGACTATGCGTCCCTGCGCGCCGACGCCGAAGCCTTGCAGGCGCGCAGCGAGCCCGGCATGCATCTGGTGATGGTGCCGAACCCGCCGTTCCATCCCGCGGGCGATTTCGCGCTGCGCGACGGCCAGTTGGCGCTCGACGGCGAGCCGCGCTTCACCTTCGGCAACATCGGTCTGTATGACCCGCGCATGTTCCGCGATCTCGCGCCCGGCACCCGCCGCGCGCTCACGCCGTACTATCGCGAAGCCATAGCCGCCGGGCGCGCGAGCGGCGAGTTGTACCCGGGGCGCTGGGAGAACGTCGGCACACCCGCGCAGCTGCAGGCGCTGGACGAGGCATTGCGTTCGCGGTGAGCGCCCGGATTGCGCCGCATCCGATGGTAAAATGCGCGGTTCTTCCGTCTTTTCCTTCCGTTGCGCGAAGCAATCATGTCCGATACCCGTCCCGATACTCTCTTTGCGCTCACCGCGCTCTCGCCGCTCGACGGCCGTTATGCCGGCAAGACCGAGGCCCTGCGTGAATGGCTGTCCGAAGCCGCGTTCATGCGCCATCGCGTGACGGTGGAGATTCACTGGCTGATCGCGCTGTCGCGTGCGGGCTTCGCCGAAGTGCCGCGCTTCTCCGAGGCTTCCGAGCAATTCCTGCTGGGCCTCGCCGAACGTTTCACCGCCCATGACGCGGCGCGCATCAAGGACATCGAACGCGTCACGAATCACGACGTGAAAGCGGTCGAATACTGGCTCAAGGAATCGGTGAAGGGCCAGGCCGAACTGGAACGCGCGAGCGAATTCATCCACTTCGCCTGCACCTCCGAAGACATCAACAACACGTCGCACGGCCTGATGCTCGCCGGCGCCCGCGAGCACGTGATCCTGCCCGCGCTGCGTTCGGTGCATGAACGCCTCGTCAAGCTGGCGCACGCGCAGGCCGAACAGCCGATGCTCTCGCGCACGCACGGCCAGCCCGCCAGCCCGACGACGCTCGGCAAGGAAATCGCCAATGTCGCGGCGCGTCTGGCGCGCGCGATCCAGCGCATCGAGAAGGTGGAACTGCTCGGCAAGATGAACGGCGCGGTCGGCAACTTCAACGCGCATCTGTCGGCGTATCCGGAGTTCGACTGGGAGACGTTCTCGAAGGACGTCGTCGAAAACCGCCTGAAGCTCACCTTCAATCCGTACACCACGCAGATCGAGCCGCACGATTACATGGCCGAACTGTATGACGCCATCGCGCGGGCGAACACCATCCTGCTCGACCTCGACCGCGACGTGTGGGGCTACATCTCGCTCGGCTATTTCAAGCAGAAGACGAAGGCCGGTGAAATCGGTTAGTCGACGATGCAGCACAAGCTCAACCAGATCGACATCTAGAATTCGGCACGCAACCTCGGCCTGGCCAACGCCACGCTGCGCCATCTCGCCGACAAGCTGCCCGTCTCGCGCTGGCAGCGCGACCTGACGGACTCCACGGTGCTGCGCAATATCGGCGTGGCGTTCGGCTACTCGCTGCTCGCCTACGACTCGCTGATCCGCGGTCTCGACAAGCTCGAAGTCAACGCGGCGCGTCTCAACGAAGATCTCGACAACACCTGGGAAGTCTTGGCCGAGCCGGTGCAGACGGTGATGCGCCGTTATGGCATCGAGAACCCGTACGAGCAGTTGAAGGAACTGACGCGCGGCAAGGGCATCACGCGCGAGGCGCTGCAGACGTTCATCACGGGTCTCGCCATCCCCGAGGACGCGAAGAAGCTGTTGCTCGACATGACGCCGGGCTCGTATATCGGCCGCGCGGTGGAACTGGCGAAGCGCATCGGCTAAATCGTCCGCACGAAAGACAACGCCCCACGCTGCCTGCGCAGCGTGGGGCGTTTTGCTTTCCGAAAGCCGCGTCAGCTCAGCGCGTCTTCAACTGCTCCATCACGATATCGACGATCTCTTCCGGCGTGTGCTCGATGTTCACGACGATCGCCTCGTCTTCACCCGGCGGTTCGAGCGTGTCGAGCTGGCTTTGCAGCAGCGTCGGGTCGAAGAAGTGCCCCGTGCGCATGCCGATGCGCTCCTTCAACACGTCGAACGAACCTTCCAGATAGACGAAGCAGACATCCTTGTCGCCGTCGCGCAGCACATCGCGATACGAGCGCTTCAGCGACGAACACGTGAACACCGCCGTCTCGCCCGCGCGCTGCTTCTCCTCGATCGCGGCGCGAATGGTCTTGAGCCACGGCCAGCGGTCGTCGTCGGTGAGCGGAATGCCCTTGTGCATCTTTTCCTTGTTGGCTTCGCTGTGAAACGCGTCGCCGTCGGTGAAGGCACATTGCAGCCGTTCGGCCAGCAACTCGCCGATGCGGGTCTTGCCGGCGCCCGACACACCCATCGCGATCAGAATCATCGAAATCTCCTTACACGACCGCCGCAAGCGCGAAGGTCAAACCCAGTCCTAACAGTGAAATGATGGTTTCGAGCATCGACCAGGTCTTGAACGTCTGACCGACCGTCATGCCGAAATACTCCTTGATCAGCCAGAAGCCGCCGTCGTTCACGTGCGAGAAGATCAGCGAGCCGGAGCCGGTGGCCAGCACCAGCAGTTCCGGGCTCGTGTGACCGCCCGCCGCCGCCGCGATCGGCGCGACGATGCCGCAGGCCGTGGTCATCGCGACCGTCGCCGAGCCGGTGGCCAGACGGATCAGCGCCGCGACGAACCAGCCGAGCAGCAGCGGCGACAGATTCGCGGACGACGCCGTCGCGACGATCTGCTGGGAAATGCCGCTGTCGCGCAGCACCTGGCCGAAACCGCCGCCCGCGCCGACGATCAGCGTGATGCCGGCGATCGGCGCAAGACACTCGCCGCAGAACTTCTGGATTTGCTCGCGATTGAAGCCCTGCTTCGCGCCGAAGGTCCAGAAGCTGACCAGCACCGCGATCAGCAGCGCCATGTCCGACTGGCCGATGAAGCGCAGCAGGTCGTTGGGCAGCGTCTTCGGCGTGAAGACCAGATCCGCCCAGCTGCCGATCAGCATCAGGATCACCGGCAGCAGGATGGTGAACAGCGTGATGCCGAAGCTCGGCAAGACGCGCTTCGTGTCGGCTTCGCCGTGCTTCTGCACGAACTGGTCGGCGAGCGCGTTGGCGTCGGGCAGCTTGATATGACGGCTGATCAGCAAGGCGAACAGCGGACCGGCGACGATGGCCGTCGGAATGCCGACGATCAGGCCATAAGCAATGGTCCTGCCGATATCCGCGTGATACGCCTGCACCGCGAGCAGCGCGGCCGGGTGCGGCGGAATCAGCCCGTGCACGACGGACAAACCGGCGACCATCGGCAGGCCGATGAGCAGCAGCGACTTGCCGGTGCGCCTGGCGACGTTGAACGCAATCGGAATCAGCAGCACGAAGCCGACTTCGAAGAACACCGGCAGGCCGACGATGATCGCGACGACCATCATCGCCCAGTGAATGTTCTTCTCGCCGAAGAGATCGATCAGCGTGTTGGCGATGCGCTCGGCGCCGCCCGATTCGGCCATCATCTTGCCGAGCATGGTGCCGAGACCGACCACGATGGCAATGTGGCCGAGCGTATTGCCGTTGCCGGTTTCGAACGACTTGACGATCTTGTCCATCGGCATGCCGACCGCGAGCGCGAGCAGCACGGAGACAATCATCAGGACGAGGAACGGATACACCTTGTAGCGCGCGATCATCAGGATCAGAACCGCGATCGCGATCACCGCGTAGAGCAAGAGCATGCTCCCGTGGACGGCTGGCATGACGCCTCCTTTATTTCTTTGTTCAGGTTATTTTTTCGCCTTGCGTGCAGCCTGTATCGCAATCCTTACTGGCGAATCCGGTGGCGAACTCGGCGCAGCAACAACGGGCACGCCCGCGTCAGGCGTTGGGCAACAGAATTTTACTTGCTGAAAGGCGTTTCAGCCGAAGACGTGCGGGTTTCGCGGCGTCTTTTCATCGGCGAGGTCGCGGATGGCTCGCGGCGCATCCGGATCACAGGCTGTCTCCCATCTTTTTATCGTCGATGGACGCGCGGGGCATGCGCGCGCCCATCATGGAACATCAGTGCGGCGCCAGTTCGCTCGCGGCGCGCGCGAGGCGCGTGACTTCGTCCCAGTTCTGCGCGGCCAGCGCCGCCTTGGGCGTCAGCCACGAACCGCCGACGCACACCACGTTGGGCTGTGCGAGGAAGCTGGTCGCGGTCTCGGCGGTGATGCCGCCGGTCGGGCAGAAGCGCAGGTTGGGGAACGGGCCGTAGAACGCCTGCAGCATCGGAATGCCGCCCGCCTGTTGCGCCGGGAAGAACTTGACGATCTCGTAGCCCAGCTCCATGGCGGCGATGATGTCGGACGGCGTCATGACGCCCGGCAGCAGCGGCAGGCCGGCGTCCTGCGCGGCCTTGTGCATGTCCTTCGTCAGACCCGGCGACACGCCGAACTGCGCGCCCGCCTTCTTCGCCTGCGCGCAATGCTCGGGCTTCGTGATCGTGCCCACGCCGACCACGATGTCGTCCGCGAGCTGGCTCGCGCGTTCGATCGCGGCAATGCCGGCCGAGGTGCGCAGCGTGATCTCCAGCACCTTCACGCCGCCTGCGTGCAGCGCGCGCGACACGTGTTCGCCCTGCTCGACCGAGTCGAAGGCCAGAACCGGAATCACCGGTCCCAGACGCACGATTTCGCTTACCGTTTTCATGTGATGCGACTCCTGGTTTGATGCGGCGCCTTGCGGGCGATCCGCGGGGTTCTCTCAGGCCGGGCCCGGGCCGTTCAGCGTCAATGATGCGTGGCGTGCGCCTTGTTGAGCGCCGATGCCGCCGCGCGCGCGTTGTCGCGCAACGGATTGCGCTCCTGTGCCGCCGCGCGGTCGGCCTGCGCAGCATCCGCACCGATCAGCGCGCCGAACACCGATGCGCCCTCTTCCGCCGGCAGCGCCGCGCTGCGGAACACGCCGAACAGTTCGCGGCCGAAGCCGACTTCGTTCTCGGCCTGATACAGCGGCGCCTGGACTTCGCGCGCCGCCCATTCCTGTTCGTCGATCTCGATGTCGAGCACGCCGGACGGTGCATCGATGACCAGCATATCGCCGGTGCGCACCTTGCCGAGCGGACCTTGCAGCAGCGCCTCGGGCGACACGTGAATCACCGCCGGCACCTTGCCCGATGCACCGGACATGCGTCCGTCGGTGACCAGCGCGACATGGAAGCCCTGATCCTGCAACACGCCCAGCAGCGGCGTCAATCGATGCAGTTCCGGCATGCCGTTCGCCCGCGCGCCCTGGAAGCGCACCACGGCGACGAAGTCGCGCTTGAGCTCGCCCTTGTCGAAGGCTTCCTGCACTTCTTCCTGCGAATTGAAGACGATGGCCGGCGCCTTTACCACGCGATGCTCCGGCGCGACCGCCGAAATCTTGATGACGCCGCGGCCGAGCTTGCCCTGCATCAGGCGCAGGCCGCCGTCCGGCTGGAACGGCTCGCCGATGCCGCGCAGCACCTTGCTGTCGTGGCTTTCGGCGGCGCCGTCGATCCATTGCAGCTTGCCGTCGATGAGCTTCGGCTCCTTCGTGTAATGCGACAGCCCACGGCCCGCGACCGTCTGCACGTCCTCGTGCAGCAATCCGCCTTCGAGCAGGTTGCGCACGAGGAACGCGACGCCGCCCGCCGCGTGGAAGTGATTCACGTCGGCCTTGCCGTTCGGGTAGATCTTCGCGAGCAGCGGCACGACTTGCGAGAGCTCGTCGAAGTCATTCCAGTCGATGATGACGCCCGCCGCCCGCGCGATCGCCACGAGGTGCAGCGTGTGATTGGTCGAGCCGCCCGTCGCCAGCAGCGCGACGATGCCATTCACGATGGCCTTTTCGTCGACCACATGGCCGATCGGCGTGTAGTTGCCGCGCTCGTGTGTCAGGTCCAGCACGCGGCGCGCGGCTTCGGCGGTGAGCGCATCGCGCAGTTCGGTGTGCGGATGCACGAACGCCGAACTCGGCAGATGCAGGCCCATCACTTCCATCAGCATCTGGTTGCTGTTGGCGGTGCCATAGAACGTGCAGGTGCCGTGACCGTGATACGCGGCCGCCTCGGCTTCGAGCAGCGCGCTGCGGTCGCACTTGCCGGTGGCGAACTCCTGGCGCACCTTGGCCTTGTCGTCGTTGGTGAGACCGCTGGTCATCGGGCCGGCCGGCACGAAGATGGTCGGCAGATGGCCGAACTGCAGCGCGCCGATGGCCAAGCCCGGGACGATCTTGTCGCACACGCCGAGACACAGCGCGGCGTCGAACATGTTGTGCGTCAGCGCGACGGCCGTGCTCATCGCGATGACTTCGCGCGAGAACAGCGACAGTTCCATGCCCGCATTGCCCTGCGTGATGCCGTCGCACATGGCGGGCACGCCGCCCGCGAACTGCGCGATGCCGCCGTGTTCGCGCGCCGCCTGCTTGATGAGATCCGGAAAGCTCTTGTAGGGCGCGTGCGCGGACAGCATTTCGTTATACGAGGACACGATGCCGATGTTCGGCTCGCGCACCGCCTTGATCGCGAACTTTTCCTGGCCCTCGAGGCCCGCGAAACCGTGCGCGAGGTTCGCGCAGGACAGTGCGCCACGCGCCGGGAACATGCCCTGCGCGGCGTCGATGCGCGCCAGATAGGCGGCGCGCGTCGGCTTGCTGCGCGCGATGATGCGGTCGGTGACGTGCTTCAGTTGCGAATGCGGGGAAACCATCGATGCTCCTTCGTCTCACTCCCGGCGCGTCTGCCGTCGAGATGGGGTTTGGAATTGCGAGGAACGGCGCTGGTGTTGTTGTCGTGTCGTTCGCCGATGGATCGAAGTTTAGTAGAAAAACTACATGAATTCAATGGGGTTAATGCGGACAATGCGCCTCAAAGCATCGTACGCTCACGCTTTCCCGGTGTGCATCTTAGGGAAATCCCTGAGATAAGCCGTCGAAATTATGTAGTATTTGTACAAGCTGAATGATCGGCTATAGTCGCAAACAATTTTCAGCATAGGCGAGATTTCCGATGTTGCTGTCCCAAGTCGAAGCAATGCGCGAACAGTTGCGGCCCTCCGAGCGCAAGCTGGCCGACTACGTGCTCGAGGCTCCGCGCGAAGTGCTCGATCTCTCGATGACCGATTTCGCCGCGCGCGCGGGCGTGAGCCAGCCGACCATCGCGCGCTTCTGCCAGGCGCTCGGTTTTTCCGGCTTTCGGGAATTCAAGATCCGCTTGGCACAAGGCGTAGCAGCGGGCGTTCCCACGGTCTACCGCGATGTGAAGAGCGACGAACCGCCCGCGGGCGTCGCGGCGAAGGTGCTGGACCGGACCATCGGCGCGTTGATCGAGGTACGCAACAGTCTGTCTTCGGACAGCGTCGCGGCGGCCATCGCGATTCTCGCGGACGCGCGGCGCATCGAGTTCTACGGCGCGGGCGGTTCCGGCATTGCCGCGCTCGACATGCAGCACAAGTTCTTCCGGCTCGGCGTGCCGTCCGTCGCCTATTCCGATCCGCACACGTACACGACCTCGGCCGCCTTGCTCGGCCCGGGCGATGCCATCGTCGCGATCTCGAACACCGGCCGCACGCGCGACATCCTGGATGCGTGCAAGTCCGCGCTGCACGGCGGCGCGAAGGTGATCGCGATCACGCACGGCAACTCGCCGCTGGCGCGGCTGGCGACGGTCGGACTGTTCGCCAACGTCGACGAGGACACGGATATTTTTTCGCCGATGACGTCGCGCGTGTCGCATCTCGCGATCGGCGACATTCTGGCGGTGGGACTGGCGCTCGCACGCGGTCCGAAGCTGGCGGAAAAGCTCGCGGAAGCGAAGGACGTGCTGGAGAGCCGCCGGGTGGGCACGTGAGCCACGGCGCGGCTCACGCGGGAGACACCAGAAAGATCAGAAAGGCTTGACGACCACGAGCAGTGTCGCGCCGAGCAGGCCGAGCACGGGCAGCTCGTTGAACATGCGATACCACTTGTCCGAGCGTTTGTTTTCGCCGCGCTGGAAGGTATGCAGCAGGCGGCCGCAATACGCGTGATAGACGATGATCAGCGCGACGATGGTGAGCTTCGCGTGCAGCCAGCCCTGCCCCGCGCCGATGCCGACGACGAGCCACAGCCACAGCCCGCACGCCAGCGCCGGCACCGCGATGAAGGTCATGAAGCGGAACAGCTTGCGCGCCATCAGCAGGAGCCGGGCGGTGGCCTTGGGGTCGGTTTCCATCGCGAGGTTCACGAAGATGCGCGGCAGATAGAACAGTCCCGCGAACCACGAGGCGACCAGCACGATGTGCAGCGATTTGATCCAGAGCATCGGTCTTGTTGGCTTTCGCGAGGTTATTGACGCACTTCGCCGCGCCCCAGCACGACGTATTTCAGCGAGGTCAGTCCGTCCAGACCCACCGGACCGCGCGCGTGCAGCTTGTCGTTCGAAATGCCGATCTCCGCGCCCAACCCGAATTCGAAACCATCGGCGAAACGAGTCGAAGCGTTGACCATCACGCTCGCCGAATCCACTTCGCGCAGGAAACGCATGGCGCGGTCGTGGTCTTCGGTGAGGATGGCATCGGTGTGATGCGAGCCGTAGGTATTGATGTGGTCGATGGCTTCGTCCAGCCCTTCGACGATCTTCACCGCCAGCACCGGCGCGAGATATTCGGTGCTCCAGTCGGCTTCGGTGGCGTCGACGAGTCCGCCGACCTGCGCCGCCTCCAGCACGGCGCGCGCGGCGGCATCCACGCGCAACTCGACCTCCTTCGCCTGATACGCACGCGCGAGCAGCGGCAGCGCTTCATCCGCGATGCCGCGCGCGACCAGCAGCGTTTCCATCGTGTTGCAGGTGCCGTAGCGATGCGTCTTCGCGTTGTCGCAGACGGGCGCGGCCTTCACGAGATCCGCGCGGTCGTCCACGTAGACGTGGCAGATGCCGTCGAGATGCTTGATCATCGGCACGCGCGCTTCTTCCATCAGCCGCGCGATCAGGCTCTTGCCGCCGCGCGGCACGATCACGTCGACGAATTCGGTCATCGTGATCAGCTTGCCGACCGCCGCGCGATCCGCTGTCTCCACCACCTGCACCGCGTCCTGCGGCAGGCCCGCCGTTTCCAGCCCGACGCCGATCAGTTTCGCGAGCGCCGTATTGCATTCGAGCGCCTCGGAACCGCCGCGCAGGATGGTCGCGTTGCCGGACTTGAGACACAGGGCGGCGGCGTCGATGGTCACGTTCGGACGCGATTCGTAGATGATGCCGATCACGCCGAGCGGCACGCGCATCTGCCCGACCTGGATGCCGCTCGGACGGAACTTGAGGCCGCTGATCTCGCCGATCGGATCGGCCAGCGCGGCCACCTGGCGCAGGCCTTCGACCATGGTGTCGAGAGCCTTGTCGGACAGCGTCAGCCGGTCGATGAACGCGGCGTCGTGGCTTTTCTCGCGCGCGCGTGCGAGGTCACGGGCGTTCGCCTGCTTGAGCGCCTCGCGTTCGCGTGCGATGGCGTCCGCCACCGCGAGCAGCGCGGCGTTCTTCGCCGCCGTCGAGGCCCGCGCCATCGCGCGTGACGCCGCGCGGGCGCGGCGGCCGAGGTCGGTCATGTACTGGTCGATGTTCATCGTGAGTCTCTTCCTGATGCCGCTGATCCGCAGTGTTTTCTGCGCGCTCGCCGGTGCCGGACGGGGGTCCGCGAGCCGGACGCCGCGAAGATTCATTCTAAGCCGGGTCGCCGCCTGAAACAGGCCGCGACGGCCGCGCCTTGTTGACGCAACTCAGTGACGCAACTTAGCGACGCGGTCGTGTCGCCGAGGTTGCCGCCGAAGCTGCCGCCGCGGTCCGCCCCGGCTGGCCGCCATGCGCCACCGCCATCGCGAGTTCGAACATGCCGGCCCACGGATCGGGCGGCGTCTCGCTGCCGCGTTTGCCCGTGCCGCCGGACAGCCCTTTCACCTGACGATCGAGCCGCGCCGCCAGCGAGAGCGCCTTTTCGAGAGCTTCGTCCGTCACCCGTGCCAGCGCCGGCGGGATCAGCCGCTCGCGCGGTCCCCACACGCGGTTCTCGCGCATCAACGTGGCAAGCGGCTTGCCGGCCGCGACGCCGCGCTTGATGCGCAACAGCGTGCGCACTTCCTCGACCAGCGTCCACAGCACGAGCACGGCCGCTTCGCCCTCGCCCTTCAGGCCGTCGAGCATGCGCGCGAGCCGGCCGACGTCACCGGTCAGCATCGCTTCGTTGAGCTTGAACACGTCGTAGCGCGCGACGTTCAGCACGGCATCGTGAATCTGCTCGAAACTGAGCACGCCTTCCGGATACAGCAAACCGAGCTTCTGGATTTCCTGATGCGCGGCGAGCAGGTTGCCTTCCACCCGTTCCGCGATGAACGCCAGCGCGCGCCGTCCGTCCTCGCCGGGCGGAACCCGCTGGCCCTGCTGCGCGAGCCGCTGGCCGACCCACATCGGCAGTTGTGCGCGCTCGATTGCATCGATCTTCAGCGTGACGCCCGCGCCGAGCAACGCGCCGAACCACGTCGATTTCTGCGTCGCGCTGTCCAGCCGCGGCAGCGTGACGAGCGTGACGACGTCGGGATTGTCGGCGGCGGCGAGCGCCTTCAGCGCCTCCCCGCCTTCCTTGCCCGGCTTGCCGGTGGGAATGCGCAGCTCGATCAGCTGGCGGTCGCCGAACAGCGACATCGACTGGGTAGCGCCGAGCAGCGCGCTCCAGTCGAAACCGCGCTCGACCGTGAACACCGAGCGGTCCGTGAAGCCGGCTGCGCGCGCGGCGGCCCGGATGCGGTCGCACGCTTCCTGCGCGAGCAGGTGCTCGTCGCCATGGACGACGTACAGCCCCTTCAGGCCTTTCGCGAGATGCGCGTCGAGCGCGTCGAGCTTCAGTTGCATGCGCGCAGTTCGCTGGCGTTCAAAGCGGCGGCACCGGCAGCGGCGCGCGCGGCGCGACGCCCGGCGTCTGCTCGCCCGGCGCCGGATGCAGCGAGCGCACTGTGGCGAGGCGGCGCGTCAGCTGATCGACGGCGTCGTTGCGCATGTCGGTGTAGAGCAGCGTCGATTCCTGCGCCTTGGCGAGCGTGTACTGGTCGCTGTAGGTCATCGAGCGGTTCAGCGCAATCACGCTCGGCGGAATCAGCAAGGTGCCGTCCGCGCCGACCAGCGTGTAATTCAGGCTGTAGACGAGCTCGTATTCCTGCACGACGCCCTGCGAGTTCAGGCTGAGCGTGCGCATGCCCTGGCCTTCCGTCAGGCGCAGCGTGGCGTCCGGCTTTTCGTACGCCTTGACCACCACCGTATCGCTGCCGCCCTGGATCATGCGTTCGAGGCGCCCGACCATCTGCGGCACCCCGCCGCTGATCGCGAGCCGCTTGAACGCATAGTCCTGCTGTCCGCGCAGCTGGAAGCCGCACGCGGACAGCACAGCCGCGCCGCCCAGGAGCGCGAGGAACGAACGCCTGCTGATGCCTTTTTCGAAGGCTTTTCCGGTCACATCGACTCCTTGGTTTTGGGCATCGGACGCATTACACGACCACGTTGACGAGACGCCCCGGCACCACGATCACCTTCTTCGGCGTGCGTCCTTCAGAAAACTTCCCGAACATTTCATGCGCGACCGCCGCCTGCTCGATGGCCTCGCGCGACGCGTCCTTCGCCACGGTCAGCGCGCCGCGCACCTTGCCGTTGATCTGCAGCACGAGTTCGATTTCCGCCTGTTCGAGCGCGGCTTCGTCGACCTTCGGCCAGGGCGCGTCGAGCAGCGGGCCGAAGGTGTCGGCGTAACCGAGTTCCGACCACAACTGGAAGGTTGCGTGCGGCACCACCGGATACAGCACGCGCAGCAGCACGCCGAAGGTCTCGTTCAGCACGCCCTCGCCCGCCTGCTTCGCGCCTTCCAGCGCGTTGAGCATCTTCATCGCGGCGGACACGACCGTGTTGTACTGCAGGCGGCCATAGTCGAAATCGGCCTGCTTGAGCACGGTGTAGATCTCGCGGCGCAGCGCGCGGTCGGCGTCGCCGAGCTTCGCGGCGTCGAGCTTGCCGTGCTGGCGCAGCGCGGCGGCGTTGTCGTGTCCGAAGTGCCACACGCGGCGCAGGAAGCGGCTCGCGCCTTCCACGCCCGCGCCCGACCATTCGAGCGACTGCTCCGGCGGCGCCGCGAACATCACGAACAGGCGCGCGGTGTCCGCGCCGTACTGGTCGATCAGCGTCTGCGGATCGACACCGTTGTTCTTCGACTTCGACATCTTCTCGACGCCGCCCAGCACGACCGGCTGGCCGTCGGCATTGAGCGTCGCGCCGCTCGGACGGCCCTTGTCGTCGTGCGCGACCGTGACGTCGAGCGGGTTGTACCAGGTCTTCTTGCCGGCGGCGTCCTCGCGATAGAACGTCTCGTTCAGCACCATGCCCTGCGTGAGCAGGTTCTTCGCGGGTTCGCCGAACTTGACCAGACCCATGTCGCGCATGACCTTGGCCCAGAAGCGCGAATACAGCAGGTGCAGGATCGCGTGCTCGATGCCGCCGATGTACTGGTCCATCGGCATCCAGTAGTCGGTGCGTTCGTCGACCATGCTCGTGGCGTCCGGCGCCGCGTAGCGCGAGAAGTACCACGACGAGTCGACGAAGGTGTCCATCGTGTCGGTTTCGCGCTTCGCGTCGGCGCCGCAGGTCGGGCAGGTGCAGTTCAGAAACGCTTCCGACTTCGCCAGCGGATTGCCCGAGCCGTCCGGCACGAGGTCTTCCGGCAGCACGACCGGCAGGTCCTTTTCAGGCACCGGCACGTCGCCGCACTTAGGGCAATGGATGATCGGGATCGGCGTGCCCCAGTAGCGCTGGCGCGAGATGCCCCAGTCGCGCAGGCGCCAGGTGATCTGCTTGTCGCCGAGGTCCTTCGCCTTGAGATCAGCGGCGATCGCGTCGATGGCGTCCGCCGTGGTGAGGCCGTCGTACTTGCCGCTGTTGATGAGCTTGCCCGCGGTCTTGTCGCCGTACCATTCTTCCCAGGCGTCGGTCGAATAGGTCTTGCCTTCGACATCGATCACCTGGTTGATCGGCAGGCGGTATTTCTTCGCGAAGGCGAAGTCGCGCTCGTCGTGCGACGGCACGCCCATCACCGCGCCTTCGCCGTAGGACATCAGCACGTAGTTGCCGATCCACACTTCGACCTGCGCGCCCGTCAGCGGATGCGTGACGAAGAAGCCCGTGGGCACGCCCTTCTTTTCCATCGTGGCGACGTCGGCTTCCGCCACGCCGCCGCGCTTGCATTCGTCGATGAACGCCTGCAGTTCCGCGTTGTCGCGCGCGAGACGCGTGGCGAGCGGATGCTCCGCCGCGACCGCCGCGAAGGTGACGCCCATGATGGTGTCGGCGCGCGTGGTGAAGACGCGCAGCAGCTTCGCTTCGCCGTCGATCTCATACGGGAAGCCGAAGTTCACGCCGAAGCTCTTGCCGATCCAGTTCTGCTGCATGACCTTGACGCGCTCGGGCCAGCCGAGGCCTTCGAGGTCGTCGAGCAGTTGGTCCGCGTAATCGGTGATGCGCAGGTAGTACATCGGGATTTCGCGCTTTTCCACCAGCGCGCCCGAACGCCAGCCGCGTCCGTCGATGACCTGTTCGTTGGCAAGCACGGTCTGGTCGACCGGGTCCCAGTTCACGGTGCCGGTCTTCTTGTAGGCGATGCCCTTTTCCAGCATCTTGAGGAACAGCCACTGGTTCCACTTGTAGTACTCGGGCGAGCACGTGGCGACTTCGCGCGACCAGTCGATGGCGAGACCCATCGACTGCATCTGCTTCTTCATGTACGCGATGTTCTCGTACGTCCACTTCGCCGGCGGCACGCCGTTGGCCATCGCGGCGTTCTCGGCGGGCATGCCGAACGCGTCCCAGCCCATCGGCATCAGCGTGTTGTAGCCGTTCATGCGCAGATAACGGTACATCACGTCGTTGATCGTGTAGTTGCGCACGTGACCCATGTGCAGCTTGCCGGACGGATACGGCAGCATCGAGACGCAATAGAACTTGGGCTTGGCCGACGTCTCGGTCGTCCGGTAGACGTCGTTCGCGCGCCAGGTGGTTTGCGCGGCGGATTCGACGTCGGCGGGTACGTATTTATCGTGCATGGTGTGGTGGCTTTACGCTAAGGCTGGGAACGGACCTCGGAACCCGCCGCTCTCGTGATGGCAAACGGCTGATCCTGGCGCCGCGGGGTCACGGGGTCTCGTGTGCCGGACCGGCGCGGCGTCGAATGTCGGCCCGCCGGCGGAGGCAATCCGCGCAAAAACGGGCAAATCGCGATTATACCGTTCGTTGCGGCACGTCAGGCGCATGCACGCGCCGCGCGAACTCAACGCGCCGACTGCTGCGCCGGCTGTTGGTTTGGTTGTGTGACGAAGCCGATGCGCTCGATCCCCGCCTGCTGCGCCGCGCCCATCACTTGCGCGATGACGTCGTAGCGCGTCGCGCTGGAGGCGCGCAGATGCAGTTCCGGCTTCTGCGCCGCGCGGCCCGCCTCGACGAAGCGCGCGCGCATCTGCTCCACGCCGATGAGCGTGTCGTTCCAGTAGAGCTTGCCGGTGTCGTCGATCGACAGCGTGATGGTCTGCGGCGTCTCGCGCGCCGGCTGGGACGAGACCTTCGGCAGGTCGAGGCGGATGGCGTGCGTGAACAGCGGCGCCGTGATGATGAAGATGACGAGCAGCACGAGCATGACGTCGATGAGCGGCGTCATGTTGATCTCGGCCATCGGCTGGCCGTTCGCGTGCTTGTCTAGTCCGCCGAAGGCCATGTGCGCTCCGTGTCCGCCGTGCCGCACACGAACGCGTGCAGGTCGTGGGCGAAGCCGTCGAGTTCCTCGGAAATCTGCCGCACGTAGCGGCCGAGCACGTTGTAGGCGAGCACGGCGGGAATCGCGACGACCAGACCGAAGGCCGTCATGATGAGCGCCTCGCCGACCGGCCCCGCGACGTTCTCGATCATCGCCTGCCCGCTCGACGCAATGCTGGACAGCGCGTGATAGATGCCCCAGACGGTGCCGAGCAGGCCGACGAACGGCGCGGTGCTGCCCACCGAGGCCAGCAGCACCTGGCCGAATTCGAGACGGCGTTGTGAGCTGAGCATCGCCTGGCGCAATGCCCGCAGCACGCGCTCATTGCGTTCGACGCGCGACAGCAGCGCGCCCGGCATGTCCGCCTCGGACGCGCGCCAGGCGGCCTCGGCGAGCGGCAGGAAGACGCGTTCGCGATCGGCCCGCCGCAACGCGCCGATGCCGTCCTTGAGCGTCGCCGACTGCCAGAAGCGCTGCAGCGCGCGCGGACCCTGCCATTTGGCGCGCGCGAGGATCCACGCCTTCATGAGCAGGAAGCACCAGCTGGCGAGGGACATCGCGAGCAGCAGGCTGGCGACCGCGTGCGTGACGGCGTCGCCGGATTGCAGATAGTGGATGACGCCCGTGGCGGCCATGGTCGCGCGGCGGTATCAGCGCAGGCCGAGCACGTCCTGCATGTCGAAGAAGCCCTTGTCGCGGCTCTGCAGGAAACGCGCGGCGCGCAGCGCGCCTTGTGCGTAGGAGAGACGGCTGGCCGACTTGTGCGTGATCTCGATGCGCTCGCCGATGCCCGCGAACAGCACGGTGTGATCGCCGACGATGTCGCCGCCGCGAATCGCGGAGAAGCCGATGGTCGACGGATCGCGTTCGCCCGTCACGCCTTCGCGGGCGTACACGGCGCAGTCCTTCAGGTCGCGGCCGAGGGCCTTCGCGATGACTTCGCCCATGCCGAGCGCGGTGCCCGAGGGTGCATCGACCTTGTGGCGATGGTGCGCCTCGATGATCTCGATGTCGTAGCCGGTCGCGAAATGCTGCGCGGCGAATTCGAGCAGCTTCAGCGTGACATTCACGCCGACGCTCATGTTCGGCGCGAATACGAGGCCGATCTTCTCGCCGGCCTGCTTCAGCTGCGCCTTCTGCTCTTCCGAGAAACCGGTCGTGCCGATGATCAGCTTGACGTTGTGGCGCAGCGCCGCTTCCATGTGAACGAGGGTGCCTTCGGGGCGCGTGAAGTCGATCAGGGTGTCGGCGTCGGCGAACACGCGCTCGATGTCGTCGGTCAGCAGCACGCCGGTCGTCTTGCCGAGGAACGCGCCCGCGTCCTGGCCGAGTTGCGGCACGCCGGGCCGGTCGAGTGCGCCGACGAGCTGGGCGTCGGGATCGTTGAGAACGGTTTCGATCAGCATCCGGCCCATGCGGCCCGATGCGCCGGCGATGGCGATCTTCATGGCAATCTCGTTTGATGAACCGCGCCCGGCGCGCAGCCGGGGCGTGGTGGTTCAGTGCGATGTTTCAGCAAGGCGACCCGGCACTCGAGTCCGGACCGACTGACTCTACTGCGGCATCGTGAACTGCGGCTGGCCGCTGTTGCTTCCGGCCGGCGCGGGCGATGTGCTCGCCGGACCGACCGCGCTGCTGTCGGGAATCTGGATCGTCTGCGGCTTGCGCTGGAGCTGGATCTGCGAGTTGCTGCCCGAGGCGCCGCCCGCACCCGGCGCGCCGCCCGCGCTCGTCGGCGCGCTGCTGAATGCCGAAGAACGTTGACGACCTGCGGGCATTTCCACTTGCGCCGTCGCGCGGTTGGCGGCTTGCGCGGCCTGCTGGTTGGCGTCGCCGGCAAAGGCATTCGACGCGTTCGGCTGCGTGGACGGCTCGCCCGCCGGCGCCGTGACCGCCACGCCCGACGCGGCCGAAGCCGCCGATGCCGGAGCTGCCGCCGCGGCGCCAGGCGCCGTCTTGGCGACCTTGACGCCCTTGTCGCCGTCGATTTCGGCGAGCAGTTCGAGGTTCGACGGCAGGTTTTCGCCGCCCGACCAGCTCACCACGCGGTCGCTCGCGAAGTTTACGACGAAGTCGCGCTGCTGCACGACGGCGGTGGATCCGCGCTTGAAGTAGAAGACGTAGTCCCAGCGGTCCGCGTGGAACATGTCGATGAGCAGCGGCGTGCCCAGCAGTTGCTTCACCTGGTCGCGCGACATGCCGACCTGCATCTGCGCGGCGGCTTCCGCCGAAACGAAATTGCCTTGCACGACCGTGATCCGATACGGTGTGATGCTTTGCGCGATCTTCTGCGTGACGCTGTCGTACGCCGAGCAGCCGGCGAGCAATGCGGCCAAGGTTGCTGCGATCACGGTTCCCCGCATGCGATGGCTCTCCCTGCTATTCGATAAAGATTGAAAAAACATTTCACCTTTCACGCGAGGCGCTTGACGTCCGCGCTCGCTTCGTCCGACCCGCCCGCAAGCATACGCGACGCAAGCACGCGGGATGTCGGGAATCGGAAAAACGCATTACTATGAGAACCTTGAATTGTACTCTAGGGATGCCTAGCCATGACCAATCCCGCCGATCTCAAAAATATCGGGCTCAAGGCGACCCTGCCCCGCCTCAAGATTCTCGAGATTTTCCAGCACAGCCCGGTGCGCCATCTGACCGCTGAAGACGTGTATCGAAACCTGCTCAACGAAGAGCTGGATATCGGTCTCGCCACGGTCTATCGCGTGCTCACGCAGTTCGAGCAAGCCGGCCTGCTGTCGCGGAGCAATTTCGAATCGGGCAAGGCCGTGTTCGAGCTGAACGAAGGATCGCACCACGATCACCTCGTCTGCATCGACTGCGGCCGCGTCGAGGAGTTCTTCGACGCGGAGATCGAACGCCGTCAGCAATCGATCGCCAAGGAACGCGGTTTCAAGCTCCACGAGCATGCGCTCGCGCTGTACGGCGCATGCACGAAGGAAAACTGCCCGCACCGCAAGCATTGAGCGTCGCGCGCCGCTGATCACGCGGCGCCGGATGCAAAAAACCGCCGTCCATCTTGTCGATGGACGGCGGTTTTACTTCGCCCGTACGTTTCGCGTTTTGCTTATGCGAGCGATTCGCAACTGCATTTCGCAGTCGACATCACGCAGCGCGCGCGGCCGGTTCGATCAGCGTGCAGCGCTCGGGCAAGTCGAGTTCGTCGCAGTTCGGCTGGTCGCCGCCGCGATCCATCACGATGAAATCGCCTTCCCGGTCCAGCACGATCAACGGGTGATGCCACACGCCGCGCGCATAGTTGACGCCTTGCCAGCCGCGCGCATAGAACGCGCGCAACGCGCTGGCATCGAACTCGCCTGCCGGCGCCACCACCACGAGATAGCGCACGTCCGCGAGCGGCACGAACGCCTGGCTGCCGAGCGGATGACGCTCCATCATCGAGATGACGACCGGTTGCGGACGCGGCTGGCCGCGAAACAGGTTGATGAGCGGACGCCCGCCGTTCTCGAAACCGATGTCCACCCGCGCGAGATCGTGAAAGCGTTCGGTCGTGCCGGCGTTGATCGGGAAATGGCGCGCGCCTTCCAGTTCGATGACATCGCCGAACGGTGCGAAAGCTTCGCGCGTGAGCGGTTCCAGCGTCAGCGTTTTCATTCGATTGCTCCAAAGATCCGCAGCCGCGACACGCCGCCGTCCGGATAGATGTTGAAGCGCACGTGCGTCACCGGGCCGAGCGCGGCGAGTTCGTGCTCGAAGCGATGCACGCTGTCCATGGAAAGCTTCTGCTCGTCGAGCAGCACCGGCCAGAACATCGCCTGCGTGACGAGCGATTCGTCGGTGCCGCCCACAACCCGCGCCGCCTGCAGCGAACAGCGGTCCGGATAGTTGCCCTTGAAGTGCGCGGTGTCGACTTCGATCGCGCGGATCACGCCGGGATGCGCGAGCGCGACGATCGCCCAGTCGTTGCCGGGCTCGCGCCGGCGCCGCGTTTCCCAGCCGTCGCCCATGTTGACGCCGCGCCCGGGCATGAGCATCTGCGACGCAGGTCCGAAATGCTGGTCGTTCGCCGCGACCAGCGAAGCGCCATTTTCGAGCGCCGCGAGATCGAGCAGCGTGCCGCGTTCGACGCGCGAGAAATCCGTCTTCGGCTGGCCGTACACCCGCAGCCGCGCGATGCCGCCGTCCGGATAGATGTTCACGCGCAGATGCGTGTAGGCGCGGCTGTCGGCGATCTCGAGATAGTGGTGATGATCGCCCTTGAGGGTCGTCGACGGCACGATCTCGCGCCAGTCGCCGTCTTCCTGCGGATTGGCGCTGTGGCTCACGCAGGCATCGATGGAAGCCGCCGGCGGAAAGTTGCCGGTGAAGTGACTCGTGTCGATGTCGATGCCGTGAATCACGCCCGCGCGCGCGAGCTTGACGATGCAGTAGTCGTAGCCCGTCGTGCGCTTGCGGCGCGTCTCCCAGCCGTCCATCCACTTGCCGTGTTCGTCGTACTTGCCGGGGATGAACACCGCGGGCTGCGGCTCCAGCATGCGCGACTTCGGCGCGAAGAATTCATCGCTGGCGAAGAGCGCCTGCGCGCCCAGGCGCGGATCGGCCAGGTTCATGTAGCGGCGGGCGAATGCGGGAGCGTCGGCGGGGAGAAGCGGATTGGCCATGTCAGGTTCCTTCGGCTGCGGTTGTGTTTGCGTTTGCTTGGATGTTCAGACTGCGTGCGCGGGTTCGTTGCCGTGCGCCGCGTCCGGCGCGGCCGGCACGAAGCGATAGTCGGCGTCCTGGTCGAGTACGCGCTTCGCACGCACCCGGTCGATGTCGTTCTCCCACACCGCGACGACCACGGTCGCGACGCAGTTGCCGATCAGGTTCGTCACCGCGCGCGCAATGCCGACGAACCAGTCCACCGGCAGGATCAGCACGAGCCCGAGCACGGGAATCGCGGGAATCGCGGAGAGCGTCGCCGCGAGAATCACGATGGCCGAGCCCGGAATGCCGTGCGCGCCCTTCGACGTCACCAGCGAGACCAGCACGACCACGATCAGATCGTGCAGCGACAGCGGCGTGTTGGTGGCCTGTGCGATGAAGATGACCGCGAGCGTCAGGTAGATCGAGAAGCCATCGAGGTTGAACGAGTAACCGGTCGGGATCACCAGGCCGACGGTGGAATCCTTCACGCCCATCCATTCGAGCTTGCGCATGATCTGCGGCAACACCGCATCCGAGGACGCCGTGCCGAGCACGATCGACAGTTCTTCACGCAGATAGCGCACGAGCTTGAAGATGGAGAAGCCCGCGAGCCGCATCACCACCGCGAGCACCACGAACACGAACAGGAAACAGCTGGCATAGAACACCATCACCAGCAGGCCCAGTTGCTTGAGCGACGCGACGCCGTACTGGCCTGTCGTGAACGCGATCGCGCCGAGCACGCCGAGCGGCGCCAGCTTGATGATGAACGCCATGATGCGGAAGAACACGGACGAGAGTTCGTCGATGAACACCGTCACGCGCTGCGCCTTGCTGCCGAGCATCGAGAGGGCCGAGCCGAACAGGACCGCGAACACCAGCACTTGCAGGATGTCGCCTTTCGCGAAGGCGTCGACGGCCGTGTCGGGAATGATCTTCAGCAGGAAGCCCGCCGTGTCCTTGAGGCTCTTGGCATGCTCGGTGTAGGTGGAGAGCGCGGAGGCATCGAGCGTATGCAGGTCGATGTTCATGCCGACGCCCGGCCGCGTGATCCACGCGAGAATCGCGCCGATCACCAGCGCCAGCGTGGTCATGATCTCGAAGTAGACCACCGCCTTCAGCCCGACGCGCCCGACCTTCTTCAGATCGCCTGCGCTTGCCATGCCGCTCACCACGACACAGAACACGATCGGCCCGATGACCATCTTGATCAGCTTCAGGAAGCCGTCGCCCAGCGGCCGCAGCGACTGGCCGAAATGCGGAAACAGCGCGCCGACCACGATACCGATGACCAGCGCGATCATCACCCTGCCGAACAGCGAATTCAGAAATCTCGACACGACCGTCTCCTCGTGTAATGTCTCACCTCCGGAGCAACTGTTCCGACTGGTCGGACCAGTGCTGTGATGGGGAATATTAGAAAGCCGATATAGCGGCGTCAAGGAAGCATTGATAACGGTTTACCCTGTGCGTAACCGGCATGGAAATGGCCATGGAACGGTCGTTCACACGCGTCGGCGGGACGCGCATACAATGGCGGTCAGACCGGCCAAAGCACCCCTTCCTCCATGAAAAACGTTCCGCACACCGTCACCGACGCGGCCATCGCGACCATCCGCGAGCGCATCGAATCGAGCGTGTATCCGGTAGGCAGCCTGCTGCCGGCGCAGCGGCAGTTATCGGAAGAACTGGCGATCAGCCGGGCCTCGCTGCGCGAAGCGCTCTCCACGCTCGAAGCGCTCGGCATGCTGCATATCCGCCCCGGCAAGGGCGTGTATGTAAGCAGCACGCAGGCGAGCAATACGCATCCGTGGCGTTTCGCGGACCAGGCGTCGCTGCCGGACACGTATCAGATGCGTTTCGCGCTGGAAGGCTTCGTCGCGCGGCTGGCGGCGCATTCCATCGGCGACGCGGACGTCGACTGGCTCGACGACAACCTCGCGTCCCTGCATGGCGCGCTGACCGAAGCGGCGCTCGAAGAAGCCGCGCAGCTCGACTTCGCGTTCCATATGCGCATCGTGAGTCTTGCGGGCAACGCGGCCATCGAATCGATCCTGCGCGGCAGCGCCGACATCATGAAGGAGAGCCAGCGCCTGCCCTTCTATCGGCGGGAACTGGTGCTGTCCACGTACCACGAACACGCGGCGATCATCGAAGCGCTCAAGGCGCGCGACGGCGAAGCGGCCGGCGAGGCGATCGAAGGACATATCGTCAATGCGGCGCAGCGGGCGGGCGTGCATTTTCCGGTGCCGAAACGCTAGCGCGCCGGCACTTCTCCGACGCTTCGCGGTCTCAGCAAGGGCCGCATGCGCCGAAGTTTTCCATGCGCTTGCGCTGCCCTGCAATTGACTGAATACCAACAGGAGCAGCGTCGATGGACATGCAACAACTCGCTTCAGAATTTCTCGCGTCGGAACACGGCGCACAAGCCACCCAGGCGCTCGCCGACCAGGGCTTCAGCACCGAAGACAGCCAGCAGATCCTCGGCACGGCGGCGGAAACCGCCCACGCGCACGTGGAGGAACAGCATGAAGGCTTGCTGGGCGATCATCCCGGCAAGAGCTTCTTCGCGGCGTTCGCGTCGGGCCTGGTACGCGGCGACGGCTTCTTCAAGTCGATGGAGGAAGGCGGTGAAGGCGTGCTGACGGGACGCATCGCCGAATCGATTGCGGCGCGCATGGGCATGGACCCGGGCACGGCATCGACGGTCGCGGCGGCGGCCACGCCCTATGTCGTCTCTTTCCTGCGCGAGAAGCTCGGCTGAACCCACGCAACACACAACCCGAAGTCGAAAAAAAAGCCGCTCCGAGGAGCGGCTTTTGCATGCCTGAGACTGAAACGCAGTGCAGGTTACTTGGCGTTGGCGAGCGCCACGGCCGTGTCCAGCATGCGGTTCGAGAAGCCCCACTCGTTGTCGTACCAGCTCGACACCTTCACGAGACGGCCCGACACCTTCGTGAGCGTCGCATCGAAGCTCGACGAAGCCGGGTTGTGGTTGAAGTCGATCGAGACCAGCGGTGCGTCGTTGTAGCCGAGAATGCCCTTCAGCTCGCCTTCCGCCGCGTCCTTCATGATCTTGTTGACTTCTTCCACCGTCGTGTCGCGCGCGGCGATGAACGACAGATCCACCACCGAGACGTTGATCGTCGGGACGCGGATGGCATAGCCGTCCAGCTTGCCGTTCAGTTCCGGCAGCACGAGGCCGACCGCCGAAGCCGCGCCCGTCTTCGTCGGGATCTGGCTGTGCGTGGCCGAGCGCGCGCGGCGCAGGTCTTCGTGATACACGTCCGTCAGAACCTGGTCGTTCGTGTAGGCGTGGATCGTGGTCATCAGACCGTTCACCAGGCCGATCTTGTCGTTCAGCGGCTTGACCAGCGGCGCGAGGCAGTTGGTCGTGCACGACGCGTTCGAGATGACCGTGTCCGATGCCTTCAGCACGTTGTGATTGACGCCGTACACGATGGTCGCGTCGACGTCCTTGCCGCCCGGCGCCGAGATGATGACCTTCTTCGCGCCGCCCTTGATGTGCGCGCTGGCCTTTTCCTTCGTCGTGAAGAAGCCCGTGCACTCGAACACCACGTCGACCTTCAGCTCGCCCCACGGCAGTTCGGCCGGGTTGCGGTTGGCCAGCACGCGGATCTTGTCGCCGTTGACGACGAGGTAGTCGCCGTCTACCGAGACTTCGCCCGGGAACTTGCCGTGCGCCGTGTCGTACTGCGTCAGGTGGGCGTTGGTCTTCGCATCGCCCAGATCGTTGATCGCGACGATCTCGATGTCATGCTTCTTGCTGTTCTCGTAGAACGCGCGCAGCGTGTTGCGGCCGATGCGGCCGTAGCCGTTAATTGCAACGCGAATCGTCATGGTCTATCTCCTGATGGTAAAAAAACCTTGTCCGCTGGTGGAGGCAAGCGCGTTCACGCCGCGAGCACGTCCTTCGCCGTCTTGACGACGTTCTCCACCGTGAAGCCGAAGTGCTTGAACAGCGCGCCGGCCGGCGCCGACTCGCCGAACGTGTCGATGCCGACCACGCCGCCTTCCAGGCCCACGTACTTGCGCCAGAAATCCGTCACGCCCGCTTCGATCGCCACGCGCGCCACGCCCTTCGGCAACACGCGTTCGCGATACTCGGCGTCCTGCTTGTCGAAGACGTTCGTGCAGGGCATCGACACGACGCGCGCGCCGATGCCTTCCTTCGCCAGCGCCTCGACCGCTTCCATGGCGAGCTGCACTTCCGAGCCGGTGGCCATGAGGATGATCTTGCGCGCGGGGATGTCGTCGTTCCAGTCGCGCAGCACGTAGCCGCCCTTCGCGATGTTCGCGATCTGGATGTCGTTGCGCGGCGAGTACTGCAGGTTCTGGCGGCTGAAGATCAGCGTCGACGGACCGTGATGCGCGATGGCATGCGTCCACGCGACCGCTGTCTCGACGGTGTCCGCCGGACGCCAGGTCTGCAGGTTCGGAATCAGGCGCAGGCTGGAGACGTGTTCGACCGACTGGTGCGTCGGGCCGTCTTCGCCGAGGCCGATGGAATCATGCGTGAACACGAAGATGGAGCGCGACTTCATCAGCGCGGCGACGCGCAGCGCGTTGCGGCTGTAGTCCGAGAACGTCAGGAAGGTGCCGCCGAACGGACGATAGCCGCCATGCAGCGCAATGCCGTTGATGGCCGCGCTCATGCCGAACTCGCGCACGCCGTAGTTGATGTGGTTGCCCCACTGGATGCCCGCGTGATCCGGGTTGGCGTTTTCCTGATCGCCCGCCGCGCGGACCGCCTTCGAGGCCTTCCAGTTGGTGAGGTTCGAGCCGGTCAGGTCGGCGGAGCCGCCGAGCAGTTCCGGCAGCGCGGCCGCGAGACCTTCGATGGTGTTCTGCGAGGCCTTGCGAGTCGCGATGGTTTCGCCCTTCTGGTTCGCGTCCTCGATGATCTTCGCCGCGGCTTCCGCCCAGTTTGCCGGCAGTTCACCGCTCATGCGGCGCGTGAATTCGGCGGCTTCGGCGGCGTACTTCGCGCGATAGGCGTCGAACGCCTTGTTCCATTCGGTTTCCGCGTGCTTGCCCTGCTCCTTCGCGTCCCACGCGGCATACACGTCCTGCGGGATCTCGAACGGACCGTAGTTCCAGCCGATCGCCGCGCGCGTCGCCGCGATTTCCTTGTCGCCGAGCGGCGCGCCGTGCGCGTCGTGGCCGCCCGCCTTGGTCGGCGCGCCCTTGCCGATCACCGTGCGGCAGCAGATCAGCGTGGGCTTGTCCGACTTCTTGGCGGCCGCGATGGCGGCGTCGACGGCATCGACGTCATGGCCGTCCACCGCGCGGATCACGTTCCAGCCGTAGGACTCGAAGCGCTTGGGGGTGTCGTCGTGGAACCAGTGCTCGACGTGGCCGTCGATGGAAATGCCGTTGTCGTCGTACAGCGCGATCAGCTTGTTCAGCTTCAGCGTTCCTGCCAGCGAGCAGGCTTCGTGCGAAATGCCTTCCATCAGGCAGCCGTCGCCGAGGAACACGTAGGTGTGGTGATCGACGATCTTCGCGTCCGCCTTGTTGAACTCGGCGGCGAGCAGCGCCTCGGCCAGCGCCATGCCGACCGCGTTGCCGACGCCCTGGCCGAGCGGGCCGGTGGTCGTCTCGACGCCCGGCGTCATGCCCACTTCGGGGTGGCCCGGCGTCTTCGAATGCAGCTGGCGGAAGTTCTTCAGTTCGGCGAGCGGCAGGTCGTAGCCGGTGAGGTGCAGCAGCGAGTACAGCAGCATCGAGCCATGACCGTTGGAGAGCACGAAACGGTCGCGGTCCAACCAGTGCGGATTCACCGGATTGTGCTTCAGATGGCGCGACCACAGCGCGACGCCGATTTCGGCCATGCCCATCGGCATGCCGGGGTGGCCGGAATTGGCTTGTTGAACGGCGTCCATGGCGAGCGCGCGGATTGCGTTGGCCATGTTTTTGGCCACAGGGGCGGTCTGGCTGGAAGTCGGGGTCGTCATGTCGAGTCTGGGCAGGTCCTGGAAAGATCCGCAGTGCTTCTCTGGCTGGATGTCTCACTCGCGCCGGACCCGCGGCACACAACGTTTTCAGGACCGGAACGACGAGAAACGACGAGGATCGGGAGGCCGTCATTCTAACAGACCGGTCCGTCCGCCGAGCGGCCATGGGAGCCGCGGACCCGGCGCAAACCCGCTTGCGCGGCCGCGGGCATGTTCCGTGCAAAACACGGTCCGCGCGTTGCGCTCCAGAGCGTCATCGTGTGAAGACCCCGCGACCTTACACGCTCCGGCGCGCGCGCAACGGACGTTCATCAGGCGAAATCCGTCCGGCGTGGCGCATGGCGGGTCGTCGTTGCACGGTTTCCCGCGGCCGATTGATCGTACGGCTTCATGGCAGAATGTCTTACAACCCGCAGCAGCAAGGCTTCAAGGAGTATTTCCGATGACCGACCCTCGCCCGGCCGACGTGCCCTGGCTGACTCCGTATCTCACGGTGCGCGACGCGCGCGTGAGCATCGCTTTCTATGAAAAGGCGCTGGGCTTCACCGTGCGCGACAGCGTGAACGACGACGGCACGATCATCCACGTGGAGATGATGTATCGCGGGCAGTTGATCGTGATGTTCGCCCCCGAGGGCGCGTACGGTTCGCAGGCGCGCACGCCGAAGACCGCGGGACACATGGCGCCGCAGTCGTTCTATCTGTATGTGGACGACGTCGACGCCACCTTCCAGCTGGCGCTCGCCGTCGGCGCAAAGCCGCTGATCGAGCCGCAGGACCAGTTCTGGGGCGACCGTTTCGCGCAATTCGAGGATCCGGACGGCTACCGCTGGGCCATCGCTCGCCACCTGGGCTGAGCTTCCAGGCATTTTCACTATCCGCGGGCGCACCGGTCCGCGATCGACCCTCCATGCCACGTTTTCATGTCGACGGCCCGCTCTCGCCGGGCCAAACCTTCTCGCTCCCTGACGCCGTCGTGCGCCACGTCCACGTGCTGCGCCTTCAGACGGGCGACATCATCACCCTGTTCGACGGCGCCGGCGGCGAATATCAGGCCGAGCTGGTCGATATCGCCAAGCGCGCGGCGCTCGCGCGGATCGACGAATACAGCGACCGCGAAGCCGAACCCCCCTATCGCGTGATCCTCGCGCAAGGCATCGCGGGCGGCGACAAGATGGACTGGCTCATCGAGAAGGCCGTGGAACTGGGCGTCGCGGACATCGTGCCGCTCACGGCCGAGCGCGGCGTCGTGCGTCTGGCCGGCGAGCGGGCGCTGCGGCGTCAGGCGCACTGGCAGGCGCTGACGCGTGCGGCCTGCGAGCAGTGCGGCCGTAATCGCGTGCCGGAAGTCGCTCCGCCGCGCGATCTCGACGCCTGGCTCGCCGACCTCCCCGCCGCAGCCGAGGGTGAACTGCGCCTGCTGCTGTCGCCGCGCGCGGAAGTCAGCTTCGCTGCCTTGCCCGTCGAACCGCCGAATGGCGCGGTTACGCTGCTGATCGGCCCGGAAGCCGGCTTTTCCCCTACGGAAGAGCAGGCGATTGTCGATGCCGGCTTCGCGACGCTCGGCCTCGGCCCGCGCGTGCTGCGCACCGAGACGGCCGGCATCGCGGTACTCGCGGCGCTGGCGGCGCGCTGGGGCGGCTGGTGAAGCGCGCGGGCCGCGTGTCCACATAAGCAATCAGCCCGATGAACGCGGCGCGCTCATCGGGCTGACTGGCTGAGGCAACAGGAACGGCAGCGGGCTTATACGAAGGAATAGAAGACGCGGAACGCCACCTTGCGCTCGGCCCAGAATTCGGCCGCGTCGCGGAAGACGTCGAGCAGCACCTCGCGCCCTTCCTTGTCGAATTTCTGCGCGATGGGAAGCTGCTCCAGCACGATCACGAACCCCGGCTGCGAACCCGCCTTGTGGACCAGCTCGGTCAGCGAGTCATAGAGTGCGTCGTAATTCTTGCCGAAGTGCTTCGGAAACAGGAACGACGTGGCGATCGTTTCCAGTATTTCCTGCTTGCTCTGGGCCTGGCCGAGGTACGCATACAGAAAATGCTGGCCGAGGCGATTGGCCTCGTCGGCCAGATCCTGCACGCGAAACGCGCGGATGGACTGGACGATGTTTGGCCGCACCGTGGCGAACATCGCTTCCGCATCTTCTTCATGCAGGTGAAGCGCATGGGACTCGTCGGGACTGGTCTCGTCGCCGGGTCTGTTGTCGTGTTCTGTCATGCGTAGCCGCAATACTCGCTGGAACAGGTTGCCATCGCCGGTGGCGAAAAGATCACTCGCGACGCTGTGATCGTGCGCGTAGATGCTGTCGCTCATGCCGTTAATCCCTGGTTAATCCGTAATGCGTTTGAAACTGGTGTAGTGATCGTCCGTGTAGAAGCACTCGCCGATCTGCCTGCGCGGCCCGCCACATACGATGCGGCGCGCGCCGCGGTCCCTCGCGCGCGGGGTGGGAACCGTGTATTCGTGGTAGTAGCCGCGCGGATGCCGGGGAAGCACACGCTCGCGATTGCCGAACACGACGCCGTCCTTCTCGTAAGGGAACGGCCCGCCCGCCTCGATGAGCCGCAGGGTCGTGACCGCCTGCCTCGGCAACTGTGCGATCCGGACGGTGGCCAGGCCGTCCTGACCTGACGCGGCCGGCGCGGCTGACTGTGCCTGGCGAACCGCTTCCGCCGGCTGAACCGGCGCCGGGGTAGCGGACGCGACCGGTTCCTGGGAATGGCTGCGCGGCTCGTCCTTGCCGCACCCGACGAGAACGATGCTCAAGCCGAGCAAGCAGGAAAGAGCCCAGGCGCGCCTCACGAAACGATTGTCCCCGCGTTGAACCGAAATCTGGCGACCATTAAAGGTGTAAGGGTATCGCTAATAACAGGGCGAATCAATGTTCGCTCCGAAATCAGAAATTTTTCCCGGAAAAGCGGACATCGGGCGCTTCGACAAGCTGGCGCAGCGACCCTACTTTAGAACTATTCTGAGTGAAATTTATCTTCGACGAGATAATAATCAATGCCTGTGGGACTCGAGACCTCTGGACAAGCCGCCTCACTTGTTGCCAGTCTCCGGCGCGCGCTCTGCCGACAGTCCTGCATTTTGGTGAAGAGACAGCCTCGCATTTCGCCTGGGCGTGCCGCGCATCCTTTGCGGCACGCCTTTTTTTTCGTCCCGATCCAGCCCATTCCCGAATTCCCTCCGCAGGCGCCCGAGCGATTGTTGCGATTCTTGACATTCATGTGCATCGCCTACGAGATAATTTCAGCCAACCGTCCTCCCTGACGCGCCTGCCTTGGCGGACGGGCCTCGTCCGTCGCACGCCACGCGGCGCCCGACCTACACTGAACTTAGTGCAACCCTGCGTGGCAATTGCTCTGCATAACGCAATGACTGCATCGAATCGCCATTCGCCAGCCAGCACGGTCGAAGTCTTCCAGGCTTTCCTGCGCAACGCGCTGAGCGCGCAGCAGCGGGACGAATCCGTCGTCCGCGACACCTGGCTCGACGCCGCGCGACACTTGTTTCCGGTCGATGGCGCGTCCGTCGGCGGGCTGCTTCAGCAGCTGGCCGCGGAGCAACGGCTCGCCGATGCGGAAGCCATCGTGCGCACGCTCGCGCAACTCGAACCGCACAGCGCGATCACGCAGTTCAATCTGGGGCTGGCGCTGCAGTTCGCGAACCGCCACGACGAAGCGATTGCGCCGTATCGCGACGCACTGGCCATCGATCCCGACCTGCACAGCCTGCGCAACAACCTCGCCGCCGCGTTGCTCGACCGGGATCCGGCGTCGTCGGAAGCGGCGCGGCTGCTCGAAGCCGCGCTCGCGCACGATGCGCGCGATGCCAACCTGTGGGTCAATCTCGCGAAAGTACGTCTGGCGCGCTTCGACCTCGCGGGCTCGCTCGCGGCGAGCGAACAGGCCGTGAGGCTCGCGCCGGACGATCCGGTCGTCGTCAGCAATCACGGACAGAAGCTGCGCGAAGCCCAGCGCTGGGACGACGCCGAGCACTACGCCACCCGGGCGCTGCAACTTGCCCCGGAGAACGCCGGGAATCGCTCGAACCTGGGCATGCTGCACCTCCTGCGCGGCCACTACGCCGCCGGATGGCCGGAACACGAGGCGCGCTGGGACGGCTCGAAGGAACTGGCCGGCAAACGGCCGGTGTTCGCCGGCCCCGCATGGACCGGCCAGCCGCTCGCGGGCAAGACGCTGCTGCTCTGGGGCGAGCAAGGGATGGGCGATCTGCTTCAGTTCTGCCGCTACGTGCCGCTGCTCGCCGAGCGTGTGCATCGCGAGGGCGGCCGGCTCGTGTGGAACTCGTTTCCGCAGATGGGCTGGCTGATCGGTCGCACGCTGGCCCGCTTCGTCGACGACTTCACCCTGGGCGGCGGCCTGGAGTCGCTGCCGCCATTCGACTACGAAGTGTCGATGGTCACGCTCCCGTTCGTCTTCGATACCCGCGAGGACACGATTCCATCGCAGGTGCCTTATTTGCAGGCTGATCCGGCGACCGTCGATGGCTGGCGCGCGCGCCTTGCGGGAGAAACGCGTCTGAAGGTCGGGCTGACCTGGACCGGCAGCCGCACGCACCAGCGCAATCCGTTTCGTCGCGTGGGACTGGAACGGCACGAAGCGTATCTGCGCGACCTCGATAACGTCGCGTTCTATTCATTGCAGCCCGATGCCGCCGCGGACGTCGCCGCCGCGCGCTCTGCGGGGTTCGACATCGCCGATCATACGGGCGAGTTGAAGAGCTTCGACGACACGGCGGCGTTCATCGGCGCGCTCGATCTCGTGATTTCAGTCTGCACGTCGGTGGCGCATCTGAGCGGCGCGCTGGGACAGCGCACGTGGGTGCTGCTCGACGTCAATCCGCACTGGGTCTGGCTGCTCGATCGTCCGGACAGCCCCTGGTATCCGACTGCCACGCTGTATCGGCAGAGCAGCTTTGCCGAGTGGGACCCGGTCTTCGAGCGGCTTCGGGACGATCTGGGCAAGCTCGCGGCCGGCGCTCGTGGAAGCGCCGCGGCGCCTTGATTCATTCAACTCGTTTCGTCAGGCGCCGTCAGGGCCGTCCGAATCGGCGGCACGTCCAATCGAGCCTGCGTGGCCCGCGTTCCTCGCGTCGAATGCAGCCTCTCGCCCGGCTCGCGCAGGACAACCGCCCAAACCCGCCGATGCGTCACGCGAAGCGCTCGCCGCGACGTCGCCGCATACAAAAGTCAGCTCGCGCGGATCGTCGCTCGACATCGCGTCGACGGCGTCGAGCACCGTGACCGACTCTTGCTCGCAGATCGATCTCGCGTGCTTCATGCAGGTCTCATCGCTCGCGAACAAGCCGTCGCACTGCACTTGCCACGCGTGATCGCCCGACCCGAAGGTCAGGAGATTGGCGTTCGACATCGGCGAGGACCAGGTCGTGCAGCCTGTCACGATGACCGCGACGAGCGCCACAAGAAGAAGTTGAAAGTTCATGACGTGCGTTCCTTCGCATCAAGGATCTCCATCAGGGGCCTTCGCGGGCGGACGACACGCGCCGTCCACCTGCGCCAGGCCGGAGCCTGCGCGTGTTACCACTGATAAGACGCGCCTGCGCCGAATGCCGTGCCCGCAGCGCTGACACCGGCCCCGATCTTCACCTTGACGTTCTCCATGATCCGCGCCGATGCACCGAGCGCCGCTGCCTGATAGCCCTTGTAGGTAGCCGTGCCGACACCGACCGCGATCGTCTTGCCCGGATCGACGTCCGGAATCATCGTCAGCGCCGTGGCCGCCGCGACGCCCGAGTAGGCGTAGCGCGCAACGGAATTGACTTGATTGCCGAGAGCGTTGAACTGCTGATCCGTGTAAGAGTTGGCCTGGCTGACGCCTTGCGCGACGCTCTGGTTCAGCTGGTTCACGTTCACCGCATCGGTGCCCTGCGTGCCCGGCGCGACGTTCGTGATCTGCCGCTCGCTGCCCGGCGCACCCACCGACACGGTGTTGTCGCGACTGGCCACCGAGTTAGAGCCGAGCGCGACCGAGTTCGCGCCCGTCGCCTGGCTGCCGGTACCGACCGCCGCCGAGTTGGCGCCGCTTGCCTGGGCGCCTGAACCGATGGCGGCCGCCTGCGTGCCGGTCGCGCTGGCGTTGTAGCCGAGCGCCGCGGCCTGCGTGCCGGTCGCGCTGGCACTGGCGCCGAGCGCGGTCGAATGGACGCCGCTGGCGACGGCGGCCTCGGTCGCACGATCGCCGTTGGCGGCGACGAGCGGACTGCTGGCTGCCTGCGCCATGTTCTCGACACTGCCGATGGCCTCGTTCAACTGATCGACGTTCACCGCATCGCCCCCGGCCACCCCGTACGCCACGTTGTGAAGCAGCGTGCCGCCGGTATGCGTGGCCGTGTTGTAGGTCACGCCGTTCAGCGTGGCGCTGCTGTAGTTGGGCGTACCGTTGGCGTTGGCGTCGTACTTCACGGCCGAGTTGCCCGCCGCGCCCGCCGTGTTCGAGATGGTCGTCACCTGAGCCTGCAGACTGCCGACAGCCTGGTTCGTCGCGTTGAGCTGGGAACCGTTCACGGCGTCCGTCGAAGTGGCGGAGAGGCGTCCCGCCGCGACGTTCGTGAGCGTGCGTTCGGCGCCCGGCGCGCCGACCGAGACCGTGCTCGTCGCATTGGTGCCCGCGAACGTGTACGTGCTGCCGGCGATCGTCGCGTTCGGCGTGTTCACGACCGGCGCTGTCGTCGACCCGGCGCCAAGGGCGACATCGCCGGGATTGGTCGAGACGGCGCCTGAGCCGATGGCAACCGAATCGAGACCCGTCGCCGTGGAGCCTGCACCCGTGCTGTTGGCCTGGAAGTACTTCGTGCCGGTGCTCGTGATGCTGTTGATCGAGTTAATGGCGTTGCTGATGTCGGTCGAGTTCTGGTCGATCGCCTGATTCGAAGCGAACAGTTGCGAACCGTTCACCGCGTCGGTCGAGTTGCCCGCGAGGCGCCCCGCCGCGACGTTGGTGATCGTACGTTCAGCTCCCGGCGCGCCCACCGATACCGTGCTCGTCGCGTTGGTGCCCGCGAACGTGTACGGGTTGCCGCCGATCGTGGCTCCCGGCGTGTTCACGACCGGCGCTGTCGTCGAACCGGAGCCCAGCGCGACATCGCCGGGATTGGTCGAGACCGCGCCTGAGCCGATCGCAACCGAGTTGGGGCCTGTGGCCGTGGCGCCCGGACCAGTACTGTTGTCCTGGAAATACTTCGTGCCTGTCGTCGCGAGACTGTTGATCGAGTTGACCGCGTTGCTGATGTCGGTCGAGTTCTGATCGATCGCCTGGTTCGAAGCGAAGAGTTGTGAGCCGTTCACCGCGTCGGTGGATGTGCCGGAAAGGCGCCCCGCCGCGACGTTGGTGATCGTACGTTCAGCTCCCGGCGCGCCCACCGATACCGTGCTCGTCGCGTTGGTGCCCGCGAACGTGTACGGGTTG
>NZ_JARUXR010000001.1:2493176-2558677 GCF_031451215.1 Caballeronia sp. LZ034LL
CTGGAAATACTTCGTGCCTGTCGTCGCGAGACTGTTGATCGAGTTGACCGCGTTGCTGATGTCGGTCGAGTTCTGATCGATCGCCTGGTTCGAAGCGAACAGTTGTGAGCCGTTCACTGCGTCGGTCGAGGTGCCGGAAAGACGTCCCGCCGCGACGTTGGTGATCGTGCGCTCCGCGCCTGGTGCGCCCACCGATACCGTGCTCGCCGCATTCGTGCCCGCGAACGTGTACGTGTTGCCGCCGATCGTCGCGTTCGGCGTGTTCACGACCGCAGCTGTCGTCGAAGCAGAACCAAGGGCGACGTCGTTTGCGTTGGTGGCCTTTGCATTCGCGCCAAGAGCGGTCGTGCCCACAGCAGAACCACTCGCGAATGCGCCCAGCGCCGTCGCGCCGTCTGCCGAGGCCGTCGCGAGGGGGCCATATGCACTTGCCCCGATGCCGCTCGCGCTGGACTGCGTGCCGATCGCCGTCGCGCCCTGTCCCGCAGCCGACGCTTGAGAGCCGTACGCACTCGCACCGGTGCCGCTTGCGCTGGACTGCGTGCCAATCGATGTCGCACCGACATCAGCCGCGTTCGCGGCGAAGCCCACTGCCGTCGCGCCATTGGCTGAAGCGGTCGCCTGACTGCCGTATGCGCTCGCGCCCTGGCTGCTCGCCACTGTGCCCCCGCCCGCAGCCACGGAGTCCGTGCCCGTCGCGGCCGACGCCGGGCCAGTGCTGTTGGCGTGGAAGTAGGTCGAACCGGCGGACGCGAGACTGTTGATCGAGTTGAGCGCGTTGCTGATGTCAGTCGAGTTCTGATTGATCGCCTGATTCGAGGCGAACAGTTGCGAGCCGTTCACCGCGTCGGTCGACGTGCCGGAAAGACGCCCCGCCGCGACGTTCGTGATCGTGCGCTCCGCGCCCGGCGCACCGACCGACACGGTTCTCGTCGCGTTAGTGCCCGCGAACGTGTAGGTGTTGCCGCCGATCGTCGCGCTCGGGGTATTCACGGTGGCCGCTGTCGTCGAACCGGTACCGAGTGCAACGTCGCCGGCATTAATCGCAGTTGCACCTACGCCCAGCGCCAGTGAACCTTGTCCTGCGGCGCTGGCCAGCACACCCATGGCTCCGGAGAGGTCACCGCTCGCATTTGCGCCGGTTCCGATCGCGATCGAACTATTTCCGGTGGCGGTCGACAGCGACCCCAATGCAGTTGCCGAAGCGTTCGATGCTGTGGCGAGGGCGCCATAGGCGACAGCATCATTGCCGTTCGCCGTCGCCAGCGAACCGATCGCGAGCGCGGGTGCCGTTCCCGCGACGTTGCCGCTCGCAATGGACCCTTGACCCATTGCGATCGATGCCGGAGTCAACGCCTGAGCCCCGTTCGATATCGCGACCGTATTCAACCCCGCAGCCGTTGCGTTCGGGCCGAGCGCAACGGCTGACCCCGCGCCAGATGCGATCGCCTGATTCCCGAACGCGATCGAGTTCGGCGCCGACGCTGAAGCGCTCGGTCCGATGGCCGTGGAACTCGCCCCGGCCGAAACCGCGCCCGTACCGATCGCCACCGAGTTGACGCCCGTGGCCGTCGAATCCGCCCCCGTGCTGTTGGCGTGAAAATACTGCGTGCCTGCGGTCGCAAGGCTGTTGATCGAGTTGAGCGCGTTGCTGATGTCAGTCGAGTTCTGATTGATCGCCTGATTCGAGGCGAACAATTGCGAGCCGTTCACCGCGTCGGTCGAGGTGCCGGAAAGACGCCCCGCCGCGACGTTCGTGATCGTGCGCTCCACGCCCGGCACGCCCACGGATACCGTGCTTGTCGCACCCGTGCCGGCGAACGTGTAGGTGTTGCCGCCAATCGTCGCGTTCGGCGTGTTGACGACCGGCGCCGTCGTCGAACCCACGCCGAGCGCGACATCACCGGCGTTGCCGGCCGTCGCGTGCACGCCCAGCGCGATCGCCCCCGCTCCGCTAGCCGTCGCCTGATAACCCAGGACGCCCGACAAATCGCCGCTCGCCGTCGCGCCCGCGCCGAGCGCGGTGGCGCCGATGCCCGTCGCGCTTGCACTGCTTCCCAATGCCATCGCCGCGCTGTTCGACGCCGTAGCGCCAGCGCCATAGGCGACCGCACTGCCGCCATTCGCCGTCGCGTGCGAGCCGATCGCGAGCGCGGGTTGCGCCCCCGCAACGTCGCCACTCGCAAAGGCCTGTTGACCCATCGCCATCGATGTCTGAGTCAATGCCTGCGCCCCCGTCGATATCGCGACCGTGTTCAACCCTGAGGCCGTCGTGTTCAAGCCGAGCGCGATGGCGTTGCCCGCGCCGGACGCGGTAGCTTGACTCCCGAAGGCGATCGAACTCGGCGCCAACGCCGTCGCATTCGGCCCGATCGACGTGGAATTGTTACCGGTCGAAACGGCGCTCGTGCCCAGCGCGAGCGAATTCGTCCCAGCGGCATTCGCGCTGAAACCCATTGCTGCCGAGGTAGCGCCGCTCGCCGTCGCGCCGATGCCGACTGCGGTGGCTTCAAAGCCCGAAGCGGTTGCACTGCCTCCCAGTGCCATCGCCCCGGTGTTCGAAGCCGACGTAGCGGTGCCCAATGCGATCGAACCAAGGCCGCTTGCCGTTGTGTTCGAGCCGATCGCGAGCGCGGGTGCGTTCCCTGCAGCGTCGCCGCTCGCGAAAGTTTTTGGACCGATCGCTATCGAGCCTGTCGTCAGCGCCTGCGCAAGATTCGATATCGCAACGGCATCCCCGCCGGACGCGGTCGCTTGCTTGCCAAGCGCGAGCGAGTTCAGTGCCGATGCCGTCGCGCCATTTCCCAAAGCCACAGCGTCGGTTCCCGATGCAAGCGTATGATTCGTCCCGGTCCCCCCCGCATTGCCCATGGCGATGGCGCCCACACCGCTCGATGTCGAAGCATTGCCAACCGCGATGGCGCCGTTGAAGCCAATAGCCGTCCCGCCATCGACCGAACCGGCATTGGCCGTATCCGCCATCGACAGCACTCCTCCCAGCAGCACCACCACCGCACAAGCCGCTGCAATCTTGCTGCTCGCTTTCTTTCCCCGTGCCTTTGCCGATTCCGCCACCGCGACCCACGTGCCGGTGGTCTCGTTCCACACTGTCCGATATGTCTTATTCATTTGTATGCCTAAGTCTTCAATAATGTTGCTGATACTTCATATCCGCAACGCGAGGTTCTTCAATGTCCAGGCGCTTCCCACCGGAATCACCTGACGCATCAAGCAATCGATGCCAATGCGCCGCGGTCACTGGCGCGCCATGTCGGCATTTCGGCATCACTGATTACGCAAGCTTCCACTCTTGCTTTCGGGCTTCACCCACCCTCCCCCATAGCGACTGCAGCGTTGCGGATCGACGGCGATGTCCAGGAATCCGGTCTGACCGAAACCGGCTTTCCTGGTGATGCCGCCCGTGAAATCACTCGCGTCCTTGGAGCGTCATGTGCGAAGAGACGGCTCGCCACGCGCCGTCGCGGCGCACGAACACGTCGGTGAAAGAGAACAGGAGCGCCGCCGGCTGACCGGACTGACTGAACCGGTTGGTCCCCGTGACGATCGCCGTGTCGCCGTAGGTCCTGACCTTCATGTCCTGCAATTGCTGTGTGGAACCCACGGGCGGCGGCGCTGCGCTCAACGCCGCGGCCTTGTCGCGGCGGCGCCCGTTGCTGAGCGTCTCGACGAACGAAGGGTCGAGAATGCGGTCGAGCGTCGCGATATCCCGGCTCGCGGTGGCCTGCGCCCAGGCGTTCTCGAGCGATTCGAGCGACGCGGAATCGCCCGGCATTTGCGCCATGCATTGCATGCTGGCCAATACGAGCGACATCGAGATAAACCATTTATTGCGCGCGACACAAGGTTTCATGACGTGGACTCCTATACAGCCGTTACTGCGAACAAGCGATAAAAACGCTCGTTCTGGAAATGACCTCGAGATTCGCAATCAAGCTTTCGGCAATAGCTCGCCCGCGCCGCCAAACGAGTGAAATCGTCGGCTGCGTGCGTGCAAGCGCGTTGCGTTCAAAGCGGCGGTCGCGTCACCAGAAGAAAGGGATGCGACGGATGGCAATTCCCCTGAATCGCCATATGATTGGGTATCCGAAATTTATATGCGAATATTTACCTAAGATCCGTTTAGCGTTATCAACGCGGTGGTTTCTCCCCGGGTGTCTTCCGCTTTTATCGCAGCGAAAAGATTCAGCAGGAAACGTCATGGGTCAACATCGTGTTGACCTCGGTTTTCGATGGAGTATTCGGTTGCAAGCGAAGTGCGCAGTGCTCACGCCACATGAGTTGAAACGCACGCTCCATACCCCGTGCAAAGCGCGCGCCATCCATTAATGCAGAACGCTCCATGACCGTTCTAAGTTCAGACCGAAGCTTGCGCAAGCCGCTCAGATCGCGAGCCGCCTCCACCGCCTTTTCAATGAAGCTCTCTTCCGAATCCGCGATCCAATCCGGCATGCTCAGATTGGACAGCAACGCGTGTCCCGCGCGGCTTGCCGGCGTCTGGCCGGTCATCGTGAGAACCGGCACGCCCATCCACAGGGCGTCGAGGCTCGTGGTGTGGCCGTTATATGGAAACGTATCGAGCACGATGTCGATCTCGAGATACGTATCCATATAACGCTCGCGCGGGCGGTAATCGACGAAGTAGAGACGCGATGCCTCGATCCCCGCCGCTTCGAACTTCGCCACCACCTCCTCCCGCGCACGTCCCCAGGCCAGCAGAAGCATCAAGGTTGAGCCTGGAATGCGCCGCATCGCCTCGGCCCAGAGTGCAAAAGTCCGGTCAGTGAGCTTGCACGGATTGTTCAGGCATCCGAACGTGATATGTCCCTTGTCGTCTGCCGGAAGCGCATTCACGTGGTGCGACAGATTAAGCGGCGCGTAGCACCAGAAGGTATCGGGCAGGCGAATCGATGTTTCGCTGTAGCAGTCATCCCGGTTCGAATCGGCCGGATCGAGCCATGGATCGGTGAGCCGATACTCGATTGCGCTGCTTCCCGTCGTCCCCGGATACGCCAGCCAGGCCACCTGAACCGGCGCGGGCTTTCGCGCAAAGAGCTGGGGACGCCCGCCCGCCATGTGCATGGTCAGATCGACCAGAATGTCGATGCGATCGTCCCTGATCTGCCGGGCGAGTTGTTCGTCGTCGAGAGTGTGGGCATCACGCCACGCATCCGCGAGATGCGCGATCTCGTCGGTGATGCGATCACGGATTTCGACGCTCGAATAACAAAAGACCTCGACCGCGCGATGATCGTGATTTCGCAACAGCGGCAGCATGAACAACGACTGGCAATGGTCGCGAAAGTCCGGCGAGACGTAGCCGATGCGCAAGCGCCGTTCGGGTGCCGGATCGTTCCGATACTGCACCGCCGCAGCGGCAAGCGGGGCTTCGAACCGGGCGGCGAAGCGGCGGCCTTCTTCGAGCACGTCGTAACCCGCCTCGCTGACGAAGCTGAGCGCGTAGACCAGATTCGAGTGAGCAATCAGACAGTCCGGATCGATCTCGATGGCGCTGCGAAAGCAGTTCAACGCCTCCCCGATGTTTCCCGAGTTCTTCGCCAGCAACACGGTGCCCAACCCGACGTGCGCAGCAGCGAGACGCGGCTGCAATTCGAGCACCCGGCGCGTGAGCACTTCGGCCTCGTCGAGCTTGCGCAGATTTTTCAGGAAAGCCCCGAAGTTGAAGAGCGCGCCCCAATGATTCGGGTCCACGTCGAGCGCGTGCCGGTACGCGGCTTCAGCGGCTTCGGTGCGGCGCGTCTCCGCCAGAATGTTGGCGAGATTGATCAGCGCGAGCACGAAACGCGGGCTCAATTCGAGCGCGCGACGCAACAGCATTTCCGCTTCTTCGAAACGGCGTTTTTCCGCCAGCAGACTGCCCAGCGCATTCAACGTACCGACATTGTTCGGCGACAGTTGCAGCGACATCCGGAATGTATCGATTGCCTCATTTGAACGTCCGAGCTCGTTCAAGAGCCTTGCAAGCATTTCGCTTGCACCTGCGAATTGCGGATCGGCCCGAAGTGAGTGACGCAGGGCCTGCTCCGCTTCCACTTTTCGACCCGTGTCTTTGAAAAGGGAACCGAGATTGCACAGCGCCTGTGCAAAGCCAGGTCGAATTTCCAGCGCATGACGAAATGCAGATTCGGCATCGTCGAACATTCTTTGCTCGGCCAGTACCGATCCCAGACTATTGAGTGCTTCAGGCCAATTGGGACGCAGCATGATTGCGCGGCGCAGTTGCTCGAGCGCATCGGCGCCATTACCGAGCCTCGAAAGCAATCTGCCGAAATTGAAGCGGTAATCCGCCGAGTTCGGATCGAGCTCGACAGCGCGGTGAAATGCGGCTCTCGCTTGCTCGAGCTGATTCTGTTCCTCGTGCAGCCGCGCGAGATTGGAATACGCGATGGCGAAACCGGGATCGATATCCAGTGCGCGACGCTGCGCACTCATCGCTTCCTCATAGCGCTTCTGTGCTCTCAACGCCAGCCCGAGATCGGATTCTCCAGCCGCGGTTTGAGTAATGGAGAGCGAAACCTGAATAAGCAATTCCGCTTTGGAGGGATCGCCATCCAGCAAATGAAGCACTCCCAGAAGATGATTCGCTTCGCAATGATTCGGTACTTCACTCAGGATGCCTCTGCATCGGATAGCCGACTGCATGCGGTCGCCCGCGCGAAAGCATTCCAATGCAGATTCGAAAGATTGTGAGGTGGCGAGTGCGGTGGCTTGCACGTCGGGCTTCCCTATATTGATTTGTATTGCGATCGCGCAGCGGAACAGCTGGTCCGCCGAATTGCGCTTGCACTAGTGAGGTGCGGGATGCACGCAATGTTACAACAATCAACTTATTGTTAGGAAGACGATTCAAGTCCTATTTAGGCCTTCCCTTCTATTTTCCCTGGACTCAATTGAAACAATGCACTAACCCATTTCATTAAGCTGAATCGTGAGTACGCAACCACTTTTCTGTTTATTCTGAAAACACGCGATTCGGATTTTCAGATTGATGTGTTGCCCATTATCTTGATCAGTCTCGAATTTCACACGAGGTAAGTGAAAGCATATTGGCGAAAGTATTGTTTGAATAACAGGCTTCAAACAGTGAAGTAAATCGGGTTTGTAAAAAGCAGTCGGGCGGCGTGCGCCGCCCGACTGCATTCAGCCTCGCATCATTACCACTGGTAGGAAGCGCCCCCGCCCACCGCCGTTCCTGCGGCACTGACGCCGGCGCCGAGTTTCAGCTTGACGTTCGCCGTCACGCGTGCCGAAGCGCCCAGTGCAGTCGCCTGATAGCCCTTGTAGTTGGCGGTGCCAATACCGACCGCAATGGTCTTGCCGGGATCGACATCCGGAATCATCGACAAGGCCGTCGCCGCTGCCACGCCGGCATAGGCGCCGCGCGCAACGGAACTCACCTGGCTGCCGAGCGCGGTGATCTTTTGATCCGTATAGGCGTTCGCCTGGTTCACGCCCTGCGAGAAGCTCTGGTTCAGCTGGTTCAGATTCACGGCGTCGGTGCCCTGGGTGCCGGCTGCGACGTTCGTGATCTGGCGCTCTTCACCCGCGGAGCCCACCGATACGGTGTTCTCCCGATCCGCGACCGATCTCGCGCCCAGCGCCACCGAATTCGCCGCCGACGCGTTCGCGCCGGAGCCGATCGCCGTCGCGCGCGCTCCGCTGGCGCTGGCAAGCGCGCCCATCGCGGTCGAATGCGTGCCGGTTGCGGCGGCGCCTTCCGTGTCGCGATTACCCTCGGCGGCCATGAACGGATTGTTGGCCGCGTTCGCCACGTTGGTCACGGCGCCGATCACCTCGTTCAGCTGACTCACGTTCACGGCATCGCCGCCATTGACGCCGTACGCCACGTTGTGGATGGCGGTGCCGCCGGTGTGCGTCGCGCTGTCGTAGGCGTCGCCGCTCAACGTGATGCTGCTGGTATCCGGCGTGCCGTCCGCGCGGGTGTCGTATTTCACGGAGGCATTGTTGAGCGCGTTGACGTCGGTCGAGATGTTCGAGACTTCCGTCTGCAGGCTGCTGACTGCCTGATTCGTCGCGTGGAGCTGCGAGCCGTTCACGGCGTCCGTCGAGGTGGCCGAAATGCGGCCGGCCGCCACGTTTGTGATGGTGCGTTCCGCGCCCGCCGAGCCGACGCTCAACGTGCCGACCGGAGCCGAACCCGCGAACGCGTAGTTGATGCCGTTGATGGCGATGCCCGCCGTCGCGACAGCCTCCGACGTGATCGAGTTCGAACCAAGCGCGATGCTGTTGGCATGAGTCGCCGCTGCGCCCTGACCGATGGCGATGGCATCGAGACCGGTGGCCGTCGAATCGTCTCCGGTGCTGTTCGCGTGGAAGTACTTCGTGCCCGTGGCGACGATGGTGTTGATCGAGTTGACCGTATTGCTGATGTCGGCGGTGTTCTGATCGACGGCCTGATTGGTCGCGAAGAGTTGCGAGCCGTTCACGGCATCGGTCGAACTGGCGGAGAGGCGGCCCGCGGCGACATTCGTGATGGTGCGTTCCGCGCCCACCGAACCCACCGACAACGTGCTTTCCGCATGACTGCCCGCGAAGGTGTAGTCCTTGCCGCCGATCGTCGCGCCGGCGGTGTTCTCAACGGCCTCCGTGGTCGAGTTCGAACCGAGCGCGATGTCGTTGGCGTTGGCCGCGACCGCGCCCTGCCCGATTGCGACCGAGTCCAGACCGAGGGCCGTCGAGTCATCTCCCGTGCTGTTCGTGTGGAAATACTTCGTGCCGGTGGCGACGATGGTGTTGATCGAGTTGACCGTGTTGCTGATATCAGCGGTGTTCTGATCCACGGCCCGGTTCGTCGCGAAGAGTTGCGAACCGTTCACGGCATCAGTCGAGCTGGCGGAGAGGCGGCCTGCGGCGACGTTCGTCACGGTGCGTTCCGCGCCCAGCGAACCCACCGACAACGTGCTCTGCGCATTGCTGCCCGCGAACGTGTAGTCCTTGCCGCCGATCGTCGCGCCGGCGGTATTCACCACGTCCGCCGTGATCGAGTTCGACCCGAGCGCGATGTCGTTTGCGTTCGTCGCCACCGCGCCCTGACCGATCGCGACCGCGTCCTGACCCATGGCCGACGAATCCGCGCCCGTGCTGTTCGCGTGGAAGTACTTCGTGCCCGTGGCGACGATGGTGTTGATCGAGTTGACTGCGTTGTTGATGTCGGCGGCGTTCTGGTTGATCGCCTGATCGGCCGCGAAGAGTTGCGAGCCGTTCACGGCATCGGTGGAGCTGGCGGACAGACGGCCGGCGGCGACGTTCGTCACCGTGCGTTCCGCGCCCGCCGAACCCACGGATACCGTGCTCCCCGCGTTGCTGCCCGCGAACACGTAGTCCTTGCCGCCGAGCGTCGCGTTGGCGGTGTTCACCACGTTCGCTGTCGTCGAGTTGGAGCCGAGCGCGATGTCGTTGGCGTTGCTTGCCTTGGCGCCCGACCCCAGCGCGACGGACTTCGCACCGGCCGCGTTGCTGTTGCCGCCGAGCGCTGTCGCGCCGTTGGTCGCCGACGCGCCGTAGCCCATTGCCACGGCGAACTGTCCGTTGACGCCTCCTCCCGTTGCACTGGCATAGCCACCCACAGCGGTATCACCGGTACTTCCGGACTTGGCGTGATTGCCGAATGCCGACGAGAAACTGCCGTTCGCGTTTGCATTCACGCCGACTGCCGTTGCGCCGTCGCTGCCGGTTCCGGTTGCCTTGGCCATGCCGCCGATCGCCAGGTCTCCATTGACTGACGTGCTGGATTGGTATCCGATCGCCACGTTATGACCGCCCAGGGCGGTGGCGCTGGATCCGATCGCGATCGCTTCGGAACCCGACGCCACCGAATCCGCGCCCGTGCTGTTCGTGTGGAAATACTTCGTGCCCGTGGCGACGATGGTGTTGATCGAGTTGACCGCGTTGCTGATGTCGGCGGTGTTCTGGTCGATCGCCTGATCCGCCGCGTAGAGTTGCGAGCCGTTGACGGCATCGGTGGAGGTCGCCGACAAGCGGCCCGCCGCGACGTTCGTCACTGTGCGTTCCGAACCTGCCGAACCCACGGATACCGTGCTTCCCGCATTGCTGCCGGCGAACGTGTAGGCTTTGCCGCCGATGGTCGCGCCGGCCGTGTTCGTGACTGCGGCAGTGGTGGAAAACGCACCCAACGCCACCGAGTTGTTCGTTGACGCGGTGGCTCCATAGCCAAGCGCCTCCGAGAAGCTTCCTGACGAATTCGCATGTTCTCCGATCGCCACGCCGCCATTGTCAGCCGAAACACGCGATGCCACACCGATTGCCACGCCATTCATCCCGCTCGCCGTGGCCACCGCGCCAATCACGGTGTTGTTGCCATACGCAGCGCTGTTTGCATTGGCCGACATGCCGATGGCAATGCTGCGGCCGGTTTGAAAGTCGCCGGCGGACGTCGCGGTCAGCGCCTGCGCGCCCGCGCCGATGGCGATGTTGCTGGGACCGGACGCTCCGCCCGCGCTGGCGCCGTTGCCCATCGCAATCGTGTCCTTCGCATCGGACAACGCACCCTGCCCGATGGCAATCGCATTCGAGCCTGACGCCACCGAATCCGCGCCCGTGCTGTTCGCGTGGAAGTACATCGAACCCGCGCTCTTGACGTTGTTGATCGCGGTGAAAGCGTTGGCGATATCCGTGGTGTTCTGGTTCACGGCCTGATCGGTGGCGAAGATCTGGGAGCCGTTCACGGCATCCGTCGACGTCGCCGACAACTGGCCGGCCGCGACATTCGTCACCGTGCGCTCGGCGCCCGCCGAGCCTACAGATACCGTGCTTCCCGCATTGCTGCCGGCGAACGTATAGGACTTGCCGCCGATCGTCGCACCTGTGGTGCTCACAACAGCCGCCGTGGTGGAATTGGCGCCCAGTGCGACGCTATTGGCGTCGCTTGCTTTGGCGCCGTAGCCGAGCGCCGTTGCGTTGCTTGCGGAGGCCGTCGCTTTCCCCCCGACGGCCGACGTACCGGCGGCCGTTGCGAAGGTGTTCGCGCCGAGCGCAAGCGCGTGCTCGCCTGATGAGGTCGAGTCGTAACCCAGCACGATCGCTGCATTGACGTTGGCCAAGGCATTCACGCCCAGCGCCATGGTGCCGGTCGCGGTGGCTTGCGCATTTCTTCCTATCGCCATGGCGGGATAGGTCATCGCGCCGCTCGTCGTCGCGTTCAAGCCGATCGCGATGTCTCCTGTGTATCCCGCTGTCGCCGCCTGCCCGATGGCAATCGCATTCGTACCCGAGGCCGTCGAATCCGCGCCCGTGCTGTTGGCGTGGAAGTACATCGAACCCGCGCTCTTGACGTTGTTGATCGCGGTGAATGCGTTGGTGATATCCGTCGTGTTCTGATTCACCGCCTGATCGGTGGCGAAGACCTGGGAGCCGTTTACTGCATCCGTCGAAGTCGCCGACAGCCGGCCGGCCGCGACATTCGTCACCGTGCGCTCTGCGCCTGCCGAACCCACGGAGACCGTGCTCCCTGCATTGCTGCCGGCGAACGTATAGGCCTTGCCGCCGATGGTTGCACCGGTGGTGTTGGTGACTGCGTCGGTGGTGGAGAAAGAACCGAGAGCGACCGATTTGTTCATTGATGCGATAGCCCCGTAGCCAAGGGCGGTTGCGAAGGTTCCCGACGACGTCGAATGTTCGCCGATCGTCACGCCGCCATTGTCAGCCGTCACAATCGACTCCAGACCGATGGCCACGCCATTCATTCCGCTAGCCGTGGCAGCCGCGCCGATCACGGTGTTATTGCCGTACACGGCGCTGTTTGCATTGGCCTGCGCACCGATGGCAATACTGCGGCCGGTACGAATGCCATCGTCGCCGTTCGTCGCAGTCAGCGCCTGTGCGCCCGCACCGATGGCGATGCTGCTCTTGCCGGCCGCTCCGCCCGCACTCGCTCCGTTGCCCATCGCGAGCGTGTTCTGGGCATCCGACAATGCGCCCTGCCCGATGGCGACCGCATTCGCACCCGACGCCACCGAATCCGCGCCCGTGCTGTTCGCGTGGAAGTACATCGTGCCCGTGGCAACGACAGCGTTGATCGTGTTGACGGTGTTGCTGATGTCGGTCGTGTTCTGGTTGATCGCCTGATCCGCCGCGTAGAGTTGCGAGCCATTGACGGCATCCGTCGAGTTCGACGACACGCGGCCTGCCGCGACGTTCGTCACCGTGCGCTCGGCGCCCGCCGAACCCACCGAAACAGTGCTAGTCGCGTTGCGGCCGGCATACGTGTAAGCGGTTCCGCCGATGGTCGCGCCGGTAGTGCTCACCGGAGCTTCCGTCGTTGAATTGGCACCCAGCGCAACAGAGCCTTGAATCGACGCATTCGCGCCCTTGCCAATGGCGGTGGCGTTGCCGGCCGATACGGTTGCGAAAGCGCCGAGCGCAGTACTGCCGGCGGGCACGGCATTCGCCGAATCGCCCAACGCAACGCTTGCATTGCCGTACCCCGGATTTCCAACGACGGTGTTCTTGCCAATTGCGACATTGGCATCACCTGAAGCAGACGCGTTCGTTCCGATTGCAATCAAATTGCCGTCGTGGTCGTACGTCGTACCCGTTTCCGCCTGCGCCTGATACCCCAATGCGATCGAGTTAGGCCTGTAGGCATGGCTATCCGTACCAATCGCGATCACGTTGGTCTGCCCGTCCGCATATCTGCCTGCCGTTCCCGCTAACGCACCGTCACCGATCGCGACCGCGCCCGCTCCGTATGCCATCGCGGACTGACCGAACGCCGTAGCCGATGCAGCCGACGCCACGGAGTTCGTTCCGATCGCGATCGCATCTACACCCGAAGCCGTCGAATCCGCCCCCGTGCTGTTGGCGTGGAAATACGTGGTCCCGGCGGACTTCAGGTTATTGATCGACTGGTTCGTCGCGAACAGCTGCGAACCATTCACCGCATCCTGACTCGACGTCGTGAGATCGCCCGCTGCGAGGCCTTTGATCTTGTGCGCCGTTCCCGTGCCGCCCAGCACGTTGTTCGCGCCGTTCATGTACAGGTCGCTCCACGAGTACACACCGTTCTGGCCGTACATCGTCACGTAGCCCTGCTTCACGCCGGTGATGAACGCTGGTTCGCTGGTGGTAAAGCCCGCGCCGTTGTTGGTGAAGAGGCCCCAGCCGTTCTGCACGCCGCCGGAACTCGGCAGCGCACAGTTACTGCTGTTGATGCCGTTGTCCGTGCCGTTCTCGCAGATCTCGAGTCCCGCCGCGCCACCGGCTGCCTCCGCCGGCAGGCTGCCGCCGCCCAGCGCCATCGCCAGCGAGCTCACCGCCGCCGAGATCGCCTTCTGAGTGCGCCTGGTTTTTCCCTTGGCGGTTTCAGGAGCCGCCACCCAGTTCCCGGTAGCCTCAGACCAAACAGTGCGGTGTGCCTTATTCATTTTCTGATCCTTATTGATTTGTCCATGGACACGACGCGGAGAAGGCGACATGAATCACATCGCCCGGATGACGAAGGACCTGTGCTTTGTCTGTTTCCGCTCGCGTGCGGGAACTCGTGTCAGCCGGATCGGATTCCGTCTGGAGTTCGTGCTGGAACATTAAGGTTCAGGACTATTCCCTGAAATGGCACGACTCTTAAAACCTTGCGATACGTAGGCGGCGTCTGATGGCGCTACTGTGGGGTGCGCCCGATTCCGCGAAAGCGGCGGCGCTTTGGGAAGACTGTCAAGAACTGTGCTGGAAGACTGCGATGAGGAAGAAATGAATAACGGACGCCGCAGCGCTCAGAAACCCCGCAGCTAAAAAAAACGCGGCGGAAAAATCCGCCGCGCTCTATACCGCCGTCATGCGCCTGAAGCGCTCAACTCACCTCATCTCACCGCGCCGCCGACGCATCCGCCACCAGCAGCGCCGTCATGTTGACGATCCGCCGCACCGTCGCCGACGAAGTCAGCACATGCACCGGCTGGGCCGCGCCGAGCAAAATCGGCCCGATCGCGATGCCGCTGCCCGCCGCCGTCTTCAGCAGGTTGTAGGAGATGTTCGCGGCATCGATGTTCGGCAGCACCAGCAGATTCGCATCGCCTTCGAGCGTCGATTCCGGCAGCACTTCCTTGCGCAGACGCGCATCCAGCGCGACGTCGCCATGCATCTCGCCGTCCACTTCCAGATCCGGCGCGCGTTCCTTCAGCAGCGCCAGCACGTCGCGCATCTTCTGCGCCGTCGGCGCGTTGCTCGTGCCGAAGTTCGAGTGCGACAGCAGCGCGATCTTCGGCACGATGCCGAAACGCCGCACTTCTTCCGCCGCCATGATCGTGATTTCGGCGAGCTGCTCCGGCGTCGGGTCCACGTTGACGTGGGTATCCACCAGGAAGATCTGCCGGCCCGGCAGCACCAGCGCATTCATCGCCGCATAGACGTTCGCGCCTTCCTTCTTGCCGATCACCTGATCGATGAAGTGCAGATGCCGGTGCGTCGTGCTCACCGTGCCGCAGATCATGCCGTCGGCTTCGCCCTTCTTGACGAGCATCGATCCGATCAGCGTCGTGCGCCGGCGCATCTCCAGCTTGGCCATCTGGTCGCTGATGCCCTTGCGCGCCATCATCTTCGCGTAGGTCTGCCAGAAGTCGCGATAGCGCTCGTCGTGATCCGTATCGACCACCGTGAAGTCCACGCCCGGCGTCAGGCGCAGGCCGAACTTCTGGATGCGCTGCTCGATCACCGCCGGCCGGCCGATCAGAATCGGCTTGGCGATCTTCTCGTCCACCGCGATCTGCACCGCGCGCAGCACGCGCTCTTCCTCGCCCTCGGCGAACACGATGCGCTTCTTCTCCGGCTCCACGCTGCGCGCCAGCTGGAACACCGGCTTCATGGTCGTGCCGCTGTGATACACGAACTGCTGCAAGTGCTGTTCGTAGGCGTCCATGTCCTCGATCGGACGCGTCGCCACGCCGCATTCCATCGCGGCCTTCGCCACCGCCGGCGCGATCTTCACGATCAGGCGTGGGTCGAACGGCTTCGGAATCAGGTATTCCGGACCGAACGAAAGATCCTGGATGCCGTACGCGGTCGCGACGATATCGCTCTGCTCCTGACGCGCCAGTTCCGCAATCGCGTTCACCGCTGCGACTTCCATCTCCTTCGTGATGACGGTCGCGCCGACATCCAGCGCGCCGCGGAAGATGAACGGGAAGCACAGCACGTTGTTGACCTGGTTCGGATAATCGGTGCGGCCCGTGGCCAGCACCGCGTCCGGACGCACTTCCAGCGCGAGTTCCGGCAGGATCTCGGGCGTCGGATTGGCGAGCGCGAGAATCAGCGGCTTCGCGGCCATTCCCTTGACCATGTCCTGCTTGAGCACGCCGCCAGCTGAAAGACCGAGGAACACGTCGGCGCCTTCAATCACTTCGGCCAGCGTGCGCGCGCTGGTTTCGCGTGCGAACAGTTCCTTGTCCGGGTCCATCAGTTCCGTGCGGCCCTTGTAGACCACGCCGGCCAGGTCCGTCACGAAAATGTTCTCGCGCTTCATGCCGAGATCGACGAGCAGGTTCAGGCAGGCCAGCGCCGCCGCGCCCGCGCCGGACGCCACCAGCTTCACTTCGCCGATGTCCTTGCCGACCACTTTCAGGCCGTTGGTGATCGCCGCCGCGACGACGATGGCCGTGCCGTGCTGGTCGTCGTGAAAGACCGGAATCTTCATGCGCTTGCGGCACTCGCGCTCGACGATGAAGCAGTCCGGCGCCTTGATGTCCTCGAGATTGATGCCGCCGAAGGTCGGCTCGAGCGCGGCGATCACGTCAACGAGCTTGTGCGGATCGCTTTCGTTCAGCTCGATGTCGAACACGTCGATGCCGGCGAACTTCTTGAACAGCACGGCCTTGCCTTCCATCACCGGCTTGGACGCGAGCGGTCCGATGTTCCCGAGGCCGAGCACGGCCGTGCCGTTCGACACGACGCCGACGAGGTTGCTGCGCGCGGTGAAGCGCGCGGCGTTCAGCGGATCCTCGACGATGGCCTCACACGCGAACGCGACGCCCGGCGAGTACGCGAGCGCGAGGTCGCGCTGGTTGATCATCTGCTTGGTCGGGGCGATGGCGATCTTCCCCGGGACGGGGAATTCGTGATAGTCGAGCGCTGCTTCGCGCAACTTGGTATTGGCGGGAGTCGTCATAAGGCGGGCCAGTGGTGCGGGATTTAGAATGGAAGTTCGAACGCATTGTAGCGCCAATCAGTGGGCGTTTCGGGCAGCGGCCCGTGCATTTCGGCTACAACTGCCATGACCGGAAAAGGTCTGATCGCCCGGCCAGGCAAGGCTTGCCGCCTGTCGTTCGATTTTTTTGAGACGTGCCGCGGGCGCTTTGAGGCGACGGCGGGCGCGCCTCGCTCCGTTCTTGCAGCGCACAAAAAACCCTTCACGGCAGACCATGCTTTCCGAGTTTTCACTGATCGACCGATACTTTGCCCGCCGCGCGACGGCGCCCGCACCGCGTCATGACGATGCCGCCGCGACGCCACTCGGCATCGGCGACGACTGTGCGCTGATCGCGCCGCCTGCCGGCAGCCAGCTGGCCATTTCGACGGACATGCTGGTGGAAGGCCGCCATTTCTTCGCCGATGTCGATCCGGCCGCGCTGGGGCACAAGGCGCTCGCCGTGAATCTCTCCGACCTGGCCGCGATGGGCGCGCAGCCGCATGCGTTCACGCTGGCGCTGGCCTTGCCGCGCGCCGACGAAGCGTGGCTCGCCGCGTTCAGCGACGGGCTGTTCGCGCTGGCGTCACGGCACGGCTGCGCGCTGGTCGGCGGCGACACCACCAGCGGGCCGCTCAATCTCTGCATCACCGTGTTCGGCGACGTGCCGCACGGCGTGGCCCTGCGCCGCGATGCCGCACGTCCCGGCGACGACATCTGGGTGTCGGGCACGCTTGGCGACGCGCGCGCCGGTCTCGGTCTGCTGCGCGGCGAGTGGCAGGCGCCCGACGACGACGCGGCTGAAAACTGGCGCCGCGCGCTGGAGCGGCCCGAGCCGCGCATCGCGGTGGGGCTGGCGCTGCGAGGCGTGGCGCATGCGGCGCTCGACATCTCCGACGGCCTCGCCGGCGACCTGATGCACATCCTGCGACGCTCGCGGGTGCGCGCCGTCGTCGATGCCGATGCGGTGCCGTGCTCCGACGCGCTGCGTACGATGCCCGATGCCGTGCGCCGCCAGTGCGCGCTTGCCGGCGGCGACGACTACGAGCTCTGCTTCACCGCGCCGCAAGCGGCGCGCGACGCGCTCGCGGCCATCGCGCAGCGTGTGCAGGTGCCGCTGACGCGCATCGGTACAATCGAATGCCCGGTTGGATCCGGAGATGCGCCCGCCCTCGCCTGGCGCGATGCCTCCGGCGCCCCGCTCTCCCTGACGTTGCAAGGCTTCGATCATTTCCATGCAGACTGACCCGACCCTCGCGGGCGAAACCGCGGCGCCGCGCCGCGCCAGCGCGCGCTTCATGCTCACGCACCCGCTGCACATCCTGTCGCTCGGCTTCGGCAGCGGGCTGTCGCCGGTCGCGCCCGGCACCGTCGGCACGTTGTTCGCGTGGCTGTCGTTCGTCGTGCTCAATCCGCACCTGACGGTGGCGGATTGGGGCGCGCTGATCGTCGTGGGCTTTATCGCCGGATGCTGGTTCACCGGCTTTACTGCGACCAAAATGGGCATCGCGGATCCGTCGCCGGTGGTATGGGACGAGATCGTCGCGTTCTGGCTCGTGCTGCTGCTCGTGACGCCCGCCACCTTCACCGGCCAGATGTGGGCGTTCGTCGTGTTCCGCTTCTTCGACATGGTGAAGCCGCCGCCCATCCGCTATTTCGATCGCCATCTGAAAGGCGGCTTCGGCATCATGTTCGATGACCTCGTGGCGGCGTTCTTCACGCTGCTCGTGATCGCGCTGTGGCGCATGACCGTCTGACTTCCCCTTTCACCTTCGGAACCCCGCCATGCCAACCGACACCGTCGTACACCAACTTGCGATCCGCGTCGGCAATGCCCTGCGCGACGAGCGGCTGATGCTCGCCACCGCCGAATCCTGCACCGGCGGCATGGTCGCAGCCGCGATCACGGATATTTCGGGCAGCAGCGCCTGGTTCGAGCGCGGTTTCGTCACCTATTCGAATCTGGCGAAGACGGAAATGATCGGCGTGCCGGCCGGGCTGATCGAGCAGCACGGCGCGGTGAGCGAGCCGGTCGCGAAGGCCATGGCCGAAGGCGCGCTGCGCAACAGCCGCGCGCAGGTTTCGGTGTCGATCACGGGGGTGGCGGGCCCGGCGGGCGGCAGCGAGGCGAAGCCGGTGGGCACGGTGTGCTTCGGCTGGAGCAACCGGCTGCACACGACGGTCGAAACCCTGTTGTTCAAGGGCGACCGCGATCAGGTGCGGACCCAGGCAGCGGCGCACGCGCTGCGCACGCTGCTGGAGTTCATCGATCAGCGCGAGCGTTGAGACACACGTTCATCGTATGAGCAAAGCACGCAGCGACGCGCCCCGTCCCGTCCGTTTCACGCGCGACCAGGTGGCCCGCTGGATGGGTCCCAAGACGTTCGACAAGGCGCTCGGCTACGTCCGCGCCGTCGCCGACATCAGTTGGGAGGGAAACATCCTGCGCGCGCAGGTCAAGGGCACGCAGGCGCGGCCCTACGCGGTCGAAATCTCGCTTCACCAGGAGCCTCCCAAGGGCTATTGCTCGTGTCCCGTCGGCTATGCATGCAAGCATGTCGCGGCGACGCTGCTCGCCTGCCTGGAACGCGAGGACGAAGCTACGCGGAACGGCGTGAGCCATGAAGTCGGGCAATGGCTTGCGCGTTTTCGCGCGAGCGTTCAGGCGACCCGTCTGATGCAGGCGAAAGCGTCGAAACCCGCGACGGGTGCGACACACCAGATTCTCTATGTGCTCACGCTGTCGTCTTCCGCGACAGCCAGTCTCGACCTGACGATACTGAAAGCGCGGCTCGGCGTCGACGGCGGCATTCGCGCAGCCGAACCGTGGTACCCGAACTACGCCGCGTGGAACAGCCCGCCCAAATTCGTGACCTCTGAAGACGACGCCATCGTTCGCGCGCTGCGCTCCGAGCGTCAAGCGGCGAACCGTGGCTACGCATTGTGGGGCGCGCGCGGCGCGACACTCTGGCACATGATGCTGACGACCGGCCGCCTTTACTTCGAAGCGAATCCCGGCGCCATGCAACTGCTCGAGCCGCTGCGAGAAGGCGCAAGCCGCCGCGCGAACATCGAATGGAATCCGCATGGCGACGACATGATCTTCGCATCGCTCGAAACCGAGCCCGAATCCAACGTCGTGCTGCCGACCGAGCCGGCCTGGTACATCGACCTCGTCACGAGCGAAACCGGCGTCATCGACGCCCCGATGCCCGACGCGCTGCTCGCCGATTACTTGTCCATGCCCGCGCTGACCCCGCAGGAAGCGAACGTGGTACGCGCTGCGCTCGCCGAATGCGCGCCTGAACTGCCCGCCCCGCCGGAGGACGGTGACATGGGTATGCGCGTGATCGAGACCGAGCCGGTTCCGGTGCTGACGCTCGACACGCTTCTGCTCGACGCGCCCGGCAGGCTCGACATGCCTCCGACCGAACTCGACCTCGCGCGCCTCGAATTCGACTACGACGGCCTCGTGATCGCGGCGAACAGTCCCGACCTGCTCGTGCGGCTCGCGGGCGGCGAACTGGCCCGCATTGCGCGTCGGCGCGCTGCGGAAGACAGCAGCGTCCAGCGCCTGCTCGACAGCGGGCTGAAGCCGATCTCCGGCGCGCCCGTCAGCCACGACGATTCACCGTATGCGGGCTCCTTCTTCATGCCGGGCCGGGACGCGTGGCCGGGCTTCGTCGGGCAGGACGTGCCCGCGCTGCGTGCAGCGGGCTGGCGCGTGGTGATCGCGCCCAACTCGCGCTTCGACATCGTCGAGATCGACGAAATCGATGCCACCGCGCGCGCCTCCGAAGACGGCTGGTTCGATCTCGAACTGGGCATCATCGTGGAGGCGGAGCGCGTGCGTCTCGAACCGCTGCTCGCCGAACTCTTCGCGCGCGACCGTCGCTGGCTCAATGGTTCGATCGACACGATCGACGACCGCCATGCCATCGAATTCCGCACGCAGACGGGCCGCCGCTTCGAGTTGCGCGCAGCCCGGATCAAGCCGCTCGTGCATGCCCTGCTCGACCTGTTCGACCGTACCGCGTCCGGCGCTGCGGAGCCCTTGCGGCTTTCAGCGCTGGAGGTCGGCCGCCTCTCCGGAGCGAACCTCTTTGGAACGAATGACAAACAGCGTTGGCAATTCGCTGGCGACGCGTCGCTCGTCGAGCTCGCGCGCAAGCTGGGCAGCGCCGCCAGGCCGCGCCGCATCGAGGCCCCGCGCGGCCTGCACACCACGCTGCGCGACTACCAGCGCGACGGCCTCGACTGGATGCAGTTCCTGCGCGAGCACGACCTCGCCGGCGTGCTCGCCGACGACATGGGCCTCGGCAAGACTGTTCAGACGCTCGCTCACATCCTCGTCGAGAAGGAAGCGGGCCGGCTCGCGTGCCCGGCACTGATCGTCGTGCCGACGACGCTCGTCCACAACTGGATCGAAGAAGCGCGGCGTTTCGCGCCCGCGCTGAAAGTGCTGGATCTGCATGGGCCGCGGCGCCATGAGCGTTTTGCGGAAATCGCCGCACACGATTTCGTCGTGACGACGTATCCGCTCGTCTGGCGCGATCAAGACACATTGGCGCAGCACGACTTTCATCTGCTGATCCTCGACGAAGCCCAGCAGGTCAAGAACGCGTCGAGCAAGGCGGCGGGCGCGCTGCGCACCTTGCGCGCCCGGCATCGGCTGTGCGTCACCGGCACGCCGCTCGAGAATCATCTGGGCGAACTCTGGTCGCAATTCGATTTTCTGTTGCCCGGGTTTCTCGGCACGCAGAAGGAGTTCTCCTCCCGCTGGCGCAGGCCGATCGAAAAGCTGAACGACACCACGCGCCGCGCTCTGCTTGCCCGCCGGATCCGACCGTTCATGCTTCGTCGCCGCAAGGACGAAGTCGCGACCGAACTGCCGCCCAAGTCGACGATCGTGCGCCGCGTCGAACTGGAAGGGCCGCAACGCGACCTCTACGAAACCGTGCGCGCCGCGATGCAGAAGAAAGTGCGCGACGCCGTTGCAAAACAGGGCGTCGCGCGCAGCCATATCCTGATGCTCGACGCGTTGCTCAAGCTGCGGCAGGTCTGCTGCGACCCGTCGCTCGTGAAAATGCCCGGCGCGAAGAAGGGTCAAGGTTCGGCGAAGCTCGCCCTGCTGCTGGAGATGCTGCCGAAACTCATTGAAGAGGGACGGCGCGTGCTGGTGTTCTCGCAGTTCACGGGAATGCTCGCGATCATCGCGCATGCGCTCGATCAGGCGGGCCTCGCCCACGTGACGCTGACAGGCGAGAGCGTCGACCGGAAGACGCCGGTGCGGCGTTTCCAGGCGGGCGAGGTACCGATCTTCCTGATCAGCCTGAAGGCGGGCGGCGTGGGCCTGAACCTGACGGCGGCGGACACCGTCATTCATTACGATCCGTGGTGGAATCCGGCCGCCGAGAATCAGGCGACGGATCGCGCGCACCGCATCGGACAGGACAAGCCGGTGTTCGTGTACAAGCTCGTCGCGGCCGGAAGCATCGAAGAAAGGATTCTGGCGATGCAGGAGAGCAAGGCGGCGCTTGCGGCGGGAATCTTGTCGGAAAACACGAGCCTGACGCAGATGTTTTCCGCCGAGGATCTCGAAGCGCTGTTCGAATCTATCCCCGGCGAATGAGGCGTCGCGTTACCGATACTGATTGATGCTGTCGCGCGTCTTCTTCGCCGCATCGGCCGCGGCCTGCGCGTAGTCATCGCCCTTGCCGGCATAGATGATCGCGCGCGACGAGTTGATCAGCATGCCCGCGCCGTTCGCGGTGCGACCGGCGCGCACGGTTGCCTCGACATTGCCGCCCTGCGCGCCGATGCCCGGAATCAGCAGCGGCATGTCGCCGACGATGCCCCGCACCGTTTCGATTTCCTTCGGGAAGGTCGCGCCGACCACGAGCCCGAGCTGCCCGCTCGCGTTCCACTTCTCGGCCGCAAGCCGGGCGACGACCTGATACAGCGGCTGGCCGTCGGTGGTGAGGAATTGCAGGTCGGAGCCGCCCGGATTCGACGTGCGGCACAGCACGATCACGCCCCGGCCTTCGTGTTCGAGATACGGCTGGATGGAATCGAAACCCATGTACGGATTGACCGTCACGGCATCGGCGCGATAGCGCTCGAAGGCTTCCTTCGCGTACTGCTCGGCGGTGCTGCCGATATCGCCGCGCTTCGCATCGAGAATCACGGGAATGCCGGGATGGCGCTCGTGAATGTGCGCGATCAGGGCTTCGAGCTGGTCTTCTGCGCGATGCGCGGCGAAGTAGGCGATCTGCGGCTTGAACGACGACGCATACGGCGCGGTGGCATCGGCGATGGTCTTGCAGAACTCGAAGATCGCGTCGGGGCGGCCGTTGAGCGCGCCGGGAAACTTCGCGGGCTCGGGATCGAGGCCGACGCACAGCAGCGATTGCGTCCGCGACCACGCGGCCTGGAGGGTCTGGAGAAAGGACATGGCGGGAATTTCGTTGAACGTCGATGCGCCGCATTTTAACGTGCGGCGCAGCGCTTCCCCTTCCGCTTCATGGCACGTTCAGCGCGCGGCGGCCGTGCGCGTTCTTGCCTTGGCTCCGGCCCGGGTTTTCGGACGGCCGCGGCGCGTGGCTTCGCCGGTCCGTTCGACGGTGAAGCGGAAGGTCCGTGTCAGCCGTTCGCCCGGTCCGAGCGCGGTCATGCCGTGCGCTTCGGCGCCGCCGGGCAGGTTCACTGCGTTGATCGGGTGATCGACCGGTTCGAAGCAGAAGAAATCCTCGCCGGGCGGCGCGTAGAGCACGTAGTAGTCGGTGTCGGCGGCGATGGTCAGCGACAGCCGACGCTTCGGCCACAGCACGCTGGTGCGGCCGCTCCAGCCGGTGAAGGCGTTGTTCACCATGGCGGTGGGCATCGGATAGGCGACGCCGAATTGCCATGCGGGCGGCGCCGGCACGTGCCGCACGGGAAGCCAGTCGTCGCCGCACAGCCAGAGGCCGCCTGCCGCCGCCGAGAGTTCGGTGTCGGTCTCGCGCATCAGGAACGGATGCAGGCCGAGCCCGAAGGGCAAGGCGGCGTCGCCGGCGTTCTCGATCTCGAGCGTGACGATGAGGCTCGCTTCTTCCAGCGCAACCGTCTGCGCCGCGCGAAAGGCGTACGGCTTGCCGTCGCTGCGATCGAGCGTCAGCCGCACGCGTCCGCCGTCCTTACCGTCCTCACAGTCCGCGCGCCCCTCGTTTTCGACGTCCCACGCGCCGAGCCAGCCGTCGCCGTGCAGCGGCAGCGGTTCGCCGGCGCGGTTGCAGGGCACGTCGATCGCGCGGCCCGAGAACTGGAAGCGCCCGTTGCCAATGCGGTTCGAATACGGCAGGAGCGGATAGCACGCGAGCTGGTTTGGATCGGTGTCGGGTCCGGGCTCGATGCACGGCCGGAAGATCGGCACGAGCGCGCCTTCGTCGCGCCAGTCGAAGCGCGTGATGCCGCCGCCCAGCGCGGGCGCCAGTTCGAGCCGCAGATGCGCATTGGAGAGCGTGATGCAGCCTTCGGTGCGCGTGCCGCCCATGGCGATCACGGCCGTGGCCGGACCCGGCCGGACGGGCGGTTCGGTGGCGGCGGCCAGACGCGAGCGGCGCGCCTGGGCTTGCAGCTGGGACGTCGATGCAGGATTCGGTCTTGGTTCTGTGCGGGCAACAGTCATGACGCGTGCTCCATCGAGAGGCGAAAAACCCGGCGCGGCCGGGACGGGTCGGGCGGTGCGTCATCGCGCGCCGCCTCGAATGCTGATGTCAGGCGCGGCCCGCGAACGCCGTTTCCGCGAGACCGCGCACGCCGGGCGTCGCGACGAACACGCCGCCTGCGTGGGCATCGCGCCGCAGGGCGTCGTCGTCGAGACCGATGCGCGCGCTCGTCACGAACAGCGTGGCGAAATCCGCGCCGCCGAACGCGGTGCAGCTTGGCTGCGTGGTGGGCACGTCGATGCGTGCCGTCTCGCGGCCGTCGGGTCCGTAGCGGACGACGCGCGCGCCGCCCCATTGTGCGTTCCACAGGCCGCCGTCGGCGTCGACGATGGAACCGTCCGGCACGCCGGTCATGTCGGTCAGTTCGACGAACACGCGGTCGCCGGTGAAATCAGGATAGTTGCACGCGCGAATCTGGCGCGTCGGTGAATCGCAGTAGTACAGCGTCTTGCCGTCGGGCGCGAACCCGATGCTGTTCGAGATCGCGCACGCGCCGAGCGGCAGTCGCTCCAGCGAAAGATCCGAGTTGAGCCGATAGAACCCGCCTAAGGCTTGCGCGTCTTCGACGTCGTGCTTGGTGCCGAACACGAAGCGTCCGTCGCGGTCGCAGCGGCCGTCGTTGAGACGGGTGGGCAGACCGGCTTCGACTTCCATGATGGTGTCGATGCGGCCGGTTGCGATCTCGTAGAACGCGAGCCGCGACGCGAGGCCGAGCAGCAGAAAGCGCGAATCGGCACAGGGCGTGAAGCACGCGAGCCGCTCGGGCATGTCGAACGACTCGCTAGAACCGTCGAGCGGATTACAGCGCCATAGCCGGGCGCCTTCGATGTCGGTCCACCAGAAGCGGTGGCTGGCCGCGCACCAGGTTGCGCCTTCGCCGAGGGCGCACTGGCTGTCGATCAGGAGCCGGGCATGGGAGGTGTCCATCAGGCCCAGCCTCCGTCGACGATGATGTCCTGTGCGGTGATCATGGCGCTGTCGTCGGAGGCGAGGAAGAGCGCGGCGCGTGCGAGGTGTTCGGGCAGCAGTTCCCCGCCGATGCATTGGCCTTGCTTGATGGCTTCGCGGCCAGCGTCGTCGAGCCAGAGGCGTTTTTGCTTTTCGGTCATGACCCAGCCTGGCACGAGCGTGTTGACGCGGATGCCGAACTTGCCGAGATCGCGGGCGAGGCCGCGTGTCATGCCTTGCACTGCCGATTTGGCGGTGGTGTAGACGGGGAAGTTGCCTTGCTTGAGCATCCAGCTGACGGAGCCCAGGTTGATGATGGAGCCGCCGCCGAGTTGCTTCATGTCGTCGATGACGGCTTGTGCGGCGAAGAACTGATGACGGATGTTGACGGCGATGCCTGCGTCGTAGGATTCGGGGGTGACGTCCTCGATGGCGTGGCGTTTGTCGTTGGCGGCGTTGTTGACGAGCACGCCGATGGGGCCGAGGGTGCTGCGGACATCGGCGATGCCTTTGCGCAAGGCGTCAATATCGGTGAGATCGACGTTCAGGAACGTCGGGCGGGTTTGGTCTTTTTGCAATGCCGCGCCGAGGCGGTCGGCGAGTGCTTCGCCTGCTTCTGTGTCGATGTCGAAGAAGGCGACTTTCGCGCCTTGGGTGAAGAAGTGTTCGACGAAACCCTCGCCGATGCCGGTCGCGCCACCGGTGATCAGGATTGTTTTGCCTGACAGGCTGGGGTAGGTGGCAAGTTGTCGTTCGGGTTGGGGCATGGTTTTGAGGTCAGTGGTTGGGTTGGGTTGGGTTTGGTTTGCCCCTCGCCGGGGGGTTGGTCTTCGCTTGGCGGTTTGTCTTTCGCCCGCGCTTCCATGGACTTCCCGTTTTCGCGTCGGTCTATAAACACTGCCCCTCCCCGGGGCGGGGGTAACTTTCTTTGCTGCTGCAAAGAAAGTCACCAAAGAAAGCAGCTTTTCTTCCCGCCCAGCGTCACCTAGCGGCACGACACAGAACTGCCTTGCTGGCCCGGCAGTAGAGAGTGCCCTCATAGGCCCCACCGGGCGTGGATCGCGGACCCACTGTGAAATCGCACCCTCAAACAAACTGGTACAGCTCCTCAAAGCTCCGGCGCCGCGCTACGCGCCGCCGTCCGGTCAATCGGGGCTGGGCTGCCCGTGTTTCCTTGCTAAAGCATCCATCTCATAGCTCTTGCCTCCCACCGGTTTCCCTTGCATACCCTCCGGCAGCGCGTAGCGCTTGGCCGGCGCTTTCAATGGCTGCACCAGTTCGTTAAATGGCGCGTTGTCACGGTGGGTCCGCGATCCACGCCCGGTTAGGCCTATGAGGGCACTCTCTACTGCCGGGCCAGAAACGGGGTTCTGTGTCGTGCCGTTAAGTGACGCTGGGCGGTAAAAAAGCTGCTTTCTTTGGTGACTTTCTTTGCAGCAGCAAAGAAAGTTACCCCCGCCCCGGGGAGGGGCAGTGCTAATAGACCGACGCGAAAACGGGAAGTCCATAGAAGCGCAGGCGAAAGTTATAAAACCACGCGAAGGCCAGAGCGAAGAACCCCGCCCCGGGGAGGGGCAGTGCTAGTAGACCGACGCGAATACGGGAAGTCCATAGAAGCGCAAGCAGAGAACCAAGCGCAAGCAGAAGAAAAAACATCAATCCCTGGAACCGCGATTCTTCAACTGATCGAGCAAGACTGCAGCAAGCAAAATCGCCCCTCTCACCAGATACTGATAAAACGCATCGATATTGAGAAGATTCATCACATTCTCAACCGTGCCCATAATGAGCACGCCAATCACGACGCCGGAGATCGTCGCTCTCCCGCCGAGCAGCGACACTCCCCCCAACACACAAGCCGAGATCACATTGAGCTCGAACCCTTGAGCAGCATTCGGCTGCCCCGACGTAATCCGCGATGCGAGAATCACCCCCGCCAGCGCCGTCACCGCACCTTGAATCAAAAAGATCCAAACCCGCGTCCGCTCAACGTTAATCCCCGCAAGCCGCGACGCCTCCGGATTACCGCCAATCGCCAGCGTGTTACGCCCATACACAGTCTGGTTGAGCAATACGCCAAAAACGATGAAACACGCAAGCGTGACCCAGATCGGCAGGGAAATCCCGAACATCGCCAGCCCGCCAAGCGCAATGAACGTATCCGACGACACCCCCACCGCCTGCCCGTGCGACACGATGAAACCCAGTCCTCGCACGATCTCCATCGTGGCCAGCGTCGTAATCAGCGCGTTGATCCGCAAGTACGCAATCACCGCCCCATTGACGAAGCCAATCACCGCGCCCGCCGCCACCGCCGCAACAATCGCAATGGCCGTGTTATCCGTCGCGTTCAACACCATCGCGCACAACACACCCGCAAACGCGATCGTCGAACCCACCGAAAGGTCGAAGTCCCGCGACGCAAGACAGAACATCATCGTGCACGCGACCATGCCGATCTGCGAAATCGACAACGCCAGACCCAGCATGTTCTCGATCGAAAAGAAGTGATCGACCGTCGCCGACATCGTCACGAACATCACGACGAAAATCACGATCAAACTGTATTCCGTGATCTGCTGCCACCACTTCTGCTTGTCACTCTTCTGCGGGATCAGCGTGTTCGCCACCGTCTCGGCCGCCTGCCCCACAATGTTTTCTCTAGCTTCCATGTCTGACTCCTCTCTTGTCCTGTCCGTCGTCGTCCGCCCGGCTCACGCCGCCTGCGCAACGCTGTCCGACTGCGGCAGCGCCAGACTCAGCACCGCCTGTTCATTCGCCTTCTCACGCGGCAGTTCGCCCGCAATGCGCCCCTGCCGCATCACCACGATACGATCCGACACACCCAAGACCTCCGGCAACTCCGACGAAATCATCACGATCGCGCAGCCACGCTCCGCAAGCTGATAGATGACGTTGTAGATCTCATGCTTCGCGCCGACATCGATGCCGCGCGTCGGCTCATCGAGAATCACCACCTTGAGATCCGGCTCCGCCAGCCAGCGCGACAGAATCGCCTTCTGCTGATTGCCGCCCGACAAAAAGCGGATGCGCTGCCGGCGGCTCGGCGTCTTGATCTTCAGCAAGTCGATGAAACGATCCGCCGTCTGCGCTTCCTTCTTGCGGTCGAGAAACAGGCCGCCGCGCAGATAGTGCCGCCGGCACGAGATGTTGATGTTCTCGGCAACCGTCGCCATCGCGACAATGCCCTCTTCCTTGCGGTCCTCCGGACACAGCACGATGCCGTGACGTATCGCCTCGCCGGTGCTGCGCACCTTGATCGGCTGGCCGTCGAGCGCAATCGCGCCATCCTTCTTCTTGTCCGCGCCGTAGACGAGATGCATCAGTTCGCTCCGGCCCGCACCCACCAGCCCGAAGAACCCGACAATCTCGCCACGCTTCACCTCGAAGCTCGCCGGCGCGCTCAAGGCAGCGCCCTGCACGTTCTTCACCGAGAACCGCACGTCGCCGAGCGGGCGCGCGCGGTAGTTGTAGATATCGCTGATCTCGCGGCCGACCATCTCCTGCACCAGCGTGTCGCGCGGCACGTCGGCGAGCGACAGATGCGAGGCGATCTTGCGGCCGTCGCGGAAAATCGTGCACGCGTTGCACAGCTCGTAGATCTCGTCCATGCGGTGCGAGATGTAAATCAGCGCACGGTTGTCAGCCTGGAGATCGCGCACCAGCTTGAACAGCACCTCGGTCTCGCGATGCGAAAGCGAACTGGTCGGCTCATCCAGCGCAATCACGCGCGCATTGCGCAGCAGCGCCTTGCAGATTTCCACCATCTGCCGCTGCGCAATGGAAAGCTTGCGCAGCTTCGCGTTCGGATCGAGATCGACGCCCATCGCCGCGAGCCGTTCGGCCACGTGCTTCCGCGCCGCGCGCTTGTTGACCCAGCCGAGCCGGTTCGGCAGCGCGCCGAGCAACAGGTTCTCGGACACCGTCAGGTCCGGCACGTACTGCAATTCCTGGTGGATCACCGCGATGCCCGAGGCGATCGACGCCGCCGCGCTCGCGAAATGCACTTCCTTTTCATCGATGAGCACGCGCCCCGAATCGGGCTGGTACTCGCCGCCGAGAATCTTGAGCAAGGTCGATTTGCCCGCGCCGTTCTCGCCCATCAAACCGTGAACTTCGCCGGCGTTGACGTCGAACGACACGCCGTCGAGCGCGCGCACGCCTGGAAACACCTTGCCGATACTGTCAAACCGCAGCGTCGCTGACACATCGCCTCCTGATTTCATCGGCGGGCCACGCTCGCGCGGCCCGCTTGCTGCACGAAAGTCTTAGTTCGATGCCAGACCCATTTGCTGACGCACCGACGCAACGTTGTCACGCGTCGCCAGCATGCCGGTGGTGAGCGTCAGCGGCGGCGGCGCCTTGCCGTCCTTGATCCATGCGTACATCAGTTCGGAGGTCTCTTCGCCGTGACGCTTCGGGCTGATGATGACGGTGCCGAAGAAGCCGGTCGGGTTCGGCTTCTTGAACTCGTTCAACGCCGAGTCCGAACCGCCAATGCCGATGCCAATCATGTTGTCCGCCTTGAAGCCCCGGCCTTCCGCCGCGCGCACCGCGCCCAGCACGCCTTCGTCGTTCAGCGCATAGGCCACCCAGTGCTTGAACTGCGGGTTCTTCGTCAGCGCGATGTTGGCCGCGTTGAAGGCGTTCTCGGTGTCGGTCTTCGCCTGCGGCGCCATCACGATGTTGGCCTTCGGGAAACCGGCGGCGACCAGCGCGTCGGTCGCGCCCGAGGTGCGGTCATGCGCGGTCGGCAGCTGTTCGTAAGTCACGTCGATCGCGCCGACATCCTTCATGTCCCAGCCGCGCTTCTTGATCTCGGCGGCAATGCCGTCGCCCACCTGCTTGCCGATGTTGTAAGCCGAAATGCCCATGTGCGGCACGGATTCGATCGGCTTGCCCGAGCCATCGACGAGACGGTCGTCCACGGTCATCATCTTGAGCTTGTCGGCCTTTGCCTTCGCGACGATGCCCGGCCCGAGTTTCACATCGGGCGTGCAGATGATGAAGCCCTGCGCCTTCTGCGCGGCGAGGTTGTCGATCGCGCTCATCACCTTCTCACCGGACGGCGCGCCGATCTTCACCAGCGTGAAGCCCTTCTCCTTCGCGGCCATTTCGGCGAACTTCCACTCGTCCTGGAACCACGGCTCTTCCGGCTGCTTCACGAGGAAGCCGATCTTGACGTCGTCGGCGGCCTGCGCGACCGGCGCCGCGATCATGGAGGCGCTCGTGGCCGTGGCGGCAGCGATCAGCGTGAGGAACAGTCTGCGTTTCATCTTGTGTCTCCTGACTTTGTCCGTTATTTCAAAGATGCCCGCGTGCGGGCGCTACGAAGCTACGAAGGTGTGTGGCCGCTTTTTCTCATGTGTGATGTCGCACAGCGGCCAGTGCGTCATTCGTCTCGATCCGTCTTCTGCATCAGTCGTGATACAGGGCGCTGCGCCCGCCATCCACCGTGATGCAGCTCGCGTTGATGAACGGCGCCTCGTCCGATGCCAGGAACACCGCCGTCATCGCCACTTCGCGCGGCTGGCCGATGCGCTTCATCGGCTGCAGGTCGAGCGTCGCCTGGCGCGCGGCCCGCGGATCGTCCTGCGCATCCCACCAGTCCAGCGTCAGCTGCGTCTCGATGTAACCCGGCGCAATCGCATTTACGCGCACGTTGTTCGGCGCGTACTCGATGCCGAGCGCACGCGTCAGGCCGATCACGCCGTGCTTCGCCACCGGATACGGAAAGCAGCCCGGAATGATCTTGAAACTGTGCGTCGACGCGATGTTCACGATGCTCCCGCGCCCGCGTTCGACCATGCCCGGCAGCACCGCGCGGCAGCCGTTCCAGACGCCGTCGAGATCGACGGCGAAGCAGCGGCGCCAGTCGTCGTCGGTCATGGTGAGCGGATCGCAGAACACGTTGATGCCCGCGTTGTTCACCAGTACGTCGAGCGGACCGAGCCGCGCTTGCGCCTGCTCCACCGCGTTCTTCACCGACGCGCTCTGCGTCACGTCCGTGCGCAGCGCGATCACGCGCGCGTTATTCGTTTCCGCGACGATGCGTTCGGCCGTGGCCTGCGCGGTGTCGATGTCGAGTTCCGCCAGCACCACCGCGGCGCCCTCGCGCGCGAAGGCCAGCGCGATCGCCGCGCCAATGCCGCGTCCCGCGCCGGTGACCATCGCCACCTTGCCGGCGAGGCGGCTCATTTCTTCTCGCCTCCGTGTTCACGTCGCGCCAGCGCCAGTCCGTCGATGAAGGCCTTCGCGTGATGCGCGGTCACCTCGGCGCTCTGACCCGGCTTGTACAGCGCCGAACCCAGACCAAAACCGTTCGCACCGGCCGTCAGGAACGGCCCCATGTTGTCGGGCGAAATGCCGCCGACCGGCACCAGCGGCACCTCTTTCGAGATCACCGCGCGCCAGGCCTTCGTCACGGTCGGATCGAGCTGCTCGGCGGGAAACATCTTCAGCACGTCCGCGCCCGCCTTCAGCGCGAGAAACGCCTCGTTCGGCGTCGCGACGCCCGGCGCGCACGCCATGCCCTGCGCCTTCGCGGCACGGATCACGTCGGCGTCGCTGTGCGGCATCACGATCAGTTCACCGCCCGCCGCCTTCACGTTGTCGACGTAGCTCGGATGCAGCACGGTGCCCGCGCCGACGATCGCGTCGTCCGGCAGCGCCTGGCGGATGGCCGCGATGCTGTCGAACGGCTGCGGCGAATTGAGCGGCACCTCGATGAGGCGAAAGCCCGCCGCATACAGCGCGCGGCCGTGATCGGCGGCTTCGGCCGGCGTGATGCCGCGCAGGATCGCGATCAGCGGACAGGCGGCGAACGCTTTGGCCAGACCGCCGTGCATGCCGTACGGCGCGGGCAGGTTGATGGGAGGCTGCATGTCTCGTGACTCCATCTCAGGCCGCGCGCGACGGCGCGGACACCAGCCCGGCCTGCGCGGCAATTCGGTAAAGACCGCGCTCGGTGGCGTGCGCGACCGTTCGTGCCTCGTGGCAACCGTAGCGCGCCAGTGCGGCGCGATACCGGTCGCACAGCGCGTCGTTGCCGATCAGGCGCAATGTCTTGCCCGCCAGCGCGCCCTGTTCGCGCATCAGCACTTCGTTGAGGCCGCGCAGCTCGTGTCCGATCAGCAAGCCCGACAGATAGTCCGACTGCTGTTCGGCCGTCAACTGGCCGGTGAGGCCGAGCGTGCGTGTGCTGAAGATCGTCGCGAGCACGCCCGGATGACCGGCGTCGCGCGCCGTATCGACGCCGCGCAGGAACGCCGCTTCATCGTGCGTCGCGCTCGGATGCATGGTGCGGCCGAGGATCGTGTGGTCGCGCAGTGCGCCGAAGGTCTCGCCGGTCATGAAGGTATAGAAGCGTTCGATGCGGTCCTGCCCGACGAACGCCCATTTGGCGTGCGTGCCCGGCAGGCCGATCAGCGCGCCGCCCGACGCGCCCAGCGATGGTTCGCTCGCCAGCGCGCCGAAGATCTGGGTTTCCTCGCCGCGCATCACGTTGGGCAGCGTGCCGCGTTCGAGCACGCCGGGCACGACATGCAGCGCGACGCCGCGCGCCGTCTGCACCGTCACGATGCCGCCGACGAGCGCATCCGCGCCGGCCGGCGTTTCGACGTAAGGCGCCTCGACCCAGCCTTGCGCGCTGCCGACCATGCCCGCCGCGATCACCGGCAGCTTCGGATGGGCATCGAGCCACGCGCCGCAGGTGTCCTCGAAGGCCTGGTCGAAGCCGCCTTCGGGCAGTTTCATGATGCCCGCCGACGAGGCGCGCGTGTCGAGCGCGCCGGCATCGCCGCCGAGCAGATAGGCGCGCAGCGAGGTCGTGCCCCAGTCGAGCGCGATGAGTGCGGGTCCGGACGCGGTTGCGCTCATCGCTTGATCCTGCGCGACGGCTGCGGCGCGCGCCAGCCGAGTTCCTCGGAGATCGCGCGCGCTTCGCGCTGCACGACCGGAATCAGTTCTTCCATGCGTTCGTGCGGCATGTACGGAATCGTGCTCGCCACCGACAAGGCCGCGACGATCGACCCGGACGCGTCCCGCACCGGCGCGGCGACGCAGCGGATCGAGGCTTCGTTCTCTTCGAGATCGAAGGTGAAGCCGCCTTGCGCGTAGCGCGTCATGCGCTGCAGGAAGGTGTCGAAGTCGGGGCGGTTGGCGGGCTTGAAGCTGGTTTTCGCCAGCACCCGATGCGACGCGTCGAGCAGCCGCTTCCAGGCGTTCGCTTCGAGGTCGAGCATCATCGCCTTGCCGATCCCCGTCGATGCCAGCGGCATGCGGTGCCCGACGCGCGAACGCATTTCCAGCCCGCGCGTGCCGGGAATCTTGTCGATGTAGAGAACGTCGTCGCCGTCGCGCACGCCGAGGTGAATGGTGTCGTGCGTGTGGTCGGCGAGCGCCTGGAGATGCGGACGCGCGACCGCGGTCAGCGGCATCTGTTCCAGCGCGATCGTGCCCAGTTCGATCAGCTTCGGCCCGAGCAGATAACCGCCCTGCACCTGGCGCAGATAGCGCGCCTGCACCAGCGAACTCACCAGGCGGTGCGTCGTGCTGCGGGTGGTGCCGAGCGCGGCGCCGAACGAGCGCAGATCGCGCGCGCCGTTGGCGGCGGCTTCGAGGATCGCGAGACCGCGCAGCAAGGTTTGCGTTCCGGCCTGCTGCGGCGTGATGTCGACGAGCGCGCTCGGCAGCGCGATTGCGTCCGGATCGGGCGCGTGGCGCGCGGCGCCCGTGCCGTTGCGTTTCAGGTCCGCACCGCTCGTGGGAGCGGTCTGAACGTCAGCGGCGTCGGCGGCGTCGGTTTCGGGATGCTGGAACTGAGTCATGGCGCGGGTCTCCTGGCGGATCACGAAGCGCGGCAAGGGGCGGATGACGGCGTCATCGCGTGGAACGTCAAGGCCGCATGACCCTGCGAGGAAGCGTGTGTGGCGTACGAAACAGCCCGCGAACGCGGGCAGGCGATCGAATGCATGACGTGTCTCCGTTGTTCTTGTCGCGTGCCGGGCGCCGCCTGAGCGGCGGTTCCGTCGACCCGCGCGATGCCGTTTTCCGGCTTCGGTCGGATTGTAGTTCTGGCCGGTTGATTTATTCAATATGTGATCGAGCGACTCACATAATGGGAGTCTAGCGTGCGATCGGACGCTTTTCAAAAACAAAAAAGCCCTGACGAATCAGGGCTTTATCTTGTTTATCGGGTCTCAGCTAAACCTCATTGCGGCAACTCGGCGGCACCCATCCGGCGTGCAATCACGCCCGCCCGCTGCGACAGATACGGCGCGTTGCGGTGGTCATCAAAGTACTTTGGGCGCGGCAGCATGACGGCAAGCCGGGCGCTCTGCCAGGCGGTGAGCTTCGCCGCCGACGTCTTGTAATAGTGCTGGGCCGCCGCTTCCGCGCCGTACACGCCGTTGCCCCACTCGACCGAATTCAGATAGATCTCGAAGATGCGTTCCTTGTCCATCCAGAATTCGAGCATCCAGGTGATGACGAGCTCCTGCGCCTTGCGCACGTAGCTCTTCTCACGCGACAGCAACAGGTTGCGGGCCAGCTGCTGCGAGATGGTCGAACCGCCCGCGACGATCTTGCCGCGTGTCTTGTTCTTTTCCCACGCCTGGAGGATGGCGTCGGTTTCGTAGCCGTTGTTGTTGACGAAATTGGCGTCCTCGGACGCGATGATCGCGCGCTTCAGATTGCGCGAAATCTGGTCGTAGGGAACCCAGGTGCGCTGCAGCGTGACGCCCGGGTGCGTTTTGGCGAGCGTCCATGCGTCGCTGCGCATGAAGGCCGTCGGTCCGGGATTCACGACCGTCCAGATGCCGACCTGCGCGAAGAACCAGATCTGCGTGGCGAAGAATGCGATGCCCAGCACCGAGACGCCGTAGAGAATCCAGCGCGCCGGCCCGAGCCGCACGCCGCGGCGGCTCCGGGTGCTGCCCGATGGCGTACGGCCGCCGACCGGCGCGGTGGTCATCAGGCTTTCGCAGCCAAGGCCAGCGTCTGGCGCAGTTCGCGCAGCACCGCGCCGCCGTCGGGACGCACGCCGCGCCAGACGAAGAACGATTCGGCGGCCTGCTCGACCAGCATGCCGAGCCCGTCCGCCGCGCGCGCGCCGAGCCGCACCGCGTGCTGCATGAAGACGGTGGGCTGCGCGCCGTACATCATGTCGTAGGCGAGCGTGGCCGGGCCGAAGGCGCTGTCGTCGCAGTCGGGCAGCGCGGCATCGAGACTGCCGGCCGTCGCGTTGACGATCACGTCATAGGCGCCGCCCTCGACACTCCCCGCGCCGCCGCCCGAGAAGCGCACGCCGCAATCGGCCGCATTCTGCGCAAACTGGTCGACAAGCTGATGCGCCTTCGCCGCCGTGCGATTGACGATGGTGAGCGCAGCCGGCGCGCGTTCGAAGATCGGCAGCACGACGCCGCGCGCCGCGCCGCCCGCGCCGAGCAGCAGGATGCGCGCGCCCTTCAGGCTCACGCCGAGATTCACTTCGATGTCGCGCACGAGCCCGACGCCGTCGGTGTTGTCGCCGCGCACGCCATCGGGTCCGAACGCGAGCGTGTTCACCGCGCCCGCCGCCGCGGCGCGCGGCGACAGCGAATCGGCCAGCGCGTGCGCTTCGAGCTTGAACGGCACCGTGACGTTCAGGCCACGCCCGCCCGACGCGATGAAGCGCCGCACTTCAGGTTCGAAGCCGCCGAGCGGTCCGAGCATGCGCCCGTATTCGACCGGCTCGCCCGTCTGCGCGGCGAAGCGTGCGTGGATCCACGGCGACTTGCTGTGCTCGACCGGATTGCCGATCACCGCGTAACGATCTTTCATGATCCGCTCGGCTCCGAGGGTTGCGGCGCATTGTCAGGGGCAACGGGCGCATCTGCCGGTGTTTCCGTCGACGCCTCCGCCTGGGCTTCCGCCTCGCTTTGCGCCGAGAGATCGTCGGCTTCGATGATCTCTTCTTCGGCCTCGTCTTCCTCGGCCGGTGCGCTGACGGACGGCGCATCGATCACGTGCAGCAGGCGGCACGACGCCTCGACGGTCAGCTCGTCGGTCGAGACGACTTCCAGCATCACGCGTGTGCCGCGTGCATGCACGCCGAGGCCCGGCACGTGCAGCATCAGCGGAATCTCCTCGAGACGCACGAGGTCGTCCTTGATCACCGACGCCGGCACCTGCTTGCGATTCTCCTGCCTGAGCCAGCGCAGGCACCAGAAATATTCCATGCGGCGCTGATGATCCGCGTAGGCGCTGTAGGTGTCGTCGAAACCTTGCACGACAGCGAACAGATCCGCGTCCTTCGGCTTGAACGGCGCGGCCAGCTTGGCCATCACGCCGTGCTGCACGCAGGCAAGCAGCTGCCATTGATTGACGAGGTCGACATAGCGGCGCAGCGGCGACGTGCTCCATGCATATTGCGCGACGCCCAGCCCTTCGTGCGGCGCGGGCGTCGTCTGCATGCGCGTGCGCTTCGGACCGGGACCGCCGAAGCCGCGCTGCGAACGATAGATGCCCGGCACGCCGTGGTCGTTGAGAAACGCGCCCCACGACGAATTCGCGAGAATCGCCAGTTCCGCGACGATCAGGTCGAGCGGCGACCCCCGGCGGCGCGGCGTGATCGTGATGTGCTCGCCGTCGACATAGAAGTTGAAGTCGTTGTTGCGCTGCACTTCACGACGCAGGCCATAGCCGGCGCGCGCTTCCTGGCGCTTCTCGAACAACGCCTGCGCCAGCGGCCACAGCACCGCGATGTCGTCCTTGTGCGGATACTCGCCCGTACCGGCGGCGAGACTCTCCTCGGTGACGTGCTCGTCGAGATGGTTGTGGCGCAGGTTGCTCTTCACGAACACGCGCTCGGCGCGCGTCTCGGTGGCGACGATCTCCTGCGTCTCGCGATTCACGATGATATACAGCGACAGCGCCGGACGCAGCCCGCCCTCGCCGAGCGTGAAGACCTCGACGACGTTGTCCGGCAGCATCGTGATCTTGTCGCCGGGCATGTAGACGGTGGACAGGCGTCCGCGCGCGATGGCGTCGATGGCGTCGTCGCGCGTGATGCCGAGCGCAGGCGCCGCGATGTGGATACCCACGCGCACGCGGCCATCGGCGAGATGTTCGACGGAGAAGGCATCGTCGATTTCGGTCGTGGTGACGTCGTCGATGGAGAACGCCTGGACGTTCGCTTCCGGCAGATCGTCGGGCAGCGGCGCCGGCTGCACCGCCGGAAAGCCGATGCCATGCGGAAAGTGCTCCGACAGGAAACGCGCTTCGTGCAACGCGCGCGGCGACGCGATGCCGCCGCATTCGAGCATCAGCCGCGCCTGCGAAATGCCGCGCGCGGCGGCGGCCGCCTCAAGCGCCTTGTACTCGCTGGAGTTCTTGTCCGGCTTCGTCAGGAGCCCGATGGCCTTGCCCTTCAGCGCGTCTGGCAGTTTGCCGGCCTTGAGTTCCTCTTCCCAGCCCTGCTGGACGAGCGCCTGCTGCCGCTTGCGCTCGAGCGAGGCGAGCGCCATCTGCAGCTGCTCCTGCGGCGCGCGCTGATACTGACCGCGCCCCTTGCGACGGAAGTAGACCGGCGAGCCATGCATCCGCAGCACGAGCGCGGCGCGTTCGGCGGGACCGAACTTGTCGCCGAAATAATCCGCGCCGAGCGTGGCGAACGGAAATTCCTCGTCGGGCGCGCATTCCCACAGGAAATCGAGATCGATCTCCTGCGCGATCGCGTCGGCCTCCTGCATCAGGTCGCCGGCGGCGGGCTTGTCGAACTCGATCAGCACGTCCTTCGCCCGCACCTTGGCGCGGCGTCCGCCCGGCAACTCGACCTGGAACGCGTCGCCCTGCTTGGACAGCACCGATCCGGCCTTGAAACTACCCGATTCCTCGAAGAAAACGTTCACTCAATACTCTCGTCAGACAGTGGACCGGAACGCAGGCCGATGGGGTTGTGCCCGCGCGCCGGTGGTTGAATGGGTTCGACGCCCGGATTCACGCCGCGGCGGGCGTGGCCAGTGGCGGCGGCGCCTGATCGCAGAACGCGAGCACGTCGGCGAGATGCGCCGGGAAGTCGCTGATCGCATGATCGCCGCCCGGAATCAGCGTGGTGCGCACGCCGGGATAATGGTCGAGCATCGTGCGGTAATCGAGCACTTCGTCGCCCGTCGCCGCGATCAGGAAATAACGTTCAGGCCGCGTGATCCGTTCGACCGCGAGCGCGCGCAGTTCGTCGAGATGACGCGGCAGCACGGTGATGCTGCCGCCGCCGTGCCACAGCGGCTGTTCGCCGAGGAAATGACTCAGGTCGCGCTGCGGCACCACGGCCGGATTCAGCAGCACGGCGCGCCAGCCATGTTTCTCGGCGAGATAGGTGGCGTAGTAGCCGCCGAGCGAACTGCCGACCACCGTCACGTCGCGCGCCGCTTCGTCTGCCACGAGCGATTCCGCCAGTTCGACGGCATCGGACGGCGAGACCGGCAGCGTCGGGCACTGCCATTCGCCGAGCCGCCCGAGTTCCGCGAGGCGCGCATGCATCACGCGCGCCTTGAAGGACTGGGGAGACGAGCGAAAGCCGTGCAGGTAGAGAATCACGCCCGTCCTCCGGCGCCGCGCGCCGAGAGCGCGTCGAGCAGTTTCTGGTGGACGCCGCCGAAGCCGCCGTTGCTCATGACGAGCACGTGGTCGCCGGGACGCGCGGCGGCCGCGACCGCCTTCACCAGCGGTTCGATTTCGTTGAACGCTTGCGCCTTGTCGCCGAGCGGCGCGAGCGCGTCGGCCAGATCCCAGCCGAGCTTGTCGCGGCCTTCGCGGGCGCCGTAGCCGAACACCAGGTCTGCGTTGGCCAGGCTGGCGGGAAGCTGCGCTTTCATCGTGCCGAGCTTCATCGTGTTGGAACGCGGCTCGAGCACGGCCAGGATGCGCGACTCGCCGATGCGCGTGCGCAGTCCGGCGACGGTCGTGTCGATGGCGGTGGGATGATGCGCGAAGTCGTCGTACACGGTGACGCCGTCGATGCTGCCCTTCACTTCCATGCGCCGCTTGACGTTGCGGAAGCTGCCGAGCGACTTCACGGACTGCGCCGCCAGCACGCCGACCGAGCGCGCCGCCGCGATCGCCGCGAGCGCGTTCATGCGGTTGTGCTCGCCCTGCACCTGCCAGTCGACCACGCCCTGACGCTCGCCTTCCCAATACACGGCGAACTGCTCGTCGACGGCCACGCCCTCTCCAGCAGGCAACGCCTCCCAGCCGCCTTGCACGCCGAAGCGCTCGACGCCCGACCAGCAGCCGCGCGTCAGCACGCGTTCGAGCGCCGCTTCGCGTCCGTTCGTCACGATGCGCCCGATGCCGGGCACGGTACGCACGAGATGATGGAATTGCGTTTCGATGGCAGCGAGATCCGGGAAGATGTCGGCGTGATCGAATTCGAGGTTATTGAGTACGGCGGTGCGCGGACGGTAATGCACGAACTTCGAGCGCTTGTCGAAGAACGCCGTGTCGTATTCGTCCGCTTCGATGACGAAGAAGCTCGAATCGGTCAGGCGCGCGGAAATGCCGAAGTTGAGCGGCACGCCGCCGATCAGGAAGCCCGGGTTCATGCCCGCCTCTTCCAGCAGCCAGGCAAGCATGGAACTCGTGGTGGTCTTGCCGTGCGTGCCGGCCACCGCCAGCACCCACTTGCCGTTCAGCACATGTTCGCCGAGCCATTGCGGGCCGGAGGTGTACGGCAGTCCGCGATCGAGGATGGCCTCCATCAGCGGATTGCCACGCGTCACTACATTGCCGATCACGAACAGGTCCGGCTCCAGCGCCAGTTGCTCGACCCCATACCCTTCGATCAACTCGATGCCCTGCGCTTCGAGCTGCGTGCTCATCGGCGGATAGACGCCCGCGTCGCAGCCAGTGACCTTGTGGCCCGCTTCGCGCGCCAGGACGGCGAGTCCGCCCATGAAGGTGCCGCAGATGCCGAGGATGTGGATATGCATAAAGCGTGTCGCGCCGCGCGGGCGATTCAGTGCGGAAAACAGGGAATGGCGCCTGGTTCGAGGCCCTTGCGGGAGCGCGCCGGAGAGAGGCTATTGTAACCGAGCGAACTCCGCCGCCCGGCGTCCATGGCAGAGGTGCCCGGAGCCGGCCAAAATGGCTGCCTGCTGTTATCTAGTATCATTTCGGCATGGTTCGCAAATCACATTTCGATCCGCAGCGCGTGCGCGAGGAAATCGCGATCGCCGCCGCGAGAATGATCGCCGAAGACGGCCTCGACTACGCCACCGCCAAGCGCAAGGCCGCGAAGCAGGTGGTCGGCGAGACGAAGATCGGCGGCGAATTCCTGCCTGATAACGACCAGATCGAAGAGGAAATCCGCGAGTACCAGGCGATTTTCCAGAGCGACAGTCAACCGGCGGTGCTGCGCCGCATGCGCGAAACCGCGCTCGACTGGATGGAACGGCTCAAGCCCTTCGATCCCTATCTGACCGGCGCGGTGCTGAACGGCACGGCAGGCGAACATTCGGATGTCCATCTGCAATGTTTCTGCGACAACCCGAAGGAAGTCGCCATCTACCTGCTGAACAACAACGTGCAGTACGACGTTTCGGAGACGCGGCATTTTGCCGGGCGCGGCTACGTCGAGACGCTCAGCTTCCTGCAGCGCACGCCGGGCGAAGAGCCGGTCGGCGTGCATATCGCGCTGTACGGCCCGGACGATCTGCGCGGCGCGGTGCGCGCCGACGGGCGCGGGCGGCTCGCACGCGCCAATGCCGCCACGGTCCGCTCGCTGCTCGATTCTCCCGATGCGCCGCCGCTCGAAATCGGCGGCTGACACTTTTCCGGACGCTCATGAACACCACACGCATTCTCGCGGCCCTCGTCGTCGCGGTCGCCGCAACGGCCGGCGGCTTGTACGCGGGCCACGTCTTCCACGGCAATGACAGCGAGGCCGCGACGCCTGCCAACAGCAGCGCGAGCGCCGGCAGCCCCGTCGACCAACTCTGGAAGACAGCGCCGCCGGGCGCGGCAGGCACGCCGCAACCCTTGTCGGCGTTCAAGGGCAAGCCGGTGGTCGTCAACTTCTGGGCCTCGTGGTGCGGACCGTGCGTCAAGGAAATGCCGGAACTGTCCGCGCTGCAGCGCGAGTACGAGAAGCAGGGCATCACCTTCATCGGACTGGGCGTCGACAGCGAGAAGAACGTCAACGACTTCCTCAAGAAAGTGCCGGTGGCCTATCCGGTCTACGTCACCGGATTCGGCGGCGCGGATCTTGCGCGCAGCTTCGGCAACAGTGCCGGCGCCCTGCCTTTTACCGTCGTGATCGATGCAAAAGGCACCGTTCGTTCAACAAAATTAGGCGAAGTGGACAGCGCTGAACTCAAACGCACCCTCGACAGTCTGTAAAATTTGACTCGTTGCTGCGCGCGGGTTGCATTAAGTAAGCCGCGAGTTAGGGTACATTACGGCGATCTTGAGCCAAATTCGAGATAAACCGGTGGCGCACGCGGTAATTTGTCCCGCGCCTGATCGTTGGCCCAAACGGTAAAACTAGACAAAATTCTCTAAACGGCGCTAAAGTGCGCCCAATTCCGCACAACCCGAAGCGACGATGACAACTCTGCCGGTGCCGCGTGCTTACCTCGACCTCAGAGCCGTCATCCACATTCCCTTCGGACAGGCGCGCCGGAACAGCGATGCCGCTGTTGCACCGGTTCGCGGCTGAAGCAGTCAGAGCACCCACAAATCAAGTCAAGTACCGGGCAGCCCGGTCTCCAAGTATTGAAAGGGGATTTTTCGATGGACCTTCGTAAACTCAAAACGCTGATCGACCTCGTCTCGGAATCCGGCATCTCGGAGCTGGAAGTGACGGAAGGCGAAGGCAAGGTTCGCATCGTCAAGAACGCCGCGCCCGTGTACATGCAGGCGCCGCAACAGTACGCGCCGCAAGCGCCGATGCCGTCGGGCCAGCACATGGGTGCGGTCAGCGAAGCCGGCGCCCCGGTTGCCGCCGGCGCACCGGCCGCGGCCGTGCAGGGCCACGTCGTGACCTCGCCGATGGTCGGCTCGTTCTACCGCGCACCCTCGCCGGGCGCGGATCCGTTCGTGCAGGTCGGCGATACGGTGAAAGAAGGCCAGACACTGTGCATCATCGAAGCCATGAAGCTCCTGAACGAGATCGAGTCCGACAAGGCCGGCGTCGTGAAGGAAATCCTCGTCGAGAACGGCCAGGCGGTCGAATACGGCCAGCCGCTCTTCGTCATCGGCGACTGATGCGCCGCCGCGCCGGATGCGCCGCTTCTTCGTCGAACGCAGCCTGAACGCGCGCACTTTGCCCATGCCGTCGCCATTGCTGTCCGGCATTGCGTCCAGCGCGCAGACTCGCTCGCGAACCCGTTCGCAGACCTCGTTCGCGCGCGCCGCCGATTGGATCCCCGAGGGCCGCTCGCGCGTGCCCGTTGATGAGCCGACCCACCATGTTTGAAAAAATTCTTATTGCGAACCGCGGCGAAATCGCGCTTCGCATCCAGCGCGCGTGCCGCGAGCTGGGCGTCAAAACCGTTGTCGTCTATTCCGAAGCCGACAAGGAAGCCAAGTACGTCAAGCTCGCCGACGAAGCCGTGTGCATCGGACCGGCGCCGTCGAATCTCTCCTACCTGAACATGCCCGCGCTCATCAGCGCGGCGGAAGTCACCGACGCCGAAGCGATCCATCCCGGCTACGGCTTCCTGTCGGAGAACGCGGATTTTGCGGAGCGCGTCGAGCAGTCGGGCTTCACCTTCATCGGCCCGCGCCCGGAAACGATCCGCATGATGGGCGACAAGGTCACGGCGAAGCAGACCATGATCAAGACCGGCGTGCCGTGCGTGCCGGGTTCGGAAGGCGCATTGCCGGACGATCCGCGCGAGATCGTGAAGATTGCCCGCGTCATCGGCTATCCGGTGATCATCAAGGCGGCCGGCGGCGGCGGCGGACGCGGCATGCGCGTGGTGCATACCGAAGCGGCGCTGGTCAACGCGGTCAACATGACGCGCGAGGAAGCCGGCCGGGCCTTCGGTAATCCGCAGGTCTACATGGAGAAGTTCCTCGAGAACCCGCGCCACATCGAAATCCAGGTGCTGTCAGATTCGTTCCGCAATGCCATCTGGCTGGGCGAGCGCGACTGCTCGATGCAGCGCCGTCACCAGAAGGTGATCGAGGAAGCGCCGGCGCCGGGCATCGCGCGGCGTCTGATCGAACGCATCGGTGACCGCTGCGCCGACGCCTGCAAGAAGATGGGCTATCTCGGCGCGGGCACCTTCGAGTTCCTGTACGAGAACAACGAGTTCTACTTCATCGAGATGAACACGCGCGTGCAGGTCGAGCATCCGGTGACGGAGCTCATCACGGGCGTCGACATCGTGCAGGAGCAGATCCGCATCGCCGCGGGCGAAAAGCTCGCGATCCGCCAGAAGGACATCCAGTTCCGCGGTCATGCCATCGAATGCCGGATCAACGCGGAAGATCCCTTCAAGTTCACGCCGTCGCCGGGACGCATCACGTCGTGGCATACGGCGGGCGGCCCCGGCATTCGCGTCGACTCGCACGCGTACGCCAACTACTTCGTGCCGCCGAACTACGATTCGATGATCGGCAAGCTCATCGCCTACGGCGCGACGCGCGAACAAGCCATCAACCGCATGCGCATCGCGCTGTCGGAGATGGTCGTGGAAGGCATCCAGACCAACATCCCGCTGCATCGCGAGATGATGATCGACGCGAAGTTCGTCGAGGGCGGCACGAGCATCCATTACCTCGAGAACAAACTCGCCGCGCGTCAGGCGGCCGTGGCCGAAGAATCCTGAAGCCCGCAGCAAGAAAACCCGCAAGAGAGTCAGCATGAGTTATCGGGAACTGATCGCCGAACTGGACCGCGAGCACGCGGAAGCGCTGTCGGACGCGCTGCTCGACGTGGGCGCGCTGTCGGTTTCCGTCGAGGACGCCGACGCCGACACGCCCGACGAACAGCCGCTCTTCGGCGAGCCCGGTCTTGTGCCGGAAAAGAGTGCGTGGAAGCGTTCGCGCGTGGTGGCGCTGCTTGCCGAGGACGCCGAACCGGCCGTGCTGCTGGCGGCCGCCGCGAATGAAATCGGGCTGGACGCGACGCCCTCGTTCAGCGTGCGCGACGTCGCCGAGCAGGACTGGGTGCGATTGACGCAGGCGCAGTTCGATCCGATCTCCATCGGCGAGCGCATCTGGGTCGTGCCTTCGTGGCACGATGCACCGGACCCGGACGCGCTCGTGCTCGAACTCGATCCGGGTCTCGCGTTCGGCACCGGCAGCCATCCGACCACGCGCCTGTGCATGGAATGGCTCGAGCAATCGGTCGAGCCCGGACAGTCATTGCTCGACTACGGCTGCGGCTCCGGCATCCTCGCCATTCTTGCGAAGAAATGCGGCGCGGATCCGGTCATCGGCATCGATATCGATCCGCAGGCAGTCGAGTCCGCGCGCCACAACAGCGAGCGCAATCACGCGGCCGTCACCTACGGCCTGCCCGATGAATGTCCGTCCGGCGAATTCGATATCGTCGTCGCGAACATTCTCTCGAACCCGCTCAAGCTGATGGCGTCGATGCTCTCGTCGAAGGTCAGGCCGGGCGGCCGGATCGCGTTGTCGGGCGTGCTCGCGCGCCAGGCCGACGAGGTCGCGGCGGCCTATGCGAAGTGGATCGACATCGGCGTCTGGCGTGAGCACGAAGGGTGGGTATGTCTGGCCGGAACGCGGCGCGAAAGTCATTAAAATAGCGCCATCGTCCACGAACCGGCCGCAAGGCCAACGGCACTTCTTATATGGCGCTGGCAACCCGCTGCCCCCACTGCGAAACCGTCTTCAAGCTCGACCCTCACCTGCTCGCGCCGCATGACGGCCGCGTGCGCTGCGGCCACTGCCAGGAAGTCTTCGACGCCGCGCATCATCGCTTCGAACTGCCCGACGAAACCGCCGCGCCCGCCATTCCGCAGCACGCCGCGATCATCGACGACGAAGCCGCGATCGGCCCGTCCACGCACACGGCTCCCGCCGACCCGCCGCCCGTAGCGGAAACGCCACCGAAGCCCCGGCCGTTCACGCCGCCGCCTGCTGCACCGACTGCACCTGCGGCACCTGCCGCTCCCGTTTCCACGCCCGGAGACGACGAAGACCGCACGGTCTACGCATACACTCCGGCGTCGCCACCGACGTCCACGCCGGCGCCGCGCGACGACGCCACGCAGACCGCATCGGGCGACGCCGCCAACGAACCCTCCGCGGAACCGCAAGAGCCGCCGCGCGTGAAGCAGTTCGTCCGCGCGGGCGCGCCGCAGACACGGCCCGATGCGCCGTTTGCGTCGCCGGTCGAACCGCCTCCGCCGCCGTTCAGGCCGGCCTCATCATCCTTCGATCCGGTCGACGATCGCGCCGAGCCGTTCATCGGTCCAGTGGACAGGCCGCCGGAGACGCCGCCGCCGCGTCCCGCACCGGAACCCGCCGCACCACCCGCCGCGCCCGCCTGGGCCGACGATCCCGAACCGGGTTTCGGCGAAAGGCGCGCCGGCAATGCGCGCGCGGCCAGCGCCAACGAAGCGTTTCCCGCGATGCGCGAGACGATGCATGACCCCATGCGCGACGCGTCCCGCCCGCACGCGGCCGAGCCCGAAGGCGGCACGCGCAGGAAAAGGAGCAAGGGCGGCCGTATCGCTGGAATTGTGCTGGCGGTGCTGCTGGTGCTGCTGCTCGTCGCGCAGCTTGCCTGGTGGCAGCGCGAGACCGTCATGGTGAGCGTGCCCGGCGCACATGCCATTTACGCCGATGTCTGCGATCAGCTCGGCTGCAAGGTTTCGCCGCCGCGCGATATCGACGGACTCCAGATCGAAAGTTCGGGACTGCGCCAGGTGGACGGCCCGCACAAGCTCGAACTGAAACTCTCGCTGCGCAACCGGATGGATGTCGCGCTCGCCTATCCCGCGCTCGAACTCACGCTGCTCGACGACAAAAACAATGTCGCCATCCGCCGCGTGCTCTGGCCGCAGGATTACGCGCGACCGGGTACGATATTCGCCATCGGCCTTCCGCCGCAGAGCGCGCAGCCGGTCGTCGTCCGGCTCGATACCGGCGACGCCGTCGCCGCGAACTACCGGGTTCAGGTCTTTTATCCGTAATGGCGGGCCGGCGCGCGAACGTCCGGCCCCCTGTTCCACATGACGCGCGTCACGGCCTTCGCGGTTCGTGCACGCGTGGTTTTCCCGTCAGCATCTGACAATTCTCTGGAGCGCAACATGAGTCAAGTTACCCTCGGCGGCAATCCCATCGACGTAGGCGGCACGTTCCCGGGCAAGGGCCAGCCGGCCAGCGAGTTCACGCTCGTCGGCACGGATCTCGGCGACGTCAAGCTCGCCAGCTTCGCCGGCAAGCGCAAAGTGCTGAACATCGTGCCGAGCCTCGACACGCCGACCTGCGCCACCTCCACGCGCAAGTTCAACGAAGCCGCCAGCAAGCTGGACAACACGGTGGTCGTGGTGGTGTCGGGCGACCTGCCCTTCGCGATGAAGCGCTTCTGCACGACCGAAGGGCTCGAGAACGTCGTGTCGGCATCGACGTTCCGCGGCCACGAGTTCGCGCAATCCTACGGCGTCGACATCACGAGCGGCCCGCTGCGCGGCCTGACGGCGCGCGCGGTTGTCGTGCTCGACGAAAACAACACGGTGCTGCATTCGCAACTCGTCCCTGAGATCAAGGACGAGCCGAACTACGACGCCGCACTCGCCGCACTGAAGTAACGCTGAAACGCGGGCCGCACCGAGCGGCCCGCGCGCATGCGAGGCGCGATGCCAGGCGCCGTCGCGCCCCGCATGCGCATGCGCTTTCTCTCTTCCGGCTTCCAACAATAAGGACGTTCGCCTTGGCTACGCTCATCTGCGGCTCGCTCGCCTACGACAACATCATGACCTTCCAGGGCCGCTTCGGCGACCACATCCTGCCGGACCAGGTGCACATGCTGAACATCAGCTTCCTGGTGCCGACGATGCGCCGCAACTTCGGCGGCTGCGCGGGCAACATCGCCTATGCGCTGAAGCTGCTGGGCGGCGACGCGAAGATCATGGCCACGCTCGGCGAAGCGGATGCGCAGTTGTACATCGACCGGCTCGACGCGCTCGGTTTGTCGAAGGAATACGTGCGCGTGCTGCCCGACCAGCATTCGGCACAGTGCTTCATCACCACCGACCTCGCGAACAACCAGATCACCGCGTTCCATCCGGGCGCGATGATGGAATCGCACCTCAACCGCGCCGAGGAAGCGCGCGGCGTGTCGCTCGGGATCGTTGCGCCGGACGGGGCACAAGGTATGCGTGAGCATGCCGAAGGGTTTGCCAAAGCGGACGTGCCGTTCGTCTTCGATCCGGGTCAGGGATTGCCTATCCTTGAAGGTGTGGAGCTTTGTCGCATGATTGAACTTGCCACCTACGTGGCGGTCAACGATTACGAAGCCAAGCTGTTGAGCAACAAGACGGGATGGTCGATTGAAGACATCCTGAGCCGCGTCAAGGCGCTCGTGATTACGCGCGGCGAGCACGGCGCACAGATCTATGACGCGGACGGCGTGCTCGAAGTGCCGGCGGTGCAGGCGCGGCAAGTGGTGGATCCCACCGGTTGCGGCGACGCGTTCCGCGGCGGCTTGCTCTACGGCATCGAGAATGCGCTTGGCTGGGAAAAGACCGGGCGCCTCGCAAGCCTGATGGGCGCGCTGAAGATCGAGCATCAGGGGCCGCAGACTTACGCGCCCACGCGCGCCGAGATTGAAGAACGCTATCAGCAGGCATTTGGAAGCAGCCTGTCGTAACTGATTTGGAGCAAGGGTATGAAAACGGTAAGTCGTGTCGTGCTGGCGGCGGCGCTCATCGGCTCAGTGGCGATGACCGGCTGTGCCTATAACAGCAGTTCGCCGGACGTCTATACGTCCTCGCAGGCGCAACGCGAGGAGACGGTCCGCATGGCCACCGTCGAGAGCGTGCGGGGCGTGAAGATCAGCTCGAACAACGGCCAGCCGAGCGGCCTGGGCGCCATCGGCGGCGGCGCGCTGGGCGGCGTCGCGGCGGCGAGTGCGATCGGCGGCGGCAACGGCTCGATCATCGCGGGCATCATCGGCGGCCTGGCGGGCGCGGTCGCGGGCAACGCGGTGGAGAACAACGTGGCCACGAAGAACGGCCTCGAGATCACCGTGCGCCTCGACAACGGCGACCTCCGCGCCATCACGCAGACCGCCAACGGCGAAGTCTTCCAGGCAGGCGAGCGGGTGCGCCTGCTGTCGAGCGGCGGCGTGACACGCGTGACGCACTGAAGCGTGACGCACTGAAGGTACGGCCGAAAGCCCGTCACGCTTCAACAGGACTTACCGGGCGCATGCATCGAACGATGCATGCGCTTTTTCTTTGCCCGCGCACAGCGAGCTTCCCGATGCGACTGGCGTGGCGCAATCACCGCTGCGCGTTCCCGCCATACGAATGAAAAACCCGCCGCCGGGTTGCCCCGGACGGCGGGTTCAGTCCGGGTAGCATTACCCGGACTCAAGGCACATCGCAATGTGCCGGTTTGCTGCCTGCTACGCGAACTTACGGACGGCTGCCCGTCGGGAACGGCCATGCTGCTGCCGGGTTCAACGCCGTCTTGACCGCTGCGGCCGGAGCCGGAGCAGGCGCCGAAACGGTCGTTGCCGTCGTGGCAGGAGCGGCAGCCGTGGTCTTCTTCGCAGCAGCGGCTTTCTTGGCCGGAGCTTTTTTCGCGGGGGCCTTTTTCGCAGCGGGTGCAGCAGCAGGCGCAGGGGCTGCGGTCTTCGCAGCAGCCTTTTTCGCGGGAGCCTTTTTCGCAGCGGCCTTCTTCGCTGCGGCCTTCTTCGCCGGCGCCTTCTTCGCGGCAGCCTTCTTCGCAGGCGCCTTCTTGGCGCCTACTTTCTTGGCTGCGACCTTCTTCGCTGCAGCCTTTTTCGCAGGCGCCTTCTTGGCTGCGACCTTCTTCGCTGCAACCTTCTTCGCTGCGGCCTTCTTCGCCGGCGCCTTCTTGGCTGCGACCTTCTTCGCTGCAACCTTCTTCGCCGCGACCTTCTTCGTTGCGACCTTCTTCGCCGCTACTTTCTTGGCTGCGACTTTCTTGGTTGCGACTTTCTTCGCCGCGACCTTCTTCACAGCGACCTTCTTGGCTGCGACCTTCTTCGCCGGAGCGGCCTTCTTGGCGGTGACTTTCTTTGCTGCAGCCTTTTTAGCGGCGGGTTTTTTCTTGGCAACTGCCATGGTTTTTCTCCTTCAGGTTTTCAGATGAGAGTCAGTTCAAACAACACCCTTCGTCAAAACCCGCTTCCCACGTGTCGCCTTTCTCGACAGCGCACGCTACGAAGCGGATTATTCATCGGCGTACGCTGATCCCACCTGCTTACGCTAATGAATACGGCAAGGCGCGCCGTGCCCCGAGGCACCGCGCGCCAAATTGAGTCAGCACCACGTCTTCGTGGCGCCGGCCATCGCTTGATCGAGCCAGCGGGCCTGCCGCTGGCATATTCCGGGGGGAAGTTTGCCCATCCCTTTGCAGGGAATGCACAACGCCTGTCTTCTGTTCGGGCCGATAATCGGCGCGTTGAATTGCTAGGCGCACATTGCATCAGGCGACCGTTCTCCTAAACCTTGTTGGTCCGGGCGCGCGTGAGCGACACGCTGCTGCCCGGCCATCCCATCGATTTCGTCTGCAACACGTCCTGGATTTTTATTATTCCCAGGTCAGCGCGCCGCCGGTTTGATACTCAATCACGCGTGTCTCGAAGAAGTTGCGTTCCTTCTTCAAGTCGATCATCTCGCTCATCCACGGGAACGGGTTTTCCTCGTTCGGGAAGAGCGGGTCCAGTCCGATCTGCTGGCAACGCCGGTTGCAGATGAACCGCAGATAGCTCTTGAACATCGACGCATTCAGGCCGAGCACCCCGCGCGGCATGGTGTCTTCCGCGTAGCGATATTCAAGTTCCACCGCCTGCTTGAAGAGCTCGCGGATCTCGGCCTTGAATTCGGCGGTCCACAGTTGCGGCTCTTCCAGCTTGATCTGGTTGATGAGGTCGATGCCGAAGTTGCAGTGCATCGACTCGTCGCGAAGGATGTACTGATACTGCTCCGCCGCGCCCGTCATCTTGTTCTGGCGACCCAGCGCCAGAATCTGCGTGAAGCCCACATAGAAGAACAGCCCTTCCATGATGCAGGCGAACACGATCAACGACTTCAGCAATTTCTGGTCCGCTTCCAGCGTGCCGGTCGTGAAGGCCGGATCGGTCAGCGTCTGGATGAACGGAATGAGGAACTCGTCCTTGTCGCGGATCGACTTCACTTCGTGATACGCGTTGAAGATCTCGCTCTCGTCGAGGCCCAGCGATTCGACGATGTACTGGTACGCGTGCGTGTGGATCGCCTCTTCGAATGCCTGGCGCAGCAGGAACTGGCGGCACTCGGGAGCGGTGATGTGACGGTACGTGCCCAGCACGATGTTGTTCGCTGCGAGCGAATCTGCGGTTACGAAGAATCCGAGATTGCGCTTGACGATGCGGCGCTCGTCGTCCGACAGACCGTTCGGGTCTTTCCACAGGGCGATGTCGCGCGACATGTTCACTTCCTGCGGCATCCAGTGGTTCGCGCAGCCGGCGAGATACTTTTCCCACGCCCACTTGTACTTGAACGGCACGAGCTGATTGACGTCGGTCTGGCCGTTGATGATGCGCTTGTCGGCGACATTGACGCGGGCCTCGCTCTGCGCGGCGATGGCGCCGGCGGAAGGCGTGGCGGCTGCGGGCGGAACGAAGCCATCGGAGAAGATGTTGGTCGTGTTCGCTTGCGCAGCTTGATGAGTGGCTTGATGAGCATGCGCAACTTGCGTTGCAGCTTGCGTACCGAAAGTCGTGCCTTGAGCGTTACGCAACGCGTTCGGTTGCGGAGCGCTCGAGGGAGCTACGGCAGTGGTCTCGTCATCCCAGTTGAGCATAAATTCTCACCATCAATTTAGATCGGTTTGTACCATCTTTTTCTGAGCGTTAAAAGAGTTTGCTCATGAAAAATCTCGTTTTCTTGCGATTTGGATTCCACGTTGCTACTTGCAAACAACACTCGGCAGAGCGTGATGTGTTTGAAGCCTGATGCGATATCCGTTCAAACGTGTGTGAAGCGATCCTGATCGAGTGACTTCGACGACCTCGCGAGGTCAGTGCAGCGTGCTTCATGCAGCTTCTCTCGCTGCCTTGAGAGCCTTGCCGTGCAAGGCTTTGCGGCTTGGGTACTCAACGCGGCAGTGTCATGCGGACCGTTGTGCCGCGAGCATCGCGACATGCAGCGCGCCCGATGATCGATGCAGCGAAGCGTCGCTCGCTTCATGCATCGACGATGTCGCTCGACGACACTCGATGCGAAACGAAAGATGCGTGAAGAGCGACTGCTTCGCGAGCTGCCCGAACGATGACTCGCATCACGTGTTCTTGCCACTCACTCGCGCGCTTCGATGACCTCGGTTGCATGTCATCGCAGACCCTTCGCTCCACACCTTCGCTTCGCTCGAAACACGCTCGCGGCAGCCTGCTCATATGCCTTGCAAGACCGCTTCAAGACCGCTCGCGCGCTCCGGATTCGTTGCCGAAGTTTAGCATTCGATGCCTCGCTTCCACAATATCTTGTGCTTGCAAAATCCTTCAACACAACCTATAGCGCGTTAACGCAGCGCCTCGAAACACCGCGAAACCGCGCTGTCAGGCCTTCCCGCCACGCAAGGGATCGAGCAGCGAGCGCAGGTTGTTGTGGTCGATCTCATGCATCAACGCGAGCAGCCTGCCGAGCTTGCCCTCTGGAAAACCCTCACGCGCGAACCATGCGAGATAGTGCGCGGGCAGATCGGCGATGACGCGATCCTTGTACTTGCCATACGGCATCTTCATCGTGATGAGTCGTTGCAGGTCTTCCGGTTCCATCGTGTCCTCACGCATTGAGCAATGTTCTTCGCGCCACGTTGCGCACAGCAATCCTTCAGCGACTGCTCCATATCGGTGCCATAATCGCCGCTCTTGCCGCCAAGAGTTGATCGCGATTCGCCATGCCGCTTGCCGTCAAAGCTTTCGTTGCCCCTCTCATCGTCGCATGCGCGATGTTCATGGAAAGCGTCGACGCCAATGTCATCGTCACCGCGATCCCCGAGATGGCCCGCGCCTTCGGCCGCGATCCCGTCACGCTCAAGGTTGCCGTCACGAGCTACGTGCTCGGCCTCGGCGTCTTCATCCCCATCTGCGGCTGGGTCGCCGACCGCTTCGGCGCGCGGGTCGTGTTCCGCACCGCCATCGGCATCTTCGTCGTCGGCTCGCTGCTGTGCGCGGCATCCACGTCGCTCGGACCGTTCACGGTTGCGCGCTTCATCCAGGGCGTCGGCGGCGCGATGATGGTCCCGGTCGGCCGCATCATCATCTTCCGCTCGGTGCGCCGCTCGGAGTTCATCCGCGCGATGAACTACCTCTCGCTGCCCGCCATGCTCGGGCCCGCCATCGGACCGCTGCTCGGCGGCTTCATCACGACCTACCTGCACTGGCGCCTGATCTTCTTCATCAACATCCCGATCGGCATCCTCGGCATCTGGCTCACGAATCGTCATATCGCCAACTCGCGCGAGGAGCATCCGGGACGACTCGACTGGTTCGGCTTCTTCCTCTCGGGAAGCGCCGGCGTGCTGCTGCTGCTCGGGCTCTCGCTCGTCGGCGGCGAACTGATTCCGCAAGGCACTGCCTGGGCGATGTGCGCCGCCGGCGCGCTGCTGGTGGTGCTGTACTGCATCCACGCGCGCGGCGCCGACAAACCGCTGCTCGACCTGCGCTTCTTCCGTGTGCCGACCTTCCAGGCCAGCGTGCTCGGCGGCTCGATGTTCCGCATCGGTCTCGGCGCCGTGCCGTTCCTGCTGCCGCTCGCGCTGCAGGAAGGCCTCGGCATGACCGCATTCAAGTCCGGCGCGATCACTTGCGCATCGGCGTTCGGCGGCATGTTCATGCGCTCGCTCGCCTCGCGCGTGCTGCATCGCTTCGGCTTCCGGCAGACGCTGTTCTATAACGCGGCGCTGTCGGGCATCGCGATTGCGGCGTGCGGTGCGTTCTTCCCCGGCACGCCCGCGTGGGTCATCTGGGCGGTCGTGCTGCTCGGCGGCTTCTTCCCCGCGTTGCAGTTCACGAGCCTCAACTCGCTTGCCTATGCGGAGATCGAAACGCGCGACGTCGGCCGTGCGACCAGCCTCGCGAGCTTCGTGCAGCAAGTGTCGCTGGGTCTTGGCGTGACGGTCGCGGGCATCACGCTGGAGTTGTCGCAATATCTGAACGGCCATGCCACCGTGCAGTGGTCCGATTTCTGGCCGGCGTTTTTGGTCGTCGGCCTGTTCTCCTTCTTCTCGATGCCGATCACCGCGCGCCTCGCGCACGATGCGGGTACCGAGATCTCGCGGGGTACGCGCGGCTGAGTGCTCGGGAGTTCGACCGGGCGCTGATTGCCTGCGTGGTGCCCGTCGGCGCGACGTTGAGCTTCGCCTGCGTCGCTCTGCCTGCGTGCCCTCCTCCGTCACACCCTTCGCAGCCGACCCATCGCGCCCGCGACAATCCAACCCGCACCGCACCACAAAACAAACGGGCCGGCACCGGAGCGAAACGCTGCTCCGATGCCGGCCCGCCTGACCGGCTCAACCTGCGCTTACTGGCAGGCTTCGCACTCGTCGAAGCCCGGATCGCCCGGACGCATCATGCACACGGGACCGTCCGCTTCCGGCGCCGTCTCGACCGCCTGCGCGCTCGCTGCCGCCGCGTTGAAGCCGCCGTTGCCCGCCGCGGAGGCGCCATTCACGCCGCCGCCAAAGCCGCCGTTCGCACCCGAGGCGCCATGGCCGCCGTTGCCGCCGTTGCCCGACGGCACCGCGTTCAGCGCGCCGTGCGCGACCGTCGACTTCTCGACGTGCGTCGCCGCCATCGTGCGGAGGTAGTACGTGGTCTTGAGGCCGCGAACCCACGCGAGCTTGTAGACCTCGTCGAGCTTCTTGCCTGACGCGCCTGCCATGTAGATGTTGAGCGACTGCGCCTGGTCGATCCACTTCTGACGACGCGACGCCGCTTCGACCAGCCACTTCGGATCGACTTCGAAGGCCGTTGCGTAGATCGCGCGCAGGTCAGCCGGAACGCGGTCGATGCGCGACAGCGTGCCGTCGAAGTACTTCAGATCCGACACCATCACTTCGTCCCACAGCCCGCGCGTCTTCAGGTCGCGGACGAGGTAGTCGTTCACCACCGTGAATTCGCCCGACAGGTTCGACTTCACATACAGGTTCTGGAAGGTCGGCTCGATGCACGCCGACACGCCAATGATGTTCGAGATGGTCGCCGTCGGCGCAATCGCCACGCAGTTCGAGTTGCGCATGCCGTAGGTGGAAATGCGCGAACGCAGTTCCGGCCAGTCCATCGATTCCGACGCATCCACTTCCACGTAGCCGCCACGCGCTTCAGCCAGCAGCTTCAGCGAATCCTGCGGGAGGATGCCGCGATCCCACAGCGAGCCGCGATAGGTCGCGTAACGGCCGCGCTCTTCCGCCAGTTCCGTCGACGCGTAGTAGGCGTAGTAGCAGACGGCTTCCATCGAGCGATCGGCGAACTCCACGGCTTCGTCCGATGCGTACGGCGTGCGCAGCAGATGCAGGCAGTCCTGGAAGCCCATGATGCCCATGCCGACCGGACGATGCTTCAGGTTCGAGTTACGCGCCTTCGGCACCGCGTAGTAGTTGATGTCGATCACGTTGTCGAGCATGCGCATCGCGACGCTGATGGTGCGCTTGAGCTTCGCCTGGTCGAGCGCGTAGCTGCCGTCGGCCTGCTTGACCATGTGCGCGACGAGGTTCACCGAGCCCAGGTTGCAGACGGCGATTTCCGTGTCGCTGGTGTTCAGCGTGATTTCCGTGCACAGGTTCGACGAATGCACGACGCCGACGTGCTGTTGCGGCGAGCGCACATTGCACGGATCCTTGAACGTGATCCACGGATGGCCGGTCTCGAACAGCATGCCCAGCATCTTGCGCCACAGTTGCGCCGCCGGAATCTTCTTGAACAGCTTGAGTTCGCCGCGCGCGGCTTTCTCTTCGTAAGCCGTGTACGCCTTCTCGAAGTCCGCGCCGAACAGGTCGTGCAGGTCCGGGCAGGTGGACGGCGAGAACAGCGTCCAGTCGCCGCCTTCCATGACCCGCTTCATGAACAGGTCGGGAATCCAGTTCGCCGTGTTCATGTCGTGCGTGCGGCGGCGGTCGTCGCCGGTGTTCTTGCGCAGCTCGAGGAATTCCTCGATGTCCAGGTGCCACGTCTCCAGGTACGCGCACACCGCGCCCTTGCGCTTGCCGCCCTGGTTCACGGCCACGGCCGTGTCGTTCACCACCTTGAGGAACGGCACCACGCCCTGCGACTTGCCGTTCGTGCCCTTGATGTGCGAACCGAGCGCGCGCACGCGCGTCCAGTCGTTGCCCAGGCCGCCTGCGAACTTCGAGAGCAGCGCGTTTTCCTTGAGCGCCTCGTAGATGCCGTCGAGGTCGTCGGCGACCGTCGTCAGGTAGCACGACGACAGCTGCGAGCGGTGCGTGCCCGAATTGAACAGCGTCGGCGTGGACGACATGAAGTCGAACGACGACAGCACGTTGTAGAACTCGATGGCGCGCGCTTCGCGGTCGATTTCGTTCAGCGACAGGCCCATCGCGACGCGCATGAAGAATGCCTGCGGCAGTTCGATGCGCGTGCCTTCGACGTGCAGGAAGTAGCGGTCATACAGCGTCTGCAGGCCGAGGTAGCCGAACTGCAGGTCGCGATTCTGGTCGAGCGCGGCGCCGAGGCGCTTCAGGTCGAACTGTTGCAGCTTGTCGTCCAGCAGGCCGGCTTCGATGCCGCGCTTGATGAACTGCGGGAAGTATTCGGCGTAACGCTCGCCCATGTCGGCCTGCGTCACTTCCTCTTGAAGGATTTCGCGGCGGATCGTGTGCAGCAGGATGCGGGCGGTGACCTGGCTGTAGGCCGGGTCCTTCTCGATCATCGTGCGCGCGGCGAGGATCGCGGAGTCGTAGACCTGCGACATCGGCACGCCGTCGTACAGGTTCTTCACCGTTTCCGCGAGGATCGGGTCGGCCGACACGGCGTCGCCCAGGTTCGCGCAGGCGGAGGCGATCAGCGCCTTCAGTGCGTCGAGGTCCAGCGGACGCGTGACGCCGTTGTCGGTCACGTTGATGACGCCGCCTTCATGCGACTGCGCGTTCGGGTTGGCCGAACGTTCCTGCGAACGCTGCTGCGTGCGCTTCTCGCGATACAGCACGTAGGCACGCGCGACGTTGTGCTCGCCGCCGCGCATCAGCGCGAGTTCGACCTGATCCTGGATGTCTTCGATATGGAACGTGCCGCCGTGCGGACGGCTGCGCACGAGCGCGCGCACGACCGCCTGGGTCAGTTGCTCGACGAGCTCGCGCACGCGCGCGGAGGCGGCGCCCTGGCCGCCGTTCACGGCGATGAACGCCTTGGTCACCGCGATCGCGATCTTCGACGGCTCGAACGACACCACGCTTCCGTTGCGACGGATGACCTTGTAGTCGGCGAACGTCGTGTTCGGCGCGAGCGCCTGGGCGCTCACGGGCTGCGCGCCGCCCATCGGCTGGGTGGATGCGCCTTCGAAGGAAGTCGTGGCGGTGTCGGTGGTTTGCATGTGCAAAACTCCTGGTGTTCGAATGGTGCGGATGGTCCGCGGATTTATCACTTATGCCGCGCGTGCGTCATGCGTTGTCATGAGTCGTCATGCGGCGCGCGGTGTTTTGGCGGTAAAGCCGGGCTGTGAATGCAGCAGGCTCTGGAACGCGATTCGCGGCGATGGCGGCCCGCATCGTTCTTGGCGTCCATGCGGTGCCCGCGTTGGCGCGCGGTGTCGGTCGACGCAACTCGCCCCCCCTTGCATGCTTCTTCACGGTGCTGCTTGCTGGCGCTCGATGCCCGCGCGGCCTCTTTCGCAGCGAAACCTGCATTGAAAGAAACCGCCTCGCGCACCGCCCCGGGCCAGCCAAACTTCTTCTACGCCGGAAAGCCAACGGCGCCGGCTCAAGGAGCGGGCGCCGCTTCAACAACACAAGATCTAGTGCAAATTACGTCGGTCGGCACCAAGTATAGTGGGCATCCGCGCAGTCTCAAAAACTTTTTTCTGCTTCATTGGGATTGACTTTTTCCGCCTCAAGCGCGGTAAAGGTATCGCGCGTCTCCGTGCTGCGTCGCAACGAGAAAAATCTTGCTCGATGTCAGCAAGCCGGCTCAGTCGCGCGGCAGGAACGGGAAGAACGAGGGCGGCAACGCGCTGTCATGACGCAGGCGCGGCCAGTCGAAGTGCGGGCCGGGATCGGTCTTGCGTCCCGGCGCGATGTCGGAGTGCCCGGCGAGCGCGTCGATGGGATAGCGCTTCACGAGCAGGCTTACGAGCGGGCCGAGCGCGTCGTATTGCGCGTCCTCGAAGGGCAGGCGGTCGCTGCCCTCCAGCTCGATGCCGATGGAAAAATCATTGCAGCGCTCGCGTCCCCGAAACGACGAGACGCCCGCATGCCACGCGCGTTCGTCGCAGGAAACGAACTGCTGGATCTCACCGTTGCGGCGAATGACGAAGTGCGCCGACACGCGCAGGCCGCGCAGTTGATCGAAGTACGGATGCGCGTCGTGATCGAGCCGGTTGAGGAAGAAGTCGGCGATGGCGTTCGTCGTGAAGTCGTCGGGCGGCAGGCTGATGTTGTGCACGACGATGAGCGTCGGCGCCGCGTTGCCCGGACGCGCCTCGAAGTTGGGCGACGGCAGGCGCCGCGCGTTCGTGAGCCAGCCCTGCCCGTCGATGTGCGCCGGGTCCGTGCTGCTGCCGCCTGTGTTCATCGCGCGTCGCGGCCCGTCGGACGGTTGGCGTGGGCGCGCGCGTGATCGGCGCAGCAGAAGCGCTCGCCCGCGACGACGATCGCCTCGCTGCGCGGCGTGTGCACGCCGCATTGCGCGCATTGGATCAAAGGATCGGCGAGTTGCGGCGGCTGGGCTGCCGAGGCGCCCGAGCCGTTGCCGTTGCGCGCGCGGCCCGCGCCGCCGCCGCTGAAGCCACCTGCGCTCGCGCCGCCGGCCGCGGTGTCGCCCTGTTGCGCGCGCTCGTTCGCGCGGCGCAGCTTCTTCAAAAGCCACTGGCTCAGGAAGAACAGGACGATAAGAAAGAAGAAATTTCGCATGAGTACGGTCAGAAAGAAGAACGCGCCGCTCAGACCACCGCGCGATGCAGCAGCACTTCGAACACGAAGCGGCTGCCGACGTAGGCGAGCAGCAGCGCGGCGAACGAAGCCAGCACCCAGCGCAACGCGGCGCGTCCGCGCCAGCCGGAGATGCGGCGCGCGGTCAGCAGCGCGCCGAACATCAGCCACGAGAGAAACGCGAACACGGTCTTGTGATCGAGGCGCAGCGCGCGGTCGACCAGTTGCTCATTGAACGCGATGCCCGACACGAGCGTGAGCGTGAGCAGCACGAAGCCTGCCGCGATCAGCCGGAACAACAGCTTCTCGAGCGTCAACAGCGGCGGCAGCGTGTCGAGCCAGCTCGCGAGCCAGCCGTTGCCCGTGTGACGCGTGGCCATCCCGCGCATGCGCTGCAGGCGGCGTTCGAGCATCAGCATCAGCACGGCGTGCAGCGCGGCGATGGCGAACAGCCCGTAGGCAATGTTGGCGATCAGGAAATGCACCTTGAACATCGGCGCGGCGGAATACGACAGCACGCGCACGCCGCCGAACAGCAATGGCATCAGCGACGCGATGCACGCGAGCGGCAGCACGAGCAGACGCAGGCCGTCGAGCGGGAAGAAGAAGCTTTCGATCCAGTAAATGCCCGCGCCGAGCCAGAACATCGCGGAGAGCGCGAACGCGAAGCCGAAGATCATCGCGTTCTGGGGAAAGATGGTGGTGTGCAGCAAGACGCCATGCACCAGCAACGCCACTAATAATAGTGAGCGTCCGACGCCGCTCATGCCGGACGCCTTCGACTGTGTCGCCGCCGGGACGGAAGACGGCACCGCCGCCCCAAAACCCGCCGGCGGCATGCCCGCCAGCGCCGGCTCCACGGCCGGGTGGCGATGCGCGCGCCAGCCCGCCACAGCAAGGCCGCCGTAGAGAAGCGCAGTGAGGGCATACAGTACAATATCCATGTTCGAAGTTTACACTAGGCCCCTGAGTCACGACGTTTTGCCCCTTGCGCCAGCGCGGGGCGGAACCTGAGCCGGCGTACGACACCGCGCCGAAAAAGGCCCCCTTTCCTACCGTTTCCCCATGCTCGATAACCTCACTCAACGGATGGCGCGCGTCGTCAAGACGCTGCGCGGCGAGGCCCGCCTCACTGAAGCCAACACCCAGGAGATGCTGCGCGAGGTGCGCCTCGCACTGCTCGAAGCGGACGTGGCGCTGCCGGTGGTGCGCGAGTTCATTGCGAAGGTGAAGGAGAAGGCGCTCGGCGAGGAAGTGCTGTCGAGCCTGTCGCCGGGACAGGCGCTCGTCGGCGTCGTCCAGAAGGAACTGACGGCCGTGATCGGCGGCGATTACGAAGGCAAGGCCGCCGAACTGAATCTCGCCGTCACGCCGCCCGCCGTGATCCTGATGGCCGGTCTGCAGGGCGCCGGCAAGACCACCACCTCCGGCAAGCTCGCCAAGCTGCTGCGCGAGAAGCAGAAGAAGAAGGTCCTGACCGTTTCCGTCGACGTGTACCGTCCCGCCGCCATCCGTCAGTTGCAGACGGTGACCGAACAGGTCGGCGCGGACTTCTTCCCGTCCGAACCCGACCAGAAGCCCGCGGATATCGCGCGCGCAGCCATCGACTGGGCGAAGCGTCACTTTCATGATGTGGTGATCGTCGATACGGCCGGCCGTCTCGGCATCGACGAAGCCATGATGAAGGAGATCAGCGAGCTGCACGGGCTGCTCAAGCCCGCCGAGACGCTGTTCGTCGTCGACGCCATGCTCGGTCAGGATGCCGTCAACACCGCGAAGGCCTTCAATGACGCGCTGCCGCTGACCGGCGTCGTGCTCACCAAGCTCGACGGCGATTCGCGCGGCGGCGCGGCGCTCTCCGTGCGTCACGTCACCGGCAAGCCGATCAAGTTCGTCGGCGTCGCGGAAAAGCTCGACGGCCTCGAAGTCTTCCATCCGGACCGCATGGCGAACCGGATCCTCGGCATGGGCGACATCCTCGCGCTGGTCGAGGAAGCGCAGCGCGGCGTCGATACGGCAGCCGCGCAGAAGCTCGCCGACAAGGTCAAGAAAGGCGGCGACTTCGACCTGAACGACTTCAAGGCGCAGCTCTCGCAGATGAAGAAGATGGGCGGGCTGTCGTCGCTGATGGACAAGCTGCCCGCGCAGTTCCAGCAGGCCGCGCAAGGCGCGGACATGAACAACGCCGAAAAGCAGATGCGCCGCATGGAAGGCATCATCAATTCGATGACGCGCCAGGAACGCGCCAAGCCCGAGCTCATCAAGGCCGCGCGCAAGCGCCGGATCGCGGCGGGCGCGGGCGTGCACGTGCAGGAAGTCAACCGCATGCTCAATCAGTACGAGCAGATGCGCGGGATGATGAAGAAGCTGAAGGGCGGCAACCTGCAGAAGATGATGCGCGGCATGAAGGGCATGATGCCGGGCATGCGCTGAGCTTCGCGTCCTTGAACCCGCGCTGCGCTCGTCCGACGCGGCACACTGCACACGGCGGGCGCGGGTTTATCATGTGGCGCACGCCGCCGTTTTTTTCCACACTAAGAAGTCTGCCTTTCCCCCGCTTGCCCTATGAATCGCGAAGAAGCCCTGCACATTTTCAGCCATTCCGAAGAGATCGTGACGGCCGCTGAAGTCAACGCCTCGATCGGCAAGATGGCCACGGCCATCAAGGCGGCGACGCAAGACGACTTCCCGCTGGTGCTCTCGGTCATGGGCGGCGCGGCCGTGTTCACCGGCATGCTGCTGCCGCATCTGGATTTCCCGCTCGAGTTCGATTACATCCACCTGACGCGTTATCGCAATGCCATCAAGGGCGGCAGCGAGATGCAATGGCGCGTGGCGCCGGCGGAATCGGTGAAGGATCGCACGGTGCTCGTGCTCGACGACATCCTCGACGAAGGCGAGACCATGGCCGCCATCCGCGACCGCATCATGGCGATGGGCGCGAAGACGTTTCTGTCGGCAGTGCTGTGCGAGAAGATCATTCCGAAGGCCAAGCCGCTGCGTCCGGATTTCTGCGGCTTCGAAGTGCCGGACCGCTATGTGTTCGGCTGCGGCATGGACGCCAAGGGCTACTGGCGCAATCTGCCGACCATCCGCGCGCTGACCGAAGGCGCGTGAGGCTTGTTCGCCCCCAATGAAAAAGCGGCCTCGGCCGCTTTTTTTTATAGCTGATGCACGAAGGTGCGTATGCCGGTGAGCATCATCTCGACGGAAATCGCCACCAGCACGAGCCCCATCAGCCGCTCGAACGCCGTCACCACGCGCTCGCCGAGCCATTGCTGGATCTTCTCCGCGAGGATCAGCACGACGGCGCAGACGAGCATCGTCACCGTCAGCGCGCCGATCCACTCGAACATCTTGCCGGGCGCCTGCGAGGTCAGCAGCATCACCGTTGCAAGCGCCGACGGCCCCGCCAGCGCCGGAATGGCAAGCGGCACGATGAGCGGCTCGCCGCCGCGCGAGTCGCCGCTTTTCGCGCCCCCGATGGCGCCGTCCGGATGCGGAAAGATCATCCGCAGCGCGATCAGGAACAGCACGATGCCGCCGGCGATGCGCAATGAAACATCCGTGAGGTTCATTGCGCGCAAGAAGCGGTCGCCTGCCAGCATGAACACCAGCAGGATCACGAACGCAATCGCCACTTCCCGCAGCACGACCACACGGCGCCGCTCTTTCGCGACGCCGCGCAGCGCGTTGATGAAGATCGGAATGTTGCCGAGCGGATCGGTGATCAGCAGCAACAGGATCGTCGCCGACAGGAAGTTGTATTGCATTACTTCCCGAGCGCGGCCCGGACCTTGCCCGTCACGACGGCGGCCGCTTCCTCGACCGGCAGCAGCGTGGCTTCGGTATCGCGACGGCCCTGGTACTCGAGCTTGCCTTCCTTGAGCCCGCGGTCGCCGATCACGATGCGATGCGGCACGCCGATCAGTTCCCAGTCGGCGAACATCACGCCCGGGCGCTCGCCGCGATCGTCGAGAATCACGTCAATGCCGGCTTGCTGCAGGTTCGCATACAGCGCGTCGGCCTGCTCGCGGACGGCGTCGCTGCGGTCATAGCCCATCGGGCAGATCACCACTTCGAACGGCGCGATGGCTTCCGGCCAGATGATGCCGCGCTCGTCGAAGTTCTGTTCGATCGCCGCGCCCAGCACGCGCGTCACGCCGATGCCGTAGCAGCCCATCTGCATCGGCGCGGGCTTGCCGTTTTCGTCGAGGAACGTGGCGCCCATCGCGTCCGAATACTTCGTGCCGAGCTGGAACACGTGGCCCACTTCGATGCCGCGGCAGATTTCGAGCGTGCCCTTGCCATCCGGCGACGGATCGCCCGCGACGACATTGCGGATGTCCGCCACTTCCGGTTCCGGCAAATCGCGGCCCCAGTTCACGCCGGTGGTATGGAAATCGACTTCGTTCGTCCCGACGACGAAGTCGCTCATGTTCGCGACCGTGCGGTCGGCGATCACGCGCACCGGCTTCTTCGTGTTGAGCGGACCGAGGTAGCCCGGCGGCGTGCCGAACCATTCGACGATCTCGGCTTCGGTCGCGAAGCGGTACTCCTTGAGGCCCGGCAGCTTGTTGGTCTTGATGTCGTTGAGCGAGTGATCGCCGCGCAGCATCAGCAGCCAGATGGTCGGTTCAGCGCCTTCGTTTTCCGTCGCGAGAATGATCGACTTGATGGTCTTCTCGAGCGGAATGTTCAGCAGCTGCGCGACGGCCTCGCACTTGGCGGCGCCCGGCGTCGGCGTCTTCTTCAGTTCTTCCGTGGGCGCGGCGCGCTGCGCGATGAGCGGCAGCGCTTCCGCGGCTTCGACGTTCGCCGCGAATTCGGAAACCGGGTTATAGGCGATGTCGTCCTCGCCCGTTTCGGCGATCACGTGGAACTCGTGCGAACCGCTGCCGCCGATGGAACCGTTGTCCGCCGCCACCGCGCGGAACTCGAGGCCGATGCGCGTGAAGATGCGCACGTAGGCGTCGTACATCTTGCGATACGACTCGGCGAGGCCGTCGAGGTCCTTATCGAAGGAATACGCGTCCTTCATGATGAACTCGCGGCCGCGCATCACGCCGAAGCGCGGACGGATCTCGTCGCGGAACTTGGTCTGGATCTGATAGAAGTTCACCGGCAACTGGCGATAGCTCTTGATATCGCGGCGCGCGATGTCGGTCACGACTTCCTCGTGCGTCGGGCCCATCACGAAGTCGCGTTCGTGGCGATCCTTGAAGCGCAGCAGTTCCGGACCGTATTGTTCCCAGCGCTTCGATTCCTGCCAGAGTTCGGCGGGCTGCACGGCGGGCATCAGCAGTTCGAGCGCGCCCGCGCGGTTCATCTCTTCACGCACGATGGCTTCGACCTTGCGCACCGATCGCAGGCCGATCGGCATGTAGTCGTAGATACCGCCCGCGACGCGGCGGATCATGCCGGCGCGCATCATCAGCTTGTGGCTGACGATCTCGGCGTCGGCGGGAGCTTCCTTGAGAGTGCCGATGAAGAAACGGGATGCTTTCATTCAATTTTTCCAAAAGCGGCGCGTGCTGCGCTGCGGGTGAGCGCCGAAGCAGGCGAAACGAGGGTGAACAACGGAAACGGTCGACGGCGTTGCATGGGGCCGGAGCCGGGTCTTGCGCCGGCTACGTGCCTGTTACTGAAGCGAAGATTTTGCCGCCTTCCGGGTGGTCTGGCAAAGCGTCCGGCACAGCGTCTGGCGCAGCGTTGCAGACGCGGCGCCGGATTCGTGCCCCGAATTGGGGTTCCTGCCGGTGCGCCAGGCCCGTTAACTGTTTATAATCAAAGCAATTTTAAAGGATTCGAAGGTGGTTGTATGCTGGATCGTGAAGGCTTTCGCCCGAACGTCGGCATCATCCTCTTGAACGCGCGCAACGAAGTGTTTTGGGGTAAGCGACTGCGTGAACATTCCTGGCAGTTTCCGCAAGGGGGTATCAAATACGGCGAGACCCCCGTGCAAGCGATGTATCGGGAGTTACACGAAGAAACCGGTTTGCTTCCTGAACACGTGAAGGTCATGGGTCGCACCCGTGACTGGCTGCGTTATGAGGTGCCGGACAAGTTCATCAAGCGCGAGGTGCGCGGACATTATCGCGGTCAGAAACAGATCTGGTTTCTGCTGCGCATGGTGGGCCGCGATTGCGACATCTGCCTGCGTGCGACGGACCATCCGGAGTTCGATGCCTGGCGCTGGAACGAGTATTGGGTACCGTTGGATGCGGTCATCGAGTTCAAGCGCGACGTTTATCAACTGGCTCTCAACGAGCTGTCCCGCTTCCTGCGGCGCACCAACTCCCGCGGCGAACGCGGCGAGCGAGCCGCGCATCATGGGGCGCGCTATCCACGCGTGCTCCAGACGATAACGATCGAAGCACCTGCGGTAACTGCCTCCGGCGCGGCAGTTCAGGCAGAATGCACGGTCAGCGAAGAAGTGACGGTGATCGTGCAGCAGCGTTCACCGTGCGACTGAGTTCCCTTGTTTCAGGTTCTCGGTTCTTCGCACACTTTGACACTCGGCATGACTTGAAGCGGCAGCCCGGCGATACACTCGCCGGGCTGTTGTTTCCATTTCGCCTTTAGCGCCGGGCGGGGTGCTCGAAGCCCGCGCGCATGTTTCCGGGAAATCCAATTGAAAGTCACAGCTTCACTCGCGTTGCTCGCGGCATCCACGGCCGCACTCGCCGTGCTCGCCGGCTGCTCAAGCTCCAAGACGCCGACGAATCAGGATGACGGCGTCTTCACCTATCTGCTCGACCGCAAGACCACCTGGGCCGAAGACAAGATCGACACGATGCCGCCGCTGCCGAAGGAAGCGAATCTGCTGCCCTTCAACGTGTCGCAGAACACACCGCTCAACTTCGCCGTCGACAAATCCACGCTGACCGTCGGCAATGATGGCGTCGTGCGTTATGTGGTCGTCGTCACGAGTCCGGCCGGGGCGCGCAACGTCAACTATGAAGGCATCCGTTGCGACACTTACGAGTGGCGCCGCTATGCCAGCATCAATGACGATCAGAACGGCTGGGACCAGGGCGCCGCGTTCGACTTCAAACGCATCGAGAATGGCGAACTGAACGCCTACCAGGCCGCGCTCTATCAAGACTACTTCTGCACGAGCAAGCTGGTGGTTGGCACGGCCAAGCAGATCGTCGAGAACATCCAGTACAAGCGCACGCAGCGTTCGATCAACACGCGCTGATCACGGCCGCCACGCATGAAAAAGCCCGCTGACCTTCCGGTGAACTGACCCCGCAAAGTTGGACAGTTTTAGGCTAGGGCCGTGAGGGCTGAGTTCTGTACATCACAGGACTCAGCCCTTTTAGCTTCAGCTTGATGCG